>NZ_JAJOMX010000001.1:0-1335000 GCF_024699925.1 Mesorhizobium sp. J428
GGCCGCATCCGGTTCTGAGCCGCCTTAGTCCAGTTCGACAGGAATGCGTCCGCGTCCGTCCGCCTCGGATAGCTGGCGCGGCCTCCACTGCCGGCACATTTGAGCGCCGCGGCGCATTGGCATAACGGATCGCCGCCTCTTCGCTTTCGCCCTCGGCAAGCTTCAGCGTAAAGGCGCCGTGCTCCACATCGCCCGCACCAAGCGTCTCCACCGCGGTTACGGCAACAGCCGGGACGCTGCGCACGTCGTCTCCGTCTAACCACAAGACGCCCTTCGCGCCGTCCGTTACGCAAACCCAAGCGCCTGTGGTACGCCGCCTCGCGCAATCCCTTCGCAAGGTCGGAATGACCCACATAGTCGCGCAAACCTTGCGCAGAGAAGGCAATGTGCGAGGCGAGCATCAGCGCGCCCTCCCCGGGCGCAGTCAGTCCTTCGGCGTCCAGCACGCCCGGCACGCCGCGCTCCCTCGCCCGGCCGAGCACCGCGGCGCCGCATTGCGGCCAGCGCGTGTCCGACAGTGCAGCGTCAAATTGGCCGAGATCCGCAACCGCCAGCCACTCCGCCCCAAGGGAAATGTCCATGTCGCGATAATTGACGATCTGTCGCTCGCCCGCCGCGTCGATGAAGACCGCCGAGAAAGACGATTTCCGCCCGGCGAAGCGGCGGACCAGCGCGCGATCGACCTCGACTTCCAGCGAACACGATCATGTCCGCGACGGCATCGTCGCCCAGGCGCGCGGCAAGGCGGGCCCGACGCCGAGCCGCGAGATCGCGACGGCGGCATTGGCCGCGTTGCCGCCTGGTCATCCAGGCGTCCTTTGCCCGGTATTTTTCGGCGCGGCGCGGCATCTCGTCGAGTTGGTAGACGAAATCGATGACCGCGACGCCCGCGCACAGGATGGTCGTCATAGAAAGCCGCCAGCGTGATCGTCCGCGGTGTCGCGGACAGGGCCAGCCTATCCTCTTTGGCGCCGGCCGGCGAAGCGATTTCTGGAGCCTCCCGCTGCGGAACAAGGCCGGCGGGTTCCGCTGTCGCCCGTGCTCGGATAAGAGGCAAGGGCAAGGGGCAACCGGACATGAAACTCGTTCACATCTCCGACATCCGCATCAATGCCGACCCGATCGCGGGACAGAATTCGGTCGCCGCCTTCGAAGCCTGCCTTGCCCACGTGGAGAAGCGGCATGCCGATGCCGACGCGGTCGTGATCTCCGGGACCTCACCCATCACGGCAAGCGCGAGGCTTATCTGAAGCTCCGCGAGATCCTTGCCGCGTCTCCGATCGAGCCGATTCTTATGATCGGCAATCACGACCACCGGGAGACCTTCAAGGAGATATTCTCCGACGCGCCGGTGGACGCGGATGGCTATATCCAGCACGTCCGCGAGATCGGCGGCCATCGTCTGATCTTCCTCGACACGAACCTTGCCGGCAATCACAGCGGCCGCCTCGGGCCGAAACGCCTCGCATGGCTGTCGGCCCAGCTCGAGGAATCTCAGCGCGAGCGCAAGCCGGCGCTCGTGTTCCTGCACCATCACCCGGTGCAGATCGGCGTGCTCGCGACCGATATCCTCGCGCTGGTCCAGAAGAAGGAGTTCGCCGCGATCCTGAGCCGCCACCGCGACACGATCCGCCACGTCTTCTTTGGTCACTGCCATATGTCGCTGTCCGGCTCGATCGAGCGCGTCCCCTTTTCCGCGCCGCGTTCCACCAGCCATCCGGGCTGGCCGGAATTCGAGGGACGCCTCGCCTACGGGCATGGTCCGATCGAGCCGAGCTACAACCTCGCCTTGATCGACGACACGTCCGTCGTGATCCATACGATCGAGTATCGGCTGGACGACCGGATCGAATGGGAACCGCTCACCGGCGGAGAGGCCGGAACCGTCACGGTGCCGCCGGGACCATAACGAGGCGGGCCAGCATAGCTGCACCGTGCCTGACTAAAGGCCAGAGGGGTTCGCGACGCCTGCTCCAGCAACCATTTCCGACACGTACAGGCTCCCGCGCACCCCAGGCGCGGCGATTTCACCCTTCCACTTTCGGGCGAAAACGACTAGAGCCTGCAAAGCTATCGCCAACGATTGACCGCAAAAGGCACAGCTTGACGACGACATTCGAAAAGGTCGCGGACCTGATCGCGGAAACGACCGAGATCGATCGCGACAAGATTACGCCGGAGAGCCACACGATCGACGATCTCGGCATCGACAGCCTCGATTTCCTCGACACGGTCTTTGCGATCGACAAGGAATTCGGGATCAAGATTCCGCTCGAGAAGTGGACGCAGGACGTGAACGAAGGCCGCGTGTCGACGGAAGAATACTTCGTTCTCAAGAATCTGTGCGCGAAGATCGACGCCCTGGTGGCAGCCAAGAAGGCGGCCTGATCTCGCAAAGCTTGACGGTGCCGCATTCATTGCCGCACATGAGCGCACAATGAGCGCTCGCGACGTCGTCATCACTGGCATAGGCCTGGTTTCCTGCCTCGGCGAAGGCGCCGAGGTCCACTGGAAGGCCTTCGAGACCCCTTCCCTGCCGCCGCCGACCGATTCGGAGCGATTCGCTCCGTATACGGTGCATGCTCTCCGGAAATCGACTGGACGTCGCAGATCCCCAAGAAGGGCGACCAGCGGCAGATGGAGCTCTGGCAGCGGCTCGGCGTCTACGCGGCCGGACTGGCGCTCGACGATGCAGGCCTCAAGTCCAACGAAGCGCTGTGCACGACGATGGACATGATCGTAGCCGCCGGCAGCGGCGAACGCGACAAGGAAGTCGACGAGAACATCCTCGAGGCCACGCTAACGCGAAACGACGCAGAGGCGCTGATCAACGAGAAGCTGACCAACGATCTGAGGCCGACGCTCTTTCTCGCCCAGCTGTCGAACCTGCTCGCTGGCAACATTTCGATTGTCCACAAGATCACCGGCTCATCCCGCACTTTCATGGGAGAGGAAGGCGCCGGTGTATCGGCCTTGCAGACCGCGGTTGCCCGGCTTGCATCGGGCCAGTCGACGCACACGCTCGTCGGAGGAGCGTTCCAGACCGAGCACCCCGACAAGCTGCTCGCTTACGAATTGGGCGGATATCTTCACCGTGGCAAATGGCAGCCGCTATGGGACCGGCATGCCGAGGGCGGCGGCGTGATCACGGGCTCCGGCGGAGCATTTCTGGTGCTGGAAACGCGCGAGCATGCGCAGGCGCGCGGCGCCCGCATCTACGCAGTCGTGGACAAAGTCGCCTCGTCGCTTTCGTCCCGCGCCAAAGGAAAAGCTGGCGCAGGACATCGCGGCCATCGTGGAGGCGCTTGGCGCAGAGCCCGGCCGCCTGATCATTTCGGGCGCTTCCGGCGCCCCAGGGCCGACACGGACCGAGCGGCAGGCGCTGGCGGCCCACGTGCTGCGCGGCTTCTCCGCCTTGACCGGTCACCTCAAGGAGGCCCAGCTCCCGTTCGCCGTTGCGCTTGCGGCGCTGTCGCTCTTCAACGGCCACGCCCCCCGGAACGATGTCCGACACCGAGACCCCATATGACGTAGCGCCGGATACCGTGCTCGCCACGGCGATCGGCCATCATCGCGGGGAAGGTGCGGCCCTCCTACGAAAGGCTTGAGGACCATGAGCCGATACAAGGATCATCTCGGCCGTCCGCTCATCGCCGTTACCGGCATGGGCGTGGTCACGTCGCTTGGAGCAGGCAAGACGGAGAACTGGTCGAAGCTAACCGCGGGCGCGTCGGGAATCCATGCGATCACGCGATTTCCGGTCGATCATCTGAAGACCACGATCGCCGGCACGGTGGATTTCCTGCCCGGCAGCGACAAGGGCATGTACGCACTCACCTATGAGCTGGCGGCGACCGCCGGCCAGGAGGCGATCGCAGAGGCCGGCATCGGCTCCGACTTCGGCGGTCCGCTGTTTCTCGCCTCACCGCCGGTAGAACTCGTCTGGGCTGACCGGCTCGCAATACCGGAGCGTGAGCGAAGGCAGCGGCTACCAGCGCCTGCTCGAGGCCGCGCGGGCCGGCAACGGTGCCTCGATCTTCGACGAGGCGCTGTTCGGCACCGTCGCCGATCGCCTTGCCGTCCTGTTTGGTACGCGCGGGCTGCCCATCACCACCTCGACCGCCTGCGCGTCGGGCGCGACCGCGATCCAGCTCGGTGTCGAGGCGATCCGGCGCGGCGAGTGCGACCGGGCGTTGGCGATCGGCGCCGACGGCTCCGCAAGCGCGGAATCGATGGTCCGCTTCTCGCTCCTGTCGGCCCTATCGATGCAGAATGAGACGCCGGAGCGCGCCTCCAAGCCCTTCTCGCGCGATCGCGATGGCTTCGTGCTCGCCGAAGGCGGCGCGGCCCTAGTGCTTGAGTCGCTGGAGAGCGCCGTCGCGCGGGGCGCAACCGTGCTGGGCATCATGCGTGGATGCGGCGAGAAAGCGGACGACTTCCACCGTACGCGCTCGAAGCCCGACGGCTCGCCGGCCATCGCCGCGGTGAAGCTCGCCCTCGGCGACGCCGGCGTTTCCGAGGACGAGATCGGCTATGTGAACGCGCACGGCACATCGACGCCGGAAAACGACAAGATGGAGCACCTGTCGCTGTCGACCGTGCTCGGACCGCGGATCAGGTCGGTGCCCGTATCGTCCAACAAGTCGATGATCGGCCACACCCTCTCCGCCGCAGGCGCGATCGAGGCGGTGTTTTCGCTCATGACCATGCGCGAAGGCGTGCTTCCGCCGACGATCAATTACGACCATCCCGATCCGGCGATCGATCTCGACGTCGTGCCGAACGTCAAGCGCGAGGCTGATGTCTCGACGGTGCTGTCGAACTCGTTCGGTTTCGGCGGCCAGAACGCTTGCCTTGTCATGTCGCGCGAACCCGTCTAAGCGGCGCGGTCAAGTCCCGAACCGCCGCAGGAAACCGCACGAAGACATGCGCGCATTGCAGCTCGTCGCCGACCGCCGCATCGAGGCCGTCCACATCGCCTCGCCCTCGCCGCCCGCTCCCGGCGAGGCGACCGTCGCGATCAAGGCCGTCGCGCTCAACCATATCGACGTCTGGGGCTGGCGCGGCATGGCCTTCGCCAAGCGCAAGATGCCGCTGGTGGTCGGGGCCGAGGCGTGCGGCATTGTCGAGGCGATCGGCGAAAGCGTGACGGGCCTGGTGCCCGGCCAACTCGTCGCGATCTACGGCGCACGCACCTGCGGCCATTGCAAGGCGTGCCGCGAGAAGCGCGACAATCTTTGCGAGAACGTCGAAGGCGTGCACGGCTTCCACCTCGACGGCTTCGCACAGGAGCGCATGAACATCGCCGCGCGCCAGCTCATTCCGGCGCCTGCGGGCGTCGACGCGACAGCCGCCGCCGTGACGCCGATCACCTTCGGCACGGTCGAGCACATGTTGTTCGACAACGCGAAGCTGGAAGCCGGCGAAACCGTGCTCGTGCATGCCGGCGGTTCGGGCATCGGCACGGCCGCGATCCAGCTCGCCAAACTGGCCGGTGCAACCGTCATCACGACGGTCGGCTCCGATGCCAAGATGGAAAAGGCCAAGGCGCTCGGCGCCGACCACGTCATCAATTACCGCAAGGACAGGTTCGAGGGCGTCGTGCGCAAGCTGACCGGCAAGAAAGGCGTCGACGTCGTCTTCGAACATGTCGGCGCCGACACCTGGGCCGGCTCGATGCTGTCGATGAAGAAGGGGGGCGGCTCGTCACCTGCGGCTCGACTTCAGGCGTATCGACCACGATCAACCTGATGCAGCTCTTCCAGCAGCAGTTGCGCCTCATCGGCTCGTTCGGCTGCCGCATTGAGAACATGGCGACCGTCATGGCGAAGCTCGCCACCGGCAAGGTGCATCCCGTCATCGATTCCGAGGTGGATTTCGATCATCTCGGCGACGCGCTGGCGCGCATGGAGAGCCGCGACGTCTTCGGCAAGATCCTGCTGCGGATCGCCTGAGCCCATGAAGCTCTCCGCCCTGCCCGGCCGCATTGCCCGCTCGATCGCCTTCCGGACGCGCCGCGCCAATCACTGGATCGTCGCCAAGATCGTGTTCACGACCTTCGCGCTGCTGCAGAAACTGCCGGCCGACAGGGCGCTCAACGTGTCAGACCGCCTCGCGCGCCGCGTTGGGCCATGGACCAGTCGCCACCGCATCGCGATGGACAATCTGCGCAAGGCTTATCCCGAAAAGAGCGAGGCCGAGTGCCAGGAGATCGCGCTCGACATGTGGGGCCACATGGCCCGGCTCGGGGTCGAATACGTCTTCCTCGACAAGCTCTACGATTTCGACGCGGAAAAGCAGACGCCCGGCCGCGTCGAATTCAAGGGCGGCGAGATCTTCACGGAAATGCGCAAGCGCCGCAGACCGCGCATCTTCTTCACGGCGCACACCGGTAACTTCGAGATGTTCCCGATCGCGGCCTCGTCGCTGGGCATGACGGTCGCGTCGCTCTTCCGTGCTCCCAACAATCCGTTCATCGCCCAGGAGATTAGCCAGAGGCGCAAGATCTCCGGCAACCGCATGGTTCGTTCGAAGGCGGGCGCCGCCTATGTGCTGGCGCGCATTCTCCACAACAAGGGCAATGTCGGCGCACTCGTCGACCAGAAGTTCAGCAAGGGCATCCCGACCACCTTCTTCGGCCGCCGCTGCGAGACAAGCCCGCTCGTGCCGCGGCTCGCACGGCAATACGATGCAGAGATTTACCCGGTCCGCTGCGTGCGCCTGCCGGACAACCGCTACCGTCTCGAACTGTTCGACAAGATCGAGCCACCGCGCGATGCCCGCGGCCAGATCGACGCCGATGCCCTTTGCCAGATGATCAACGACATCGTCGAAGGCTGGGTGCGGGAATATCCGGGGCAGTGGATGTGGTTCCATCGCCGGTGGGGCTGACCGGCTTGCCTTCGTCGTCTGATCAGCTTCCGTAGTAGTTCATCACGGCGTGCCGCGCCTCCGCGAAGAACAGCCAGCGCTCGGCCAGCGTGCCCGCGAAGAAGGCCAGCGCCGCAAGGGCCGAGAGGACCGTGGCAACCGCGGGTGAGGTGCCTGCGGTCGCCGCGAGCAACAGAAGCAGCGCCGGCAGCGCACCGCCGACGATCAGCGCGATACGTCGAAGCTTGGCCGCATGCTTGCGCGCCACGCGGAAGCCCATCTCGTTGGTCAGGTAGTTGCCGTTCATGTGCGGACGTTCGAGCAGACGCACCCTGCCGATCGGGCCGAGGCCTGTCGCCGTCTCCGGCGTGGACAGCGGGCCGAGCTCGCCCAAGCGGGCCCACCAGCGCAGCTTTACGATCCAGGCTCCGACCAGCGCAGCGACAGCGAGGAGAGGCAGCCAGACCGCCTCGCTCCCCCCGAGTGTGGAGAACAAGCTCACCAGCGTGAGCCCGCCGGCCAGCGCAAAGACAAGATAGAATACAGGCGTCCACCCCGTGTTCCAGGCCTGGACGGAACGCAGCGAGGCATAGATCATCGCCGTGCAATAGACGGTGACGCCGCAAAGCAGCGCGCCGAGAATGCCTGGCAGAGGCAAGTAGCGCCCGCTCCAGAGCGAGGTGATCGCATTGACGGCGAGCGGGATAAAGGTCAGCACCGCCATCACCCCCTCGCGCGACAGCCAGCTCGACCGCCATTGCGAGAAGGCGCGCCAGGCACGCTGCGGATTGCCGAGATGGAGCGTCGACGAGGACAGCCCACCCGCGATCAGCAGAAGCGCCACGACATGCGCAGCCTTCGTCGCGGTCGCCGACGGATCGAGCAACCCGAGACCGAGCATGGCCGCGAGTCCATAGCCCAGGCCTGACAATGTGGTGAAGAGGATGATCGACGGCGCGGGATGCATGTTCAGATGCGGTCCAGCATGCCGTCGAGCCAGGCGAAGAAGCCCTTAGCGCCATCCGAGTTCTCGGCGAGCGGGATCGTGCTTGCGAGCGATTTTCGCGGTCTCGGAGGCAAATATTTGTTCACCGGTCGCGTGCCCTGCTCCGGCATCAGGTCGATGCCGCCGCGCTCTAAGACCATGATCGAGACATTGGACTGCGGATCGGCGAAATCGCCGTAATGCCGGGCGTTTGCGGGACAGGTCCGCACGCAGGACGGCACACGGTCGATCTCCTGCAGCGTCTCGTTGTAGATGCGGTCGACGCACAGCGTGCATTTCTTCATCACGCCAGCGGCGAGATCCATCTCGCGCGCGCCGTATGGGCAGGCCCAGGCGCAGAGGCCGCAGCCGATGCACTTGTCCTCGTCGACCAGCACGATCCCGTCGGCAGAGCGCTTGTAGGAGGCGCCCGTCGGGCAGACCGTGACACAGGGTGCGTCCTCGCAATGCAGGCAGCTCTTCGGAAAATGGACGATGCGCGCGTCACCCGCCTCACCGACGATCTCGCCGCCCTCCGGCACGACCTCGAAGGTGTGGATTCGGTTGAGAAACGTGCCGGAGACCGCGGATCCATAGGGCTCCTGGTCCGAGAGCGCAGCGCCGTAGCCGCCCGTGTTCCATTCCTTGCAGGAGATCACGCAGGCGTGGCAGCCCACGCACACGTCGAGATCAATGACGAGCCCGAGCTTCTTCGGCGGCGGCAGTGAGGGGAGCGAGGTCATCGATCCCACTCCTGTCCGTAGCGCAGTTCGGATGGGCTATCGTTGGCCGCACCCGCCCGTCCGACGGAGGCGAAGGCCGGCCTCGACACCTGATCCGGCTCCGCCTTCTCGATCCTGACCCTGAGGTCATGCCACGCTGCCTGGCCGGTCACCGGATCGGAATTCGACCAGCGCATGCCGTCGCCCTTGGGCGGCAGAAGCTCGTGGATCAGGTGGTTGAGCAGGAAGCCGCGATTGCTTTCGGGCGCATCCTTCGCGAGCCCCCACGTGCCCTTGCGCTTGCCGATCGCGTTCCAGGTCCACATCGTGTGGCGGTTGACCGCGTCCGAACGCGCGATCTCCACCTTGATCCGTCCATGATGCGAGATGACCCACGCCCAGTCGCCCGTGGCGAGCCCGACCTCGTCGCAGATCGCGCCCGGAACGTACATGACGTTGCGCGTATGGATCTGGCGCAGCCAGGCATTCATTGATCCCCACGAATGATACATCGACATCGGCCGCTGCGTGACCGCGTGGTAGGGATAGGCCTCGCGATCGACGCCCGCCTCTTCCAGCGGCCGGTACCAGGCGGGCAGCGGATCGAACGCCATCTCCAGCCGCTCGCGGTGCGTTTCTGGTGCCAATGGCTCCCTCAGACCCTGCGCCGAGAGACGGAATTTCTGGCAGATTTCGCTGTAGAGCTGGAACGTGACGGGCTGCGGCGTGTCGAAGAAGCCCATCTTCACCGCGAAGTCCTGGTAGGCGCGGTTGGCGTGCTTGTAGAACTGCGCCTCAAGCGGAATATGTGCCGAGAAGTATGCGCCGTTCTCGATGTAGCGCTTCAACTGGTCAGGGTTCGAGGCCCCTCGCCCCACTCGGTCGCCGCCTGCCCCGCGAAATCCGGCCAGCGGTCCGATGCCCGGGCGGCGCTCGTGCCGGACGATGTAGTCGGCGAAATCCTTGTAGAGCGGCACGCCGCGATGGTCGACAAATCCCGGCAGCTTCAGCCGGCCGGCAAGGTCGATCAGCGCCGACTGGAAGCCGCGCACGTCCCGATCCGGCTCCACCACCGGCCAGCGGATCGCGTCGTTGACCGCGTCGGGCTCCGAGATCGGCCGGTCGAGCAGCGAAATACAGTCGTGCCGTTCGAGGTAGGTTGTGTCCGGCAGGACGAGGTCGGCATAGGCGACCATCTCCGACGCATAGGCATCGCTATAGATGATCTTCGGGATGACGTATTCGCCCGTCGTCTCGTCCCTGTCCTCCAGCATCTTGATGACGCCGGCGGTGTTCATGGACGAGTTCCAGGCCATGTTGGCCATGTAGAGGAACAACAGATCGATCTTTGCGGGTCGCCGGCATGCGCATTGGCGATCACCATATGCATCAGCCCGTGCGCGGAGATCGGCGCGTCCCAGGAGAACGCCTTGTCGATGCGGGTCGGGCCGCCGTCCGGGCCGATAAGCAGGTCTTCGGGTCCGCGCGGAAAACCGAGATGTGGGCCGGACAGTGGCTTGTTGGAGCCGAAATGCTCAGCCCTTCCGTGCGGCGTCGGATGCGCCTCGATCGGCTTCGGATAAGGAGGCTCGAAGCGGAAGGCGCCGGGACAGTCGACTGCACCGATCAATGCCTGCAGCACATGGATCGCGCGCGCCGTCTGGAAGCCGTTCGAATGCGCCGAGATCCCACGCATGGCATGGAAGGACACAGGCCGCCCGACGAAGGACGGGTGCCGCTCGCCGTTCATGTCAGTCCAGGGCTGTGCAATCTCGATCGCCTCCTCGAAGGCGACACGTGCGATCTCCGAGGCCAGGCCCCTGATCACCTCGGCCGACACACCTGTCTCGCCCGCAACATTCTCGGGCGCGTAGCGCCGATCGAGATAACGTTCGGCGAGCAGTTGGAACGACGGCACCGTAACCCGGCCATCTTCCAGCTCGAAACGCCCCGACATGGCCGCCCGCGCGCCTTTCGTGCCGGCGGCGACCGCTCGCTCGGTCACGGTCTCCCAGACCAGCGGTTTGCCCTCGCCGTCGCGCGCGAAAAGCCCGTGTTCCGCGGTTCCCGGCGCATCGACCACCAGCCATGGCGCGTTGGTGTAGCGCACGAGGAAATCGACATCGATCCTGCGCGCCTTCAGCAGCTCGTGGATGACCGACATGACCAGGAGACCGTCAGTGCCGGGCCGAATGCCGATCCAGCTGTCCGCCACTGACGAATAGCCGGTGCGCACCGGGTTTACCGAGACGAAGCGCGCGCCGCGCGACTTGAGCTTCGACAGGCCGATCTTGATCGGATTGGAATCATGATCCTCCGCTACGCCGAACATGACGAAAAGCTTGGTACGCTCCCAGTCGGGCGAGCCGAACTCCCAGAACCCGCCGCCCAGCGTCATGATGCCGGCGGCCGCCATGTTGACCGAGCAGAAGCCGCCATGCGCGGCGTAGTTGGGCATGCCCGAACTGCTGCGCGAAGAAACCGGTCAGCGACTGCGACTGGTCGCGGCCGGTGAAGAAGGCAAATTTCTTCGGGTCGCGCGCCCTCACCTCGCCCATCCAGTCGACGGCAAGCGACAGCGCCTCTTCCCACGAGATCGGCTTGAACTCGCCCGAGCCGCGCGGTCCGGTCCTGAGCAGCGGCGAGGAGAGCCGCGCCGGGGCATAATGCTGCATGATCCCGGCCGAACCCTTGGCGCAGAGAACGCCCTTGTTCACCGGGTGGTCGCGATTGCCTTCGATATAGCGCACCTTGCCGTCCTTGATGTGGACGTCGATGCCGCATCGGCAGGCGCACATGTAGCAGGTCGTCTTGCGCACCTCGTCGGAGACGGGCTTGGAGAGCGCAAGGCGTGGTTCAGGACTCATCAGGCATTGCTCCCACGGCCGACTCTTATAGTCGAGCCGCGGTCGCGGCAAAGCCGTTGGGACGGCAAATCGTCACGTTCGGGGCGAATAACCTATTTCGTGACGATGATGCGGGTGTTGCCGGGCCCGATCTCACGAACGAGCGAGTAAAAGGTCTCCGCATTCGTGGTGGCAAGCCTGACGCAGCCGTGCGAGGCCGGCGTGCCCAGCCGGCTTTCGGCTGTCGTGCCATGCACGGCGTAGCCGCCGTGATAGAAGACCGCGAAGGGCATCGGCGCCATGTCGTATTTGCGAGAATGCCACATGCGATGCATGCGGTAGGGCCGCCACTGGCCGGCCGGCGTCACATAGCCGCCGCGCGCAGTCGACACCTTCCAGGTGTAGATCACCTTGCCGTGCTTGCGGACCGTCATGGTCTGCGTCGCGACGTCGACATTGGCAACCAGCGTCGCCGCCTGGGCGACTGCCGGAAGGCCGATCGTCACCGCCGCTGCAAGGCAAGCGCCGAGTATGGTCGTTCTCATCATCATGAAATCCCCCATCCGAATGCCCGCTCGCGAATTTTTAGTCGTCCATGGCTGAAGAGTGTATGAACAAGCGCACACAAACAGGTGAACGCCGGCGGGCTTTCGGCTGCTCTGGTCCAATCGCATTTCGCGCCTGAAACGAAACGCACCGCTTGCGCGGCGTTCGCCATCCCGCTCAAATTGCGCCATGAACGAAAAGACCTTCGACACCATCGATTCCCGCGCCGACGAGCTGGCGGCGCTGACGGCCGACCTGATCCGCTTCCCCACGATCAACCCACCCGGCGAGGCTTACACGCCCTGCGCCGAATATATCGGCGAACGCCTGCGCAAGCGCGGCTTCACGGTCGAATATATCCGCGGGATCGGCACGCCCGGCGACAACGACCGCTACCCGCGCACCAACGTCATCGCGCGTTTCGACGGACGCACCCCCGGCAAGACCGTGCATTTCAACTCGCACATCGATGTGGTGGAGGCAGGCGAAGGCTGGACGCTCGACCCGTTTGGCGGCGTGATCAAGGACGGCCGTGTCTATGGCCGCGGCGCCTGCGACATGAAGGGTGGGCTCGCCGCCTCGATCATCGCTGCCGAGGCCTATATCGACATGAACCCGGACTTCGCCGGCGCGATCGAGATCTCAGGATCGGTGGACGAAGAATCCGGTGGCTTCGGCGGCGTCGCCTATCTCGCCGAGAAGGGATACTTCTCCCCTCCCCGCGTGCACCACGTCATCATCCCGGAGCCGCTGAACAAGGATCGCATCTGCCTCGGACATCGCGGCGTGTGGTGGGCGGAGATCGAGACCAAGGGCCAGATCGCGCACGGCTCGATGCCGTTCCTCGGCGACAGCGCGGTGCGCCATATGGGGGCGGTGCTCGGCGCGTTCGAGGACGAGCTCTTCCCCGCGCTCGACCGCAAGCGGACGCGCATGCCGGTGGTGCCAGAGGGGGCGCGCCGCTCCACCATGAACATCAATTCAATCCATGGCGGCCAGACCGACGACTATTTCCCGGGCCTGCCGTCGCCCAACGTTCCCGATTCCTGCAAGATCGTCATCGACCGCCGCTTCCTGCTGGAAGAGAGCCTCGAGGAGGTGAAGACCGAGGTGACGTCGATCCTCGACCGCCTGAAATGGGAACGCCCGAAATTCGACTACCGCATGCGCGACCTGATGATCGTGCATCCGGGGATGACCGAGGAAGACGCGCCCGTGCCGCGGGCGATCGCCAGTGGCATCCGCCGTGTCTTTGGCCGCGACCCGCAATACGTCATCTCGCCCGGCACCTATGACCAGAAGCACATCGCCCGGATAGGCAAGCTGCACGACTGCGTCGCCTACGGCCCCGGCATCCTCGACCTCGCCCACCGTCCGGACGAATGGGTCGGCATCGACGACATGGTCGAAAGCGCAAAGGTTATGGCGCACGGACTGGATATGCTGCTGCATGGCGAGACAGGTGCCTAGGTTCCGCGAAGCGAGACCAAGTCCTTCCCCATAAACCATGAAATGAAATCTTCGTGCTTTTGCGCGGGGATCGGTTGCGCCCGATTATTGCCGCAACTAGTTTGCCTCGGGGCGCAACAGGGGGTCTGATATGTTGGGCAAGGTCATAGCAAGTCTTTCGCTCGCGGCCATGGTCGCCGCCTTCCAGCCATCGATCGCCGCTGCTGCCAAGGTGGTGGCGACGGTCAATCTGTCCTCGCAGACGATGACGGTCACGCATGGTGGGGTGGTGAAGTATCGCTGGCCGGTGTCCACCGCACGCAAGGGCAAGGTGACGCCGACGGGAAGCTGGTCGGCCAAGTGGCTGTCGAGGAATCATCGCTCGAGCCGCTACAACAATGCGCCCATGCCCTATTCGATCTTCTATTCCGGCAACTACGCCGTCCACGGCACCAACCAGGTCAGCCGCCTCGGCCGCCCGGCATCCTCGGGCTGCATTCGGCTGCACCCTTCCAACGCCGCGGTGCTGTTCTCGATCGCCCAGCGCGAAGGCCTGCGCAACATGAAGATCGTGGTCAGACACTGACCGTCACGAGGCCCGCGCCTGGAAGGCGACGGCCCTGCGAAACTGCAATAGATCGCCGTCGCAACCCGTTGCGACGGCGAAAAATTTCCGTTCCGGATCGGCAGCTTGGCACAAAGCCGATTTACTCGCGGCGTTTTTCGGGCTTCAATCCCGCGTCACACCATTCCGGAGCTCGCTTCCATGAAATCCTGGTCTTCCATTCTCGCAGCGGCGGCGATCGCGCTCGCCTCGTCGACGGCGGCCTTCGCCGCCCGGACTGACATCGTCGTGGGCCTGCCGCTGGAGCCGCCGCATCTCGACCCGACCGCAGGCGCGGCCGCCGCGATCGATGAGGTGGGCTATGCCAACATCTTCCAGGGCCTGACCCGCATCGGTTCGAAGGGTGAAGTGCTTGCGGACCTCGCCGAGAGCTGGACGATCAGCGACGACGGTAAGGTCTACACGTTCAAGCTCCACACCGGCGTGAAATTTCACGACGGCACTACGTTCGACGCCGAGGACGTGAAGTTCTCCCTCGACCGCGCCCGTGCGGAAAATTCAACCAATGCGCAGAAGGCGCTGTTCGCACAGATCGACACGGTCGAGGTTGTTGATCCGGCGACAGTGAAGATCACGCTCAAACAGCCGCAGGGCGCGTTCCTCTACAATATGGGCTGGGGCGACGCTGCGATCGTGGCGCCGGAGAGCGCTGAGACCAACAAGGACAAGCCGATCGGCACCGGTCCGTTTAAGTTCGTGAACTGGGCCAAAGGCTCCTCGATCACGATCGAGAAGAATCCTGACTATTGGGGTGAGCCGGTCTATCTGGACAAGGCTGAGTTCCGCATCATCCCCGACGCCGCCGCGGCCGTGCCGGCGCTGCTGTCGGGCGACGTGCAGGCCTTTGCAAACGCCCAGCTCGGCGACGCCCTGCCGCAGATCGAGATCCGATCCCCGCTTCAAGGTAGTGATCGGCTCGACAGAGGGCGAGACGATCCTGGCCATCAACAACAAGAAGGCGCCGTTCGACAAGCTGCAGGTCCGCCAGGCCATCTCTTACGCGCTGGACCGCGAAGAGATCATCAAGGGCGCATCGGCCGGCCTCGGCACTCCGATTGGTTCGCATTTCTCCCCCGGCAACGCAGCCTATGTCGACCTGACTGGTCGCTATCCGCACGACGTGGCCAAGGCCAAGGAACTGATGAAGGAAGCCGGCCTCGAAAGCGGCTTCAAGGCCACGATCAAGCTGCCTCCGCCGGCTTATGCGCGTGATGGCGGCCAGATCATTGCCTCGGAGCTCAAGCAGATCGGCATCGAACTGGAGATCATTCCCGTCGAGTGGGCCGACTGGCTGAAGCAGGTCTTCACGGACAAGGACTACGACCTGTCGATCGTCAGCCACGTCGAACCAAATGACATCGGCATCTATGCCCGCAAGGACTACTACTTCAACTATGACAATCCGGCCTTCGACAAGGTGATGGCCGACCTGGACGTCACCTCTGATGAGGCGAAACGCAATGAACTCTACGGCCAGGCACAGAAGATCCTCGCTGACGACGCGGTGAACGGCTTCCTGTTCCAGTTGCCCAAGGTTGGTGTCTGGGACGCCAAGATCGAGGGAATGTGGGAGAATACGCCGACCCCCTCGGTCGATCTGACCAAGGTCAAGTGGGTGGATTGATCAGGATGTCTTCTCCCCCTTTCGCGGGGAGAAGATGCCTGCAGGCAAGCGAGGGCCGCGCCGTCTTCTATATGTTCGCGTCGTCCCTCAGCGGGCCCGTCGGGCCGCCGTCTCTCCGTGAAGGGAGAGACGGGAAAGCCTGGTATTTCTTATGACCGCATTTCTCCTTAAACGCTTGCTGATCGGCCTTGCGACGCTCCTCGTGGCGTCGATGGTCGTCTTTGGCGTCATGGAGGTTCTGCCAGGCGATCCCGCTTTGCTGATGCTCGGCATGAACGCCTCGCCGGAAGCCCTTGAAACACTCCGGCAACAGATGGGACTGCATGATCCCCTGATCATCCGCTACCTGGGCTGGGTCGGGGGCCTGTTGGTCGGCGATTTCGGCCGCTCCTACACCTATTCCTCTCCGGTCATCGACCTGATCGGCGAACGCCTTGCCGTCTCGCTGCCGCTGGCGTTGATATCGCTCGCGCTGTCGACGGCGATCGCGATTCCGGTCGGCCTGTTCTCCGCCGCCCGCCGCGGCAGCCTCGCCGATTCCGTCGCGATGGGCACCGCCCAGGTCGGCGTCGCCATACCGAACTTCTGGTTCGCGCTGCTGCTCATCTACGTCTTCGCCGTCTGGCTGCGCCTCGTGCCGGCCGGAGGATTCCCAGGCTGGGCCGGAGGCATTTGGCCCGGCATCAAGTCCCTCATCCTACCAGCGGTGGCGCTTGCGTTGCCGCAGGCGGCAATCCTCGCGCGCGTCACTCGCTCCGCCCTGCTCGAAGTGCTGGGAGAGGACTACATCCGCACCGCCCGCGCTAAGGGCATGCCGCGCCGCACGGTGCTGTGGCGGCACGCGCTGCGCAACGCCATGATCCCGGTGCTCACCATTCTCGGCCTGCAGTTCGCTTTTCTGCTGGCAGGCACGATCATCATCGAGAACGTCTTCTACCTGCCGGGCCTCGGCCGCCTGATCTTCCAGGCGATCACCCAGCGCGACCTGATCGTGGTCGAGGGCGTCGTCATGCTGCTTGTGGCCACGGTGGTCGTCGTCAATCTTCTTGTGGATCTCGCCTATGCGCTCGTCGACCCACGGCTGAGGGTGCGAACATGAGCGCCGAACCCATTGCCGCGCCGGTGGAGGAGAGCATCCTCCGGCTCGCGCTCCGCAACCGCTCCTTCGTCATCGGCCTGGTCATCACCGCGCTGATCGCGGCCATGGCGCTGGTCTCCTTCGTCTGGACCCCTTACGACGTCACCGATCTCATCGTCGCCAACCGGATGAAGCCGCCTTCCTCCGAATTCCTGTTCGGCACCGACCATTTCGGCCGCGACATCCTGTCGATGATCATGGTCGGCGCCAGGAACTCGATCGCCGTCGCCTTCGTCGCGGTCGGCATCGGCATGGCGCTCGGCATACCGCTCGGCTGCTGGGCCGCGGCACGCGGCGGCTGGATCGACGAGACGCTGATGCGGTTCAACGACCTCGTCTTCGCCTTCCCCGCCCTTCTGTCCGCGGTGATGATCACTGCGATCTTCGGTCCCGGTGCGGTCAATGCGATCATCGCAATCGGCATCTTCAACATCCCGGTCTTCGCCCGCGTCGCTCGCGCCGGTGCACTGGCGCTGTGGCCACGAGAATTCATCCTTGCCGCCCGCGCCTCCGGCAAGGGTAAGACGCAGATTACCATCGAGCACATCCTGCCCAACATCGTCTCGATGCTCCTGGTACAAGGCACGATCCAGTTCGCGCTTGGCATCCTCGCCGAGGCAGGCCTGTCCTATCTCGGCCTCGGCGCGCAGCCGCCCATGCCTACCTGGGGCCGCATGCTGTTCGACGCCCAGACCCGCATGATGGTGGCGCCCTACCTCGCGCTCTTTCCCGGCATGGCGATCGTCATCACTGTTCTGGGCCTCAACCTGCTCGGCGACGGCCTTCGCGACGTGCTCGACCCCAAGCTGAGGCGCGAACGGTGAGCCTGCTCGAGATCGAAAAGCTGAAGCTCGAGATAGGCGGCACGCCTATCCTGAAGGGCGTGGACATCGCCATCGGCAAGGGCGAGGTCATGGGCCTGGTCGGCGAGTCGGGCTCGGGCAAATCGATGACCGCGCTGGCGATCATGCAGCTCCTGCCCCAGGCCGCGAAGGCATCGGGCCGCCTTATCTTCGACGGTATCGACATCCTCTCCTCGACCGAGAATGCGATGTGCCGGCTGCGGGGCGATGACATCGGCATGGTGTTCCAGGAACCCATGACCGCGCTCAACCCGGTCAAGACCATCGGCGAGCAGGTGGCGGAGGGCATTCGCTGGCACACCGGCGCGAATTGCGCCGACGCGGAAGCGCGCGCACGCCAGATCCTCGACCGTGTCGGCCTGCCCGAGGCGAAATTCCCCCTCTCCCGCTACCCGCACGAGCTGTCCGGCGGCCAGCGCCAGCGCGTCGTCATCGCCATCGCCTGTGCGCTGAAGCCGAAGCTGCTCATTGCCGACGAGCCGACCACCGCCCTCGACGTCGTGCTGCAGAAGCAGATCCTCGAACTGCTCAAGGATCTCGTCGACGAGCAGAAGATGGGCCTTCTGCTGATCAGCCACGACCTCGCCGTCGTGGCCGACATGTCCGACCGCGTCACCATCATGCGCCATGGCGAGGTGATGGAGGATGGCGAGACCGCACGGACGCTTTCGGAGCAGGTGCATCCCTACACGCGCCAGCTCGCCCAGGCCTCGATGCACGTGCCGGAACGGCCGAACAAGCATGCCGCGAATACTACGGCCGACAACCTCTTGGAAGTCAGCCAGGTCGTCCGCGAATATCCCGGCCGCCGCGTCTCCCTTCTGAAGAAGGGCGAGCCTTTCCGGGCAGTCGACGGCGTCTCGTTCTCGATGAAGCCAGGCCAGTCGATCGCGCTGGTCGGTCGCTCCGGCTGCGGCAAGTCCACGCTCGCCCGGATGATCCTCGCGCTCGACCATCCAACGTCGGGCGACATCCGCTTCATGGGCGAGAGCCTCGTCGGCAAGAACGAGGCAAAGCTGCGGCCCTTCCGCCGCAACATGCAGGTCGTGTTCCAGGATCCCTACGGCTCGTTCAATCCGCGCCACAAGGTCGAGCGGCTGGTCTCGGAGCCGCTTCACCTCCTCGACCACAAACCGTCGCCGCAGGAAAGGCGCGAACTGGTCGCAAGCGCGCTGCACGAGGTCGGGCTGAAGCCGGCCGACATGGACAAATGCCCCGCACGAGTTCTCGGGCGGCCAGCGTCAGCGCATCTCGATCGCGCGCGCCATCATCACCCGCCCAAAGCTGATCGTTGCCGACGAGCCGGTCTCCGCACTCGACGTGTCGATCCGCGCGCAGGTGCTCGACCTCTTCGCCGACCTCAACCAGCGGCTGGGCGTCGCCTACCTCTTCATCACCCACGACCTCACGGTGGCGCGTGCGATCACCGACGAGGTGATGGTGATGCATGATGGCAGGATGGTCGAGGAAGGCCGCACCGGCGAGATCCTCGACAACCCAAAATCGGACGCCGCCAAAGCGCTTGTCGATGCAGCGCCCGATCTACATCGGGCAATCGCGCGCCGCCTGCAGGAACAGGGCTGAACTCCGCCGCCTCGTCGATCCATCCTGGATCGGCTGAACGGATCGGCATCGATCCTCGAGCCGTGCAATGCCGTGCATGAAGGCCCAGACCAGGCATCGTTACCCACGAAAACAAAACGTTACCCCTCCAGCGATGTCTGGAAACATTTCGGCCGAAGTTTGGACACCTCTCATAAGCATGGTCGCCGAACCTGCGTGCTGAGGGCGTCGAGGTCGCGCGGCCGGTTCGACGACTTGCTCGCTCTCTGCCCGCGCCAGAATGTCTGAACATGCAGCGGTCCCGTTGCACTCCCGCGGCAAGGGCCTGTTTTTGGAAGCGTCTCGACATGACCAGCACCCATCATCCAGCCAAGAGCGGCGGTCGGGCATATGATTTGAGAGCCGTCGTCTCGCACAGATACGGGTTCGTCTATGTCCCCGTCCCGAAATGCGGCACCACGACGATGGACCGCGTTCTGCACGTCATCCACGGCATCGAGGATTCGGATTACCGGATCGATACGGATCACGCAGTCCGCTACACGCCGGACCGGAAATCAGGCCGTGACATCGAAACGCTCTACGTTCCGGTCAATTACGTCAGAAGATTCAAGCGCCAATTCGAGGGCTACACATGGATATCGGTCGTGCGGAATCCGTATGATCGTCTGGTATCGATGTATAATTATGACGTGCGCCGATACGCGAAGCATTTCGACCGCAAGACCTATCTGTTTGCAGGCTTTTTCAAGAGAGCCGCTTTCGTTCTCGGCCGCGATCCCAGGTCTACTCAGCGAAACGCGATACGTCGCAGGATCGGTTTCGACAGGTTCGTCCACGGGCTCGAAAGGAGCGGGACGGACTTCGACATTCACTTCATGCGGCAGACGGACATCATGTTCTACGATCTCCTGTCATGCGATCGACTGATCGATGTCGAGCGGCTGTCTACCGAACTACCGCCCTTGCTGAAAGAGCTTGGGGTACGGGAAGACTTCGTCGAACGCCTCGCACCATTCCCGCGCTCAAATCCGTCGCGACCTTCCGATGCCCGCTACGACGAGACGACGCGCGCGGTGGCCTACCGGCTTTATCAACCGGACTTCGCGGCCCTCACGCCGTGGACATCCTCAGTCCCCGGCG
Organism: Mesorhizobium sp. J428; assembly: GCF_024699925.1. Lineage (NCBI taxonomy): Bacteria > Pseudomonadati > Pseudomonadota > Alphaproteobacteria > Hyphomicrobiales > Phyllobacteriaceae > Mesorhizobium > Mesorhizobium sp. J428. Next base: position 20,375 of record NZ_JAJOMX010000001.1, read on the forward strand.
AATAGGCAGGCATAGCATCGTGGAACGAGCTATTCCGGCCGCACCAGCTCGCGCGGATCAATGTGGAGCAGCGAAACGGTGCGCTTGAGGAGGTCGATCTCCTGTGCCGACAGTTTCTCGTCCGCCTTCGCGATCTCCGTCATGTGGCGGGCGAGCGTGATGCGGCGCGCCAGAGGCAGTTCGCCGAAAGTGCCGAGCGAACGCGCCGTCGTGTTCTCGTAGCCGAAGTCCTGGAGGTATTTCAGCACCTCCTTCAGGCTCTCCTCGCCGATGCCGAAACCGTCGCGGCAGATGCGCTTGAACGCCTCGAGCTCCGGCCCCGCCGCCTCTCCGTCGGCGAGCACCATTCTGAAGAGCAGCATCAGTTCGGCCGTCAGCACGGGGTCGTCCGCGACGCGCCTGACCGCCGGATCACCTTCGAACAGCACCCATGCCTTCTCGATCAGGCCAGCGATCATGAGCATTCCTCGTTTACGCGATACGGCCAGTCTAGCTCGAATCCGCGCGCATCGAAACGGTTCGCGCGGGCCGCAGAGGAGGCGCCGAACGCACTTGGTTTCTACGACCAAAGTCGTAAGCTTCCCCCGCGTGCGACTCGCACGCACGAGGAGAGGAGAAGAAGATGAATCTGTCCGCGCCCACCATGGTGGTCTTCATCATTTCGTTGATCATCGCGATCATCGCTGTGTTGATGTCCCTCAGCGTCATCACCTTCATTCCGATTGCCGCATTCTGGGTGATGACTCTCGCTTACGTCGTCCTCGCGGCCGGCTGCCTGTTCAAAGGGGCCTGACGGCCCTTGATACATGACGCGCGCCCCGGCAGGCGGGGCGCGCAAATCGGGCCTGGATTCGCCGTTGAAATGCGTCGATGATCGCGCGATGGACATGCATGCCACCTCCGTGCCTGGTCCGCCCGTTCCACCCGACTGGTTCGAGATGCTACGGCGTCCCGCAGCCCTTGGCATCTCGTCCTGCGTCCACGAATTCGTTCACTACCGCGAGATGGTTCCGGGCCTGTTCAGGCAGGTCGAGACCGCGTCCCTGGTAGTTCCGCTGATCATCAGCTTCGGCACGCCGTTCGCGATCGGGCTCGGCCGCGACCCAAGCTCGGACGAGACATACGGCAGCTTCGCCGCAGGGCTCTTTCCCGGTCAGGTGGTGATCCAATCGACAGGCTTTTCGAACTGTATCCAGGTCAATTTCACTCCGCTCGGCGCCTGGCGCTTCTTCGGCCTGCCGATGAGCGAACTGGCTGCGCGGATGGTCACGCTCGACGATCTTGCCGGCGGAGACATACGCGAGTTGCGGCCGCGCCTTGCCGATCAGGCCGACCCCATGCGCAGGCTCGACCTCGTCGAGAGCTTCGTCACCAGCCGGCTGCTCCGCTCCACTGCGCACGACCCCGTTTCCGAGGCAGCCTACGAACTGCTGCTCCGTCGCAACGGCGACGTGCGCATATCGCGGCTCGCAGCGCGGCTCGACTTGTCGCGCAAGCATCTCGCCGAGCGCTTCCGTGCGGCGATAGGCGTGCCGCCGAAGACGGTCGCGCGCATCATGCGCTTCAACCGTGCCCAGCAACTGGCACGCGCCGGCGAGGACTGGGCCGATATCGCGGCCGCCTGCGGCTATGCCGACCAGGCACATCTCGCGCGCGAATTCCAGGAAATGTCCGGCTCGACCCCCACGGCATGGAAGGCAGCCGCCTGAGGGTTACAATTCTTCAAGACCGGTTGAACCCGCCTCGCTAGTCTCATGTTGGCGTACCCAAAAGGAGAACCGACATGACAATCGAAGCCCCTCGCCTCTTCCCAACCTTCCGCTACCGCGACGCAGCCCGGATGATCGACTGGCTGGTCGAGGCCTTCGGCTTTTCCGTCGATGCGAAATTCATGGACGGCGATCATGTCGGCCATGCGCAACTCTCCTTCGGCTCGTCCATGATCATGCTGGGCAGCGTTCGCGACGACGAATATGGCCGCATGGTCGGCGCTCCCGGCGACAATGGCGGCAAGTCGGTCTACATCGCCGTCGACGACTGCGACGCCGCCCACGAACGCGCCGAGGCCGCCGGCGCAAAGATCCTCGAGAAACCCACCGATCGCGATTACGGCAGCCGCGAATTCATCTGCGCCGATCCCGAAGGTGTCGTCTGGTCGTTCGGCACCTACTGGCCGAAGGCCGGCGGAGATGCCGCGTGACCGGCGGACTGATCGTGCTTGGCCCCACCGAAGGCCGCGCCTATGAGATGTCGGACATGCGCGCCGTCTTCAAGGCGGACGGCGAAGAGACGGGCGAGCGCTACAGCGTTTCCGAATGGTGGGTGAAGCCGCATGGCAAAGGCCCCGGACCGCATTTGCACGCTACGGAGGACGAGCTTTTCTACGTGATCGCCGGCACGATGTCGGTGATGGTCGCAGATGCATGGCGCGACCTCGCAGCCGGCTCGTTCATCCGCATCCCGGCGGGAACCATACACGATTTCGAGAACCGCACGACCGAGCCGGCCGCACTTCTCAACGTCTTCATGGGTGCCTTCGAGCACAAGATGCCGGCGATCGTGAAATGGTGCGAGGAGCACCGCTGAATTGCTACCTCGCGGTGGCGAGCAGGTCATCCACGTCGAGCGACCGCTCCAGATGGTCGGCGATGGCATCCAGCGCTTCCTCGACCTTGCGGCGATGATGGAACACCCCGCCCTCCACGCCCAGCTTGCCAAGAAACGCCCGGCGGAACTCGGTCGAGCCGAACAGGCCATGCAGATAGGTCCCCATGATGCGCCCGGTGTCGGATATGGCCCCGTCCGGCTTGCCGCCGATCTCGACCAGAGGCCGCGCGCAATCGGGCCCGCCGGTGCGACCCAGATGAATCTCGTAGCCGTGCACGGCGGCGTTGAACGCGATCGAGAACCCGCCCGCCTCGCCGACGGTCTTCTCCGGCTCGAGGACTGTCTCGATATCGAGCAGGCCGAGGCCTTCCGCGCGCTCCTCCCCGCCCTCGATGCGATGAGGGTCCGCGACGCGGCGACCCAGCATCTGGTAGCCGCCGCAGAGGCCGACGACGTGCCCGCCGCGGGCAACATGAGCAGCGAGGTCATTCGCCCAGCCCAGTGCACGGAAGCTCGCAAGATCGGCGATCGTCGCCTTCGAGCCGGGGATCACCACGAGCGATGCATCCGAAGGCAGGCGCGATCCCGGCGGCACGAAGACCACCTCGACCTCCGGCTCCGCCTTCAGCGGGTCGAGATCGTCGAAATTGGCGATGCGCGGCAGCATCGGCACCGCCACCTTCAGCGCCTTCTCGCCGGCGCGGGCCAGGCGATCGAGCACGACGGAATCCTCCGACGGCAGCAATGCCGCTTCGCGCAGCCACGGCACGACGCCAAAGGATCGCCAGCCGGTGAAGCGGGTGATCGCCGCCAATCCATCGTCGAAAAGCGACAGGTCGCCGCGAAACTTGTTGATCAGGAAGCCTGCGATCATGTGCCGATCCGCCTCTGGGAGGATCAGATGCGTGCCGGCGATCGCCGCGATCACCCCTCCCCGGTCGATGTCGCCGACGAGCACCACCGGAACGTCCGCCTTGGTGGCGAAGCCCATATTGGCGATGTCGCGGTCCCGCAGGTTGATCTCGGCCGGTGACCCGGCTCCTTCAACGACGATCAGGTCGGCGCCTGCCGAAAGCCGTGTCCAGCTCTCCATCACGGCGCCGAGCAGCCGGCCCTTGAGCTCCTGGTAATCCCGCGCGCCGGCCTCACCCGCGACCCTGCCATGCACCACCACCTGAGCGCCGATATCTGACTGCGGCTTCAGCAGCACCGGGTTCATGTCCACGGTCGGCCGGATGCCGCATGCCAGTGCCTGGAGCCACTGCGCCCGGCCGATCTCGCCGGAACCTCCGTCGGGATGCGCAGCAACCGCCGCATTGTTCGACATGTTCTGCGGCTTGAACGGCGCCACTCGAATGCCACGCCGCATCGCCGCGCGGCAGAGGCCCGCCACCAGCACCGTCTTGCCGACGTCCGAGCCCGTGCCTTGCAGCATGATGGCCTTCGCCATCAGTCAGCCCTGCCGGTGATGGTCGAGCGCGCGGCGAGCGGCCCGCCGCGCCACAGATAGAGCGCAAGCAGCGGATCATCGTTGGTCGTCATGGCGTGGTTTATGTTGGAGGGATGATGGATGATCTCGCCTGCCGTACGTGCCGCGAACTCGCCATCGTCCTTTCGCCACAGCGCACCACCGGTGAGGGGAATGTAGATCTCCTCCGCCTCGTGATGATGGTCCGGGTAGTGCAGGCCGGGCCCGAGCAGCAGGAAGCCGCAGGCCACCTTGTCGTCAGCGAAGTGGCCGCGCGTGCCCACCAGCTCCAGCCACCCGTAATTGTCGATGAAATCCTGGCCGAAGTCACTCGCCGCATAAGTCTGGCCCCAGTGGAGCCGCTGGCCCCTCTCCGCGAGCAGGCGCGCCAGTTCCTCGCCCGGACCTCCTTCCGCGCTCGCCGCGCAGGCGTCCAGGTATTGCAGGCACGGCAGGGATGCCGCGTTCAGTGCCCGCTCGGGCAGCTCCGGCGCCCAAGGCGCGATGAAGTCAGCGACCAGCGGCCCGCACTCAGCTAGGAAGGCGCGTGCCTCCGCCATAAGGTCCTGTGCGATTTTTCCCATTCCCATCCCCTCGGAACAGCAATCGATGCACACCGGTTGCACCGGATTGGGTGCGAGCGAGCCGGTTGCACGACCCTTTCATTGGTCTAGACTGTCGCGCCAACAAGACAAGATGCCAGGGAGGCGTAGATGGATGCGACGGTCGATCAGGCCGCGGGCCAGTTCGAGCTCAACGCAGACCAGCGTGCGATCCAGGAGATGGCGGCCGCCTTCGCCGGGGATCGCGTGGCCCCGAATGCGCTCGAGTGGGACAAAAAGCGCTATTTTCCCTCCGACGTGGTGCGCGAGACCGGAGCGCTTGGCCTCGGCGGCATCTATGTCCGCGACGATGTCGGCGGCTCTGGGCTCGGCCGCATGGACGCGGTGCTGATCTTCGAAGCACTGGCGCGCGCCTGCCCGGCCTTCTCCGCCTTCATCTCGATCCACAACATGGCTGCCTGGATGATCGACGTCTTCGGCGACGACGATCAGCGGCAACGGTTCCTGCCGAAAATCACCTCGATGGAGTGGCTGGCGAGCTATGCGCTGACGGAGCCCTCTGCAGGCTCCGACGCGGCAGCGCTGAAGACGCGCGCGGTGCGCGGTCCCGGAAACGGTGCGGACTACACGCTCAACGGGACCAAGCAGTTCATCTCGGGCGCCGGCGACAACGACGTCTACGTCGTGATGGCGCGCACCGGCGAGGACGGCCCCAAGGGCGTGTCGACCTTCGTGATCCCGAAGGATGCGCCGGGGCTCAAGTTCGGTGCTCTGGAATCCAAGATGGGCTGGCACATGCAGCCGACCCGGCAGGTGATCTTCGAGGACTGCAAGGTGCCGGCAGAGAACCGCCTCTCGGCAGAGGGGATGGGTTTCCGCATCGCCATGGCCGGCCTCGACGGCGGCCGGCTCAACATCGCCGCCTGTTCTCTCGGCGGCGCCCAGTCCGCGCTCGACAAGGCGCTGCAGTACGCTTCGGAGCGCCAGGCCTTCGGCCAGGCCATCGACCGTTTCCAGTCGATGCAGTTCAAGCTCGCCGACATGGAGACCGAGTTGCAGGCCTCGCGCATCTTCCTCTACGCGGCGGCCTCGAAGCTTGACGCCAAGGCGCATGACGCCGGCAAATGGTCGGCGATGGCTAAGCGCTTCGTTACCGACACCGGCTTTAAGATCGCCAACGATGCGCTCCAGGTCTTCGGCGGCTACGGCTATCTGCACGACTACGGCGTCGAGAAGCTCGTCCGCGACCTGCGCGTCCACCAGATTCTCGAAGGCACCAACGAGATCATGCGCGTCATCGTCGCGAGGCATTTGATCGGGAGGTAGGGGAGTAAGGCAATAGGGCAGTGAGGCATTAGGGCAGTAGGGAAAGAGCGGTGGCAGCCCTGCCGCGTTCCCCTCCCTACCCACCAACCTACTGCCCTACTGCCCTATTGCCTTACTCCCTAGTTCCCTAATCTCCGGAGGAAACCAATGACCACCATCGCCTTCATCGGTCTCGGCAACATGGGAAATCCCATGGCCGCCAATCTCGTCAAGGCCGGCCACACCGTGTTCGGCTTCGACCTCGTGCCCGCCAATCTCGAGGCGGCGACGAAGAACGGCGTGACCGTGATGGCGAACGCGCCGGCCGCGGTGAAGGATGCCGACGTGGTGATCACCATGCTGCCAGCCGGCAAGCACGTCCTCTCCGTCTACGAGGACATCGCGCCGAAGGCCAAATCCGGCGCGCTGTTCATTGATTCCTCGACCATCGACGTCGATTCCGCCCGAAAGGCACATGCGATCGCCGGTAAGTACGGCCTTCTCTCGGTCGATGCGCCTGTCTCCGGGGGCACTGGTGGTGCCACGGCCGGCACGCTGACCTTCATGGCCGGCGGCTCGAAGGACGCCTTCGCCAAGGCAGAGCCGATCCTCAAGCCGATGGCGGGCAAGATCGTCCATTGCGGCGATGCGGGTGCCGGACAGGCGGCCAAGATCTGCAACAACATGATCCTCGGCATTTCCATGATCGGCGTCGGCGAGGCCTTCGTGCTCGCCGAAAAGCTCGGCTTGTCGCATCAGGCTCTTTACGACGTCGCCTCCACTTCGTCCGGCCAGTGCTGGTCGCTCACCACCTACTGTCCGGTCCCGGGCCCTGTTCCCACCTCGCCTGCCAATCGCGACTACAAGCCGGGCTTCGCGGCCGCGCTGATGCTTAAGGACCTGAAGCTTGCCCAGGAGGCCGCCTCCTCGTCCGGCGCAGTCACGCCTTTGGGCGCGGAAGCCGCCCAGCTCTACGCCCTCTACGCGGCACAGGGCGGCGGCGACACGGATTTCTCGGGAATTATCCGCTTCCTGCGCGGCGAGTGAGCGAACCTTTCTATGTCATTAACGTAAGTATACGGAAATTAACGAAGATTTTCGCCACAGGACGCGAGAAAAATGCGCGATTCATCCTTTGCTAAGCACCTGATAACCGGGCGGTAACGATATCCCGTTAGAACTTGATCCCGAGGCGGACATCAAAGACCCGCCCGGCTCCGGATCAGGTCTCGCGTACCGGAGCCCGAAAGTTTCAGGCGTAGCGTTTCCTGCGTTCCTAGGCTTGAGTCGCGCCCTTCCGGAAGACCGGAGGCGCGGCTTTTGCATTTTGGGGCGCAGCAATGTCCTGCTTCAAAGGTCGATCGGCGCGTTTGGAATCTGGATGTTCTTCGTGTTGCGCAGCACGATCGGAACGTCCCCGCCCTCCGCCCGAACGATCAAGAGCAGCAGCTCCCATGTTCCTCCTGCCCGATCTGCCTGCACATAGGCGTTGCCGGCAGCCTTCGAGCCCGTGAGCGGAATAGACAGTTCTGCCCTGCCCGTTCCGCCCGCGGAGACCGAGATGTTTCCCCACACCCAGAACCCGGCCGTGATGTCGTCGCCGAGCGCCTGCCGGACCCGTTCGTCCGAGCGGATAAGCTCCATGCTCATCTGATAGGCTTCGCTGCGCTTCATCATCGGAACGATGCTGGCGAACAGCCCGGCGATACCGCCGATCACGATGATCCAGATCGCCAGCCCGGCAATCGCCCACCTGCGCTGCGTCTTGCGGAAATGCTCTGCATCCCGCCAATAGCGATTGCGCCAGGCCCAGCGGCTGCCGCGGAGGCCGAGCACGATCATCATGATGAAGTTGATGCCCGGGATCAGCGCCAGCAGCGCGATCAGCGTGCTGTTGCCGATGCCCCAGATCCAGTTGAGAAAGAATGCACCCCAGTTCCAGCGATCGAGCTCGCGCGGAATCTCGGCCGGATCGTTCAAGGGTTGGCTTGCCATTCTCGCTCCAAGCAGCGCTATCGACTGTTCCCGTAGACCGTGGTCGTTCCCGTCAGATCGACCGGTTCAGCCCTTGGGCAGGAATTGCGGGTCGACCGGCGGACGCAGCGCACTCGCCAGCCGGTTTGTCTCGTTGGCCTTGCCGGCCACCGCCAGCACCTCCATCAGCATCGCGTCGGTCATTCCCTTCGCCCGGGCCGAGGCCGTGTGCGAATAGGTGCAATACTCGCACCCGTTGGTCGCCGACACGGCGATGTAGATCAGTTCCTTGGTGAGAGGGTCGAGCGCGCCCGGCCCCATCACCACCTTCAGCGCCTCCCATGTGCGCTTCAGGTTCGCCGGATCGTGCGCCAGCACCTTCCAGAAATTGTTGACCCAGTCGGACTTCCGCGTCGCCATGATGTCATCGTAGACAGCGCGAACCTCGGGCGAGGCATCGGCATATTCGACCAGCGGCACGATAGGCGGGTTGCTCATTATGCCCTCCCCAGGTCGCGGGCGGCGAGATCGAGAGCCTTCTCGATCCGGTCGGCGGCAATGTCGATCGTCTCGCGGGTCCAGATCAGCGGCGGCGACAGGATCATCGTGTCGTCGGTCGCCCGCATCATCAGCCCTTGCGCGATCGCATGGTCGCGCACCCTCACTGCCGCGCTGCCGGAGGGCTGGAAGCGCTCGCGCGTTTCTTTGTCGGCCACGATCTCGATCGCGCCCAGCAGCCCGAACGTGCGCACCTGGCCGACGATCGGATGCCCTGAAAGCCGCTCCATCAGCGTCTTGCGGAAATAGGGGCCGGTGTCGCTGCGAACCCGGTCGACAAGGCCTTCCCGCTCGATGATCTCGAGGTTCTTCAGCGCCACCGCGCAGGCCACGGGATGTCCCGAATAGGTGTAGCCGTGGAAGAACTCGCTGCCCTTGTCGATCAGCGTCCTCGCGACGCGGTCGCCGATGAACAGCGCCGAGAGCGGCTGGTAGCCCGAGGTCAACGCCTTCGCGGTGGTGATCGTATCCGCCTCGATGCCCATCGCCTGCGCGGCAAACCACTCACCGGTGCGGCCATAGCCTGTGATGACCTCGTCGAGCATCAAGAGCACGTCGTACTTGCGGCAGATGCGCTGGATTTCGGGCCAGTAGCTCTCCGGCGGGATCTTGACGCCTCCCGCCCCCATAATCGGCTCGCCGATGAAGGCCGCGACGTTGTCGGCGCCAGCCTCCAGGATCGCCTCCTCGACCGCACGCGCGGCGCGGATGCCGAAATCGTGTTCGCTCTCACCCGGCTCTGCCAGTTCGAACGAATAAGGCGGCATCACGTGCACGATGTTCGGTACCGCGCCGCCGAGCTGCTCGTGCATATGGCTCATGCCGCCGAGCGAGGCGCCGGCGACGGTCGAGCCGTGATAGGCCATCTTGCGGGAGATGATGCGGTTCTTCTGCGGCTTGCCCTCCAGCGCCCAGTAGCGGCGCACAACGCGCAGGGCCGTGTCGTTGGCCTCCGAGCCGGAAGATCCGTAGAAAACCTGGTTCATGTTCGCCGGCGCGATCTCCGCCAGCTTCTTGGACAGCAGCACCGGCGTCGGCGTCGAGCATTTGAAGAAGGAGTTGTAGTAGGGTAGTTCCTTCATCTGCTCATAGGCCGCCTCGGCAAGCTCGGTGCGCCCGTAGCCGGCGTTCACGCACCACAGCCCCGCCATGCCGTCGAGGATCTCGTTGCCCTCGGAATCGTATATATAGGGCCCGTCCGCGCGCACGACCATGCGGGACCCCGCCGCGCGCAACTCCTTGTGGTCGGTGAACGGGTGGAGATGATGCCCCGCATCGATCTCCTGCAACTGCTTCAGGGAAAAGTTCTGGTAGCTCATGGTCTTGCCTCTTTGCTGAATCGATCCGGCACGGCCGGGGATGATTCACGGCAAAGGGGGCGAATAGCCGATACGGGCGCAGAGTCTGAGCAGTTCGACATGTCGCGTGCGCCGTGACGGCGTGCATGCGACGCGCAACTGCGCTTTGTATCTGCCCTTCATGATGGAAGAATAGCGGCCGCCGCGGGGTCGCTCAAGGGTCGAGCATCTCGATCAGGCTTGCCGCATTCCTTGGTGCCGCGCTCTTAACGTCGTTGTCGAAGAAGCACCAGATATCGCGGCCTTCGCTGCGCCAGTGCCGCATGCGGGCAGCCCAGGCGGAAAGGGCCTTCTTCGAATAGCTGCCGTGATAACGTCCGGACGGTCCATGATTGCGCACATAGATCCAGTCGGCGGTGACGGCCGTCGGCGCCGGCGCATCGGCATGGTCGGACAGGCAGAGCGCGGCGTTATGGTCGCGCAGCACTCCGAGGACCGGCTCTTCATACCAGCTCGGATGCCGAAACTCGAAACACCATCGCCGCGACGGGGAAAGCCGCGATATGAAGCTCGCCAGCCGCTCCCGGTCCGCCTTCATGCGCGGCGGCAACTGGAAGAGCACGGGCCCGAGCTTGTCACCAAGAAGGTCCAGCCGGGCATCGAGCAGGCCGAACGAATTTTCATCGACCAGGAGCCTGCGCCAATGGGTGATGAAGCGGGAGGCTTTCCATGCTAAACGGAAATCCACAGGCGTGTCGTCCCGCCATGCCTTCACCGCTTTTTCCGTCGGCGTCCGGTAGAATGGCGCATTGAGCTCCACGGCGTCGAACTGCGTGGCGTAGTGCGTAAGGGCATCCTTCTTCTTCAGGTCCGGCGGATAGAAAGGCCCCCACCAATCGGCATAGTGCCACCCGGACGTGCCGATGCGCGTCTCGGCATTTCGTCTGTTTCGGGTCGGTCGTTTCGCCAATCCGCATCCTCGCGAGCAGAACCCGCGAGACGGCGGAAGGTTCAGGCCCGCTCGGCGCGCGTCGCAGCCCGGTAGAGCGCGAACGCGATCAGGACGGCACTCAGCCCCGCGCTGACGGCGGGCAGGCCGATCGGACCGAAAACCTGCATCGCCGCGCCCGAGCCCGGCGGGCCGATAATGCCGCCCACGCCCCACATCAGGGCGAAGGCCGAATTACCCGCCACCAAAGCCTGGCCGCGGAAGCGGTTGCCGAGCTCGACAAGCGACATCGTGTAAACGCCATAGCCGACGCCGCCCATCACCAGCAGGACGGGCCAGACGAACGGCCCGGAGATCAGGAACGGCAGCGAGAGCACGCAGACGGCATTGAGCGCGGCGCAGCAGATCATCATCGCCCTCGCGCCGAATCGCTCCGCCAGCAAACCGAGCGGCACCTGCAGCAAGATGTTGCCCAGCGAAAGCAGCGTGATCAGCGCGGCAAGCCGCGCCTCGACCAGCCCGTAGCCGGCGCCGAACACAGGCATCAGCGAATAGGCGCTCTGCTGCGTGGCGGCGGAAACCGTGACGGCGAGCAGCAGCGCCGGCGCGAGCAGCCAGAAGCCGAACACGCCGGTGGCCGGCTTTCCGTCCGGGTCCGGCTCGAAGCCGCGCAGTCCCTTCGTGGTCAGGAACAGCAGCAGGGCGCAGCCGGAGAAGCCGAGGATCGCCACCAGGAGCGGCGGCCACCCCTCCGTGCCGACCGCAGTCAGCGTCAGCGGACCCGCCGCATAGCCGACGCCGGTCACGGCGTTGAACACGCCCATGATGCGCCCGCGCTTCTCGTCGGGCGCCAGCGCCATCATCCAGACCTCGCCGAGGATGTAGAGCGGATTGATCGCCAGCCCGATCAGGAAGCGCAGCGGATACCACGCGATCCAGTTTTGCATCAGTCCAACCAGGAAGAAGAGCAGCGCTCCGGCGAGCGCCGCCGTGACGGCGAGCCGCCGCCCGCCCAGTATCCGCACCAGCTGCGGCACGAACAGCGCCGAGACGATCAGGCCGAGCGGCGTCATTGCGGCGGACAGGCCGATCTCCGCGGGCGTCATGCCCTGCCGCTGCATGAGGAAGGTGAAGAGCGGATAGGACAGGCCCTGCGCCAGCGCAAACGCGGTCACTGCCGCCGTCAGGCCGGAAAGCACCCCGAGCGGCATACGGCTGTCACGGGAATCGGATTGGGCTCGCTCTTGCATCGCCTCCCCTAGCACCCTGCACCGCGATCCGGAATCGCAGGCAATGGGCACACTTGTCGAAACCTGATGTTTCAAAGCCCGCCCTACGGCGGCACAGGCACGAAACATTGCCGGGGGATCGTGAACGCGGGTCAGGACGGGCCCCAAACCATCGAGAGGCAGCCATGCAATCGCGCTATCAGGTTCGCATACGCCATGCCGAACATCTTCACGCATTCGCCCTGCGCCTGAACGCGACGTGCGGCGCGTCTCCGGTCCGGTTCGCAGACCGGCATGAAGTCGATCCGAGGCCCGCAGTGGCCAACGCCCGTCTGGCCGTCGCGCGGGACCGCCAGGCGATGCCGGCGGCGGGCACGGGCGAGTGGCTCTGACAGGCTAAAAGCCTGACGGGGCGATATCGGGGGCCGCACGCGCATGATTGGCGCATGTCGTATCCTTCATGCTTGTGGTCGCCGCTCCGGCTGTCCTGATCGTCCGCGCCGTCCAATATGACCCCGAAATCGTCAGCCTGTCGGGGAATCGCATGTCCGAAGCTTCAGCCGATGCCGCTCCGGCAGTCCGCGCCCGCAGCGGGGGCCGCGCCGGCAAGCGCGCCGGGTCCTCGTCCGCTTTCGAGCAGCCGCCGTTCCGCCGCCTGAAGCGTCCTTTCCCGCCTACGCCGATTGTCTCCGAGGACCAGCTCGAGGCGATCCATCTCGCTTCGCTGCGGGTGCTGTCCGAGATCGGTCTCGACGTGCTGCACGACGACGCGCGCAGGATCATGAAAGAAGCCGGCGCCGATGTGCGCGAGGGCTCGGAACGCGTCCGCTTCGATCCTGCCATGATCCTGGAAACGATCGCGACTGCGCCTCCCGAATTCCGCGTGCACGCGCGCAATGCCGACCATTCGATCGATTTCGGTGGCGATAACCTCGTCTTCGCCCAGGTTGCTTCCGCGCCGAACTGCTCCGATCTCGATCGTGGCCGTCGCCCCGGCAACCAGCAGGATTTCCGCAATCTGGTGAAGCTGGCGCAGATGCATAATGTCATCTCGGCAACGGGCGGCTATCCGGTCGAGCCGATCGATATCCATCCGTCGATCCGCCACCTCGAATGCATTCGCGATCTGGCGACGCTGACCGATAAGGTGTTCCACATCTATTCGCTCGGCCGCGAGCGCAATCTCGACGGCATCGAAATCGCCCGCATCGCCAACGGGCTGACGGCGGACCAGCTTCTCGACAACCCGGTCTGCTACACGATCATCAACACCAACTCGCCGTTGAAGCTCGACATCCCGATGATGGAGGGCATCATCCAGATGTCATCACATGGGCAGTTGGTGATCGTCACGCCCTTCACGCTCGCTGGCGCCATGGCCCCGGTGACGGTGGCGGGCGCGGTGGTGCAGCAGAACGCCGAGGCGCTCGCCGGTATCGCCTTCACGCAGATGGTGCGTAAGGGCGCGCCGGTCGGCTACGGCGGATTTACCTCGAACGTCGACATGAAATCGGGCGCACCGGCCTTCGGCACGCCGGAATACATGAAGGCACAGCTTCTCGGCGGCCAGTTGGCGCGCCGATACAACATCCCCTATCGCACCTCGAACACCTGCGCCGCCAATGCAGTCGATGCGCAGGCGGCCTATGAAAGCGTCTTCTCCCTCTGGGGTGCCGTGCAGGGCGGCGGCAACTTTGTCCTTCATTCAGCCGGCTGGCTCGAAGGCGGGCTGCGTGCTTCCTACGAGAAGACAATCCTCGACATCGACTTGCTCCAGATGGTGACCGAGTTTCTGTCGCCGCTTGACCTCTCCGAGGATGCGCTTGCCATCGAAGCGATCCGCGACGTTGGTCCGGGCGGCCACTTCTTCGGCACCCAGCACACGCAGAACCGCTACAAGACCGCCTTCTATTCGCCGATCCTGTCCGACTGGCGCAACTTCGAGACCTGGGCTGAGGCCGGCTCGCCAACCGCAGTGGAAAAGGCCAACCGGGTCTGGAAGGAACGGCTGGCCTCTTACGAAGCTCCGGCCCTGGACCCTGCCCGCCGCGAGGAACTCGACGCCTTCGTCGACAGACGCATCGCCGAAGGCGGCGCGCCGACGGATTTCTGATTCACCATTTCATCCAACGGATCCATCTCCATGAAATCCCACTATAAAGCGGTTGTCATCGGCGGCGGCGTCGTCGGCTGTTCGGTGCTCTACCACCTCGCCCGCGCGGGCTGGACCGACATCGTCCTCATCGAGCGCTCCGAGTTGACGTCCGGCTCGTCCTGGCATGCCGCCGGCGGCTTCCACACGCTCAACGGCGATCCCAACGTCGCCAAGCTGCAGGCCTATACGGTGCAGCTCTACAAGGAGCTGGAGGAGATATCCGGCCAATCCTGCTCACTGCACCTGACCGGCGGTGTCATGCTGGCCGACAGTCCTGAGCGGATGGATTTCCTGCGGCTGGCGCATGCCAAGGGCCGCTACCTCGGCATGGATACGGAACTCATCACGCCTTCGGAGGCGAAGGCGATGTTCCCGTTCATGGACGAAAGCCATTTCGTCGGCGCCATGTGGGATCCAGTCGAAGGCCATCTCGACCCGTCGGGCACGACGATCGCCTACTCCAAGGCGGCCAAGAAACTCGGCGCTGAGATCGTGCTGCGCAACCCGGTCAAGGAACTGACCCAGCAGCCCGACGGCACCTGGAACGTCATCACCGAACAGGGTGTCGTACACGCCGAGCACGTCGTCAACTGCGGCGGCCTGTGGGCACGCGAGATCGGCCGCATGGTCGGCCTGGAACTGCCGGTGCTTGCCATGGAGCACATGTATCTGCTCACCGAGCCGATGCCGGAGGTCGAGGCCTTCAACAAAGAGACCGGGCGCGAGATGGTCGGCGTGCTCGACTTCAAGGGCGAGATCTACACCCGCCAGGAGCGCAATGGCATCCTACTTGGCACCTACGAGAAGGCTTGCAAGCCCTGGTCTCCGGTCAACACGCCGTGGGACTTCGGTCACGAACTGCTCGCGCCCGACCTCGACCGCATCGCGCCGTCGCTGGAGATCGGCTTCAGGCACTTCCCCGGCATCGCGAACGCCGGCATCAAGCAGGTGATCAACGGCCCCTTCACGTTCGCGCCGGACGGCAATCCGCTGGTCGGCCCGGTCCAGGGCCTGACCAATTTCTGGGTCGCGTGCGGCGTCATGGCCGGCTTCAGCCAGGGCGGCGGCGTCGGGCTGGCGCTCTCCAACTGGATGGTAAACGGCGATCCGGGTTTCGACGTGTGGGGCATGGACGTAGCCCGCTGGGGCGAATGGGCCAGCCTGCGCTACACCAACGCCAAAGTGCGCGAGAACTATTCGCGCCGCTTCTCGATCCGCTTCCCGAATGAGGAACTGCCGGCCGCGCGGCCCGCGCAGACGACGCCGCTCTACGACACGATGGTCGCGCAGAACGCCGTCATGGGCGATTCCTGGGGTCTGGAGACACCGCTCTGGTTCGCACCGAAGGGCTCGGAGCCCAAGGACGTCGTCTCCTTCCACCGTTCCAACGATTTCGAGCATATTGGCAATGAGGTGAGGAAGACACGCGAAAGCGTCGGCGTCACCGAGATTGCCAACTTCGCCAAATACGAAGTCAGCGGGGTGGGTTCGGAGGATTTCCTGAATCGCCTCATGACCAACCGCATGCCGAAGACCGGCCGCATCGTGCTCACCCCGATGCTGAACGAGTTCGGCAAGCTGATCGGCGACTTCACCATCGCCAAGACCGGCGAGGACAGGTTCATGATCTGGGGCTCGTCGGCCGCGCAGAAATATCACATGCGTTGGTTCGAGAAGCATCAGCCGAAAGACGTGCGCATCCACCGCTTCGACCAGACGCTGGTCGGCCTCTCCATCGCCGGGCCGAACAGCCAGAAGCTGCTGCAGAAGCTGGTCGACGTCGACGTATCGTCCAAGGCTTTCCGCTTCATGGACTTCCGCGAGATGGCCGTCGGCGGTGCGCCCTGCATGGTCAACCGCATCACCTATACCGGTGACCTCGGCTACGAGATATGGATGGCGCCCGCCTACCAGCGGCTGGTCTATGCCGAGATCAAGAAGGCCGGCGCAGAGTTCGGCATCGTCGATTTCGGCATGCGCGCGCTGCTGTCGATGCGCCTCGAGAAGAATTTCCCGACCTGGTTCCGCGAACTGCGCCCCATCTACGGCCCCTTCGAGGGCGGCATGGAGCGCTTCATCAAGATGGAGAAGAATGACTTCGTCGGCCGCGAAGCCGCAGCGAAGGAACTTGCCGACGGCCCGAAGCTGCGCCGCGTCTCGCTGGTCGTCGATGCGGTCGATGCCGACGTGATGGGCGACGAGCCGATCTGGGCGAAGGTCAACGGCAAGGATTACGGCACGGTCGGCAAGACGCACGACTTCGGCGCGCCGCGCTTCGGCGCGGATGGCAAAGAAGTCCGCACCTCCGAGGCCTCGCACGGCGCATCCTCGATCCGCGGCCTGCACGACGGCGACTGGTCCGTCGTCGGCTGGGTGACCTCGGGCGGCTATGCGCACTACGTGCAGAAGTCGATGGCGCAGGGCTACGTGCCCGCTGAACTCGCCGACGACGAGAGCGACGGCCTGTTCGAGATCGAGATCCTCGGCCACCGCCGTAAGGCGCGCATCACCATCGAGCCGCCCTTCGATCCGAGCGGCGAGAAGATGAGGGGTTGAGCGGAGCACGCCGTTGATCAGCCATCCCCTCGGGCTCGGTCGATGACGAACCCTGCCAATTTCTCTCGCCACCGTAAGATCGCGCCGTTTCTCCCCGGCGACGAGGCGGCGCTGCGCAATGCCTCGCGGGAAAAAGCCGCGGCGTTGAACCAACACGTCCTCGGCTACGGCGCCCAGGCTGAAGCCGAGTGGGCCGCGGCAGGCATTGCCACCCCCGACCTTCCTGAAATGCGGCGCTACCGCCTCGACCGCATCCGCACCGAGCTGAAACGCCGGGACTATGCCGGCGCCCTGCTCTACGACCCGCTCAATATCCGCTACGCGACCGACTCCACCAACATGCAGCTCTGGGTCGCTCACAATCCGACGCGGCATTGCTTCGTCGCGACGGAAGGACCGGTCGTCCTCTTCGACTATTTTTCCTGCGAGCACCTGTCCGATCACTCCGGCGTCGTCGACGAAGTGCGCCCCGCCGTCTCGTGGACGTATCTCTATGGCGGCGAGCTGACCGAGATGAAGGTGCGCCGCTGGGCGGCCGGCATCGCGGAACTGATACGCGAGCATGGCGGTGGCAACACCCGTATCGCCGTCGATCACCTCAACCCGGAGGGCGTGACCGAACTCGCCCGCCTCGGTATCTCTGTCGGCAACGGCGAGGCCGTGATGGAGAACGCCCGTCTGATCAAGTCGCCCGACGAGATCCTGGCCATGCGCCGCGCCATCGTCGCGTGCGAGGCAGCGATGGGCGAGATGCAGGCCGCGTTGAAGCCTGGCATCTCCGAGAACGAGCTGTGGGCGGAACTCCATCGCGCCAACATCGCGCGCGGCGGCGAGTGGATCGAGACGCGGCTCCTGTCGTCAGGCCCACGCACAAACCCCTGGTTTCAGGAATGCTCGTCGCGGATCATCGAGGCGGGCGATCTCGTTGCCTTCGACACTGATCTCATCGGCCCCTACGGCTTCTGCGCCGACCTGTCGCGCACTTGGCTCTGCGGCGACGGCCAGCCGGCGAGCGAGCAGCGCGACCTCTTCCGCATCGCCGCCAACCAGATCACGCACAACACGGCACTCATGCGGCCGGGCGTCGGCTTCCGCGACCTCGTCGAGCGCTCGATGATCCCACCGCCCGACTGCTTCCCCACCCGCTACGGCGTCCTCTACCACGGTGTCGGCCTTGCCGACGAATACCCGACCCTGCCGCACGCCGCCGACTGGACCGACGACACACCGGATGGCGTGCTGCTACCCGGTATGGTGCTCTGCATCGAAAGCTATATCGGCCGGCTCGGCGGGCACGAGGGCGTCAAGATCGAGGAGCAAATCCTGATCACCGCCTCCGGCAACGAGCAGCTTTCCACGTATCCTTTGGATGAACGCCTCCTGGCGTGATCTCAGCCGCCGACTGCCTTACGCAAGACGCCATGCAGGGAAGAAAGGCCCAACGCCGAGATGAACGGCAGCCCCAGCCTTCGCTTCGTCCAGCCCGCGACCCGCAGCGCCATCGCCGCCGGGTCGTGAAGCCTCGCCAGGCTCCAGCTCCGACAGTCGACCGCCGCCACGTCGGCACGGCCTTCCGCCACCGCGCGGATGGAGAGCCGGTGGCTGCCGGTCTCAAGCAGGCCTGAGAAGATCGAGAGCCCCGCCCCCGCGGATTCGAGATCCGCCTTCAGCGCCAGCCGTCCCGACCTGGAATGCGGCTCGTTGAAGGCGAGCCGCACACGCTGGAGGAGATCGAGCGGCAGAGAGGCCTCACCGTCCGCGGGCGCCTCGGCATCGCCCTCCGGCTTGCCGGAATGGGACATGTTCCTGCGGCGCATCACGATCGCGCTTGAATAGAGCTCGCCCTTCCCTCCCGGAACACCGGAATAGTCCGGCTGACCGACGACCGCCACCTGCGCCGCGAGTCCGGTCTCTTCCATCGGTCCCCAGCAGGTCTGGGCCAGAAGCAGCGCCGGATGCCGCCACAGCGTCGGCAGGTCCAGCCCGTCGGGCGGCAATGTCGCCGGATCGGGCGCGACGACATGGCCCGCCGCGTCGCGGATGCCTCCGGGCACCGGCGGCAGGTCGGCGTTACGGCGCACGAGGCTTTCAGGAGCGTCGACGCCGGCTGCATGCAGCCGGTCGCGGATCACGGCCCATTCGGCGTCGACCTCCCCACGTCTTTCGGGCCAGTCGTACATCGGAAGCGCGGCAATGAACGAAGTCATGCGGAAGAGATGCCTCGCTTGGGCAAGGCGCGCAAGCGTCCAGTAGCGTTCACTCCTTGGGCGGCTCGGCGGGCACAGGTGCAGTGCCCAGTCCGCCAACGTTGTGCTGGCGCACGCGCGGCCGGAACGCCCGACCGGGCTCCGGCTGTTGACGCAACACCGGATGGACGACCGGTTCCTTTGCGTGGAAGGCATAGCTTCTCAGGAGCGCGAGATAGTTCGGATAGACATAGCCGCCGTTCATCGCCGCCCACTCGTCGCGCTTCTCGCGGAACCGCGCCGGCAGCCTGTACCAGGCGACCGTCGGCAGCTTATGATGTACCAGATGCAGATTGTTGTTCAGGAAGAAGAACGACAGCGGCGAGCGCTCGACGATGATCGTGCGTCCGTCCGGCCGCTCCGACCACTGGTGCTCGGCATAGGTGCGCACCGCGATGATTGATTGTCCCGCCCAAACCGGAACCAGGACGTAGAGCCACAATGGCATGCCGAAGGCGAAGATCACGACCGGCAGCACAATGGCGAGCCCGGCCGCATGGTGCAACCAGGCCTGTCGCACGGCCTTGTCGCCGGAGGCGATCAGTCGTGCTTCCGACGTCAGAAAGCCGATCGTGGCTAGCGGCGGACCGACGACCAGCCGGCCGAGCATCGTGTTGTTAATGCTGAGCAGCCGCTGCAGCCAACTCGGCATCGCCTGGTGCTGCCATCGCGCCTTGTAATAGCTCTCCGGATCCTCGAACGGATCCGTCAGCCGTTCGTCGGCATGGTGCTGGAGATGCAAGGTCTTGTAGCGCCGGTAGGGATAGATCAGGCCAAGCGGCAGGCCAACGAGCACTTCGTTGACCCAGCCCGTCCGCGTCGGATGGCCGTGCAGCGCTTCGTGGATCAAGGAGGAATGCAGCGCCAGGCTCAGCGCGAGAACGACGAGCGCAGCAACCGGCCAGGATGGGTAGACCAGCCCCACCGCGAGCCAGACGCCGTAGCAGGCGGCGATCAGTGCCACCGTCGGCCATTCGACGCCCGGCCCGCGTCCCCTTCGCCCCGTGTCCCCACCCGCCATGCCGCCGTTCAAGCCCTTCATCGCCCCTGGAACCCCCTGATTCCTGACAGCATCCTGTCAGCAGAGATTCCATGCTGCAACGCGACAATGCGCAGGATTCGTTGACATTGCGCATTAAAATCTTCAATTGTTGCGAATTGTAAACAATCGGGAGTGTTTGCATGGATAAGCGCGATCTATCCAGCCTGTTCCGCGAGCGCCTCGGCAAGCTGGTTGAGCGTGCGGGAGCGAGCCAGTCCGCCTTCGCGGCCTCCGTCGGCATCGACCGCTCGGCGCTGTCGCAGCTGCTCTCGGGTGCCACCACCCGCCTGCCCCGCGCCGAGACGCTTCTCAACATCGCCGCCGAACACAAGGTCTCGCTCGACTGGCTAATGGGCCTGTCGCAGGACGACGGCTCGACGGGAGATCTGCGCGCCAGCCTGGAGATTGAGGAGGAACAAGGAGGCTATGACCGCACGCTGCTGGCGAAGTGGCATGCGGAGGCGATCGGCACCAAGGTCCGCTATGTACCCGCCGGCCTGCCTGACCTGCTGCGGTCGGACGAGCTGATCGCCTACGAGGCCCAGATCTCCAACCGCAATCTTGAGGCCAAGATCGATGAGGTGCAGCACCGCATCGGCTACAATCGCCGGCCGGAGACCGACATGGAGGTGTGCATGCCGCGGCACACGCTGCAGATCTTCGCGGAGGGCCGCGGCATCTGGTCCGGCGTCCCTGCCGAGCTGCGCCGCCGCCAGCTGGACCACATGGCCGACCTCATCGACGAACTCTACCCGGCTTTCCGCCTCTACCTTTATGATGGGCGGCTGCGCTATTCGATCCCCTACACGATCTTCGGCCCGATCCGCGCTGCCATCTATGTCGGCGACATGTATCTCGTGCTCAACGCCACCCCGCCGATCCGAACGCTGACGCGGCACTTCGACAATCTCATCCGCGCGGCCGAGGTGAACGCACACGAAGTCGCCGCCTTTGCGCGCAGCCTGCGCGACCGGGCGATTGACCACATATAAAGACTTCTTTATATCATTATCCGATCTTCCAATCGGAAAGCCCTCCCATGACGAACCCGATCGACGCGCTCCTTGCCGAGAAGGGCGTTCTGCTTGCAGACGGCGCGACCGGCACCAATCTCTTCGCCATGGGTCTTGCAGCCGGCGAGGCGCCAGAACTGTGGAACACGGCCGACCCGGACAAGATCGTCGCCCTCCACCAGGGATTCGTCGACGCGGGCGCCGACATCATCCTCACCAACTCCTTCGGCGGCACGCGCCAGCGCCTGAAGTTGCACAATGCGCAGGACCGCGTGCACGAACTGAACAAGGCAGCCGCCGAGATCGCGCGTGGCGTCGCCGAGAAAGCGGGCCGCAAGGTCATCGTCGCCGGCTCGGTCGGCCCGACGGGCGAACTGCTCGAACCTCTCGGCGCGATGACCTATGCCGAGGCGGTGGAGGCCTTTGCCGAGCAGATCGAGGGCCTGAAGGCCGGCGGCGCCGATGTCGCCTGGATCGAGACCATGTCGGCGCCGGACGAGATCCGGGCGGCCGCGGAGGCCGCGATCCGCGTCGGCCTGCCTTACACCTATACCGCCTCCTTCGACACGGCTGGCCGCTCTATGATGGGCCTGCATCCGAAGGATATCCACGGCGTCGCCACAGGAATGGCCGAGCCGCCGGTCGCCGTCGGCGCCAACTGCGGCGTCGGTGCCTCCGACATCCTTTCCTCGCTGCTCGACATGACGGAGGCGGCTCCGCAGGCGACTGTCATCGTCAAGGGCAATTGCGGCATTCCCGAATTCCGCGGCGCGGAGATCTACTATTCCGGCACGCCGGAACTGATGGGCGACTATGCGCGCCTCGCCATCGACGCCGGCGCGAAGATCATCGGCGGCTGCTGCGGCACATCCTTCGTCCACCTGAAGGCGATCCGCGACGCCGTGGACAGCCACGTCAAATCGACCCGCCCGACCGTCGAGGATGTCGTGGCCCGCATCGGGCCGATGCGCAACAAGCCTGCCAACGAAAGCGGTGCACCGTCCGGTGAACGCCGGGAACGCCGGCGTCGCGGCTGACAGGCACTAAGATTCCGGGTCACGCCCGGGACTTTCCAGGATCTCTCGCAGGACCGCCTCGTATCGGCTCTCGGCAGCCCGCAGCCAGTCGAAGGCCGCGATCCATGCTGCAGTGTCGGTCATCGCTGTCGGCCGGTCCGTCAGGTAGCACAGCGGGTAGTCGCCGCGCAGCGCCGCGCCCAGCGCTGTCCCCAGTTCCGGCTCGTAGGCCGACAATCGGCGCCTAGTCGCGGAATACGGCTCGCCGCGATGGCCGCGAACGAAGAGGCCGACGCTGTGGTTGGTCAGGTAGAGGGAGATGACGGTCTCCTCATTCACCACACGCCACCGCGAATAGAGGCTGCCATGCGACAGGCCGGGGCCGTGCACCACGGCGAAACGCTTCCAGAACAGCTGGATATCCTGCGCGCCAAGCCGGCGCAGGCCGATCTCGGGCAGGTCCCATTCGTGTCGGCGTTCTTCCATCGGCATGGCTCCGTGCTCGGCGCAGCATGAGCGAAGGGCGCGGCAGCTTCAAGCCGCCGCGCCCCCTGCTGCTGACGCCTCCGGTCAAGGCTTACAGGTCCTCGATCTCGCGCCGGGCCTTTTTCAGGATCTCGCGCGCCTTCTCGACCTGTTCGCGCGACCAGTCGCCGCGCATCTTCTGGCGCAGCGCGAAGCCGAGACCGCGCATCTCCTCGCCGATCGCGGCGCCGCCCATATGTCCGGAGAGGTGGCGGATCTGCGCCTTGATGCGGTCGAGTTCGCCGGCGTTCTCTTCCAGATAGGCCTTGCCGGCATCGGTGATGCGATAGAGCCGCTTGTTGCCGTCCGCCTCGGAGACGACGAGGTCGGCCTCCTCCAGCATCTGCAGCATAGGGTAAATCGCGCCCGGGCTTGGGCTGTAGGTGCCGTCGAACATGGCTTCGAGCGCCTTGATGATGTCGTAGCCGTGGCGCGGCTCCTCGGCGATCAGGCCGAGGACAACCAACCGCAACGCACCGGGATCGAACATGCGCGGCCCGCGGCCGCCGAATGGACCGCCGTGATGGCGTCCGAACGGACCACCCCGGCCACCCGGCCCGCGACCGAACGGTCCCCGCCCTTCATGACCGGCCATCTGCCAGCCGGCACAGTCTCGCTTGTGATGTCGTCCAAACATGAAAACTCCTTTCAAAGATATATCGTTCGCACGACATATCGTACGAACGATATATCTTTCAAGAGGCACCCCAAACAAAAAGGCCGGCGGGGTTTCCCCCGCCGGCCTGCCTCGCCCGCCCATGGGCGGCTAAGCTCCCGGAAAGACCTTTTGCGCGAGAGGTGCCGCCCTCGCCGCTACCGCCTGCCGTCGAGCGCCGAGGCAAGGCGCACGAGGGAGAGGAACTCCCCGCGATAGCCGAACGTGTCGGCCCCGCGGGCGGCGGCGGCGATCTCAGAAATCCTGTCATAGCCATAGGATGCGACCTGGCTGGTGCCGCGCAGCTTCTGGCCGAAAGCGGCGACCGCGACCGAGAAGCGCTGGTCTGCGGACGCGGCGTCGAAGCTCGCAACCTCGTTGGCCGCCGTCACAGGCGTCGTGATCAGCTTGCTCGCGTCCTCGTCGGGCAGCTTGTAGCGGATCTTCACGAAGGCATATTCGTCCGCATTGGCGATCCCGGCCGCGTTGTCCGTGCGCGCTTGGCCGTAGCGCAGGTCGTCTATCTGCTGCGCCGGGCTTCCCTTCGGCGTGATCTCATAGATCGCCGTCACCGAATGGCCCGAGCCGATCTCGCCCGCGTCCACCTTGTCATTGTTGAAGTCTTCGCGGTTGAGCGCGCGGGTCTCGTAGCCGATCAGCCGGTATTCGGCGATCGCCTGCGGATTGAACTCCACCTGCAGCTTCACGTCCTTGGCGATCGGGAACAGCGTCGATGAAGCCTCCTCGACCAGCGCCTTTTCGGCCTCGGCGAGCGTGTCGATATAGACGGCCTGGCCGTTTCCGTTCTGGGCAATCTCCTGCATCATCCGGTCGTTCAGGTTTCCCCGGCCGAAGCCGAGCACCGAGAGGAACACGCCGCTCGCGCGCTTCTCCTCAATCAGCCGCTTCAGGTCGTCGTCATCGGTCTGCCCGACATTGAAATCGCCGTCCGTCGCCAGCATCACCCGGTTGACGCCGCCTTTCACGAAGGACTGCTGCGCCAGCCGATAGGCCTCGCGCAGCCCCGCCTCGCCCGCCGTCGAGCCGCCGGAAGACAGGGTGTCGATCGCCGACAGGATCTTCGCCTTGTCCGACGCCTTGGTTGGCTCGAGCACCGTCCCCGCGTCGCCCGCATAGGTGACGATCGAGACGGTGTCGTCGGCGCCGAGCTTGTCGACCAACATGCGGAACGACGATTTCAGCAGCGGCAGCTTGTCCGGCGCGTCCATCGAGCCCGACACGTCGATCAGGAAGACGAGATTCGCCTTTGGCTTCTCGGCCGGCTGCACATCGTAGCCCTTGATGGCGATATGCATCAGCTTCGTCCCGGAATTCCAGGGCGTCGGCATGACGGTCACAGTCGACCTGAACGGCTCGGCTCTGTCGGCCGGACCCGCCCAGTCATAGGGGAAGTAGTTTACCATCTCCTCGACGCGCACCGTGTCGGGCTGCGGCAGCAGGCCTTCCTTCAGCGAGCGCCGCACGAAGGCGTAGGACGCCGTGTCGACATCGATCGAGAACGTCGAGACCGGACTTTCGAGCGCCGACCTCACCGGGTTGGTGTCGAACTCGGTCAACCGTTCCGTGTTCGGTGTCTGGCCGATAAAGGCGTCGGCATCCGGCGACGGCGGCGCGATCATGCGCTCCTGTGCGGCCAGCGGGGCGGTGGCACGGTTGGGCAGGGCCTGGCGGGTCGCGGCGCCGCCGAGATTGGACATCTGATCCATCGCCGGCTCGGCGGACGTCGGCGCGGGCTGCGCAGCGACGGGAGGCGCGGCCTCGCTCTCCTGGACAGACGGCGAAGACGCGATCTCCTTGCGCGCCTCGGCCTGCGGCGCCGCCTTAGGCCTCGGTGCCTCAACCGGCACCGTCACCGGCCCCTGCCCGCCGGCGTCGCGGCCGAGCGTCAGCGGCGAGGTCTCCATCAGATAGAAGGCGGAATAGCCCGCGACCGGCAGGGCGATGAGCGCGGCCAGGGCCGGGCTGGCGATGAGTTTGCGCGACATGAGAGACCTCCAAAGCATGATTGCTTTGTCGGTGAGACGCGCACCCCGGCGCGTTCCTTGGGGGCTGGGAGAGATTTTTTCGTCGAAGGCCTCCAGCGCGGCCGAAAGCGCGCGCTCCCGCGCACCCTTCGAGGGCGCCGGAACCTTCGAGCGGCCGAGCCGCGAAAGATCGTCGTCCGTCATTGTCACGCTTCCCCGGCCAGGCGCATGTGCACCTTCAGCCGTTTCTTCGCTTCGTGGATGTACCAGGAAACCGTCGGCTCGGCGCATCCCATGATCTCGGCCGCATCGCCATGCGAAAGGTCCTCGCCATAGACGAGCAGCACCGCCTCGCGCTGCTTGTCCGGCAGTTTGCGCACCGCCTCCCACAGCGCGTCGGCGCGCTCGTCCGGTTCGGGCATCGCCTCGCCGAACGCCGCCGCATGCACGCCGAAGGCCGCCGTCTTGCGGCTCTCGCGCAGCAGCTTGCGCCCGTGATCGCGCGCGACGTTCAGCGTCAGAGCGTAGAGCCAGGTCGTGAACGCGCCCTGCCCGGTGAAGGAGCGGATCGACCGGCCAAGCCGCGCGCAGACCTCCTGCGCAATGTCTTCTGCATCGGTTTTGCGCCCGCACCATTTCCAGGCAACGCGGAAGACGAAGTCGTAGTGGCGCGCAACCAGTTCGGCGAATGCCTTGCGGTCGCCCGCTTTCGCGTGCGCGATAAGGTCCTCGTCCGGCACGCCGGTGTCTTCCGCAACCAAGGCCATTTCTATCCCTTGGACGAGGCCATTGGGGCATTCCTTGGGTCGGCGGTCAAATATCGCGGCAATTTCCGCCACAAAGTCCAAGGCCCGAATTCCCCGCGAACCTTTCGCGGCCTCGCGTGTTTTGGTTCCAGACCGAAGGAGCCATACGATGTCCGCAACAGCCGCCCGAAACGAAGCCGAGAAGCAACGCAGCATCCAGAAGAAGGTCGACGCCGACGACCGCGCCAAATCCAACGGCAAGCCGAAGCCGATGCAGGCCGGCGCGCGCGAATATCCCGTCCCGCCCTTTCCGAAACAGCATCATCCCAAGCCGGGCATGGAGCACAGGATCGAGCCCGCGCCGATGTACGATGCGCCGTTCTACAAGGGCTCGGAGAAGCTCAAGGGCAAGGTTGCGCTGATTACCGGCGGCGATTCCGGTATCGGACGGGCCGTCGCCGTGCTGTTCGCCCGCGAGGGAGCGGATGTTGCGATCGCCTATCTTACCGAAGACCAGGACGCGAAGACGACGAAGGCCGCCGTCGAGAAGGAAGGCCGGCGGGCGATCCTCATCGCCGGCGACGTTTCGGAGCGCGAATTCTGCGAGAAGGCGGTGGCGAAGACGGTCAAGGAACTGGGCCGGCTCGACATCCTCGTCAACAATGCCGCGTTCCAGATCCATTCGAGCGACTTCGAGGACCTGACCGAAGAGCATTTCGACACGACGCTGAAGACCAACCTCTACGGCTATTTCCATATGGCCAAGGCCGCCCTGCCGCATCTTAGGCCGGGCTCGGCGATCATCAATACCGGGTCAGTGACAGGTATCGAGGGATCGAAGGAACTCGTCGATTATTCGATGACAAAGGGCGGCATCCATGCCTTCACCCGAGCGCTTGCCGGCAACCTGGTCGGCAAGGGCATCCGTGTGAACTGCGTCGCGCCTGGCCCGGTCTGGACGCCGCTCAACCCGTCGGAGAAGGAAGCGGAAGACGTATCGCAGTTCGGGTCGCAGACGCCCATGAAACGGCCGGCGCAACCCGAGGAGATCGCACCGGCCTATGTATTCCTGGCGTCGCCGCAGATGTCGAGCTACATCACCGGCGAGATCCTGCCGATCGTCGGCGGCTACTGAGCCTCAGTTGACCGCACCGTCGCCGCCGATGTCCTCCATCGTCGGCTCGAGCGGCTTCTGGCCGATCGCCCGGTTGACCGCGACGGTGACGAACCAGAGCACGACGCCGAGGAGGAGCAGCACGCCAGCGATCGCATACTGCTCGACCGCACGGCCGGTCCACGGGCCGACCAGGAAGGCGCAGCAGACCGCGCCGACGACGGGCAGGATCGTCGGCGCCTTGAAATGCTGGTGGTCGACCTTGTCCTTGCGCAACACCAGCACCGCCACGTTGACGATGGTGAAGACGCACAGCAGCAGAAGTGCCGTCGTTCCGCCGAGCTGCGGCACGGAGCCGACGAAGGTGATCAGGCCGAACGCGAGCAGCGTCGTGAACAGGATCGCGATGTAGGGTGTGCGGCGCGAGGCATGCACCTTGCCGAGCACCGCCGGCAGAACGTGCTCGCGGCTCATGCCGTAGACCAGCCGGCTCGCCATCAGCATGTTGATCAGCGCGCTGTTGGCGACCGCGAACATGGTGATGAAGGCGAAGATGCCGATCGGGAAGCCCGGCGCGCCGGCCTGGACGACCTTCAGAAGCGGCGCCTCGCCCTCGCCGAGCTGGTCCGGCGGAACGAGCGTGACCGCGGAGATCGACACCAGCACATAGATCAGCCCGGTGATCAAAAGGCCAGCGAGCAGGATCTTCGGGAAGGTGCGGGTCGGGTCCTTCGTCTCCTCGGCCATGTTGACCGAATCCTCGAAGCCGACCATCGCGAAGAAGGCGAGCGTGGTCGCCGCGATGACCGGCCAGAAGGCGCTCGACGAACCCTCGGGAACATGGAACTGGGTGATGCGCGAGACGTCGCCCTGCCCCATGCCGATCGCCCACAGGCCGATGGCGATGACGATCAAAAGGCCCGTGAGCTCGACGCAGGTCAGCACCACATTGGCCTTCACGCTCTCGCCGACGCCGCGGAAATTCACGATCGCGACCACCGCCATGAAGGCGAGGCCGAGCAGCGTGATGCCAACACCCTGTTCGAGGCCGAGCCCGAAGGCGCTGGAGAAGTTGACCGAGAAGGCGCGCGACGCGGTCGAGGCGGAGGTGATGCCCGAGCACATCACCGCGAAGGCGACGATGAAGGTGACGAAGTGGATGCCGAAGGCCTTGTGTGCATAGAGGGCGGCGCCGGCGGCGCGCGGATATTTCGTCACCAGCTCCAGATAGCTGAACGCCGTGATGAGCGCGACCACGAAGGCGACGAGGAAGGGCAACCAGACCACGCCGCCGACCTGTTTGGCGACCTGCCCGGTGAGCGCGTAGATGCCGGTGCCGAGAATGTCGCCGACGATGAAGAGGAGCAGCAGCCATGGGCCCATCACGCGATGGAGGGTGGGCTCGGCGGTGGCTTGCGAGGAGGTGGGGGAAGCGGAGGCGGTGACGTCAGTCATGGGGAAGCTCCGTATGCAGGCGAATGAATGCGGAATACGAACACTACGCAGACAACTTGCACGCCTTCGCTGCGAATAGCGAGTCAGCCGGCAAAGGCCCGCATGTGGAAAACCTGCTGCGCCGCCGGATAGCGGTAGGTCGCGCCGTAGGGACAGGCGTTGCGGTCGAGGCAGCCGCCCTGCCTGCAGGCCGCGCCGCGCGGCGAGCGCACATGAGCGAGGCAGGATTCATAAGCGAAGCCGGCGGCGGAATGAGCACCGACCGGACAGGATTTCAGGCAGGGTTTTCCGTCGCATCCGTCGCACAGGTGAATCGGCGCATGAGCTGGTCGCGCCGCCTGCCCGATCTCCCGGGCCGCGTCTGGGTCCTCGAACAGCAGCGCGCCGCGATAGGCATGCCACAGGCCGAATTCGGGATGCATGAGGATGCCGAGCGGCGACGGCCTCAGCCCTTCGGCCCGCATCGCCCATTGCTGAAACGGCAGATAAGGACGGTCGGAGGGCGAGACCGCACGGGCGCCGAACCGGGCGGCGACCTCGCCGATCTTTTCGCGCGACCAGGTGTCGAGCGGATCGGCAAGGTCCGGCGGCTGTCTCTCCCGCCATGCTTCGAAATGCGGCCATATGCTCGGCCCGCCATGCCCGACGAGCAGCACCGCACGGGCGTCGGCGGGCGCATCCTCGCCCGGCGCGAAGGCGAACCCACCACGCAGGATCAGGCCGTTGCCGGCGAGCTGGCTGGATATCTCGGCGATCATGCTGTGTCGGCGTTTCCTCAGAGACTATTCGATATCGGAATCGAAGACGAATATCCCGTCATGAATCATGGCGATACGCCCGCGCGGGCAGAAGGCCTGATTTCGCCTTTTGCCGTCGCGCCAACCATCTCTCTCCGTCTCGGGCTCCGCCCGATTGCCCCTCGTGCAAAGGGCAGGACAGGTACTTCTCAGGAGGTGTCACGCAGCTCGATCGGCGAGACGACGGCGTCTGCCAAGCGCTGAAGGCCGGCGCAGCGCGCGCCACCCTCATTCCCCGCCTCGTCGGAGGCCTGCCCCCGATGCAGGAACGACAGACGGCACAGATGCGCCGCCACCGCCTGCATGTAGAGCCCGAATGCCCTCAGTGAATCGGCGATCTCCTCCGCATCGAAGGGATTGCTGCCGAAGCCGGCCGGCATCGGGACGGGCGTCCAGGTTCCGCGCGCGGAGCTCCGGAGCGTGCCTTCGACATAGGCGCTAAGCAGCGCGTTGGCCTGCCAGGCCGCCCACAGCACGCACCAGCGGACCCAGAACGAGCGGCCTGCGGCGTGTTCGGCCATGTCGGCGATCGAGAACAGGCGCATGACGATCCGCGCCTTTAACGCCTGTTGCCTCCCCGCCTTCGCCCTCCAGCCCATCGCCGGCTCCTTTCGACCGGCCATAGTGTCGTGCATTCCTGAAAGGCGGGGATGGAAAAATTTCGGGCGCCAATGGGAACAAGGGGTTAGCGGAGAGTGGGCAGAAATCGATCCATCGGATGGATGTCCCGGAACCGACCGCCGAGGCTCTCAAGACAGCGCTCCCCTCGCGCGACGTCATCCCGGCGACCGGAGGTCAGCCGGGATCGATTGACCCTGGCGGGTTGGCGCTGACCCTTGTCTCGCGACAGCGGGTGTTTTCAGCATGTAACCGGAGAGAGGAATGGGTCTCGGCTGACCTCCGGTCGCCGGGATGACGGTCGCGCAGAAGGGGCGTCGCGCAGGGTGAGTGTCGCGGGACGGCGCGACAAGCGGCTCGCCCGGCGAGGAACCGACATGAGGCATAGTGGGGGCGTTTGCCCGGTAAGGATCATGCAAAGCGTGATGACGGAGGGCGGCGAGGGAATGGCTCGATCCACTCCCCGCGGACCAAAAGCCCCCTCACCCCCGCAGCGTCTCATCGAACAGCGTTGCCAGCCGCTTCCAGTGCCGCTCTGCACCGGCCTCGTCGTAGACGGAATGGTCCGGCACGCACCAGCCGTGCTTCATGCCGACATAGTTCTCGACCAGATGGTCGACCTCCGCCTCGCGAAACGCTTGCGCCAGGCGCGCGGACTGTTCAGGCGGGAAGCTGCCGTCGACGCCGGCGACGCCGACATAGACGCGCGCCTTGATCTTCGCGGCGTTGGCGGCCGGGCTGTCGGGCGCGTCGTTGGCGAGGTTGCCGCCATGCAGGCTCGCCGCCGCGACGATCCGGTCGGGATGAGCCGCCGCCGCATTGAGCGCGCGTCCGCCGCCCATACAGTAGCCGACCGTGCCGACCTTGCCGGCAAAACCCTCGTTCGCCAGCGCGTCGAGGAACGCGCCGGTGTCGGCGGCCGTCATCGCCTGCGTCGTCTCGGTGATCATCCTGCGCAGAAACTGACCGGTCTCGGCATTGGCAAAGGCAGTCTTCGCATCGAATGGGCCGTAGGTGCCGAAACGGTAGAACAGGTCGGGCACCAGAACGGCATAGCCCTGCCCCGCCAGCCGCTCGGCCATCCCGTCCATCGCCGGCCGCGGTCCGAAGGCGTCCATGTAGAGGATGACGGCGGGGCTGGACGATGCTCCGGCCGGCACGAACAGGGTAGCAGCGCAAGTCCCGTCGGCAATGTCAATGTCGATTTGCTTCGGCAAGGTCGGTTCTCCTTAGGCGAAACAGACCGTCCTCAAGGTTGGACGGAAACGTTGTGCCAAAAAATTCAAGCCGGGTGTCGAAAGCTACGCGGAGTTCAAGGGATAACAAGTAGCTATACGCTCCGCGACCTATTTGCGTCCATTCGGAGGCGCAGCCGGCACAACGACGGCAGGCTGGGGAGGCTTCGGCTGTCTCGGACCATGCCCGGCGGGTTCAACATTCACCGCACTCCAATCCCGTGCGCGGTGAGCATTCAATGAATTCAGCACCAATGATATAGAGTTCGACAAGAGCCTTCGACTAAGAATACTTTCCTCAGTCTCGGGGAGATTCTGGAGATCGGCATACAACCGTTTGAACTTAGCCTCCATTTCCAAGTCAAAACGGACCATTTTCGTTTCATAAACTGTAAGGGGATCGGTGAGCGTCCCCGATCGATAGCGCCGGATCAGCCCCGTTGGTGCGAGGACAGGTCGGGGAGTAGTGCGCCACCGCGAGAAAGAGGGGGCCGTTCGAGGTAAGACGTGGACGGATCCGGATCTGGCCGCTCGCGAGGGCGGAATGCGGGCTTATAGTCCGGCACCTCCGGCAGCGTCACAGTTTGGGCCATTGCCGCATCGGGCACCCCCACAAACATCATTCCAACGATCACCACTCGGACCAATCCTGCGCGCGGGTCCGTGAAAAGACTAGCGATCAGCGGCCACAACTGAAGTTACTCCGC
The DNA here is from genome assembly GCF_024699925.1 of Mesorhizobium sp. J428. NCBI lineage: Bacteria > Pseudomonadati > Pseudomonadota > Alphaproteobacteria > Hyphomicrobiales > Phyllobacteriaceae > Mesorhizobium > Mesorhizobium sp. J428. The sequence goes on from NZ_JAJOMX010000001.1 coordinate 52,191, forward strand.
CGGCAACGCGGGCAGCTTCCCGCTAACCACTTTTCGGTAGTGGTGGCCGTCGAAAGATATAACCGATCCTAACAACCGGTGAATGAGCGGAACCACGAGGCGTTCGTTCTCGTCCCACTCCATCGCGCCAATTGCGTCGTTGTATGCTTTGGCATCGAGTGCACGAAAAACAGGTGGCTCGTCGCCGGCAATCCGTGACATCTTCGCCTCCCAACGACGACAATCCTCTTCAGTCGGATCCGTCTTTTCTTCTATGTCCGCGAGCAGGTTGAAATAGTCGCGCTGAAGGGACTGGTGCGTTCGAGCCGAGCCGCCAAAGTCAAAAACTAACTGCAAGGTACCCACCGCGGCGACCGCACCTCCGATCCACAGGGGCATACGCGCGATCTCAAAGCTCGTTACTGCCTCCCCCACTGTCGCGGTTCCGAGGATGACAACCATGAAATTGAACCACCGATTCCACCTTTCGAAGGTCCGCCGGCGCGCTGTATGATACAGCGCGTTTCGGAGTGCGTTAAATCGAATGAGTTCAATGCTCTGAGCCATGAAAGGGGCCACTACTTCTTAGCGGGCGGAGGTGCCGAAGGTGGTTTAGCAGGAGCCGATGGTTGCCGTGGCCCCGCGTGGTTCTGCACAGATGTCCCAGCTGGTCTCGTTTGCTTGACCATTCAGCGCGCTCCGAAAGCAGAGATGTAGGTAGCTCGATTTTCTACCACAAGATGTGAGCGGCCGAAAGCGTGCCGAGGGATTGACCACGCTCGCCACCACCATGTCCACAAGAAGCCTCGCCTTCGCCACCTAACACGACGCGCGGAAGCGCCTCAGCCGCACAAGATCCAGCGCTCAGCCCCTGACCGCGCTGCGCCAGACTTCGTCGTGGATGATCTTGGCGACTTTAGCCCCGCCTGAATCGGGCTCGCTTCACGTGAAGGCGTCGGGCATCGACTCCTTCTTCTGGCGGATGAAGGCCAAAAGCGCCTCGTCGATGCCCTGGTCGAGCGCCGGGGCCTCGTAGGTTTCGAGCCAGCGACGGGCGAGCTCGTTGGCGCGCTGGTGCGCTGGCTTGGAGCCTTCGGCTTCCCACTGCTCGAACGAATTGTTGTCGGCGATCGAGGAGCGGTAGAAGGCAGTCTGGAAATTCGCCTGGGTGTGGTCGCAGCCGAGATAGTGGCTGCCCGGCCCGACCTGCCGGATCGCGTCCATGGCCTGGCCGTTTTCCGACAGGTCGACGCCCTGGGCGAACTTCTGCTGCATGCCGAGTTGGTCGATGTCCATCATGAACTTCTCGTAGCAGGAGGCGAGGCCGCCCTCGAGCCAGCCGGCCGCGTGCAGCACGAAATTGGTGCCGGCGAGGATGGTCGAGTTCAGCGTGTTGGCGCTCTCATAGGCCGCCTGCGCATCCGGGATCTTCGAGGCGCAGAGCGAGCCGCCGGTGCGGAACGGGAGACCGAGGCGCCGGGCGAGCTGGGCAGCACCGTAGGAGACCAGCGACGGCTCCGGCGTGCCGAAGGTCGGCGCGCCCGATTGCATCGAGATCGAGGAGGCGAAGGTGCCGAACAGCACCGGCGCGCCGGGGCGCACGAGTTGGGTGACGGCGGCGCCCGCCAGGACTTCGGCCAGAACCTGCGTCAGCGTGCCCGCGACCGTCACCGGGCTCATCGCGCCGGCCAGGATGAAGGGCGTGACGATGCAGGCCTGGTTGTGGCGGGCATAGACCTTGAGCGCGCCGAGCATGGTGTCGTCGAACACCATCGGCGAGTTGGCATTGATCAGCGAGGTCAGCACCGTGTTGTTCTCGACGAAATCGTCGCCGAACACGATCTTGGCCATCGCCACCGTGTCCTCCGCGCGCTCGGGCGCGGTGACCGAGCCCATGAAGGGTTTGTCGGAGTAGCGGATGTGCGAATAGATCATGTCGAGGTGGCGCTTGTTGACCGGCACGTCGACCGGCTCGCACACCGTGCCGCCCGAGTGGTGGATCGACGGCGCCATGTAGGCAAGCTTCACGAAATTGCGGAAGTCCTCGATCGTGGCGTAGCGGCGGTTACCGTCGAGGTCGCGCACGAAGGGCGGGCCGTAGACCGGCGCGAAGACGGTGGCGTTGCCGCCGATCTGGACGGAACGCTCGGGATTGCGCGCATGCTGGGTGTAGATGGACGGCGCGGTCTTGAGCAGCGAGCGCGGCAGGCCCTTGGGGAAATGCACGCGGTCGCCGCGCACGTCGGCGCCGGCATCCTTCCACATCGCGAGTGTCTCGGGATCGTCGCGGAAGATAATGCCGACCTCTTCGAGCACCGTGTCGGCGTTCTTCTCGATGAGGGTGAGCCCCTCCTCGTTCAGCACCTCGTAGAGCGGGATCTCGCGCCTGATATAGGTGAGCTGCTGGCCGGGGCCGCCGCCGGAGCGTGCCGCGCGTCGTGCAGCCGCGCCGCCGCTCGCGCGATCGCCGCGCCCGCGCCGGCCGGTGCCGGGTTCCTCGCCGCCCTTTTCCAGGTCAACTGCTGCCGGCTCGCTCATGATCGTTTCGTCCCTGGTGGATAAGTCGCGGGCTTCGCCGCCGTTCCTGCCGGATGGTAGCCATGGACCTTGCGCGAACAGTCCCGCAAACGCCAGACCGTGTCGCAAAATCGACACGGCAAGCCCATGAATTCCAGTCGCTTTCGTTTTGCACGGCGTCGCAAATCAGCTATGAGCGGAAGGCCTTTGCAGACTAGATATGCTCACGAAGTCCAAATGGACGGAAGTCCCTTCGTTCGCATCCTCCCAGCTGGAGCCCAGGCAATGTCCGACGACGAGATCATTCTCTCCGAGCTTTCCGACGACGAACTCGTGCAGCAGATGCACGACGACCTCTATGACGGGCTGAAGGAAGAGATCGAGGAAGGCACGAACATCCTGCTCGAACGCGGCTGGGCGCCCTATAAGGTGCTGACCGAGGCGCTGGTCGAGGGCATGCGAATCGTCGGCGAGGATTTCCGCGACGGCATCCTGTTCGTGCCGGAAGTGCTGCTCTCGGCCAATGCGATGAAGGCGGGCATGGCGATCCTGCGCCCGCTGCTCGCCGCCACCGGCGCACCGAAGCAGGGCAAGCTGGTGATCGGCACCGTGAAAGGTGACATCCACGACATCGGCAAGAACCTCGTCGGCATGATGATGGAGGGCGCGGGCTTCGACGTCGTCGACCTCGGCATCAACAATCCGGTCGAGAAGTATCTGGAGGCGATCGAGCGCGAGAAGCCGGACATTCTCGGCATGTCGGCGCTGCTGACCACGACCATGCCCTATATGAAGGTCGTGATCGACACGCTGAAGGAAAAGGGCATCCGCGACGACTATGTCGTGCTCGTCGGCGGCGCGCCGCTCAACGAGGAGTTCGGCAAGGCCGTGGGCGCAGACGCCTATTGCCGCGACGCGGCCGTGGCGGTCGAGACCGCCAAGGATTTCATGAAGCGCAAGCATAACCAGCGCGCCAACGCCTGAGCCGCCGCCGACAAGCGATGTACACGGACGGGCGCTTCGGCGCCCGTTTCTGTTTCTAAAGGGATCGGATAGGATCGTCGCATGAAGGCAGGCAGCAAGAGCGACCGCGTCCTCGTCATCGGCTGCGGCATGATCGCCCGCGAGGTGCTGGCGGTGAAGGCACAGCTGCGCCTCGACCATCTCGACCTCACCTGCCTGCCGGCCGAGTTCCACTACACACCGGACCGCATCCCCGCCGCCATGGACAAGGCGATCGAGGAGGCGAAGGCGGAAGGCTATAGGCACATCCTGGCCGGCTATGCCGATTGCGGCACCGGCGGGATGCTCGACAAGGTGCTGGAGAAGCACGGCGTCGAGCGCATCGCCGGGCCGCACTGCTTCGCCTTCTACCAGGGCATCGCCGCCTTCGAGGCGATCGGCGACGATGACATGACGACCTTCTACATGACCGACTTCCTCTGCCGGCAGTTCGACGCCTTCTTCATGAAGCCGCTCGGCCTCGACCGGCACCCGGAACTGGCGAAGGATTATTTCGGCCACTACGAGAAGCTGGTCTATCTCGCGCAGACAGATGATCCCGCGCTCGAGCCAGTGGCGCAGAAGGCCGCCGCGATGCTGGGCCTCGCCTACGAAAAACGGCGAACAGGCTATGGCGACCTCGCGCCGGCGCTGGCCAGGGCGGTTGCGGCAACATGAAAGCGCCGGATTGTTCGGCCTTGGTCGGTTGAACAGCCCAACGGAGCAGATGAATGACGTCCCGCAGACTGGCGCTCGCCGCCCTCGCCTTCCTCGTCCCCTCGGCCTCCTGGGCCACCGGCGAGATCGAGGGCCTGATCACCAAGGCCGACCGGGAGAGGCTGTCGAACTACGAGACCACCCGCGCGGAGGCGTTGAAGGAGGCGCGCGAGGGCGGCAGCGCGGAGGAGATCGCGATCCTCGACAAGGTCGTCGACGCGCGGCAGCAGTCCTGGTCCGGCTTCGACATGACCGGCGACTGGCAGTGTCGCACGATCAAGACCGGCGGCTTCGCGAAGCTGATCGTCTATGGCTGGTTCAAGTGCCGCGTGACCGATGACGGCTCGGGCTGGACGCTGACCAAGCTGACCGGCTCGCAGAAGACAAAGGGCCGCTTCTTCACCGACAGCGACTTCCGCCAGACGTATCTCGGCACCTTCGCGGTGAACGACGATCCTTTTCCGACCTACGGCAAGGGTCCGGAGACCGACCAGGTGGGCTACGCGTTCCTGATGTCGCCGACCTCCTGGCGCATCGAGTTCCCGGCGCCCTACTACGAATCCAAGCTCGACATCCTTGAATTCCGCCGCTGAGGTTCTTTTCCGGCCTTCGAGGCACTATGTCATCAGGGATTAACGGCTGTTTGCACATTCTGTGGCAGGGTGTGCAGAGAGGAATGGCGTGAGACAGGGCATGGACGAACACGAGCAGCAGGCTCTGCCTGGGACGCCTCGGCGCCCGCAGCCGGCGCGCCTGTCGTCCCTGTTCGAACGGCTGGCGGCGGAGGGCGAAGGTCCGATCACCATTGCCGAAATCCGCACCGCGCTCGGCGATCGCAGCCTGGCGACGCTGCTGATCTTCTTCGCCGTCATCAACCTGATCCCGCTGCCGCCGCCCTCGTCCGCCATCCTCGGCCTGCCGCTGCTCATCGTCGCCGCGCAGATGCTCTACGGCTCGACCAGCGTCTGGCTGCCGAAGCGCATCCTCGACATCTCGCTGACGCGCCCGCAGTTCCGCGGCGCGATGGACCGTATCGTGCCGTGGCTGACCTGGCTGGAGAAATACATCCGCCCGCGCTACTGGCCCTTCTGGCCGAAGCAGGGCGAGCGCGTGGTCGGCGCGATCTCGCTGTTCCTGGCGATCATCGTGACGCTGCCGATTCCGCTCGGGAACTGGTTTCCTGCCTTTTCGATCACCCTGCTTGGCTTTGCGCTCTCGGAGCGGGACGGGGTCATGCTGGGCGTGGGCGCGCTGGCCGGCATCTTCGCGCTTCTGGTGATCGGGCTGGTGATCGGATCGGCGGGCGCGGCACTCGGCTTCGTCTGGTCGCACATGGGCGCGATCTGGTAGCTTCGCCCTCTCGATACTCGTCCTGAACGCGGCGTCGCTTTTGAAGGCACCCGCGTCGTGCCGCAACAAGCAGCCCGCCAGTGCTTTCGGCAATGCTCGCGATGCAATCGAGGAGGAAGGCCTATGGCCGATTTGATCGTCGTCTACTGGCGGGACATTCCGGCACAGGTGATCGTGAAGAAGGGGCGCCAGACCGCCAAGCGCGAGCTGTCGCTGCGCTTCACGGAGGCGATCGACATGGCCGCGATGCGCTCTGGCGCCGGCGACACCGACGCCTATCTCGCCGAATGGCGCAAGGCCGACCCCGTGCCCGTCAGCGACGAGCTGGAAGCCGAGGCCGACAAGGCGACGGCCGCGCTCGAGGCTGCCTACGACCGCGACCGTCTCGTGGCGCTGGCCAAGTCGGGGGGGCGGGACGATGCCTGAAACCCTGAAATCGACGACGCCGGCCGACACGGCCGCCGCGACACCGCCCTCGGCGCCGGCCGGCGTCACGCAGGCGACCGTGGTCAAGAAATCGGCGCCGAAGAGCGACTACAAGCCGGCCGACGTGTCGCCGCAGCGCCGCGTGCAGCGCTCCTATGCGATCCGCCTCTGGTCGATCCGCCATTCGCGCGGGCTCGAATGGTTCTACGCCCGCTTCGCCGACCTTTTCCTGCTTTTGCATCCGCTGTGGAAGGGCATCGGCTACGGCCGGGTCGAAGCGCCGGTGAAGTTCGTCGAGAAGCGGGTGAAGGGCTTCATGTTCGACTGCCGCATGTGCGGCCAGTGCATCCTGTCCTCGACCGGCATGTCCTGCCCGATGAACTGCCCCAAGCAGCTGCGCAACGGCCCCTGCGGCGGCGTGCGCGCCAACGGCAATTGCGAGGTCGAGCCCGACATGCCTTGCGTCTGGGTGAAAGCCTGGGAAGGCTCTCGCAACATGGTGCATGGCGACGCGATCCTGAACCTGCAGAAGCCGGTGGATCAGTCGTTGCGCGAGACATCGGCCTGGCTGCGCGTCACGGCCCAAGCAGGTGCGGCGAAGGACCAGGCCCGCGCGGGAGCCGGCGCATGACGCCGATCCTGCCCTTGCAGCCGGACGAGAACCCGGCCGGCGTTCATCTGCCGCTGGAGCCCCTGCCCGGCCACACCTCGCGCGGGCGGCTGGAGCGCATCCTGCGCCGGGGCGAATTCGCGGTGACGACCGAACTCAACCCGCCGGATTCCGCCGATCCTGAGGACGTCTACAACCGCGCGAAAATCTTCGACGGCTGGGTGGACGGCATCAACGCCGTCGATGCGTCGGGCGCGAACTGCCATATGTCTTCGGTCGGCATCTGCGCGCTGCTGACCCGCATGGGCTATGCCCCGATCATGCAGATTGCCTGCCGCGACAAGAACCGCATCGCCATCCAGGGCGACGTGCTGGGCGCGGCCGCGATGGGCGTCGCCAACATATTGTGCCTCACTGGCGATGGCGTGCAGGCAGGCGACCAGCCTGGCGCCAAGCCGGTCTTCGACCTCGATTCGATCTCGCTGCTCGAGACGATCCGGATCATGCGCGACAACGGCAAGTTCCTGTCCGGCCGCAAGCTGACGACGCCGCCGCAGCTCTTCCTCGGCGCCGCGGTGAACCCGTTTGCGCCGCCCTACGATTTCCGTCCGATCCATCTCGGCAAGAAGATCGCCGCCGGCGCGCAGTTCATCCAGACCCAGTACTGCTTCGACGTGCCGATGCTGAAGACCTTCATGGCCAAGGCGCGCGACCTTGGCCTGCTGGACAAGGTGTTCCTGCTGGTCGGCGTCGGGCCGCTCGCCTCGGCCAAGACGGCGAAATGGATCCGCTCCAACGTGCCAGGCATCCATATTCCCGACGCGGTGATCCAGCGGCTGGAGGGCGCGCAGGACCAGAAGAAGGAAGGCAAGCAGCTCTGCATCGACATCATCAACGAGGTGAAGGAGATCCCCGGCGTCTCCGGCATTCACGTGATGGCCTACCGGCAGGAGGAATATGTCGCGGAGATCGTCAGTGAATCCGGCGTGCTGCGGGGGCGACGTCCGTGGAACCGCGAGGCCGCGCGCGACGAACTCGTGGTGGCCGAGCGCATGCGCCATCTGCGCGAGGACGAGCCCGACCAGGCACCGCAGAAGATCGTCGAGCGGGTGGGCCACTGAGGCCGCTTGACAGCAGATGAGAACGACCGACAAGTCCCGCTATCCTTTGAGGAGACAGGAATGACCCGCACGATCGTCGCTTCGGCGACCCGCGAAATCGTCATTGGCTTCGACCAGCCCTTCTGCGTGATCGGCGAGCGGATCAATCCGACCGGCCGCAAGGTGCTGAACGAGGAGCTGGAGCGCGGCGATTTCTCGCGCGTGGCGTCCGACGCCGTCGCCCAGACCGAGGCAGGTGCAACCGTTCTCGACGTCAATTCGGGCGCCGTCTTCTCCAACATGATGGCGCAGGACCCGCGCTACGCCGACAACAACTTCGTCGAGCCGATGCTGATGCCGAAGCTCATCGAGACAGTGCAGGCGGCAGTGGATACGCCGATCTGCATCGATTCGTCCGTTCCGGGCGCGCTCGAAGCTGGCCTTCAGACCGCCAAGGGGCGCCCGCTCGTGAATTCGGTGACGGGCGAAGAGGAGCGGCTCGAAAAAGTGTTGCCGCTGGTCAAGAAATACAATGTCGCCGTGGTTGCCATCTCCAACGACGACACCGGAATTTCGGAAGACCCGGACGTGCGCTTTGCGGTGGCGAAGAAAATTGTCGAGCGCGCCGCCGACTTCGGCATCCCCGCCCATGACATCGTCGTCGACCCGCTGGTCATGCCGATCGGCGCAATGGCGACGGCTGGCCACCAGGTTTTCACGCTGGTGCGCCGACTGCGCGAGGAGCTTGGCGTCAACACGACCTGCGGGGCATCGAACATCTCGTTCGGCCTGCCGAACCGGCACGGCATCAACAATGCATTCCTGCCGATGGCCTATGCCGCCGGCATGACGAGCGCGATCATGAATCCGGTGGCGCTGCCGGTCGGCCCGACCAAAATCGCTGAGAAGAAGGCCGAGGTCGAGGCAGCAGGTATCGTGCTGCCGCCGGACATGGACGACGAAACCTTTGTCAAGCTGTTCGGCCTCGGCTCGACAAAGCCTCGGCCCGGCAAGGAGATGGAGGCGATCCGCGCCGCCAACTTCCTGCTCAATCAGGACACGGGCGGCGCGGCGTGGATCAATTTCAATCGTGATCCGGGCGCAGCGCCTCGTGGTCGTAACCGCGAAGGGCGGCGGTCGCGGGGCTAGAGATCGAGCCCGCATCGCTTGCATATTGTCATGAACGCCTCGCCCACCGATCCGCTCGTCCTGTTCATGCCCTCGGGCAAGCGTGGCCGCTTCCCGGTCGGCACGCCGGTGCTCGATGCGGCGCGCCAGCTCGGCGTCTATGTCGAGAGCGTGTGCGGCGGACGCGCCACCTGCGGCCGCTGCCAGGTCGAGGTGCAGGAAGGCAATTTCGCCAAGCACAAGATCGTCTCGTCCAACGACCACATCTCGCCGCGCGGACCGAAGGAGGAGCGCTACGATCGCGTGCGCGGCCTGCCGCCGCACCGCCGCCTCTCCTGCTCCGCGACGATCCTCGGCGACCTGGTCATCGACGTGCCGCAGGACACGGTGGTCAACGCACAGACGATCCGCAAGGCGGCGACCGACCGGGTGATCGAGCGCAACGCGGCGGTGCAGATGTGCTATGTCGAGGTGGACGAGCCCGACATGCACAAGCCGCTCGGCGATCTCGACCGGCTGAAAGCCGTGCTGGCGAAGGACTGGGGCTGGAAGGACCTCCTGATCGCGCCGCATCTGGTGCCGCAGGTGCAGAAGATCCTGCGCAAGGAGAACTGGGGCGTCACGGCCGCGATCCATCGCGACATGGAATCCTCGCGACCCTTCATCATCGCGCTTTATCCGGGCCTGAAGAACGAGGCCTACGGCATCGCCTGCGACATCGGCTCGACGACGATCGCCATGCACCTCGTCTCGCTGCTTTCGGGCCGAATCGTTGCATCAGCCGGCGCCCCCAACCCTCAGATAAGATTCGGCGAAGACGTGATGAGCCGCGTCTCCTACGTCATGATGAATCCCGACGGCCAGGAGGCGATGACGAAGGCGGTGCGCGAGGCCGTCAACGGGCTGATCGGCAAGGTCTGCGCCGAGAGCGGCGTCGACCGCAACGACATCTTCGACTGCGTCTTCGTCGCCAATCCGATCATGCACCACCTGTTCCTAGGCATCGACCCGACCGAGCTCGGCCAAGCGCCGTTCGCGCTCGCCGTGTCGGGCGCGATGCAGTTCTGGGCGCATGAGATCGGCATCGAGGTGAGCAAGGGCGCGCGCCTCTACACCCTGCCCTGCATCGCCGGCCATGTCGGCGCGGACGCGGCCGGCGCCACACTGTCGGAAGGCCCCTACCGGCAGGACCGCATGATGCTGCTGGTGGATGTCGGCACCAATGCCGAGATCGTGCTCGGCAATCGTTCGCGAGTGGTGGCGGCCTCCTCCCCCACCGGCCCGGCTTTCGAAGGCGCGGAAATCTCGTCCGGCCAGCGGGCGGCCCCCGGCGCGATCGAGCGGGTGCGGATCGATCCCGAGACGCTGGAGCCGCGATATCGCGTCATCGGCGTCGACAAATGGTCGGACGAGGACGGTTTCGAGGAGGAAGCGAAGGCGACCGGCGTGACCGGCATCTGCGGCTCGGCGATCATCGAAGTCGTGGCGGAGATGTATCTCAGCGGCATCATCTCCGAGGACGGCGTGGTCGACGGCAGCATGGCCGCGCGCACGCCGCGCATCCTCTCCAACGGCCGCACTTTCTCCTACCTCTTGCGCGACGGCGAGCCGCGCATCACGGTGACGCAGAACGATGTGCGTGCGATCCAGCTCGCCAAGGCAGCGCTCTATGCCGGCATCAAGCTGTTGATGGACAAGCAGGGCGTGAGCGAGGTCGACACGATCCGCTTCGCCGGTGCCTTCGGCTCCTTTATCGACCCGAAATACGCCATGGTGCTGGGCCTCATCCCCGACTGCGACCTGACCGAGGTGAAGGCCGTGGGCAACGCCGCCGGCACCGGTGCTCTGATGGCGCTGCTCAACCGCGAGCATCGCCGCGAGATCGAGCGTGAGGTCGCCAAGATCGAGAAGATCGAGACCGCGCTGGAGCCGGATTTCCAGCAGCTCTTCATCAACGCCATGGCGCTGCCGAACAAGGTCGACCCGTTCCCGAAGCTCGCCGCCGCGGTGAAGCTGCCGCCGAAAAAGCAGCTCCCCGAGGGCGAAGCTGGCGACGGAGCGCCGCGCCGACGCTCGCGCGAGGAGCGCGCGGCACGACGCGGGCGGGACTGAGCCGGTTACGAAGCACCGGCCCGGCGGCGCGGGGATGAAACCCGCCGCCTCTATCCGCCTCCCTGACAGGAGGCCGATATGTTCCCGTTCGATATGATTGCCCGCTATGCTCAGCGCCGTCGCGATGCACGGAGGCGACGCCGCATGGAGGAGCTGCTGGACGCGCTCGATCCCGAGATCAGGCGCGATATCGGCTGGCGCCGGAAGCGCAGGCGGCGGCCGCCCTATGCCTGGGGCATGCCGGACTCTTGACCCAGCCGGCAAACGGATCGATCTTTGCGCGGAGGGAGGAACGAAGGTCCGTCGAGTGGGTTCTGCGCGCATGCCCAGCCTCAAGTCCCGTATCGTCTCGCTCTATCTCCGCAGCACCCGCAAGAAGGCCTTTGCCAGTGCTGCGGAAATGAACCGCTGGATCGCGCGCGCCCGCATGTTCGAGGATCACAGGCCGCCGGCCGCGCTCTCGCGGCGTCTCGACATCGCGCGCCGCGAGGTGCTCGGGGCCCCGGTCTATGACGTCGCGCCGCGCGGCGGCCAGGGCGGCAGGCGGATACTTTACCTGCACGGCGGCGCCTATGTGTTTGAAATCACGCCGTTTCACTGGCGGCTGATCGCCGAAATGGCGGAACGCCTCGACGCCCGCATCACCGTGCCGGTCTATCCGATCGCGCCCGAACACCGCTTCGAGGAGATGTTCGGCATGGTGATGGAGACCTATCGCAGGATGCTGGCGGAGAGCCCGACCGGCGAGATCGTCTTCATGGGCGATTCCGCCGGCGGCAACATGGCCGTGGTGCTGACCATGATGGCGGCCGAAGAAGGCCTCGCTGGTCCTGCCCGCCACGTGCTGATCTCGCCCGGCCTCGACATGACGCTGGAAAATCCCGACGTCGCACAGGCGGCGCGGCTCGATCCCTGGCTCGATATCGAGGGCGGCCTGGAGGCGATCCGCCACTATGCGCCGCATATGGACCGTGCCGACTGGCGCATCAGCCCGATCAAGGGCGACCTCTCGGTGCTGCCGCCGATGCTCATCCTCGCCGGCGAATTCGACCTTTTGACACTGGACACGATCCGCTTCGCCGACCTCGCCCGGCGCGCGGGCGTCGAGGTGGAGCTGGTGGTCGAGCCCGGCATGATGCATGTCTGGCCGCTGATCGACATGCCCGAGGCCCGCCGCGCGCGGAACCTGATCGTGGAGTTCCTGAACAGCGACGTGCCGGACCGCGATCGCAGGAGAGCGCCCGAAGCCGCCGTTTCCCGCGCGTATTGACTAAGCGGGCGGCCGCACTACTACTCCCGCGCCTGGGAGGACGCCATGGCCAGCCTGAAATCGCATTTCTACGCCTTCGTGCTGAAGCGCACGCGCAAGAAGGCGTTCATGTCCGAGGAAGGGCTGCGGCAGCGCCTCGCCAAGATGCGCCTGGTCGAGGACCACAGCCCGCCCGACAAGGTGAAAGACCGCCTCGACATCACCCAACGCGAGGTGCAGGGCCATGTAGTCTACGAGGCTCGGCCGAAGGCGGGCACGGCCGGACGGCGGCTCCTCTACCTGCATGGCGGGGCATATTGTTTCGAACTCACGCCGTTTCACTGGCTTCTGATCGCCGAACTGGCCGAGCGCCTGTCGGCGCAGGTGACGGTTCCGATCTATCCGCTCGCGCCCGAACACCAGTTCGACCAGATCTACGGGATGGCCGGCGAAGTCTACCGTCAGGTCTTTGCCGAAGCGCCGCATGCCGCGATCGTCGGCGACTCCGCCGGCGCCAACATGGCGCTGGTGCTGACCATGATGGCGGCCGAGAGAGGCGAACCAATCGCCTCGTCGCTGGCGCTGCTGTCGCCGAGCGTCGATTCCTCGCTCGCCAATCCCGAGGTGCGGGACTATGCGAAACGCGATCCCTGGCTCGACATTCCCGGCGCGCTGGCGGCGATGCACATGTATGCCGGCGCTCTGAAGCTCGACGACTGGCGCATCAGCCCGATCTACGGCAACGTCGCGGCGCTGCCGCGCACGCTGATCTTCTCCGGCACGCGCGACCTGCTCTATCCGGACACCGTCCTGTTCGTGGACAAGGCGCGGGCGGCCGGCGTCGACATCGAGCTGGTGCGGGCGGACGGGATGTTCCACGTCTGGCCGCTGCTCGACATCCCCGAAGCGCGGCCCGCCCGCGACAGGATGGTCGCCTTCCTGGAACAGGCTCCGGCACAGACGGCCGCGAAGGCGGCCTGACGGTTATCCGCCTGCGACGCTAGCCATGATCTCGCTGGTGATCGACTGTTTCCAGCCGTCGGCCGCCTTCCAGGGATCGGCCTGAGTCAGGCGCTGCTCCATGTCGCCGATGTGGAAGCTGTTCGCCGCCTCCAGATCCTTCAGCTCCCCCCACGACACCGGCGTCGCCACCGGCGCGCCCTTGCGGCGGCGGGTCGAATAGGGGCAGATCGCGGTGGAGCCGCGCTCGTTGCGCAGATAGTCGACAAAGATGCGCCCCTTGCGCTTGGCCTTCGACATGTTGGCGACGTAGCGGTCCGGCGCCTCGTCCTCGAGCATTTTGGCAAAGCCCTTGGCAAACTCCTTCACCTGCGGCCACTCCACGCGCGGCGCGATCGGCGCTATGACGTGGACGCCCTTGCCGCCCGTGACCATCGGGACGGTCTTCAGGCCGATCTTCTCCAACCGAGCATGCAGGTCGAACGCCGCGTCGCGCACGTCGGCGAAGCCCAGCCCCTCGTCCGGGTCGAGGTCGAACACCAGTCGGTCGGGCTTTTCCAACTTGTCGATGCGCGAGCCCCAGATATGGAACTCCAGCGTGCCCATCTGCACGCCCGCGATCAGCGCCGACAGGTCTTCCGCGTAAAGATAATTGTCCCGCTTGCCATCGCTTTCCTCGATTTCCATCCGCTTCAGTTCGTCGGGAAAGCCGCGGGAATCGTGCTTCTGGAAGAAGCACTGGCCGCCCTCCCCGTCGGGGCAGCGCACCAGGCTGAGCAAACGATGCGTCACATGCGGCAGGATCCGCTTCGCCACGCGCTCGTAATGCGCGGCGAGATCGGCCTTGGTCACGCCCTGCTCTTCGAACAGCACCTTCTGCGGGCTGGAGAGCTTAACGCCGGCAAAGATATCGCGCGTCTCATGCTGCATGGCCGTCTCCCTCGGTATCTCCAGCACCACGTCCTTCGCGGGCTTGTCGCCGCGGATCCCGCGCACCACGCCGTGGCGAACCACACCATCGGCCGTGAACTCAGCCATGTCGACCTCTATGACGAGCTCCGGCTTGAGCCAGACCACGCCACGCGCCATCTCGCGCGGAACGGAGACGAAAGGCGACGACTTGCGCACAAGGGAGCCGACGAGCTCTTCCACCTCGCCAAGCGTATCTCCCTCGAAGGCGCCGACCCGCCCCTTGTAGGTGAGCTCGCCATCCTCCATCACGCCGATCAGCAGCGAGCGGACGGTGCGGCCGCGCTTGTCCGACGGCGCATAGCCGCCGACGATGAACTCCTGCCGCTTCGTGCACTTGATCTTCAACCAGCTCCGCCCGCGGCCGGATATGTACGGATCGTCCGCGCGCTTGGCGACGATGCCTTCATGCCCGGCCGAGCAGACCTGCCGGAAGACCTCGTCCGCCTTGCCGAGAACATGGGTGGAGAACAGCAGCGGCTCGCTGCCGGCGCTGATCAACGCTTCCAGCTTCGCCTTGCGCTCGGTGAGAGGCAGTCGCGTCAGATCCTCCCCGTCCAGTTCGAGCAGGTCGAAGACGAAGCAGGACAAGTCCCTGCCGCCGGCCTTGATCTCCTTCTGCAGAGTGGAGAAGTCGGTCTTTCCATTGCGGTCGAAAGCAACGATCTCGCCATCTATCAGCGCAGAGCCGACACCAAGTGCCGCGGCCGCAGCGGCGATGCCGGGGAATTTGCCGGTCCAGTCGAGGCCGCTGCGTGTGTAGATCCTGGCCTCTTCACCGGCCACCGCGATCAGCGCGCGGTAGCCGTCATACTTCATCTCGGCCAGCCACTCGCCGCCGTCGGGCGCTTCGCCGACCAGCGTCGCGAGCGTACTTCGCGCCAGCGCGGCACTGGCAATTCCTTCGAGACCTTACGCGCCGGCGGATCGACCTTGCCCGTCAATCCGCCCTCGGGTCGCTTCGCCGTCAGGTCGCTCTTGCTTAGGCCACGGCCGCCCTTCGCGATCTGCGCCATGGTGCGGCCCGACGCGACGCTCTTGGTGAACCGGTTCAGCACGTCGCCGCGCGGTGGGACGAATCCCTCCTCGCGATGCTTGATCATCAGCCAGTTCTCGCGCTTTTCCCGACCGCGGGGCTTCATGCGGACAAGCGTCCACTCGCCCTTGAGGCGCTCGCCGTCGAGACGGAAGACGATCTTGCCCTCCTTCAGCCCGCTCTCGAAATCGCCGACCGGCTCCCAGGTGCCGCGATCCCACAGCATCACCGTGCCACCGCCATACTCCTTCTCAGGGATCGTGCCCTCGAAGGCGCCGTAGGCGAGAGGATGGTCTTCCGTGCGTACAGCCAGCCGTTTTTCGGCCGGATCGTAGCTCGGGCCGCGCGTCACGGCCCAGCTCTTCAGCACGCCCGCCCATTCGAGGCGGAAGTCGTAGTGGAGGCGCGTCGCATCATGCTTCTGGACGACGAAGGCGAGCCCCTCGCCGGCAGCCTTCGGCGCGGGCCTGTCGTCGGGCTCCGCGGTCTTCGAGAAATCCCGCTTCGCCCTGTATTCCCTGAGCAGTTCGTCGACGGCCGGCCGCTCCATGATGTGTTACGACGCCTCCATACGGATGCGGCGGCCCGGACGGGCCGCCGCACGAAAAACCCCGGTCGGGCGCGGAAGTTCCCGCCGCTCAGGCGGCGAGCGCGAAGCGGCCGTTTTCCTTGAACGCTTCCATCGTCGCGCGGATATGGTCGGCCGCCGCCCGCACCGGCGCGCTGGCGTCCGGACGTACAATCATCACCAGATTGTAGGTGCCGAGCTCCGGCAGACCGTCCTTCGGCCCCAGGATAACGAGATCTTCGCCGATGAACGACTTCGGCAGCGGCGCGACCGCGAGGTCTGCGAGGATCGCCGAGCGCTGGCCGGAGGTGTGGGCGCTCATATAGGCGATGCGGTAGTCGCGTCCGCTGGTGCTCAGCGCATCCAGTGCGCGGATGCGCCAGGCGCAGCCCTCCTCCCACAACGATACCGGCAGCGGCTCTCGCATATGCGCGCAACCGCCCCTGGCGCCCGCCCAGGCGATCTGCTCCGTCAGCAGGATCTCCGCATCCATGGGGATCACCTTGCCGGAGCAAGTCATCAGCGTGATGTCGAGCTCGCGATCGTCCATGCGCCGGCGCAGATTGGAACTCTGGTCGATGACGACGTCGACCGCGACCGAAGGGTGGGACTGCGCGAAGCGGCGCAATACGTCGGGCAGCACGCGCTCGCCATAGTCGTCCGGCGAGCCCAGCCGCACGACGCCCTGGATGTCGGGCATGACGAACTTGGAAACGGCCTCGCGGTTGATCGCGAGCAACCGGCGCGCATAGCCGATGAGGATCTCGCCGTCCGCGGTGAGCGATACGGAGCGCGCGTCGCGCGTGAACAGCGCGCGCCCGAGCGTCTCTTCCAGCTTCTTGATCTGCATCGACACGGCCGAGGGCGTGCGGAACACCGCATTGGCCGCGAGCGTGAAGCTTCCGGTCTCGGCGATCGCCACGAAGGTGCGCAGCACGTCGAGTTCCAGTAGCGGCAAAGGATGGTTGAGCGGAGCGTTCATGGAGCCCTCAGTTCAGTTTTCTTGATCCAATCGATCATTCCATTTCGTTTGATTGAACTCCATTCCGGTCGCATAGTCAATCTCATGGAAGGACGAGACGCCCTTTCGCCCCAACGAATGGAGAAAGTCATGTCGATCTACACCGCATTTGCCCAGTTCATCGCAACGCAGCGCGCCCGCCGTCTTCGCATTCGCACCGCCATGCGCATCGCAGATTTGCCGCACGGCATGCAGAAGGACATCGGCTGGCCCGACGGCATCGATTTCGAGCGTGAATTTCGCGCCCGGTCGTAATCCGCCACCGAAACGCCGCAATGATGCGGTGAACGGGCGCGGCTTGCATGTTGCACTGCAACAAGGCAATTGCCGACGAATTCGGCGAACCGTGACGAATTGATTCGCAAATCGAAACGGTCCGTCAGCCGCCCGCAATAAATTTGAAACAAGAGCTGCCTAAATGGCACGCAATCGAAAGGCTCCTCCCAAGCCTTTCATTGCAAACTCAAGGAGAGTGAAATGTCCATCATGACCGCGCTCAGCCGCTTTGCGGCCGACTATCGCGCCGCCCGCGCCCGCCAGGAAACCGAACGGTCGATCCGCTCGCTGCCCGTCGAGATCCAGAAGGACATCGGCTGGCCGGAAGCCTACCGCCACAACACGGTCAACAAGGTCGTGACCGGCGGCTGGTGCTGATATCGCACGGCGCTGCGACGGCGCCCTGGCCGAGACCCTAAAAGTCCCGCCCCGCAGCTCGCGGCGGGACTTTTGTTTTCTGCCCATCGCGGCGGCAGGTGCCGCGCAGCCATGCAACGGCCGCATGACGCATGTGAGCCAGCCGCATGACTGGGTCAAAATCCAAATAATCCCTTTTGTTTCAAACCGTTATCTTGAATTCGGGAATGTTTCCGGACGTCGCGGTATCGCTTTTACGACGCGGCTGTTCGCTTTTGCCACTGCAAGGATCGCGGCAGATGCCTATATCCGCGCCATGAAAAGAGCTGCTTGACGCAGTCATCGCGCCGGCCGCTCCGAGTAAAACGCACGATTTGCTTGGAGAGCTACCATGAAGTTCCTGTCGACCTTCTTCCGCGGCCGCCGCGCCGGCAACCTCACCACCAGCCTTGAGCGTGCGCGCCTCGGCCGGACGATGCCGGGCCAGACCGCTGCGCTCGCGGCCAACCGCCTCGGCGGTCTCGTGATGTAAAGCATACCGGAGCCGTTCCCTCCCGCGGCTCCGTCTTCTTCCAGTCAAGACCTCCTTGCCCGCGCAGCGCAAGCTGCGTGGGCTTTTTCTTTTTGCGACACGAAAAGAGGGCCATGTCGCATTCGGATCAGCCGCTGCCGCAATCACATTGACATTTCCCGACGTTCCGGATGACACTTTTCCTATCGCGACGATGAAAGCCGTTCGCCGATAGCCAGGTTTCCGGGAGTGTTTCGTGACCGTAAAGCCAGCCATCAAACGCTCGATCGTCTTCTTTCTCGTCCCGGATTTCACGCTGATCGCCTTTTCGACGGCGATAGAGCCGCTGCGGCTCGCCAATCGAATGCTCGGCTACGACGCCTATACTTGGCGGCTCGCCAGCGCTGACGGCCGGCCGGTGAATGCCTCCAGCGGCATCGAGATCGCGGTTCAGACCTCGCTGGAAGACGAGCGGCGCAAGATGAGCGGCCCTGAGCGCCCCTCGATGGTCATCGTCTGCTCGGGCATCAATGTCGAGAAATACCAGAACCGCTCCGCCTTCGCCTGGCTGCGGGAGGAATACAACCGCGGCGTGGCGATCGGCGGCCTGTGCACCGGGGCGCATGTGCTGGCGTCTGCCGGCCTGCTCTCCAACAAGCGCTGCGCGATCCACTGGGAAAACCTGCCCGGCTTCTCCGAGGCGTTCCCCAAGGCCAACGTCTTCGCCGACCTCTTCGAGGTCGACCAGAACGTCTACACCTGCGCCGGCGGCACGGCCGCGCTCGACATGATGCTGAAGCTGATCGGCGACGACTTTGACGAAATGCTTGTCAACCGCGTCTGCGAGCAGGTGCTGACCGACCGCGTGCGCAGCCCGACGGACCGCCAGCGCCTGCCGCTGCGCGCCCGCCTTGGCGTGCAGAACGGCAAGGTGCTGTCGATCATCGAACTGATGGAGATGAACCTCTCCGAGCCGCTGTCGCTGATCGAAATCGCCGACCATGTCGGCCTGTCGCGCCGGCAGATCGAGCGCCTGTTCCAACAGGAGATGGGCCGCTCGCCGGCGCGCTATTATCTGGAGATCCGGCTCGACCGGGCGCGGCACCTCTTGATCCAGTCGTCGCTGCCGGTGGTGGAGGTGGCGGTGGCCTGCGGTTTCGTCTCGGCCTCGCACTTCTCGAAATGCTACCGCGAGCTCTACGCCCGCTCGCCGCAGCAGGAACGCGCCGACCGCAAGCAGCTGCTGGCAGCGTAGGCGATTCTCATACAAAGTTGCGGATTCTCGGTCCGCGGCGCTGCAATTCCACCTCTGATCGGATATGTCTAATGGATGCGTCGGGCCGCCCGGCGCGACTATGATGGCCCTTGCGGCCGACCAACCAAAAGGAGGCCGGACGTGAGCACCCGCCAGAGATCGATCTTTCGCGAATTTCTCGACAGCGAGGCCTCGGGTGGCATCGTGCTGATGGCGGCGGCGGCGCTTGCGCTCATCGTCGCCAACTCGGCACTAGCGCCGGTCTATTTCGCCGCCCTGAAGTCGTATCTTGGCCCGCTCAGCGTGTCGCATTGGATCAACGACGCGCTGATGGCCGTGTTCTTCCTGCTGGTCGGCCTCGAGATCAAGCGCGAGGTGCTCGACGGCCAGCTCTCGACCTGGCCGCGGCGAATCCTGCCCGGGCTGGCTGCAGCCGGCGGCATGGCGGTGCCGGCGCTGATCTACGCCGCGCTCAACTGGGGCAATGCGGAGACGATGCGGGGCTGGGCGATCCCGACCGCCACCGACATCGCCTTCGCGCTTGGTGTGCTGTCGCTGCTGGGCAGCCGTGTCCCCGCTTCGATGAAGGTGTTCCTGACGGCGCTTGCGATCATCGACGACCTCGGCGCGGTGATCATTATCGCGGTCTTCTACACGGCCGATCTGCAGATGGCGTATCTCGCCGGCGCGGTGGGCGTGCTGGCGATCCTCGTCGCCATGAACAGGTTCGGCGTGCGCAGCCTCCTGCCCTATCTCGCGCTGGGCGTGGTGCTGTGGGTCCTTGTCCTGCAGTCGGGCGTGCATGCCACGCTTGCCGGCGTGGCGCTGGCGTTGACCATCCCGCTGCGGGCAAGCCCCGCGCTGCGTGACGACGCCGACCATTCGCCGCTGCACCGGCTGGAACACGCCCTCCACGGCGTTGTCCCCTTCGTGATCGTGCCGATTTTCGGCTTTGCCAATGCCGGCGTTTCCTTTTCCGGCATGTCGGCCGACACGCTCGTCGATCCGCTGACGCTCGGCGTCGCGGCAGGCCTCGTCGTCGGCAAGCTCGTCGGAGTCTTCGGCACGTCTTACGCAGCGATCAAGCTCGGTTTTGCAGACATGCCTGCGAACGCCGCACGTATGCATCTGCTGGGGGTGTCGCTGCTTTGCGGCATCGGCTTTACAATGAGCCTGTTTATCGGCCTGCTCGCCTTCGCCAGCAACGCCGCTCTGCAGGATGACGTCAAGGTCGGCATCCTGCTCGGCTCGGTGGTCGCCGCTCTGCTCGGGTCGCTGGTAATCTATCTCGCACCGCGGCCGGGCGGTCCAGAATCCCGAGAGGAGTGAGAGCCGTCTACTGGATGTCGATCCAGCCGCGATTGTTCCACATCTTCTCGCCGATCTGGCAATCGGTCGTGAAGATCGTGGCGGCCTTGATGACGGGCGGGAACTCCGCCTCCATTGCCGTGCGGAGCGGGTGCTCCCCGTCCGCGAGTTCCAGCACCAGCTTGCGCCGGATCGCCTCGGGAAACTGAGCCCAGCCGTTGACCGGGATCATGAAGGCGCCCGGGCCGCCGATCACGCAGTCCGAGTAATAAGCGTCGAGATTGGCGATGTCGAAGGCCGAGGACATGCCATGGCCGTTCGTCATCAGCGGCAGGCCGTTGATCGTGATGCCTTTTTCCGCGATGCGGTCGCGCGACTGGTCGACGGGCGTGCCCTGGTTGTTGGGTCCGTCGCCCGACACGTCGATCACCCGCTTCATGCCCCTGTAGCCGCTGGTGTCGAACAGCGACGCGGCATAGTCGAGCGCGGCCGAGATCGAGGTACGGCGCGCACTGCGCGGCGGCGTTGCGGTCATCTTGGCGACGAAGGCCTGCGCGTCCTCGGCCGTCGCGATCACTGACCAGGGAACCACGACCTGCTGCACGCCGGAGCCTGCCCATTCGACATAGGTGACGGCGATCCTGCCATGCGCGCCGTCGGCGATCGCCCGCAGCACGGCGTCATCGGTGAGGGCCGCCACATAACCGTCGCGTTGGATGACGAGTTCGTCAGGCGACATCGAGAGCGAGACGTCGACCGCAAGCACCAGTTCCACGTCGACGACCTGATCCTCGGCCGGCGCCGCGGATGCACCGAGCGCCAGCATCACCGCTGCTCCGAAGCATGAGGCCAGTCGAGCTTGCAGGCGAGACATGCGCTCATGATACGCGCATCGGCTGGCCTGAAAAGCGGGCGGCGATGTTGTGCGTTCACGAAATCGCGAGTGGCGTCGACCCCATCCGGCGAGAAGCTGCCGCCGAGTCGCGCACCTCCCCCGCGCCATGCCGCAACCTCCGCCGCTCTTGATCGTTCTGCTCGATCATCCATCACGGAGCGGTTCGGCCATGCGGTTCTTGCGCGACAACAGCCTCACCATCGTGCTGCTGGGCGCCTTCGCCCTAAGTCTCGCCGGCATGCTGGTCGCCGGCCTGGCGCACGAGAACGAGATGCGCGCCGTCCACGGCGAACCGGCCCTGACGCTCGGCGCCTATTTCCTCTCCGCGCCGTTCTCCTCCGCCCTGTTCGAGAACTGGGAGAGCGAATTCCTGCAGATGGCGGCCTACGTCGTGCTGACCGCGATGCTGTTCCAGCGCGGCTCGTCCGAATCCCGCGATCCGGATCAGCCTGCACCGGCCGGGCGACGAGGTGCCGGCCCATCGCCGCGCGGCAAGCCGGCTGGGCGACTGGCTCTACGCGCACGGGCTCGGCCTCGCTCTGGCCCTGCTCTTTGTCCTGTCCTTCCTGCTGCACTGGATGTCGAGCGCGGCGACGCGGAACGCCGATGCACTGGCACACGGCCAGCCGGCCATTCCGGCCTACGCCCATCTCGGCGACCCGACCTTCTGGTTCGAGTCGTTCCAGAACTGGCAGTCCGAGTTCCTCTCGACCGCGGTCCTCGTCGTCCTGTCGATCTTCCTCCGCCACCGTGGATCCCCCGAATCGAAGCCGCTGGCCGCGTCGAACCGCGACACCGGAGAGTGAGCCATGCCCTCCACGTCGATCCGGCATTTCGAGTATGACGAGGCAAGCCGGGTGCTGTCGGTCTGGTTCGTGGCCAACGGCCGCCGCTACGACTACCGGGACGTGCCGCCGGAAACGGCGCGCGGCCTCCGCCACGCGTTTTCGAAGGGCCGTTTCTTCAACGCCCGCATCCGCGACCACTTCCCTTACGCCTGGATCCGCGAGGAGCGGAACAATCCGTCCGGCTCACCGTTGGCAGCAAAAAGCCGAGGAGCAAGACAATGACCGAAGCTGTCGCAACCACCGATCACAAAGTCATCCGCAAATGGGTCGAAAGCCGCGAGGGTCGGCCCGCCGTGGTCGGCGAAGGCGTGCTGCGGATCGATTTCGGCGATCCTGAAGATGGGTTCCGCGAGATCGAGTGGGACGAGTTCTTCGAGATCTTCGAAGACCGCAAGCTGGCCTTCCTGCACCAGGACATGCTCGACAACGGCCAGGTCAGCCGCTTCAACAAGCTGATCGAGAGGCCGAACTGATGCCCGGCGCAGTGAAGACGGACCGGCGCGAGAAGCTGCTGGACGAGGACGTGAAGTTCCTCGCCGAGAACACGGACCTGTCGCCGAACCAGGCGGAGGAACTGATCGCGCGCCACGGCCGCGACAGGGAGCTGCTGCTGGAGAAGGCGCGTTCCATCAAAGCGGAGAGCTAGCGCTGGGTCCTGAGCGGCTCAGTCGAGCGCGAGCGCTTGGCCTTCTCGGCGGGGTAGCGGAACACACTTAGCTTGCCGTTGTTCTCGAAATAGGCCGCCTCGACCTCACCAACGTCGCGCACACTCTCGACACGCAGCAACGCCAAGAGCTCGCGCAGGCTGAGCGCGCCGGAACCGAGCGCTTCCTCGACGACGCGGCCATCCTTGACCACCAGCAGCGGATCGCCTTCGACCAGGCTTTCGACCCTGCTCGATCGTGCGAGCAAAGCGCCCGTAGCCCGATGCAGCAAGACAACAACGGTGATGACCAGTATGCCCTGCAGCAGGCCGACATCGGGATAGAACATCGGATCGCCGGCGGCCGAGCCGACGGCGATGACCAGCACGAACTCGAACGGTCCGATCTGCCCGATCGCGTCATGGCCGACCATCCGGGCGAGGAAGATCGTATAGAGATACATGACCAGGGTGCGGAAGACGATCTCGGCATAGAACCAGACATTGGCCGTCTCCGCCTCGCCGAACACGATGCGAACGATCTCTTCCTGCATGGACCCCTCCTGCTCCGGACCGACGCCCCGAAACGCGGGAGAAGTTCGCACGGTTCCGTCAGGCGAAGGTGTCCGGGTTCGGCCCGGTGCGCACGCCGGCGTCGAGTTTCGCGATTGCCGCCATATCCGCCTCGTCCAGCTCGAAATCGAAGACGGCGATGTTCTCGCGGATACGCGACGGCGTGACGGATTTCGGGATGGCGATATTGCCGAGCTGGAGGTGCCAACGCAGGATCACCTGCGCCGGGGTGCGGCCGTGCTTCGTCGCGATGGCGACGATCTCCGGTGTGTCGACCGCACCGCGCTGCAGCGGGCTCCAGGCCTCGGTGGCAATGTCGTTCGCGGCATGGAAGGCGCGAAGCTCCGCCTGCTGCAGGCCGGGATGCAGCTCGATCTGGTTGAGCGCCGGACGGACATCTGAACTGTCGAACAGCCGCTTCAGGTGCGGGATGTGGAAGTTGGACACACCGATCGAACGCGCGCGTCCGTCGGCCTTCAGCTTCTCCAGCGCCTTCCAGGTGTCGAGATAGAGCCCGCGCGAGGCGGCCGGCCAATGGATCAGGTAGAGATCGACATAGTCGAGGCCGAGCCGGCCCAGGCTCTTGTCGAAAGCCTGGAGCGTGGTGTCGTAGCCCTGCGCATCGTTCCAGACCTTGGTCGTGACGAACAGCTTCTCGCGCTGCGCGCCGGAGCGCCTGATCCCCTCGCCCACCCCGCGCTCGTTGCGATACACCGCGGCGGTGTCGATGCTGGTGTAGCCTGCCTCGATAGCGGTCACCACGGCGTCGGCGGCTACTTCGTCGGCGACCTGCCACACGCCCAGCCCGATCACCGGCATCTCCGCGCCGGAATTCAGCCGCTTGGTCGGAACCTTGGTCATGGATTGTCTCCTATGCAAACAGGCCGGCCTTACGGACCGGCGTCTTCCCATTTGTCGAGGAATGCCTCGGCCGAAAGCCGCTGCATGTCCGGCACGGCCTCGAACAGTCTTTCACGCGAAAAATCCCACCAGGCGAGCTTCTCGATGCGCACGGCGATCTCGTCAGGAAAGCGCCTGCGCACCGTCCTGGCCGGCGAGCCGGCGACGATCGTGAAGGCGGCGACGTCGCGCGTCACCACGGCATTCGCGCCGATCACCGCGCCGTTGCCGACGGACACACCCGGCATGATCACCGCGCCATGCCCGATCCAGACATCGTGACCGATCCTGACCCGCTTGTCCGCGCGGCGGGCGCGGAACTCCTGGTCGACGCCGAGGAAGCGGAAGAACTCGTTCGGACGGTAGCTGATCTTGTGCTGGGTGATCCGCTCGATCGGATGTTCGAGCGCATTGATGCGCGTGTTCGCCGCGATCGAGCAGAACTTGCCGATGTCGGCATAGGCCGCCTCGGAATGGCGCTCGAAATAGGAGTAGTCACCAACGATCACGTCGCGCAGGATGACCCGTTCGCCGACCACGGCGTGGCGGCCGAGCCGGCAGCCCTTCATCTCGGCGGTCGGATGGATGCGCGGCTCGTCGGAGGGAAAGCGCTCGTCGGACATGGCCGAGCCAATACGCGCCCGCTCCCGCGGCCGCAAGTTACTGCGGCTTGCCGTTGGCCCAGGTCACGGGCTGATTGAACAGCGGCACGGTCGAGATCGCCATCTTGGCGGAGCCGTCCTGCACCTGTCGCGAATGCGACAGGTAGATCAGCGTATCGTTGGCCTTGTCGTAGATGCGGTTGACGACGCGCTGCTTCCAGATCAGCGAGATGCCCTGGTTGAACACTTCCTCGCCGCCCTTGGTGAGGTCGATGTCGCGGATCGCGATCGGGCCGGTCTGGCGGCAGGCGATTGAGGAATCGGACGGGTCCTCGAACCAGTTGCCCTTCTGCAGCCGGTCGATCACGCCGCGCTCGAAATAGGAGACGTGGCAGGTGATGCCGTCGACCTTCGGGTCCTTGAAGGCTTCGACGATGATGTCGTTGCCGAGCCAGTCGACGCCGACTTCGCCGACCTCCTGCGCCAGGGCTGGCGACGCGGCAAGGCCGAGGAACAGGGCTGCGGCGGCGAAACGGTTCATGTCGGATCTCCTTGGACGACAGCGCGAGAGGTAGGGTCAGGCCGTCCGCCTTGCAATGCCGGTCTCGCCAGGCGCCGCTATTTCTGCGGTGCCACCATCCTGGTCAGCACGTCCGACTTCAAGACGAAGCGCTGGTAGAGCGCGCCCAGGATGTGCACGACAACCAGCCAGAACAGGATGTTCGCCGCCAGGCCATGTATGCCGGCCGCGGGCTTGACGCCGCCCACCCATGCCGCGAGGCCGCCGAGCGGGATCGCGATCATGAGGATGTAGAGCACGACGTGTGTCGCATTCGCGGCGAGGCGCAGCGGCGCGGGCTCCTCCGCCGGCAGGGCCGGTGCGCCGCGCGTGACGCGGACGCCGAGCCGCAGCAAGGCAAGCAGCAGGACGGACACGCCGACGGCGACGTGCACGGTAACGCCGAAGCTCACGTTCGCCGGAACCGCGAGCCCGTCGCGGACGGCGTCCCACGCCTCTTCCATCGGATCGTGGTAGAGGATCTGCACGCCGATCAGCAGCGCGATGATCCAGTGGAGGGCGATCTGGAGGCGAGAGTAGCCCTTGGGTGCCTGCGTAGCCATGCATGTCTCCTGGCATTCGTGGGTTCGAAGAGCTTCGCGCGTTTCGGACAGGCTGCCAACGCGGCATCATGCCCTTTGCGAAGGCGAATGCCGCCCGCTATATCTGCGGCATGTCTGGCAGATCGACATCGGGAAGTTGGCTGGTCCGCGTCGCGCTTGCCGCGATCGCGGTGGGCGGCTTCACGGGCGTGGCATTTGCCGCATGGATCGGAAACGGATCCGCCATGCTGATGACGCTGACCGCGTCAGGTCTCTCCTGGTGTTTCTGACGCCGGGGCCATTTAGGCACAGTCTCGGGTGAATACGATGCGCGCGATCCTCTACGGGCTTCTCTTCCTCGTCGCGGCGGGCATCGGCTATGTCGCCTTCGACTGGTATGCGAAAGTCGGCTCGGGTGACGCCTATGGCGGCGCGTTCCAACTCGTCGACCAGAAGGGCCAGCCGATCAGCGAGAAGGAATTCAGGGCGCAGCCTTCGGCGGTCTTCTTCGGCTTCACCCACTGTCCCGAGATCTGCCCGACCACGCTGTTCGAGCTCGACGGCTGGCTGAAACAGCTCGGCGCGGAGGGCGAGAACATCCGCGCCTTCTTCGTCTCTGTCGATCCGGAGCGCGACACGCCGGAGATCATGGACCAGTATGTCAGCAACGTCTCGCAGCGCATCACAGGTGTGACCGGCGACCCGGCCAAGGTGGCGGCGATGGTGAAGTCGTTCAACATCTATTCGCGCAAGGTCGAGACCGGCGGCGGCGAGTACACGATGGATCACACGGCCTCCGTGCTGCTGCTCGAGAAGGGCGGCGCGTTTGCCGGCACCATCGCCTATGGCGAGAATGGCCAGACGGCGGTCGCCAAGCTGAAGCGGCTGGCGACCGGATCCTGACCATGGGCCAGATCCGCTATCACCTCCGCGGGCCGAAGGCCGAGACGGAACGCGTCTACGCGGCGCTCGAACTCGGCCTGGAAGAAGAGGGCTGGCCGCTGTCCATCTTCGAGGTGGACGAGAAGGCGGCTATTTTCGAAGTCTCCGCCTATGTCGACGAGGCGGAGGACGGCGTTGCCGAACGCCTTGCCGCGCTGGTTCCCGACGACCTTGCGGACCGCAGCTTCGCGGTCGAGCCCGTTCCGGACATCGACTGGGTGACGAAGTCGCTGGAAGGGCTGAAGCCGGTGCGCGCCGGCCGGTTCCTGGTGCACGGCTCGCACGACCGCGACAAGCGTCGCATCGGCGATCTTGCGATCGAGATCGAGGCAGGACTAGCCTTCGGCACCGGTCATCACGGCACGACGGCCGGCTGCCTGCAGGTTTTGTCGGAAGTGGTGCGGCGCGAGCATCCGCGCAACGCACTCGACCTCGGCACCGGCAGCGCCGTGCTCGCCATCGCGCTGGCGAAGATGGCACATATCCCGGTGCTCGCCACCGACATCGACCCGGTCGCAACGGAGGTGGCCAAGGAGAACGCGGCGATCAACGGCGTCGCCGCCTGGCTGACCTGCGTGACGGCGCCCGGCTTCCACCATGCGGCATTCGCGGCGGCGGGACCGTTCGACCTGATCGTCGCCAACATCCTCGCCCGCCCGCTGATGCGGCTCGCGCCGCAGATGGCACGCCATGTCACGCCGGGCGGATCCCTGGTGCTGTCGGGCATCCTCGACAGCCAGCGCAACGCGGTGGTGGCGGCCTATGCGGGCCAGCGCTTCCGCCATGTCAGGACGCTGCACCGCGAGGGCTGGGTGGCGATCCACCTCAAGCGCTAATCTCTCGCAGGCACGAAAAAGGCGGCTGTCTCCAGCCGCCTTCACCAGCGCGACAAGCGCGCTCTACCGGTAAGGGTAGGAAATCAGTACGCGTAGGGTGCGCGCGCGTTACGGCGCAGCACGTCACGGCTGTAGCCGTTCTTCGCCAGCGTCTCGTCGTCCAGCATCAGCAGGGCGCCGTTAACATAGTGGGTGGCCTGACGAGCACGCGCCTCGATCAACGCATTGAGCGCGTTGCGGAAAAAGCCGGGCTTCGCAGTCTTGGTCATGATGGTCTCCTTCGGTCGGACTATCCATCCTCCACGTCAGCCAATGTATGAAACACCGACTTGATTCACCATGGCTCATCTCGCATGTGCGATATGCAATTTTGCATATGCGAAGAGAGAATTGTGCAATGCAATATTCATAAATGCTCCGCCGGGCATCGAGATTGCAACGGCCGGTCGCTGCGGTTACCGTCGCGCCTCCCCGAAACCGGTGCCGAGCATGTTCCAGTCCTTCGACGTCACATCCGATCCCTCCCAGGGTGCTGCCCGCGTGGCGCGCCTGCGCGAATGGCTTGCGGGGAAGAAGCTCGACGGCTTCATCGTGCCGCGCGCCGACGAGCATCAGGGCGAATATGTGCCGGCGCGCGCCGAAAGGCTGTCCTGGCTGACCGGCTTCACCGGATCGGCGGGCGCTGCGATCATCCTCGCCGACAGCGCGCAGATCTTCGTCGACGGCCGCTACACGCTCCAGGTGCGCGGCCAGGTCGATCCGTCGATCTTCTCGGTGCAGAACCTCGTCGAGACGCCGCCCGCCAAATGGCTGGGCGAGAATGCCCCAAAGGGCGCGCGGATCGGCTTCGACCCGTGGCTGCACACCATCGCAGAAGCCAAGGCGCTGAAGACCGCGCTCGAAAAGCGCGGCGCCGAACTGGTCGCGGTGGCGAAGAACGCAGTGGACGCAATCTGGGACGACCAGCCGGCAGCTCCGCTCGAATCCGTCGACATCCAGCCGCTCGACTATGCGGGAGAGCTCGCCAAGGACAAGCTCGCGCGCATCGCCGAGAGCCTGAAGGCGGAAGGCGCGACCCACACGATCCTGACCGACCCCTCCTCGCTTGCGTGGACCTTCAACATCCGCGGGCGCGACGTGCCCCACACCCCGCTGGCGCTGGGCTTCGCGGTGATCTCGGCCGACGGCCAGCACCTGCTCTTCATGGACAAGCGGAAGCTGCCGCGCACCACGGAGGCCTATCTGACGCAACTGTCCGACATCCGGCCGCCGTCGACGCTGGAGAGCGAGATCGCGGCACTGGCGAAGGCCGGTGCCAAGGTCGGCCTCGATCAGTCGCTCGTGGCGGAGAAGCTGCGCCTGATCGTCGAGGAGAACGGCGGTACGGTCGTGTCCTTCGCCGACCCGGCACGCCTCCCCCGCGCCACCAAGAACGACGCCGAACTTGCAGGCACCCGCAACGCGCACCGGCGCGACGGTGCGGCCGTGTCGCGCTTCGTCCGCTGGATCGAGACGCGGCCGCCCGGTTCGGTGGACGAGATCGCGGCGGTGACCGCGCTGGAGAACTGCCGCACAGAGACCGGCAAGGAGCTGCAGATGCCGCTGCGCGACATCTCCTTCGACACGATCTCCGGCGCAGGGCCCAATGGCGCGGTCATCCACTATCGCGTGACGACCGCGACCAACCGCACGCTGGGTCCGGGCGAACTCTACCTCGTCGATTCCGGCGCCCAGCACCAGGACGGCACCACCGACATCACCCGCACGCTGCCGATCGGCGAGCCGACCAAGGAGATGCGCGAGCGCTATACGCTGGTGCTGAAGGGCATGATCCAGATCTCGATGCTGCGCTTTCCGCCAGGCACGCGCGGCGCCGACATCGACGCCTTCGCGCGCGCCGCCTTGTGGAAGGCCGGCCTCGACTACGCGCACGGCACCGGCCACGGCGTCGGATCGTTCCTGTCGGTGCACGAAGGCCCGCAGCGCATTGCCAAATCCGGCACCGAGAAGCTGCTGCCGGGGATGATTCTCTCCAACGAGCCGGGCTACTACAAGGAAGGCGCCTACGGCATCCGGCTGGAGAACCTGATCGTCGTCACCGAGGCGATGCCGGTCGAAGGCGGCGACCTGCCGATGCACGGCTTCGAGACGCTGACGCTGGTGCCCTTCGACAAGCGCATGATCGCGACGGAGCTCTTGACGCGCGAGGAGTTCGAGTGGCTGAACGCCTACCATGCGCGCGTGCGCGAGGAGGTAGGTCCCCTGCTGGCGGGCGACGAGCGGGCCTGGCTGGAAGCTGCGACCTCACCCTTCGCCGACCACCATCATCCGAGCAGATAGCGCAGCCCGATCAGCACCACCGCGCCGGCGATGAACATCGGTATGAAGCTGAAGCGCAGCGCGACGAGGCCCGCGACCACCATCGCCGATAGTTCGGCCGGCCCGCCGTTGAACAGCGCCGGCGCGAACAGCGTGGTGAGAACCGCGGCGGGCACGGCGTTGAGCCCGGCCTCCACGCGCGGGGGAATGCGCTCGAAGCGCGACAGGACGAAATGGCCGCCTGCACGTGCCAGATAGGTCATTGCCGCAGCGGCGAGGATGATCCAGACCGTCCCGCTCATGGCGCGGCCCCCGCCTCGTCGGGCTCAGGATCGGCCGGCGGATGCGGCTTCGCCAGCGCGGCGGCGAGCGCTACGCCGGCGGCGGCGCCGATCGAGACATGCCAGGGCGAACCGACATAGCGGTAGGCGATCACCGCGACGACGCCTGAGGCGACGACGATGGGCAGCCAGAGCGGACGCTTGCGGAAGCCCATGACCAGCCCGAGGAAGTAGATCGGCAGGAGGAAGTCGAGCCCAAGCGCATGGGTGTCGGGGATCAGTGCGCCGAACCCCGCGCCGATCGCCGAGAGCAGGACCCAGGTAAGGTAGACCAGCACGCCCATGCCCATGTACCACGCGAAGCCGATCTCCTGCCGCGCCTCGATCTTGCGCTCGCTCTCCGCATAGACGGGATCGACAAGGAAGAAGAAGCCGACGGCCTGCTGCCAGGGACGCCAGTGCGTGATGCGCCGGCCGACGGCGGCGGAATAGAGCACATGGCGGAAATTGACGGCGAAGATCGACAGGACCACGATCCAGCCCGGCAGGCGCTGCCCGAACAGCTCGACGCCGACCATCTGCGATGCGCCGCCGAAAATCGTCATGCTCATCAAGACGATCTCGAAGAACGAGAGCCCCTGCTTCGCGGCGAGCGCCCCGTAGAGGATACCGAACGGCGCTGCCGCAAACGTCGCGGGAATTGCGGCCCGCATGCCCGACCAGAACTGGCTCGAAGTATTCGCAGGAATGGTAGTCTCCACGCCCATGTCAGGTTCATCGTCGCGGGCGTTGTAGGTTCGTCCGCCGGGCGTGTCTGTTGAATTCGGTTGAGCCAGCGTTCAGCCCGGCAATCACCCTTCCACGCGCCTGAACCACTCGTCCTCGTCGATCACCTCGATGCCGAGATCCGTGGCCGCCTTAAGCTTGGAACCGGCGCCGGGGCCGGCGACGACGAGGTCGGTCTTCTTCGATACCGACCCTGCCGTCTTGGCGCCGAGTCGTTCGGCCATGGCCTTCGCCTCGTCGCGCGACATGCGCTCCAGCGCGCCGGTGAACACTATGGTCTTGCCGCTGAACTGGCTATCGACCTGCCCCACCTTCTCCTCGTCGAGCGGAACGACGCCGGCCGCGAGCAGGTCATCGACGGCCTTCTGGTTGTGCGCCTCGTTGAAGAACTCGACCAGCGCTTCGGCCACGACCTCGCCGACGCCGTTGACGGCGTTCAGTTCCTGCCAGGCGGCATTGCCCTTGTCGCCCTTGCCGGCGGGGATCTCGGCCTCGGTCGCGACGGCACGGATCGCCTCGAAGCTGGTGAAATGACGCGCGATGCGCTTCGCATTGGTCTCGCCGATGTGGCGGATGCCGAGGGCGAAGAGGAAGCGGGAGGTCTCCACCGCCCGTCGGGCATCGATAGCGTCGAACAGTTTCTTGACCGAAACCGCGCCGAAGCCCTCGATGTTTTCGAGCTTGGTCAGCGAAGCGCGCTGGCGCTCCCTCAGGGTGAAGATGTCGGCCGGCTCGCGTATGCGCAGTGCCGGATCCTCGGCGTTGAAGAAGAACTCAATCTGCTTCTCGCCAAGCCCCTCGATGTCGAACGCGTTGCGCGACACGAAGTGGCGCAGCCGCTCCACCGCCTGCGCCGGGCAAATCAGCCCGCCGGTGCAGCGGCGCACCGCCTCCCCTTCCTCGCGGACGGCATGGCTGCCGCAGGCTGGGCAGAGATGCGGGAACTCGTAGGGCGTGGAATCGGCCGGCCGCTTCTCAGGCATGATGTCGAGGATCTGCGGAATGACGTCGCCGGCGCGCTGGATCAGCACCGTGTCTCCGACGCGGATGTCCCTGCCCTCGCGGATCGGACTACCGTCATTGCCGATGCCGCGGATGTAGTCCTCGTTGTGCAGGGTTGCGTTGACGACCACCACACCACCGACCGTAACCGGCTCAAGGCGTGCCACGGGCGTCAGCGCGCCAGTGCGGCCGACCTGGATGTCGATGGCCTTGAGGACGGTGGTGGCCTTTTCCGCGGGGAACTTGTGCGCCGTCGCCCAGCGCGGCGAGCGCGAACGAAAGCCGAGGCGCTCCTGCAGGTCGAGCCGGTCGACCTTGTAGACGACGCCGTCGATGTCGCATGCGGCAGGCTCGCGCGGTCGGCCTCGATCGCGCGATATTGTGCCAGCATCTCCTCCAGCGAGGCGCAACGCTTCATCCGCTCGTTGACGGGAAACCCCCAGTCGCGGAAGCGCAGCACCGAGTCGTATTGCGTGTCGGCCAGCGGCTCGGACGTCTCGCCCCAGGCATAGGCGAAGAATTTCAGCGGGCGCGACCGCGTCACCTCCGGGTTCTTCTGGCGCAGGCTGCCGGCGGCGGAGTTGCGCGGATTGGCGAAGGTCTGGCCGCTCTCTGCCATGCGCTTCTGCAGGTCGAGGAAGTCGTCTCGGCGCATGTAGACCTCGCCGCGCACATCGACGATATCCGGCGCATCCGCCGGCAGGCGTTCGGGAATCTCGGCAATGGTGCGGATGTTGGCCGTGACGTTCTCGCCGGTGGTGCCGTCGCCGCGGGTGGCGGCCGTCACCAGCCTCCGGTTCTCGTAGCGCAGCGACATCGACAGGCCGTCGATCTTGGGCTCGGCGGTGAAGACCAGCGGCGCCTCGGGACCGAGGTTGAGAAAGCGGCGCACCGAGGCAACGAAATCCGTGACGTCCTCTTCCGAGAAGACGTTGTCGAGCGACAGCATCGGCTTCGAATGCTGCACCTGCGCGAAGGCGGAGGAAGGTGCGGCGCCGACCGACTTCGACGGCGAATCCTCCCGGATCAGCTCGGGGAAACTCGCCTCGATCGCGGCATTTCGCAGTTTCAGCGCGTCGTAGGCGGCGTCGGAAATCGTCGGGGCATCTTCGGCGTGGTAACGCCGGTCGTGTCCGGCGATCTCGGTCGCCAGCCGCGCCAGCTCCTCGGCGGCCTGTTCTTCCGTGAGCTTCTCGACGGGCGTGTTCTCGATCGTCATGAGGGCATCCGTTTCGGCGATTGAGGCGGCAAGGTTTCGACCAAACGGCGGGATTTGTAAATCGCCCCGTGCCGACCGGCACAACCTGCTGACAAGTTCCTGTCAGCCGGCGCTTTCGGCCAACAGCCGGTGCGCGGCGGCGCGGGCTTCCTCGGTGATCGTCGCACCGGCGAGCATGCGCGCGATCTCCTCGCGCCGGTCGGACTGTTCGAGCTCCACAACCGCCGTGGTGACGCGATCGACACCCGACTTGGAGATCAGGTAGTGCGTGGCCGCACGCGCTGCCACCTGCGGCGCATGCGTGACCGACAGGACCTGCACCCGCGCCGACAATCGCGCCAGCCGCTTGCCGATCGCATCGGCGACAGCGCCGCCGACGCCTGTGTCGATCTCGTCGAAGACCAGGGTCGGCGCCGAGCCGCGATCGGCGAGCGCCACCTTCAGCGCCAGCAGGAACCGCGAAAGCTCGCCGCCGGAGGCGACCTTCATCATCGGGCCGGGGCGGGTGCCGGGGTTCGTCCGCACCTGGAACTCGACATGGTCGATCCCCTCCTCCGTCCGGTCCGCGGCTTCGGTGGAGATGTCGACGATGAACTCGGCGCGCTCCAGCTTCAACGCCGGCAGCTCAGCCATGACCGCGGCCGCGAGACCGGTCGCAGCGGCGTGCCGCAGCGCGGACAGGTGCTCGGCCTGGCGGTCGTAGACGCCGCGCAGCTCCGTCGCGGTCTTCTCGAGTAAGGCGAGCCGCCCCTCGCCCGCATCGAGGTCGGCAAGGTCGGCCACCATCGAATCGCGCAGTGCCGGCAGGTTCTCGACCGTCACTGAGAATTTTCGTGCCGCGCCCCGCAGCGCAAACAGCCGCTCCTCGGTCTGCTCGAGGATGCGGGGATCGAAATCAAGCGCGCGTTCGGCGGCCGCCACGGCCTCCTGCGCGGCGTCGAGCGCGATCAGCGCCTCGTCCAGCGTCCGGACGATCTCACCGAGCAGCTCCGGTGCCTCCGCTTCCTTGCGCTGCAGACGACGCAGCAGGCTCGACAGCGCGGGGACCGGCGATGTGGAGCCGGACAGCGTCTCGACCGCGTCGTTGACTTCCGAGGCGGTCTTCTCAGCCCGCATCATGCGCGCGCGCTTCTCCGCCAGTTCTTCTTCCTCGCCAGGCTGGGGATCGAGCTTGGAGAGTTCGGCGACGGAAGCGCGCAGATAGTCCGCCTCCCGCGCCGCGGCCTCGACCTTGGCCCGGTGGCGGGCAAGCTCCTGCTCGGTCGCGCGCCACTGGCGGAACGCGTTGGCCGTCGCTGAAACCTCGCCGAGATGGCCGCCGAACGCGTCGAGAAGCGTCCGGTGCGCGGCGGGATCGACCAGCGCGCGCTCGTCGTGCTGGCCATGCAGTTCAACCAGCAGCCGGCCGATGTCCTTCATCAGCCCGACGCTCGCCGGCTGGTCGTTAACGAAGACGCGCGTGCGGCCGTCGGCCGTCTGCACGCGGCGCAGGATGATGTCGCCGTCGGTGTCGAACGCGTTCGCTTCAAGAAGTTCGCGGGCCGGATGGTTGCCCGGCACGTCGAACACGGCCGTCACCTGCCCCTGCGTGGACCCTTGGCGCACCAGGGAAGCGTCGCCGCGCGCACCGAGCGCCAGCGACAATGCATCGAGAAGGATGGATTTGCCCGCGCCTGTCTCGCCCGTCAGCACGGAAAGGCCCGACCCGAAGTCGAGGTCGAGCCGCTCGATCAGGACGATATCGCGGATCGACAGGCGCGAGAGCATGAATGGCGGATCAGGTGCCGATGATGGCCCGGCCGGCCTTCGAGATCCATGAGCCGGTATTCTCGCGCGGCTCCAGCCCGCCCTTCTGCAGCAGGGCGTAGGAGTCCTTGTACCACTGGCTGTCCGGATAGTTGTGGCCGAGCACGGCGGCGGCGGTCTGTGCTTCGGAGGTGAGGCCCATCGCGTAGTAACCTTCCACCAGGCGCGCCAGCGCTTCCTCGACGTGGCGGGTGCTGGAATAGGTTTCCACCACGACGCGGAACCGCTTCATCGCCGCGATATATTCGCGCCGCTCGAGATAGTAGCGACCGACCTGCATCTCCTTGCCGGCCAGCTGGTCGCGCGCAAAGCGCATCTTCGCCTTGGCGTCCTCGACATATTCCGAATCGGGCCAGCGCTGGACCAGCTCGTCCATCGCCTCCACCGTGCGGCGCGCTTCCTTCTGGTCCTGCGTCACATCGCGGATCTGGCGATACCACGACAGGCCGATGATGTACTGCGCATAGGCGGCGTCCGGCGAAGTCGGGTAGAGGCTGATGTAGCGCTTGGCGCCGGAGATCGCCTCGTCGTAATTGCCCTGCCGGTAGTTGGCGAAAGCGCCCATAACGAGCGACTTGCGGGCGAACTCGGAATAGGGGTGCTGGCGATCAACGGCCTCGAACTTCTTGATCGCCTCGCCCATGCGGCCCGCATTCATGTTGGCGAGGCCTTCATTGTAGAGCTTGTCCGCCGGATCGGTTTCCTCGACATAGGTCGAGAGGTCGAGGTCCTTTTCGCCGCCAAAGCCCATGCACCCCGACAAAGCGACGGGCGCAAGGAGAACCGGAAGAACCAACATCGGCAGTCGCGAGATCACGCTCGCTTTGTGCAGCTTCGACATGGACTTGCCTCTCCGGTGCACCCGAGAATTATGGGCGAAATGACTTTGGCCCGGAACGGTTCATAAATCATAACCGCCCGAACGGGGCAACGCTGTGCCCATTCAATGGCGCAATTTTGTGGCGGAAAAGGCGACGCCTCAAATCATCCAGGGCGCATACACAGGCGCGTTCACGGCGACCATTTCGCCGACACGCCCCCGACCCTGCCGCACCGTCTCGACGATCTCGAAGGCGCTGCGATCGGACAGCAAGCGGCGAAGCGCCGATGCGTTGAGCTTGTGACCGCCGCGCCACGACCGGAAGCAGCCGATGAAACGAGCGCCCGCGAGCGCGAGGTCGCCCATCGCGTCGAGCGTCTTATGACGGGCGAACTCGTCGGCGAAGCGCAGCCCCTCGACATTGATCACACGGTGATCGTCGCCGATGACGACCGAGTTCTCCAACGAAGAGCCGAGCGCATAGCCCGCCGCCCACAGCCGCTCGACGTCGCGCATGAAGCCGAAGGTGCGGGCGCGCGAAATATCCTTGCGGAAGCGTGCGGCGTCGATGTCGGTCGCAAACGCCTGGCGGCCGATCGCCGGACTGTCGAACTCGATGTCGACCTCGAACCGGGTGCCGTTATAGGGGCGGAATTCGGCCCAGGACGATCCGCTCTCGATTCGCACCGGCTTGACGATGCGGATGTAGCGGCGGCGCGCATCCTGTTCCTCGATGCCGGCCTGGTCGAACGCGTCGACGAACATCGCCGCGCTGCCGTCGAGGATCGGAACCTCGGGCCCGTCGATCTCGATCGCGACATTGTCGATGCCGAGGCCGAGAAGCGCGGCCATCAGATGCTCGACGGTCGCGACATAGGCGCCCGACGGGTCGCCGAGCACGGTGCTCAGGTCCGTCGCGCCGATCTCCGACACGAGCGCGCGAATCTCGCGCGGCGTCCCGTCCAGATCGATACGACTGAAAACGACCCCGGTATCGGGGTCGGCGGGACTGAAATGAATCGAAACCGCCTTGCCGCTGTGAACGCCAATGCCTGAAAGCGTCACGCGCGATTTCAGTGTCGTCTGATATTCCTGCAAACTAAGCCCCATACAACCCGCCTTGGCTGGCATGCCTCCGTCTCGCGGAGCTTCCTTTTCGTCCTGCCAGCACAGACCGGGTCACCATCCCCAAATAGGCCCGATCCAACCAAAATCTCGCCTGGAAGATAGTTTGTGCGCAGAGAGTCGCCAAATCACGCTTTCTTACTCGCTGTTACCGCACAAACTCTCAAAAACCCCGTCTAAGCCCTTATCGCAGCTTACATTTCACAAGTGAAAAGGAGGGGTCGAAACCCCTCCTCCACATCACACGTAACAAACGGCGCCGAGCGTCAGTTGGCCTGCCTGCGCAGGAAGGCCGGAATCTCGAGCTGATCGTCCTCGTGAATCGCCCGCGGCTGGGCGACGACACGGCCGTGCTCGTCGAGCTGGCCGCGGCGCGGTGCGTAGAGCGAGGGGTCCTGGCTGGGCAGCCGGCGGGCTTCCGGAGCGGGTTGCAGCTTCGGTTCGCGCGGCTGGGCCGGCTGAAGACGTGCCGGCTCCTCTTCCTTGCGGCCGAGGCTGGAGGTCAGGCGCTTGAGGAGCCCCATCGGGCCGCGCTCGTCGGGTTCGGCGGCGCGCGCAGCCTGCTGTGCCTCAAGGGCAGCATGCACGACCGGCGGGAAATCCTCGACCCGCGGCATGCGCGGAGCGACCGGAGCCTGAGCGACCGGAGCGGCCTGGGCCACCGGCTGCTGGACCTGCCGCACGACCTGCTCGGCAACGGGCTGCTGGAAGAGCGTGCTCTTCGGACGGAAATCCTGCTCGGGCTGGGCCGGCGCGACGTGGACCTCGGCGGCGCGAATGGCCTCTGCGATCGGGTCGAGAGGACGCTCCTCCATCCGCGGCGCCTCGGCGACGCGGGCCACCGGCTGCTGCGGAGCGGCGACCGGACGAACCTCAGCAGCGGGCTGCTGCGGCTTGGCGACCTGCTTCGGCATCTGGCGCAGCGGCGGGGCCGACATCTCGATGCCGGTCTTGTCGATGCCCGTGGCAACCACCGACACGCGGATAACGCCCTCCAGCTCTTCGTCGAAGGTGGCGCCGAGGATGATGTTGGCGTCCGGATCGACTTCCTCGCGGATGCGGGTCGCAGCCTCGTCGACCTCGAACAGGGTGAGGTCGCGGCCGCCGGTGATCGAGATCAGCAGGCCCTTGGCCCCCTTCATCGAGGTCTCGTCGAGCAGCGGATTGGCGATCGCGGCCTCCGCGGCGGCCATCGCACGGCCCTCGCCCGAGGCCTCGCCCGTGCCCATCATCGCCTTGCCCATCTCGCGCATCACCGAACGGACGTCGGCGAAGTCGAGGTTGATCAGGCCTTCCTTGACCATTAGGTCGGTGATGCAGGCGACGCCGGAGTAGAGCACCTGGTCGGCCATCGCGAAGGCGTCGGCGAAGGTGGTCTTGTCGTTGGCAATGCGGAACAGGTTCTGGTTCGGGATGACGATGAGCGTGTCGACGCTCTTCATCAGTTCCTCGATGGCCGATTCCGCGGTCTTCATGCGGCGCTGGCCCTCGAAGTGGAAGGGCTTGGTGACGACGCCGACGGTGAGGATGCCCTTTTCGCGCGCCGCACGCGCCACGACGGGAGCAGCGCCCGAGCCAGTGCCGCCGCCCATGCCGGCGGTGACGAAGCACATGTGGGTGCCGTTGAGATGATCGACGATCTCGTCGAGGCATTCTTCCGCGGCGGCGCGGCCGACCTCAGGCTGCGATCCGGCACCGAGGCCTTCGGTGACGTTGGCGCCGAGCTGGATGATGCGTTCGGCCTTGGACGTGGCTAGTGCCTGGGCATCCGTGTTGGCCACGACGAACTCGACGCCGCGCAGGCCGGCGGTGATCATGTTGTTGACGGCATTGCCGCCGCCCCCGCCGACGCCGAACACGGTGATCCGGGGCTTCAGCTCTGTGATGTCCGGCTTCTTGAGATTGATCGTCATTGTCCTCGTCCTTTGCCTTTCCTGCCGCCTCGCCGCGCGGCTGCTGTTCTTCGGGCCGCAGCCCCACCCAAACTAGAAACTGTCCCTGATCCACTGGCCGACACGATGGAGCCGTCCCCCGGTGCCGTGCTCTTCATACGCAATCCGCCGACCCGCCTCGTTTCGAAGCTTGCGACCTGCGGATAGATCATCAGGCCGACCACCGCCGAGAAGGCAGGCCCTTTCGCCGCTTCCGGCAGGCCCTGGATTCCCAGCGGCCGGCCGATGCGCACATTGCGTCCGAGAATGCGCCGCGCTGCATCCGGCAGGCCGGAGAGCTGGCTGGCGCCGCCCGTCAACACCACGCGCTTGCCTACGGTGTTGCCGAAGCCGGACTTGTTGAGCCGGTCGCGCACGAGTTCGAGCGTCTCGTCGATGCGGGCGCGCACGATGCGCGTCATGACGGCGCGCGGGATCTGCAGCGGCACGTCGGTGTCGTCGCCGCCCATCGGCGGCACCGTGACAATGTCGCGGTCGTCCGCACCGGTCTGCAACGCTGAACCGTGCATCACCTTCAACCGCTCGGCATCCTCAAGCCGAGCCGACAGGCCGCGCGCGAGATCGTGGGTGACGTGGCCACCACCGATCGGAATCGCATCCGCGAAGACGAACTTGCCTTCCGAGAATACCGAGATCGTCGTCGTGCCGCCGCCCATGTCGATGCAGGCGGCACCCATCTCGGCCTCGTCGTCGACGAGAGCCGCGAGCGCACTGGCATAGGGCGTCGCAACCATGCGCTCGACCGACAGGTGGGCGCGGTTGACGCAGAGCTCCAGATTGCGCTGCGGCGCGGCGTCGCCCGTCAGCACATGCATGTCGACGCCCAGCGTTTCGCCCACCATGCCGCGCGGATCGCGCACGCCGCGCTCGCCGTCGAGCGAGAAGCCGACGGCGAGCGAATGAACCACTTCGCGCTCGGCCCTGAGCGCCTG
The DNA here is from genome assembly GCF_024699925.1 of Mesorhizobium sp. J428. Lineage (NCBI taxonomy): Bacteria > Pseudomonadati > Pseudomonadota > Alphaproteobacteria > Hyphomicrobiales > Phyllobacteriaceae > Mesorhizobium > Mesorhizobium sp. J428. The sequence goes on from NZ_JAJOMX010000001.1 coordinate 92,224, forward strand.
ACGCGAGCCCGCAGCCAGGACCTGCTTGATGTCGTTGGCGTCGACCTCGTGGCCGCCGAGATTGATCGAGGCCTGGAAGGATTCGCTCTTCAGCCGGCCGGACGACAGGTTGATGATGAGCGATTCGACCGTCAGACCCGCCATCCGCTCGGCGGCGTCGACCGCCAGGCGGATCGCCTGCTCGGCCTTGTCGAGGTCGACGATCATGCCGGCCTTGACGCCCTGCGACTTCTGGTGGCCGATGCCGATGACCTGCATCTTGTGCGTCCGCCCCGGCAGGCGCGCGCTCTCCTCGCGCGGCTTGAGGCGCGCGATGATGCAGCAGACCTTGCTCGACCCGATATCGAGAACGGTGATGACGCCCGACTTGGGCGCGCCGCTGGATTTGTTGGGGACGAGCCAGCTCATATCTTCTTCCCCGACTTGGATTTCTTGGCCTGTTCGCTCAGTGCAGCCTCGCGGCGCGTCGCGGCCTCCGGGGTGAGCCTTACGACCACCCTGTCCTCCAGCCGCATGTCGACGGCGGCAACATCGCGCGACAGGATGCCCTGCTCGCGGTCGAGACGGGCGACCTCGGCGATCGCCGCATCCTCGCCATACTCTGGCAGGCGGATGGTTACGCCATTCTCCAGCCGTAGATCCCAGCGCCGGTCGGCGACGCGGATGAAGGCCTTCACACGGACGGAGAGCTCCGGCGTCCGCGCGATGCGGGACATGAACTCGGCGGCGCGCTCGTTGGCGCCAGCGCCGATGAACACCGGCAGCGTGGCGTAGCGCGGATGGTTGAACGGCACGATGATGTGGCCGGCATCGTCGATCAGCGACAACTGCTGGCCGTGCTGCCAGATCGCCAGCGGCTTCTTCTCCGCAAGCTCGACCTCGAGCACGTTCGGGTAGATCTTGCGCACGGACGCGTCCGACACCCAGGGCATGTTCGCGATGCGCTCGCGCGCCGCATCGGCATCGAAGCCGACCAGCGAGGTCCAGCCGTCGAGGCCGAGCTCCTGCAGAACGTCGATTTCCGACGTCTCCTTGTTGCCGGCCATGCGAACATCTTCAATCGCGAAGCCGCTACGGGCGGTGACGGCCTGGATTACGGCCGGCGCGTGGCCGCCGATGATCGCCCCGTAGACGCCGGTCGCCGACATGAAGACAGCCGTCATGATCGTCGCCGCATAGCGGGGCGCCGTCATATCGCCGGAGACGAGGCGACCGAGAACGCGCGCAGGCTTGCGCAGCCAGCGCGGCAGCACGATGCCATCCCACGCCGCAGCCGCGCGGGATGCCGCGGAGCGATCCGCAACCTGCCGCGCACCCTGTGACGACTTCAACGCAAACACGAAGCGTCCTCCACCATCCAACTCAGAAGCTCGCCGAAGTCATGACCAGCATGCTGGGCGATCTCGGGCACAAGCGATGTCGGCGTCATACCCGGCTGGGTGTTCACTTCGAGCCAGACGAGCTCACCATTCTCCGAATAGCGGTCGTCGTAGCGGAAGTCGGAACGAGAGACGCCCCGGCAGCCGATTGCTTGATGAGCCTTGAGCGCCAGTGTCTGTATTTTTTGGTAAATATTCGGTGAAATTTTTGCAGGGATTTCGTGTTTCGACCCGCCCTTCACGTATTTCGAATCGTAGTCGTAGAAGGAATGGCCGACCGGAACGATCTCGCAGACACCGAGCGCCACATCGCCCATGACGGCACAGGTCAACTCCCGGCCATGGATATAGCGTTCGACCATGACCACATCACCGTAACGCCACTCGCTCGACCCCACGACCTGCGGCGGATGCGACTGATCCTCCTGGACGATCACAACGCCGAAACTCGAGCCTTCGCTGACAGGCTTCACGACATAGGGCGGCTTCATCGGATGCTTCGACCCAATGGCATGCCGGTCGAGCACCTTGGACTCGGCAACCGGAATGCCGACCGACTTCGCGATCCGCTTCGCCTGCTCCTTGTTCATCGCAAGCGCGGACGCCATCACGCCGGAATGGGTGTAGGGAATCTGGAGATATTCGAGGATGCCCTGAATGGTGCCGTCCTCGCCGAAAGGACCATGCAGCGCATTGAAGGCGGCATCGGGCGCCAGATCAGCAAGGACGCGCGCGACATCGCGTCCGACATCCACCCGCGTTACGCGATAGCCGACCTTTTCCAGCGTATCCGAACAGGCATTGCCGGACGACAACGACACGGGCCGCTCGGACGAAAATCCGCCCATCAGAACAGCTACGTGCTTACCTGTCATGCCCCGGTGTCCCTCTCCGGTCGGGTTGGCGATGACGTCCCAAGGATTCAGAGTCCGAGTCTTCCGGTGGATTCCCCCGCCAGACGGAAAACGCGGTTACGCGTCGAACGACTCAAATCAGGAAACGCTTTAACCCAAGGAATCAGAACTGGGATTCGCTGGCAAGCCAAGATTGCGGAGAAGGTCGCGAAGCTTGCGTCGGGCTGACGAGCCACGCCCGCCAAGTCGCGGAAATCACGGAGAATTCCGTTTCAGGATAAGTGAGCGGGCGTCGTCGAGCTGGAGCTGGTAATCGCGCGACGCCGAGTAGAAGTCGCCGGGCTCAAGCACGTTTTGAAGAGAGTTGAGGGCCCAAAACTCGCCCACCACTACTAAGGCGTGCGAGAGGTTGCGCCCTTTCTGCTCGTCCACCTCGCGGCACAGGAACTCGAACAGGACGAGCGTCTCGGGCCTCGCGAGGTCGAAGCGCTCGTCGCGTTCAGGCGGACAAGCATCGGGCAACGGAGGATCGTCTTCATGTCCCAGCAGATCGACGATGATCTCGGTCTCTTCCGGAGCAAGCATTTCGCGCGCCGCGCGGAGCATCGACCTGCCGCCTGCCGTGCCCGGCGTGGCTTGCAGCGAGGCAGCAAGGGCATGGAGCGCGACCGGTTCGGCGGCGTGCGCGCATGCGGAGGAGAGGTTGGCGCAGCGACGGGCGATCACTTCCCTGCGCAGCCAGCCGTCGAGAACGATGGCCTCGGCCGCCGAGAGTACAATCCGGAACGTGTTGCGACCGGTCATGGCCCCTTAGAGCAACTGTCCCAGAAACTCGTCCACTTCCTTGCCTTGCTTGAAGTTTCCGAGCCGCTTGATTTCCCATTCGAGCCGGATGCCGGAGGTCTCCAGCACCTTGGCCCGCACAGTCTCGCCGAGGAATTCGAGGTCGTAGCCGGTCGCCGTGCCGGTGTTGATCATGAAGTTGCAGTGCATCGGCGACATCTGCGCGCCACCGATCATCAGGCCGCGGCAGCCGGCCTTGTCGATCTCCTTCCAGGCCGACGTGCCCGGCGGGTTCTTGAAGGTCGAGCCGCCGGTCTTCTCGCGGATCGGCTGCACCGTCTCGCGATGATGCTGCACGGCGTCCATCGCCGCTTTGATCGCATCGCGATCCTCGGGAACGCCCTCGAAGATCGCCGAAGTGAAAATCAGGTCCTTCGGCGCGGAAGAGTGGCGGTAGGAATAGCCCATCTGCTCGTTGGAGAGCACGTGCAGTTCGCCCTTGCGGTCGAGTGCCCTTACCTCGACGACGCGCTCGCGCGTCTCGACGCCGTTGGCGCCCGCATTCATGCGCAGCGCCCCGCCGATCGCGCCGGGAATGCCGTGGTAGAAGTGGAAGCCGCCGATGCCGGCCTCAAGGGCCAGTGCGGCGACGCGCTTGTCGGGACAGGCAGCACCAGCGCGGATGCGTGTCGGCGAGATCACCTCGGCCTCGCCGAAGCCCTTCGCCGACAGCCGCACGACGAATCCGGGAATGCCGCCGTCGCGCACCAGCAGGTTCGAGCCAATGCCGACCACCATCACCGGCACATCCTCCGGCACCGCCTTGAGGAAGGCGGCGAGGTCGTCCTCGTCCGCCGGCTGGAACAGAGCTTCCGCCAGCCCGCCGGCGCGGAACCAGGTGATATTGTCCATCTCCGCGTCCGGGGTGATCCGGCCGCGCAGGCCCTCCAGCCGCCCTTCGAGACGCTTCAGGAGGTCGGGTACCACTCATGCAGGCCCTCCGTCGCCGCCAGCCGCCAGTTCCTTCGGCAGCGCATAGGCCCACTGGGTGATGTTGCCCGCGCCGAGGAAGACGACGAAGTCGCCCGGCTTCGCCAGTTCGCGCACGATCGGCGCGACGGCAGCGGCACCATCGATATAGCGCGCGTCGCGGTGGCCGCCGGAACGGATGCGCGCGGTCAGCGCATCGGAGCTTACGCCTTCGATCGGATCCTCGCCTGCCGGATAAACCGGCGCGAGCAGCACCGTGTCGGCATCGTTGAAGCAGGAGGCGAATTCGTCGAACAGATCGCGCAGGCGGGTATAGCGGTGCGGCTGCGCGATCGCGATGACGCGGCCCTTGGTCGATTCGCGCGCGGCCTTGAGCACTGCGCGGATCTCGACCGGGTGGTGACCGTAGTCGTCGAACACCTCGACGCCATGCCACGAGCCCGTATGGGTGAAGCGCCGCTTGACGCCGCCGAAGGAGGCGATGCCAGCACGGATCGCGCGGTCGGCGATGCCGAGCTCATGCGCCACCGCGATCGCCGCGGTCGCGTTCGAGACGTTGTGCCGGCCGGGCATCGGCAGGCGCAGACCGTCGATCGCGACGATCTCGCCGGTCTTGCGGTTGCGGATGGTGACGTCGAACAGCGACGCGGCGCCGTCCATGCGATGGTTGCGAAATCGCACGTCGGCCTGCGGGTTTTCGCCATAGGTGACGACGCGGCGGTCCTCGATGCGCGAGACCAGCGACTGCACCTCGGGATGGTCGATGCACATGACGCCGAAGCCGTAGAACGGCACGTTCTCGACGAAGAGGCGGAATGCCTCCTTGACCTTGTCGAAGGTGCCGTAGTGGTCGAGGTGCTCGGGGTCGATGTTGGTCACGACCGCGATGTCGGCCGGCAGCTTGAGGAAGGTGCCGTCGCTCTCGTCGGCCTCCACCACCATCCAGTCGCCCTCGCCCATGCGCGCATTGGTGCCGTAGGCGTTGATGATGCCGCCGTTGACGACCGTCGGGTCGAGCCCGCCGGCTTCCAGCAGGGTCGCGACCATCGAGGTGGTCGTGGTCTTGCCATGCGTGCCGCCGATGGCAATCGCCTGGCGGAAGCGCATCAGCTCGGCCAGCATCTCTGCGCGGCGCACGATCGGCAGCAGCTTTTCGCGCGCCGCCGCGAGCTCCGGATTGGATTTCTTGATCGCGGTCGAGACGACAACCACCTCGGCCTTGCCGAGGTTCTCGGCCTTGTGGCCGACGAAGCACGGGATGCCCTTGTCGCGCAGGCGCTGGACGTTGGCGCTGTCGGCCTGGTCGGAGCCCTGCACCTGGTAGCCGAGATTGTGCAGCACCTCGGCGATGCCGCTCATGCCGATGCCGCCGATGCCGATGAAATGCACGAGGCCGATGGTCTGCGGCATCTTCATGCGCCGACACCTCCCTTGATCGCCTGGATGGTCTTGCCGGAGGCAATAGCCTCTGTGAGGTCCGCGAGCAACATCGTGGCCTGCGGCTTGCCGGCAGACTTTGCGTAAGCCGCCATGTCCTCGCAAGCCTTCTCATCGTTCATGCAGTCAGCGAGAACGCCGGCGATAACTTCGGGTGTGGCCGCCGATTGGTATAGCACTTTCGCTCCGCCGGCCTCTGCCAGCGCCGCAGCGTTTGCGGCCTGATCGTGGTCCAACGCGTAAGGATATGGCACCAGTATAGCAGGGCGCCCAATGGCTGAAATCTCGGCCACCGTGGAGGCGCCGGAACGCGAGATAACAAGTTGCGCCTTCGCCATACGCTCGGCCATGTCGGTGAAGAACGGCGCTATCTCAGCCGGAACGCCAAGCTTCTCGTAGGCAGCGCGCACTGCGGCTTCATCTTCCTTGCGTGCCTGCTGAACAACACGCAGTCGTTTGCGCAGCATTTCGTGCAGTTCAGCAATTGCTGCGGGAATGGCTTCCGAGAAGAACTGGGCGCCTTGGCTGCCACCGAAGACAAGTAGGTTAAACTCACCGATCTCACCCCAAGTCTTGTAATCGACCTTGGCCGCCTTGATGATCGCTGGCCGCACCGGGTTGCCCGTGACGACGATCTTGGCTTCCTGGGGGCCGGAGGGCGTCAGAAAACCACCGGCGATGGCCGTGACGCGCCGCGCCAGCGCCTTGTTGGCCCGGCCCATCACCGCGTTCTGTTCGTGGATCAGCGTCGGCACGTTTCGGCGCGTCGCGGCGTAAAGCGGCGGCAGGGTCGGATAGCCGCCGAAGCCGACGACCGCCTTCGGTTTGATCTGCGCGATCACGGCCGAGGCCTGCCGCACGCCCTGCCAGATGCGCCAGAAGGTGCGCGCCAGCGCGACCGGGTTTTTCGAGCCGAACGTTGCCGAGCGGATCGGATGGATCGCGCTGGCAGGGAACGTTCCGGCATAGCGCTCGGCCCGGTCGTCGGTCGCCAGATGCACCTCCCAGCCGCGCGCCGTCAGCTCGTGCGCCAGCGCCTCGGCCGGGAAAAGATGTCCGCCGGTGTCACGCCGGCGGCAAGCAGGATAACACCCTTCGACATCGGCTACTCGGCCGGCATCATGCGGCTGTCGAAGGCGCCGAAGCTGGAGCGCCGCGTCTCGGGCCGCTTGCGGGTCAGCGCCAGCACCATGCCCATCGAGAGCGCCATCGCCACCAGCGAGGAGCCGCCATAGGAGATGAACGGCAGCGTCATGCCCTTGGCCGGCATCAGGTGCAGGTTGACGCTCATGTTGATGATCGACTGAAGGCCGAACTGGATGACGAGGCCGGCGACCGCGAAGCGGGTGAAGTCGTCATATTCGCGCAGCGCGATCTTGAGGCCCCGGAGCACGATGAAGGCAAAGAGCGCGACCAGCAGGAAGCACAGCACCAGGCCGAACTCCTCCGCCGCGACCGAGAAGATGAAGTCGGTGTGGCTGTCGGGCAGGATGCGCTTCGACACGCCCTCGCCTGGCCCGCGGCCGAACCAGCCGCCGCTGATCATCGCGTCGCGCGCCATGTCGGTCTGGAACGTGTCGCCCTCGCCCGTCAGGAAGCGGTCGATACGGCCGGCGACGTGCGGGAAGACGGTGTAGGCCAAGAATGCGCCACCCGCGCCGAGCGCGCCGAGCACGATGATCCAGATCCAGGCCATGCCTGCCATGAAGAACATCACACCCCAGGTGCCGACGATGAGCATAGTCTGGCCGAGGTCCGGCTGGGCGACCAGCAGCGTCACCACGACGCCGAGCAGGATCATGGCGAACAGGTTGCCGGGGATATCCGGCTGGCGCGCGTGTTCGGCGAACAGCCAGGCGCAGATGACGACGAAGGCCGGCTTCAGGAACTCAGACGGCTGCAGCGAGATGCCGGCGAGCGACACCCAGCGGCGCGAGCCCTTGATCTCGACGCCGATGAACAGCGCCAGCACCATCAGCACGATCGAGGCGACCAGCAGCAGGATTGCGAGCCGCCTGATTTGGCGCGGCTCTAGGAAGGATACCCCGAGCATCACCGCCAGTGCCGGCAGCATGAAGACGATCTGGCGGGTGACGAAGTGGTATTCCTCGAGCCCGATGCGCTCGGCAACCGCCGGGCTCGCCGCGAAGGAGAGCACGATGCCCAGCACCATCAGGGCCAGGAAGGCCGACAGGAACCAGCGGTCGATCGTCCACCACCAGTTGGAAACTAATCCGCGATCGGTGCGGCTGGTCATCAGCGTGTCCCTCCGATGGGCTCTATGCCGTCGAGCGCCAGCACGGCGGCGCGGAACGCATCGCCCCTGACCTCGAAATTCTTGAACTGGTCGAAGCTCGCGCAGGCGGGTGAGAGAAGCACCACCACGTCGCCGGCCTCGTCCTTCGCGGCGTCCGCCGCGGCGTGCTCCACGGCCGCCGCGAGCGTGCCTGAGATCTCGTAGGGCACTGCTTCGCCCAGCGTGGCGGAGAAGGCGGGCGCCGCCTCGCCGATCAGATAGGCACGCGCAATGCGCGGGAAGAAGGAGCGCAAAGGCTCGATGCCGCCCTCCTTGGGCAGGCCGCCGGCGATCCAGTAGATGCGCGGGAAGCTCGACAGCGCGGGAGCCGCCGCATCGGCATTGGTCGCCTTGGAATCGTTGACGAAGAGCACGTTGCCCTTGCGGCCGATCTGCTCCATGCGATGCGCGAGGCCGGGAAAGCTGTCGAGCCCGTGCTGGATGTCCTTCAGGTCGAGCCCGACCCTGAGACAGGCCGCGACCGCGGCGAGCGCGTTCTGCGCATTGTGCTGGCCACGCAGCGAGCCGATGTCCTCAAGCGTCGCGATCTGGGTGATCCGGCCGCCCTGTGCCCTCAGCAGCGCGAAGCCGTCGGCGAAGTAGCCGTCGGTAACGGCGAGCCGCTTGGAGATGCGGATCACGTCGTGGCCCGCCCGCTCGAGCCGGTCGGCGACCTGGGCGCAGTAGATGTCGTCGACGCCGATGATCGCTGTCTCGCTGCCCGCCACCAGCCGTTCCTTGATCGCAGCGTAGTGCTGCATCGTGCCGTGCCGGTCGAGATGGTCCGGCGTCAGGTTGAGCAGCAGGCCCGCGGTCGGGTTGACCGACGGCGCGAGGTCGATCTGGTAGGACGAGCACTCGACCACGTAGTGCCGGTCGGGCGTCGGCGGATCGAGCGTCATCACGGCGCGGCCGATATTTCCGCCCATCTGCGTGTCGCGCCCGGCCGAGGAGAGCATGTGCGCGGTCAGCGCCGTGGTCGTGGACTTGCCGTTGGTGCCGGTGATGGCGATGAACGGCGCGTCGGGCGAGGCGCGGCGGCGCTCTCGGGCGAAGAGCTCGATGTCGCCGATGACTTCCACGCCGGCACCGCGCGCCAGGTCCACCGTCCAGTGCGGCTTCGGATGGGTCAGCGGCACGCCGGGCGACAGGACGAAGGAGGCGAAGCCGGACCAGTCCACCTGCCTGAGATCGACCGTCGAAATGCCTTGGGCACCGGCCTTGGTCACGCTTTCGGGATTGTCGTCCCACGCAGTGACGTCCGCCCCGCCGTCGATCAGCGCGCGCGCGGTGGCGATGCCCGAGCCGCCGAGCCCGAACAGCGCGACCTTCTTGCCGGAGAGGGAGGTGGCCGGGATCATCAGCGCAGCTTCAGGGTCGAGAGGCCGATGAGGGCCAGGATGACGGCGATGATCCAGAAGCGGATCACGATCTGGCTCTCGGTCCAGCCGAGCTTCTCGAAATGGTGATGGATCGGTGCCATCAGGAAGACGCGCCGGCCGGTCATCTTGAAATACCCGACCTGGATGATCACCGACATCGCCTCCATGACGAACAGGCCGCCGATGATGGCGAGCACGATCTCGTGCTTGGTGGCCACGGCGATCGAGCCGATCAGGCCGCCGAGAGCGAGCGAACCCGTGTCGCCCATGAAGATCGCCGCAGGCGGAGCGTTGAACCAGAGGAAGCCGAGGCCCGCGCCAATCACCGCTCCGAGCACCACGGCGAGTTCGCCCGTGCCCGGCGTGAAATGGATCTGCAGGTAGTCGGCGAAGACCGCGTTGCCGGCGAGATAGGCGATGACACCGAACGAGGCGGCCGCAATCATCACCGGCACGATGGCAAGCCCATCGAGGCCGTCGGTCAGGTTCACGGCATTGCCCGCGCCGACCATGACGACGGCGCCGAAGGGAATGAAGAACCAGCCGAGATTGACGATGAAGTCCTTCACGAAGGGAAAGGTCAGCGACGAGGAGAACGGCGCGGTGCCCGCCCGCATGATCACATAGGCGGCGATGCCGGCGACGGTGAACTCGATCGCGAGGCGCACCCGGCCGGAGACGCCGAGATGCGACTGCTTCGTCACCTTCATGTAGTCGTCGTAGAAGCCGATCGCGCCGAACGAGATCGTCACGAAGAGCACCACCCAGACATAGACGCTGGCGAGATTGGCCCACAAAAGCGTCGAGCCGATGATGCCGCTCATGATCATCAACCCGCCCATGGTCGGTGTGCCGGCCTTCTTGAAATGGGTCTGCGGGCCGTCGGCGCGGATCGGCTGGCCCTTGCCCTGCCGGATGCGCAGCGAGTTGATGATCGTCGGACCGAACATGAACACGATCAGCGCCGACGTGATCAGCGCTCCTCCCACGCGGAAGGTGATGTAGCGGAAGACGTTGAACGCCGAGATCTGGTCGGCGAAACCAACGAGAAACGTGAGCATGCGGTTCGCCCCCCAACGGACGGAATTCAGGCGCGTCTCTGGCTCTCGCCTTCGACAGGAAAATTCTTGATCAGCGCATCGACCAGCTTGGAAAAGCCGATGCCCTTGGATGACTTGACGACCACGACGTCGCCGGGCCGGAGCGCGGACAGCACGATCGGCTTCAGTTCGTCGACATTGGCCGCATGCGCGCCCAGCCGCTCCGGCGGCAGCCTTGCGGCGAGCGCGGCCATTTCCGCGCCGCCGAGGAAGACGAGGTCCGTCGCGGTCGGCGCAATGATGTCGGCAAGCGCGCCGTGCAGCTGCTCGGCATGCGCGCCGAGTTCCAGCATGTCGCCCAGCACCGCGATACGACGGCCGCCCTTGGGCGGCTCCGTCCGGTCAAGCAGATCGATCGCCGCCTTCATGGAGGCAGGATTGGCGTTGTAGCTCTCGTCGATGAGTGTGATGCCGCCGGCCAGGCGGTGCCGTCGCCCGCGTCCCGCTTCGGCCTGAAGCCCGGCGAGCGCCTCCGCGACAGGGGCAAGGCCCGCTCCCACGAGTTTCGCAGCGCCCAGCACGGCAAGCGCGTTCTGGACCATGTGGCGCCCCGGCGCGCCGACCCGTGCAGCGATCCGGTCGCCGCCGATACCGACCGCGATGTCGGAATGATCCGCCGACAACTCGCAGCCGAGCAGGCGCACATGCGCACGCTCCTGCTCGCCGAAGGACACGATATGTGCGACGCCCGCCGCCTTGGCGAGCTTCTCCAGCAGCTGTACTGCGCGTCGTCTCGGTTCAGCAGCGCATAGCCGCCCGGCTCTATCCCCTCGAAGATCTCCGCCTTGGCGCGTGCGATCTCCTCGATCTTGCGGAAATGGCCGAGATGGGCGGCGGCGATCAGCGTGATGATCGCGACATGCGGCCGGACGAGCTTCACCAGCGGACGGATCTCGTCGGGATGGTTCATCCCGATCTCGAAGATCGCGTAGTCGGTGTCTTCCGGCAGCTTGGCGAGCGTCAGCGGGACGCCCCAGTGATTGTTGAACGACTTTTCCGAAGCGTGCACCGAGCCGACCGTCGACAGCACGTGCCGCAACGCTTCCTTGGTCGTCGTCTTGCCGGCCGAGCCGGTCACGGCAATGATCTTTCCCTTGGCCCGGGCGCGCGCGGCGATCGCGAGCTTCACCAGGCCGACAAGCACGTCGTCCACCACGATCATCGGCGTGGTGATGCGTCCGAGCGCCGGCAGCTTTCCTTCCGCGACCACCAGCAGTGCGGCACCGGCCTTGATGGCGGCGGTGGCGAAGTCGTGCCCGTCGAGAGCATCGCCCTTGATGGCAAAGAAGGCTTCGCCCGGCTTCAGCGTGCGGCTGTCGATCGAGATTCCGGTGATGCCCTGCGGCAGCACGCCGATGGGCCGTCCGCCCATCGCCTCGACCATCGCCTGGGCCGTCCAGAGCAGGCTCATGCCGCCCTCCCCGTCAGCGCGACGCGGACTTCGTGATGATCGGAGAAGGGATGCGTGACCGAGCCGACCGTCTGGCCTTCCTCATGCCCCTTGCCGGCGACGATCAGCGTGTCGCCGGCGCCGAGCAGGTCGATCGCATGGCGGATCGCCTCGCGGCGGTCGCCGATCTCGATCGCGCCGGGCGCATTGGCGAGAATCTCGGCGCGGATGGTTGCAGGAACTTCGGAGCGCGGATTGTCATCCGTGACGATGACGATGTCGGCAAGCCGGCTGGCGATGCCGCCCATGATCGGCCGCTTGCCCTTGTCGCGGTCGCCGCCGCAGCCGAACACGACCACCACCTTGCCGGTGGTGAACGGCCGCACCGACAGGAGCACGTTCTCCAGCGCCTCGGGCTTGTGCGCATAGTCGACATAGACCGGCGCGCCGCTTCGCGTGGTGCCGACGAGGTCGAGCCGCCCGGGCGCGCCCTTGAGATGCTCGAGTGCTGCGAGTGCTGTCTCGGCCTTGACGCCGGTCGCCATGGCGAGGCCGGCGGCAACGAGCGCGTTCGACATCTGGAAATCGCCGGCAAGCGGCAGGTCGACCTCGTAGAGTGCGCCGGAGAATTCGATCTCGGCGCGCTGGCGATGGCGCTCATGCTCCAGGCGCTTGAGGCGCAGGAAATCGCCCTTGCGCCCGACCGTGAGCACGATCCGGCCGGCCTTGTTCGCCGCCGCGACCGTCGGCTCGGACCAAGCGTCGTCGGCGAAGATCACCGCCGGCGCGCCCTTGGGCAGCAGCGTGTCGAACAGGCGCAGCTTGGCGCGGTGATAGTCCTCGACCGTCGGATGATAATCCATGTGGTCGCGGCCGAGATTGGTGAAGCCGGCGGCCGACAGCTTCACGCCGTCAAGACGGCGCTGGTCGAGCCCATGGCTGGAGGCTTCCATCGCGGCGTGGGTGACGCCCACGTCTGCCAGTTCCCTGAGCAGGAGGTGCAGCGCGACGGGATCGGGCGTGGTCAGCGTGCCGTAGTCGTCGCGGCCGGGCGCCACGACGCCCGTCGTGCCGATGCTGGCCGCCTGGAGCCCGGCATGCGCCCAGATCTGGCGTAGGAAGGAGACGACCGAGGTCTTGCCGCTCGTGCCGGTGACCGCGGCCATCGTCGCCGGCTGCGCGCCGTAGAAGCGCGCGGCGGCGAGCGCGAGCGTGTGCCTTGGATCGTCTACCCGCAGGATCGGAATCGGGAGATCGCCGAGCGCGGCGTTGCGCGCGGCGATGATGGCCGATGCGCCCTTCGCCACCGCGTCAGCGGCATAGGACGCGCCGTCAGCCTTCGTTCCAGTCAGGGCGGCAAAGAGGAATCCGGGCGCGACGCCACGGGAATCAGCGGTCAGCCCAAGCACTTCGACGGACGCGGTCGACCCGTCGCCCAGCGGCAGAATTCCGGCAAAATCCTTCAGATGCATCAAATGCCTGTTCAAGAAACGTTGCCCCCGATCCCCCGGGAATCACTGTGAAGAAACAAGCAACGCCTCATTTGTTTGACCGAATTCGGGCTTCACGCCAAGCAGTGACGCCGAGCGGCGGATGATGTTGGAGACGATCGGGGCCGCGTTGAGGCCTGCTGTGGCGCCCATGCCGGGCTTTTCCGGCTTCGGCTCGTCCACGATCGACAGCACGATGTATTGCGGATCGTCCATCGGGAACGCCGCGACGAAGGCGTTGAAGCGGACGTTTGTCGAGTAGCGTCCGTTGACCACCTTCTCGGCGGTGCCCGTCTTGCCGCCGACCCGATAGCCGGGAACGGTGGCGCGCTTGCCCGAGCCGCCCGGGGCGGTCGCGTTCAGGAGATAGAGATAGCGCATGTCGGCGGAAGTCTTGTCGTTCACCACCTTGGTGGCGCCGGCCTTGGCCTGTTCCTCCGTCCGCGGCAGGAGGGTCGGGTTCATCAGGTAGCCGCCGTTCATCAGCGCGGCCGCGCCGACGGCGGTCTGCAGCGGCGTGGTGGAGAAGCCGTGCCCGAACGCCGCCGTGATCGAATGCACCTTCTTCCAGACCTTCGGCTCGGACGGCCTGGCGACCTCGGGCAGCTCGATCGTCATGCGGTCGAGCAGGCCCATGCGGTGAAGGAACTCGCGGTGTCCCTCGACACCGACCACGTCGGCCTCGCGCGCGGAGCCGATGTTGGAGGAGTAAATGAACACTTCCGGCACGGTGAGAACCCTGCCCTTGCCGTGGAAGTCGCGGATCGTCTGCCGGCCGATGGTGATAGGGCGCGTCGCGTCGAAGCGGCTCTGCAGGTTCACCTTGCCGGAATCGAGCGCCATCGCGGTCGTGAAGCTCTTGATGGTCGAGCCCATCTCGAACGTGCCCGCCGTCATGCGATTGAACTTGTCCTTGTCGTGCGCGCCGACCGGATTGTTTGGGTTGAAGTCCGGCACCGAGGCCATCGCGACGATCTCGCCGGTCTTGGCGTTGAGCACGACCGCGCCGGCCGCGATCGCATGGTAGCGATCCAGCGCATTCTTCACCTCGTCCCGGACGATGTGCTGCACGCGGATATCGAGCGTGGTGCGGAAGGGAGCGAGGTTGCCCGACGTGGCGAGCCCGAGCTCGCGCAGGTCGGCAAGCCCCTGGCTGTCGATGTATTTCTCCAGTCCCGCAATGCCCTGGTTGTCAATGTTGACGAGGCCGAGGATATGCGAGGCGGTTTCTCCGCCGGGGTAGAACCGCCTTGTCTCGGTGCGGAAGCCGATGCCCGGCAGGCCCAGCGCCATGATGTCCGCCTGCTGCTTCGGCGAAAGCTGTCGCTTCAGCCAGACGAAGCCGGAACCGCTCTTCAGCTTGTTGTAGGTCTGCTCCGGCTCTAGGTCCGGCAGGACGGTGGAGAGAAGCTCCAGCGTCTCGTCCGGGTCGATGATGTTCTTCGGCTCGGCATAGAGCGACGCGGTCTTGATGTCGGTCGCGAGCACCTCGCCGTTGCGGTCGACGATGTCGGGGCGCGCGGCGAGGCCGCGCACGGACGGCGCCACGGTCGCGCCGGGCTCCTGCAGCCCGAGATAGACGAGGCGGCCGGCGATCACGCCGTAGATGCCGAAGAAGATCGCCATCGTCATCAGCACGCGGTTCTTCGTCCGTCCGCCGGCCTTGCGGCGTGCATCGACCACGATCGAACCGGCGGAAGCCACTGGCGCGGCGGCAGGCTTGGAGGCCAAGAGACGCTTGATCATCACCTTACGACTCCGCCCGTGGTTACTTTGTCTGTCTTGCCTTCCGCCATGCCGTCGACGCGGGTGGACGGTATGATCTCCATCTCGACCGGCTTGGCGGGCAGGTCATCCACACCCACCACCTGATGCGCGTCGAGCGGCGCGAGCTGCAGCTCGTCCTGATAGATCTCGGTAAGCTTCTGCAGGCGTGCCGGCTGCGTGAGCAGGCTCCAGTCGGCCTTGAGGATCGTCAGCGAATCCTGTTCAAAGCGGATCATCGCCTCGATCTTGCGCACCTCGGAGAGCTGCGCCTCGACCTGGTGCTTGGTGTTGTAGGTGAAGGCGGCCCCCGCCACCATCACCGCGATCAGAACGATATCGGTCGCATGCGGAACACGGCAACTACCTCTCGTCCGGCTGGCGAATGTCGGGAAGATCGGGAAGCCCGAACAGCGAAACATCCTCGCGGCGCGGCGCTGCATCGGTGCGCACCGCGCTGCGCAGCTTGGCGGAACGGGCGCGGGGGTTGCGCTCGGCCTCGACGTCGGACGCGGCGACCACCTGTGCGGGCTTCTCGAACGTCGCCGGGATCAGCTGCGCCTGCGGCAGGTGGCGCGAGCCGCCGCCCTGCGAGGAGCGGTCGGCGAGGAAGCGCTTGACGATGCGATCCTCGAGCGAATGGAAGGTGACGACCGCGAGCCGCCCGCCGGGCCTCAGCGCCCGCTCGGCCGCCATAAGCGCACGCGAAAGCTCGCCGAGCTCGTCGTTCACGTGGATGCGCAGCGCCTGGAAGACGCGCGTCGCCGGATGGATGCGATCCTTCGGATTGCGCCCGACGAGGGTCTCGATTGCCTGCGCCAGGTCGAGCGTCGTCGCGAACGGCTTCGACGCCCGCCGCTTTTCGATCATGCGGGCGATGCGGCCGGCATGCCGCTCCTCGCCGAGGAAGCCGAACACGCGGGCGAGGTCGCCCGGCTTGTAGGTGTTGACCACATCAGCGGCGGTTACGCCGCGCTGCGCCATGCGCATGTCGAGCGGGCCGTCGTGACGGAACGAGAAGCCGCGCTCGGCCTCATCGATCTGCATCGAGGATACGCCGATGTCGAGCACGACGGCATCCACCGGCTGGCCCGCATGTTCGTCGAGGCGCGAGAACGGCCCGTGCACCAGCCTGAGCCGCCCGGCCGAGGCGGCCTCAAGCGCGCGGCCGTCGGCGATCGCGTTGGGATCGCGGTCGATCGCCACAACGTCGGCGCCGGCATCGAGGATGGCTCTGGTGTAACTGCCCGCGCCGAAGGTTCCGTCGACCACGAGCATACGTGGGCCAGCCTGGAGCGCTGCCAGCACCTCGTCGAGAAGCACCGGAATGTGGCGGACCGGTCCGCCACCGGCGTCGGAAACGCCGGGGTCCGCCATCATTCCGAGGCTCCGGGCGAGCCCGCCTGCGCGGCCTGCCGAAGAGAGGTGAGCCGGGCCCTTACCTGTGCCAGATGCTGGCGCATGCGCTCCGGCTCCCAGATCTGAAAGAACTGTCCGCGCCCGAGGAAGCCGACCTCCGAGGTGATCCCCGTATGCTCGCGGATGAAATCGCTCATCGTGATACGCCCGTCCCCGTCCAGCTTCAGGAAGGTCCCTTCCCCGTGCACATAGGCGGACATGTCGTCCGCAGTCCGCAGGAACGGGTTCGTCTGTTCGAGCTGCCGCTCGTAGCGCTCCAGGAGATCCATTCCGCCGACATCCAGCGCCGGCTCGTCCAGCGCCCGCAGAGCGTAGAGCTCGTGATAGCCGCGCTTCGCCGCGAGCGCGCGGAAGGCGCCGGGAACGGAGACCCGTCCCTTGGCATCGATCCTGTTCACCGCGCTCGACAAAAAACGATCCATGCGCCGGTATCGTCCCGCTTCCGTTCATTTCGCCGTCCGCGCCTGCGCGCAGTCCCTCGAGAGCCCCACCGCCGCTCGAAATCAGGACATGCGTTCCACTCCGCGCGGACCCTGCCACCGCGCGTTCGGGACACATGGAACCCGTCACCGAAACGAAGTCTTGATTGCAGCTATGGGATAACATGGGACAGAATGGGCGTCAAAGGGAAATGGCTACTCGAACCGGGCTGCGCACGACCGGAAGACAGCCTCGCCCAAGCTTCCCACGTTTATGAGCGATTAAGGCTAACGAACCGTTAGTGCCCGGATTTCCGGCTCTCGCCGGCCATTGCCGGAGCTACCCGTTCGTCCTTGCCGAATACTTCAATGCGGCCAGCGGCAGCATGCAGTGCGTGATCATAGGGACCCTGAAATAGCTTCGGGGAATCTCTCAAGGCGGTGGCGCAGGTATGGTCGCAGGGCGCGGATTGATCCCGCCAAGCCCTGCCAACGCTGCCGATGTTCAAGGTCGGCGTGACGAGGGGTCACGCCATTGCCTCGAACAGCCGCCGTTCTCCCGCGAAAAAAGCGCCAGCCGGCCTGTAAGCCGGGTTCTGTATGGCCGCGTGTCCTTGCGGACGGCGCGACGCGGTGGCCATTCATCTTCGGCGGCCATTGCTGGACGCCTGACGCAACCCACCCGGACGACTGGGCCGGAAACAGCCCGCGGGTCGCCCCGCGCGTCGTCCCTATTCGGTCTTGCTCCCGGTGGGGTTTGCCGTGCCGCTCCCGTTGCCGGTCGCGCGGTGGGCTCTTACCCCACCCTTTCACCCTTGCCCCGCCCTAAGGCGAGGCGGTCTGCTCTCTGTGGCACTTTCCCTGGGGTCGCCCCCGCCGGCAATTGGCCGGCACCGTGTTTCCATGGAGCCCGGACTTTCCTCGACCGCAGCCTTTCGGCTCTCGCGGTCGCGGCCACCCGGCCGGCTGGCGTTGCGCATAAAGGCGTTCCCCGCGCGAATTGCAAGGCTGCGCGCGGGATTTCCGCCGGCCGGCACTGCGTCATCAACTGCTCAGATGACGCTTCACCTTCGAGCAATAGGCGGCCGACACCGGGTTCATGCGCTTGGCGCCGTGGCCGGCATTGTATTTCAGGATCGTCCCGCAGGTCGTCCCGCCGCCGAGCTTGTGCGCCATACCGAGATATTTCATCCCGTATTTGATGTTGGTCTCGGGATTGTAGAGTCCCTTCAGCGAGCCGGAGTAACCGAGGCCGCGCGCCGTCGACGGCTTGATCTGCATCAGCCCGACCTCGCCGGCGCTGCCGCGGGCGTTGACGCGATAGTTGCTCTCCACGCGGATCACGGCATGAGCGAGCGACACCGGCACGCCGTAGGTCGATGCGTAGCGGGCGATGATGTCGCCGTAGCTGCCCGATGCGCGGCCGCCGGTGACCGTCTCTCCCTTCCGCGCCTTGGCGACAAGTTCGGGCCGCTTGCCGGCCGGGATCGCGCCCGTCGTCTGCCCATCGACCTCGGGTAGGGAGGCCAGGCCGCGATCGTCGAAACTGACAACGGTGCGGCCCTTGCGGTCGGACGCGACCTTCTTCGCGGCGGAAGCCTCCTGATGCGGAACGACTGCCGACATGCGGCCACGCCCCACGGGCGCGCTGGCTACGCCGCGCGTCACTTCACCTTTCCGCGACTTCTCCTTGGCGGAGGCCGCGACCTGAGAGCTCGTATACGAATTTCCCGGCGCCTCCTGGGCAGACACAGCAAAACTCATCATGCTGGCAGCAAAAGCTGCCGCAATGGTCACCTTCATCATGTATTTGTTGTTCTCTTTACAGATATCGGCCTTTGCCTGAGCGCGCCGATATAGTTGAAATTGTCGAAGTCATTTTCGCATACTTCGACGGTTGGACGGCAAGCGATCTCGCAGGCCATTGCGCCGCCAATTGGGTCCGGGAAATAACATTTGAAGACGGAAGGAAATATTCCGACAGAGCCTGGTTTTGCTAACCCAGCGGTAGTTCGGGCAGCTCCCCGACCAGCGCTGTCAGCAAAGCGTGTGTCTCCGCATCCACGACGCCGTCGACCTTGCGGCGACGGAAATGCAGCTGGAACGCCTCGACGACCGTCTTCGTGGGCGCATCGAAACATCCAGTGATTTCAATTCCATAGCCATAAAGGTTGAGCATGGATTGAAGGCATTCCACCCGCGCACCCTCGTCACCTGGTGCGATCGGATCGGCGGCGGCGGCCACAACCACCCCAGGCATATGCCCCACTCCCGCGGCGTGGAGCGTCTCCCAGGGAAACGCCGGGCCTGGGTCGATTTTTCGTCCGGGGGCAACATCGGAATGGGCGAGAATTTGCGCGGCCGGAACGTCGAGACGGGCGGAAATGTCACGGCAGAGCGCGATGACCGCCTCGATCTGGGTGTCGGAAAATGGCGGATGGCCGGCGAGCGGGCCTGGATTGACGACCTCGATGCCGATCGAGCGCGAGTTGATGTCGGTGGCTCCCTGCCAGGAACTTCGGCCGGCATGCCAAGCCCGATCTGCCTCCCGCACCATCTGGACGACGCGTCCGTCCTCATGAACCAGATAGTGGGAGGACACCTCGCTGGCCGGATTGCACAGCCATTCCTCCGCAGCCGCGCCCGTCTCCATGCCGGTGTAATGAAGGATGATCATGTCCGCGCGCGAGACGTCCCGCCGGGGGCCGAAGTTCGGGGAAACCCTCACCTCCGCGCCCACGAAATCGGCGACGAACCCGCTCATACCCGTGCGAGCGTCTGTTCGATCGCCTCGAACGCGACATTGATCGCGGCGAGCCGCCGCGTTGCGATGGCGATGAATTCCTCCGGCATGCCCCGTGCGATCAGCCGGTCGGGATGATTCTGCAATACCAGCGTCCGGTAGCGCCGCCGCACCTCGTCCAGCGACGCCGATGTCGACACGCCGAGCACCTGGTAGGGATTGGCGCCTGTGGCGAGCGTGTGTCGCGCCAGGATGCGCTCGAACTCGCGCTCGCCGAAAGCGAAGATCTCCGCTGTGCGCCTCAGGAATCCGACCTCGCGCTCATGCACGAAACCATCGGCCTTGGCGATGTGGAACAGGCCGTCGAGGATATCCTCCAGCACCTCGGCGCGGTCGGCATCCTCGTTGAAGAGCGCGGCCATTCTCGCCGCATAGGACTCGAAGCCGGCGATGTCCTCCTTTGCGAGATCGTAGAGCCGCGCGACGTTGCGGACCTGCTCCGCCGGGACGGAGAAGATCTGCTGGAAGGCGCGCACCTCGTCCTGGGTGACGATTCCGTCGGCCTTGGCCATCTTGGCCGACAGCGCGATCATGGCGATGGAGAAAGCAACCTTGCGGCGAAGCGCCGGGTCGCCTTCGAACACGGTGCGAAGGGCCTCGATCACGCCCGAAAAGGCTGTGCCCGAAACCCTCGAGACGAAATCGCCAAGGCGCGACCAGATCGACATTGCGCTGCAATACGACGAAACCTCGCCAGAGGCGAGACCTCGTGGCCGCCATGACGGCGACCCAGTGTCGCAAACCCGCCGCATGAAAAAGGGGCCGGGACGAGCCCGGCCCTGTCGGTCATGGCGCCCGCCGTTACTCGCTCGGAGCGGGCGTAGTGGGCGTCGCAGGCTGCATCTCTTCAGCAGGTGCCTGCGGAGCCGGTGTCGGCGTTGCAGCCGGATCGGACGGAGCCGGGGTGGTCTGCGCCGGCGGATCGACGCTCTGCGTCGTCGTGGTGTCGGTATCGCTGCAGGCGGCAACGCCGAACAGGGCGACAGCGGCGGCGGAAGCAAGGATCAGTTTCTTCATCGTCCATCTCCTTCAGAAAACGACTTTCTTTCGGTGAGACGCCCCTTCGGGCAGTCGAGATGGGAACGCCGGCCTCGGAACGAGGTTTCGTAACGTTGTGTGACGGATGGTAACGTTTGTCGTCACATGCTGGAGGCGGCGCGGGCAGCCTGGTCATACTGCCCGGACAGCGCGCGCATCAGCGCCGCAATCGCGGAGAGTTCGCCGCCGTCGAAATTGAGCCGCTGGACGCTGTCGACCAGAAGCGCCTCGCGGATGTCGCGGTAGCGGCGGCAGGTCTCGGCGCCGGCCGGCGTGACCTTGGCCGTCCGCTCTTTGCCCCGCCTGCCGCCGGCGACGAGGCCGAGGCCCTCGAGCTTCTTCAGCGCATAGGCGACGATGTGGGTGTCCTCGATGTTGAACATCATGCACAGGTCCGCGAGCGTCTTCTCGCGGTCGCGATGGTTGACAGCGTGCAGGATCAAGACCTCGATCGGCGTCAGTCCCGGCACGCCGGCAGCGGCCATGCCGCGGACCATCCAGCGCTGGAACGCGTTGGAGACGATGGTCAGCGCAAATTCGACCTCGGAGAGCGGCGGCAGCGCGCCATCCGCGAGATGCGCCGCCGAAACAACGGGACCGATTGTCTGCTTGCCTGCTGTCATTCGAGTCTCACATTCATAAGATGTCGATAAAATATCGATGACATGACCATATTCTCGCGATATGACGATGGCAAGCGTGACCGAGGGAGAATACCGCCATGCAGGAGAGCTGGGATTTCTGGATCGACCGCGGCGGCACGTTCACCGACGTCATCGGCCGGGCGCCCGACGGCTCGCTGCACCCGCGCAAGCTGCTGTCCGAGAACCCCGAGGCCTATCGCGACGCCGCCGTGCAGGGCATCCGCGACCTGCTTGGTCTGAAGCCCGGAGAAGCGATCCCCGCCGGCTTGATCGGCGACGTCAAGATGGGCACGACGGTCGCCACCAACGCGCTTCTGGAGCGCAAGGGCGACCGCGTGCTCCTGCTCGTCACCAAGGGCTTCCGCGACGCGCTGCGCATCGCCTACCAGGCCAGGCCCGACATCTTCGCCAAGCAGATCATCCTGCCCGAGCAGCTCTACGAGCGCGTCGTCGAGGTGCCCGAGCGGGTGCGCGTCGACGGGACACTGGAAACAGCGCTCGATCTCGATGCGGTACGCGACGAGGTCGCCGCCGCGAAAGCCGACGGCATCGACGCCGTCGCCATCGTCTTCATGCATGCGTGGAAATATCCCAACCACGAAAGCCGCGCCGAGGCGCTCTGCCACGACATCGGCTTCAGCCAGATATCGGTCAGCCACAAGGTCTCGCCGCTGATCAAGCTGGTCGGCCGGGGCGATACGGCCGTCGTCGACGCCTACCTGTCGCCGATCCTGTCGCGCTACGTGCAGAGGGTGGCGGGGGAGCTTGGCACGACGTCAATCTCCCTCCTTGAGGGGGAGATTGGCCAACCACAATCCCCTCGCCTCATGTTCATGATGTCCTCCGGCGGCCTGACCGCCGCCGACATGTTCCAGGGCAAGGACGCGCTGTTGTCCGGCCCGGCTGGCGGTGTGGTCGGCATGGTCGAGACGGCCAGGCTCGCCGGCTTCGACAGGGTCATCGGCTTCGACATGGGCGGCACCTCGACCGACGTCGCGCATTACGACGGCGAGTATGAGCGCGCCTTCGACACCGAGGTGGCGGGCGTCAGGGTGCGCGCGCCGATGATGCGCATCCATACGGTTGCAGCCGGTGGCGGCTCGATCCTCCACTATGCCGACGGGCGCTTCCAGGCAGGCCCGGATTCGGCCGGCGCCAATCCCGGCCCTGCCTGCTATCGCCGCGGCGGCCCGCTCGCCGTCACCGACGCCAACGTCATGCTCGGCAAGCTGCAGCCGGATTTCTTTCCGGCGATCTTCGGCCCGGACCAGAACGAACCGCTCGACACGGACGTGGTGCGGGCGAAGTTCGCCGACCTGGCCGCCAGAATCGGCGACGGCCGCACGCCGGAAGCGGTGGCCGAGGGCTTCATCACCATCGCGGTCGAGAACATGGCGAACGCGATCAAGAAGATCTCGGTCCAGCGCGGCTACGACGTCACCGAATATCTGCTCAACTGCTTCGGCGGCGCGGGTGGCCAGCACGCCTGCCTTGTCGCGGATGCGCTCGGCATGGAGGCAGTGCTGGTGCATCCATTCTCCGGCCTGCTGTCAGCCTACGGCATCGGCCTCGCCTCCGTGTTCGCCTCGCGCCAGCAGGCGCTGATCAAGCCACTGACGCAGGACTCGGTGGCGGAGATCGATGCGCTTATCGGGAGCCTCGGCGAGATGGTGTTCGAGGAACTGCGGGCGCAGGGCGTCCCGGACGACGCCATCGCTTGGCGGCCCGTCCTAATGATCCGCTACGACGGCACCGACACCGCGCTGCCGATCAACTTCGCGGAGCGCTCGGTCGAGAAGGCCCGCGCCGACTTCGAGGTGGCGCACAAGGCGCAGTTCGGCTTCGTCTACGACAACAAGCCGATGATCGTGGAATCGATCGACCTGCAGGGGCATGATGGCCGCGTGGCCGGCCGGGACGAGACCGCGCGCGAGATCGTGGACGAGACCCTCGCCGCCCGCCTCACCCGGCCGGTCTTCGCGGAAGGCGAATGGCGCGACGCCGGCATCTTCCGCCGCGACGAGCTGAAACCCGGCAACCGCGTCGCCGGGCCGGCGCTGATGATCGAGAGCCACCAGACCATCGTGATCGAGCCCGGCTGGCAGGCCGAGATCACCGCGCAGGACCACGTGCTCCTGCGGCGCACGATCAAAAAGCGCCGCAAGGCCGCACTCGGCACCGAGGCCGATCCGGTGATGCTGGAAGTGTTCAACAACCTGTTCATGGCAATCGCCGAGCAGATGGGCGTCACGCTCCAGAACACCGCCTATTCGGTGAACATCAAGGAGCGGCTCGACTTCTCCTGCGCCGTGTTCGACCGCACGGGCGCTCTGGTGGCGAACGCGCCCCACATGCCGGTGCACCTCGGCTCGATGGACCGCTCGGTCGAGACGATCATCCGGCTGAACGAGGGCGACATCCATCCGGGCGACGTCTTCGCGCTGAACGCGCCCTACAATGGCGGCACGCACCTGCCCGACATCACGGTGGTGACGCCGGTGTTCGACCCGGCCGGCGAGGAGATCCTCTTCTTTACCGCCTCGCGCGGCCACCACGCCGACGTCGGCGGCACAGCCCCCGGCTCCATGACGCCGCTCGCCACGACCGTGGACGAGGAAGGCGCGTTGTTCGACAATTTCCGCATCGTCGACCGCGGCCGCTTCCGCGAGAAGGAGCTGCACACCCTCCTGACAGACCACCCTTACCCGGCCCGCAATCCGCATCAGAACATCGCCGACCTGAAGGCCCAGATCGCCGCCAACGAGAAGGGCGTGGCGGAGCTGCGCAAGATGGTCGAGCATTTCGGGCTCGACGTGGTGGAGGCCTATATGGGCCATGTGCAGGACAATGCCGCCGAGAGCGTGCGCCGCGTGCTGCTGTCGCTGCCGGACGAGTCGACCTACGACTATCCGACGGACACCGGCCAGACGATCAAAGTGAGGATCACGGTCGACCGCGACAAGCGCGAGGCGACAGTTGACTTCACCGGCACCTCGCCGGTGATGAAGAACAACTTCAACGCACCGGAGCCGGTCGCGCGCGCGGCCGTGCTTTACGCCTTCCGCGTCATGGTCGAGGCCAACATCCCGATGAATGCCGGGTGCCTGCGGCCGATCAACATCATCATCCCTGATGGCTGCATGCTGCGCCCGACCTACCCGGCCGCCGTGGTGGCCGGCAATGTCGAGACCTCGCAGCACGTCACCAATGCGATGTTCGGCGCCATGGGCGCGCTGGCCAATGCGCAAGGGACGATGAACAACCTGACCTACGGCAACGAGACGTATCAATATTACGAGACGATCTGCTCCGGCTCGCCGGCCGGCCGCTTCAACGACGGCACGGGCTTCCACGGCACGTCGGGCGTGCACACGCATATGACGAATTCTCGTCTGACCGACCCGGAAATCCTCGAACTGCGCTTCCCGGTCCTGCTGGAGGACTTCCACATCCGCAAGGAGTCCGGCGGCAAGGGCAACTGGAACGCCGGCGACGGCACCAGGCGCACCATCCGCTTCCTGGAGACGATGGAATGCGCGATCCTCTCCTCGCACCGCGGCGCGCCCCCACGTGGCGTGGCGGGCGGCGGCGACGGCCAGGTCGGCAAGACAGAGGTTCGGCGCCTCGACGGCCGGATCGAAACGCTGCGCGCCTGCGACCAGACGGTGCTGGAAGCCGGCGAGGCCGTCATCGTCACCACGCCGACGCCGGGGGGATTTGGATCAGTTTGACCGACCCTACTCCAGATTGGTCTGGATCCACCTCGGCGAGTGGTGGATATCGATCGTCTGCAACCGCCCCGGGCCGAGGTTGACGAAGCGGTGCGGCACGCCGGCGGGCCCGAGCACCGTATCGCCGGCCGCGGCGTCGATCACCTGGTCGCCGACGAAGAAGCGGGCCCGGCCCTGCGTGATGACGAACACCTCGTCATAAGGGTGGATGTGAAGGACCGGACCGAGGCCCGGTTCGTCATTGCCATAGGTCAACACGGTCACTGCCGCGCCGAGGGCCTCGCCGTTCACCGAACCGCGATACGGACCGACCTGCGTGCCGTCAAACAGGCGCGCCTTGGCGGGCGGGCGACCGTCGGGCGTGACGGTCGCGGGGTCGAAGTCGCGTCGAACCATTTGTTCCTCCTGTCAGAACGGGAGGATGGTCGAGACCTTGCGTGGACGCAAGGCGGACGCCTACGCCGGGGCGCCCGCCAGCATCTCCTCCATCCGCGCATAGCTTGCCTCCATGCCGTGTTCCATGCCGGAGGCGAGCATCGCGGCTCGGGCTTCGGCATCGGGCAGTGTCATACGCATGGTGAGCAGGGTGCCCTGTCCGTCGGCCTTGAAGTCGGTCTCTACATGGTTGTCGGGGGTCGGGTCGGGCAGGAACATCCGCTCGACATGGACGGTGCGGCTGTAGGGCTCGACGGCGATGTATTCGCCGGTCAGGTAAAAGCCGCCGCCCTTGCCGTCGCTCCACTCGCAGCGGATCCTCCCGCCAGGCTTCGGCTCGCTGATGCAGACCGGCATGGTCCAGCCCTCCGGCCCGAGCATCCATTTCTGCATCAACTCTGCCTCGGTGTGTGCCCGGAACACGGCCTTCGGCGCGGCTGCGAAGCGGCGGGTGACGACGACATGGGTGTCGCCCTCGATCTTTAAACTCAGTCTGCTCATCTCTCTCCCTTTCCGTCATCCATCGTTGCCAGAAGCGCGTCGAGCCGCGCGTAGTTCCTCGAAAGCGTGTCGCGCAGCCCGATCAGCCAGCGATCGAGTTCATCGATCGCCTCGGGCGCGATGCGGCAGTGCCGCTTCGTGCCCTCCGCCCGGCGCATCACCAGGCCGGCCTCCTCCAGCACCTTGATGTGCCGCGAGATCGCCGGCTGGCTCATCGCGAAGGGCTTCGCCAGTTCCATCACCGTCACCTCCCCGCTCGCCAGCCGGGCGAGGATCGCCCGCCGGGTCGGGTCGGCGAGTGCCGCAAACCCCGCATCGAGATCCCTCATCCATTACGTCTCCTTTATATAAACAACTTGTTATATAGAAGATCGCCTATCGTCAAGCGGTTTTCGACAACGCCGTCATCGTCGCGTCATCGAGGCGTCAACCGCGCGTCATCAGACCTTCATAGGCACGGGATCACCGCTCAGCAGGGATTCGCGCCATGACCGACATTTCCGCAGGTTCCGGCATCGCCACGCGGCGCCATGTCGGCCGCGCCGTCTACCAGCACAAGGCACTCAGCAAGGACGGCCTGTCGGAGCGCCTGTTCGCGCTGCTCTTCTCCGGCCTGGTCTATCCGCAGATCTGGGAGGATCCCGAGATCGACATGGAGGCGATGGAGCTCGGTGCCGGCCATCGCGTCGTCACGATCGCCTCGGGCGGCTGCAACATGCTCGCCTATCTCACCGCCTCGCCGGCGCGCATCGACGTGGTCGACCTCAATGCCGCCCATGTCGCGCTGAACCGGCTGAAGCTCGCCGCCGCCCGGCATCTGCCCGGCCAGCAGGATTTCGCCCGCTTCTTCGGCGCCTCGGGCGCGGACCACAACGCGCTCGCCTACGACCGCTTCGTCGCGCCGCATCTGGACGCCGCGAGCCGCGCCTACTGGGAGAAGCGCGATCTGCTCGGCCGCCGCCGCATCTCGGTGTTCGACCGCAACTTCTACCGCACCGGCCTGCTCGGCTTCTGTATCGCACTCGGCCATCGCGCGGCGAAGCTGCACGGCGTCGACCCGGCCGGCCTGATGCAGGCCAAGACGGTTGCCGACCAGAAACGCTTCTTCCGCGAGCAGCTCGCGCCGCTGTTCGACCGGCGGCTGATCCGCATGGCAACGGCGCGAAAGGCCTCGCTGTTCGGCCTCGGCATTCCGCCGGCGCAAGTACGACGCACTGGTGACGGCGGGCAAAGACGGCATGGCCGGCGTGCTGCGCGACCGGCTGGAGAAGCTCGCCTGCCACTTCCCGCTCGCCGACAACTACTTCGCCTGGCAGGCCTTCGCCCGCCGCTATCCGGCGCAGGGCGAGGCTGCCCTGCCCCGCTATCTCGAGCCGCGCCATTTCGCGGCGATCCGCGCCAATACCGAACGCGTCACGGTCCACCACGCCAACTATATCGACCTGCTCGCCGGCAAGCCGGCCGCCAGCGTCGACCGCTACATCCTGCTCGACGCGCAGGACTGGATGACGGATGCCCAGCTCAATGCGCTGTGGAGCGAGATCACCCGGACCGCGGCACCCGGCGCCCGCGTCATCTTCCGCACGGCGGCCGCGCCGACGCTGCTGCCGGGCCGCGTCTCGTCCGCGATTCTCGACCAGTGGGACTATCGCGAAGAGCAGTCGCGCGAGCTTTCCGCACGCGACCGCTCGGCGATCTATGGCGGCTTCCACCTCTATGCGAAACGCTGACATGGCCGTGACCGAGACCCACGCCGCGCTGATGGACGACGTCTATCGCTGGCAGCGGCACGTCTACGACCTGACCCGCAAATACTACCTGCTCGGCCGCGACAGAATGATCGATCGGCTCGACGCCGGGCCAGGCACCACGGTGCTGGAGCTTGGCTGCGGCACCGGCCGCAATCTCGCGCTCGCCACGCGCCGGCACCGCCAGGCGCAGCTCTTCGGCCTCGACATTTCGGCGCAGATGCTTGAGACGGCGCAGGCCTCGCTTACCCGCGCCGGCCTCGGCGACAAGGTGCGCCTCGCCGAGGCGGACGCGACGGACTTCGATCCGCAGGCGCTGTTCGGCCGCGCCGCCTTCGACCGCGTCTATATCTCCTATTCGCTGTCGATGATCCCCGACTGGAAGCGCTGCGTCAGCCAGGCGATGCGGGTCCTCGCGCCGGGCGGTTCGCTGCATATCGTCGACTTCGGCCGGCAGGAACGCCTGCCGGGATGGTTCCGCGCCGCACTTCGCGCGTGGCTCGCCAGATTCCACGTCGCCCCGCGCGACGACCTGCGCGAAGTGCTTGAATCGATCTCGCGGCAAACCGGCGCAAGCCTCGAATATGAATCGCTATTCCGCGGCTATGCAGTGCATGCGATCGTGGGCCTACCCCGCTGACCGTATGCCTAAGGCAAAGCCTTGACCAGCGCTGCCAAAATCGCCTGCGACTTATAGCCGAGCTTCGAGGGCGTGAGCCCCAGCCGCACGACGACGAGTTGTTTCGACGGCACGATTGCCATCGACTGTCCGTCATGGCCGAGCGCCCAGACGGTATCGGCCGGCAGGTCGAAACCGGCATCGGGGTCCTGGCCGTCCGGCGTTCCGGCCGAGGGACCGTTCAGCCACATCTGGCCCTGGGTGTATTCCGCCGGCGCAGCGCTCGACGGCGCGCGCATCATCGCGGCGTAACCGGCCGGCAGGACCGCCTCGCCGTTCCACAGCCCGTCCTGCAGCAGTAACTGGCCGAAGCGGGCCCAGTCGCGCGCGGTGGCGTAGAGGTAGGACGAGCCGACAAAAGTGCCGCGCGCATCGGCCTCCAGCACGGCGCTGCGCATGCCGATCGGATCGAACAGCTCGCGCCGCGGCCAGGCGAGCGCATCGGCGCCGGCCGCGTTCTGCCAGATGCGCGACAGCATCACCGTGGTGCCGCTGGAATAGGAGAATACCTTGCCGACCTCGTGCGCCAGCGGCTTGGCGGCGGCGAAGGCGGCCATGTCCGGCTCGAGATAAAGCATGCGCGTGACGTCGGTCACGTCGCCATAGTCCTCATTGAACTCCAGCCCGCTCGACATCGACATCAGGTCGCGCAGCTTGATCGCGCCGCGGCCGTCAGCCTTCCAGGCCTCGAACAGGCCGGTGTCGTCGAGGCTCAGTTTTCCCTCGCGCACCAGCGTGCCGATAATGGCCGCCGTCACCGTCTTGGTCATCGACCAGCCGAGCAGAGGCGTGGTCTCCGAGAAGCCCTCGCCATAGCGCTCACCGACAATCCGTCCGTTCTTGACTACAACTACGGCGCGCAAGCCCGGCCCCATCATGCCGGGATCGTCGAGGATCGCCGTGACGGCAGGATCCTGCGACGGCTCGACCGTCTCGCCTTCCGGCCACAGCGCCTGCGAGGCCTCGCCCGCCGCGGCCGGCACGGGCGCCAGCTTCGCCGCGGCCTCGTCGCCATCCGGCACCGAGGCACAGCCGGCACCTTCGCGCGCCACGGCAAGTCCGCCGCCGAACATGCCGAGAAGGCTCGCATGTGCGCTCTTGGCCTCGCGATCGACATTCATCGCGATGAGGCCGAGAATCGGATGGCCAGGCGCCTGCACGTCGACCTTCAGCACCTCGTGCTGGTCGCGGTCGGCGATGAAGACGTTGGAGCAGACGATCTTGGCGGAATAGCCCGCCGCCACCTGGATCAGCGCGGGAGGCGCAACGTAGAGCCAGCCGGCAAAGACCACCACGATCACCGCCGCCAGGATCGCCAGCCATTTGAGCAGCTTGCCGATCAGCCTCATATCCCGCCCCCTGCCTTGGATTTGCCGAACTCGCGCCCGATCCGTGGCGGCAAGTCTTGGGCGCGGCACGGGGAAAAATCAATGGCGTGCGGATCGGGCCAATCGGCCGAAGTCCTTCCGGCCAGTTTCGCACAATCCCGGCTATCCATTGTGTTGGCCGCTGCGGCCGATCCGCGGCTGCCTCGCCTCGGAGTATCCATGCGCCGTCTCGCGGCCCTCTTCGTCATTGCAACGCTCGCTGCCTGCTCGGGCGGCGGACTGCAGGATCTTGCGCCCGGTTCAGCGGACACGCCGGTCGTGTCCGGCCCGCGCTTCGGCGACCGCGACCCACATGACTGGCAGGCGCGCAAGCCCTGGGACTACGCGGTCCACGGCACGGACGTCTCCAAATACCAGAACAAGGTCGACTGGCACTCCGCCAAGGGAAAGGGCATCTCCTTCGCCTTCGTGAAGGCGACCGAGGGCGGCGACCGCGTCGACGACAAGTTCCAGGAGCACTGGGCGAATGCGCGCGCGGCCGGCGTGCCCCGCGGCGCCTATCATTTCTTCTATTTCTGCCGCCCGGCCTCCGAACAGGCCGAATGGTTCATCCGCAACGTGCCGAAGGAGCGCGGCGCGCTGCCTCCGGTGCTCGACATGGAGTGGAACCACCTCTCGCCCACCTGCCGGCTGCGGCCGCCGCCCGAGACGGTGCGCGCGGAGATGCGCGTCTTCCTCGACATGGTGCAGAAGCACTACGGCAAGCGGCCGATCATCTACACCGACCCCGCCTTCTTTGACCGCAACGGCCTGTCGGCCTTCCGCGGCTATCCATTCTGGCTGCGCTCCACCGCCGGCCATCCGACCGAGAAATACGGCGACCACCCCTTCGTCTTCTGGCAGTATACCGGCACGGGCACCGTACCCGGCATCCCGGGAGACGCCGACATCAACGTCTTCAACGGTTCTGCTTCGTCCTGGCGCAAATGGCTCCAGGAGAATGCGCATTGATTGGCGGCCATGCCGCATTTATGCCCGGACCGCATGCTGTCACGCACGCAGCAACCCGGAGACGACCCATGATGAGACACGCCCTCGCGGCTGCCACGGCCCTTACGCTGCTTGCCGGCCCCGCCTTCGCCCAGACCTGCGGCGGCGACTTCAACGCCTGGCTGGACGGGATGCGCGCGGAAGCGCAAACGGCGGGCGTCGGCGAACGCGGGCTCGAGGCCCTTGCCGGAGTGCAGATGGACACGAGAGTCCTCTCACGCGACCGCGCGCAGGGAGTGTTCGCTCAGAATTTCATCGAGTTCTCCAGCCGCATGGTCTCGGGCTACCGCCTGAAACAGGGTGCCGCGAACCTGAAGAAATATGCCGATGTCTTCGCCCGCGCCGAGGCCGAATACGGCGTGCCCGGCCCGGTCATCGCCGCCTTCTGGGCGCTGGAGACGGATTTCGGCGCCGTGCAGGGCGACTTCCACACGCTGAGCGCACTCGCGACACTTGCGCATGACTGCCGCCGGCCCGAACTCTTCCGCCCGCAGATCGTGCCGCTCTTGACCCTGATCGACCGCGGCGTGCTGCCGGCCGACGTGCAGGGCGCCTGGGCCGGCGAGCTCGGCCAAACGCAGATCCTGCCCTCCGACTACCTCGAGAAGGGCCGCGACGGCGACGGCGACGGGCTCGTCGACCTGCGCAACGACCCCGCCGACGTGATCATGACCACGGCCAACTTCCTCAAGTCGATGGGCTGGCGCGCGGGCGAGCCCTGGATGCAGGAAGTGCGCGTCCCAGCCGAGATGGACTGGGCCGACAGCGGCCGCGAGAACCAGCATCCGCGCTCGCACTGGGCCGCGGCCGGCGTCACCGCCCGCGATGGCTCGCCGCTGCCGGCCGACGCCCAGCCGTCGAGCCTCGTCCTGCCGATGGGGCGGAAGGGTCCGGCCTTCCTGATCTATCCGAACTTCGACGTCTATCTCGAATGGAACCAGTCCTTCGTCTACACGCTGACGGCCGGCCATCTCGCCGCCCGCTTCGCCGGCGAACCCGCCTACGACAAGCGCAATCCGGACCGGGCGCTGACCATCGAGGAGATGAAGCACTTGCAGGAGAAGCTTGCCGCGCGCGGCCACGACGTCGGCAAGATCGACGGCGTGCTGGGCACTGGCACGCGCACCGCGCTGCAGAAGGTCCAGGCCGAGCTCGGCCTGCCCGCCGACGGCTGGCCGACGCAGCAGCTCCTCGTCATTCTCTGAGAACGGCGCGATGACCGCCGGCGGCGATCCCTCTCCTCCTCCCGCCGCGCCGCTCAACCTTCCCCGCGCGATCCTCGCGCTGCTTGTGTGCCAGCTGGCCGGCGAGACGATCGTTCTGGTCGCCCGCTCGGTCTATCCGGCAATCGCCTTTCCCGGCCCGGTCGTGGGCATGGCGCTGATGTTCGTCCTCCTCGTCTGGCGCAAGGGACCGGACGACGGGCTGGACGCAGCATCGGGCGCGATCCTGCGCAACCTGTCGCTGCTCTTCGTGCCGGCGGCGGTCGGCATCGTGCAATACGGCCCGGTGCTGCGCGATTTCGGCCTCACGCTCGCCGTCGCCCTGATCGCGTCGACCGTGCTGACGCTGCTGGTCACGGTCGGCGTCTTCCTCCTCGTCGCCCGGCTGCAGGGGAAGGATGCGGAATGAGGCCAGACATCGTCTCGATCTGGGTCTATCTTTCCGCCTCGCCGCTGACCTGGCTGACGGCGACGCTCGCGGCCTATGTCGCGGCCGACTGGATTGCGGCGCGCCTCGGCAGGCGTCCGATCGCCAATCCGGTCGTGATCGCGGCGGCGATCCTCGCCGTACTCCTGATCGCCACCGGAACCGACTACGCCACCTACTTCGAGGGCGCGCAGTTCGTGCATTTCCTGCTCGGCCCGGCGACGGTGGCGCTTGCGATCCCGCTCTGGCGCAACCTCGCCATGGTCCGCCGTGCATTGCTGCCGATGGCCGCGGCACTCCTCGCCGGTTCGGTGACGGCGGCCGTAAGCGCGGTCGCCATAGCCTGGACGTTGGGCGCGCCGGCCGACGTGCTCGCCTCGCTCGCACCGAAATCGACGACAGCGCCGATCGCGATGGAACTGTCGAAGAGCCTCGGCGGCATTCCGGCGCTGACCGCCGTGCTCGTCGTGATGACCGGCATCATCGGCGCCGTCGTCGTGACACCCTTGATGAACGCGCTGAAGATCACGAACTACGCCGCGCGCGGCTTCGCCGTCGGCGTGGCCTCGCACGGCATCGGCACGGCGCGCGCCTTCCAGGTGTCGGAGATCGCCGGCACTTTCGCCGGCATCGCCATGGGTCTCAACGGCGCGCTGACCAGCCTTCTGGTGCTGGTCTGGCTGGCGCTGCTCGGCTGAGCCTCAGTCGGCGTCGCATTCCCATTCCATCTCGGACACGAACACGCTTTCGGTGACGACGTCGCCGCTCGGATCGATCAGGTCGCCGATCAGGTAATAGTCGCCGTCCTCCCCCTGCTCCTCGCCGATAAGATCGAGCGACCAGGAAAGCCCGATCCGGCTGCCGTCGCTCCAGTCGGGATGGATGTCCTCATAGTCCGGCGACGCGAGGATTCGCGCGCTGCTGGAGATCGGCGAACAGGTGGCGGAAGTGCGGGCGACGCGGCGAAGGCGAGCAGGACGGCAAGGGCCAGGCGCATGGGCACTCCAGGGGTTTGCGGCCGCGCTGCGGCGACCAGACAGGCGGGTGCAGGATAGATCGCCGTGCGGCGGGATTGAGGCGTCAGGCCGCCGCAGGCTGAAAGACAAACTCCGACGTCACTTCCAGCGCGTGGTCCTGGCGGGCAGGCGTGTCATCCTGGGGCCGATGGCCCGAGATCGCCGCATCCCGCGCATGGATCAGGTCCGCGATCCGCTCCTCGTGCGCAACGAACATCGCGGTCAGCCAGTGGTTGACGAGATAAGACGGCCTCGGCATCTGCACGTCGAAGCGCGACAGCAGCGCGATCGTGGGTTCCGCGTCCAGCCAGTCGTCGCCGACCACCCACTGGTTGACGGTAAAGATCCGCAGTGGCCTTCCGTAGGCATCCACGCCGATCGCCGCGAGATGATGGATCGGACCGCCAACGCCATCAGGGCGCACAAAACAATGGAAGTGGCCGTGCTCAGCGGCGCCCTCCTCGGCGGGATGGCAATGATAGAACCACTGCGACCCCGTCGCGGGATCGAACACGTCGCCCGGCGGATAGTGCTCCCATGCCGTGATGCCGTCGACCTCGCGGAACGTTTCCGACAGGACGTTCAGGCCCGCCTTGGCGAGCACCCCCTCGCAGAAGGCGATCTCGGCCAGCGCCCGGTCCCGCGCCTCGGCACTCATCCGGATGTTCCCGGCGGCTGGACGCCCGGCGGCGGCGGAGGCGGCAGTTTCTTCGCCGGCGGCGGAGGTGGAGCGAGCTTCTTGGCCGGTGGCGGCGGCGGTGCGAGCTTTGCCGGCTGGGCGGCGGAACATGGCGCGCCCGCCGCACAGGGCGCTGCTGCAGGAGCTGCAGCCGGCGCGGACGGTGCGGCGGCGGCGCACGGTGCGCCGGCAGCACAGGGAGCCGCGCCCGAACTCGCGGCAGCGGGAACGGCAGCGCGCTGGACCGGATGGTTATAGTGATCGACCGCCACCGCAGCGGTCGCTGCTGCGAGTGCCGCGCCGAACAGGATCGTGTTGCGCCCGCTCATTTGCGGAACCCGTCGAGGCCGAAGGCGGGGCGCAGCCACACGCCCACCAGAGATCCGCCGAAGGCGGCCGCGAACCACACCCAGCCATGCACGCTGCCCGAGGCGATGCCGCTGAACAGCGCGCCGATGTTGCAGCCGAAGGAGAGCCGAGCGCCATAGCCCATCAGCAAGCCGCCGATGATCGCCGCCATCAGCGAGCCAATTGGCAGCTTGGCCTGCGGTGCGAAGCTTCCGGCAAGGCTTGCGGCAAGGCCGGCACCAAGGATGATGCCGAAATCCATCACCGAGGTGACGTCGTCCAGCACGCTGGAATTCAACGCCTTCTGCGGCCCGGGCCAGTTCCAGAACGCCCAGGTCTCGACCGGTATGCCGATGCCCTGCGCGATCTTGGCGCCCCACAGGCCGAAGCCGAACGTCACCGACCAGGGATGGCCGGCGAGCAGCAGCGTCACGATATTGAGGATCGCCAGTGCGAGACCGGCGCCGACCAGCGGCCACGGGCCGTGCACCAGCCACGTCCAGCCAGGCCGCTTCGGCGCAGGCTCGCGCTCGATGTCGCCATGCATGCGCCGCTCGACCAGCGCCGAGACCAGCGCGACAAGGCCGAGTCCCACCAGCGTCATCAGCACCGCCGTCGCGACACCGAAGGTTTGGCCGAGGCTGATCGCAGGCCAGGACGGCAGTTCCAGCCACCACGGCAGGTGCGCGGTGCCGATCACGGCGCCGATGACGAAGAAGGCAAGCGTGACCAGCATCCGCGCCGACCCGCCGCCCACCGTAAACAGCGTGCCCGAGCCGCAACCACCGCCGAGTTGCATGCCGAGGCCGAAGATCGCCGCTCCCACCAGCACCGAGACGCCGACCGGCGCCAGCGCGCCGACCA
Source organism: Mesorhizobium sp. J428 (assembly GCF_024699925.1). NCBI lineage: Bacteria > Pseudomonadati > Pseudomonadota > Alphaproteobacteria > Hyphomicrobiales > Phyllobacteriaceae > Mesorhizobium > Mesorhizobium sp. J428. Next base: position 127,441 of record NZ_JAJOMX010000001.1, read on the forward strand.
GCGGCTGCCCGCCGAGGCTGCCGGCCGACAGGAGCGGGATCATCGCCACGGTGGTCACTGCGATCATCAGCATCTGCGCACGGATCGCCCTGCCCCGGCCCTCGACGACGAAGCGGCGCCAGCCGCCGGTGAAGCCGAACGACCCGTGATACAGCGCCACGCCCAGGCCCCCGCCAACGAGGAACAGCGCGGCCTGTCGCAGGTCGACCAGCCAGGCGATGGCGAGGAAGCCGACGACGAAGGCGGCCCCCGCCACTTTGGCCGGCGCGCCGTCGATCGTGACGGGCGGAAGATACTTGGGCGGCGCGGCCGCGATGTCGGTCATGCGATACAATCCACGTCAAACGAAGGATGCCCGGATCGCTCCGGACATCCTTTCCTTATCGTCGGGAATGAAGTGCGGGCAAGTCGCTCAGGAGCCGGTCTTGTCCTCAAGCGGACGCGCCGGGTCCGAGGCCCACTCGGCCATAGAGCCGTCATACATGCGGGTGTTCTTGTTACCGAGGATCTCGCTCAGGCCGAACCACGCCACCGAGGCCCAGTGGCCGGTGTTGCAAAACACGATGTTCTCCTGGTCCTTGGCCAGGCCAACCGCTTCCGACAACGCCTTGATCGTCTCAGGCGTCGCATATTCCGCGTTCTCGGCGCTGTAGAAGTCGCTGTGCTTGATGTTCACGGCGCCTGGCAGCGTGCCTTCGGCGCGCACGATCGGGCTCTTCGACTTTCCCTCGTACTGCTCGGTCGGGCGGCCGTCGATCAGCTTGGTGCCGGCCTTGAGGGCGGCCTCCACATCGGCGGTGGTGGCGCGGATCTTGTCGTTCAACGACACGGTGAACGTGGCGGCCTCGGGCTTCGCGGCTTCCGCCACGCGCTCGCCGCCGGCGGCGTCATACTGGCGCCAGCCGCCGTCGAGGATCGAGACCTCTTCATGGCCGAGATATTTGAACGTCCAGTAGACGCGGGTCGCGCCGCCGAACTCGGTCGAATCGGTGCCCCACGGCACGATCACCACATGGTCGTCATTGTCAATGCCGAGATCGCCGATCAGCTTGGCGAGGTTCTCGACCGGCGGCAGCATGCCGGGGATGCCCTGCACCTCGGTGCGCCAGCCGGCCGTGGCGTAGGGAGCGACGACCGCGTTCGCCAGATATGGCTTGTCGCCGAGCTCCGTCTCCGCGACCTTGTCGCGGATGTCGATGATGACGACGTTGTCCTTGCCCGAATGTTCCTTGACCCAGGCGGCGTCAACGAGAGGCGTGATCGCCTCCTGGGCAAGGGCGGGCGCGGCAGCGCCCAACAGGGCGAGTGCGACGGTGGCGAATACGAGGCGCATGACGGGACTCCCAATGGAATACGACCGGGGTTCTATCACGTGCAGAAAGAGGCCTCACGGCACGAGCGACCGCACCGCTACAATGTATGGAGAAAAATGTTCCCGCTTAGAGTCGGCGGATAGATTGTCATTCCGGAATGTCGGAAACAAGACATTCCGGACACCCGTTTTATCCTGTTGTCAGCTCGCAGCCATCGTCTCAAGGCTGGCAAAACCTTCCGGCTTGCCGCCCTCGTGGAACGGCGTCGCGACCTCGACAAAGGTGTCGGGATAAAAGCCGTTGAAGCGGGTGCGCAGCGACAGAGAATAGGCGCCGATGTGGCCGATCTCGATCCAGTCGCCGGTGTCGACGGTCTCCGGCAGCCAGAACGGACGCGACAGGATGTCGACGGAATCGCAGGTCGCCCCGCAGACCTTGAACGGCACGATGTTCGACACGTCGCCGTTGCGGCTGCGGATCGCGGGATCGGGGATGAAGCGGGCGGGCAGCGTGATCTTGCCGGTCCACGAATCCGACAGCGACGCCCAGATGCCGTCGTTGATATAGAGCCGCCGGCCCTTCCTCAACAGCACGCGGACGATCAGCGAGAACGCGCGGGCGACGATCACGCGCCCGGGCTCGGCCACCAGCGGCGTGTCGCCGAACCCCCATTCGCGCAAGTCGCCGCGGAAGCGCGACATCAGTTGCGACAGCGACGGCATGCTGGGCGCCTTGCGGTTCGGATCGTGGCCGTATTCGGCCGGAAAGCCGCCGCCGACGTCGAGCCCGCACAACTCGACGCCGGCGCGGTTGCGCACCCAGTCGGCGGTCTTCAGCGCCCGGTCGTAGGTGTCAGGGTCCTCGATCTGGCTGCCGACATGGAAGCAGATGCCGACCTTGTATCCGGTGCGCGCCAGTCGCTGCAGCAACTCTACCGCCTGTGCTGGCCCCGCGCCGAATTTCTTCGACAGCTCGTAGGCCGCATGTCCCTTGGTCTGGATGCGGACATAAACCTCGACAGAGCCCGGGTCGATATCGAGCGCGCGCACGATGCGCGTCAGCTTGACGATCTCGTCCTCGTGGTCGACCGCGATCACGCGGATGCCATAGGTCTCCAGCGCCAGCCGGATGTCCGACTGCGCCTTGACCGGGTGCATGTAGAGCATCTCCGCCTCGGGCGCGACGGCGCGCACGGCGGCGAACTCGCCCGGCGAGGCGACGTCGAACGCCTTCACGCCGGCTTCGGCCAGCGTCTTGAGGACGATCGGTTCGCCGTTCGTCTTGACCGCATAGGCGGTCTTGCCCGGGAACATCGCCATGAAGTCGCGCGCATCGGTCTTCAGCACGTCCGGATGGAAGCAGTAGACCGGCTCATCCGGACGCAGTTCCAGCGCGGCGGCCTTGGCGGTCTCGAATCTCTGCATCGGCGGTCCCCGTTTTCGCGCGAAGCTATCAGCGGCGCGTGGCAGGCGAAAGCGGTGCCCGGTCCGAAGGTTCCGGAAACGGGTGGCGAAGGTCGTGGAACCGGACTATCGATGCCTGCCCATCTTGGATATCCGCATGAGTCTTGCCTCGCCTGCCGCACCGCAGAACCCCTCAATGACAGCCCGCATGTGGGCCCTACTCTTCCTTCTCGGCATCATCTGGGGCGGCTCCTTTTTCAGCGTCTCCATCGCCGTCAAGGAAATCCCGCCGCTGACGCTCGTTCTGCTCCGCGTGGCGATCGCAGCGACGGCGCTTCACCTCTATCTGCTGGCCCGCGGCCCCTCCTTCGCGCTCGCCCTCCCCTATGCGGGCTGGTTTGTGCTGCTTGCGCTACTCAACAATGTCGTGCCGTTCTCGCTGATGTTCATCGGCCAGACGGCGATCGGTGCCGGCCTCGCCTCGGTGTTGAATGCGACAACGCCGTTCTGGACGCTGATCCTGGTCGGTCTCGTCTTCCGCATGGAGAAGCCCGGCCTGAACAAACTAGTGGGCGTCGTGATCGGTATTGCCGGCACCGCCGTGATGATCGGCCCGGGACTCGCGGCCGGCATCGGCGGCCCGGTCTGGGCGAAGCTCGCCCTGATCGGCACCGCGCTGTCCTACGCCTTCTCGTTCATCGTATCCCGCCGCTTCGCCGCCTTGCCGCCGATCCTGGTCGCGACCGGCCAGCTGACGGCCTCGACGGTGATGATGATCCCGATCGCGCTCTATTCGGACGGGCTCGATGGCTTCCTGCATGCCGGCGCCGGTGCATGGACGGCTACGCTCGCGCTCGCACTGGTCGCGACCGCCTTCGCCTATCTGATCTTCTTCGAGCTGATCCGGACGGCGGGCCAGTCGAACACCTCGCTGGTGACCATGATCACGCCGGTCAGCGCAGTGCTCCTCGGCGCGATCTTCCTCGGCGAACGGCTGGAATTGTTCGAACTGGCTGGCATGGCCCTGATCGGGCTTGGCCTCGTCACCATCGACGGGCGGCTGTTTTCGCGTCGCAAGGCGGCCACACCGGCCTGAATTGGGCGCCCGGACGCCACCCGGCGAAAAAATGTCGAACTGAAGGCATCGACGAAAGCGGAAGCGTTTTCCTAGGTTTGAGCCGTTCGAAGGCACCGTTTTTGCACAGCCTGTTGCGGCGCAGCAACAAAACCCCTTGTCACTGGCTCAGATACGCATACACTTCTGGCATAGTCCGCAGAGGAGGTACACCTATGGGACTGACACGGCCGATCAATACGATTGTGATTTGTGCTGCGTTCGCCTTTATCGGCGCCATGATCCTGGGAGTGCTGCCATAGGCAGATGAGGGACCCCGGGGGCATTCCTCCAACCTGAGACGACAGATGCAAAAAGGCCGGGTCAACCCGGCCTTTTTCATTGCCTGCGACAGGCGGTCAGGCAGCCGACGCGCTGACCATGGGCGCTTCCTCCGTCGCGCGAATGCCGATCATGTGGCAGATCGCGAAGGCAAGGTCGGCTCGGTTCATCGTGTAGAAATGGAAGTCGCCCACGCCACGCTCGACCAGATCGAGCACCTGCTCGGCCGCGACCGCCGCTGCCACCAGCGCATGCGTCTGCGGGTCGCCCTGCAGTCCGTCGAACCGCTCCGCGAGCCAGGCCGGCACATGCGCACCGCAGCGGCTCGCGAAGTTCGCGACTGCGGTGAAGCTGTGCACGGGAAGGATGCCCGGCACGATCGGGATATAGATGCCCGCTCGCCGCGCCCGCTCGACATACCGCTCGTAGACGTCGTTGTCGAAGAAGAACTGGGTGATGGCGCGGGTCGCGCCATTGTCCACCTTGCGCTTCAGCATCTCGATGTCGGTCGCGAAATCCGGGCTTTCAGGATGCTTCTCGGGATAGGCGGACACGGAAATGTCCTGCGCGCCCTGGGCGGCCAGGGCGGCGACCAGTTCGGCGCCGTTCGAATAGCCGTGCGGATGCGGCCGGTAGCGCGAGCCGACGCCCTCGGCCGGATCGCCGCGCAGCGCAACGAAACGCTTCACGCCCATCGAGAGAAAATCGGAAATCACCGCATCGGACTGTTCGCGGCTCGCATCGACGCAGGTAAGATGCGCCGCGGGCGAAAGAGAGGTCTCGTTCAGGATGCGGCGTACCGTGCGCGCGGTCCGCTCCCGCGTCGAGCCGCCGGCGCCGTATGTGACGGAGACGAAGCTCGGCCGCAGCGGCTCGAGCCGCTTCACCGTCTCCCACAGCCGAGCTTCCATGTCGTCGGACTTGGGCGGGAAGAATTCGAACGAGACGCGGACCTTGTCGCCGATGTCGGGACGTCGGGAAAGCCGGAACTGGGACATTACGCGGTCTCCGTGGCGAGGCGTCGTTCGTGGGTAGGATGGGCAAGCAGGATCCGGCGATCGCGGCCGGACCAGAGCTTCACGGTGAGCCCGCCCTCCACCGACGGAGCGAAGGCCACCGTTTCCTCCTGCTCGAGGCCGGCCTCTTTCATCCACTCGGCAATCTGCCGGTCGGAGAAGCCGAGGCGCGCGTGCGCCTGCTCCTCGCGCAGGAACTCGAAGTCGTGCGGCGCGAAATCGACGATCGCCAGCCGCCCGCCGGGACGCAGCGTCCTGGCCGCCTCTGCGACGGCGAAGCCGGGATTGTCGAGATAATGCAGCACCTGGTGGATCGTCACGAGGTCGAAGGCGTCACGGTCGACCGGCGGCGCATAGACATCGCCCTGCCGCACCTGGGCGTGCGCGACGCCGGCCTTGTCGAGGTTGGCGCGCGCGACGGACAGCATCTCGCGCGACATGTCGATGCCGACGGCGCGCCGGTGCACCAGGGCGCGAAAATCTCCAGCAGGCGACCGGTGCCCGTCCCGAGGTCGAGCATGGCGTTGAACGGCGTCCCGCCGGCGAGCTTCAGCAGCGCCGCCTCGACCGCGTGGTCCGGCACATGCAGGGCCCGCAACTGGTCCCACTGCGCTGCATTGGCGCTGAAATACTCTGCCGCCCGCTCGCGGTTCTTGCGCTTGACGGCCTCCAGCCGCTCCATGTCGCGCAGCACCTGCGGATCGGCCGCGTCGACGCGTCCGACCAGGCCGAGCACGAACTCGCGCGCGGCATCGTTGTCGGACAGGCGGAAGAAGGCCCAGGAACCCTCCTGGTAGCGGCCGATCAGCCCGGCTTCGAGAAGCAGCTTCAGGTGCCGCGAGACGCGCGGCTGCGACTGGTTAAGGATCGAGGTCAGGTCGGAAACTGTAAGGTCGCCGCGCGACAGCAGCACGAGGATACGGAAACGGCTGGATTCTCCCGCCGCCTTGAGCGTATCGACCATCCGGTTCAGATTGACTTTCGGCTGCGCCACGTTCGACCTCGAAGAGACATAAAGATATGTTTATGTGAGGAGCGGCGGGGACGCAAGCGGAATGTCGCACACGGGAAAGAAAATGGCGCTTCCATTCAACGACCGGCCGGAATTCGAGGTGCGCGAAGGCGAAGTGCGCCTTGAGGTCGATCCTACGAGCCTGACGCCCGATGCAGGGCTCGTCTTCATCGGCCGCGTCTCCTCGCCCTGGACCGAGCGATCGCAGTGCCCGAAGAACATGCGCGAGGCGCGCGAGAAAGGCGGCGGTGCCCGGATCACGCTCGATCCGGCCTATCGCGACGGCCTGCGCGGCCTTGGCCAGTGCAGCCACGCCATCCTGCTCTCCTGGTTCAACCGCTCGCCCCGCGACCTGATCGTGCAGAAGCCGCGCCACGCCGAGGCCGCCAAGGGCACCTTCGCGCTGCGCTCGCCGGTCAGGCCCAATCCGGTCGGCGTCCATGTCGTGCGGCTGCTCGCCGTAAATGAGCAGGCCGGAACGGTCGAGCTGGAGGCGATAGACCTCCTCGACGGCACGCCGCTGATCGACATCAAGCCCTATTTTGCCTCGACCGATTCGGTGCCCGACGCGACGCGGCAGGCCGGCACCTGATGGCCGGAACGCAACGCCAGAAGGAGATCGCCAAGGGCCTCACCCTCTTGATCCCGCTCGCGCCATGGGCGGATGCGGAGGCGATCCGCGAAGCGGCCGGCCAGAAGCACCTGAAGGCTCTGCCGCCTTCGGTCGCGCTGTGGCTCGCGACTGTCGCGCATGTCCGCCACCAGCATACCTCCTACGACGCGCTGCTCGCCGACGGCTACGACCGCGACTCTGCGCGCTTCTTCGTCGTTGACGAGATCAACGAGGTGCTGACGCGGTGGCGCGCGAGCCGGCTGCTCGATCCGGACGGGGACGAGGAAGCCGTCAGCGGTTAGGCCGGAAGGCCCTGCTCTCAGGGACGGCGCTCAGGCGCGATAGATCCACTGCTCGGGAACGCGCACCGAAATCTCCTCGCCTTTCGTGATCCGGCCCGGCTTCTCCACCCAGGCGACCAGTCCGCGCAGCCGCTTCGCAGCCTTCGGAAACAAAAGCGCGCCCGCCTCGCGGTCCTCGATGCCGCCCCGCTCCGCAACGCGCCGTCCGGCGAAGCGGCAGGGCGCGTTCTGGCCATCGACCTTCAGCGTCACCCCACCCTTGAAGAACAGCATCGTGCCGGCCGGGAGGAAGGAGAGCATCGGCAGCCCGTCGATCAGCAGGTTTGCACCGACCCATTCCGGGCGGAGGACCGGCAGGTCCATGTTGCGGGCGATGCGCGCAAGCTCGTCCGGCGCCACGATCGAAACCTGCCGCTCGTTCCTGATCTCGGTGCCGCGCGCATACCACGGCTCGCGCCCGCCGGACCGGCGCGTGGAACCGTGGTGATAGTCGCCCGGGATGCCGTCAAAGCCGAGGTCGAGGAACTCGACCTGCCGCGTTTCGAAATCGTCGCCCGCAGCAGCGTAGAGACCGGCGACGCGGGCGGACAGCTTTCGTGCCGGAACGATGTCCGGGTCGGGATCGAGCGGATGGCCGAAGGGCAATGTCGCCTCGCGCATGCGAATTCTCCAGTCAGGGGCGGCCAAGGTCCTGCCCTGAGCGTCGGCTACATCTTGCGGAGAATCGCTCCGCCGATCGAATAGCCGGCACCGAAGGCGCACAGCATGCCGAACTGCCCGGCTTCCATGTCCTCGTGATACTGCTTCAGTGCAACCACCGCGCCGGCGGCGGCCGTGTTGCCGAGCTTCTCCAACACCATCGGGGCGCGGTCGGCATCCGCCTCGTAGCCGAGCGCGAGCTTCATGATCATCGCGTTCATGCGGCCGTTGGCCTGGTGCAGCCAATAGCGCCGCACGTCCTCGACCGTCATGCCGTGGTCGGCCAGGAAGGCGGAGATGAAACGGTGGGCGGCGACCGTGACTTCCTTGAAGACCTTGTTGCCAACCTGCTTGATCATGTTTCCTTCCATGTTGACCACGGAAGTGTCTTCCTGCCCGGCCCGGATCAGGAAGCCGAAGTTCGAGCGAATGTTGTTCGAGAACTGCGTCCAGTTGCGCGTGTCGAGCACCTCGAAGCGGCCGGGCCTCGTCTCACCCTCGCCGATTGCCTCGACCACCATCGTGGCGGAGGCGTCGCCGAAGATGAAATGCGTCTGCCGGTCGCGGAAATTGAGATGCGCGGTGATGATCTCGGGCGAGACCACCAGCACGCGCTTCTGTGCCCCGGTGCGCACAAGATTGGTGGCGATATGCAGTCCGGCAGCGGCGGAAGAGCAGCCGAGATTCATGTCGAAGGCCGCGCCCGAGGCGCCGAGCGCCTTCTGGATCTCCACCGCGACCGCGGGATAGGGCCGCTGCTGGTGCGAGGCGGCGCAGATGACCATGTCCACCGTCGACGGGTCCGTCACGCCCGCATGTTCAAGCGCCCGCTTCGCCGACACCACACCAAACTCGGCCATCACCGACAGCTCGTCATCGCCGCGCGGCGGGATGCGCGGCGTCATCCGCGTCACGTCGAGTATGCCCTCGCGCGTATGCACATGGCGGTTCTTCACTCCCGACGCATAGACGATGAAGTCGGTGTCCGATTTCGCCAGCGGCGGCTCACCGGAGGCAGCGCGCCTGACGTTTTCCAGGTCCACCCATTCGTTGAACGAGGCGACCAATTCTTCGTTCGTGATGGTGGATTCCGGTATCTCGACGCCGATACCGCTGATGATGACACGCTGCATGCTGGTGGTTGTCCTCGACGCCCCGGCCGACGTCGCGACGCACCCTTGGGCGCGTACGGCAAACTAGCCATTGCGCCGAGCCGAATACGCCAAAAGCCGGTTGCTGCCAAGGATCAGACGCGGTCCGCCTACAATTTTGGTTTCCAACGGAAACCATCCGGCACTACCGGGCAAACGCGCTGCTCAAAACCGATCGGAGAGACGCCCGCGACGCCATACAGGGCAGTCGGGTCAATGCCGGCCTGTCAGGCGTCGAGCGGCTTCTGCGCCACCATGAACAGGCGCGGGAAACGCAGCAGCACCTTGCCGTCGGCCGCGGGCGGATAGGCTGCCGCGATCTTCGCCTGATAGCTGGCGAGGAAATCCTGCTGCTCCGCTGGATCAAGCGGATCGAGGAACGGCTTGAGTCCCGTGGACTTGACCCACTCGACGATCGCCGCGGCGTCCGCCAGCGGATGGTTGTAGTGGGTGTGCCAGATGTCCACCCGCGCGGCATGCGGTGTCAGGAGGTCGTAATAGAACGCCACCGGCGGCAGCGGCTGGCGCGCGGCATTGGCCAGCTTTGTCGCGAATCGGTCCTCGGCGGCGACCTCGCGCATCAGGCGATGCGACGGTTCGGCAATGTTGTCCGGCATCTGCACCGCCAGCACACCGCCTGGCGCAAGCTGGCCCATCAGCCGCACCAGCACCGCCGGATGGTCCGGCAGCCACTGGAACACTGCATTGGCGAAGATCACGTCGACCGGCTCGGCCGGAGTCCAGCCGGCCGCATCCTCAAGCGTGAAGGAGAGGCCCGGAAGCCGCTTGCGCGCCTTGTCGATCATGTCGGGCGATGTGTCGAACCCCGACACCTGCGCATCCGGCCAGCGCTCGGCCAGAAGCTCGGTCGAATTGCCCGGCCCGCAGCCGACATCCATCACCCGGCGCGGAGCCTGAAGCGGCACCTGCGCCAAGAGATCGCGCGACGGGCGCGTCCGCTCATCCTCGAACTTGAGATACTGCGCGGCGGACCAGTCAGGCATCAAACACCTTGAGCTTCAGCGATAGATTTCGCGTCGATTGCCGATGCGGACGACCAGAACCGTCACGGTCGCGTCGTCGATCGATGCGATCACCCGGAAATCCCCGACGCGGTATTTCCAATAGTGGCCAAGCGGGCCGTGCAACGCTTCTCCAACTTCACGCGGATCCTCCCGGGCGGCGATCCGGTCGTGGATAAAGCGGGCTATCCGAACACGATCGACAGAGCCGAGACGTTCGAGATCCTTTTCCGCACGCCGTTCAAAGCGCACCTGCCAAGGCATGGCTATGCCTCGTCAGGATTGCCCAGATCGATATCAAGCTTCTGAAGCACCTCATTAAAGCTGATGAACTGCGGGTTGTCCCGCATCCGCTGCTCCGCGAGATACAGGTCCTCCAGGTCGTCGAGATGCTCGAGAATCGCCTCTCGAGCATAGTAGCTCTTCGTCCGGCCCGTCTTGCGGGCCAGATCGTCGAGCCGGTCTTCAATCTCTTTCGGCAATCGCAGTGCGAGCATGACATCCAACCTCTGCTATACATGTATAGCGAAAGCTGGACGCATGCAACGGTGGAGGTCTATTACCGCGTCAGCCGCTTGTGCGCCATGCGATGCGGCACCAGAGCCTCGGGGCCGAGGCGGCGGGCCTTGTCCTTCTCGTATTCCTCGAAGTTGCCCTCGAACCACTCGACATGCGCGTCACCCTCGAAGGCGAGCATGTGGGTGGCCATGCGGTCGAGGAACATGCGATCGTGCGAGATGATGACGGCGCAGCCGGCATAGGCTTCGAGCGCATCTTCCAGCGCGCCCAGCGTCTCGGTGTCGAGGTCGTTGGTCGGTTCGTCGAGCAGCAGCACGTTGCCGCCGTTCTTCAGCATCTTGGCCAGGTGCACGCGGTTGCGCTGGCCACCCGACAGGTTGCCAACCTTCTGCTGCTGGTCGCCGCCGCGGAAGTTGAACGACGAGCAGTAGGCGCGGGAGTTGACCTCGTGCTTGCCGAGCTTGATCACCTCGGCGCCGCCGGAGATCTCCTCCCAAACGGTCTTGTTCGGGTCGAGCGCGTCGCGGCTCTGGTCGACATAGCCGAGCCGCACCGTCTCGCCGAGGCGGATCGTGCCGGCAGTCGGCTGCTCCTGGCCGGTGATCATGCGGAACAGCGTCGTCTTGCCGGCGCCGTTGGGGCCGATGACGCCGACGATGCCGCCGGGCGGCAGGCGGAACGACAGGTCTTCGATCAGCACCTCGTCGGTATAGGCCTTGCTGAGGTTCTCGACCTCGATGACGACGTTGCCCAGGCGCTCGCTCGACGGGATGACGATCTGCGTGTCGGTCGGCTTGCGGTTCTGCGCCTGCTCGAGCAATTCCTCATAGGCCTTGATGCGTGCCTTGGACTTGGTCTGGCGGGCCTTGGGCGAGGATGCGATCCACTCGCGTTCGCGCCAGATCGACTTCTGGCGGGCGTCGTCCTCACGGCCCTCCTGGATCAGGCGCTTGGCCTTGGCGTCGAGATATTTGGTGTAGTTGCCCTCGTAGGGAATGCCGCGGCCGCGGTCGAGCTCGAGGATCCAACCGGTGACGTTGTCGAGGAAGTAGCGGTCGTGGGTGATGATCAGCACCGAGCCCGGATAGTCGCGCAGGTGCTTTTCAAGCCAGCCTGTCGTCTCGGCGTCGAGATGGTTGGTCGGCTCGTCAAGCAGCAGCAGGTCCGGCTGTTCGAGAAGCAGGCGGCAGAGTGCGACGCGGCGGCGCTCGCCGCCCGAGAGGTTGTTGACGTCGGCATCCGGTGGCGGACACTGCAGTGCGTCCATCGCCATCTCGACCTGCTGGTCGAGGTCCCACAGGTTGAGGCGGTCCATCTCGTCCTGCAGGCGGGCGCCCTCGTCCGCCGTCTCGTCCGAGTAGTTCATCATCAGTTCGTTGTAGCGCTCGATGATCGCCGTCTTCTTGGCGACGCCGTCCATGACGTTCTCGCGCACGGTCTTGGCCGGGTCGAGCTGCGGCTCCTGCGCCAGGTAGCCGACGGTGGCGCCCTCCGCGAGCCAGGCCTCGCCCTGGTGCTCCTTGTCGAGGCCCGCCATGATGCGCAGGATCGTCGACTTGCCCGAGCCGTTCGGGCCCAGGATGCCGATCTTGGCGTCCGGGTAGAAGGACAGATGGACGTTATCGAGCACCTTCTTGGCGCCGTAGGCCTTGGAGAGGCCCGACATGTGATAGATGAACTGGCGTGCCACGCGCGCGATCCCTGATCAACGAGTGTTGGAAGTTGCGCGCTATGTAGGCGAACGGGCCGCAAAGGGCAATGTGGCGCACACACTTCCGTGTGCTGGTGCTGGCGCGGTTGCGCCCCACCCGGGAAAATCCTAACTGCACCAGACTTGATTTCGCGACTCGGGAGGTGACGCGACTAGGAGAACCGGACATGACCAGCGCGCTCGACGACCCCATTCGGCCGTCCTCCCTCCCCCTCGAAGGCGCGCCTGCGGTCAATCCCGGCCTGGTCATGCTGGCGCTCGCTATGGGCGGCTTCGCGATCGGCACGACCGAATTCGCGGCGATGAGCCTGCTTCCCTATTTCTCCGCCGGCCTCGGCGTCGACGAACCGACTGCCGCACATGCCATCAGCGCATATGCGCTCGGTGTCGTCGTCGGCGCGCCCATCATCGCGGTCCTCTCCGCCCGGGTTCCAAGGCGCACCCTGCTGATGGTGCTGATGGCGGTGTTCGGCGTGGCCAACTGCCTCAGCGCCATGTCGCCCTCCTACAACTGGCTGCTGGCGTTCCGCTTCATGAGCGGTCTGCCACACGGCGCCTATTTCGGCGTGGCGGCCCTCGTCGCGGCGTCGCTCGTGCCGCAGAACAGACGCGCATCGGCGGTCGCGAAGGTGATGCTTGGCCTCACCGTCGCGACAATCATTGGCGTGCCGGTGGCGACCTGGCTCGGCCAGGCCTTCGGATGGCGCTGGGGCTTTGCTGTCACCGGCCTCCTCGCGCTGATGACCTTCGTCATGGTCGCGGCCTTCGCACCGAAGGACCAGCCCGACGCAGACGCAAGTCCGCTGCGCGAACTCGGCGCCTTCGCCAACCGGCAGGTGCTGCTCACGCTTGCCACCGCGGTCGTCGGCTTCGGCGGGCTGTTCGCCGTCTACTCCTACACCGCCTCGACGCTGCTGGAGGTGACGCAGGTCGAGCCCTGGGTGGTGCCGATCGTGATCGGCCTGTTCGGCGTCGGCATGACGCTCGGCACGATCTTCGCGGCCTGGGCGGCGGACAAGGCACTGCGTGCCACCGCGACCGGCATTATCATCGCCAGCGCGCTGACGCTTTTCGCCTTTCCGTTCTCGGTCGGTAATGTCTGGACGATCTCGCTGGTGGTCTTCCTGATCGGCTGCGCGTCGAGCCTCGGCGTCGTGATCCAGACCTATCTCATGGACGTCGCCAAGGACGCCCAGACGCTGGCGGCGGCCGCCAACCACAGTGCCTTCAATGCGGCCAACGCGCTCGGGCCATGGCTGGCTGGCCTGGCGATCTCCGCCGGCTACGGCTTCCCGTCCTCCGGTTTCGTCGGCTGCGGACTGGCCATCCTTGGCCTTGTCATGTGGCTCGTGACGCTGGCCGACGCACGGCGTTCGCGGCCGAACTGAGGCGGTCCGGCCGTCAGCCGCCGGCGTCCTCGACCAGCTTGGCACGGATGTCGGACTTCAGCACCTTGCCGACCTTGGACCGCGGCAGGTCGGGCCACACCTCGACCTGCTTGGGCGTCTTGACGCTGCCGATCCGGCGCTTAACGAAATCGGTGACCTCGGCGACGTCGATCGCCTTGCCGGCGCGCGACTGCAGCACGGCGACAATCCGTTCGCCCCACTTCTCGTCGGGCAGGCCGATCACCGCGCAATCCTGCACCGCCTCATGCGCCTGCAGCGCCTGCTCGACCTCGACCGAGTAGACGTTGAAGCCGCCGGTGATGATCATGTCCTTGGCCCGGTCGACGATGTAGAGGAAGTTGTCCTCGTCCAGGTAGCCGATGTCGCCGGTGTGATGCCAGCCATACGCCGACGCCTCAGCGGTCGCCTCCGGGTTCTTGTAGTAACCCGCCATAACGAGCGATCCCCGGACGACGATCTCGCCGCGCTCGCCCTGCGGCAGCAGTTCGCCCTCGGAGTTCATGATGCCGACGCTGACGAGTGGCGCGACCCGGCCGGCCGAGGACAGGCGCGCGGTGGCGACCGAGCCGTCCGGCGCGTAATGGTCCGCCGGCCGCATCATCGAGATCATCATAGGCGCCTCTGTCTGGCCGAACAGCTGCGCCATCGGCCCGATGCGCCTCAGCGCCTCCTCCAGCCTGACGGCCGAGATCGGCGCAGCACCATACCAGAAGCATTGCAGCGAACTGAGGTCCGCCGCGTCCAGCCCTGCATGGTCGAGCAGCATGTAGATCACCGTCGGCGGCAGGAATGTGTGCGTGACCCGGTAGTGCTCGATCAGCCGCAGGAACTCGCCGATGTCGGGATGGTGCATGATGACGATCCGGCCACCGAGCGCCATGATCGGAAAGCACAGCACGCCGGCGGCATGCGTCAGCGGCGCGAGTGCGAGATAGGTCGGCCGCCCCTCGAAGGGGTATCCCATCAAGGTCAGCGCGGTCATCGTCTCGATGTTGCGCCCGGTCAGCATCACACCCTTCGGCTTGCCCGTCGTGCCGCCGGTTCCCGGGATCATGGCGAGATCGTCCGGCGGCGCGCGCTCGAAGACGCGACCGTCGATGCCCTCCAGCCAGGTGTCGAAGGACTCCGCGAAAGGCAGTTCCCTGTCGAGGCAGACCAGCACTCTGAGCTTGGGCAGGTTCGCGCGGATACGCTCGACCATCCCGGCGAAGCTGGAGTTGAACAGCAGCAGGCCGCAATCGAAATTGTCGAGGATGAACTGGTTCTCGGCCGCCTCGTTGCGCGGATTGATCGGGCACCAGACCGCGCCCGCGCGTGAGATGCCGAAGACGCAGGAGAAGGCGACTGGATCGTTGCCGGACAGGATCGCGACCTTGTCGCCGGGCGCGATGCCGGAACGGGCGAGGCCCGCCGCGATCCTGTAGCTCAGTGTCTGCACGTCGGCATAGCTGAGATCCGCATCGTCCATCGTCAGGCATGGGCGGCCGGCGCCGAGGGAGGCGCCCTTGTCAAGGTAATCGACCAGTCGCATCGCGTTGCTCCCGTAAGGTGGCCGGGCAGCGGCAAGCCGCCGCCCGCTCAGGTCAAGTGTGGACCGTCAGGATCGGATTCATCACCAGGCCGAAGCTGCGCAGCTGCCCGAGCAACTCGCGATGACCGAAAGCCTGGCAGGCCGAGGCAAAGCCGACGCGCTTCGGCGGCTGCTGCAAAAGCGAGAAGGCGGCATAGGCCTGCAGCATACCGGTCTGCTTGTAGTTGCAGTTGCCGTGGATGACGCAGTGCGCCCGCCCGAGCGGCCCCGACGCGTAGACGGAATCGATCGAGGTGTTGATGCGCGGGTTCTCGCGCGGCGGCATCGTCGCCTGCAGGCTCGCGGCGATGTCGCCGAGCGCCTTCTCCTGCTGGTCAGGCGGCAGCGGCTTGATCTGCTCCTTGACCATCTGCGTGGTCTGGACGACGCCCTCCATCACGGGCCTCGCCAGCACACCGCCCATGACGCGGCAGTTGGAGACGCGCGGGTCGCTCTTGAACCAGACCGGATGCGCGGTGCCGCCCCACGGCACCGCAATCGCGGTCTCGTGCTGGCCCGGCACCGCGACGTCAGCGCGTGCGGTCACGTCCCACTCGACGAACTTGTTCTGCTCCAGATAATACCAGTTCGCCTTGAGGATGGTGAAGATCGTCTGGGTCGAGGCGTAGGTCGGAAAACCCTTCCAGAACACCAGGATGTCAAGCGTGTCGAGCCCGGGTGTCTCCAGGCAGATGTTCGCTGCGATCTCGCCGGTCGTGTACATCTGGGCGTTGTTGGGCGCGAGCAGCAGGCCCTTCTTGGCGAACGCCTCGCCCCAGGTCTTCTGGCAATGCAGCACCCAGTCCTGTTCGCCGGTCGTGTCGGTGTAATGGCAGCCGGCCGCCAGCGCCGCCTCGACCACTTCCGAACCGTATTTGATGAAAGGTCCGACCATGTTCGACACGACCCTGCTACCCTTGAACAGCTTGGTCAGCGCCTCGACCGTATGCTCCACCTCGACCACTTCGTAGTCGGCGGTCTCGATGCCCGGGATCTTGTCGACCACGGCCTGCACCTTGGCCTTGTCGCGCCCGGCGGCGATGAAGGGGATGTTGTATTCCCTGAGATATTCGCAGACCAGGCGTCCGGTGTAGCCGGAGACGCCGTAGACCACGACGGGTCGCTTGTCGCTCATCTGAAATCCTCCCTGTATTCTTGGATGATTGCCGTCACATGCCCATGCCGCCGTCGACCGGCAGGCCGGCGCCGGTGACGAAGCGCGAGGCGTCCGAGCACAGGAACACCGCGGCATCCGCGATGTCCGACACCTCGGCCAGCCGCGCCAGCGGCGTCTGCTCGACCACCATCGCCACGGCGGCGTTGATGTCGGCGGCAAGGCCGACCGAGACCATGTCGGCAGCGAGCTTCATGCCCATCTCGGTCGGCGCGAGGCCCGGATAGAGGCAGTTGACGCGCACCCCATAGCCGAGCTTTCCCGCCTCCATGGCCGCCACGCGGGTCATCCGGTCCACCGCCGACTTGGTGCCCGAGTAGCCGACGATGGCCGGGAAGGCGATCGTCGCGGCGACCGAGGCGATGTTGAGGACCGAGCCGCCCTTGCCGGCCGCACCGCCCGGCCGCATCGCGCGGAAGGCATGCTTCATGCCGAGCGCCACGCCGACAATGTTGACGTCGCACATGCGCCGCAGGTCTTCCGGCTTCACGTCGACGACCAGCGAGGTGATCTCGATGCCGGCATTGTTGACCAGGATATCGAAGCCGCCCAGTTCCGACACGGTCGCCGCGACCGCCTTTTCCCACTGCGCCTCGTCGGTGACGTCGAGCTGCGCGAAGCCGCTCTTCACGCCCGACTTCGCCAGCGTCGCGGCCGTCTCTCGTCCGACATCGGCGAGGATATCGCCGATCATTACCGACGCCCCCTGGGCCGCGAGCGCCTGCGCGATCGCCGCGCCGATGCCCCTTGCCCCACCCGTCACCAGGGCCGTCCGGCCCGTCAGGTTCTTTTCAGCCATGTCTTCCTCCCTGTTTTGCTCGATGCCGGACAAGGCTCCGCCCTCCGGGCCAAACGGCCCGGTGGCGCCAAGCGCGCGAAACACTGTCCAGGTTCGGCATTCCTCCCTGCGCCCGCCCCGACCGTCGGTGCGAGTGCGATACTTTTGACAGATGGCCAAAAATATCATGACAAGCGTCAAACAAAATCTTGACGCTTGTCAAGCGACAAATCTTGACGACTGTCCAGGAAATTGCTTTCGCCTATATGGAATGGCATTGTGCGGTGCCGGCCCGGCGTTCGGCCGGATCGGAAAGCGGAAAGAGGCGACATGGCGCTGCAGGAAATCGAGGCGAGACCAACAGTCACCGGAAAGGCGAGCAGCGGACGGGTGGACCGTCTGCGCGTGGACAAGTTCGCCGCGCGCCGCGTTGAGCTTGCCGAGGCCGCGCTGGAGGCGCTCGGAGAGCTCGGCTACGCCCGCACCAGCCTGCGCGAGATCGCCCAGAAGTCGGAGTTCACGCATGGCGTGCTGCACTACTATTTCACCGACAAGGTCGATCTGATCTGCTGCTGCGTGCGGCACTACAAGGCGAAGTGCGTCACGCGCTACGACCAGGTGACCGCAACGGCGCCGACGCGCGAGGCGCTGCTGGAAGGGTTCCTCGCCAAACTCGGCGAGACCATGAGCACCGAGGCCCCGATGCACCGCCTCTGGTGCGACCTGCGCTCACAGGCGCTGTTCGAAGACGTCTTTCGCGACGACGTCATCGCCATCGACAAGAGTCTCGAGGACATGATCTGGCGGATCGCGTCCCGTTATGCGGAACTCGGCGGAAAGGCGCCGTCAATGCCACGCGGGCCGCTCTATTCGGTGTTCGACGGGCTGTTCCAGAAGCATCTGCTGCGCCACTTGGCTGGCGACGCCGACGCGATTCCGCAGATGCTGGACGACGTCCGCCGCCTGCTGCCGCTGATCGCCTGAGGATCAGCGACCGGGACGACCCTACCGCGATAGCGCAGAGATCTTCGAAACATGCGCTTAACGGTTACGGCCCTATAACAGCTTCGGAAAGGCGGCGACACGCTCGCCGCACAATCGGGTTGTCGTAGCGTGACGAACGCACTCCTGCTCCTTGTCGAAGCGCTCGGCTATTTCGGCCTGATGGCAGTACTGTTCGCCCTGCGCGGCCGTATCGGCCTCGGCGTCTTCATGACGGCGCTGGCCGGCATGCATTTCCTCGAAACCTACCTCGCCAGCGTCTTCTACGTCGCGGCGCCTCTCGGCATTCTCTCGCCCGGTTCGACCGTGCTGTTTTCCGGCAAGCTGGTCATGCTGCTGCTGCTCTACATGAAGGAAGACGCGGCGACCGTGCGCCAGCCGATCTACGGCCTGCTCGTCGGCAATCTGCTGACGCTTGCGCTGGTCGGTGTGCTCCGCTTCCACAGCGTCGAGCCGCTGCCCGGCGGGGCCATGCCGGACATGTCCTTCATCGACGACATGGGCTGGCTAATGGCCTGGGGCACCACCCTTCTGTTCATCGACGCCATTCTCATCATCCTGCTCTACGAGGCGCTTGGACGCGTCCTGCGCGCGAGCCTCTTCCTGAGGATTCTGGCCTCGGTCGCAACGATCCTGAGCCTTGACCAGATCGGCTTCTTCACCGTCCTGCACCTCCTGACTGATGCTCCCTGGTCCGCGTTTTTCGGTGGGTGGGCCGGCAAGATGGCGGCAGCGCTGGTCTACAGCACGCTGACGCTCGCCTATCTGCGCTGGTTCGAGCGCGGCGAGTTGCCGGTGCCGCGCGGCGTCTCCGATGTCTTCGAGGCGCTGACCTACCGCGAGCGCTACAATGCGCTGGTCGAGCACGCCGGGCGCGACGCGTTGACCGGCCTGATGCATCGCGGCCGCTTCAACGAACTGGGGGCGCAGGCGGTCGCAGCGAGCCAAAGCAGCGGCCGGCCGCTGACGCTGCTGATCATAGACGTCGACCATTTCAAGTCGATCAACGACCACCACGGCCACGCCGAGGGCGACCGTGTCCTGCAGACCATCGCCGCCACGCTGGTCAGCCAGGTGGGGCCGAAGGACACGGTCTTCCGTATCGGCGGCGAGGAGTTCGCGGTTCTTTGCCCCTACCCGCATGCGCTGGGGCGGCTTCTCGGCGAGACGATCCGGCAGGTGATCTGCCTTGAGGACGGCAGCGCGCCGCGCTGCACGGTAAGCGTCGGTGTCGCGACGACCGGGCCATCGGTGCAAAGCCTCGAGGAGCTCTTCGCGCTCGCGGACCGGCGCCTCTACATGGCCAAGGACGGCGGCCGCAACCGCGTCGTCGGTGAAGGCCCGGCCGAAGGCTGGACGGGCTCTACCGCGATCTCCTTCTGAGCTTCGCCTACTGCGACATCTGGCCGCGATGCGCCCAGCCGGTGGTGCGCCGCTCGATCCAGGCCATCAGCGCATACATCGCGATGCCTTCAACCGCGAGCATGATCAGGCCGGCGAAGACAAGCGGCACGTTGAACTGCGACTGCGCCGCAGACATCATCTGGCCGAGCCCGGAGTTGGACGCCACCGTCTCCGACACGACCGAGCCGACGAAGGCAAGCGTGATCGCCACCTTCAGAGAGCCGAAGAAATACGGCATCGAGCGCGGGATACCGACCTTCAGCATGATGTCCATCTTCTTCGCGCCGAGCGCCCTCAGCACGTCCTCCGTCTCCGGCTCGATCGTGGCGAGACCGGTCGCGACGTTGACCACGATTGGGAAGAACGAGATCAGGAAGGCGGTAAGCACGGCCGGGATCGTGCCGATACCGAACCAGATGACGAGGATCGGCACGATCGCGACCTTGGGAATGGCGTTGAAGCCGACCATGATCGGATAGAGGCCGGCATAGATCGTCTTCGACCAGCCGACCAACAGGCCGAGCGCCAGCCCGCCGACGACGGCAAGCAGGAAGCCGACGCTGGTCGTGTAGAGCGTCTGCAGCGAGTTCTTCCAGATCGCCGGCCAGAACTCGATGATCGCGTTGAGGATAACGCTCGGCGCGGGCAGCACATAGGGCGCGATGCCGAAGATGCGGACCGCCAGCTCCCACACCACGAACAGACCGATCGTGTAGAGCCAAGGAGCGGCGCCTTGCCAGTCGACACCCTTGCGCGTGCTCGTCTCGCTCATGCCGCGCTCCTTGCTTCCGCGATTGCGCCGCGCAGTTCGTGCACCATGTCGTTGAAGGCCGGTTCGTAGAGCAGATCCAGCTCGCGCGGCCGCGGGAACGGCACCCGCCGCTCCTGCAGGATGCGGCCCGGCCGCGAGCTCATGACGAAGATCTTGTCGGCAAGGAAAGTCGCCTCGCGCAGGTCGTGCGTGACGAGGATGATCGTCACCCCCTGCGCCGCATGCAGGTCGCGAATGACGCACCAGAGTTCTTCGCGGGTGAAAGAATCGAGTGCGCCGAACGGCTCGTCCAGCATCAGCAGCTCCGGCTCGTGGATCAGCGCCCGGCAGAGATTGGCGCGCTGCTGCATGCCGCCCGAGAGCTGCCACGGGAATTTCTGACCGAAACCCTTGAGCCCGACCGTTTCCAGCAGCTTCTCGGCCTTGGCGACATATTCCGCCTTGTTGGCGCGCAGCCGCTTGCGATGCTTCTCGACGATCTCCAGCGGCAACAGGATGTTGTCGAGCGTCGTGCGCCACGGCAGCATGGTCGGGTTCTGGAACGCCATGCCGACGATCGACACCGGCTTGGTCACCCGCTCGCCATTGACGGTGACCGTGCCAGCCTGCGGCATGTGCAGGCCGGTCACCAGCTTCATCAGCGTGGACTTGCCACAGCCGGACGGTCCGACCACGGCCGCGAACTCACCCTTGCCGACATCGAGCGTCAGGTCCTTGACGGCCAGGGTGCCGCCTGCCCCGCCATAGCGCATGTCGACATTGGCGATGGTGACGAGAGGGGTCATCCGAAATACTCGAAGGTTCGCGTTCCTTCACGCCCCCTCTGATCTGCCGGCCATCTCCCCCACGAGTCGGGGGAGATCGGCAGTTCCGAGGAAGCATGTAATCTCCCCCCGTGTGGGGGAGATGGCCGGCAGATCAGAGGGGGGCGCCGCAGAACGCGACGCCGCCTGACCTGCGCCTTACGGCAGCATCCGCTCTTCCTTCGGCGGCAGGAACGAGGCGTCGAAGATCTGGTCGGCCTTCACATTGCCGGCGAGCTTCATCGAGACGGTCAGATACTCGATCGACTTGGTGAGCTTGCCCATGTCCAGACCGCCGAAGCCGTTCTCGACGACGTAGGGCGTCTTGATGTTGAGATCGTTCGCCATCTTGAGTCGCTCGATCTCGATGTCCTTCTTCAAGACCTCGTTGCGCGCCATCACGGCGGCGACGCCTGCTTCCGGATCGGCGACCGCGTCGGCAAAGCCCTTGGCCAGCGCCTTGAGGAAGCCCTTCACCGCATCGGGATTCGCCGCCGCAAAGTCGGTGTTGACCAGGATCGAGTTGCCGTAGAGATCCAGCCCGTGCTCGGCCATCAGGATCATCGAGATGTCGTCCGCGGCCACCCCTTGCGCCTTCAGGTTCAGCACCGAGGAGAAGGCGAAACCGAAGATGCCGTCGACCTGGCCCTGCGCCAACATCGGCTCGCGCACCGGGAATCCGACGCTCTCGATCGTCACCTTGGAAGCGTCGATGCCGGCGGCCTGCACGAAGGCCGGCCACTGCGCGAAGGCGCCGTCCGGCGGCGGCGCGCCGAGCTTGTGGCCTTCGACCGACTTCGGATCTTCAGTGATGCCGAGGCTCTTGCGGCCGATGATCGAGAACGGCGGCCGCTCGTAGATCACCATCACCGCCTTGATCTTCTGGGTCGGGTCGGTGTCGAGGAACTTGATCAGCGAATTGATGTCGCCGAAGCCCATCTGATAGGCGCCCGTAGCTACCCGCGGGATCGCCTCCACCGAACCGTTGCCTGTGTCGATGGTGACGTTGAGTCCCGCTTCCTTGAAATAGCCCTTGTCCATCGCGAGGAAGAAACCGGCCGCCGGCCCCTCGAACTTCCAGTCCAGCGTGAACTTGATGTCTGTCTCGGCCGCAGCCGGCGCGGCGAAGGCCACGGCTCCGGCCAATGCGGCGGCAGCGAGCGAGAACGCTCTGCGATTGATCATGCTTCGACACTCCCCAACGTTTGTCAGAACGGCATCAAACAGGGGCCGGACGGGCTTGGCAAGGCAAATTCTGCACAGACATTCATCACCTGTCGCCCCTGACCGTTTCGTAAGCATTCAACGCCCGGTTGCTCCTGCAACGGGCGTCGCTTGACGAATTTGTCGGCAAAGCGCCAAGTCACCCTGCGGTCGCGCGGGAGGAAAACATGGCTTTCGACAGAACGATCAGCGTCGCCTCGCCGACAGGCGCCACGCTCAACGCCTATGTCCGCCTCGCCGAGGGGTCTCCGCGCGGCGTGGTGCAGATCAACCACGGCCTCGCGGAACACGCCGCGCGCTATGCCCGCTTCGCCGATTTCCTCGCCGCGCGCGGCTTCCATGTCTATGCGCACGACCATCGCGGCCATGGCGCGACGATAGCCCCGGACGCCCCGCCCCGCATCTTCGCGAGGCAGGACGGCGCGGCAAAGGTCGTCGCCGACATCGACGCGATGCACGACCGCATCGCGGCCGACCACCCCGGCCTGCCGGTCGTCCTGTTCGGCCATTCGATGGGCGGCCTGTCGGGTATGAATCACGTGTTGAAGCACTCCGCCCGGCTGCATGCGGCGGTGATCTGCAACGCCAACTTCTCCGCGGGCCTGCCCGGCCGCCTCGCTCAGGCGGTGCTCGCCTTCGAGCGCTTCCGGCTCGGTTCCGACGTGTCTTCGCGCATCCTGCCGAAGCTGACTTTCCAGGCTTGGGCGAAGCAGATCAAGGACCGCCGCACCGAATTCGATTGGCTGTCACGCGACCCGGCCGAGGTCGACAAATACGTCGCCGACCCGCTCTGCGGCTGGGACGCGTCGGTATCGATGTGGCGGGACGTGTTCGACTTCATCTTCGCCGGCGCCGACGACCGCAATTATGCTCCCATTCACCGCGACCTGCCGCTCTATCTGGTCGGCGGAGAACACGATCCCGCGACCGACGGCGGCAAGGCGGTGCGCCACCACGCCGAACGACTGAGGCGAATGGGTTTTTCGAATCTGGTTTCAACGATTTACCCGCAGACCCGCCACGAAAGCCTGAACGAAGTAAACCGCGACCAGGTGATGACAGACTTCGCGGCGTGGCTGGCGCGGATCGTCGCCTGACCACCGAAATCGCTGGTCCCATCCCTGTCGCGCCCTAGTTTATCGTTATGACTTCAGGAGTATCCATCGCCGTCGGGATCGCGCTCGGCGTGGCCATCGGTCTGGCGCTCGACAATATTGCCATGGGAATCGGCATCGGGCTCGCGCTCGGGATAGCCATTGGGCTGATAAGCAAACGGCGCTGAGCCGTCCAATCTCAAACCGATTGTTCGTCCGTCCGCAGCAGCCACGCCTGCACGCCGAGCCTGGCGAAGCCGACCGGCTCCAGGCAGGCCACGTTCCTGCTCCGCCAGAGGGGCACGTGCCGTGTGGCACAAGGCAGGCCCGTGACATCGCTTCCGGCCGCTGCTAGTCAGCCGGCAATCGGAGTCTCTCACGCATGTCCAAGCCACCGCTCTCCGGCATCCGCGTCATCGAGTTGGCCCGCATCCTCGCCGGCCCCTGGGCCGGACAGGTGCTTGCCGACCTCGGCGCGGACGTGATCAAGGTGGAGAATCCGGACGGCGGTGACGACACCCGCAAATGGGGCCCGCCCTTCGTGACGGCCAAGGACGGCGCCAACCTGTCGGCCGCCTATTACCATTCGACCAACCGCGGCAAACGCTCGATCGGCATCGACTTCACCACGCCCGAGGGCGCCGAGACGCTCAGGAAGCTGATTGCCGACGCCGACGTGCTGATCGAGAACTTCAAGGTCGGCGGCCTGAAGAAATACGGCTTCGACTACGACAGCGTGAAGGCACTCAACCCGCGCCTTGTCTACTGCTCCATCACCGGCTTCGGCCAGACCGGCCCCTACGCGCCGCGCGCCGGCTACGACTTCATCATCCAGGGAATGTCCGGCATGATGTCGATCACCGGCGAGGCAGGCCGCGAGCCGCAGAAGGCGGGCGTCGCGATCTCCGACATCTTCACCGGCCTCTATTCCGTCATCGCCATCCAGGCGGCCCTTCGCCATGCCGAAGCGACCGGCGAGGGCCAGCACATAGATATGGCACTCTACGACACGCAGATCTCGGTGCTCGGCAACCAGAACCTCAACTATCTCGTCTCCGGCAAAGCGCCGATCCAGATGGGCAACGCTCACATGAACATCGCGCCCTACGAGGTACTGCCGCTGGCCGATGGCCACTTCATCCTCGCGGCGGGTAATGACGGGCAGTTCCAGCGCTTCTGCAAGGTTGTCGGCCTCGACGAACTGCCCGCCGATCCCGATTTCGCGACCAATCCTGCGCGCGTGGTCAACCGCGCCCGCCTGCGCGAAAAGCTGGTCGCCGCGCTCGCCTCGTGGACCCGCGCCGACCTGCTGCCGAAGCTTGACGCGGCCGCGGTGCCGGCGAGCCCGATCAACAACATCGCCGAGAGCTTCGCCGACCCGCAGGCGATCGCGCGCGGCATGCGGATTGACCTCCCCGACGGCCACGGCGAGACGTTGCCCGGGGTGCGCGCGCCGATGCTGTTCTCGGCGACCCCGATCGAATACTCTCGCCCCTCGCCGAGGCTCGGAGAGCACACGGCGGAAATCCTGGCTGAACTCGACCAAAGCAAGGAACGCGATCGATGAGCGTCTGGACTCTCCTGGCCTTCTCCGCCGTCGCCTTCATCGCCATTGCCACGCCCGGCCCGACGGTGCTGCTGGCGCTTGCCAACGGGTCGCGCTTCGGCTTCCGCCGCGCGGCATGGGGAATGGCCGGGGCCGCGACGTCGGACTTCGTTCTGGTCGGCGCGGCGGCAATCGGCCTCGGTGCGCTGCTCGCCGCATCCGAGTTCTGGTTCGCGGTCGTCAAATGGGTCGGCGTTGCCTACCTCGCCTGGCTCGGCATCCAGCTTCTGCGGTCGCGCGGCAGCCTCGATCCCGCGGCCCTCGCCTCGACAGACCAGCTTCGCGGGTCGCCGCGCGCGCTGTTCGGGAAGAGCTTCTTTGTCGCGGTGACGAACCCCAAGGGATACCTCTTCGTCTCGGCTTTCCTGCCGCAGTTCGTGTCCGCCTCTGGCCCTCAGCTTCCCCAATATGCGGTCCTGGCCATCCTCTTCGCTGCGATCGACGTGGCGGTGATGGCCATGTACGCGGGCTTCGGCGCGCAGGCGGTGCGCGTGCTGACGCGCGGCGGCCTGGTCTGGCTCGACCGCGCCTGCGGCGGTGCGCTTCTGGCGCTTGCCGGCTCCCTCGCCTTCTATCGCAAGGCGGCCTGATATCCGAACCGACCGAGAGGACATCGCATGAAGACCGGCGGACAGCTCATCGTCGACTGCCTCGAAGCCAACGGCGTCGAACGCATCTATTCGGTACCCGGCGAGAGTTATCTCGCCGTGCTGGACGCGCTGCATGACTCGAAGATCGCGAACATCGTCTGCCGCCAGGAAGGCGGGGCCGCGATGATGGCGGATTGCGAAGGCCGCCTGACCGGAAAACCGGGCATCTGCTTCGTCACCCGCGGCCCCGGCGCCACCAACGCATCGGCCGGGATCCACATATCGCGGCAAGATTCCAATCCGGTCGTCATGTTCGTCGGCCAGGTCGCACGCGGCAATCTCGAGCGCGAGGCGTTTCAGGAGGTCGACTACCGGGCCTTCTTCGGCTCGATGGCCAAATGGGTGGTCGAGATCGACGACGCCCGCCGTATTCCCGAACTCGTCACCCGCGCCTTCGCCGTCGCCACCTCCGGACGCCCGGGCCCGGTGATCGTTGCCCTGCCGGAAGATATGCTGACCGACGAGGTGGAAGCGCCGGTGCCCCTGCCCTTCGTGCCGGTGGACAGCGCGCCCGGCGAGGCGGAGATGGCCGCCACCGTCGCCCTGCTGGAAAAGGCCGAGCGGCCCTTCGTCATCCTCGGCGGCACGCGTTGGACAGCCGACGCGGTCAAGGCCATGTGCGGCGCGCTGGAGCGGTGGAAGCTTCCCGCCGGCTGCTCCTTCCGCCGCCAGGCGCTCTGCGACCAGCTTCACGTCTCCTACGCGGGCGACATCGGTATCGGCATCAACCCGAAGCTCGGCGACTATATCAAGAAGTCCGACCTGATCCTGCTCGTCGGCTGCCGCTTCGGTGAAATGCCGTCCGCCGACTACACATTGATGAAGAGCCCCTATCCCGACCAGAAGCTGGTTCACATCTATCCCGACCCGCACGAACTCGGCCGCGTCTATCGCCCGACCGTCGCGATCAACGCCACGCCGGCAGCGTTTGCCCACGCCCTGGCCAGGACTACACCGCGAGCCACGCCGGTCTGGGCGAACCGAACTGCCGAGATGCATGAAGACTACCTCGCATGGTCGACGCCGCCGGCCGACGGCCCCGGTCCGGTCAAGATCGGTCCGATCATGGCCTGGCTGGAGGAACACCTGCCGAAGGATGCGATCATCGCCAACGGCGCCGGCAACTTCGCCACCTGGATTCACAGGTTCCACCGCTTCCGCAGCTTCAACTCGCAGGCCGCCCCCACCTCGGGCTCCATGGGCTACGGCGTGCCGGGCGGCGTCGCCGCCAAGCTGACGTTTCCCGAACGCGAGGTCATTGTCTGGGCCGGCGACGGCGACTTCCTGATGAACGGCCAGGAGTTCGCAACAGCAATCCAGTATGGCGCACCGATCATCGTCGTGATCCTCAACAACGGCATCTACGGCACGATCCGCATGCATCAGGAGCGCGAATATCCCGGCCGCGTCTCCGGCACGACATTGCAGAATCCGGACTTCGCGGCCCTCGCCCGCGCCTATGGCGGCCACGGCGAAACGGTGGCGAAGACGGACGAATTCGCGCCCGCCTTCGAGCGGGCCCGCGCCAGCGGCAAGCCGTCGATTATCGAGATCAAGCTCGACCCCGAAGCGATCACGCCGACGCGCACGCTGACCCAGATTCGCGAAGGAAAGTAGGCGACGCCTTGCGCGCCCCGGGACGCAGGCCGCGCCGGCTCAAGCCGACTCGGGCGGCGCAAGCCGTCCCCTCTCCGTCGCGCGATACGCTCCCGGTGTCAGTCCCGTCTGCCGCCGGAAGAAACGGTTGAAATAGGCTGGATCGGCAAATCCGAGCGATTCCGCGATGCGGTTCACCGGCGTCGGCGTGAAGACGAGGTCGCGGCAGGCCGCCTCGGTGACGCGCCGCACGATCAGCCCCTGCAATGTCTGTCCCGTGACCGCGCGCGCGATGCGGTTGAGCTGGGAGACGGAGACACCCATCCGCTCGGCATAGAACGCCGCCGGCAGGCCGTGACGGTAATGCGCGGCCACCAGCGTCTCCAGCATCTGCGCGCGCGAACTCTGGATGTCGGGCGCCGCTGCGTCGTCGGAGCGCTCGGCAGCCCAGATCCGCGCTAGGCCGACCACAGCGAGCGCCGTCAGTGCCTCCAGCGCCGCCGCGCGTCCGACCGGCCGGTCGCGCATCTCCGAGTCGATGCGCAGGAGGATGTCGTCGATACCATCCGCGACGGAAAGGACACGCACCGCATCCGCAAAGGCTGCGATGTGCCTGTCCGCTGAAGCCAGCGAGACCAGCCGGTCCGCCAGAGCCGTCACGACGATGCCGCCCACCGACGGCGAGAAGCGGAAGCCGTGCACCGCCCCGGAAGGGATGAAGAGAATGCAGGGCGCTGCAAGCCGCGTCACCGAGCGGCCGTCGAGTACCTCACCCTCGCCCTCTGTCACCAGGAACATCTGGAACAGCGACGGGTGTCGGTGCGTGGCGATCTCGAAGCGGTGCAGCCGCGAGCGTTCCGGCAGCGGTTCGCAATGGATCCAGAAGTCGGCCGCCTCCTCGCGCGCCTCGCGATAGAGCCGGTATTCGGGAACGTCGTTGGGAGCTTTCCGGACATCCATGCGCGGATTGTGCAGTCTTATGCCCGAAATGTCCATTGTTTGGCCTTCTGCGTGCGTTCAACGTGCAAGCACCAAGGGAGGAATACTTGCGAACCCAGGTCGCCATCATCGGCTCTGGCCCGTCAGGGCTGCTTCTCGGTCAACTGCTCTCTGATGCGGGCATCGACAACGTCATCCTCGAACGCTCGTCGAAGGCGCACGTCCTTGAGCGCATCCGTGCCGGCGTTCTCGAAGAAGGCACCTGCGATCTACTCGACCGCGCCGGCGCCGGCGAACGCATGCGCCGCGAGGGATTGCCGCATGACGGCTTCGACCTGACCTTCGACGGCAAGCGCCACCGCATCGACCTGCACGACCTGACGGGCGGCAGGCGGGTCATGGTCTATGGCCAGACCGAGGTGACGAAAGACCTGATGGACCGCCGCGAGGCGACCGGCGGCAAGACCTTTTACGAAGCGGCCGATGTCGAGCCCCGCGACTTCGCCGGCGAGCGCCCCTACCTGACATTCAGGCACGGCGGCGTCGAGCACCGTCTTAACTGCGATTTCATCGCCGGCTGCGACGGCTATCACGGCGCCTCCCGCAAGGCCGTGCCGGCGGATGCGATCCAGCTCTTCGAGCGGGTCTATCCGTTCGGCTGGCTGGGCATCATCGCCGAGGTGCCGCCGGTCAATCACGAGCTGATCTACGCCAATCACCCGCGTGGCTTCGCGCTCTGCTCGATGCGCTCGCACACCCGCTCGCGCTACTATGTCCAGGTCGCCTCCGACGAAAAGGTCGAGAACTGGTCGGATGAACGCTTCTGGGACGAGATACGGCGACGGCTGCCGCCTGCGACGGCCGATGCGATGACCATAGGCCCGTCGATCGAGAAGTCGGTCGCGCCGCTGCGCTCCTTCGTCGCCGAGCCGATGCGCTTCGGGAAGATGTTCCTCGTCGGAGACGCCGCCCACATCGTGCCGCCGACCGGCGCCAAGGGCTTGAATCTCGCCGCGAGCGATGTCCATTATCTCTTTGAAGGACTTCGGGAATTCTATCTCGACAAATCGACCGCCGGCGTCGACGCCTACTCGGCACGCGCCCTGTCACGCGTCTGGAAGGCGGAGCGGTTCTCCTGGTGGATGACCTCGCTGATGCATCTCTTGCCGGACAACGGCCCCTTCGGCCAGCGCATCCAGGAGGCGGAACTCGGCTATCTGGCGAATTCCCGCGCGGCATCGACGGCCCTTGCGGAGAACTATGTCGGTCTGCCCTACTAGGCAGCTCGTAGGGAGGAATACATGAGCAATGAGGACGGCAAGGAGGATCGGATCGAAACGGGCATGAAGACCCGCCGTTTGGTGCTGGGTGACGCCTGGGTCGACGCGGCGAATGCGCGCCGCACCGAGTTCGATTCCGACTTCCAGGACTATATCACCGGCATGGCCTGGAACGACGTCTGGTCGCGCCCCGGCCTGACGAAACGCGAGCGCTCGATGATCACCATCGCGCTGCTGGCCGGCCTCGGCCAGTGGGACGAGGTTGCCATGCATACCAGGGCAACGCTGAACACCGGCGCCAGCCGCGACGACCTGCGCGAGGTGATGTTCCACGTTGCCGTCTATGCTGGCGTGCCCGCGGCCAATCATGCGATCAAGGTCATGAAGCAGGTCTTTGCCGAGATCGACGCAAAAGTCTGAGGAGGAACCCATGTCCAACAACCGCCCGGAGACCGGCTCTTTCTTCGCCCGCGACCGCGAATGGCAGCCTCCGGCCTTCACGCCCTGGCTACAAGACTTCGGTGCTGCGTTCGCCGCAAAGGGCGATGATCTCGCTCGACAACACGATTTCAGAGATCACCGGGCCGGTCTTCGGCCACAACATGCTGGGCGCACTCGACGACGACCTGATCCACAATTTCGCCAGCCCGGGCGAAAGCGCCATCGGCCAGCGCGTCATCGTCTACGGCCGCGTGCTAGACGAGCGAGGCAAGGGTGTTCCCGGCGCTTTGCTGGAGTTCTGGCAGGCCAACGCCGGCGGTCGCTACCGCCACAAGAAGGAAACCTACCTCGCGCCACTCGATCCCAATTTCGGTGGCTGCGGCCGCACCATCACCGACGAGGACGGCGCCTACGCCTTCCGGACCATCAAGCCAGGCCCCTACCCCTGGCCGAACGGCCCCAACGACTGGCGGCCTGCCCACATCCACTTCTCGATCTTCGGCCACGGCTTCGCCCAGCGGCTGATCACGCAGATGTATTTCGAGGGCGACCCGCTGATCTGGAAATGCCCGATCGTCAGGACCATCCCCGACAAGGCCGCGATCGAACAGTTGATCGCACCGCTCGACATGGAGGCGACCATCCCGATGGATGCCCGCGCCTACAAGTTCGACATCGTCCTGCGCGGCCGCCGCTCGACCATGTTCGAGAACCGGTTGGAGGGAAACTAGGATGGCCCAGTCGCTCAACCGCCTCAAGGAATCCGCCTCGCAGACCGCCGGGCCATACGTCCATATCGGTCTGACCCCGAATTTCGCCGAGATCACCGGTGTCTATTCCGAGGATCTCGGCATCTCCATGGTCAACGAAAGGACCAGGGGCGAGCGCATTACGGTCAAGGTGCGCGTCATAGACGGCGCCGATACGCCACTGAAGGACGCGCTGGTCGAGATCTGGCAGGCAGATGCCGCCGGCCTCTACAACTCGCCGTCGGAAATGCGTGGCGCCGCCGATCCGAACTTCACCGGCTGGGGCCGTAAAGCCACCGACATGACCACCGGCGAATGCGTCTTCGAGACGATCAAGCCCGGTCGCGTGCCGTTCCGTGACGGCCGCCCGCAGGCGCCGCACATCACCTTCTGGGTCGTCGCGCGCGGCATCAACATCGGCCTACACACCCGGATGTATTTCGCCGACGAGGAAAAGGCCAACGCCGAGGACCCGATCTTCCAGCGCATCGAGCACAAGAACCGCATCCCGACGCTGATCGCGCCGCGGGACGGGAACACCTACACCTTCGACATCCGCTTGCAGGGCGAGAAGGAAACCATCTTCTTCGACATCTGAGCCCGTGCGATAAGGCCGCATGACCGTCTCGCCCTTCGACCACCCGATCCTGTCCGGCTTGCTCGGGGACGCCGAGCTTGCCGGCTTCTTCTCGACCGAGGCCGAACTCGACGCGATGCTTCGCTTCGAGGCGACCCTTGCCGAGGCCGAGGGTGCGGAGGGCATCATCCCGGCCGACGCTGCCAAAGCGATCGCCGCCGTCCTGCCGCGGGCAGCGCTTCACCACGCCGCGCTCCGCGAGGCGACGCAGCGCGACGGTGTGATCGTTCCGGAACTCGTGCGTCAACTGCGTATTGCGGCCGGCCAGGAGCATGGCGTGCATGTTCATGCCGGCGCGACAAGCCAGGACGTCATCGACACCGGCCTCGCGCTGCGGCTTGTCGGCATCCTTTCGATCCTCGATGCAAGACTCGCGGGACTGATCGCGACGCTCGACGCGCTCGGCGCCCGCGACGGCGGGATCGAGACCATGGGCCATACCCGCATGCAGGCTGCGATCCCCGTTCCGGCCGCGCGCAAGATCCTGAGCTGGCGCGACCCTCTGATACGCCATCGCGAACGCCTCGCAGCCGTGCGTGCCGATCTCGAGATCGCGCATTTCGGCGGCGCGGCCGGCACGCTGGAAAAACTCGGCGACAAGGGAGAAGCCGTCGGCCGCCGCCTCGCTGCCGCGCTCGGCCTCGCTTACGTTCCTCGCCCGCGCCACAGCGAGCGCGACGGCATCGCAGCGTTGGCGTCCTGGCTGTCGCTGGTCACCGGCAGCCTCGGCAAGATGGGGCAGGACGTGGCGCTGCTGGCGCAGAGCGAGGTCGCGGAGGTGAGGCTCGCGGGCGGCGGCGGCTCTTCCGCCATGCCGCATAAGGTCAATCCGGTCGGCGCGGAAGTGCTCGTCACGCTTGCCCGCTTCAACGCCACCCTTCTGTCGGGCATGCATCAGGCGCTGGTGCACGAGAACGAGCGCTCGGGCACCGCCTGGACGCTGGAATGGATGCTGCTGCCGCAGATGGTCCTCGCGGCGGGTGCCGCCCTGCGAACGGCGACGACGCTGGTCGATGGCCTGACCTTCGTCCCAAAGGAGTGACCGCCCTTACAGCCCCGCCATCCTGAGCAGGCGGTTCACCTCGGCAATGACCGCATTTGTCATGTGCCAGTTGTTGTACAGCTGCTCGTAGAGGATGTAGAACGTCACGACGACGACGGCGATGACGATGCGCATGGGTGAGGCTCTCCGGTTCCTGGCAGTGAACCTATGCTCACTTTCCTTGCGCGAATGTTTCGCCGTGCCACCAAATGAAAAGGGGCGGTCGCCCGCCCCTTCAGCCGCTGGTTGCGCGCGGGACTACATCGCCGCCTTCGTCACCTGGCCGCGGATTTCGCCGCCCTTGTTCGCCGCCGTATGCAGGTTGATGTAGTATTTTCCTGCCATCAGGTCGGCGGCCTGCGCCTCGGTCAGCGTGGCCGATCCCTTGATCGGGCTGGCGAGATCGCCCTCGAACGGCACCGCGACACCGGCATTGGCGCCCGCATCCGCCGGACCGTGGAAATGTCCCGCGGCGGCAGGACCGCTGAGGCCGGAATATTCGATCGTCCAGTCGAGCTTCCTGGTGTCGGTGTCGAAGGTGAGTTCCGCGGTGCCCCTTGCCATCGGTCGTCACCGGCGGCGATTGCTGCGCGCCGTCGAGCGTTGCCGCCATCTTCACCATTTCGGCGAGCGACGCGGTTCCGGACAGGAGCAGCGCGGTCACCGCGAGCCCGGCCAGGTTCATCGGAAATGTCGAGTGTGTCATGGATGCTTCCTCTACCTTGGCGCGCTTCGAGCGAGGCGCCGCGACGACGCTGCAGGTGCCGTCAGGAAGACAAACGAAATCCGCCAGGCCTGCTTCCCGACCAACTGAAATAATCCGCCCGACAAAAGAAAAAGGGGCGGTTGCCCCGCCCCTTTCGCAGTCGGATCTGTTGCAGATCGTTACTTGATCGCCGCGTCTGTGATTTCCTTCGTCCAGGCGCCCGACGGCTCCTTGGTCAGGATCTTCTGGTCGAGCAGCGCCTTGGCGGTGCGGTCGTAGGCCGCCTCGATCAGCTTGCCATCGGCATTGTCGATCAGCTTGGCGACCTCGCCCATCATGCGCTTCTGGTGGTTCTCGTCCTGGCCGCCGTTCTCGACCACGATGTCGGCCGCCTCGTCGGGGTTCTTCACCGCGTAGTCCCAGCCCTTCATCGAGGCGCGGACGAACTTGACCATCTTCTCCTTGAAGGCCGGGTCCTTCAGCTTGTCCTCGAGCGCGTAGAGCCCGTCCTCGAGCAGGTCGACGCCCATGGCCGTGTAGTTGAACACGATCAGGTCTTCCGGCTTGTAGCCGGCGTCGATGAGCTGCCAGTATTCGTTGTATGTCATCACCGAGATGCAGTCCGCCTGCTTCTGGATCAGCGGCTGCACGTCGAACGACTGCTTCAGCACCGTCACGCCGTCAGCGCCACCTTCGGTCGGGATGCCGAGCTTGTTCATCCAGGCGTAGAACGGATACTCGTTGCCGAAGAACCAGACGCCGAGCGTGTGGCCCTTGAAGTCGGCTTCGGTCTTGATCGGGCCGTCCTTCGGGCAGACGAGTTCCATGCCGGCCTTCTTGAACGGCTGGGCGATGTTGACGAGGCCGACGCCCTTTTCACGGGCCGCCAGTGCGCCGCCCATCCAGTCGACGATCACGTCGGCGCCGCCGCCGGCGATCACCTGTTCGGGCGCGATGTCCGGGCCGCCCGGCTTGATCGTGACGTCGAGGCCTTCCTCGTCGTAGAAGCCCTTGTCCTTGGCGACGTAGTAGCCGGCAAACTGGGCCTGCGTCACCCATTTGAGCTGCAGCGTCACCGCGTCGGCCGCCTGGGCCTGCACGGCGGCCAGCGACACGCCGCCGGCCAGCATTGCGAAGATGAGTTTTTTCATTCTTGTTCCCTCTGAAGAGCGTCTATCCACCACGGACAGACGGATGCCAGAACGTCACGGCCCTCTCGATAAGGGCCAGCAAGCCGTAGAAGATCGACCCAGCCAGCGCCGCCACCGCGATCTCCGCCCAGACCATGTCGACATTCATCCTGCCGACTTCGGTCGAGATGCGGAAACCCATGCCGACCACCGGCGTGCCGAAGAATTCCGCGACGATAGCGCCAATCAAAGCCAGTGTTGAGTTGATTTTCAAGGCGTTGAAGATGAAAGGCGCGGCGGCCGGAAGCCGCAGCTTGAGAAGTGTCTGCCAATAATCGGCGGCATAGGTTCGCATCAGGTCGCGTTCCATATGTCCGGCGGCCGCCAGACCTGCGACCGTGTTCACCAGCATCGGGAAGAAGGTCATGATCACCACGACCGCGGCCTTGGAATGCCAGTCGAAGCCGAACCACATCACCATGATCGGAGCGACGCCGATGATCGGCAGCGCCGAGACCATGTTGCCGATGGGCATGAGCCCGCGCCGGAGGAACAGGAACCGGTCGGCGAGGATCGCGACGGCGAAGCCGGCAGCGCAGCCGATCGTGTAGCCGATCAGCACGGACTTGAAGATTGTCTGGCGCACGTCTGCCATCAGCGTCGGCAGCGAGGCGGCGAACTTCGCACCGATCGCGGACGGCGGCGGCAGGAGGATGAACGGGATTCCCGCGCCGCGCGTGATCGCCTCCCAGATGATCAAGAGCCAGGCGCCGAACAGCGCGGGCACCAGGAGCCGCACCACGGTCGCCATCGTCCGGTCGGCGATCTTCATGGACGAGAGAACGGTCGCCAGCCTCCAGGCACACAGCCATAGCGCAACGAGCATGAACCAGAACCCCGGCAGCGCCTGTCCTTCGGCCCCCGCGATGCCGCTCAGGAGCAGCCAGGTCGCGACATGCACGAGGACGAGAAGCAGAACCGCCTCGATCCACGGCTTCGGCCGCAGGAGCGTTGTCAACACGGACAGGAACGCCAGGCCGAGAATCAGCGGGCCCGTCAGTTGATAGGGATAAGGCGGACCGGACTCCCCGGCCGACAAGGCCTGTATTTCGCTCGTCGTCCAGCCCGGCGCGAACCAGGCCAGCAACACCAGCACAAGGGCGACAGCCGCCTGCCAGGGGACACGCGCGATGCTCATGCCGGGCGCGCCCCCATCAGGCGCTCGGTCACCTTGCCGGCGATGCCGACAAGCGTGACGAGCAGCATCGCGACGACGGAGCCGGCGACGAGGGCAGCGAACATGTCGATCGTCTGGCTGTAATAGGAGCCGCTGAGCAGCTTGGCGCCGATGCCCGCGACCGCCCCCGTCGGCAATTCGCCGACGATCGCGCCGACCAGGCTGGCGGCGACGGCCACCTTCATCGACGTGAACAGGTAAGGCACCGAGGCCGGCACACGCAGCTTCCAGAACACCTGCGATTTCGAGGCATTGTAGGTGTGCATCAGGTCGAGATGGGTGAATTCCGGCGAGCGCAGCCCCTTCACCATGCCCACGGCGACCGGGAAGAAGGACAGATAGGTCGAGATCAGCGATTTCGGGATCAGCCCGGTGATCCCGACCGCCGCCAGCACCACAATGATCATCGGCGCCAGCGCCAGGATCGGAATCGTCTGCGAGGCAATAATCCACGGCATCAGCGAGCGGTCGAGCGTCGTCACATGCACGATACCGACGGCAATCAGGATGCCGAGCACGGTCCCGAAGGCGAAGCCCATGAGCGTCGCCGACAGCGTCACCCAGGCGTGGTAGACCAGACTGCGGTTGGACGTGACCTTCCTGAGGAAAGTGTTCTCGAAGAAATTCTGCGCCACCTGATGCGGCGCCGGCAGTGTCGGCTTCGGCTGCGTCATCGTCTTGACGACGAACTCCCACGTCGTCGGCGTCTCGCCCGCCCGCCGGTCGAGATCGCGCTGGAACGGGGCGTTGAGCGCGTATGAGCCGATGTACCACGCGGCTACGATCAGCGCGAGGATGACGAGAACGGGGAAAGATCGTTCGGCGAAAGATTTCATCTGCGACCCTCACCAAGTCCCCCTCCCCCTTGTGGGGAGGGGTTAGGGGTGGGGATGACCTTTCTAAAGTCCTCAATCCTCATAGCTGTGCCCTGCCCTCAACCCCTCCCGCACCCGCGCGGCGATGGCGAGGAATTCCGGCGTTTCGCGGATGTCGAGCGGGCGCTCCTTGGGCAGCGTCGACTCGATGATGTCGGTGACGCGGCCCGGCCGCGGGCTCATCACCACGATCTTGGTCGAGAGGTAGACGGCCTCGGGGATCGAGTGCGTCACGAAGCAGATCGTCTTGTTCGTCCGCGCCCATAGTTCCAGCAATTGCTCGTTCAGATGGTCGCGCACGATCTCGTCCAGCGCGCCGAACGGCTCGTCCATCAAAAGCAGGTCGGCGTCGAAGGCGAGTGCGCGCGCGATCGAGGCGCGCTGCTGCATGCCGCCCGACAACTGCCATGGGAACTTCTTCTCGAAGCCCGTGAGGTTGACCAGCGCCAAAGTCCGCCTGATCCGGTCAGCCTGCTCGGCTCTCGAAATCCCCATGATTTCCAGCGGCAGTGCGATGTTCTTCTCGATCGTCCGCCACGGATAAAGCGCCGCCGCCTGGAAAACGTAACCGTAGGCCCGCGCCTCGCGCGCCTTCTCGGGCGTCATGCCGTTGACCGTGATCGTGCCGCCGGTCGGCTTTTCGAGGTCGGCGATGACGCGCAGGAAGGTCGTCTTGCCGCAGCCGGATGGGCCGATGAAGGAAACGAATTCGCCCTTGCCGATCTCGAGATTGACGTCGTTCAGCGCATGCACCGGACCGTCGGCGGTCTGAAAGACCAGATCGAGATTACGGGCGGAAATGATTGATTGCATTCAGGTGCCGGGCCGGATTGCGAGGTGCCGAAAGCGCGACGATAGATCGCCGCACTGCAAACACAAGTGGATTCGCAGCCGCTTTCCCCGGCCCAGACGCCGCAGTCTCGCCGCCTTGCGCAACGAACGGGCGCGGTGTTCAATCCGCGTCGCCGGGATTCGCCGCCCGGCCTTCCGGAAGGCTTGTCCATGACCGAGGTGCCCAGACCGACCTGCCGTGTGGTTCGTCCCGCCGATGCCTATGGCGGCAAGCAGGGGCTGAACTATTTCGCCGGAATCGCGGCCGAGACCGTCGGCTCGAAGGGCCTGTGCATGCATGTCGTCACCATTCCGCCCGGCGCCCGCGCCAGGGCGCATCTGCACGAAGCGCATGAATCGGCCGTCTACGTGCTCTCCGGCACGGCACGCACCTGGTATGGCGAGCGACTGGAGCACTATGCCGACATGGGGCCCGGCGAGATGATGTATATCCCGGCCGGCGTCCCTCACCTGCCTGCCAACCTCGGCACCGAGCCCTGCACCGCGATCATCGCCCGCACCGATCCGAACGAACAGGAAAGCGTCGTGCTCTTGCCGGACCTCGATGCGCTGGCGAAGTAAGCGTCACGGACATTTCCGCACCTCGCCCCAGACGTCGCCCGTCGATTGGCTGATGCGCACGAGCGTGGGATCGGCGTGATCCTTCTCTACAATGTAAGTCTCGACGGTCTGATAGCCCTCGCCTTCGTGGCCGCACAGCCCGGTCACGACCTGGGTGCCGTTCGACGCGGTCGATACCTGGACCCATTCGCACAGCGTGACATAGCTCTCGATGCCGCCTGGCTTGAGCAGTATCATGTCATCGTTTTCGTAGAGCCCGTCCTTGGCATATTTGCACCCGGTCGCATTGCCCCAGGTGCCCTCGAGCGTGAGCGTCGCCTCGGCCCTGGCCGCAACCGGCGCGAGCCCGATGAGTACCAGGGCGACGAGCGACAGAGGGCGCACGCTCACACGCCACTCGCGGGGATGCCCGACCGCTCGACCTTGCGCGGCGCGACGAGCTCCTTCCAGGTCGACAGCGCGCGGTTGACGGCGCCCTTCGGCTCGCGGCCGACGAACTGGCCGTGGCCCGGCTTCGCCTCGACCTTGCCGTCGTTCACCGCAAGCTCCCCGCGGGTGAAGACGTAGCGCGGCAGGCCGGTGACCTCGTAGCCTTCGAACACGTTGTAGTCGATCACCGACTGCTGGCTCTTGGCCGCGATGGTCTTCTTCTTCTTTGGATCCCACACGATCACGTCGGCGTCGGCCCCCTCCACGATCGCGCCCTTCTGCGGATACATGTTGAGGATCTTGGCGATGTTGGTGGAGGTCACCGCGACGAACTCGTTCGGCGTCAGCCGACCCGTGTTGACGCCCGCCGTCCACAACACCGGCAGCCGGTCCTCCAGCCCGCCCGTGCCGTTCGGGATCTTGGTGAAATCGCCGACGCCATAACGCTTCTGGTCGGTGGTGAAGGCGCAGTGGTCCGTCGCCACGCACTGCAGCGAGCCTGCCTGCAGCCCGGCCCAGAGCGAATCCTGGTGCAGCTTATTGCGGAAGGGCGGGCTCATCACGCGCCGTGCCGCATGGTCCCAGTCCTTGTCGAAATACTCTGTCTCGTCGAGCACGAGATGCTGGATCAGCGGCTCGCCATAGACGCGCATGCCCTTCTGGCGCGCCCGGCGGATTGCCTCGTGACTCTGCTCGCAGGAGGTGTGCACGACATAGAGCGGCACGCCGGCCATGTCGGCGATCATGATGGCGCGGTTGGTCGCCTCGCCCTCGACCTCGGGCGGGCGCGAATAGGCGTGCGCCTCGGGGCCGTTGTTGCCTTCGGCGAGCAGCTTTTGCGATAGCGCCGCCACCACGTCGCCATTCTCGGCATGCACCAACGGCAGCGCGCCGAGCTCGGCGCAACGCTGGAAGGAGGCCAGCATCTCGTCGTCGTTGACCATCAGCGAGCCCTTGTAGGCCATGAAGTGCTTGAACGAGGTGATGCCCTTGTCGACGACGGTCTGCATCTCGTCGAACACCTGCTTGCCCCACCAAGTGATCGCCATGTGGAAGGAATAATCGCAGGCCGCCTTCGAGGTCTTGTTGTCCCACATCTGCAGCGCTTCGAGCAGCGACTGGTTGGGCGACGGCAGGCAGAAGTCCACCACCATGGTCGTGCCGCCGGCGAGTGCTGCCCTCGTGCCGCTTTCGAAGTCGTCGGCCGAATAGGTGCCCATGAAGGGCATTTCGAGGTGGGTGTGCGGATCGATGCCGCCGGGCATCACGTAGCAGCCGGTCGCATCGTATTCATGGTCGCCATGCAGGTCCGGACCGATCGCCTCGATCTTGCCGTGCCGGATCAGCACGTCCGCCTTCCAGGTGCGGTCGGCGGTGACGATGGTGCCGTTCTTGATGACTTTGGACATTGTGTTCCCCATTTATCAGCCTCGTTCCGGGCGCGGATCGCGAGATTATCGGCCTCTCGCCGGCGCCTTTCAACATTCGTTATGCCCGACGCGCCCGCCCGCGCGCCCGGCGCTCGCGCCAGCGCCGTAGCTCGTCCATCATTTCGTCGAGCGTACCGAAGATCGGCACCAGCACGGCGAAATGCGCCGGCTTCAGGTCGTGCGAGGGCTTGCAGGCCTCGGCGATCCGCCGCTGGTATTCCTGCGGCGCCCAGATGCGCGAGAATTCGAGGAACTGAACGATGACGTCGTGGCGGATCGCGGTGATACGCTCGAAGTTCGCGCGAAACAGTCCGAACGCGGTGTAGAACGCCGTCAGGATCGACAGACCGATGATGGCCATCAGGATGTTCAGGTCGCCCGAATAATTGCCGAACACAAGTGCCACCACCAGGACAATCACGGAGAAAAGCACGAAGGTCTTGGCGATCCGGTAGGCGGTCGCCATTCCCTCGGTTTCCTCGGCGAATTTCTGCTCGATCGCCTCCTCGATCTCGCGCAGCTTTTTCTTGAACTGGTAGAGCCGCTGGTTCTCCTCGTCGGTGTGTTCCTCGCCGCGCGCCTCGCGCAGGATGTCGAAACCGGCGAGCGTCACGTCGTCGTTCGCCTCCCAACCTGACAGTGGGATGATCGCAGGCGGCAGATACTCGCCGACCCGGTCGAACAGGACGTAGATGATGTGGATCGTCGTCAGAAATACGAACAGGATGAGCAAAAGCGCGAAGTCCGACACGCCGAGCACGTCGAAGATGTTTTGGTAGTTCTGCACGATCTCGTTGAGCAGGTCGGCATTGGGCAGGAAGCCCTCGCTGGCCGAGCCGACATCGGTGAAACCCGACGCGACGTAGAACACGACGCCTGCCACCAAGAGGCGCGACGTCATGAAGTTCGAGAAGCGGATGACGCTCTGGAGAAGCCCTTCGACGTCCATCTAGGCCCTCAGCGTCGCAAGCTTGATCCCGAAGCCGACGAACACCGCGCCGGTCAATCCTTTGACGACGCGCTGTACCCGGCCGCTGCGCGCAATCCGCGAGAGCCGGTCGAACAGCAACACCATCGGCCCGAACCAGGCCATGTTCAGCAAAGCATGCACCGCGACAAGCAAAAATGCGGCCGCAGGAGTGGCGCTGTCGTGCGGGATGAACTGAGGAAATGCTGCGATGTAGAACATCGCCACTTTCGGATTCAGCGCATTGGTGAGGAACCCCTCGCCGAATGCCTTCGCCAGCGATCGTCTGTTCCGCGCCGGCGTCACCTCGATAAGCTCTGTGGGCGCGCCGCGAAACGCTCCGATCAGCGCCTTGACGCCGATCCAGATCAGATACGCCGCACCGGCAAGCTTTACGACAAGGAACAGATTGGCCGACTGGAGAAGCAGCACCGAGAAGCCGAAGGTCGCGAAGGCCCCATGAACGAAGAACGCTACCGCGAAACCGGCAATATTGGCGAACCCGGCGGCCTTGCCCGACGTCGGAACGGTCTTGGCGATCAATACCCCATTGGGACCGGGTGACATGATCAGCAATGCCGCCATCGCGGCGAAGGCCAGGACCGTCGCGACTGTCAAGCTCTCACCCCACGATCTCCGCCGTCTCGACCACCGCATGGAACAGCACGTCCGCCCCCGCGGCCGCCCATTCCTTTGAAATCTCCTCGGCCTCGTTGTGCGATAGGCCGTCGACGCAGGGGCACATCACCATGGCGGTCGGCGCCACCCGGTTGATCCAGCAGGCGTCGTGCCCCGCACCGGAGACGATATTGCGGTGCGTGTAACCGAGGCGTGTCGCCGCGTCGCGGATCGCCTTGACGCAGCCCTCGTCGAAGGTGACCGGGTCGAAATGGCCGACCTGCTCGATCTCATATTTAATGTCGAGCGCCTCGCAGATCAGGTCGACGCCCGCCCTGATCCGATGGTCCATTTCGTCCAGCACGGCTTTGTCCGGCGAGCGGATGTCAATGGTGAAGACGCAACGCCCCGCGATGATGTTGCGCGAATTCGGATAGACCTCCATGTGGCCGATCGCGCCGACCGCATCGGGCTGATAGTCCATCGCCACCTCGTGCACCATCTCGGTCACGCGCGCCATGCCGAGCCCAGCGTTGCGGCGCTTGGGCATCGGCGTCGAGCCGGTATGCGCCTCCTTGCCGGTCAGCGTCACCTGCAGCCATTTCAGCCCTTGGCCGTGGGTCACGACGCCGATGTCGATGCCCTCGTCTTCCAGGATCGGCCCCTGCTCGATATGCAGTTCGAAGAAGGCCTTCATCTTGCGCTGGCCGACTTCCTCGTCGCCCTTCCAGCCGATCCGCTCCAGCTCGTCGCCGAAGCGCTTGCCCTTGGCGTCCTTGCGGTCGTAGGCCCAGTCCTGTTCGTGCACGCCGGCGAACACGCCCGACGCCAGCATGGCCGGCGCAAAGCGCGTGCCTTCCTCGTTGGTCCAGTTGGTCACGACGATCGGGTGCTTCGTCTTGATGCCGAGGTCGTTGAGCGTGCGGATAACTTCCAGTCCGCCGAGCACGCCCAGCACGCCGTCGAACTTGCCGCCGGTCGGCTGGGTATCGAGATGCGAGCCGACATAGACCGGCAGCGCGTCCGGATCCGTCCCCTCGCGCCGCGCGAACATCGTGCCCATCTGGTCGACGCCCATGGTCAGCCCGGCATCGTCGCACCAGCGCTTGAACAGATGCCGCCCCTCGCCGTCCTCGTCGGTCAGCGTCTGGCGATTGTTGCCGCCGGCCACTCCCGGCCCGATCTTCGCCATCTCCATCAGGCTGTCCCACAGCCTGTCCGGATTGATGCGCAGATTTTCGCCGGGTGCCGCCATGCAATGCTCCTATTTCAATTCGACTTCGACGAACGCCATCGGTTCGGATCCGCCATTGACGACGTTGTGCTCGACGCCCTCGTCGCGCCGGTATGCGATGCCGGGTTCCATCTCGACGCGCCGTGAGCCGCCGCCGGGTTCTTCCAGCAGGAATTCGCAGCGCGTGATCGTCGTCACGACATAGTCCATCCCATGACGATGCCATCCGGTCTCCGCGCCGGGCGCGAAGTCCCAGCGCGTGACGCGCACCTTGTCGTCATCGATCAGGACGGTCGAGGTTGCGACCTCGCGCGCCCGGAACGTCAATCCACCATCCTCAGGACTTCGCGGACATGATCGATCAACTCGTTAATCTGGCCCTTGGTGATGATCAGCGGCGGCGACAGCGCGATGATGTCACCGGTGGTGCGGATCAGCGCGCCGCGCTCGAACGCCTTCACGAAGGCCTGGAAGGCCCGCTTGGTCGGCTGCCCGGCGATCGGTTCCAGCTCGATCGCGCCGACGAGGCCAATGTTGCGGATGTCGATCACGTGCG
Source organism: Mesorhizobium sp. J428 (assembly GCF_024699925.1). Lineage (NCBI taxonomy): Bacteria > Pseudomonadati > Pseudomonadota > Alphaproteobacteria > Hyphomicrobiales > Phyllobacteriaceae > Mesorhizobium > Mesorhizobium sp. J428. The sequence continues at coordinate 170,363 of NZ_JAJOMX010000001.1, forward strand.
GCTCGCCCTTGAGCGAATGCAGCGCCTCTTCCCAATACGGCGCGAGTTCCTCGCCGCGTGTGAGCAGGCCCTCTTCCTTGTAGGTGTCGAGCGTGGCGATGCCGGCCGCACAGGCGATCGGATTGCCCGAATAGGTGTAGCCGTGGAAGAACTCGATCACATGCTCCGGCCCGTTCATGAAGGCGTCGTGGATCTCCTTCTTCACGAACACCGCGCCCATCGGAATCACGCCGTTAGTGATGCCCTTGGCCGTCGTGATGATGTCCGGCGTGACGCCGAAATAGTCAGCCGCGAACGGCGCGCCGAGACGGCCGAAGCCGGTGATGACCTCGTCGAAGATCAGCAGGATGCCGTGCTTGTCGCAGATCGCGCGCAGCTTCTGCAGATAGCCCTTCGGCGGGATCAGCACGCCGGTCGAACCGGCGACCGGCTCCACGATCACCGCGGCGACGGTCGAGGCATCGTGCAGGGTGACGATGCGCTCCAGCTCGGTCGCAATGTCGGCGCCGTGTTCCGGCTCGCCCTTAGTGAAGCTGTTCTGTCCCGGCAGATGCGTGTGCGGCATATGATCGACGCCGGTGAGCAGCGTGCCGAACATCTTGCGGTTGGTGACGATGCCGCCGACGGAGATGCCGCCGAAATTGACGCCGTGATAGCCGCGCTCGCGGCCGATCAGGCGGAAGCGCGAGCCCTCACCGCGCGCGCGGTGATAAGCGATGGCGATCTTGAGCGCCGTGTCGACCGATTCAGAGCCGGAATTGGTGAAGAACACATGTTCCATGCCCTTCGGCGCGATCTCGACCAGCCGGTTGGCGAATTCGAAGGCCAGCGGATGGCCCATCTGGAAGGCTGGCGCATAGTCGAGCTCGCCCGCCTGCTCGCGGATCGCCTCGGTGATCTTCGGCCGGCAGTGGCCGGCATTGACGCACCACAGGCCAGCCGTGCCGTCGAGCACCTTGCGGCCGTCGGTAGTGGTGAAATGCATGTCCTTCGCCGACACGAACATGCGTGGCGACTGCTTGAACTGCCGGTTCGCGGTGAACGGCATCCAGAAGGCGTTGAGGTCGTTCGGAACGACGCGCGAATGATACATGACCAAGCTTTCCCCTTGTTCTGCTGCCCGGGCAGACGTGCCAACGCTTGGTTATTCGGGCGCAGTCGTGCTACGCAGTTTTTGACCGAACGGACAAAGGTTAGCACCGCCTGTCGGGCGGTCAAGCGCTTGATAGACGATATGGCAGGCCCGATGCGCGCTCCACGGCGTCAAAGTAACTGGTCCAGTCCGTTGGTCCAGATCATTCCGCGGTCCGCGGTGATCCGGGCCCTTAACTGACATGGAAGGCTCTGCCGCCCGTCCCCGCACCCGCATCCAGGCGGAGAAGCGCGAAACGATCCTCGAAGCCGCGCTGGAGGTCTTCTCCACCCACGGGTTCCGCGGTTCCACGATCGACCAGATCGCCGCGGCCGCCGGCATGTCGAAGCCAAACCTGCTCTATTATTTCCGGCGCAAGGAAGACATCTTCACCACGCTGATCCAGCGCCTTCTCGACACCTGGCTCGCGCCGCTGCGCGAGCTGGACGAAGAGGGCGACCCGACGACGGAGCTGCGCAGCTACATCCGCCGCAAGATCGAGATGGCGCGCGACTTCCCGCGCGAGAGCCGCATCTTCGCCAACGAGATCCTGCAGGGCGCACCGCGCATCCTGCCGATGCTGGAGGGCGAGCTGAAACAGCTCGTCGACGAGAAGGCAGTGATCGTCCGTGGCTGGATGCGCTCCGGCCGCATCGCCCGCACCGATCCCTATCACCTGATCTTTTCGATCTGGGCGACGACCCAGCACTATGCCGATTTCGACGTCCAGGTCCGCGCCGTGCTCGGACCCGATCGCGGCGGCGACGGCCGCTTCGAGGACGCCGCCCGTTTTCTGGAGCAGCTTTTTGTCGACGGGCTGAAGCCCAAGACGAATACCCCCGGCGAGCCCCAGCGAGGTTGACAAGCAGTTCGTGGGTTTCCAATCTCGCTGGCCTAACCGGGAGAAAAACAAAATGACCCTCACGATCACCCGCCGCGGCCTCGCCATCGGCGCGGCGTTGCTCATCGCCGGAGGAACCGCCTTCGCACAGCAGACCTTTTTCCGGATCGGGACCGGCGGAACGTCGGGCACCTACTATCCGATCGGCGGCTTGATAGCCAACGCGATCTCCGCCACCGGCGAGAACGGCGTCGAAGGCCTCGTTGCCACCGCCGTCTCGTCGAACGGCTCTGTCGCCAACATCAACGCGATCCAGAGCGGCGCCAGCGAATCCGGCTTCTCGCAGTCCGACGTCGCCTACTGGGCGCATTCGGGCACCGGCCTCTACGACGGCAAGCCGAAGGTGGAGGATCTGCGCCTGATCGCGACCCTCTATCCGGAGACGCTGCACATCGTCGCCCGCGCCGATGCCGGCATCAAGTCGGTGGCCGACCTCAAGGGCAAGCGCGTCTCGATCGACGAGCCCGGCTCGGGAACGATCGTCGACGCCCGCCTCGTCCTTGCCGCCTATGGTCTATCGGAAAAGGACATCACGCCAGAATATCTGAAGCCCGGCCCGTCTGGTGAAAAGATGCGCGATGGCGCGCTCGACGCGTTTTTCTTCGTCGGCGGCTTCCCGGCCGGCGCGATCACGGAACTCGCCGCCTCGACTGCCATCACCCTCGTCCCGGTCTCAGGCCCGGAGGCCGAGAAGCTGATCGCCGACAACCAGTTCTTCGCCGTCAATACTGTGCCGGCCGAGACCTACAAGGGCGTCGGCGAAATGCAGACGATCTCGGTCGCCGCCCAATGGGTGACCAGCGCCAAGCAGCCCGACGATCTGGTCTACAATATCACCAAGGCTCTCTGGAGCGACGGCACCCGCAAGGCGCTCGACGCCGGGCACGCCAAGGGCAAGCAGATCACGCTGGAGAACGCCGTGAGCAGCGCCGGTATCCCGTTCCATCCCGGCGCCGAGAAGTTCTACAAGGAAGCGGGCGTCCTGAAGTAGGCCCGTGCTCATCAGAACAGACTGGAGGCGGGAAGCATGCTTCCCGCCTCTGTTCATATCCAAGGGCCGTAAGAACGGCGCCGTGATCGGACGGAACACATGACGCGACCAGACGGCACCGACGGTGAACTTGAGGACGTTCGGCTCGCGCCGATGGAATTGAACGAGGAGGAGGCGCGCGAACTCGAGGAGAAGTTCGATTCCGAGATGCGCTTCCGCAAGCTTTCGCCGGCAACCGCCTGGCTGGTCGGCTCGGCATTGGTCACGCTGTCGCTGTTCCACTACTACACCGCCGGCTTCGGCCTACTGCACGAGATGGTCCACCGCGGCATCCATCTCTCTTTTGTCCTCGCGCTCGTCTTCCTGGTCTTCCCGTTCTGGAAAAGCGGCTACGACCGTCCCGCGACATCGACGCTTCTCACCCCCCTGGGAATCCCGCTCTACGACTGGATTCTGGCCATCGCCGCAGTCGTCGCCGTCGCGCATGTGCCGCTCATCCCGCTGGACGAACTGGCGTTCCGCGTCGGCAACCCGACCCGGACGGACGTGGCGCTCGGCCTGACGTTGATCGTCGTGCTGCTCGAGGCGACCCGCCGCTCGGTCGGCTGGCCGCTTCCGATCATCGCGCTTCTGTTCATGGCCTACGCGCTCTTCGGCCCTTGGATGCCGAGCATCCTGGTTCATCCGGGCAACACGGTCGCGCAGCTCGTCGACCATCTCTATCTGACCACGCAGGGTATCTACGGCATCGCGCTTGGCGTCGTGGCGACCTACGTTTTCCACTTCGTCCTGTTCGGTGTGTTCGCGACCCGCATCGGCCTCGGCCAGCTCTTTCTCGACTGCGCCGCCTGGGTGGCCGGACGCTATGCCGGCGGCCCTGCGAAAGTGTCCATCTTCGGCTCGGCGCTGTTCGGCATGATCTCGGGATCCTCGGTTGCCAACACCGTCACGGTGGGTTCGCTGACCATCCCGGCGATGATCCGCCTCGGCTACAGACGGCCGTTCGCCGCCGCCGTCGAAGCGGCGTCCTCGACGGGCGGGCAGATCACCCCGCCGATCATGGGAGCGGCCGCCTTCCTGATGATCGAGTTCCTCGAACTGCCCTATACGACGATCATCCTGGCCGCGATCGTGCCGGCCTTCATGCATTTCTTCGGCGTGCTCATGCAGGTCCATTTCGAGGCCAAGCGCAGCGGACTGCGCGGCATGCGGCCGGACGAAATGCCGGACCTGTCGGCTGCATTGAAGCGCGACTGGCCTACCATCATCCCGCTCATCGCGCTGATCGGTGTCCTGCTCGCCGGCTATACGCCCTATCTCGCCGCCTTCTGGGGCATCACGCTGTGCATCGTCGTCGGCCTGCTCAATCCACGTCGCCGCATGACGTTCCTTGAGGTGTTCGAAGGGCTGCGTGACGGCGCGAAATACGCTCTGGCCGTCGGCGCCGCGGCGGCGACCGTCGGCATCGTCGTCGGCGTCGTCACCCTCACCGGCGTCGGCTTCAAGGTGTCCTACATAGTCACCTCGACAGCCGCCGAGATGGCAGCCTTCGTCGGCACGATCCTGCCGGTTGACTGGTTCGCGCCGACCACGCTGACGCTTCTCTTCACGCTGCTTATGACGGGCGTGGTTTGCATCCTGATGGGATGCGGCATCCCGACGACCGCCAATTACATCATCATGGTGACGATCGCCGCCCCATCGCTGGTCATGCTGGGCGTCGAACCCATCGTCGCCCACTTCTTCGTCTTCTACTACGGTGTCCTGGCCGACATCACGCCTCCGGTGGCGCTCGCCGCCTACGCCGCCGCCGGCATGGCCGGGGCCGACCCGTTCAAGACCGGCAACCTTGCCTTCCGCCTTGGACTCGGCAAGGTGCTCGTGCCGTTCGTCTTCGTCTTCTCGCCCTCTCTTCTGCTCGTGACGAAGGACTTCACCTGGTCCAGCTTCATCCTCGCCTTCGGCGGCTGCGCATTCGGCATTGTCTGCCTAAGCGCGGCCCTGTCGCGCTACATGCTGGTTCCCACCAGAGCATGGGAGAACATCTTGCTTGTCGTCGCTGCCATGCTAATGATCGCGCCTGAAGGATATTCCACCGCGATAGGAGCAATCCTGGTCCTGCCGGTGCTCTTGCGCCAGTTCGCCGCCTTCAGGGCACCCCCTGCCCTGGCGAGTTAGTCGTCTGCCAACGGGCAGGCAGTCTCAGCGCCCGATCAGCATCAGCGGCTTGCCGGTCGCGTCGAGGAAGACGACGTTCGTGCCGCGCGTCTCGTATCCGGCGACCTTCTGGATTGCATCGGTGAGCTTCTGCTCGGCGTCGCCGATCTCGCCGGGGCATGCCATCTCCGTCGCCATGCCCGGCGCGAAGGTGACGGCGTTGCCCTCGCCCGGCACGATCTGGGTGCCGATGCGGTTACAGCCGACCGAGAGCGAGACGCGCAATTCCTTGTCGACTTCGAAGGTGAGCTTCGCCGCCGCCGGCAAGGGCTGCAGCGCCCCGTCGGGGCCGGCGAGTTCCATCCGCGTCCAGGCGCCCGACCAGTCGAGGCTCGATTGCGCGGCGGAACTCGTCATCAGCGGGGTCTCCGGCTCGTCTGCGAAGGCGGGCAAGGGTGCGGCGACGATGAATGCTGCGAACATCATTGCAAATCGCGACATGGACGCCTCCTGATCTTGATCAGAAGCCGATCATTCCGGCGAATTGCAGCGCGAGTAAGGCTCCGCCGCGATCGCAGCCTAGTCGCCGGCGAAAGCCATGACGAGGAGGCCGAGCACGATGACGCTCGCGCCGGCCACCACCGGCGCGCTCGCCCATCCATGTCCCATCAGACCCTCGTAGAGGATGATGAACACCGGCGTCAGATAGCTGTAGGCGAGCACCTTGGCCGCAGGCAGCCGCATGGAAGCATATTGGGTGAGAAAGAAGGAACCGCCGCTGGTGAAGGTGGCGAGATAGAGGATGGTCACCCAGACTTCGGTCGGCAGGCTCATCCAGTCCGTGGCGACGATGTCGCGCAGCCCCCACGCCGCCAGGCAGAGACCGGTCGCCGCGACCGTCCATAGCGTGAAGACGACCCCTTCCTCTCCCCGGTTGAAGCGCCGGATCAGCGGCCCGTAGGCCGCGTGGCACAACACGCCGGCAAAGAAGATCAGCTCTCCCCTGCCGACCTCGAAGCGCGCGGCCGCCGCGAGGTCGCCCCGGAAGACGACCCACAGCGACCCGACCGCCGCCAAGACAATGCTCACGACGACCGTGCCGCGCGGCACCTGTCCCAGGAGCAGCCAGCCGAAGCCGGCACTGGCGATCGGCATCAAGGTGAACACCGCTCCGCTCGAGACGGGATCGGTGAACCGGAGCGCGACGAACATGGTGACGAAGAACGCCGCCATCAGTGCGCCGAGCACGCCATAGCGCCAGACCGCGCGCGGCCACTCGATGTGCCCGCCCGTCAATGCCATCGCCACCCCCGTCATGACGCCGGTGCCGATCGCGAAACGCACCGCGTTGAGCGCGGCGGGTGCGACATGTGGCGCAGCAATCGCGCCGAACGAGAAAGATCCCGCCACGAAGGCCGCGAATCCGATCATCGCCAGATGGCCCAGCAGCTTCTGCCGGCCGGTGGCGAAAAGCGTATGCCTTGGCGCGACGCTCATCCGTCCGCGGCCGGTGCGCCAGCTACTCCGCCGGCTCGGCCACCTTGGCGGGAGCCTTGGACATCGGGTTGTTCGGGTGCTGCGTCCAGTTGGCATAGTTCGGCTGGACGATCTTGCCCGTCCGCTGGTCGAGCGCCCCCGCCGCAAGCGGCACCATGTCGATGCAGCCTTCGACTGGGCAGACATTGACGCACAGGTTGCAGCCCACGCACTCGTCCTCCATCACCTCGAAATGCCGCACGCCATCAACCATCGAGGTGATCGCCTGGTGCGAGGTGTCCTCGCAGGCGATGTGGCAGCGGCCGCACTTGATGCAGAGATCCTGGTCGATGTGCGCCTTGGTGATGTAGTTGAGGTTGAGATACTGCCAGTCGGTGACGTTCGGCGTGGCGCGGCCGATGATGTCGTCGAGGCTCCGATGGCCCTTCTCGTCCATCCAGTTCTCCAGCCCCGCGATCATCTCCTGCACGATCTTGAAGCCGTAGGTCATCGCCGCCGTGCAGACCTGCACATTGCCGGCGCCGAGCGCCAGGAACTCAGCCGCGTCGCGCCAGGTGGTCACGCCGCCGATGCCGGAGATCGGCAGGCCGCGCGTCTGCGGGTCGCGCGCGATCTCCGCCACCATGTTGAGCGCGATCGGCTTCACCGCCGGCCCGCAATAGCCGCCGTGGCTGCCCTTGCCGTCGATCGACGGCTCGGGCGAGAACGTGTCGAGATTGACCGCGGTGATCGACGAGATCGTGTTGATCAGCGACACCGCGTCAGCCCCGCCCTTGTGCGCCGCGCGCGCCGGATAGCGGATGTCGGTGATGTTGGGCGTCAGCTTCACGATCACCGGCATGCGGGTGTACTGCTTGCACCAGCGCGCCACCATCTCGATGTATTCGGGCACCTGACCAACGGCCGAGCCCATGCCGCGCTCGCTCATGCCGTGCGGGCAGCCGAAATTGAGCTCGATGCCGTCGCACTCGGTCTCCTCGACCAGCGGCAGGATCGCCTTCCAGGACGCCTCCTCGCACGGCACCATGATCGAGGCGACGAGCGCGCGGTCGGGCCAGTTCTTCTTGACCTGCTTGATCTCCTGCAGGTTGAGCTGCAGGGCGCGGTCGGTGATGAGCTCGATATTGTTGAGGCCGAGCAGCCGCCTGTCCGCGCCCCAGATCGCGCCGTAACGCGGGCCGTTGACGTTGACGACCGGCGGACCTTCCTCGCCCAGGGTCTTCCACACCACGCCGCCCCAGCCCGCCTTGAAGGCGCGCTCGACATTGTAGGCCTTGTCGGTCGGCGGCGCGGAAGCCAGCCAGAACGGGTTCGGGCTCTTGATGCCGACGAAATTGTTACGGATATCAGCCATGGCTCTACCTCAGTTGGCGTCGCTAGCTTTGAACGTAGTCGCGCGGTCTATCTGAATGGCTTGGCCTGTCGCACGTATAATGACCCGACAGAGTTCATCCCAAAGCCCTTGCCGATCGATCTCGCGATCCGACCTAGTCGCGAGTTGTTCTGCGACCTCGTCGCATAGGTCCCCCATCGTGATGAGGGGAAGCCTTGTCGACGAGGCGATAGAGACGCGAAAATGCGCATCTATTGCGTCGATCAAATCGTCATCGTCCCCATCTCCAACGAGATAGAGACTGTTTCTCCGCCCGGTCGCTTCAGCCCAGACCTCTTTCAGTCGACCGAGCAAGCTGGTTACCCCACCAACACCCGGTGAATGCTCTCCGCCGCATCGCGGCCGGCCGCGACGGCGGCCACCGTCAGGTCCTCGCGCGCATCGGCGACACAGTCGCCTCCGGCCCAGACCTTGGGATTGGAGGTCCGCCCCTCGGCGTCCACCTTGATGCGACCCCTGTCCATCGCGATGGTCGCACCCGACCCGTTCAGCGGCGCGGCGTCGAAGGATTGGCCGATCGCCTTGAACACCTGGTCGGCTGCAAGCACCACCGTCTCGCCGGTGCCTGCCAGCCTGCCATCCGTCTCCGCGGTGTATTCCAGCTCGATGCCGGCGACCTTGCCGTTTGCGGCGATCACACGCTTCGGCTGCAGCCAGTGCCGGATGGTCACCCCGTTGGCGGCGGCCAGATCCTGCTCGAACTCGGACGCATTCATCTGCTCCTTGCCGCGGCGGTAGGCGACCGTCACCTCTTCCGCGCCCAGCAGCTTCGACTGCACGGCCGCGTCGATCGCAGTCATGCCGCCGCCGATCACCACGACGCGGCGCCCCACCGGCAAGCCGCCGAGGTCGGAGGCCTGACGCAGCTCGGCGATGAAATCGACCGCGTTGTCGACGCCGACTGCCGTCTCGCCTTCCGCCCGCAGCGCATTGACGCCGCCGAGGCCCATGCCGAGAAATACCGCGTCGTGCCGACGCGGTCAGGTCGGCGAGATGATAGTCGCGGCCCAGCGCCTTGCCGTTCTCGATGGTGATGCCGCCGATCGCGGTAACGTAGTCGACCTCCGCCTGCGCGAAACCGTCGACGCTCTTGTAGGCGGCAATCCCGTATTCGTTGAGCCCGCCCGACTTCGGCTTTGCCTCGAGGATGGTGACGTCGTGTCCCTTGACCGCCAGACGATGTGCGGCCGCGAGGCCCGCCGGGCCCGCACCGACGACGGCGATCCTGCGACCGGTCGGCTCGGCACGGTGGTAGAACTGCTTGCCCTGCCCCATCGCGACATCGGTCGCATAACGCTGCAGCCGGCCGATCTGCACCGGCTTGCCCTCGGCGGTCTCGCGCACGCAGGCCTCCTCGCACAACGTTTCCGTCGGGCAGACGCGGGCGCACATGCCGCCGAGGATGTTCTGGTCGAAGATGGTCTTCGCAGATCCGAGCGGGTTGCCGGTCGCGATCTGGCGGATGAAGAGCGGGATGTCGATGGAGGTCGGGCACGCCTGCATGCAGGGCGCGTCATAGCAGAAGTAGCAGCGATCAGCCTCGACCAGCGCCTCGTGATGGTCGAGCGGCGGATGCAGGTCCGAGAAATTGTCGGCGTATTCGGCTGGCGACAGACGGCCCGCGACGATGCCGTCCCTTAGCTGGCCTGTGGCCATTTCAGCAGTTCCCCTTGTTGTTCGTTGGGAAGATGCTAGCACAGGCAATAATTTTATCAATCGGTCAAAAAATCGGCCAAGCCATTGAATTTCCATCCTAAAAACTTGATAATAATACTCATCTTTAGCCAAAGATCGGCATTAGCAATCCATTAACGATCCTTGCAAACGCGGCCTTCACCTTTCGGGGCGAGAACTGCGGCATGGTTCGCGGGCATTTGACTAAAATGGTCCTTGTCGCCCTGGCGCTCGGCCTGTCGGGCTGCGCCACGCGTCCGCACAGCATCAACAATGTCTGCGCCGTCTTCGAGCAACAGGATGGCTGGATCACCAACTGGCAGCGTTCGGCCAAGGCTGCAGAGCGCCAGCATGGTATTCCGATGGCCATCCTCATGGCCACAATCCGCAAGGAATCCGGCTTCCAGTCCAATGCGCGCCCGCCGCGCACGAAGCTTCTCGGCTTCATCCCGTGGAAGCGCCAGTCGAGCGCCTATGGCTATGCCCAGGCGCTGGACGGCACATGGGAGCAGCATAAGCGCGAGCGCGGCGGCTTCTCCGCCAGCCGCTCCAAGTTCGCCGATGCCGTCGATTTCGTCGGCTGGTACCACGGCAAGACAGTCTCGACTTACGGCGTCGCGCCGAACGACGCGCACAGCCTCTATCTCGCTTACTACTCCGGCTGGTCTGCCTTCGGAAAAGGAAGCTGGCGCTCAAACGCCTCGCTCAAACGCACCGCCCGCGACACCGCCCTCATGGCGCAGAGCTACGAGCGGCAGATGGCCAACTGCCGTTAGCGGTCAGGCGGCCTCGCCTTCCGGCGCGAAGGAGATGACGTTCTCCATGCCGGCGAACACCTCGGCCGGCAGATGGCACTTGACTTGGTGGCCGTCGCCGAGATCGCGCACCGGCGGCACCTCGCGCTCGCACAGTCCGCCCGGCACCAGTTTCTTGTAGTTGCACCGCGTCTGGAATGGGCAGCCGGAGGGCGGGTTCATTGCCGAGGGAATGTCGCCTTCCAGCACGACATGCTTCTTCACCACGCTGGTGTCCGCGATCGGGATCGCCGACAGCAGCGCCTCCGTATAGGGGTGGTAGGGCGGCTGGAAGATCTGGTCGGTCGTCCCCTGCTCGACGATATGGCCGAGATACATGACCACCACGCGGTCGGCGATGTAGCGCACCACCGACAGGTCGTGGCTGATGAACAGCATCGTCGTCTTGTTCTTGCGCTGGATGTCCATCAGAAGTTCGGTGACGGCCGCCTGCACCGACACATCGAGCGCAGACACCGGCTCGTCGGCCACCACTACCTTCGCCATGCCGGCAAAGGCGCGCGCCACGCCGATGCGCTGCTTCTGCCCGCCGGAGAGCTGGCGCGGCATGCGGGTCTCAAAGGCGCGGGGAAGCTTCACCAGATCGAGCAGTTCCAGCATCCGCTGCCGTCGCTCCGCCACCGTCTTGCCGACGCCAAACTTCTCCAGCGTGCGGATGATCTGCGACCCGACAGAATGGCTGGGATTGAGCGTGTCAAATGGGTTCTGGAACACCATCTGGATCGACGAGATGGTCTCGACGTCGCGCTTCTCGATCGACGTGTTGGCGATCTGACGATTGCCGAGCGTCACGCCGCCCTCAGTCGCGGTCTCCAGTCCGAGCAGGATCTTGGCGAGGGTCGACTTGCCGCAGCCGGATTCGCCCACGATCGCCACCGTCTCGCTCTCGCGCGCCATGAACGAGATAGTCTCGTTCGCCTTGACCGTCTTCGCCTCCGCACCACCAAATATCTCGTTGGCGGCGACCTTGTAGTATTTCTTCAGCTCCTCGATCTTCAGCATCGGCGCGCCCGGCTTCACCGGCTCCTTCGCCGCCGTCGCGTTGGGCGGCAGCGCCTCCCAGTCGATCTCGTTGAAGCGCACGCAGCGGCTGTAGTGGCCGTCGTGGCCCGCGACCTCGATCATCGGGATCTCGGCGGCGTTGCAGAGCCCTTCGACGAAGTGGTGGCAGCGCGGCCCGAAATTGCAGCCCTTCGGCCGCTCGTGCGGCAGCGGCAGCTGGCCAGGAATCGCCACCAGCGGCCGCGAATTCTTGTCCGCGCCCGGCAGCGGGATCGAGCGGAACAAGCCTTGGGTATAGGGATGCCGCATCCGGTCGAACACATCCCTGATATTGCCGGTCTCGACCGCCTCGCCCGAATACATCACCGTGATGCGGTCGCAGGTTTCGAGGATCAGGCCGAGATTGTGCGACACGAAGATCATCGACGTGCCGAACTGCTCGCCAAGCCCTTTCACCAGCTCGACGATGCCGGCCTCCACCGTCACGTCCAGCGCCGTCGTCGGCTCGTCCAGAAGCAGTAGCGCCGGCTTCGACAAGAGCGCCATGGCGATGACGATGCGCTGCTGCTGGCCGCCCGAGAGCTGGTGCGGATAGGAGTTCATCATCCGCGGCGGATCCGGCAGGCGCACCGCCTTCAGCATCGCCAGCGAGCGCTCGTAGGCCTCCTCCTTCGACACCTTCTCGTGGATGATCGGCACTTCCATCAGCTGCTGGCCGATCTTCATCGCCGGGTTCAGCGAGGCCATCGGCTCCTGATAGATCATCGCGATCTTGTTGCCGCGGATCGAGCGCAGCTCGGCCTCGGACATGTCGCCCATGTCCTTGCCCTGGAATTTTATCCGCCCGCCGACGATCTTCCCGACATTGGACAGGTCGCGCATGATGCCGAGCGACACGGTCGACTTGCCGCAGCCGCTCTCGCCGACGATGCCCATCGCCTCGCCGGGCATCACTGTGCAGGAGAAGTCCATCACGGCGGGAATCTCGCCGCGCTTGGTGAAGAAGGAGATCGACAGGTTCTCGATCTCGATGATCGGCTTGGCGTCTGCGATGGTCGTGGCTTTGACGGCTTCGTTCATCGTCTGCCTCTCAATCTTTCAGTGATTGTTCACGCAGGGCATCGGCCAGCAGGTTGAGCCCCAGGACGAAGCTCATCAGCGCGATCGTCGGCGGGAGCGCGGGATGGATGAAGGAACGCAGCAGCCGGGAGGCGTCCTTGATCGCGGTGCCCCAGTCCGGGCTTTCCGGCGCCAGCCCCAGGCCGAAATAGCCGAGCGTGCCGAGCAGGATCGTGGTGTAGCCGACGCGCAGGCAGGCATCGACGATCAGCGGGCCGCGCGCATTGGGCAGGATTTCCCAAATCATGATGTACCAGGGGCTCTCGCCGCGCGTCTGCGCCGCCGCCACATAGTCGCGCGTCTTGATGTCCATGACCAAGCCGCGCACGATGCGGAACACGCCCGGCGACGAGGCGAACACGACCGCAACAAAGATGTTCAGCGTCGAGGGTTCTATCGAGATCAGGCCGAGCGGGTCGGCGGAGAAGACGAGGCCGAGATAGATCCAGCCGCCGATCAGGATCGTCAGTCCGAGCTGGATCCACAGCCGGTCCGGGCGGTTCTTGAACCGCGTCCAGAACAGCGTGCAGAAGAACACCACCGGGAACAGAAAGAAGAACGCAGCCATCCCGCGCGGGATTGAGACGCCGATACCGGTTGTCTGGCTGAACCAGTTGTCGAAGGTGAGATTGCGGATCTCCGGCGTCACCAGCAGGTAGAACAGCAGGATCACCGGGAAGGCCAGGACGAGGTTGGCGAGGAAGGACAGGACCGAGTCGATTCGGCCACCGTAATAGCCGGCGGGCAGGCCCAGCGTGATGCCGACCATCAGCGCGAACATCGTCGCGAACGGCGCGATCACCAGCACGATCTGGCTGCCGTAGATCATGCGGGAGAAGACGTCCCGCGCGAGCTTGTCGCCGCCGAAATAGTAGACGTCGCTGGTGTTCGGCACGACGGTGCCCGGCATCGCATCCTTCATCACCGCAAGCTGTGTCAGAGGATCAAAGGGCGCGATCACAGGCGCGAAGATCGCCGTGAACAGCCAGAACAGGCAGATGAACACGCCTGCGATCCCGACGGAATTCGAGAACAGCTCGCCGTAGAGACCGAGCCGCTTGCGATAGAAAAAACTCGCCCCCATCACGATCGCCAGCGCCAGCCAGACCGGCCAGAAGCGGCCGATCACCCCGATGAGAACCTGAAACCAGCCGATGTTGTCGAACTGCATCCTGCGTCCCCCTTACTGCACGCGGATGCGCGGATTGAGATAGGCGTAGCCGATGTCCGAGATGAGCTGCGTGAACAGCACGACGAACACGGAGACGAGCGAGCAGCCGAGCAAGAGGTCGATGTCGTTGTTGCCGGCGGCCTCGACCAGCGTGAAACCGAAACCCTGGTAGCGGAACATCGTCTCGACGATGACGACGCCGGTGAGCAACCACGGGAACTGCAGCATGATCACGGTGAACGGCGCGATGAGCGCGTTGCGCAGCGCATGCTTGATGATGACCGTCCTGAAGCTCAGCCCCTTCAGCCGCGCCGTGCGGATATATTGTTGCGTCATCACCTCGACCATCGAGGCCCGGGTCATTCTCGCAATATAGCCGATGCCGTAGACCGCCATCGTCATCACCGGCAGCGTGAAGTTGTAGAAATTGACACCCTGCGAGGTCGCGGACGCGGCGGAGCCGTTCAGCCAGCCCAGCCAGGAGGCGAAGATGACGGTGAAGATGACGCCCGAGACGTATTCGGGTGTGGCGGTGGTCGCGATCGACAGCACCGACAGCGTCCGGTCCGTCCTAGACCCTTCACGCATGCCGGCAAGGATGCCGATCATGAGCGAGATCGGCACCATCGTCACCATCACCCAGAACATCAGCACGCCGGTGGCGCCGAGCGCCGGCCACAGCTTGGCCGCGACGGTGGTCTTGAACTTGGTCGAACAGCCGAAATCGCCCTGCAGGATGCCACCATAATAGGGCTCAGCTGGCTGCTGGCAGGCCTTGTAGCGCAACACCGGGCGCCCGGTTGCCGTATCGACCTCCGGCACGCGCTTCACCACGCCCAGCCATTGGCCGTAGCGAACGAAGAAGTTCTCGCGGAACCCGTTCTTCACCAGCCACTGCTCGATGTGCTCGTCCGACGAGCGCATGTCGAGCTGGCTGATCGACAGCTTTCTCAGGTTCGGCTCGAGATTGACCATGTAGAAGACGACCATGGTCAGGCAGAGCATGGTGATGACCATGGTGCCGAGTCGCCTGATGATGAATGCAAACATGCAAGCCCCTGCCATCTAGGTTGGGGTCACGAAGTCACCCGTCGAAACGTAGGAGGGGCGCACGCGCCCCTCCCGATTTTCCTGCGATGGTCAGGCTTCTTCCAGCCAGACTTTTCCGTAGTCGTGCTCGAAGGTCGGATGCATGCCGTGGTTCTTCACGGCCGGCACCGACGAATTGTAGAGCTTGCGCCAGTAGGGCTGGATAAGGATGCCCGAGTCCTGGATGATCTGCTCGATGTCCTTCATGGCGACCTTGCGCTTCTCGGCATCTGCGATGCCCAGCGCCTCGCCGATCTTGGCGTCGAGATCGGGATTCGAGTAGGCCGCCTCGTTCCACGCCTCGCCGGTGCGATAGGCGATGGCGACGACCTGGATGCCCAGCGGGCGCATGTTCCAGTTCGTCATCGAGTACGGATACTTCGTCCAGTCGTTCCAGAAGGTCGAGCCCGGCAGAACCGTGCGCTTGACCTTGATGCCGGCCTCGCGCAGCTGCGCGGCGATCGCGTCGCCGGTGTTCTTGTGCCAGTCCTCGTCGACCGTGATCAGGTCGTGCTCGTAGTCGGCCTGGCCGGCCTCGGCCAGCAGCGCCTTCGCCTTCGCCGGATCGCGCGCCACCTTCGGCAGCTCGACATATTCGGGATGGATGGGGCAGACGTGGTGGTTTTCGGCCGGCGTGCCGGCATTGCCGTAGCCGAGCTGCAGCACGATCGCATTGTCGACCGCGAGCTGCAGCGCCTGGCGTACCTTCTGGTCGTCGTAAGGCTTGTTGGCGACGTTGGTGCGCGCCACGATCGTGGAGGCGGTGACGACTTCCGACGTGACGCAGCCAACGCCCTCGAGGATCGACACGTAGTCGGCCGAGGTCTCGTGGTTGGTGTGCACTTCGCCGGCCTCGAAGGCCGACACCATCGCCGACGGGTCAGTGCCGTAGTCGATGAACTCGACGCCGTCTAGATAGGCCTCGCCGCCCCACCACTTGCCATCCTCGCGGCGCTTGTAGACCACCTTCTGGCCGACATCGTAGGAGACGAGCTGGAAGGGGCCGGTGCCGATCGGGTCCTTGGCGAAGTTCGCGCCCGTCTCGTCGAAGGAGCGGTGAACGATCAGCGCCGGATAGTCGCACAGGCTCGGGATGAGCGCGATGTCGGGCTTGGTCAGGCTGATCTTCACGGTCATGTCGTCGACCTTGGTCAGCGAGCCCTCGCGCAGCTTGCCCGTGGCCTCGTCGACGATCGTGCCCAGGCGTCCCGGCATCGAGTTGCCCTCGGCCGACTTGTCGGCCCAGCGCGTGAAATTGTAGATCACGTCATCGGCGTTGAACGCGTCGCCATTGGTCCAAGTCACGCCCGGACGGACCTTGAGCGTGTACTCGGTGGCGTCGTCGTTCACCTCCCAGCTCTCCAGCAGGTAGGGCTCGAACGTGTAGTCCTTGGTGTATTTCACCAGCGGCTCGAGCGTCTGGCGCTCGGCATTGGCGATCTCCGACCAGTCGGCCGTGCGCGGATCCTTCGGGTCCTTGATCCACATCGCGACCTTGAGCACGCCGCCCTTCTTGGGCTCCTGCGCGACGGCGGGCGTGGGCGCGGCCAGCCCGATCATGCCGTAGGCCATTGCGGTCGATGCGCCGAACGCGCTGGCGAGCGCCAGGAATTCGCGACGATCGACGCCGCTTTCCCGAACCGATTTCGCCATCTTAACAATGTGATCGGGAACCCGGTCACCATTGCTCCTACATTGTCATGTTGACTCTCCCATTGAGCATTGAGTGGCGTTCTGCCGTTGAGCATTCCGCATCCGGCCACCTTTGTCAAAAAGGGCGACAGGCGCGAAAGTTGGATGACAGTCTGCAACGGGACGTGAGGGAGAGAAGGCGCGATTGCGACAATATTGACGCTATTTTTGCAATCGCGGCGAAAATCAGACTTTTTTAACAATCGGGCGCCGGGCACGGCGAGCGGTTAGTATTCGCGCTCGAAGAAGATGCCGCCCTTTGTCTCGCCGCTGTCCGTCGCCTCGCCGCGCAGCTTCACGCCGCGGCCTACATTGAGGTCGATCGCCGCCTTGCCCGATCCCGGCTGCGAGCCTTTCTCGATCGAGAGATAAGTCCGGTCGTTGAGATATTTGCCGACCGAAACGGACGTGTCGCCCGTCTCCTCGTCGGTCTTCACGTCGATGTCGTCGACCCCGAGCTGACCCTGCAGGTTGTCGAGCAGCGAGGTCGAGCCGCCGACGCCGGCGAGCACGGCCGCCGCCTGGGCGAGCTGTGCGATCTGGACCGCCGACAGGCTGCCCATGGCGCGGCCGAAGACGAGCTGTGCCAGCACCTCGTCCTCCGGCATCGAGCTGGACGACGAGAAGCTGAACTTCGGGTTGGTCGCTTCGCCGCTCACGGTGACCGTGGTGGTCGCGCTGTTGACCGCAGACGTCGCGGTGAAGTCGAGGGTCGGCACGAGCGAGCCCGAGAAGCCGATCGAGCCTTCCGAGAAATCCAGCCGCCGGCCAAGGATGCCGAGACGGCCGCGCCTCAGCGTGAACAGGCCAGTCGCCGACGGCGACGAGGCCGGACCGGTCAGCTTGATCGTCCCGCCGAGTTCCGCATTGAGGCCCCTGCCCTGCACGAACAGCTGGTTCGGTGCATTGACCGACAGATCGAGCATCAGCCCGCCGCCTCCGCCGGAGGAGGTTGCCGGCTTCAGCGCCTCGGCCTGCGCCTTCACCTCGCCGCTCGCATTGCGATGCTGGACGTTGAGGCGCGACAGCGACGGCGACAGCTTCTCCGGGATGGTGATGACGGTGCGCCCGAGATTGATCGTGCCGCCCAGCGTCGGCGCGGAGGTGAGCGGCCCCTTGACCGCGATGTCGCCGCCGAAGTTGGCCGTCACCACGCGGCCGTCGGTGTAGCGCCCGTCTGTCACCTTCACCGACAGGTCGGCCGGGAAGCCCGCCGCCGCGTCGAGACCGACTGTGCCGCTGGCCGAAACCGAGCCGCCGGTCGAGATAGTCCCGGTGAAGCTTCGCAAGGTTGCGCGGCCCGCACCGAGCGCGATGTCGGCATTGATGCCGTCGATGGCGATCCCAGAGCCCGCGTCGACGAAGCGCGCGCCGGACGTCCGCACCGTGCCGCCGATCACCGGCGAACTGGTCGAGCCTGTGACGGCGAGCGAGATGTCCGCCGCCCCGTCGAGCGCCAGCCCCTGCGCGGCCAGACGGCGGGTAAGAAAGCCGAACGGCACCCGGCCGGCGAAGTTCACGTCGAGCGCGCGCGAGCCGCCGGTCTGCACCGTGCCGCCGCCCATCATAGACAGGCCGCCGCCCTCGCCGACATTGGCCTGGAACCGCAGCGTGCCGCCGGCGAAGGTGCCGGTCGAGGCGATCGTCATTGCGCCGAACCCGGCCGAGCGGGTCTGGCTCGTCTCCGCGCCTGCCAGGCGCAGGTCGTAGCCGATCGACGGCGCAGCCGGTGCGCCGGTCACGCGCACGGTTCCGGACACCGTTCCGGCAGCGCCCAGCCCCGGCGAGAAGCCGTTTGCCATCGAGGCGGGAACGCCCGCGAGTTGCACGTTGAGGTCGAGCGCATCGACCGCCGTGCCGTTGATCGTCGCCGTGCCGCCCGAAAGCCCCAGCGCCAGGTTGGTGATCCGCGTCACGCCGCCCGCGTTCACGATGGTCGAAGGCTTCGCGATCGTCGCCGCCACGCCCTGCACCGTCGCACCGCCGCGCGTAAGCTCCACCGTCGCCTCGCCGTTTTCGTATTTGGCACGGCCGGTAGCCTTGGCCGGAATGTCGTTGACGGTCGCGCCGCCGTCGAAGGCCGTCCACACCCCGTCGCGCGACAGCGTCACGTCGACCGCGGTGATCGCAGCGCCCGCATTGACCGCGCCCGCGCGGATGCGGCCGGACACGGCAGGCGCCGCGACGTAGTTGGCGATCTGCGCCTCGATCGAAATGTCCTTGCCGCTCACCGTGTCGCGGGAGAAGGAGGGCACCCTTGCATCGATACGAGCTGACGGGCCTGCTGCGCCCGTATCGAAGGTGATATTGCCCGACGCGCTGCCCGACACCTGCTGCAGCGCAAGGGCGGCCAGCGGCGCGATGTCCGGCAGTTCGAAGGCGATGCTGCCCTTGGGCAGGAAGGCGTCGTCGAGGTCGAGGTCTCCGCTGATGCGGTTCTGCCCCAGCGAGATGTTGAGGCCCGAGAGCGTGCGCCGGCCCGCCGCACTCGACAGTTTCGCGCTGCCGGTGAGCGTCTCGTCGCCGACCTTGCCCGACAGGCTGACATCGGCCGCGGGATTTACCATGTCCGCCTTGCCCGACGCCTTCAGTTGCAGCCCTGTGATGGCGCGGCCACCGCTCTCGATCCGCTCGCTCGACAGCGTCACGGAGAGATCGGGCCCGAACAGCGGCCCGCTGGCAGACAACTCGAAGGACACGGCGCCGGCAACGTCGGCCGCGAGCCGCGACAGGTCGGAAAGTGCGCCATCGAGATCGGCGGTAACCTTGCCGTCGGCAATGCGGATCGACCCCTCGGTCGTCAGCGGCCCGGACGCCACCTTGAGGCCGGAGGCATCGATCGCCCGGTCGGCGTCACGCGTGATGCGGCCGGCAAGCGTAACGCGTTCGCCCAGCACCGCATGTGCCCCCTGAGGCAGCGCGGAACGCGCGACATCGGCGTTCAGGTCGAACCGAGCCTGGCCGTCGACACGGGAAAGCGTTCCGGCGACGGAAGCCTTGAGCACGTCGTTTTCGAGCGATGCCGCGCGCACGTCGATTGCGTCGGCCCCGATCTCGGTGTCGGCCGCCAGTGCGATCTGGCCCACCAGGAACGGCACGAGCGGAGCGATGAGGGTTTCGGCCGCCCCAACCCGGCCGCGCACCATCACGGGTCCGGTGCGGGTGGCCAGGTCGAAGCCGGGCGATGAAAGATCAACTCCGATGTCGCGCAGGGTCGCCTGCGGATGGACCAGCGAGGCAAGCGAGACGGTGGCATCGAGGCTCGGCTTCGCACCGGTTCCCGCGATGCTGCCCTCGGCGCTGCGGATCGCCACCGAGACGAGGTTCTCTCCCTCGCTGAAGGACAGCGCAACCGGCTCGCCTCTTGCCTGGATGTTGAAGGTGAGGTCGCTCACGCCTTGCGGATCCAGGCTGCCGGACGCGTTGCCGGTCAGAGCCGACGAGGCGATCGAGGCCTGCTCGATGGCGATGGCTCCGTCGGTCTTCAGCGTGCCCGCGAAGCTGATATTCGACTGCCCCTCTCCCAGCGTGCGGACGATTTCCGGCAGGAACTGCGCGAATTCTCCATCCGCATTGAGCTCGATGCGGCTGCCGCCCTCGACGAACTGGTGCCGGCCGGTGAACTTCGCCGCGACCGCCTCGTTGACGGCCACGGCGCCCTGGCCGCGCCAGTCGGAGGCCGGGCCGCTGCCCTCGATCGCGATCGACACGGGCGGCGCGCCCGGCAGTCTGAGCAGGTTGGCGACAACGCCGCCCTGGGGTTCGTGCCCCTCGACCTTCACGTCCAGCCGGTTTTCATCCGGCGCGAAGACGAGCGACAGATCGAGGTCGCCCTGCCGCTGGTCGGTGCGCGCGACTTGCGCCCGCGTCTCGATCCTGAGCGGCGAGGCCGTCGCGACGACCTTGGACGTCGCACTCAGCGTCGCTGCCTCGCCTGCCAGGTCGGCACCAAGCGCGATTTCCGGCAGGTCGATCCTGCGGATGTCGATGTCGACCGGAAGCTGGAAGGAGCCGGTCGAGCTATCGTTGGACACAGGTGCGGGCAGAGGTCGCCGCGCGACCTCGATGCGGCCGACACGCAGTGTGTCGGCGCTGACCTTCATCGAGATCAGGTCGAGATAGGAAATGTCGGTGCTGAGATCGCGCAGCGCAAGCCAGGGGCCGTTGGCGTCCTCCACGGTCACGGCGTCGACCGAAAGCGGTCCCGTCCAGATGCCGCGTATGCCCGAAATCGTCACCGTGCGTCCCTCGCCCGAGGCGAGGCTCGACGCGATGGACGCCAGCATGCCGCGGCCGGGCGGCGTCAGCGTCAGCAGGCCGACAGCCACGAGCACGATGGCCAGAAGCGTCAGGATGACGTTTCGAATGATCCGCAGGCTGCGCGGCAATTGACCCCTCCGGGAATCGGCTCTCGGATCAGAATGCCTGACCGATTCCCGCATATATACCGAATGAGGCGTCACCGGGACGCCGGTTGAGCGGCACGGCCGCGTCGACGCGCAGCGGTCCGAACGGAGTGATATAGCGCACGCCGACGCCTGCGCCGACGCGCACGTCGCTGAAGTCGGGGAACTGGTCTTCCGACACCGTGCCGGCGTCGATGAACGGCACCACGCCGAAGCTCTCGGTGACCTGCACGCGCAGCTCCGCCGACGCTTCGGCATACGAGCGCCCGCCGGTCGGCAGGAACTTGTTCGGATTCGCGGGGTCCGGCACGCGTGGGCCGATCGCCTGATAGGCATAGCCGCGCACGGAGCCGCCGCCGCCGGAATAGAAGCGCCGGTCGGCAGGGATGTCGCTCAGCGAAGCGCCGACGATCGAACCGAGCGCGGCGCGCCCCGCCGCGACGACGCGTCCGTTGCCGTCCAGCGCCTGGTAGACCGAGCCCTCGCCCTTGAGCTTGACGAAGGTCGCGCCCGACAGGGCGTCGTAGGTCGGCTCGACATAGGCAAGCGCCCGCCAGCCCTTCTTCGGATTGAGCTTGTCGTCGCGCGCGTCATAGACATATTCGATCGGCGTCGAGATCAGCAGGTATTTCTTGCCGTCCGGATGCAGCGGCTCGTAGCTGATGTCGGTGTATTCGACGCGAAGCTGGCCCGACAGCGTCTGCTTCTTCGTGATCTCGTAGGAAATGCCGGCACCCGTCGAGAACGAGAAGCGGTCGTAGGCTTCAGGGTGCTCCGACACGAGCTTGATGTCGTAGGTGAACTTCGATGCAGGCCCGACCAGCCCCGGCTTCTCGAACAGCAGCGCCGCCTTGTAGTCGAGGTCCTTATAGTCGGCCGTCTCGCCGATCCGGCTGATCGAGCCTTCCAGCCTCAGCTTCTCGGCGCGCCCGAACAGGTTGCGGTGGCCCCAATAGCCCTCGATGCCCGCGCCGTCCGTGCTGGACACCGTCGCGCCGACGCCGAAATAGCGGAACTTGCGCTCGCTCACCCTCACGTCGACCGGGATCGAGCCGTCGGCAGCCAGTTTGTCCTGCTCCCTCACCGTCACGGAATCGAACACGCCGAGCGCCAGGAGCCGCTCCCGCGCCTCCTCGACGTCCTCCGGCGAGTAGGTCTTGCCGCGCTCGATGTCGGCCATATAGGCGGTGAATTCCGCATCGACCGCCTCTGTGCCGTCGACAAGCGTGTCGCCGAATTGTGCGATCGGCCCCGACGCAAAGGCCATCATCACGTCGAGCGTCTTGGTCGCATGGTCGGCGATCACCTCGCGGTCCGCCACGGCCGCGAGCGGCCTGCCCTCTTCCTTCAGCGCGCGGATGATCTGGGTCTCGGCCCGCAGGATCGCGGTCGAACTGGCGTCGCCGCCGGTCACCAGGCCGAAGCTCTCCGGCGAAATGCCGCCGACATCGCCGCGCACGACGACGTCGCCGAGCGTGAACTTGTCTCCGGAACGGACCGCCACCGTGATCGGCACCGGCCGCGACGTGTCGAACACCGCGTCCGGTTCCAGCGTATCGAGCGAGCGCCCGTCGATGGTGATCTCGACCGTGCCGTCGTAGCGCGCCTCCTGATAGAGTGCGGCCACCAAGAGCTCGCGTTCGTTGCGCGCCTTGGCGAGGATACCGAGCGAACCCGACACCGGCCGCTCCTCGTCGGCCACCAGCGTCGAGGCCTTTTCGAGCCGGCTGTGGATGGATTCGTCGGCCTGGCTGAGGTCGAGGCTGACCGTGTAGTGGACGGGGTCGACGATGTCGGCGTCCTCGTCCTTGCCACCGAACAGCTTCATGCCGAAAAGCTCGAAGGCCTGCGCCGGCGCGGGTGCGGCGGCCGCAAGCGCCAGAATGCTCGCCGCCAGCGACAGGCGCAGGCCATCGCGCGCCAACGCGCCGGCCCTCCGCACTCTCGCTACGCAACACAACATGGCCGGGACCCTAGCTCCAATCGTTAAAATTGCGGTGTACGTCGAGAGCTTTTGTTATCCATGCTCGCCGGGACGGCACGGGGCGGATACAAAGGGTGCTTAACACGCGGTCGGAAGCAGCGGCAAATTGAATGCGCCCCAGGGAGGCTCACGCCTTGGACACGTTCATTAAGATTTTGTTATTCCCAACAGAATCCCGCCACGATTCTGGAAAAGCTTACGTAACTGGAACTGAAAGCCCAAGGATCGGCCCGGACGCATCATGATGCACCGGACGCACCGACCGCATTCCACTTCGGGGGAGCATCACATGGCGAAGAGATTTCTGGCGCGCGCCTTCGCGGCGATCGGTCTGATCGCGGGTCTTGCGGGCGGCGCCGCGGCGCAGATGGACACCCGGTCGATCGAAAGGAGCCAGAACTCCGACTATTTCGGCTTCGACCTGCGCACCGTCCAGAACGTCCCGCTTGACCAGTGCGAGGCGGCCTGCCTCGGCGATTCGCAGTGCCGGGCCTTCACCTACAACACGAAGGTGAAGTGGTGTTTCCTGAAGTCCGACTACAACAAGCTCAACGCCTTCGCGGGCGCGGTCGCCGGCAAGGTCGTCACCCGCTCTTCCGATCCCGACATCGGCGCGGCGGAAGCGCTCTCCTTCGTGCCGGCCTATATGCTCGATGAGGCCGTCCGCTACCGTGCCGGCATCGAAAGCGCCACCCAGCCGCCGGAGCGCGGCCTCGCCGGCCTCGTCGAGAGCGCCCAGAACATGGCTGCCGGCGGCGATCCGCGCGGAGCCGCCGCCGCATGGGCCGCCGCAATTTCCATCTCCAAGACCGATCCGGCTCTGTGGCTCGGCCTGACCGACGCCGCAATGGGCATCGTCTCGCTGAACCAGAACGATTCCTGGACCTGGCGCCAGAACGCCACCTCGGCCGGCGTCGTCGCCTACCAGTTGACCCGCACCACCGCGAGCCGCGCCCAGGCGCTCGCCACGCTGGCGAGGGCGCTGGAGGCACGCAGCAACCCGCGTCCCGCGCTCGAAGCCTACAAGGCGAGCCTCGCGTTCGTGGCCGATGCGGGCGTGCAGTCCGCCTTCGATAGTCTCTACGAAAAATACGGCTTCCGCGTCGTCGACCACACCATTGATTCCGACAACCGCACACCGCGCGTCTGCGTCCAGTTCTCCGAGGCGCTGGTGAAGTCGGGCGTCGACTACGCCAACTTCGTCACCGTCGACGGCCAGGACAAGCCGGCCATCGTGCCCGGCGACCGCGAGATCTGCGCCGAGGGCCTGGAGCATGGCAAGAACTACACGATCAGCGTGCGCCAGGGCCTGCCGGCCGCGATCGGCGAGGTGATCGAGCGCCCCGTCACGCTCAACGTCTACATCCGCGACCGTGCACCGTCGGCCCGCTTCACAGGCGAGAACTTCGTCCTGCCGTCGACCGCGCGCCGCGGCATCCCGCTCGTCACCGTCAATGCGCAGTCGGCCAAGCTGTCGCTCTACCGCATCGGCGACCGCGGCCTGGCGGACGCGATCTCCAACGAGCGCTTCCTGCGCCAGATGGACGGCTATGACGCCCAGCGCATCGCCGACGAGACCGGCGAGCCGATCTGGTCCGGCACGATCGACATCCAGTCGAAGCTGAACGAGGAGGTCACCACCTCCTTCCCGGTCGACGAGGCCCTGCCCGAGCGCAAGCCCGGCGTCTACGTCCTCGTCGCCGAGCCGGTGAAGGGCGTGGACGAGGACGACTGGTCGACCAAGGCAACGCAGTGGTTTGTCGTCTCCGACATCGGGCTCGCCACCTATACCGGCGAGGACGGGCTGACCGTCTTCGCCCGCTCGCTCTCCACCGCCAAGCCGCTGGCGAACGTCGAGCTGCAGCTGCTCGCCCGCAACAACGAGGTCCTCGGCAAGGCGACCACGGATGCGGAAGGCCGCGCCACCTTCACGCCGGGCCTGGTGCGCGGCGAAGGCGGGCTGACCCCTGCCCTCGTCGCCGCGCAGGCCGCCGAAGATTTCGTCTTCCTCGACATGACGCGTGCCGGCTTCGACCTGTCCGATCGCGGCGTCGAAGGCCGCGAGACGCCCGGCGCCATCGACGTCTACGCCTGGACCGAGCGCGGCATCTACCGCGCCGGCGAGACCGTCCACGTGCAGGCACTCGCCCGCGACGACCGCGCCAAGGCCATCGCGGACCTCCCGCTCACGGTCATCTTCTCCCGCCCCGACGGCGTCGAGAACAGCCGCGAGGTCACGACCGGCGCCGAGCTCGGCGGCCATCACGCCGCACTCGCGCTGACCGACAACGCCATGCGCGGCACCTGGACCGCGCGCGTCTACACCGATCCCAAGGCCTCGCCGCTGTCGGAAATCTCCTTCCTGGTCGAGGACTTCACGCCCGATCGGATCGAGTTCGACATGTCGAGCGAGCAGGAAGAGGTCGCGGTTGGCGAGCCCGCCACGATCGACATCGACGGCCGCTATCTCTACGGCGCGCCCGCTGCCGGCCTGTCGATGGAGGGCGAGGTCAATGTCTCGACCACCCGCGAAAGGGACGGCTTTGCCGGCTTCCAGTTCGGCCTCGCCGACGAGGAAGGCGACGACGAGCAGTCGACGCGCGTCGATCTCGACGAACTTCCGCTCACGGACGAGGACGGCAAGGCCTCCTTCGAGGTGACGGTCGACGAAGTTCCCTCGACCACCCGGCTGCTCGTCGGCGAAGTGGTCGTGCGGATGCGCGAGGGCGGCGGCCGTGCCGTCGAGCGCAAGCTCGATCTCGGCATCCGCGGCGACGGGCCCGTCATCGGCATCAAGCCGGAATTCGAGGGCGACTCGGCACCCGAAGGCTCGACCGCCAATTTCAAGATCATCGCCGTGAACCCCGAAGGCGAACGCCAGGATCTCGCCGGCATGGACTGGTCGCTGGTCAAGGTCGAACGGAACTATCAGTGGTATCGCTCGAACGACGCCTGGGCCTACGAGCCGGTGACCTTCACCACGAAGGTTGCCGACGGCAAGCTCAACGCGAAGGCAGGCGAGGAAGCCTCACTGGCGCTTCCCGTCAACTGGGGCCGCTACCGCCTCGAGATCACCGCGCCAGACGCGTCGGGGCCTGCCACCAGCGTCGAGTTCGACGCCGGCTGGTATGTCTCCGCCACCTCGACCGAGACGCCCGACGGCCTCGAGGTCGCGCTCGACAAGCCGGCCTACGCGCCGGGCGAAACCGCGCGCCTCAACATCTCCTCGCGCTTCGCGGGCGAGGTGCTGGTGACAGTCGGCGCCGACCGGCTGCTCGCCACCTACACCGCGACCGTGCCGGAAGGCGGCACGACCGTCGACATCCCCGTCAGCGCCGACTGGGGTGCCGGGGCGTATGTCACGGCCGCGCTCTACCGGCCGGGCGATGCTCAGGAATCGCGCATGCCGATGCGCGCCATCGGCCTCAAATGGCTGCAGGTCGACCCGGCCTCGCGCACCATCGGCGTCTCGCTCGAAACGCCGCAGAAGATGGAGCCGCGCGGTCCGCTGGTCATCCCGGTCGCGCTCTCCAACGTGCCGGCCGGCGAGAAGGCCTATGTCACGGTCGCGGCCGTCGACGTCGGCATCCTCAACCTCACCTCCTACACGCCGCCCGATGCTGGCAAGTGGTATTACGGCCAGCGCAAGCTCGGCATCGAGATGCGTGACATCTACGGCCGGCTGATCGACGGTTCGCTGGGGGCGGCGGGCCGGCTGCGCACCGGCGGCGACGGCGGCATGCAGACCACCGGCAACCCGCCGACGGAGAAGCTGGTCGCCTTCTTCTCCGGCATCGTCGAGGTCGGACCCGACGGCCGCGCCTCGGTCTCCTTCGACATCCCGCAGTTCAACGGCACGGCCCGCGTCATGGCGGTCGCCTGGTCGGGCTCGGCACTCGGCCGCGCCCAGGCCGACGTCATCATCCGCGATCCCGTCGTGGTGACGGCCTCGATGCCGAAGTTCCTCACGCCAGGCGACCGGGCGGAGCTCAGGCTCGACATCGCCAACACGGATGGCCCGGCCGGCGACTACAAGCTCGCCCTCAAGGGCACCGGCCTGATCCTCGACGGCGGCGACGAAACGCTGAACCTTGCCGCCGGCAAGAGTCAGACCGTCACCGTGCCGCTCGTCGCCGGCGACGCGGAATTCGCCACGATCGACGTGTCGCTCACCCATGCGAGCGGCCTGACGGTCGAGCAGGCCCTGTCGGCCCCGGTCCGTCCGGCCGTGCTGCCGGTCACGACGCGCCACGTCGTCACACTCGCCCCGAACACTGGCAGCATCACCGTCGACGGCGGTCTGCTGGCCGAGAGCGTCCGGCAGGGCGCAACCGTCTCGGTCGGCGTCTCCCGCTCGGCCGCGCTCGACATCCCGGCCATGCTGATGACGCTCGACCGCTACCCCTATGGCTGCGCCGAGCAGACAACGAGCCGCGCGCTGCCGCTGCTCTACCTGTCCGAACTGTCGGCGGAGGCCGGCATGGAGGACGATCCGGACGTGCGCAAGCGCGTGCAGGATGCCATCGTGCGCGTCCTGTCCTACCAGTCGTCGTCCGGCTCGTTCGGCCTCTGGGGCCCCGGCTACGGCGACCTCTGGCTCGACTCCTACGTCACAGACTTCCTGACCCGCGCGCGGGAGCAGAAATACGACGTGCCGTCCGAAGGCATCGACCAGGCGCTGCGCAATCTCCAGAACGCGCTCTCCTACGACGTCAACATCGAGGAGAAGGGCAACGAGATCGCCTATGCGCTCTACGTGCTCGCCCGCAACAAGAAGGCCTCGGTCGGCGACCTGCGCTACTATTCCGACACGCAGATCGGCCAGTTCCGCACGCCGCTGGCGCGTGCCCACCTTGCGGCCGGCCTCGCGCTCTACGGCGACGCCATCCGCTCGGAAGCCGCCTTCGGTTCGGCCTTCCAGCTGGCGCAGGCAACCGAGGGCAAGTCGCTCGACCGCTCCGACTACGGCTCGGCACTGCGTGACGGCGCCGCAATGCTGGCGCTCGCCGCCGAATCCCGCCCGGCGCCGGCGCTGATCCCGTCCATGGTCCAGCTCGTCTCACAGGAGCGCAACCAGTCGCGCTGGACCTCCACGCAGGAGGAAGCCTGGATGCTGCTTGCCGCCCGCGCCATCAAGGCCGGCAGCAACGACATCCGGCTGAACGTCAACGGCCAGCCGCACACCGGCAACTTCTCGGTGCGCAAGACCTCCGACGACCTCGACGCGGCGCCCGTCGTCATCTCCAACGCGTCGAACGAGCCCTTGGAGGCGGTGCTGACGACGGTCGCGGCTCCCCTCGATCCGCTTCCGGCTGGCGGCGACGGCTTCGCCATCGAGCGCACGTACTACACGCTCGACGGCGAGGAGGCGAACATCACCGAGGCGGCGCAGAACGAGCGCTACGTCGTGGTGCTGAAGGTCACGGAGAAGAACTCGTGGCCGTCGCGCGTGCTGGTCAGCGACCTGCTACCGGCAGGCTTCCAGATCGACAATCCGTCGATCGTCGGCAGTGCCGCGCTCGTCAACTTCGACTGGCTGGGCGACATCGAGCCGGCCCATGTCGAGTTCCGCAACGACCGCTTCATCGCCGCGTTCAACCGCGACGGCTCGTCCGACCGCGAGTTCAACCTCGCCTACGTCGTGCGTGCCGTGACCCCGGGCGACTATGCGCACCCGGCCGCGACGGTGGAGGACATGTACCGTCCGCAGTTCTCGGCGCGCACCGCGACCGGCCGCATGCAGGTGCTGGCAGCGCAATGACGCGCCGCCTGCGCCGAACGCTCTATGCCGCCGCCGGGGCCTGTGCCCTGGCGGTGGCCTGCGCATTCGGCCTCGACCGCCTCGACAAAGCCTACCCGCCGCCGCTGGAAGCGGCGATGGAGCGTTCGGCCGAAGTGGTCGACCGCGACGGCCTGCTGCTGCGCGCCTTCGCCACCAGGGAAGGCCGGTGGCGGCTGGAGCCCGATATGGCCGATGTCGACCGGCGTTTCGTCGACATGCTCACTGCCTTCGAGGACCGGCGCTTCCGCGAGCATTCCGGCGTCGATCTCAGGGCGCTCGCCCGCGCCGCGGTCCAGTTCGCCGCCAATGGCCGCATCATTTCCGGCGGTTCGACGCTCTCCATGCAGCTCGCCCGCCTGATCGAGCCGCGCGAACGCCGCTCGATCACCGCCAAGGTCATGCAGATCGCCCGCGCGGTCCAGATTGAGCGGCGGCTGTCGAAGGACGAGATCCTGCGCCTCTACCTGACGCTCGCGCCCTATGGCGGCAATCTCGAAGGCATTCGCGCCGCCTCGCTTGCCTGGTTCGGCAAGGAGCCGCGCCGGCTGACGCTCGCCGAATCCGCCCTGCTGGTCGCGATCCCGCAGCTGCCTGAACTGCGCCGCCCTGACCGCAACCTCGAAGCCGCGAAAGCCGCCCGCGCTCGCGTGCTTGCCCGTGCAGTCGAGGCCGGAATCGTCGGCGAAGGCGAGGCGAGGCTGGCAGGGCTCGAGCCCATGCCCTCCGTCCGCCAGGCCCTGCCCTCGCTCGCGCCGCATCTCGCCGAAACGGTGAAGCGCACCGAGCCGAACGAGCGCCGCCACGTCGTGACCTTGTCCCGCCCCGTGCAGCAGGGGTTGGAGACGGCTGCGAACGCCGCCGCCCGCACGCTCGGCCCGAAGCTCTCCGTGGCGATGGTGATGGCCGATGCGCAGACGGGAGAGATCCTCGGCGAGGTCGGCTCGGCCTCCTATCTCGACCGCGCCCGCCAGGGCTATGTCGACATGACCCGCGCCGTGCGCTCGCCGGGGTCGACGCTGAAGCCCTTCATCTATGGTCTCGCCTTCGAGGATGGCCGCATTGCGCAGCAGACCGTAATCGAGGACCGGCCGGCCAATTTCGCCGGCTATCGGCCGCGCAACTTCGACATGGAATATCAGGGAGACGTGTCGATCCGCGCAGCCCTGCAGATGTCGCTCAACGTGCCGGCCATCCGCCTGCTCGACGCCGTCGGACCGCACCGCCTGATGGCGCGCTTCCGTGACGCCGGCATCAGTGCGAAAATGCCGAGCGGCAAGGCGGCGGGTCTGGCGATCGGCCTCGGCGGCATCGGGCTCACCTTGCGCGATCTGGTCCAGCTCTACACCGGCCTCTCCAATCGCGGCCAGGCGACGACGCTCTCCAACCGTCCGCGCAAGGAAGGCGAAACGCCGCGCCGGGCGCAGATCCTGCCGGCCATCGCCGCGTGGCAGATCGCCGACATCCTGTCGGGCGTCAATCCGCCGAAGGGCGCCACCCAGCGCGGCATCGCCTACAAGACCGGCACCAGCTACGGCTACCGCGACGCCTGGGCGATCGGCTTCGACGGTCGCCATGTGCTGGGCGTCTGGGTCGGCCGGGCAGACGGGTCCGCCGTGCCCGGCATCTCCGGCTTCGGCACCGCAGCCCCCTTCTCTTCGACGCCTTCGTGAAATCCGGTCTGCCCGTCACGCCGCTGCCCCGCGCCCCGACCGGCGCGCTGCGCCAGGCTTTTTCCGAACTGCCCGTCACGCTGCGCCGCTTCGAGAGCACCGCATCGGAGACGAAGCTGCGCGGTGTCGCCGATGCTGCTCCCCAGATCGTCTTCCCGCCTCAGGGCGCCCGCGTCTCGCTCGCCGACGGCAGCGACGGCTTCTCGCCGCTGGTGCTGAAACTCCAGGGCGGCCGCGCGCCGTTCCGCTGGCTGTCGAACGGCAAGCCCTGGCCCGAAGCCGAACGCCGCCGCACCGCCCGCTGGCAACCCGACGGCGCCGGCCAGCAGACGCTGACCGTGATCGACGCGGCGGGGCGAGCTGCGAGCGTTAGGGTGTTCGTGGAGTAATCACGGGAACAGGCATGCCCGCTCACCGTCTCAGGCTTCATGCGAACGCGCACCCAAGCCGTAAAAACTACGCCAGCCATTCCTCCAGCGCCGCCTGCCTCACATCTTCCAGCAGCCGCACGAAGCCGTCCGCCTGGTGCTCGGCCGTCAGCCGGCCCTTCTCCGCCGTCGCCTTCGAGGCTTCGCCCACCACGCCGTTCGGATTGAGGTCGCTGGCGATCCAGGCGAAGGCGTGCGTGCCGGTGTGGCGCAGCAGCGAGAAGCTCTCCTCGGCCGCCTCCACGCGCGAGACGAAATCCTGCGCCTTGCGCATGTCGACCAGGTCCGGCCGGAAATGCAGCATCAGCGAGGTCTCGACATCGCCGCCATGAATGCCATAGCGGCCTTCGATATTCGAATAGAGCCCGTCCGGCTTGCCGAAGCGCATCCAGCTCGTCTTCACCGACATCATGCCGAACCGCACCCGCAGCTCGCGGCTGACGATCCCCATGATCTCCTCGTTGCCGCCGTGCGAGTTGACGATGACGATCTTGCGCACGCCCGCGCGGGCGACCGAGGCGCCCAGCTCCGTCCACGCCTCGATCAGCGCCGTCGCCGGCAGCGTCAAAGTGCCCGGTGCGTGAAGATGCTCGTTCGACTTGCCGACCGCCTGCACCGGCAGGATACGCACGTCGAGCGCCGCTGGCAGCCGGTCAATGACGGTGGCCAGCATGCCGTTCATGATCGACGTGTCGGTCGACACCGGCAGGTGCGGCCCGTGCTGCTCGATCGCCGCCACCGGCAGCACCGCGATGGTGCCCTCCGGATCGATCGAGGCATATTCCGTCGTGGGGAAATCGCCCCACCAGACGCGGCGCGCCATCTCGCTCTCCTTCTCTGCGGGTCTCGCGCAGGCTTTACGCCGCCGCGATCACCTCGATCTCGACCTTGAATTCCGGCCGCGTGAAGCCGCCGACGATCATCAGTGTGGACGCCGGCGGCGGATCGGCAACCACCCGGTCCCTCACCGTCATATAAGGCCTCATATAGGCACGGTGTGTGACATAGGCGTTGATGCGCACGATGTCGGCCAGCCCCATGCCGGCCTCTCCAAGGATAGCCTCGATATTGGCGAAACAGATCTCCGCCTGCTCCTCGACGCTCTCCGGCACCGTGTCGTCCGCCCTCACGCCGAGCTGCCCCGACACCGCGACGATCCGCTTGCCGGCCGCCACTTCGACGCCATGGCTGTAGCGGGCGAAAGGAGCCCTGATCGTCGGCGGATTGAGCGGGCGGTGCATCGGCGTATCCTGTTGTCGCGGCCAGCTATGCCCCGCGTCCGACGCACATTCAACAATCAACTGTTGGCGACCTGCGACGGCGATGGACAGCGGCCCAATATTTGAGCATCGTGCCCGCCGCAGCACCAGCCCGGGCCGTACCGCCGGCGGCAATCCACCGATCCGCGACCGCATTGGTCGCCAGCGGACCTTGGCATGGGCTTTGCATTTTGATTCTCTGGATTCAGGCCGGCGCATATCGCGGACGGGCTCAACAAAGGGTGGTGTCATGAAGACGAAACTGTTCATGTCGGTCGCTGCGCTGACGGTCCTGGCGGGTTCCGCCGGCCTCGCCGCGGCCCAGGAAAAGGTCACCTTCCAGACCAACTGGTTCGCCCAGGCCGAGCATGGCGGCTACTACCAGTCGGTGGCCGATGGGTACTTATAAGGCTTGCGGCCTCGACGTGACGATCGCCATGGGCGGCCCGCAGGTCTCTGGCCGTCCGCTGCTGCTCGCCGGCAAGATTGATTTCTACATGGGCGGCAACATGTTGCAGGCCTTCTCGGCGGTGCAGGAGAACATCCCGGTCGTCATCGTCGCCGCCTCCTTCCAGAAGGAGCCGCAGGTGCTGATGAGCCATCCGGGCGAAGGCCTCGACACCTGGGAGAGCCTGAAGGGCGCCGAGCAGTACATCCTCGCCGACGAGGGCTTCCAGTCCTACTTCCAGTGGATGATCACCGAGTTCGGCTTCGATGCGTCGAAGCGCATCCCCTACACCTTCAATCCGGCTCCCTTCATCGCCAACAAGAAGTCCGTCCAGCAGGGTTACGTCACCTCCGAGCCTTATGCCGTGGAAAAGGAAGGCGGCTTCGTGCCGAACCAGTTCTTGCTTGCCGACTATGGCTTCGACACCTACGCCACGACGATCGAAACCATGCGCGATACGATCGACAAGCGCCCCGAAGTCGTGAAGTGCTTCGTCGACGGCTCGGCCAAGGGCTGGGCATAACTACCTCTACGGCGACAACAAGGCCGCCAACGAGCTGATCAAGAAGGACAATCCGGAGATCACCGACGAGCAGATCGCGTTTTCGATCGACCAGATGAAGAAGTTCGGCATCGTCGATTCGGGCGACACCGAGAAGCTCGGCATCGGTGCCATGACCGACGAGCGGATGAAGAGCTTCTACGACAAGATGGTCGCGGCCAAGGTCTTGCCTGCCGGCATCGACGTCAAGAAGGCCTACACGCTTGACTTCGTCAACAAGGGCGTCGGCCTCGACCTCAAGAAGTGAGCCATCTTGCCTGACGTGACCAAGCCCGGCGGCGCGCCGCTTCTCATCCTGCGCGCCGTCGGAAAGACCTTTTCCAACGGCGTCACTGCTCTGGACCGTGTCGACCTCACACTGCGCGAGGGCGATTTCCTGAGCCTGCTCGGGCCGTCCGGCTGCGGCAAGTCGACGGCACTGCGGATCATCGCAGGCCTGTCATCGCCCACGACCGGCGTGCTCGACTGGCGCGGCACGCCGATGGGCAAGACCGACATCGGCTTCGTCTTCCAAGAGCCGACGCTGATGCCCTGGGCCAGCGTTTTCGACAATGTGTGGCTGCCGCTGCGCCTCAAGGGCATATCGCGCCGGCAGGCGGAGCCGGCGATCGCGGAGATGCTGGAGCGGGTCCACTTGACGGGCTTCGAGAACGCGGTCCCGCGCGAGCTCTCCGGCGGCATGAAGATGCGCGTGTCGATCGCGCGCGGCCTCGTCACGCGCCCGCGCGTTCTCCTCATGGACGAGCCCTTCGCCGCGCTGGACGAGATCACCCGCTTCAAGCTCAACAACGACCTGCTCGAACTATGGCAGGATCAGCGCTTCACCGTTGTCTTCGTCACCCACAGCGTGTTCGAGAGCGTCTTCCTGTCGAACCGCATCGTCGTCATGGCCGCGCGCCCGGGTCGCGTTTTCGAGGAGGTCGACGTCGACGTGCCCTACCCGCGCAACGAGACGTTCCGAACCTCGCCGGAATACGCGGCACTCTGCCGGAAGACCTCCGACGTCCTGGTCGGCGCGATCAACAGTACCGCGGCATCGAAAGGCGTGCTTGATGGCGTCCTTTGAAGAATCGGCGCCTGTGCCGCTCGACGCCGAGGAGATGCGCCGCCTGCGCGTCGCGCGACTGGAGCGGATCGGAAAATGGGTGCTGCCGATCGCCATCATGTGCGTGGCGATCTTCCTGTGGGACCGCATCGTCGTCTGGAACGAGATTCCGCACTACATCCTGCCGCGCCCAGTCGACGTGCTCCAGGCGCTGATCGACGACCGCGCCCTGCTCTTCTCCTCGCTTCTCACCACGCTGCGCATCACCGGCCTCGGCCTGCTGTTCGCCGTCGTGGGCGGCGTCGGCCTCGCTGTGCTCTTCGCCCAGTCGAAATGGGTGGAGATGTCGTTTTTCCCCTTTGCGATCGTGCTCCAGGTCACGCCCATTGTCGCGATCTTCCCGCTGATCAACATCTATGTCGACAACCAGACGGCCAAGCTGCTGCTCTGCGCCTGGATCGTCGCCTTCTTCCCGATCCTCTCCAACACCACGCTCGGCCTCAACTCGGTCGACCGCAATCTGCGCGACCTGTTCAAGCTGAACGGCGCGACCCGCTGGCAGGAGCTCTGGCACCTCAGACTTCCCGCAGCCATGCCTTACTTCCTCGGCGGCCTGAAGATCGCCGGCGGCCTGGCGCTGATCGGAGCGGTTGTCGCCGAGTTCGTCGCCGGCTCGGCGGGCCAATCCTCGGGTCTCGCCTCGCGCATCATCGAGAGCGGTTATCGTCTGCGCACGGCGCGGCTCTTCGCCGCTTTGATCCTGATCTCGCTCACCGGCATCGTCATCTTCATGACGCTCACCTGGATCTCGCACATGATGCTGCGCCGCTGGCACGAAAGCGCGCTGAAGCAGGAACGGTGAGGTCGACATGACTGCCCTCCCTATCCCCACGAGCGGCTGGTGCGTGCTTGCCGACGCCCGCCTGCACGTCTCGACGGTCGAGCCGCTCTCCGCCCAGCCCGACCGCGACGGCTTCGTCCGCTGCGACATCTCGATCGCCGACGGCAGGATCAAGGCGATCGCTCCCCGCAACGGCCGTCCCCTGCCGCCGCGCGCGGTCGACCTCAAGGGTCGTATCGTCCTGCCCGCCTTCGTCGACTGCCACACCCATCTCGACAAGGGTCACATCTGGCCGCGCATGCCCAATCCGGACGGCTCCTTCATGGGCGCGCTGACCGCCGTCGGCACCGACCGGATGGCATTCTGGAACGCAAAGGACGTCGAACGGCGCATGGATTTCGCCCTGCGCACCGCCTATGCCCACGGCACCCGCGCGATCCGTACCCATCTCGATTCCATCTCGCCGCAGGAGACGATTTCCTGGGACGTGTTCACCGCGATGCGCGAGCGCTGGGCCGGACGCATCGACCTCCAGGCCGCATCGCTCACCGGCGTCGAGACGATCCGCGACGGCGAATGGTTCTCCCGCCTCGCCGACCGGGTCGCCCGTTCGGGCGGCGTGCTGGGCGCGGTCACCTATATGGTTCCCGACGTCGTCGAGATGATCGACCGCGTCTTTTCGACGGCGATGGAACGCGGCCTCGAGCTCGACTTCCATGCCGACGAAACCGACGACGTTGAAGCTGTATCGCTGCGCCTGATCGCGGAGGCGGCCATCCGCCACGGCTTCACGGGCAGGATCCTTGTCGGCCATTGCTGCTCGCTGGCCCGCCAGCCGGATGCGGACGTGCTGCGCACGCTCGACCTCGTGGCGAAGGCCGGCCTGTCGATCGTGTCGCTGCCGATGTGCAACATGTATCTGCAGGACCGCCGCCACGACCAGACCACGCCGCGTTGGCGCGGCGTCACGCTGCTGCACGAGATGAAGGCGCGCGGCATCAACGTCGCCGTCGCCTCCGACAACACCCGCGATCCGTTCTACGCCTATGGCGACCTCGACATGCTGGAGGTCTACCGCATGGCGACCCGCATCCTCCAGTTCGACCATCCGGTGGCCGACTGGCCGCGCACGGTCGGCGCCTTCCCGGCGAAGGCGATGGGGCTGGACGACGCCGGCATGCTCAGGGCCGGCGCGGGTGCGGATCTCGTCATCTTCCGTGGCCGCTCCTGGACCGAATTGCTCTCCCGGCCGGAAAGCGACCGCACAGTGGTGCGCGCGGGCGCTACCATCGATCGCATCATTCCCGATTATTCCGAACTCGACGACGTGGTGGGACAACCCTGATGGACATCGCTGCGCTGAAGGCCGATCTCGCCGGCATCAAGGTCGAGGACAACCCGGCCATCGTCCAGCAGAAGAGCCGCGACTTCTACTGGTACAGCCCCGTCCTGAAGGGACAGCTCGAACACGTCACCGGCGACCTCGTCGTCTCGCCGAAGACGGAAGCCGAGCTGATCCGCGTGCTGAAGGCCTGCTATCGCCTCGGCATCCCCGTCACGCCGCGCGGCACCGGCACCGGCAATTACGGCCAGGCAATGCCGCTTTCCGGCGGCGTTGTTCTGTCGCTCGCCGACATGAGCGAGATCAGGCTGATCGCGCCCGGCCGCGTCGTCACCGGCCCCGGCGCCGTCATTTCGGAGATCGACAAGGCCGCGCGGGCTCATTCCGCGCAGGAACTTCGTATCCACCCCTCCACCTACCATACCGCCTCGATCGGCGGCTTCATCGCCGGCGGCTCCGGCGGCGTCGGCTCGATCAACTGGGGCGGCCTGCGCGACTTCGGCAACATCATCCGGTTACGTGTGGTGACGATGGAGGAGGAGCCACGAATCCTTGAGCTGACGGGGGAAGATCTGCACAAGGTGACACATGCCTACGGCACCAACGGCATCATCTCCGAAGTGGAGATGCCGCTGACAGCCGCGTACGACTGGGTCGACGTCATCGTCGGCTTCGACACATTCATGGACGCGGCCCGCTACGGCAATGCGCTCGGCCTGCAGGACGGTTTGCTCACCAAGCTGATTTCGCCGATCGCGTCTCCCGCCCCCTTCACCTATTTCAAGCGCCACCAGAAGTTCTTCCGCGAAGGCCAGAGCATCTGCCTCGTCACGGTCGCGCCGCACTCGCTCGATGCCTTCCTTGCGTTTACCCGCCGCTGGGGCGCCGAGATCGTCTTCAACGCCGCGACCGAGACCGACCTCAAGGGTCTGCCGCCCAACTTCGAGCTGTCCTGGAACCACACGACGCTGCGGGCGCTCCGTGTCGATCCGGCGATCACCTATCTGCAGGTGCTCTACCCCTTCCCCCACCAGATCGAGCGGATCGAAAAGATCCACGCGCTGATCGGCGACGAGATGATCGGCCATCTCGAATACGTCCGCTTCGACGGCAACGTCACCTGCTTCGGCCTGCCGATGATCCGCTACACTACTCAGGAGCGGCTGGAGGAAATCATCCGCCTGCACGAGGAGAACGGCTGCCCGATCTTCAACCCGCACCGCTACACGCTGGAGGAAGGCGGCATGAAGCAGACCGACGAGATCCAGCTCGCCTTCAAGCGCGAGGCCGACCCGAAAGGCCTGCTCAACCCCGGCAAGATGATCGCCTGGGAGAATCCGGCCTACGACTACAAGTCCGGCAAGCTGTTTCTCTTCAAGGGCTTGCAGCAGGCAGGTTGAATCGGAACATGAGAGCCCTCGTCCTCCACGCCCATCCTGTCGAGACGAGCTACAATGCCGCCCTCCACCGGCTGATCATCGAGCGCCTGTCCGCGCGCGGCTACGAGATCGATGACTGCGACCTCTACGCCGAAGGCTTCGACCCGCGGCTCACCCGCGAGGAACGGCTTGCCTATCACGACATCGGGCCCAATCTCGCCGGCGTATCGGACTATGTCGAACGCCTGCGCCGCGCCGAGGCGCTCATACTTTCCTTTCCGGTCTGGAATTTCGGCTACCCGGCGATCCTGAAGGGCTTCTTCGACCGCGTCTTCGTGCCCGGCGTGGCCTTCCGCATGGTCGACGGAAAGGTCGAGACCTGCCTCGACACGATCCGCAAGGTCGGCACCGTCACCACCTATGGCGGGCCGCGCTGGCGTGCCTTCGTCATGGGCGATCCGCCGCGCAAGCTCGTCACCCGGCTCCTGCGCGCCACGGTGAAGCCCGGCGCGCCCTTCACCTATCTCGCCCATTACGACATGAACCGCTCCACGGACGCGACCCGCGCCACCTTCATGCGCAAGGTCTCAGCCGCGATGGACCGCTTCTGACCGACGCATGCGCATCCTGCTCGTCTACTGCCACCCGGTTCCCGAGAGCTTCGCCGCCTCGATCCGCGACGAGGCGATCGCGTCGCTCGAAGCGCGCGGCCACGAGGTCCGCCTGCTCGACCTCTATGCCATCGGCTTCGATCCGGTGATGGGAGCCGAAGAGCGCCGCCGCTACAACCACCTGCCGGCGGAGCATCACCCACTGCCGGAGCACATCGCGCATCTGCGGTGGGCCGAGGGCCTGGTCTTCGTCTACCCGACCTGGTGGTACGGTCTGCCGGCCATGCTCAAGGGCTGGCTCGACCGCGTCTGGGCGCCTGGCGTCGCCTTCTCGATGCCGGAGCCGAACGCCAAGATCGGCCCGCTCATGACCCATATCCGCCTGCTCGGCGTCATCACCACCTGCGGCGCGCCGATGTGGTGGTCCTATGTCGTCGGCCATCCCGGCCGCCGCACTATCACGCGCGGCATCCGTGCGCTGTGCGCCCGCCGCTGCCGCACCTTCTTCATGGCGCACTACCTGATGGATTCGTCCACCGATACGACGCGGCGGAACTTTCTGGCGAAGGTGCGCAAGAAACTCGCGAAGGTCTGAGCCTGCGGCCTGTAAGCAGTATTTTCAGTCCGGCGCTTTTCGGGTTGCCGCCTGTCGCGCTTTCCTGAAAATCTCTGCCTTCAGGAGATTCCATGCGCGAAAAGCTTTCTCTTGCCACCGCCCGCCGTGTCGCGCTCGCAGCCCAGGGCTTCGCCGAGCCGCGCCCTGACGGCAGCCTCACCCGCCGGCATTTCAACAAGGTTCTCCACCGCCTCGGCCAGTTCCAGATCGATTCCGTCTCGGTTGCCGTCCGCGCGCACTATATGCCGCTGTTCTCCCGTCTCGGCGCCTATCCGATGGCGATGCTGGAGGGCGCAGCGACACCGAAACAGCGGCTGCTCTTCGAATACTGGGCGCATGAAGCGTCTTTCCTGCCGGTCGACGCGTGGCCGCTCTGGCAATGGCAGATGCGCCGGGCCGAGCGCGGCGAGAGCATCTACACGGGCCTCGCGAAGTTTGGCCGCGAGCGCGCCGACCTGATCGCCGAAATGGAGCGCCGCGTCGCAACCGATGGACCGCTCGCCGCCTCCGACATCGAAGGTCAACGCGGCCAGGGCGGCTGGTGGGGCTGGAGCGACGCCAAGGCCGCGCTTGAATGGCTGTTCTGGGCTGGCCGCATAACCGCCCGCGAGCGCAAGCCGAGTTTCGAGCGCGTCTACGACCTGCCCGATCGCGTTATCCCGCAGGCGGTTCGCGACCTGCCGGTGCCCGATGAGGAAGAGGCGCACCGGCAACTGACCCGCATGGCCGCTTCGGCGCTTGGCGTCGCAACGGCCGGCGACCTGCGCGACTACTTCCGCCTCCCCGCCCCGAACTACAAGGATCGCCTCGCCGAACTGGTCGAGGCCGGTCATCTCCTTCCTGTTAAGGTCGAGGGCTGGTCGCAGCCGACCTATCTCTCGCCCGACGCCCGCTTCCCCCGCCGCGTCGAAGCCCGGGCCCTGCTCTCGCCCTTCGACCCGCTGGTGTGGGAGCGCTCCCGCGCCGAGCGCCTGTTCGACTTCCGCTACCGCATCGAGATCTACACACCGGCGGAGAAGCGCATCTACGGCTATTACGTCCTGCCCTTCCTGCTCGGCGAGCGCATCGTCGCCCGCGTCGACCTCAAGGCCGACCGAGCGGCCTCGGTCCTGCGCGTCCAGGCCGCCCACGCCGAACCGCTCGCGCCGCCAGAGACCCCTGCAGAACTGATGGCCGAGTTGAAGCTCATGGCCGAGTGGCTCGGCTTGGAACG
This sequence comes from Mesorhizobium sp. J428, assembly GCF_024699925.1. Lineage (NCBI taxonomy): Bacteria > Pseudomonadati > Pseudomonadota > Alphaproteobacteria > Hyphomicrobiales > Phyllobacteriaceae > Mesorhizobium > Mesorhizobium sp. J428. The sequence goes on from NZ_JAJOMX010000001.1 coordinate 210,582, forward strand.
TGTCGGGATTGCCGGCGCCGGCGACCTCGCCCCGGCGCTCGCGGCGGTCGGATGAACGCCCTTAGATCCTGATCCCGAAGCGGATTCCGTCATACACTGCCGCATGAATGTTGCGGCTCGCCACAGCGTCTCCGATCCTCAGCAGCTTGAAGGCCGAACCAGCCTCCCTCTCCGGAAACACCTCACCACCCGCGACGAGCCGCTCATAGTCCACCTCGCCCCGGTTCCGCGACAGCGGCTTCAGCGCGAAATAGAGCTCGTCCAGCGGCAGCGTGCCGTGCTCGACCACCACCTGGTCGGCCCGCCGCTCCTCGGCAAAACCCTCGGCGAAGTCTGAGGCGAGCACCGCCACCAGCTTATTGCCTTCGCGCCGCACGGCCTTCAAACGCGTGTTGATGGTGATGCGCACGCCCGTCTCATGGAACGCCTTCATGTAAGGCACGTGGTTCATGCCGCCCATTTCCGGCGCGAAGAAACGCTCAGGCGAGACGAGTTCCACCGCAGCCCCCGCCCGCGCGGCCATCTCCGCCGCCGTCATCCCGGCATGACTGCCGTTGTCGTCGTAGAGCAGCATGCTCTCGGCCGGCTTCACCGCGCCCGACACGATATCCCAGCTCGACGTGACGAGGTCGCCGCCCGCCTCCAGCGGCGGGTTCTGCGGCAGCCCGCCGGTGGCGACGATCACCATGTCGGGGCTAAGCGCTGTCACGTCGCCCGCTTCCGCCCAGGTGTCGTAGCGCATCTCGACTCCCAGCCGCTCCAATTCCGCCACGCGCCAGTCGACGATGCCGATCAGTTCCTTCCGCCGCGGGTTCTGCGCCGCGAGCCGCACCTGCCCGCCGGCCAGGCTCGTCGCCTCAAGCACGGTCACCTTGTGCCCGCGCTCGGCCGTCACCCGCGCCGCCTCCAGCCCCGCCGGCCCGGCGCCGACCACGACGACGTGCTTCAGCGGCCCGTCGGTTCGCGCAATCACGTGGGGGATTGTCGCCTCCCGCCCCGTCGCCGCATTGTGGATGCACAGCGCTTCGCCGCCCTCGTAGATCCGATCGAGGCAGTAGGTGGCGCCGACGCAGGGGCGGATGCGGTGCTCCTCGCCGCCCATCACCTTGCGCATGATATGCGGCTCGGCGATGTGCGCCCGCGTCATGCCGACCATGTCGAGCTTGCCGGTCGCGACGGCATGCCTTGCCGTCGCCACGTCCTGGATGCGCGCCGCGTGGAACACCGGAAACTTCGTCGCCGCCCTCACCTCGCCGGCGAAATCGAGATGCGGTGCCGAGCGCATGCCGGTGATCGGGATCACCCTGGTGAGCGCCGCATCCGTCTCGATCGAGCCGCGGATGATGTTCAAAAAGTCGACCTTGCCGCCCGCCGCCAGTCGCCGCGCGATCTCGACGCCCTCGTCCCGCCCGAGCCCCGATGCAAGATCCTCATCCGCCACCATCCGTATGCCGACGATGAAGTCCGGCCCGACCGCCTTGCGCACCGCATCCAGCACGCGGTTGGAGAACCGCAGCCGGTTGTCCAGCGAACCGCCATACTCGTCGTCGCGCGTGTTCGTCGCCGGCGACCAGAACTGGTCCATCAGGTGCCCGTAGGCCTCGAACTCGATCCCGTCGAGCCCCGCCTCCTGCATGCGCTGCGCGGCCGAGGCATAGTCGGCCACGATCCGGTCGATGTCCCAGTCCTCGGCCGTCTTGGGGAAGGCGCGATGCGCCGGCTCGCGCACCGGCGACGGCGCCAGCACCGGCAGCCAGTCGGCCTTGTTCCAGCCGGTGCGTCGCCCGAGATGGGTGAGCTGGATCATCACCTTGCAGTCGTGCTCGTGGCAGGCGTCCACCAGTTCCCGCATCCAGCGCACGATCTCGTCGCGATAGGCCAGCAGGTTGCCGAAGGCGGCCGGGCTGTCGCGCGAAACGATCGCCGAACCCGCCGTCATCGTCATCGCCATGCCGCCCCTGGCCTTCTCGGCATGATAGAGCCGGTAGCGCGCCTTCGGCATGCCGTCCTCCGAATAGGCCGGCTCGTGGCTGGTCGACATGACGCGGTTCTTGAGCGTCAGGTGCTTGAGTCGGAACGGCTGGAGGAGAGGATCGTTGCTGGCGGTCATGGCTGGCTCCGTATGGCGCACCAGCGTCACCCTCGCGGCAGAAACGCGCAAGCGCCCGCAGCGGCAAATCATTGGATCAGAGCGTCATCTCAGCGTGGACGGGCCGGCATGGAGCGCGGGTTGCGGGCGCCATGGCGGATGGCGACGATTTCGATCTTCTGTCCACGACGCCGGAGGAATATCAGATACGGGAACGGGTGGGTGTTCAGTATTCTAAATCTGGGTCGCGAGCAGTTGCCCGAGGATCTCCGAGAAACGAGCACGGAACTTCTCCGCCGCTTGCGGCGACACGCCCCTCAGATAAGTGAGTGTTCGATCAAGATCGCTCGCGCCTTGCGGTGTGACGCGAACGGTGAAGCTCATGCACGATACTTGTTCAGGATCGCGTTCAACTCGTCTTCGGTAACGAATTCACCCCGATCGGCTTCCGCAAGGCCGGTTTTGATCGCGGCCAGATCCTTCTCGGAAAGCACATAGACATCTTCCTCGCCTCCGTGCACGATCTCCAGGATCGTGCGGGCAAGCTCATCCTGCTCTTCCGGCGAAAGCTGCTTCGCCTCTTCAAATGCAAGTTCGAGAAGCTTGGTCATACGTAGAATTTAGCACGACAGCCGCAATCGGCCTAGCATTCTACCCCTCCGGCAAACACTCCAGCTCGGAAAGCTTCCAGCCGCTCGACACCGATACGATGTCGGCGATCTTCCAAGTCCCGCCTTCCTTCGTCAGCAGCCACTGCATCTCGCGCGTGGCGTCGTCTCCTTCCGGAAACAGCGTGAAGCGCGCCGTCACCGTGGCTTGGTCGCCCTGCACGTCCTCCGACAGCTTCAGCGTCTTCTTGATCGTGTCGTCGTTATAGTCCTGCGCGTCGATGCCCGGGCCGAAGTCGATGCAGCCGATCTCGCCCTCGGGCATCTTGTCGTTGAGGTCGAACAGCTTCTTCGCCGGCCCGGTGAAGCGGTCGCGGAAGTCCGGATCGGCCTCCCACTTCACCGGCACGTAGAAGAAGCGCACCGCGTCCGAAGCCGGGCCGGCGATGGCGGGCAGAGCGTGGAAAGCAAGGATGGCAACGAGAGCGGTCTTGCGGAACATGGCGAATCCTCCGTTTCGGCCCTCAATACCACGCATCGTCCATCGATGCCTTCCTGCGAGCAATGAAATCCCGAAGCGCTTCGTCTATCCCCTCATCCAGCGGCGGCGCCTCGTACTCGGCCAGCATCTTCTTCCATTTGCCGTTGGCGCGCGTCGCAGCGTCGACGCTGCCCGCCGCCTCCCACTTCTCGAACGGCTCGTTGTCGGCCATCTCCGAATCCCAGAAGGCCGTCTCGTAATTCGCCAGCGTGTGCTGCGAACCGAAGAAATGGCTCCCGGGCCCGACCTCGCGGAAAGCGTCGAGCGCGAGCTGGTTGTCGTCGACCCTCACCCCGTCGAGATAGGTGTGCAGTGCGCCGCAGAAGTCGGCATCCATCACGAATTTCTCGTAGGACATCGACAACAGCCCATCGAGGAAACCTGCCGAATGCAGGATGAAGTTGGCGCCGCAGTGCACCGCCGCCAGCATCGACATCGTGCCCTCGTTCATCGCATGCGCGTCGGGCAGCTTGGACGTGGTGAAATTACCCGAGCAGCGCAGCGGCAGACCGAGCCGCCTCGCGAGCTGCCCCACCACCATTGAGCCGATCGCCGGTTCCGGCGTGCCGAAGGTCGGCGAGCCTGAGCGCAGCGACATGGATGAGAGGAAGTTGCCGTAGATCACCGGGCAGCCCTTGCGTTCGAGCTGCGTCAGCGCACAGCCGGCCATGGTCTCGGCATGCGCCTGCGCGATCGCGCCGGCATTCGTCACCGGTCCCATCGCCCCGCCGAGGATGAACGGCACGACCACCGCCGCCTGGTTGGCCCGCGCATAGGCGCGCAGCGCCGTGGTCATCGTCGCGTCCCAGACCAGCGGCGAATTGACGTTGACATTGCCGAGGATGACGCAGTTCCCGTCGACGAAGTCACGGCCGAACACGAGCCGCGCCATCTCGATCGAATCCTCCGCCCGGCTCTCTGCCGTCACCGAGCCCATGAAGGCGCGGTCGGAGTAGCGTATATGGCTGTAGACCATGTCGAGATGGCGCTTGTTTACCGGCACGTCCACCGGCTCGCAGATCGTCCCGCCCGAGTGATGCAGCCAGGGCGAGGCCTGCGCCAGCTTCACGAAATTGCGGAAGTCTTCGATCGTGCCGTAACGGCGGCCTTTGTCCATATCCATCACGAAGGGCGAGCCATAGGCCGGCGAAAACACCACCGATTTTCCGCCGATCTCGACAGAGCGGGCCGGGTTTCGCGCGTGCTGGATGAAGCTCGCGGGCGCGCTCTTCAGGATCTCCCGCAGCATGCCCGGCTCGAACTTCACCAGCACACCGTCGATACTCGCGCCTGCCCGCTTCCAGTGATCGAGCGCGATGGGATCGTCGCGGAACTCGATGCCGATCTCGGCGAGAATCCGGTCGGCCGTCTCCTCGACGCGGATCAAGCTCTCCTCGCCGAGAATGTCATAGGTCGGGATGTTGCGGACGATGTAGGGTCGGCCAAGGCCGCGCGGCCCATGCGCGCGCTGCTCGCGCCGCGCGCCCCGCCCCGCCCGCTCGCGCCTGGGCTGTACCATCTGGTCGAGTGCGTCCATGAGCACCTCCCGTCTTTTGGCAACAGTAGCGTGGCCGCGCGGTTGGCCGAAAGCAGGCGTTGCGTCACCGGCTGGCGCATCTGCGTCTCGACGCGTTGCTCGGAACGAAACGCGCCGGCGGTGCGTTTCGGGTGTTGACCTTCCACCGGCTGGAAGGACTAGCGGTCCTCCATCACGAAAGGAGATCAACCATGTCCACCCCAGCAAACCGCTCCGCCACCCTGGCGCTCGCCGTCGCGCTCGCAGCGCTTTCCCTGCCCGCCCTCGCCCAGATGGATCACTCCAAGATGGCGCATCAGATGAGCTCGGCATCCACCGCCTACATGGACGCGATGGCGAAGATGGATACCGATATGAAGGCGATGCAGATGACCGGCAAGCCCGGCGCCGACTTCGCCATGATGATGATCCCGCACCACCAGAGCGCCATCGACATGGCCAAGGCCTATCTGGAAAGCGGCGAGAACGATCCCGAGCTCACCAAGCTTTCGCAGGACATCATCGCTGCCCAGGAGAAGGAGATCGCCTTCCTCAAGGGCTGGCTCGAAAAGAACGCCGACAAGTAGCCCTACGTCGCGATCAGGCTCGCCGGCCGCGTGCCGGCCAGCCTCGCGGCCCACATGCCGACGAACATCGCCGGCACGAAGACCAGCGTGCCGGGCGCTGCGAGCCCGATCGCCGTCAGCGCCGGGCCGGGACAGAAGCCGGACAGGCCCCAGCCGAAGCCGAAGATTGCCGGACCGACGAAGATTCTTGGCTCGAGATCCGTCCGGCCCGGAATGTGGAACCTCGACCCGACGACGGGCCGGTCGCGCTTCAGCACCAGCCTGTAGCCGAAGAACGCCACGACAACCGCGCCGCCCATCACGAAGGCGAGCGACGGGTCCCATGTCCCGGCGAGGTCGAGGAAGTTCAGCACCTTGGTGGGATCGGACATGCCCGAGATCACCAGCCCGATGCCGAAGAGCAGCCCGAGCGCGAGATTGACGACGAAGGTCATCTTCAGCCTCCGATCAAGTGGCGGGTGACGAAGACGGTGACGAACGCCACGGCCATGAACACGCCCGTCGCCACGGCCGAGCGCAGCGACAGCCGCGACATGCCGCACACGCCGTGCCCGCTGGTGCAGCCATAGCCCCAGACCGAGCCGAACCCGACGATCAGCCCTGCCGCCGCCATCAGCGGCAGGTTGCCGGACACGGTCTGCGTCAACGGCTCGCCCGTCACCGCCTGCATGACGAAGGGCGCCGCGACGAGGCCGATCACGAAGCCCAGACGCGACAGGAACGCGCCGTCGCGATAGGGCGGCAGCAGCCGGCTCGCGATCGTGCTGATGCCTGCGATCCGGCCCTCATAGGCCATGAGGAGGACCGCCGAGAGCCCGATCAGCGCCCCGCCGATAAACGAGGCAAGTGGGGTGAATTCCGTCACGTTCCGTCTCCTTTCAGGCCCGCCCGGCTTCCGGAAGCGTCAGCCCCAGGGACCGCCGGTCAGCAGGTCGAGCGGGATCTTGAGATAGCGCTTCCCGCTCGCCTCCGGCTCCGGCAGCCGCCCGCCGTTGATGTTCACCTGCAACGCATGAAGGATGAGCTTCGGCATCGGCAGCGTCCGGTCGCGCGCATCGCGCACCTCGCAATAGTCTGCCTCGGACTTCGCCTTGGAGATATGGGAGTTCTTTGCTTTTTGTTCGGCAACCGTGGATTCCCATTGCGGTTCACGGCCTCCGGGCTGGTAATCATGTCCGGTAAACAGCCGCGTCTCGTCCGGCAGGGCCAGGATATCCTGGATTGAGCGCCACAGCCGCTTGGAACTGCCGCCTGGAAAATCCGCCCGCGCCGTGCCGGAATCCGGCATGAAAAGTGTGTCGTGCACGAAAGCCGCGTCGCCGATCACATAGGTGATAGAGGCGAGCGTGTGGCCGGGCGAGAACATCACGCGGCCCTTCAGTTCGCCGATCGAGAACGCCTCGCCCTCCGCAAACAGCTTGTCCCACTGCGACCCGTCTGCAGGGAAGTCGGGCCAATTGTAGAAGTCCTTCCAGAGCTTCTGCACCTCGACGATATGGTCGCCTATGGCCGTCGGCGCGCCCGTCTTGGCCTTCAGATACTGCGCGGCGGAGAAATGGTCGGCATGCGGATGCGTGTCGAGGATCCACTCAACCGTCAGCCCCTTCTCGGCGACGTAGTCGAGGATCTTGTCCGCGTTCCAGGTCGCGGTTTGGCCCGACTTCTCGTCATAGTCGAACACCGGATCGACGATCGCACAGCGCTTCGTCGCCGGGTCCGACACGACGTACTGGATCGAGAAGGTTCGTTTGTCGAAGAAGGCTGCGACATCGGGTTTGGCAGTGCTGGTCATGGTGGGTCCTGGTTTGGGCCGGGCTCAACGTCTCCACATTGGCGGCCGCGGAAGAGGGCGATTCCTGCATATTGGCGAAAAAGCGATCCTGCAATCGATGCCGATATGAAATCCTATTCCGAAGCGCATCAGCGGTTGCCATGAGGCTCTCACCGACTATGTTCGGTTCCATGACGGACTTGCAGGCAACGCCAGCGGCGCCCGCCACCCATGCCCCGCGCCACAGGTACGGCGATCTCCCGGCGAGCGTCGAAGGCCGCGCCCTCTTCCTCGACGTCGACGGCACACTTCTCGACATCGCCGACCGGCCCGAGGATGTCCAGGTTCCGCCGCACCTGCTGGACAGTCTCGCACTGCTCTCGGCCCGCCTCGAGGGAGCGCTCGCGCTGGTTTCGGGCCGCAGCCTGGCGCGTCTCAAGCAGTTCTTTCCCGATCTTTCCTGCGGCCTCGCCGGCCTGCACGGCGCGGAAATCGCCTATCCGAACGGAACTCATGCTGCAGTGCAGCGTTCGCCTGAGCTGCAAGGCGCGATCGAGGCGCTGTCGCGCGTTGCGACGACCTGGCCCGGCGTCGAGATCGAGGACAAGGGCGGCGCCTTTGCCGCTCACTATCGCCTCGCACCGCAATTCGCGGCGGCGGTCGAGGTCGAGATGGAACGGTTGGCACGCCGGCTGGGGGATCAGGTGGTGGTGCAGAAAGGGAAATGCGTGATCGAGATCAGGCCGGCGGGGCATGACAAGGGGACGGCGCTGCTGGAATTCATGTCGCAGCCACCTTTCGCGGGCCGCACGCCTGTCGCGGTCGGCGACGACTTGACCGACGAGGCAATGTTCCGGGCCGCCAACGAACTCGGCGGCTTGTCGGTGAAGGTCGGGGCGCAGGGCGACACCCTCGCTCGCGGCATCGTCTCCTCCCCCGGCGACGTCAGGGCCTGGATCGCGGACGTCGCCCGATGAACCCGAAGATGTCTCTCGATCTCGGCGTGATCGGCAATGCCGCCGCGGCAGCGCTCGTCGACCGTGCTGGTTCTATCGTGTGGATGTGCGCGCCACGTATGGATGGCGACCCGGTCTTCTGTAGGCTGCTCGGCGGCGAGGACGGAACGGCGGCCGGCGAAACCGGCGACTGGTCGATCCGGATCGAGCGTATGGCGTCGAGCCGCCAGTCCTATGTGCGCAACACCGCGATCCTGGAGACCGTGCTGGAGGACGAGGACGGCAATGGCCTGCGCATCACCGATTTCGCGCCCCGCTTCAAGTCGGTCGGGCGCATGTTCCGGCCGCTCACCCTCATCCGCATCATCGAGCCGCTGAAGGGCGCCCCCCGCGTGTCGGGCACTCATGCGGCCGAGGTGGAACTACGGCGCGCATGCGCCCGAGACGACGCGCGGCTCGAACCATATCCGCTTTATCCTGGGTGAGCAGGTGCTGCGGCTGACGACGAACGCGCCGGTCGAGTTCGTCCAGCGCGGCACACCCTTTCTCGTCGACCGTGCCTACGCCTTCGTCTTCGGCCCGGACGAACGGCTCGCCGCGCATCCGCTCGACACGGCGCATTCCCTCCTCCGGGAAACGCGTGACTACTGGATCGACTGGGTCCGCAGCCTGCATCTGCCCGCCGACTGGCAGGACGTCGTGATCCGCTCCGCGATAACCCTCAAGCTGTGTTCGTACGAGGAGACGGGCGGCATCGTCGCGGCGCTCACCACGTCCATCCCCGAATATGGCGCGACCGGCCGCACCTGGGATTACCGCTTCTGCTGGCTGCGCGATTCCTTCTTCACCGTGAAGGCGCTCAACGCGCTCGGCGCCACGCGGACGATGGAGGACTATCTCGGCTATGTCTCCAACATCGCCGCCGCCTCGCCGCAGGGCTATCTGCAGCCCTTGTTCGGCATCGGCCTGGAGCGGCGGATCGACGAGGAGATCGCCGGCTCGCTCGACGGCTACCGCGGCCTCGGGCCCGTGCGCCGCGGCAACGCCGCCTATACCCAGGTGCAGAACGACGGCTACGGCTCGGTCATCCTCTCGGTCATCCAGTATTTCTTCGACGAGCGCCTTCCCGGCATGGGCGAGGAATCGCTGTTCCGCCGGCTGGAGCCGCTGGGCGAGCAGGCCTTTGCCCGCTGGGACGTGCCGGACGCCGGCCTGTGGGAATTCCGCACCCGCAATTCGGTGCACACCCATTCCAGCCTGATGTGCTGGGCGGCCTGCGACCGGCTCGCGCGCATCGCTGCAAAGGTCGGCCTTGCCGACCGCGTCGACTACTGGCGCGGCCGGGCCGACACGATCCGCGAGGGCATCCTCGCCCGAGCATGGAACGAGGAACTGAAAGCCTTCGTCTCGACCTTCGAGGGCAGCGATCTCGACGCGAGCCTGCTGCTCATCCCCGAGATCGGCCTCCTGCCCGCTGACGACCCCCGCTTCCTGTCGACGCTCGCGGCCATCGAGAAGCATCTGCGCTTCGGGCATCATCTCTACCGATACCGCACGCCGGACGATTTCGGCGAACCGGAGACGGCTTTCACCGCCTGCACCTTCTGGCTGATCGACGCGCTTGCCCGCGTCGGCAGGGCCGACGACGCGCGCGCCATCTTCGAGGACGTGCTCGCGCACCGCAACCATCTCGGCCTTCTGTCGGAAGGCATCCACGTCGACACGGGCGAACTCTGGGGCAACTATCCCCAGACCTATTCGATGGTCGGCCTCATCAACGCCGCCATGCGTCTGTCGCGGCGCTGGGAGGACATGCTGTGAGCCGGCTCGTCGTCGTCTCGAACCGAGTCCCCATGCCCGGCAAGGGCAAGGTGCATGCCGGCGGCCTCGCGGTCGCTCTCGAGGCTGCCCTTAACGCCAGGGGCGGGCTTTGGATGGGCTGGTCGGGCTCCTCTAGCGGTGCGCGCGAGCCGGGTGCCATGACGATCCGGCAGGAAGGGCCGATCACTTACGCCCTGACCGACCTCAGCAGGAAGGACATAGACGAATATTACGCCGGCTTCGCCAATTCGACGCTCTGGCCGCTCTGCCACTACCGTCTCGACATCACCGACTATGCGCGCAAGGACATGGCGGGATACTTCCGCGTGAATCGCTTCTTCGCCCGCCAGCTCGGCCCTCAATTGGCCGCCGAGGACGTCGTGTGGATCCACGACTACCACCTCATACCGCTTGCGGCCGAACTGCGCCGGATGGGGGTGAAGAACCGCATCGGTTTTTTCCTGCACATTCCGTTCCCGCCGCCCGACGTGTTCTTCGCTCTTCCCGTCTACGCAACTATTCTCGAGACGCTGGCGGACTATGACGTGGTCGGTTTCCAGACGCGGCACGACGCCGATAATTTTACTGCCTGCATCGAGCGCGAAGGCATCGGCCGTCAGATCGAGCGGGGCGTGATCGAGACGCGGAGCGGCTTCCGCTTCAGGGCCGGCGTATTCCCGATCGGCATTGACACCCGCGGCTTCGAGAAGATGGCGGCTGAGTCGGTCGCCAATCCGGCCGTGCGCAAGATCGCCCGCTCACTGCGCGATCGCGAAGTAGTCGTCGGTGTGGACCGGCTCGATTATTCCAAGGGCATACCGCAGCGCATGCAGGCATTTGACCGCTTCCTGCGCGACAATCCGGCGTACTAAAGGCCGCGCGACATTGCTGCAGGTGACGCCTAAGTCCCGTTCGGATGTGCCGCATTACCTCGAGATGCAGCGCGAGGTCGCCGAACTCGCAGGCCGCGTCAATGGCGAGCTCGCCACGCTCGACTGGACCCCGATCCGCTACGTCAATTCCTCGATCAACCACAGCATCCTGGCCGGTCTCTACAGGCTGGCCAAGGTCGGTCTTGTCACGCCGATGCGCGACGGCATGAACCTTGTCGCGAAGGAATACATCGCGGCCCAGGATCCGGCCGATCCGGGGGTTCTCGTACTTTCCCGCTTCGCCGGCGCCGCGCGCGAGATGCAGTCGGCGATCCTGGTCAATCCGTACGATACGGAGGCTGTTTCGCAAGCCATCGCGCAGGCATTGTCCCTGCCGCTTCCCGCGCGCATCGAGCGGCATGCCGCGATGCTCAATCACCTGCGGCGCCACGATATCAGCGCCTGGTGCAGCGCCTTCCTCGACGCCCTGCGGGACAGCAGACCGGCCGGCTGACGCTGCCCTATTCGCAGAGCGCGCGCAGCACCGCCGGCTTCTTGATCTCCACCGTGCGCAGGCTGACCAGCTTGATGACGCCCTGCGCGCGCAGCTTGGAGAACACGCGGGAGACGGTTTCGATCGTGAGGCCGAGATAGTCGCCGATGTCGGTGCGCGACATCGGCAGATCGAACTGCTCCAGCCCGCCCTGCCGTTCGGCCATGTCGAGCAGGAATGCACCGATCCGCTCCACTGCGTTCTGGCGTCCGACCACCAACAGATGTTCCTGGGTGCGCACGAGGCAGCGGACCGCGAACTCCATCACCTCCGGCGTGACGCTGCCGGCGCTGGCGCGCGGCAGGACGCGCAGGCCTGTCGCACCGACCGCATCGGCAAAGAAATGATGCACGCCGTCGGCCTGGAACCCGAAGACTTCACCCGGCAGGTGGAAGGCCGAGATTTGCCTGCGGCCGTCGGCCAGCAGCCTGTAGACGCGCACGGCGCCGAACTCCACGCGGTAGAGCCGGTCCGCCCTGTCGCCCTGGGCGTAGATTTCCTCGCCGGAGGCAAAGAGAACCGGTGCGGGAACCGTGGCGGGGCCGCCCGGAACGGAACCGTGAGCGGGAGAAATCAGGAAGATCGGAGCGGTGGTCATCGCGGTTCCCTCTTGGAGTGACGGGAACATCAATCGCTCAAAACGCGCTGCCGCAGAATCCGGTTACCTCCCTACGGGTTACTACGTAGAGGTCGCGTTATAGAAGGGCGTCGCGGACGGCCTGGACGAGATTCTGGCCGAGGAACGGCTTTTCGACGGTATGGATGGTCAGGTTCACGGGGAGCTCCCGGGTCCGGTCGCACAGCAGGACGATCGCGTCAGCGACGGTCCCGAGACGGTCCCATGCGTCCGGCTCGCCGACGGTCGCATCCTCGTCGACGACCGCGCAGCGCGGATGCGCCGTTCCCGTCGCGTCAGACAGGGGTACGGCCTCATGCGCGCTGACGTCATCCCCTTCCGCTTCCAGCAGAAAGGCGATCGAACGCCGCAGTTCCTTGTCGGGTGCGATGACGAGCACTTTCGCGTCGATTCTCAAGCTCGGTTCCTCGGTGCCACAGACATGGCAGCGATGTGACAACGAGCGAACCTACCGTCGCAGCGCGGACGCCTCCTTGCGGCAAATCAATTCGGGGCTTGCCGATCCCGGGATCACTGGTCGAGGACCCCGGCGGCGATCGCCATGCGCACCAGTTCGGCGAGGCTTCTCGCTTCCATCTTCGACATGATGTTCGCACGGTGCACCTCGACAGTGCGCGGCGAGATGTCGAGGTCGTAGCCTATGGTCTTGTTCGGCAGGCCTGCGACGATGCCCGACAGTACCTCGCGCTCGCGCTCGGTCAGCGTGGCGAGCCGGCTTGAGATCGACTGGACGTCGTTGGACGCCACCTTCTCGATCTCCTCGGCCGCGCGCTTGATGCTGTCGATCAGGATCTGGTCCTCGAACGGCTTCTCGATGAAATCCAGCGCGCCCGCCTTCATCGCCGCGACCGCCATCGGCACGTCGCCGTGGCCGGTTATGACGATCGCCGGGATCCTCCTCCCCTGCTCGCGCAGCCGGCGCAGCAGTTCGACGCCGTCGATATCCGGCATGCGCAGGTCCGTGACCAGGCAGGCATTGCGTATGTCGGGCGCGACCCTGAGAAACGCCGTCGCCGATTCGTGCAGCCGCACCGTGAAGCCCTCGATCGTCAGCAGGAACGCCAGCGACTTCCGCACCGGCTCCTCGTCGTCCACGATGTGAACGACGTAGTCACCTATCGTCATTGCTCTGCGTCTCCCTGTATGCAGGCAGCGTGAAGCGGAACGTCGCGCCGCCATGTTCATTGCGGGCGACGGAAATCTCGCCGCCATGCGCCTCGATGATCCGCCGCGAGATGGACAGGCCGATGCCCATGCCGCCCGACTTGGTGGTCACGAACGGCTTGAACAGCCGCTCGGCGATCTCCTCCGAAATGCCGGGTCCGGTGTCCGCCACCTCGATGACCGCGAAGCGATCGTCCGGATAAGTGCGCACCGTGAGCTCCTTGCGCTCGCTCTCGCGCATCGCCTCGGTGGCATTGCGCATCAAATTGGTCAGCACCTGCTGGATCTGCACCCGATCGGCAAAGACGAAGTCGGCGCCGGTATCGAACTGGAACACGACCCGAACGCCCTGCTCGCGCGACCCCACCAGTGCCAGCGCGCCGGCCTCCTCGACCAGCTTGCGGATGTCCTCGCGCGTCTGCTCAGTCTCCCCGCGCATCACGAATTCGCGCAGGTGCCTGATGATCTGCCCTGCCCGCAGCGATTGGGCTGCGACTTCCTCCAGCGCCTCGCGCAGGCGCATCGCGATTGCATCCGGCGCATCGCGCAGCATGCGCACACATCCCTGCGAATAGTTCGCGATGGTCGACAGCGGCTGGTTCAGCTCGTGCGCGAGCGTGGACGCCATCTCGCCGAGCTCGTTCAGGCGGGCGAGCCGCGCCAGCTCCGACTGCACCTCGCGCAGCCGCGCCTCGGATTCCTCGCGTTCCGTCAGGTCGCGGATGAAGCCCGTGAAGAACAGGCTGTCGCCCGAGCGCATCTCGCCGACCGCGAGCTTCATCGGAAAGGTCGATCCGTCCTTGCGGGATCCGACCACCACGCGGTCGATGCCGATGATGCGCCGCTCGCCCGTGTCCATGTAGCGGTTGATGTAGCCGTCATGCTCGCGCTGATAGGGCTCCGGCATCAGCATGCGCACGTTGCGGCCGACCACCTCGCTCTCGCTGTAGCCGAACTGCCGTACGGCGGCTGCGTTGAACGAGACGATGGTGCCCTTCCGGTCGATCACCACCGTCGCATCGGGCACGGTGTCGAGCACGGAACTCAGATGCGCCTCGCGCAGCCTGAGCTGCCTCTCGGTGTCTGCCATCTCCGCATAGGCGGCGCGCAGCACCTCGCCAAGCCAGGCGATAATTCCGCCGGCTACGGCAAAGATGCCGAGGCCGAGCCAAGGGGCCTCTGCGAATTGCGGCGAGAGATTGATAAGGACATAGGCGCTGGCAAGCGAGGCGGCGACGCTGAACAGGCCGGGGCCCAGCCCACCAACGATCGAGGCGAGCACGATCGCGGGCGCGAAGACGATGAACAGCAGTGGCCCGTTCCAGACCTTCTGGACGAAGACCTGCAGCGCGAACGTCAGCAGGACTGCGACGACCGCGATCACATAGCGCGCGAGCGGGCGATTCTCCCGCGCGAACAAATCCGCCAACAGCCTACCGCTCCGGGAGGCGACGGGCATCAGTTTCATCTATGGACTCTGGCGAGGGCCGTTGGTCTTGCTTGGTTCAGGTGTGACGAATACACCACACTCCGCGCTTTGCGAAGCGCTGATGGAGCGCTACCGGCAGCCGATGCTTCGGTTCAATGTCGCGCCACGGCCGGCGACCCGTCGGCCAGCACGTCCGAGGGGTGCACCACCACCACGTCACCCGGAGAAAGCCCTCTCAGCACCTGGGCTGTCTCGTCGTTCATCCTGCCGATTTCCACCGCGATCTCCGACAGCCGACCCTCGGCCAGCCGGAACACCCGCCACGTATCGCCGGAGCGGAACAATGCGCTGATCGGCACCTGGAGGCAGGAAGGGCAGTCCCAGATCGCGAGCTCCGCCACCACTCGGAAACCGTGCCCCAGCCCAGGAGCGCCCTTGTCCAGATCGAAAACGACGTTGACCCGTTGTTCCTCGATGCCGAGCGCGGACACCTTGGTGAACGCCGCCGGATCAATCTTCCGTACCGTGGCCGACAGCGCCCCCTCGCCTCCCCATTCCAGGATGTCAGCCTTCGTCCCCGGCGCGATCCGCATCGCATCGGCTGACAGAAGGTCCACCACGATCTCCAGCTTCGACGTGTCGCCGATCTCGGCCACGACCGCGCCGGCGGCCACGGCCTGCTCGCTGCGCGTGTGCACGGCCAGCACCGTGCCGTCGATCGGCGCCAGCAGCGTCACGCAGCAGTCTGCCGCATTGCGGCTTGCGCTGTTCGGCTGGAGCAGCCGCGCCTCTGCGCTGGCGAGCTCCGCCTGCCGGTAGCCCACCGTCGCGCGCGCGGCATCGACCGCGGCCCGCTGCAGCGCGACTTCGTTTCTGTTTCGCTGGAGTGTGCTTTCCGAGATCACGCCGGGCCCGAACAGCTTGAGCGCTCGCTCCAGCTCTTCCTCGGCCAACTTGAGCGACGTCTCGGCGCGGCCGAGTTCGCTGGTTGCGATGCCGACACCGGAACGCGCCGCGTCGCGGGCGGCCAGCAGCTCCGCCTCTGTCCGGCGGTCGATCAGCGGCGGGTCGAGCGGATGGATAGCGGCCACGATCGTCTTGCCGGCGACGACACTGTCGCCCTCCTCCAGCACCGTCCGCGACATATGGCCGGCGATCGGAGTCGAGACGGCATAGACGTCGCGGACCCTGGCGATCCCCTCCTCGCGGATGGTCACGCGCATCGACCGCTCCGTCACCGTCGCCACGTCGACCTGCGCCGGCTGCTCGCGCAGCGCCCACCAGGCCGCGCCCGCCACGGCGAGGGCCGCGGCTGCATAGCCCGCTCGTCTCGGCCAGGATCGTTTCATGTCTCAATCCCTCGTTTTCAAAACCCGCACGAGATCGAGCCGATCGATGCGCCGGCGCACGATCAGGGCGGACAGGGTGGCAATAGTAATGACGACCAGGCTGGCGACAGCGAAGGTCGACCGCTCGATCACGAACGGGATGCGGAAGAGATCGCTCTCGAAGCCACGCACCACGGACCACGAAAGGGCCGTGCCAAGTCCCCAGCCCAGCGGCTGGGCGAGCGCCACGATCAGCGCGAGTTCCACGAGAAGGACGCTGGAGACCTCGCCGCTGGTGAAGCCGAGGACGCGCAGGCTCGCCAGCTCCCGCGCCCGCTCGGAGAGCTGGATGCGTGCCGAATTGTAGACGACCCCGAAGGTGATGATCACGGCGAGCGAGATGTAGACGCTGGTCATGATGGTTATGTTCTGTTGGATCGTTTCGCGGAAATGGACCCTCGAAACGGCTTGGAGCGCTATGCCGCCGATCGCCGGCGTCGACTTGACCGCGTCATAGAGCTCGTTGAGCCGTGCATGGTCCAGCGCGACGCGAACGCCGGCGACACGCCGTCCGTCGCCGATGAGGCGGTCGAGCGCGTCCGGATGCATGTAGACCGCGAGCCCGACATAGCTCTGCACGACCGCCGTCACCACGGCGCGCGTTAACCTGCCGCCATATTCGAGCAGTTCGACCTCGACGACGTCGCCCGCGCGGACATCGAGCAGGCGGGCCAGCCGTTCGGGGATGAGCAGTCCCGCCGGCGGCATGGTGACTGGCGCGAGGTCGGTGTCGAGCACCCGCGTCAGGTCCGTGTCGTCGGAGACCGTGGAGATCGACACCCGCCGCTCGCGATGCCCGTGGCGCAGCACGATCTGCGCGGCGCGAAAGCTCTCCGCCCGCGTGACGCCCGGCAGGCGACCAGCCGACTGCAGCGCATCCGTCGCGCGTGGATTGGCGAAGACCAGCGTCGCGTCCTGCCGCTCGGCGCGGAAGAAGACCGTATCGACCATGTAGGCAACAGAATCGTAGGAAAAGAGCGCCGTTATCAGGAGGGCCACCGCCAGCGAGGTTCCGAAGGTGGTGAGCAGCGCTCGAACCGGCCAGCGCACCAGATGGCGCAACGCCATCAGCGTCAGCTGCGATATGTGCCGCGTGATCCCTTCCCGGCCGAGCGCCAGCGACCGGTAGAGCGTCGGTGCGGGAGGCTGCATCGCCACCGCCGGCGGCAGCCGCACCACGCCCATGATCGCACGCACGCTGCCCGCCAACGCCGCCACCGCGCTGATCGCGCCGGCCACGACATAGAGGTCGGCGCTCTGCCGGAACACCAGGAAGGGGAAGGAGAAGAAGTCGCCGTAGATATGCGTGAGCCCGCGGCCGAGATAATAGCCAACGACCGACCCGACGGCCGTGCCGATCGCCGCGATCACCAGCGTGAGCTTCGCGTAGTGCCAGGCGATGGCGAAGGAACCGTAGCCGACGGCCTTCATCAGCCCGACCTGCTCGCGCTCCAGCGAGATCAGCCGCGTCAGGATCATGTTGATCAGGAAGGCCGAAACGAAGAGGAACACCGGCGGAATGACGGCGGCCATCGCCCTCAGCTGGATGAGTTCGTTGTCGAGGAAGGCATGCGAGATCTGGTCCTTGCGCTCGACCGCGCCCGTGCCCCCATACGGCTTCAGCAGGCGGTCGACCGCGTCGATCACGTCGGCCAGGCGCGCGTCGCCCTTGGTGCGGATGACGAGGTCGTTGAACGCCCCTTCCATGTCGAACAAGCCCTCGAGTGCGGTGCGGGGCATGAACATCACGCCGAACCGGCGCTGGTCGGGCACCATGTCGCCCGGCCCGATGGCGTAGACGAATTCCGGCGACAGGACGATCGCAGTGATCGTCAGCACGCGCTTGCTGCCGTTCATGATGGTCGAGAAGCGGTCGCCCGGCTCCATGCCATGCGCCTTGGCGAAGCTCTCGAGCACGGCGACCTCGCCGTGGCGCGCAGCATCGGGCCATTGTCCCTTGCGCAGGTAGAGCCTGTTCACTGCCGGCTCACCCGCATCCGGTATCGAGACCATGACGCCGGCCGCCGGCTCCGCCATACCCTCGATGTCGAGGACAACCGACTTCGACACCCGCAGCTCGACCCCGCTGACGCCGCCGATCCGCGTCAGTTGCTCGCGCAGGCTGAGCGGCGCGCGGGTCGCCCCGGCGAACACCGTGCCGAAGCGGTATCGCTCGTAGAAGGCCGAACGCGTCTCGTCGAGCGAGCGGTAGGCCCCGACCGCGGTGACGATCGTCGCGACGCCGCACGCCATCACCAGCGCGATGGCCAGCACCTGCGCCCACATGCGCAGGAGATCGCGGAAGAGCTTGCGGTCGAGTACCGGCATCCTACCAGCTCACGTCCGAGGGCTGGAGCTTATGGTCGTTCCGCACCGCTTCGACGATGGCGCCGTCGCGGAACGTCACCACTCGGTCGGCGATCTGCCGGATGCCCGCATTGTGGGTGATGATCGCCATCGTCGTGCCGAGGTCGCGGTTGATACGCGACAGGGCTTCGAGCACCAGCACGCCGGTCTTGGAGTCGAGCGCCCCGGTCGGCTCGTCGCAGAGCATCAGCTCCGGCTTCTTGGCAATCGCGCGGGCGATCGCGACGCGCTGTTGCTCACCGCCCGACATCTGGGCCGGGAAATGCTCCATGCGGTCCTGGAGTCCGACCATCGCCAGCGCCTCTTCCGGCGGCATCGGATCGGGCGCGATCTCGGTGACCAGCGCGACGTTCTCCCAGGCGGTGAGGCTCGGGATGAGGTTGTAGAACTGGAAGATGAAGCCGACGTGCTCGCGCCGGAAGCGCGTCAGCTGCCCCTCGGTGCATGCCGTGAGTTCGAGGTCGCGGAACCAGGCCTTGCCGGACGTGGCGCGGTCGAGCCCGCCCAGTATGTTGAGCAGCGTCGACTTGCCGCTTCCGGACGGGCCGAGCAGCACCGTCATCTCGCCGCGGTAGAGTTCGAGGTCGACGCCGCGCAGCGCGAAGATGTCGACCTCTCCGGACCGGTAGATCTTCGTCAGTTGCTGCGCGTGCAGGATCCGTTCGGACACGTCGGTAGCCTCGATACGACATCCTTCCTACCGGATGGACCGCCCCATACCTTGACGCGCGTCAAACGTGCGATCATGCGCGATCGACCGGGCCGGACGACCTGTCCCTGGCCTTCCGCTGCCGCGCGGCCGCCTTCGCCAGAAGGTCGAGCACCTCTGCGTCGTCCAGTTGATGGAACTCGCGGTAATGATAGCCGAGCGCCCTGAAATGCGGCGGCTGCGCCAGGCACACGACACGGTCGGCCTCGTGCGACAGTTCCATCACGGCCTCTTCCGAGGCCACCGGCAGGGCGACAATGATTTCCGCCGGCGAACGCCGCCGCAGCGCGCGCACCGCCACCTTCATGGTCATGCCCCGTCGCTGCGCCGTCATCGACCAGGATCACCGTCTTGCCGCTCACGGACACCGGCCGGCGCGTGCCGAGATAGGCGGCCCGTCGGCGCTCGAGTTCCGGCCTCTCCTGCGCTATCAGCCCGGCCAGTTCCTCTTCCTGCAGGTTGTAGGCCTCGACGATCTCGCGGTTGAGCACCACGTCCGGCGGGTTGCCGTCCACGATCGCTGCTACCGCCAGTTCGCGATTGCCGGGCGCGCCCACCTTGCGCACGATGACGAGATCGAGCCGCGCCCCAAGAGCCCGCGCCACTTCGTCGGCGACAGGCACCCCGCCGCGCGGCAGCGCGAGCACCACCGGCTCTCGCGGGGCGAGCGCTACGACTTCGGCGGCGAGCAGTTCGCCAGCCTCCTTGCGGTCCCGGAACATCGCCTCAGTGCACCGGCCGACGCCGGAGCGGCGCGGCACGGACCCGGTCGCATAGATGCCTCATCTCGCACCTCGTCGGTCACGATCGAAAACGATGCAAGGATTTCCGGTCGCCCGCGGTTCCGCCTTGATACGGATCAAGAGGCTGCCAAAGGCCACCACTGCGGGACTCGGGCTGTCCACGGCTATATTCTACAAACTTAGTAGACATTATTGACATTACGGATCTTTGACGCATACTCACCCTGCACGAGTCAGGAGGTTGAAATGAGGATTTTTTCCTGGCCCCCGTTCCGGGCGCTGACGTCAGCCCTCTTCCCTCGGTTCGAGGAACCGAAGGAGCTTTCGCACATTGCCAGGTCGGACCGTGGCGACCGGGCATCCAGCGAGCGCGAGCCGGAGCGGCTCGACGGCTTCTACTGGACCTGGTCCATGCACGGCCATTGGTAGACGACGGAAATGATCGAGGCGGCCGCTCTTTCGGGACGGCCACGACCTGAGGAGATCGTCATGACGCGTTTGCTTCCCCCGCTGTACGAAGGCCATGCGCCGATTTTCCTGCACCTTGCCTTCGAAGAGGCTCTCGAAGCCTATGACGAATGGGGCCTTGCCCTGCCCGAACCCACCGTGGAATTCGAGGGCCTGCAGGTGCCGATCAGCTCGCTGTTCGGCCGGATGCGCTCCTGTACCGACATCCTGCCCGCCCGGGTGCTCGACCGCGTGAGCGAGCTTCTCGGCCCCGGTTCCATCACCGGTTCCAACCCCACCTATGCCGAGGCGGCGGTCGCCATGCGCGCGGTCTCCGTCGAGCGGCTCAAGGGCGGCGTGCCGCTACGCCTTGCGATGTCGAATTGACGGAGAGAACAGTCATGTCCGTGATTGATCGATCCGACAACCCGCCCCGCAGCCGCCCCGGCCAGCGGACCATTGCCGAGCGCGCCCTGCCGGCAGCCGTCGGCACTGTGCCCTATCTCATGTTCCTTGTGTCGATCGGCTTTGCGGCCGGCATCACCCTGGGTCTCTTCTGAATCTGTAAAGCCGGCGCCACCCCACCCTGAAGGGAGGAGTATGCAATGGAAGCGGAATTCACCTATGTCGACGCGTCCTCGGCCGGACGCGACGTCGCTGACCACACCGGCCGGCTGCTCCACGTCATTGAGGGCGCCGGTTTCGTGAAGGTCATGCCCGCCCCCGGAACAGTGGTCGGCACGACGAGCCCCCTGATCGAGCGCCTGCTCGCCGGGCACGGCGAGGCCATCGCCGGATGGACGCACAGGCCGAATGCCCTCGATCCGATCTGTGCTGCCCGCGACATCGCGGCGATCGACGCGATGAGCGGCGGCCATGTCGAGTTGCGAGTCGAGGCCCATTTCGGCGAGGCGGCCGACCGGTTCGGCCTCGCCAGCCACGTCGCCCGGATGCAGTTCCTCGACGAGTATCTGGTGCTCCTCAAGCGGCTCTGGTCGAACGACAGGCCGTTCGAGCACCAGGGCCGCTATTTCGGCTTCAGCTGCGGCTATGTCCCGCACAAGGGTCCGCGCGGCTCGGCGATCCCGTTGCGTCTCAGTGGCATGACGGGAGCAGCCATCCGCGTCGCCGCTCGCCATGCGAGCGTGGTCGAGATCGCGCCCGTCGCGCCGGATCACGCGCGCCGGCACATCGCCCGCATCCGGGAGATCGCATCGCATTTCGGCAGGGCGAACCGGATCAGGTTCGCACTTCCGGTCTCGCTCGCGGCGCAGGCCGACATCGATGCCGTGCCGCTGTCCGGCAAGCCCGAGGACATCGCCCTCAAGCTGCTCGAATATGCCGATGCCGGCGTCTCCGAGTTCATGATCTCGGGCCTTGGGAATGAGGAGGCGATCGCCGCATTTGGCGGCACGGTCCGGCCGATCGTCGCCAATTCGCTTCGCCGCCTGGCTGCCCCTACGGCGCCGGCCGCGCCTGTGCGCCGGGAGGCGCTGCCGTAGCAGGCTCCGCCAGCCGGCGCGCAAGGGCCGCGCATTGCTGGCGGATTTCCTGGATCGCATCCACCTCGAAGAAGGCGCCGCGCGTCGGCGGACCGGCCGCGAAGATGCGGTCGGACGCGCGGCCGTCGGCGGAAATCAGCGCGCATTCCGCCGTCACGTCGAGCCCGAGCCGCAGCGGATCCGGCCGCGCGAGACCGCGCTCGACCAGGTTGCGGATCACCGGCGACGAGCTCTGCGTGATGTCCCGGATGATGCCGGTGCAGTCGAACACGCGGTCGAAGGCGTCCTCTTCCGTCTGGCGCGCGCCGCGGCGGCGGAAGCGAAGGCGCTTGCGCCCCTCCTGCTCCTCCAGTTCCACGACACGGCCGGCGATCAGCTCAAGCGACCCGTCGCCCAGCGCCTTTTCCGCCCGGTTGCGGATATCCTGCGGGATACGGTGGCGGTGGATGTCCCACCATGCCTTGTAGTGCTGGAGAAAGCGCCTTCTGGCGCTCACCGGCCAGTCCATCCAGATGCGCTGGTTGAAGGGGCGCACGCCGTCGATCACGTCGCGCCAGTTCCGGCCCGTGGCCTCCGCTTCGCTGATCAGCCGCGTGAACCAGCGCACGAAATAGGAGAACTCCGTGCCGAGCGGAATGTCGGCCAGGTCGAGCTGCAGCGGCCGCCTTTCGGCGCTGTGCGGATGCGGCAGCAGGCCGCGGCGCGACAGAACGACGATCCTGCCCCGGTGCCCGCGGCTCGCCAGCGTCAGCCATGCGTCGATCATGCTGAGGCCGGTGCCGAGGATCAGCACGTCGTCATCAGGCTCGGCTTCGAGCTCGTCGGCGATGCAGGGCCGCGCCGCGAAGCCGAACTGCGGCCCCGGTTCCGGATCGTGGCCGACCGCGAGCACAGCGACGTGGCTCGGCAGGCTCACGCCGCTTTCGAGCTGCACGCTGACGCCCGACAGGGTCGGCGTCACACCGATGCAATTGTCCTGCACCACCCGCAGCCGCGCCTTGGCCGTGCCATCGCCGGCCGCCTCGCCGACCAGTTCCGCCAGGTAGCGGCCGTACAGGTGACGCGGCAGGAAGTCGGTGGAGGATTGGCCGCCATCGAGGCCGTTGTTCACGATCCAGTTCCAGAAATGGTCCGGCTGGTCGGTAAAGGCGCCCATGCGCCCGGCGGCGACGTTGAGCAGATGGAGGTCAGTCGAGGTGGAATAGGCCAGCCCCTTCCCGGGGTCGGGTCGCCGTTCGACGAGCGTGACGCGCAGGTCCTCGCGCGTGGATCGCAGAAGATGCAGCGCAAGCAGCGATCCGGTCGCGCCGCCGCCGATGATGGCAATCGAGGTCCGGGCCTGGCCGCTCATCGGCCCTGCCCCGGCTTAGATCGGATCAGGCGAGGATCTGCAGCGCCTGCGGCAGGTCGTCGTTGGCCGCGTCCCGCATCTCGGCGAGGCTGCGTTTGTCCAGCACCTCGGCGATCGCCTGGCGAACGTCGAGCATTATGTGACGGACTTGGCATGTGGCCTCGTCACAATCGTCGCAGGGCTGGTATTGCGTGCGGCTGGCGCAAGGGATCGGCGCGAGCGGGCCGTCGAGGACGCGCACCACATGGCCGACCTTGATCTCGGTCGCGGGGCGCGCGAGGCGGTAGCCGCCGTCCTTGCCCTTCCGGCTCTGGACGAAACCGGCATTGCGCAGCTCGCTGAGTATGGCGTCCAGGAACTTCTTCGGAATATTCTGGTCGCTGGCGATCTCGTTGACGAATGCCAGATCCCCGACCGGCAGCTTCGCGAGATACACGAGCGCCTTGAGGCCGTATTTGCCTTTTCTGGTGAGCATTTCCGATGCTTTTCTACTGCTCGCCGCCCAACGTGGTGCGGTCTGACCGGCGCCTTCGTCCGACGAATCCCAGCCGCGCGCGAAGACGAGCGAGAGATAAATTCTACTGACTTTATATACAAGCCCGGAAACATTGATTTTCCGTTGTTTCTTTTATGTCTTTTGCATGAAGCGCGCAGAAAAATCGGCCCGCCGGCGCAAGGCGACGCTGGGACACGAGATGGCTTCAGCGATACGTCCCGACCTCGACGGGCGCTGCGTGTCCGGCGCAAAGGCCACCGCGAACAGCTTGCGATCGATCGAACCCATCAGCGCATCTCCTCATCAATGTCTATTAGATTAATAGACTATAAGGAGATTGAAAGGGTTTTCTTTTCCACAGCGCCCGGCTTGGGAAAACGCCGCGGATTCCCACGGATCTGCGATGGGCGAATCCCGCTCCCTCGGATCGCCGAACCAACCGCAGCGACCGAGCGACTGATTTCCTCCCTTGGGCGGCTTGGTGAAAGAGAAATCCGAATAGGGGCGATTTCAGCTCAGATTGAGAAATCTCATCCTCAAACCGGCCAAACAAGGAAACTTTTTAACTCTATAGATTCTGTAGATTAACCTAGCTTACGTCTATCGACTTGGCTCGTTCAGTAGAGGGACATATGAGCAGGATCACACGCAGGGCGTTCTCGGCCGCCCTTCTCGCAGCGAGCGCGCTCTGGGGCCTGTCCGGCCCGGCCGCAGCCCTCAGCGAATTGAAGATCGGCTACCAGAAGACCGGGCTTCCCGTCATCGCCCGCCAGCAGAAGCTGATCGAGAAGGCGCTGGAGCCCAAGGGCGTCTCCGTCACCTGGGTCGAGTTCACCGCCGGCCCGCCGCTCGTCGAGGCGCTGAACGTCGGCGCGATCAATGTCGGCTGGGTCGGCGACGCGCCCCCCATCTTCGGCCAGTCCGCGGGTGCCGCGATCGTCTATGTCGCGGCCCTGCCCGGCAATCTCGACGGCGAGGCAATCATCACGAAGGAGGCGTCCGGCATCGCCTCTGTGAAGGATCTCAAGGGCAAGAAGGTCGCCGTTGGCAAAGGTACCAGCGCCCACAACCTGCTGATCGCCGCGCTCGAGGCCAATGGCTTGCAGTTCTCCGACATCGAGGCGGTCTACCTGCCGCCGGCCGATGCGGCCGCCGCCTTCGCCAGCGACAAGGTGGACGCCTGGTCCATTTGGGATCCTTTCCTCGCCATCGCCGAGACCAACTACAAGCCGAAGGCGCTCAGCCGCTCACCGGAGGTGCTGAAGGTCAACACATACTTCCTCGCCAACCGTGACTTCGCCGACGGCAATCCCGAGGTGGTGACTACGGTCGTCAATCAGTTGAAGGAGGCCGCCGCCTGGGCAGACGCCAATCGCGACAAGGTCGCAGCGGCGCTTCACGAGGTGACCGGCGTGCCGCTGGAGGCACAGACGCTGGCCGCCAACCGCGCCAAGTTCGGCGTGTTCCCGATCACCGAGGAAATCGTGGCCAACCAGCAGGCGACGGCCGACCGCTTCTTCAAGCTCGGGCTGATCCCGAACGCGATCAAGGTCTCGGACGCCGTCTGGTCCGCTCCCGGCAACTGATCCGTCTTCCAGAAGGAAAGGCACAGCCATGTTCACGCGACGCATCTTTCTCAACGGACTTTTCGGCGCAGCCCTCGTCACGGGCGCCCTCACCGGCTCCGCAACGCTGGCTGCCGACAGCCCGAAGGAATTCAGGGTCGGCTACCAGAAGGCGAGCGCTATCCTGGTAATCGCCAAACAGCAGGAAGTGTTCGAGAAGCGGCTCAAGCAGCTCGGGGTCGAGAACGTTAAGTGGGTAGAGTTCCAGTTCGGCCCGCCACTGCTGGAGGCGTTGGGAGCAGGTGCCGTCGACATCGGCTTCGTCGGCGACACGCCGCCGATCTTCGCTCAGGCGGCGGGGGCGAACCTCGTCTACGTCGCCAGCGCGCCTGCATCCGCCTCCGCGATCCTGGTGCCGCAGGATTCGACGATCAAGTCGGTCGCCGATCTGAAGGGCAAGAAGGTGGCGATCGCCAAGGGATCGAGCGCCCACAATCTGACAATCCAGGCGCTGGCGCTGAGTGGCCTCGCCTTCAAGGATATCGAGCCCGTCTACCTCGCGCCGGCCGATGCGGTGGCGGCCTTCTCGACGGGCCGGGTAGACGCTTGGACGGTGTGGGACCCCTACTTTGCGATCGCCGAGAACAAGCACAATGCGCGCATCGTCGTCACGACCGACGAGAAGGGGCTGGAGAGCAATTCGTTCTACCTTGCCAACAAGACTTTCGCGACGACTCACCCGGACGTGTTGAAGGCGGTGCTCGAAGAGATTTCGGGCGTGTCGAAATGGGCCTCGGACAATCGCGACAAGCTGGCGCAGATCGCCGCCGACGTGACCGGCGTCGACGTGCAGTCACAGACGATCGCTGCGAACCGCTACGTCATCGAAGTGCAGCCGATCGGTGATGCGGTGATCGCCAAACAGCAGAAGATCGCCGACACCTTCGCCGAACTCGGCCTGATCCCGAAGAAGATCAATGTCCGCGAGATCGTCTGGTCGGCGCCGACCAACTGATTGCCAAACGTCCGTCCACAGGAGGCCGTGACATGACCCTGACCGTCGTTTCCCCCGAGAAGCCGCTCGACTTCTTCTGGTTCATCCCGACCCATGGTGACGGCCGCTATCTCGGCTCGTCCGACCAGCAGCGGCCGCAGGACTTCCGCTATTTCCGCGAGATCGCCCAGGCGGTCGACCGGCTTGGCTTTCCGGGCGTGCTTCTGCCCACCGGGCAGAACTGCGAGGATTCCTGGATCACCGCCGCCGGCCTCGCGCCCTTCACCGAAAAACTGAAATTCCTGGTGGCGCTGCGGCCAGGCGTCGTCTCCCCCGCCTTCGCCGCGAGGCAGACCGCTGCGCTCGACCGCCTCTCCAACGGTCGCCTGTTGCTGAACGTGGTGGTCGGCGGCAATCCGGTCGAACTCGCCGGCGACGGCGTCTTCACGCCGCACGACGAGCGCTACGCCCAGGCCGGCGAATTCTTGGACATCTGGCGCAGGCTCGTGTCCGGCGAGGACGTCACGTTCCACGGCAAGTACTATCGCGTCGAGGGCGGCCGGCTCGACATACTGCCGGTGCAGAAGCCCGTACCGCCGGTCTATTTCGGCGGCTCCTCCGACGCCGGGCAGGACCTCGCTGCCGAACAGGTCGACAAATATCTCACCTGGGGCGAGCCGGTGCACCTCGTCGCCGAGAAGCTGCAGCGTGCGAAGGCGCGCGCGGCGGCACGCGGCCGAAAACTCTCCTTCGGCATCCGCCTGCATTTCATCGTGCGCGAGACAGAGGCCGATGCCTGGGCCGCGGCGGATCGGCTGATCGCCCACGTCACCGACGCCCAGATCGAGAACGCCCAGCAGCGCTTCCTCAAGGAGATGGATTCGGTCGGCCAGCGCCGCATGTCGGAACTGCACGGCGGCCGCCGCGACAAGCTTGTAGTCGCCCCGAACCTGTGGGCCGGCGTCGGCCTTGTGCGCGGCGGCGCCGGCACAGCGCTCGTCGGCACACCGGACCAGGTGGCCGAGCGACTCCGCGAATATCAGGCGGTCGGCATCGACACGGTCATCGGCTCCGGCTACCCGCATCTCGAAGAGGCCTACCGCGTCGCCGAACTGCTGTTCCCGAAGCTCGGCCTCGGCACCGCCAGCCACGCGGTCGGCGAGCACATCGCCAATGAATTCGCCGTCGGCAACCACGGCGCCCGGCGACTGCAGGCCTCGTCGTGAGCGGCATCGCCTCGCGCATCGGCCGCGACAGCATCGGCTGGGCGCTGCCCGCCGCCATCATCGTGGTGTGGGAGCTCGCCTCCCGCGCCGGGCTGATCGCGCCGAACGTGCTGCCCGCGCCGTCGGCCGTGCTCGCCGCCTTCTGGAAGCTGCTCTTGTCCGGCGAGCTGGTGCGCAACATCGGCGTCAGCGCCGCTCGCGCCTTCGCCGGCTTTGCCATCGGCGGCTCGATCGGCTTCGCGCTCGGCCTCGCCAATGGCGTCTCGGCGCTGTCGCGTGGCATCACCGACACGACGCTGCAGATGGTCCGCAACATCCCGCACCTCGCGCTGATCCCCCTGGTTATCCTGTGGTTCGGCATCGACGAGGAGGCAAAGCTCTTCCTCGTGGCCCTCGGCGTCTTCTTCCCGATTTACGTCAACACGCTGCTCGGCATCCAGAGCGTCGACCCGCAACTGATCGAGATGGGCCGCATCTACGGCATGAGCCGAACACAGCTCTTCCTGCGCGTCATCCTGCCCGGCGCCCTGCCCGCGATCTTCGTCGGCCTGCGCTATGCGCTCGGCATCATGTGGCTGACGCTCATCGTGGCGGAAACGATTTCCGCCTCATCCGGCCTCGGCTACATGGCGATGCAGGCGCGCGAGTTCCTGCTCATCGACGTCGTCGTGCTGTCCATCCTCATCTACGCACTGCTCGGCAAGCTGGCGGACAGTTCCGCCCGCTTCCTCGAACGGCTTTCCCTGCAGTGGCATCCCGCCTTTCAGACCAAGTGAGCGAGACGACCATGACCGCGGCAACGATCCTCGAACGACGAACCTTCGACTTCCCGGCTGCCCCCGCGAACCGGCCGAGCCACTCCCCTTCGGCCAGTGCCTTCAGCTTCCGCGGCATCCACAAGCGCTTCGGCGACAAGGAGGTGCTGAAGGGCATCGACCTCAGCCTCGCCAGGGGCCAGTTCCTGGCGGTCATCGGCAAGAGCGGCTGCGGCAAGAGCACGCTGCTGCGCCTTCTCGCCGGGCTCGACCGGCCGACCTCCGGCGTGCTCGACCACGGCCATGGCGTCACCGACCACTCCCGCACCCGCATCATGTTCCAGGAGCCGCGCCTGCTGCCCTGGGCACGCGTCGTCGACAACGTCGCGGTCGGCCTCACCGGCATCGTCGCGGGCAAGGAGGCGAAGGCGCGGGCGCTCGACATGCTGAAGGAGGTCGGCCTCGCCGACCGCGCCGGCGAATGGCCCTCGGTCCTCTCCGGCGGCCAGCGGCAGCGCGTGGCGCTGGCCCGCGCGCTCGTCGGCAGCCCGCAGATCCTCGCCCTGGACGAGCCGCTCGGTGCGCTCGATGCGCTCACCCGCATCGAAATGCAGGCGCTTCTGGAGCGCATCTGGCTGAAACAGGGGTTTACGGCCGTCCTCGTCACCCACGACGTCGCAGAGGCCGTCGCGCTCGCCGACCGCGTGGTGGTGATCGACGCGGGCCGCATCGCGCTCGACCTCGACATTCCGCTTCCCCGCCCGCGCCGCCACGGCTCCGCCGAACTGGCAAGACTGGAAGGCCTCATCCTCGACCAGCTCTTCGGCGGCCAGAAGGACGAGGCGGCGCAGCGGGCATAAGAGCTCCTGCAGGCGCCTGGCATTTGCAAATTCAGGCGCCGCGCCGTGGGCGCGACGCCTGTCGAGCAAGCAGAGTGCTTGCGTTATCCCGTCACAGCGGGTTGACGTAGTCGCCCGAGACGGACGTGCAGTTCAGCAGGCCGAGCGCCGTGCCCAGAAGGCCGGTTCCCAGGATGGTGTTGTCGCGCGACGCGCCGTTGAGGATGAGGCCGTCGCCGCAGCGCAGCCCGGCCTCGCCCGCGACCAGGTTTCCGTCCATCACGATGGTGTTGCCAAAGATGGTGTTGTGGGCGCCGTTCTGGTTCCAGATGCCGCGCCGGGCACCGCTGCCGGCCTTTGCGAGGTTGCGGACGATGTTGCCGCCGACCGTGCTCGCGCTCGAGTTCTCGGTGCGGATGCCATAGGCGTTGCCGTTGGTGGTCGCGGTGGCGATGACACCGTCGACCAGATTGCCGTCGACGTCGACGTCGCCGCTGACATTGATGCCGTGGAAATCCGTCAGGGCGGGAATCGTGCTGCCGCCCGTCGAGATGACCTCGTTGTTGCGGACGGCCGAGCCGTCGCCACTGACGAAGATGCCGGTCTGCCTGTTGAAGTCCAGCACGTTGTTTTCGACCCTATAGGCGCCGTCCGAGAGCTGCACGCCGGTGCGCCAGCCGCGGATACCGCAGTTGCGAACTATGAGATTGTTCCGTCCGGTCGCACTTATCCCGACGGCGGTGCTGCTCGCGCCGGACGCGAGATTGCCGAGCTTGAAGTTGTTGCAGTCGATGGTGACGTTGTTGACGGTAACCGTGATGCCGGTGCCCGATGCGAGGTTCGTGGGCAGATGCTGCTTCAGGCAATATACGCCCTGAGTGCTGATCGTCATCGGAACCGACGTGATGTTGGTACACTCGGTGATCTCAGCCACCGCAGGTGGGACGTAGATGATCCAAACAACAGCGCCGAAACCGATCAAATTTCGTATGTATGCAAACATTTTCATTTCAGTACTCCTCCCAGAGCAAGCTTACTTTGATTCCCTCCGTCCGTTCCCGTAGCAAAATTATATTGCCATTTATTGCTGATGGATGCGAGAGAAACGTTAGATTTAAATACCATTAACTTAGAATATTATTAACCTCTGTTAACGACAGCGAGGAATCGACCTCCGGCAGGCTCGTTGGCCGCACAACCGGTCAGTCGCCCTGGAAGATGAAATAGCCCCGCACGGCAGCGTCATTTGCCGGCGCCGCGGCCGGCGCCATGTAGAGGGAGAACGTCACGACTTGGCCGCCTGGCGACGCACACGGGCGACAACCGCCCCAAGTCGGGCAGCCCGACAAATCGTCGGCCAATTGATTTGATTTTGGTGGGCCCGGAGGGACTCGAACCCCCAACCAAGCGGTTATGAGCCGCCGGCTCTAACCATTGAGCTACAGGCCCCACGGCGGCTGGATTAGTGGCTTTTGCCGTTTCGCACAAGGCGGCCCGAGGCAGCGCCGCAGATTTGCCTTAGAACCGCGCGAACACCCAGCCGCATAGGGCAGAAACGACCACGGAGCCATCATGAAGAAATCCACTCTCAAGGCCGCGCTTGCGGCCCTTGCGCTGCCGGCATTCGCGCATTCGGCCGCTTTCGCCCAGGAGGCGCCGCGGCCCGCGCCGCGAATCATCGTCACCGGCCAGGGCGAGGCGGCGATCGCTCCCGACATGGCGGTGCTGACCCTGGGGGTTATGCGACAGGCCGACACGGCGCGCGCGGCCCTGGACGCCGCGAACGCGGCGATGGCCGAGGTCACCGCGGCGATGAAGGCCGAGGGCATCGCCGATCGCGACCTGCAGACGTCCAACTTCTCGATCTCGCCGGTCTATGTCTACCCATCCTCCGACCAGCAGGGCCAGCCGCCGAAGATCACCGGCTATGAGGTCAACAACACGCTCACGGTCCGCCTGCGCGAGATCGCCAAGGTCGGCGCGGTGCTCGACAAGGCGGTGACGCTCGGCGTCAACCAGGGCGGCGGCATCTCTTTCACCAATGACGATCCGTCCGCAGCCCTCACCGAGGCGCGCGTCAAGGCGGTCAAGGATGCGACGGCCAAGGCCAAGACCCTTGCCGAGGCGGCAGGTGTCGGACTTGGCAAGGTGATCGAGATCTCGGAACAGAGCTACATGCCCCAACCTGTCCCCTATGCGATGAAGGCCCGCGACGCCGCGGCCGCGAGCGTTCCGGTCGAGGCGGGCGAGAACGCCTACCGGGTCGACGTCAACGTCACCTTCGAACTCGGCCAGTAATCGCCGGACACCGCGCATGAAAAAGGCCGGAGGGGTGACCCTCCGGCCTTTTTCATTTCAGCTTGCGGATCAGTAGATCAGCGGGCAGCCCGGGGCGCGGGCGAAGGACACGCGCACGCGCTCGCCATACTTGCGGCCGCGCACGTCGACCGAGCGGCGATCGATGTCGACCACGCGGGCACGGCGAATGCCCATGCGTTCGGCCTTGTAGAGCGCCTCGCCGGCCGAACAGCCGCGCCGGTGCTCCCAGCGCCGGTCGTGACGCCGGTCATGGCGGCGATCGTAACGGCGGTAGGAATGGTCGTTGTCGCCGAACCAGACGCCGACGCTCGGGCCGTGATGGCCGCCGCCGAGACCAAGATAGACGCCCGACTGGGCGGAAGCCGGTGCCGCGCCGAGCGCGCCGAGGCCGATGAGAGCGGAAAGGACTGCTGTCTTGAGGAGGTTGGCCATGGAAATTCTCCGTTTGCTGGCGCTTCGCTGAATTTCGATCGCCGAAGCGATTGCACGAAGATGCGCCGGCCGGCCTGAACGGCAGCGGAATCCGCTGTTCATCTGTCATTCATGGATTATCCAACTGATTTTATAAGGTTTTTTCCGCACGGCCGCGCCGGAAGCTCACGGCTCGTCGGCGAGCATGTGGTCGAAATAGTCCTCCGGCTCGGCCAGATCGCTCTCGTTGGCGGTGACTTTGCCCCGCACGGAGATCCCGGCCTCGTGCACCGTGTCGGCGCGGCCGGAGACAAGCGGATGCCACCAGGCAAGGTCCTGCCCGCTTGCCACCAGCCGGTACGCGCAGGTCGACGGCAGCCAGGGGATCACGCACGTTCTGCGGCGTAAGCTGCACGCAGTCTTCCACTTTCTTCTGCCGGTGGGCGTAGTCGTTGCAGCGGCACGTGCCGGCGTCAAACAGGCGGCAGCCGACGGAGGTGAAGTAGATCTCCCCCGTATCCTCGTCCTCAAGCTTGGACAGACAGCACTTGCCGCAGCCGTCGCACAGAGATTCCCACTGCGCGGCAGTCATCTCCTCGAGGGGAACGGTCTTCCAGAACGGTTGCGACATGGCGCGCATGTGTCCCTTGCCGTCGTCCGGGTCAAGGCCGCCGCCGCAATTCCGGCATGCCCCGCCACATCCTCTCCCACAATTCGCCCCGGTTGGGTGGTGGAAGGAACCAAAGCCCCAGCAGAGGGTTTGCGTGCCGAAGGGCCGTCCATTACGGAAATAAGGAGTCTGCCTTGAACAAGCTCAAAACAAGAATCGCCGCGGCGACCGCGCTTGGCCTCTTGATGGCCGAAGCGGCACCCGTGGCTTTCGCCGCGCAGGCCGGCGGGGAGAACGCCTCTATCGACCGCATCGTCACCGGCCCGGTTCCCCAGGGCACCATTCTTCTCGCGCAGGGTGCGGCTGGACGCTCCGAAGAGAGCGAGCAACTCCCGCCCCGCCAGCGCCAGGAACGCCAGAACCAGAAAGCCCGGCAGGCCGAGCCCGAGCAGGCGGCGGAGGAACCTGCGCCGCGCCGCAGGGGTCAGCAGCAAGACAGCGAGCAGCCGGCGCGCCGTGCCCAGCCGCAGGAAGAGCCTGCCGACCGTCCGGCGCGCCGCGAGGCGCAGCAGCCCGCGGAAGACGCTCAGCCGCGCAACAATCGCCGCGCCCAGCAGCCTGCTGAGCAGCAGGAAGAGCCGGTGATCCGCCGCGCCCAGCCTGAACAGCCTGCCGAGGCGCCGCCGCGCCGCGAGGCGCAGCCCGCGGAAGAGACGCAGCCGCGCAACAACCGCAGGGCGCAGCAGCCCGCCGAACAGGCGGAAGAGCCCGCTGCCCGTCCCGCCAAGCCTGAACAGCGCGCCCAGCCGGAACAGCCGGCAGCGAATGAGGGCGAAGGACAGGCTTCGCGCGAGGAGCGTCTGCGCCAGCGCCGCGAGGCGCTGCAGAAGCTTCAACAAGGTCAGGACAACGGCGCCGATACGGGAAGCTCCGAACAGAAGCCGCCGCAGAGCGCCGAACCTGCCCAGCCCGCGCAACCGGCCCAGCCTTCGCAGGAGGCTGAGCCTCCGCGTCAGGCCCAGCCCGCGCAGCCGGCCGAACCGGCCGAGCCCCCGCGCCAGGCGCAACCGGCCGAGCCGCCGGCCGCCACGCCCGGCACCGGCGAAGCTGAGCAGGCCAGGCCCAACGAGACCGACCGCGAGCGCCGCCTGCGCGAACGCCGCGAGGCGCTGCGCAAGCTGCAGGGCGACCAGCCGGCAGCCGAGGGCAGCACGGTCGAAGGCGGCCCTGCCCGCCAGCCCGGTGCCACGGAGCCCCCGCCCCAGCAGGCAGGCCAGCCCGGCGCCATCGAGGGCGCGCCCGAAAATGCCGCTCCGATTCTCGACAGCCAGAAGCCGCGTCGCCGCGGCGATGGCCGCCGCGATGTCGGTCAGGGCAACGAACCCGTTGCGCCGCCGATCGCGCGTTCGCCGACGCCGCCGCCGGCCAACGACGAGGATGCGCAGGCCAATGCGCCGCGTGTGGACGATCTTCCGTCCGTCCGCGACGAACAGGGCCGTCGCGTCGAGGGCCGTCCGCGTCGCTACGAGCGGCCGGAAGGCGCGGACGTGCTGAAGGAAATCGGCAGCCGCGTCATCTTTGAGCTCGGCAACCAGATCCTGATCGAGAACAACGATCGTTCCCGTCTGACCCGCGACTCGCGCGACGTCTACTATGAGGAACTGCCGCGCGGCCGCACCCGTGAGACGATCGTGCGACCCAACGGCGTGACGATCGTCACCATCCGCGACCGCTACGGCGAGATCATCCGCCGCTCGCGCATCATGCCGGATGGCCGCGAATATGTGCTGGTCTATGTCGACGAGGATCGCCTCGATCGGGGTGGCCGCGGCGAGTGGCGCGATCCGGGCGACGACCTGCCGCCGCTGGTCATCACAATGCCCTACGAGGAGTATGTCTTCGACGCGGAGCGGGTCGATTACAACGACGACGAGGCCTACTACGAGTTCCTCGAACAGCCTCCGGTCGAGAAGGTCGAGCGCCTTTACTCTGTGGACGAGGTGAAGCGGTCGGCCCGCGTGCGCGACAGCGTGCGGCGTATCGACCTCGACACGATCACCTTCGACACGGGCTCGGCTCTCATCGACGACAGCCAGGTGGAGAAGCTGGACGGCGTGGCGAACGCGATGCTGCGCCTCCTGGAGAAGAACCCCGCGGAGACCTTCCTCATCGAAGGCCACACCGACGCGGTCGGCTCCGATCTGTCGAACCTGACGCTCTCCGACGAGCGCGCCGAGGCCGTTGCCTCCGCCCTCACCGAGGTGTTCCAGGTCCCGGCGGAGAATCTCACTACCCAGGGCTATGGCGAGCAGTATCTGAAGATCGATACGCCGGCGGCCGAACGCGAAAACCGTCGCGTCGCGATCCGCCGCATCACCCCGCTGGTCGCCCCGGTGGCGAGCGCGCAGTAACGGGTCCCTGCCCCGTCCCCCTTGAGGTGGACAGGACACCTGCCCGGCCGGCATCCACCGGCCGGGCTTTTTATGTCCAGAATGCTTGAAAGTCTGATGGTGCGACGCAACATGTGCCCGCAGATTCGGGAAGAGCGCGCCGCATGAAACGTCTGGAACTGGTTATCGAGAGCGTCATCCTGGCCTCGCGCTGGCTGCTCGTGGTCTTCTATCTCGGCCTGACGCTGGCGCTCGCCGTCTATGCCGTCTCCTTTGGCGCGAAGCTGTTCTCGTTCATGACCGACATCCTGACCCTCAACGAGACCGACACGATCCTCAAGATGCTCGGCCTCATCGACGCTGCCCTCGTCGCGAGCCTGGTCGTGATGGTGATCATTTCGGGCTACGAGAATTTCGTCAGCCGCTTCGACGACAATGACGGCAAGGTCCACTGGCTCGGCACGATCGACGCCGGTTCGCTCAAGGTCAAGGTCGCCTCCACCATCGTCGCCATCTCCTCGATCCACCTGCTGCAGATCTTCCTCAACCACTCGCAGTACACGCCGGTGCAGCTGATGTGGCTGACCATCATGCACCTCGCCTTCGTCGTCTCGGCACTGTTCCTGGCCTGGATCGACAAGATCTCAGGCAAAGGCAAGGGTGAGGCGAAGGACGACAGTCCCAGCATCTAGCTGCAGCGCATAGCAGGCTTCTTTCCGGCCGCGCCTTTGGCTACTCTCTCCCGAGGGAGGCGCAGATGAGGCCGACGACGGGCGCCACGCCGCTAGCCGCGCTCGACGCGGTGGCGATAGACACTGAGACATCGAGCCTCGACACGTCGGTAGCGCGCGTGATCGAGATCGCCGGGGTGAGGCTTGCCGACGGCGAGGAATTCGCGACGCTGGTGGACCCTGTAGCCGCCATACCCACAGCCTCTTCCGCCATCCACGGTATCAGCGCCGAGACGGTGGCCGGCGCGCCGCCTTTCCGGGAAGCGTATGCCGCCTTTGCCGACTTTGCCGGATCACGCGTCTTGATCGGCCATTCGATCGGCTATGACCTCGCCGTCCTCGAACGCGAGGCGGCCCGCGCCGGCTTGTCCTGGAAGAAGCCGCGCTCATTGTGCGTGCGGCTTTTGTCCGCCCTCGCAAACCCGTCCCTTCCCGATTACTCGCTGGATATGATCGCGACCTGGCTCGGCGTAACCATCGAGGGCCGCCATCGTGCATTGGGCGACGCGAAGGCCACCGCTGCGGTCTTTGCAGCCCTTCTCCCCAGGCTCGCCGATCGCGGCATCCGCACCCTCGCCGAGGCCGAGCGCGCCTGCCTGTCGCTACCGGCCGAGCTCGAGACACATCACCGCGCCGGATGGGCCGAGCCCGTCACCCGGCCCGGCGAGGCATCGACCTCGCTGCGCGCCGTGGACCCCTACGCCTACCGTCACCGTATCGCCGACATCATGTCCGCGCCGCCGATCGTGATGGCATCGGCGGATACGCTGCGCGACGCCATCGCGATCATGTCGGAGCGGCGCATCAGCTCGATCTTCGTCGCGGAGCATCTCCGCAGCGACGCGGCGATCGGGGACTACGGCATCGTGACCGAGCGCGACGTGATGCGCCGCGTTGCCCGCGACGGCGCGGCCGCGCTCGATCACAAGGCCGGAGAGATCGCCACGCGGCCGCTGGTCTCCATACGCGAAGGCGCGTTCGTCTATCGCGCCATCGGTCGCATGTCCCGGTTGAAGATCCGCCATCTCGCCGTCCGCACCGAGGACGGGCAGCTCGCCGGCATCGTTTCGGCGCGAGATCTGCTCAAGCTGCGGGCCAGCGCCGCCGTCAATCTCGACGACGCGATCGAGGACGCGAAGACCTCGGGACAGTTGGCGGCCGCCTGGGCGATGCTGCCGGCGGTCGCCGAAGCGCTCATCGACGAAGAGATCGACGCGCGCCAGATTTCCGGCGTCGTCAGCGAAGAGCTTCGCGCGATGACGAGGCGCGCGGCGGCTATCGCCGAGACCTCGATGGCCACGGAGGGATTGGGCCTGCCGCCCTGCGCGCATACGATCCTCGTCCTCGGATCCGGCGGTCGCGGCGAGAGCCTCCTCGCCGCCGACCAGGACAATGCGATCATCTTCGCCGAAGGCGAACCGCACGGGGCCGAAGACCGCTGGTTCGCAGAGCTCGGCGCGCGCATGGCCGCGTTGCTCGACCAGGCCGGAATACCACTCTGCAAGGGCGGGGTGATGGCCAAGAACCCGCCATGGCGCGGATCGCTCTCGACCTGGCGCGAGCGCGTCCGCGACTGGGTGTCCCGCTCGCGCCCGGAAGACCTGCTCAACGTCGACATCTTCTACGACCTGAAGGCCGTCTCAGGAGATGTCAGCCTCGCCAACGAGATGGTTGACTTCGCCTACACTGAGGGCCACGCGGCGACGGCCTTCGCGAAGCTGCTCGGCGAACAGCTCGACGCGCTCGGCTCGCCCTTCGGCTTCCTCGGCAATCTGCAGTCGGAGGACGGCCGCATCGATCTCAAGAAGTTCGGCCTGTCCCCGATCGTCTCGGGCGCCCGCACGCTCGCGATCCGCCACGACGTCCGCGGCCGCAGCACGCGCGAGCGATTGGAGGGCCTGATCGCCCGCGACGTCGGCGCAGAGGCGGATCTGCGCGCCCTGATCGACGCGCATGGCCTGCTGCTGAGGCTGATGCTCGCTCAGCAGAGCCGCGATCTCCATTCCGGCATCCAGGTCTCCAACCGGGTCGAACTCGCGCGCCTGTCGCGTGAGGAGTCCACCGCCCTTAAGGCGGCCCTAAAGCGGATCCAGTCCGTTCCGGCTATGGTCCGCGACCTTATGTTCAGCGACCGCCATTCTTGACTTCGGCTTTCGTCCGGATACCATCTATTGGTAATTCAGGAGCCGACCATGACGAAGAACACCTCCATCTCCCTCGGCGCGCCCTATCTCGAATTCATCGACCGCCAGATCGCGAGAGGCCGCTTCGCCACCGCCAGCGAAGCCGTGCGCGCCGGCCTGCGCCTGCTCGAAGAGCAGGAAATCGCACTGGAAAAGCTGCGCGCAGCGATCGACGAGGGATATAGTTCCGGCGCACCCGAGCCGTTCGACGTCGAGGATTTCCTAACTGAAATGAACGTTGAATGAAGCGGGCGCTACGCCTCCGGCCCGCGGCCAGGAAGGATATTCGCGAAATCTGGGACTACACGTCTAGAACGTGGAGCCGCGCCAAGGCGAATGAATATGTGAGGATGCTTACCGGCTCATTGAACATGGTCGACGTCAATCCCGGTCTGGCGCGGCCGGCCGGTGTCGGCGACGTGGGCCTGCGCAAGTTCGTCGCCGGATCGCATGTGCTTTATTTTCACATCGAGCCGGAGAGCATCGACGTGGTTCGCATCCTTCATGGCAGCATGGATCCGAAACTCCACCTCTAACCTACCCCGGCAGTGCCCTTGCCACCTTAGTCGGGCTCTTTGCGAACGCCTCGTCCGGCACGAAGAAATCGCCCGCCAGAGGCCCCTTCGCGCCCGGCGCATAGGCCGAGAAGTCGGTTACCCCCTCTTCGCGCAGCACCAGTTCGTCGATGAAGAAATTGCCGGTGCAGTCGCGCGACGGTCTGGTCAGGATCGCATGCGCCGCATCCGCCATGATCGTCGGCAGCCGGCTCATCGAGGCCACCGCCTCGCCGCCGAGCAGGTTACGCACCGCTGCCGTGTCGATCGCGGTCAGCGGCCAGAGCGAATTCACCGCAATGCCGTCCTTCGCGAATTCCGCGCTCATGCCGAGCGTGCACATCGACATGCCGAACTTCGCCATCGTGTAGGCGACGTGGTTCTTGAACCATTTCGCCGCCATGTCCAGCGGCGGCGACAGGTTCAGGATATGCGGATTCTGCGCCTTCTTCAGGTGCGGGATGCAGGTCTTGGAGACGAGGAACGTGCCGCGCGCATTGATCCCGTTCATCAGGTCGTAGCGCTTCATGTCGGTCTCGAGCGTCCCGGTGAGCTGGATCGCGCTCGCATTGTTGATGCAGATATCGATGCCACCGAAGCGCTCGACGGTTTTCTCCACCGCCGCGGCCACCTGCGCCTCCTCGCGGATGTCGCACAGCACCGGCAGCGCCTGGCCGCCTGCCGCCTCGATCTCCTCTGCCGCCGTGTAGATCGTGCCGGGCAGCTTCGGATGCGGCTCCGCGGTCTTCGCCGCGATCGTCACGTTGGCACCGTCCTGTGCCGCCCGCAGCGCTATGGCCAGCCCGATCCCGCGCGACCCACCCGAGATGAAAATCGTCTTGCCTTTCAGCGACATGCCGCCCTCCCCCGATTCTGTCCGCGAACGCCCTGATTCAACGCTTCAAGCTGGCTCAGCCGCCATATTGCACATCCGTCACCGGCTCCAGCCAGTCGACATGCACGCCATCAAGCGTCTCGTGGATAGCGATATGCGCCATCCGTGTCGTGGGCGCTGCGCCGTGCCAGTGCTTCTCCCCCGGCGGAATCCACACCGTATCGCCGGCCTTGATCTCCCGGATCGGCTCTCCCCACACCTGTGCGAGCCCCGCACCGGTCACGACATGCAGCGTCTGGCCGAGCGGATGCGTGTGCCAGTTGGTCCGTGCGCCGGGCTCGAACGTCACGAGCGCTGCGCGCACGCGCGCCGGCTCCGGCGCCTCGACGATCGGCTCCTGCCAAACCGTGCCGGTGAAATAGTCCGCCGGCGGCTTCTTGGATGCGGACGCGCCGCAAGGTGTGATCTTCATGGCTCTGTCCCGCCTCTCAGTCGAACATCCGGTCGCCCTGTTGGTCGATGATCTGCCGGCCTTTGACGATTGCGTGCTCGGCCGCCATGTCCTGCGAGGGAAAGCGGTCGGCGCGGATGAAGCGGTGCTCGCGCACCGTGCCGTCGATCTCGCGGGTAACGATGCCGCTCGTCTGCCACTGCCCATTCTCCTGGAAAGGCGTGGCGCGGATCAGGTAGCCCGCATGCTCCACCTCCTTCGCAGGCGCAGCGGGTGCAGCCGTGCCGCCTCCGCCGCCGAACAATCTCTTCAGAAACGACATGCCCTGTTCCTCGCACGTTTGCTGTGGCGCAAACATAGGGCGGATCGCTGGCAGGCGCGAGTGCCGGAGCGGGCTTCACCGTCTATTTGGATGCGACAGGCTTCTTTCTCACCTTGTCGGGCTCACCGCTCTTGATCGTCGGGCTCGCTACCGCGACCGGGTCGCTTGCTGGAAAACTGTCTTCAAGGCCGCGCTCCAGCTTCTCCTCGGTGGTCTTCTTGCCTTCACGGCGCTGTTCGGCCTGCTCTTTCCGCAGCGACTTCACTGCGGGCGATTTCTCGGTCTTCTTCATCTCGGCGTTCATCATGTCCGGGCCTCCTTCGGACAAACGAAACGGCCGGGCAGGTCGCAGGTTCCTGCCGCGGGTTGACGTAAGGTGAACTCCCGATGAATGCGTGGTTCGAAACCGGTTCAGGCTCGCCGCTCCATACCGTCCTCACTGCCCGGCGAATGGTTCGCAAGGCAGCCAACCAAAGGAGGACTACATGTTCAGCAAGACCAAGACCCTCGCTCTCTCCGCTCTGATCGCGTTCTCGGCCATCGCCGCCGCTCCGTCCGCGGCCAATGCCGGCGACATCAAGATCGACGTCCATTTCGGCACCGGCTTCGGTCCCGGGTTCGGCTACGGGCCGGGCTATGGATACGGCTACAAGCACTGCACGCCCAGCAAGGCCCTCTACAAGGCCAAGTCGATGGGCCTCAAGAAAGCCTATGTCTCCAAGGCCAACTGGAATGGCGTGATCGTGAAGGGCAAGAAGTTCGGCCAGAAGAAGGTCGTCGCCTTCGGCAAGTCGGCGTCCTGCCCGGTCAAATACTGGCAGTAACCACCCCGGCGGTGGTCAATGGGCAAAACTGCCGCCAAGCCCCCGAGGCGCCTGCGCCTGGGGGCTTTGACGTGTCTCGGCGCATCGTCAGATCAAGCCTCAGACGCTGATTGATGATCCGAAGCCGACAGAGAAGCGGCCTTCGCGCCATCAGGAGGGCAACGCCTCGCCGGCATACTGCGCCTCGAACTCAGCGCTCGGCGGGATCGGCTTGATGACGTCGATCAGCACGCCGTTCGGGTCGCGCGTGATGAAATGGCGCTGACCGAACGGTTCGTCGCGCAGCGAGCGCAGGATCGGCAGCCCCGCCGCGACCACGCGCTCGTAGACCGCGTCGGGATCCCTCACTTCGAAATTGATCAGGAGGCCGGATGCCTTGCCCCGGCCCTCCGGCGGCACGGTCTCATGGTCGCCCGCGACGATACCGAGGTTCACGCGCCTGTCGCGGGCCGACTGCAGGTGCACATACCAGTCGCTCTCGAACAGCGGCCGGAAATCGAAATGCTCGACATAGAAGGCGGCCGTGCCGGGCACGTCGTCCGTCATCAGAACCGGATAATAGCTTGTCGTCTTCATCGCTCTTCCCTTTCCCAGTCAACATACATACAATCTGTATGTGGATTTCAATTAACATACAGGCTGTATGTATGCAACATGAGAATGCACGACGCTCGAATGCCGAACGCAGCGAGACGATGCGTGCAACGCTGATCGAGGCGGCCCGCAGGCTCTTCACGGGAAAAGGCTATGCCGCCACCGGAACGCCGGAACTGGTCGAGGCGGCGGGGGTGACGCGCGGCGCGCTCTACCACCACTTCGCCGACAAGCAGGCGCTGTTCGCCGCCGTCGCCGAGGCCGAAAGTGCCGCCGTGGCCGCAGAGATCGAGGCGGCTGCCCCCTCTTCCCTCAAGCCTGTCGACGCACTGGTCGAAGGCTCGATAGCCTATCTGCACACCATGCGTGCGCCCGGCCGCACCCGCCTGCTTTTGCTCGACGGACCGGCAGTGCTCGGGCGCAGCGCGATGGACGAGATCGATGCCCGGCACGGCAACCGGACGCTCCGCGAAGGCCTTGCCGCCGCCATGCGCGCAGGCGCCATCCGCAGGTTGCCGCTTGGGCCCCTCACCTCGATGCTGGGGGCCATGCTCGACCGCGCGGCGCTCGATTGCGAGAATGGCGTCAACGAGCAGGAAGCAAGGCAGGTCGTTGAAGCGCTGTTCGCTGGCCTCGCCGCCTGACCGGGGCGTTATGGCACGTCGTCGTCCGCCGCGATCCCGCCCTCGCTTTCGAGAACCGACAGCCGCCTCGTCTCGGACCGGGTGAACTTCAGGCGCACGCCGGCGCCACCGCCATTCTCCGGAATGAACACCGCGCCGGCAGCTTCGAGCCCTGCTTGCAGCCCTGCCTTCTGCCGCGCGTCGAGCTCTCCCAGGCCCCGCTCGAAGGCGCGGATCGCCTCTGCATCGAGCCCGCACTGCGTGGCAAGCTGCTCGCGGGTCAGTTCGACGAGGGCGCGCGCGGCGCGCGACAAGGGTCCGGTGAGCATCATCCTGCCTCCTGCGGTGTCAGCCCAGTGAGACACAAGGCG
This sequence comes from Mesorhizobium sp. J428, assembly GCF_024699925.1. NCBI lineage: Bacteria > Pseudomonadati > Pseudomonadota > Alphaproteobacteria > Hyphomicrobiales > Phyllobacteriaceae > Mesorhizobium > Mesorhizobium sp. J428. The sequence continues at coordinate 252,726 of NZ_JAJOMX010000001.1, forward strand.
GCCGGCATGAAAAGCCCCCTGATGCTCAGGCAGACAGGTGCAGCACGATCTCGCGACGATGCGGCCGGTCGCGGTGCTCGAACAGGTAGATGCCCTGCCAGGTGCCCAGCGCCAGCCGCCCGTCCGTGACAGGGATGGAGATCGACACCGCCGTCAGCGCGGCCTTGATGTGGGCCGGCATGTCGTCCGGTCCTTCCGTCGTATGGACGATCCAACGCATGGACGGATCGTCCGATGGCGGCACGAGACGGCGGAAGAACGCGTCGAGATCGTGCCGCACGTCCGGATCGGCGTTCTCCTGGATCAGCAGCGAGCAGGAGGTGTGACGCACGAACAGCGTCAGCAGTCCCGTCTCGACGCCTGCCTCGCGCACGAAGTCCGCAGCCTCGCGGGTGAACTCGTAGAGTCCCTGCCCGCTGGTCGCGATGAAGATCGTCCGCTGCCTCATGACAGGCGCCGCACCGGCTGCCGCAGGATGGTACGCAGCTTTTCCGGCGCCATCTTGCGCGGATCGCCGAGATAGATCTCGTGATGGTGACCGGTCTCCTTCAGGCCGTGCTGCGGCAGGTATTCGCCATGCAGCTTCGCCAGCACCGGCCCCTCGTCGTCATAGGAGCCTATATGCATGGTTTGCACGCACAGCCCCTCCTCAAGTCGCTCCAGCCGCAGGCTCGCCGGCCGCGGGCCGAGCTTGGCGCTCGCCTTGGCGGCGGCCGCGTCGACCATCTCCGTCGTGATCCAGTCCGGCTGCAGGATCATCATCGTCCACGACCACTTGTCCTTCGCCCGCGTCAGGAAGGTCGACATGTCGTCGGCCCACCACAGTCCTTCCAGCGGCATGACGGCGTAGTCGCGGCCGAGCTCCTTCTTCGAGGCGAACTTGAGCGGATAGCTGACCGAATAGAGCCATTCGACCGCCGACTTGTAGGACGTAGCCGTGTTGGGATCGCCCGCGCCGTCGATCATCAGGTAGGACAGCGGCGGCACATCCACCTCGACGAAGCGCCCGACCGGCGGCGCATAGAGCGCCTTCATGCTCTTCTTGAAATCGATCTTGTCGGCCATCAGGTCCACCCGCGCCACGTCGCTCCCTGCTCGCCACGCGGCTGCGGCTCGGACAAGCACGGGGAGAGGAACGCGACCGCCGGCCCATGCCCCTGGGCCGGCGGTCCTGGTGTGTCATCTCCCTACATGATGACGCCTGGCAGCCAGGTCACGAGACCGGGCAGGAACACGATCGCGATGACCACGAGCAGCATGATCCAGATGAACGGCCAGATATCGACCTTGAAGGCCGAGATCTTCGCGATGTCCGCTGCGATGAAGAGCTGCAGCCCCACCGGCGGGCTGATCGTGCCGAGCAGCAGCGTGATGATGACGATGATCGCGAACTGCAGCTCGTCGACATGGAACGTCTGCACCATCGGCATGAACAGCGGCACGAAGATCAGCATCGCGGCGACGCCTTCGACGGCCAGTCCGACCAGCATGAAAATCGTCACCACCACGAGCAGGAAGCTGGTCGGCCCGGTGATGAATCCCATCAGCCATTCCTGCACCAGCATGCCGAAGCCCGACATGGTCAGCGCGAAGCCGAACACCGAGCTCGCCGCGATAATGTAGACGGGCACCGCCGTCGCCTCGACGGTCTCGACCAGCAGCGGGCCGATATCCTTGAGCTTGAGTTCGCCGTAGACGAAGAAGCCGAGGATCAGGCCGTAGAGACAGGCCACGACGCCCGCTTCCGTCGGGGTCGTCACGCCGGAGAAGATGCCGCCAAGGATGATGACCGGGGCGAGCAGCGCGGGAAGTGCGACGACGATCGGCTTCCATCGCTCCTTCCACGGCATGTATGCGCGCCGGGGATAGCCGCGCCGCGTCGCAAGGATCGCCACCATCACCATGAGCGCCAGGCCGATCAAAAGCCCGGGCACGACGCCGCCGAGGAACAGCGCGCCGACGGAGATGTTCGTCACCCCGCCATAGATCACCATGGTGATCGAAGGCGGAATGATCGCGCCGATCGTCGCGGAGGAGGAGTTCACGCCGGCCGCGAAACCGGGATCGTAGCCTTCCTTGATCATGTGCGGGATCAGGATACGGCCCTGCGAGGCGGCATCCGCAGTAGCGGAACCTGACATGCCTGCGAAGAACACGCTCGCCAGCACGTCGATCTGCGCCGTGCCGCCGCGAAAATGGCCGACGAAGGCGGCCGCAACGTCGAGCAGCCGGTCCGTAAGACCGCCGCGGTTCATGATAACGGCCGCGAAGATGAAGAACGGCACCGCGAGCAGCGTGTAGGAATTGATGCCCGAGAGCATCAGTTCTCCCATCACCGTCAGCGGCATCTTGTTAAGCAGCAGCGAAAGGAATGCGGACAGGATCATCGCGGCTGCCACCGACGTGCCAAGCAGCAGGAGGAAGACGAAGGAAATCAGGAGGGCGGCGAGCTCCATCTCACGCCTCCCGCGAAACGCGCTTCAGCGAACGCACCAGCCAGCGCAGGACGTAGAACAGCCCCAAAGCGGAACCTATCGGCACGGCCAGGTAGAAGACAACCTGCGGCACGTCCGGCATCGTGTAGAACATGTTGTTGCGGTGCCGCCACGCGACGATGATGCCGGAATAGACCAGCACGCCCACCGAGATCGCCTCGAAGAAATGGCGCGCGGGGTTCACGATTGGCATCCACTTGTGGCCGAACTGGTCAATCAGGTCGACGCGGATATGGGAGTTGTGGGCGTAGGCGATCGCCGCGCCGAGGAAGGTGATCCATACGAACAGGTAGCGTCCCACCTCCTCCGCCCAGGATTGCGGGTTGTTGAAGAAATAGCGCAGGACGACCTGCAGCAAGGTGAGGGTCACGGTCGCCGCGACCATCAGGCTGGCGACGATGGTGAGGATCCGGAGTCCGGGGCCCTGGGGCCCCGGTGCCGGCTGCATCAAGGGCCCCTGCTCCATTTACTTGCCCAGCAGCTCGAAGAACTTGTCGGAGCCCGGATTGCGCTCCGCGATCTCCTTTTTCAGCGGGTCGAGCACGGCGCGCCACTCGTCCGGATTTGCCGGCTCGACGATCTTGATGCCCGCCTGCTCGAGCTTGCCGTAGGCGGCCTTCTCGGCCGGGATGTTGACCTCGAGGTCGACATAGTCGCCGGTCGCAGCGGCGATCTTGCGCATCATCTCCTGCTTCTCCGGCGACAGCGCGTCGAACTTGGTCTTGCTCATCGCGAACAGCATCGAGCCGAACATGTGCTGCGTCTTCAGAAGCGAGTTCGTCACCTCGTTGAACTTCATGTCGATCGCGGCCGCCGCCGACGTGTCGAAACCCTGCGCCACGCCGGTTTGCATGGCGGTGTAGACCTCGCCCCAGGTGACCGGAGTGGGCTTCGCGCCCATCAGCTCAAACATGCGGATCCAGACGAAGTTCTCGGGCGAGCGCATCCGCAGGCCGTTCATGCCGGCCAGCGTCGTAGGCGCGTCGCCCTTGAACATCAGGTCGCGGAAGCCGAGGTGGATGAAGCCGAGCACCTCGACGTCGCTGTTCTCGCGCACGCCGGCGATGAGCCCCTGGCCGTGCTCGCCCTTGTAGACGCTGCGGGCATGCTCCCAGCCCTTGAACACGCCCGGCGCCGAGGTCGTCGCCATCGGCGGATAAAGCTTGTCCAGGATCGGGGTCGACGTAATCGAGATGTCGATCGCGCCCTGGTTGACGAGGTCCAGCGCCTCTCGCTCCTGCCCAAGCTGCGCGCCCGGGAAGACCATTACGGTGATCTCGCCGTTGGAGAGCTCCTTGGCGAATTCGGCGAACTTCTTCGCCGCGGTGTCCACCTGCCCGCCCACCGCATGGTGGTGGGCGAGCCGGAAGGTCTCGGCGAGTGCAGCGCTGCCAAAGGCGCATACTGAACTCAGGACGGCAATTGCGGTTGTAGCAACGATTGAACGCAGTTTCATGAAGTAGCTCCTAGTGTTCCCTTGTTGTTGTGACCCCTCCCAAGGTCGGGTCAGTAATTGATCGTCTGCCCGATCACTGGCAGTTCCTCCGGTGCCAGCCCGAGCGTCAGCAACCGGTAGCCGGTCTCGGTGACGAGCACGAGGTCTTCCGTGTGGTAGGTCCCGGTCGCATGCTTCACCATCGGCTCGATGTTGATCACCATGCCGGCCATGAGCGGCGTCTTGTCGCCGGGCCTCAGCATCGGGTTCTCGTGCAGCTCGACCCCGAAGCTGTGCCCGATATGCGGCATCGTGAACGGCAGGCCGTGCTTGGCGTAGAGATCCTTGCAGAGGAAGAAGAGGTCTTCGGCCAGCACGCCCGGCTTCACCGCTTCGATCGTCTCGCGCTGGATGCGGATGAGTTTTGCATAGACGTCCTTCTGCTCCTCGCTCGGCCGGCCGGCGGAATAAGTGCGCGCAAAATCGCTGGCAAAGGCGCCATAGGTTCCACCCACGTCGAAGCGGATGATGTCGCCCGGTCTCGGCAGGACGTCCGACTGGGCGGTCGTGTGCGGATGCTTGGTCCGCTCGCCCGACGCAAACGCCATGAACAGCGTGCCGTCGGCGCCGTAGTTGATGATGTTGTTGGCGATCTTCTGGGCCATGTCCGCCTCGGAATCGCCCTGGTTGCTGGCCTCCATCGCGTCGAGCACGGCCTTGTGCGTCTGCCGGGTGGCCGCCTCGATGAGCGCGACTTCGCTCTCTCCCTTGATCACCCGAACCCCGGTGACAGTCTCGGTCGTGTTGACGAATTCGGCGTCCGGCAACGCGGCCGTGAGCGCCTCGTAGGCCGACACCGGCAGGTAATCGAGGTCGATGCCCAACTTGCCGCTATCCAGACCTTCCTTCTTGAGTTCGCGTGCCAGCACCTCGACTGGAATTTCTGCGAACTCGGTGTAGGTGCGCACGTCCGGAATCCAGCTCTCCGACCGCGTCAGGCTCTCCTCGATCGAGCACACGATGTTGAAAGGCTCGCCCTTGGCAGGGAACACGGCGTAGGCGTGGCGCGGGCGGATCAGCCGCACGGTCGAGATGTAGGCGCCGGAGGCGTAGGCGAAATTCTCCGGGCTCATCGCGACGATCGCCACGAGGCCTTCCTTGGCCGGAAGGGCCTTGAGCGCTTCCATGTTGGGCTTGAACTGCATGTCGGTACCACCTCTCCACGATCGCATGACGGTCGAAGGGAGGCCGCGGCCGTCAGCCGCGCACTGTTCTTTTCCCCTCAACTTGCCAACAGATTGTCATCATTTTATCGTCACTTCAACGGTCTTTTTTTAGGCTATGGCGCGACGATATGCCGACGAAATAGGCAGCGGAGTTGCCCGGAACATCACGCCGGGCTACATGGGAATCACAGGTGTTTCGAGGATGGGTGAGTGAATAAGACGCTTGAGGAGAAAGACGTGAGCCAGACAGTCGAAAGGCTCGCGCCACTTATGACCCAGTTCGAACTGGCCATGATTGTCGCGCGCAACGCGCAGGAACAGTGGGGCATTTCGTTGTGCCGCCGCGGCCGGAATGAAAGGCTATTCGACGACGGATCTGCTCGTGCTTCACATGGTCGGATACGGCCCGAAGCGGCTCGCCGACATCTGCTTCAGCCTCAATATCGAGGACACGCATATCGTCTCATATGCGCTCAAGAAGCTGCAGCGGGCCAAGCTGGTCGAAAGCTCTCGCATCGGCAAGGATACGTTCTTCGCCCCGTCCGAGGACGGCCAGAAATTCGTTGACGACTACAAGGCCATGCGCAAGCGGTTCCTGATCCGGGCACTCGCAAAGTTCTCCAGCGGGGAGCTCGATCTTGAGCAGCTCGCCGAGATGCTGCGCGTCCTGTCAGGCCTCTACGAGCAGGCGGCGCGCAGCGCGGAGAATTCGATGGCGGTGTGACGCGCCGCGGCCTGCCGCGCCGCGCCAACTTGTCCGTCAGCTAGGCATCGCACCCGTATAGATCGAGCTCGGCCTCAGGAGCCGTCCCGTCCGCTGCTGTTCGAGCGCGTGCGCCGTCCAGCCGGCGGTGCGGCCCACCGCGAAAATCGGCGTGAAGGCGCGCCGGGGGATCTTCAGCGCGTCGAGCAGGATCGCAGTGTAGAACTCGACATTGGTGTCGAGCCTGCGGTCGGGCTTTGCCGCCTCCAGCGCGCGCCGCGCATAGGCCTCCACCTCCGCGGCGAAGCCGAGGTCGGTGCCGCGCCCGCCCAGCCGCTCGACCGCGCGCTTCAGCACGTCGGCGCGCGGGTCGCGCACCTTGTAGATACGGTGGCCGAAGCCCATCAGACGCTCGCCGCGCGACAACGCCTCGTCGATCCAGCCGGCGATGCGGTCCTTGGTGGCGATCGCGTCCAGCATGTCGAGCACCGGCTCCGGCGCGCCGCCATGCAGCGGCCCGGTCAGCGCGCAGTAGCCCGCCGTCACCGCCATGAACAGGTTCGCCTGCGTCGATGCCACCACACGCGCGGCGAAGGTCGAGGCATTCATGCCGTGGTCGGCGACGGTGACTAGATAGGCGTCGAGCGCCTTCGCCTCCTCCGCGCCCGCCGTCTCGCCGCGCATCATCCTGAGCAGATCAGCGGCATGCCCGAGCGCCGGGTCCGGAGCCACGGGCGCCTTGCCTTCCGCCTGCCGCACCAGCGCCGCCGCAAGCACCGGCATGGCGCCGACGATCACCGTCTCCGGGGCAAGCCACTCGACCGGCGCGATTGCGGCCACGGCCACGCGGAAGGCGTCGATCATCGGCAGGCCCGCAGTCGCGGGAAGGATCGCCGGCAGGCGCCGGAACGCTGCCACCCGACCTTCTCCCAGCCGCTGCCTCGCTTCCGCCGGGTCGATCTCGCGCGCCGTCGCTGCACCCCACAGCCGCGCCGCCAGCTCTTCGAAATCCGTATGCTGTGCAAGCTCGCCGATCCGCATGCCGGCGACGATCAGCTCGCCCTTCTCGCCATCGACATGCGACAGCGCCGTTACCGCGGCGGCGACGCCGTCGAGACCGGCGGCCGGATTGGAATGGATCGTCATGGTCGTCTCTCCTGCTGCACTGCAAAAAGAGTAGGCCTCTTCCATCATTGATCAATCTTGATTAGCATGATCAATATGAAAACCGGTTCCTCTCCCGCCTTCCTCACCGCCCGCGAGGCCGCGGCCGAACTGTCGGTCTCGCTTGCCACCCTCTACGCCTATGTCAGCCGTGGCCTCGTCCGCTCGGAGCCGGTCGGCGATGGCCGCGCGCGGCGCTACAGGGCGGACGACATCCGCGCGCTGCGCCAGCGCCGCCGCACTTCGGGCGCGGTGCAGCCCTCCGCCGAGGCCGCGATCCCGGTGCTCGACACGACCGTGGCCACCATCACCGAGGCCGGTCCGATCTATCGCGGCGTGCCGGTGGTGGCGCTCGCCGAGGCCGCAACCGTCGAACAGGCCGCCACGCTCCTCTGGGACGCGCGCCGCGCCGATCCCTTCGAGCCCACCAACATGCCGGTCGTGGACGCTCCGATGCAGGCGATTTTCGAGGCCGCCCGCGAGGCCAAGCCGCTGCCACGCGCGATCGCGGTGCTGGCGCTTGCCAGCGACGCGGACCCGCGCGCCCACAACCGCTCCGCCGAGGGCCGTGCCGCGGCCGGCGCGCGGGTGACGCGGCTGGTCACGGCCGCGGTCCTCGGCGCTGCCCCCTCGCCCTTGCCGATCCACCGCCAGGTGGCGCAGGCCTGGGCGAACGACCACCCTGCAGCGGAAGACCTTTTGCGCCGCGCACTGGTGTTGCTCGCCGACCACGAGCTCAATGCCTCGACCTGGACCGCGCGCTGCGCGGCCTCCACCGGCCTCAACCTCTACGATGCTGCAATTGCCGGCCTCGCCGCGCTGAAAGGTCCGCGCCACGGCGGCGCCGGCCCGCTCGCCGCCCGCATGGTCGCCGAGCTCGGCGACGGCGACATCGCAGCGGCGATAACGGACCGTGTCGCACTCGGCGAGCCGATCCCCGGTTTCGGCCACACCGTCTACGTCGATGGCGATCCCCGCGCCGACGTGCTCCTGCGCGCGCTCGCCGCCGCGGGCGCCGACCCGCGCCTGGCGGTCGAATTGCCCCGCCTCGTTACCGAGGCAACGGGGCTCTACGCGAACATCGACTATGCGCTGGCGGTGCTGATGCGCACGCTGAACCTGCCCGTCGGCCACGAAACCGCGCTCTTCGCCATCGCCCGCACCTCCGGCTGGATGGCGCATGCGATCGAGCAGTTGCAGTCGGGCGCGCTGATCCGCCCCCGCGCGCGCTATGTCGGGCCGGAAGCGGGACGTGCGGCCGGCTAGGCGCCAACTCTCGACGGCAGTCCTGCGCCGAACGTCGCTAGCGCTTCAATAACCGGAAGCATCCGATGCCCCGCCGAAGTCAGTTCATACTCGGTCTTGGGTGGCACCGTCGGATATGTCGTCTTTTCGACGAGACCTTGTTCCTCGAGCATCTGCAGCCGCATGGCGAGCATGCGTGGACTGATACCGGCAAGCGACCTTTGCAGTTCCGAGTAGCGCTTTCTTCCCGACAGAAGGTCGCGAACGATGAGCGAAGTCCACTTGCCCGACAAGACGTCGCTGGCACGGGCCACCGGACATTCGGGATCGCAGACATCCATACGTGGCATTGCTATCACTATAAAAAATGTAACTACTTCACTTTGTATAGTATGACGGTTACCGTTTGGCAACCTGTCGAAAAGAGCCTCTCATCATGACACGGTTGACAGTGCTGCTCATCGTCGTTGCCATTTCTCAATTTGTGCTGGGCGCCTTCACGCTGCTGGCACCGGGACCCTTTTTCCACTGGATGGGACTGACCCCTCCACCGCCGGACAACGGCTATATCATCGGCATGCTCGCCGCGCGCTTCATCGCTTACGGCATTGGCATGACTGCACTTGCTCGCGCGGAACGGCCGGATCCGTTCTGGATCCGGAACATGGCACTCATTCAGGCCATCGATTTTGCGGTCGGCGCATTCTACGTCTCGTCGGGGACGATAGCGTTCGCCGTGGCAGCATTTCCGATGTTCAATGCATTGGTTTTCGGCGCCCTGCTCTGGTTCTGGACGCCTCGCGCTCCACAGCCTGCAGCAAACCGACCGGTCTGACCGGTGCGACGAAAAAGGGCGGTGCCTCTCGGCACCGCCCTTTTCAATTGTCCCAAACCGAGCCTCAACTGTCCAGGAAGCTCCTCAGCTTCCTCGATCGGCTCGGATGCTTCAGCTTCCTGAGCGCCTTTGCTTCGATCTGGCGGATGCGCTCGCGCGTCACCGAGAACTGCTGTCCGACCTCTTCCAGCGTATGGTCGGTGTTCATGCCGATGCCGAAGCGCATGCGCAGCACGCGCTCCTCGCGCGGGGTGAGCGAGGCGAGCACGCGCGTCGTCGTCTCGCGCAGGTTCGCCTGGATCGCCGCGTCGATCGGCAGGATCGCGTTCTTGTCCTCGATGAAATCGCCGAGGTGCAGAATCCTCTTCGTCGCCGACGGGCGTCTCGAGCGAGATCGGCTCCTTGGCGATCTTCAGCACCTTGCGCACCTTTTCGAGCGGCATGGCGAGCTTTTCGGCCAGCTCCTCCGGGGTCGGCTCGCGGCCGATCTCGTGCAGCATCTGGCGCGATGTCCGGACGATCTTGTTGATCGTCTCGATCATGTGCACCGGGATGCGGATGGTGCGGGCCTGGTCGGCGATTGAACGGGTGATCGCCTGCCGGATCCACCACGTCGCGTAGGTGGAGAACTTGTAGCCGCGGCGATACTCGAACTTGTCCACCGCCTTCATCAGGCCGATGTTGCCCTCCTGGATCAGGTCCAGGAACTGCAGGCCGCGGTTGGTGTATTTCTTGGCGATCGAAATCACCAGGCGCAGGTTCGCCTCGACCATTTCCTTCTTGGCAATCGCGGCTTCCCGCTCGCCCTTCTGGACCTGATTGACGATCTTGCGGAACTCGCCGATCGAGATCGCGGTCTCGGTCGCGAGATTCTGGATCTCGGCCCTGAGGTCGCGGATCGCGTCGCGCTCGTTCTTGGTGAATTCCTTCCAGCCGCGCGAGGTCAGGTTGGCGATCGACCTGATCCAGTTGGGATCGAGCTCGGAGCCGTGGTATTCGCGCAGGAACTCCTCGCGGCGCACGCCGTAGCTCTCGGCCAGCCGCAGAAGCTTGCCCTCGTTCTGCACCAGGCGCTTGTTGATGTCGTAGAGCTGCTCCACCAGCGCCTCGATGCGGGCCTGGTTGAGCGAGAGGCTCTTCACCGCCGTGATCAACTCGTCCTTGAGCTGCTTGTAGCGGCGCTCCTGGCCGGACGACAGGTTGCCCTGCGCGGCGAGCCGCTGCTCGACCTGCTGGTCCTGCAGCTTGCGCAGCTTCTTGTAGGTGTCGGCGATGACGTCGAGCGTCGCCATGACCTGCGGGCGGAGTTCCGCCTCCATCGCGGCCAGCGACAGGTTCTGCTCGTCCTCGTCTTCTTCCTCGTCCTCGACGCGGTTCTCGCCGCCGACATTTGTGATGTCGTCCTCGTCGTCGCCGCGGCCGCGGCGCGCCTGGCGCGGGTCGTCCTTCGGTTTGGCGTCTTCGTCGACGCGCTCGACCACGGGCGCCTGCTTGGCCTCAGGGCCGGCATAGGTCGCCTCGAGATCGATGATCTCGCGCAGCAGAATCTTGCCTTCGTTCAGCTCGTCGCGCCAGATGATGATCGCCTGGAAGGTCAGCGGGCTCTCGCACAGGCCCGCGATCATCGTCTCGCGGCCGGCCTCGATGCGCTTGGCGATCGCGATCTCGCCCTCGCGGGAGAGAAGCTCCACCGAGCCCATCTCGCGCAGATACATGCGCACCGGGTCGTCGGTGCGGTCGGTCGGCTCTTTCTTGGTGACGGCGGCAACGGCCGTGCCGGTCTGCTCGGCCAGCTCGTTCGCCTCTTCCTCGCCGTCGGAACCCGAATCCGCGTCGGCCTCGTCGTTCTCGCCGTCCTCGACGACGTTGATGCCCATGTCGCTCAGCATGGCATTGACGTCTTCGATCCGGTCGGGATCCGTCTCCTCGGAGGGGAGCACGGCATTGAGCTCGTCAAGGGTGACATAGCCGCGCTTCTTCGCGAGCTTGATCATCTTCTTGACGGCGTCGTCGGACAGGTCGAGCAGAGGCCCGTCGGGGGGCGCCTTCGCGTTCGGTCTCCGCCTCTTCCTTTTCCTTTGTCGCCATTCCTTGCATCTCCAAACGCAGGCCGCCTGCTTCCGTCCCTACTAGATAGGGCGCGTATTGCATCTTGCCGAGGATCGGGTACGGATACGGTCTGATTCCGCTCCCTTCGGAGCAGCTATCCAGGTTCCGCTTAATGTCCGATTAACCCTGTTACCGGGAACGGGAGATATTATCCCGTCAGCGGCCAGCGCTCCGTCCTGTTCCTCGGCCTTCCGGCCAGTCCATCGTCTCGCGGTTTCCCGCTGATCAGCCAGTGTTGAACCGTCGTGATTCCGACAATTATGCCCGAACGTCAAGCGGCTCAAACCTGATTCGGGGCGAAAAAGCGAATCAAATTCGCACCTTCGCCCGATTCGCTGGTTCGATACGCGACGTTCAGTTTCTGCCAGCCCGTCCCGACTGCACGCCGAAGCCTTCGATCAGCGCTTCGGTCGCCTGCATGTCGCGGAACTGGGACTGTATGTCGAGAAGTCGCATGAAATTCTCTTCCGTCGATTCCGACGCGAGCGCGATTTCTGCTGCCTTCAGTTCCTTATGTAGAGTGCGCTGGCTGCGGTGCAAGTGGAGCGCCTGCGCGAAGGCGTCGCGGGCGTCGTCCAGTGCCGCGTCCTCCAGCGCCGTCCAGTCGCGCACCCGCCGCACCAGCTCCGTCGCCTCCTGCCAGACCGGCTCCAGGCCAGCCTCGCGCACCACGCCGAGCAGGCTGTCGCGATCGCCGGCCACATCGTGCGCCAGCGCGTCAAGCAGCGCGGCGTGCAGTTGCACCAGCCGCGGGTTGCTCAGGTCCAGCATCTCGATCAGGTCGTAATTCTCCTCGATCAGCGCCGGATGGCTGATCAGCGCCACCATGATCGCCGCCTCGCGGATCGGCATCGCCCCGCCCTTCACCATGGCCGAACGCGTCAGGCTGTCGCTGAACGCCATCCGACCCTCGCCTGGTCCGCCGCGCCGCTGCTGTCCGCCCTTGCGGAAATCGCCGCGCTCGCCGCGTGCCGCCCGGGCCGAGCCGAAGAACACCTGCACCCGCTCGCGCATTTCTTGGCTGTAGTGGAAGCGCACGGTCTCGTCCCTGATGCGCGACGTCACCTCGCGCAGCGTCTTTTCCAGGTCCGCCCGCTTCTCGGGCGTGTCGAACACCCCGCCCGACGTCTCTCGCAACCAGATCACGTCGGCCAGCGGTCGCGCCTCGGCGAGCACGCGCGCGAAGGCGTCGGCCCCTTCGGTGCGAACGAGGTCATCGGGATCCTTGCCCTCGCTCAGCAGAGCAAAACGCACCGTCTTGCCGGCCTGCACCAGCGGCAGGGCGAGGTCCGCCGCGCGCCACGCCGCCTTCAGCCCCGCCTTGTCGCCGTCGAAACACAGCACCGGCTCGCCGGTCATCCGCCACAACAGCTCAAGCTGGTTTTCGGTCAGCGCCGCACCGAGCGGTGCCACCACATTCTCGAAACCCGCCTGCGACAAAGCGATGGCGTCCATGTAGCCTTCGACGGCGATGATCGTGCCCTCGCGCCCCTGCGCCTTGCGCGCCTTGGCAAAATTGTAGAGCACGTTGCCCTTGTGGAAGAGCTCGGTGTCCGGCGAGTTCATGTATTTCGCCAGCGCATCCGAGCTCAACGCCCGCCCGCCGAAGGCGATCACCCTTCCCTGCCGGTCCTCGATCGGGAACATGATCCGGTCGCGAAAATAGTCGTAGGAGACGGCGATGTCGTCGCCGTGCCGCACCAGCCCGCAGGCTTCGATCTGGTCCTTGGTGATGCCTTTCGAGGCGAGAAACTCCTTCAACGCATTGCGGCTCTCGGGTGCGTAGCCGAGCCGGAACGTCTGCTGCGTCACCGAGGTGAGCCCGCGGTCGCGCAGATAGGCCCTCGCCTTGGCGCCCTCCGGCCCTTGCAGCCGCTCCTGGAACCAGCGCGTCGCCATCTCCATCACGTCGGTCAGGCTGGCGCGCTGCTGCTCGCGGCGCTCCTGGACCTCATCCCGCGCGGGCATCGCCACGCCCGCCATCCCGGCGATGCGTTCGACCGCCTCAGGGAAGGACAGGCCCTCCAGCTCGGTCAGGAAGCGGAAATGATCGCCCGACACCCCGCAGCCGAAGCAGTGATAGCGGCCCTTACGGTCCTCGCAATGGAAGGATGGGCTCTTCTCGCCGTGGAACGGGCAACAGGCCCAGTAGTCGCCCTTCGACGCGTTCGTCTTCTTCCTGTCCCACGAGACCCGGCTCGCGATGACCGAGGATATCGGCACACGGTCGCGGATCTCATCGAGGAAGGCGGGCGGAAAGCGCATCGGACCCTGTAATGTTCAACAACAGGCAGATAGGTCAAGCGGCGGCCCCGCGCCACCGCCAAGCTCTCCAAGTGCCCGGGATTCACAGGCCCCGGCCGCCCGGCATCGGGAAACAGTCCAGAAAAACTGCACCCCTCTCGCGCAGAACTCGATTGCGGCGCGCAGCGATTCGTGGTGCTAGGGGCGCCATTTCCAGCCGGGTCGCCGTCATGCCGCTTCCGATTATCGCGCTCTTCATAACTGCCTTTGCCTTCGGCACCACCGAATTCGTCATCGCCGGCATCCTGCCGCAGCTGGCCGACGGCCTTGGCGTCTCCGTTCCAGCCGCCGGCTATCTCGTCTCCGGCTATGCGCTGGCGATCGCCATCGGCGGACCGGCGCTAACCCTCCTCACCACGGCTGTGCCGCGCAAAACGCTGCTGATCTGCCTGTCCCTGGTCTTCGTCGCCGGCCAGCTGGCCTGCGCGCTGGCGCCGGGCTTTGCCTCGATGCTGCTGTTCCGCGTCATCGTCGCCGGGGCGCACGGCGTCTATTTCGGCGTCGCCATGGTCGTGGCCATCGGCCTCGTCCCGCCGGAGCGGCGCGGCATGGCCGTCGCCGTCGTTCTCGCCGGCCTCACCGTCTCCAACATCGTCGGCGTGCCGATAGGTGCTGCCATCGGCAACGCCTTCGGCTGGCGCGCGACCTTCTGGGCGATGTTCGGCCTCGGCATCCTCACGCTCGCGGCGATCCTGGCGCTGCTGCCCAACCAGAAAGGCCCCCGCGCCGAGCCGCCCCACCTGTCGCAGGAAATCGGCGTGCTCGGTCGCCAGCAGGTCTGGACCACGCTCATCATCATGCTCATGCTGATGATGTGCCAGTATGTGCCCTTCACCTACATCTCGCCCTTCCTGCAGGAGGTGACGCGGCTCGACGCAGCCACCATTCCCTGGATCCTGCTCATCAACGGCCTCGGCGCGACGCTCGGCGTCTATCTCGGCGGCAGGCTCGCCGACTGGAAGCTGATGCCTTCCCTCATCGCGCTGCTGGTCATCCAGTCGGTGGTGGCCGCTCTTCTCTATCTGCTCAGTCCATGGCCGCTGGCGATGGTGATCCTCGTCCCGCTCTGGGGCTGCATCAACTTCTCGATCGGCACGCCGCTGCAGACCCGCATCCTCTCATGGACCGCGGATGCGCCCAACCTCGCCTCCTCGCTCATCCCGGCCGGCTTCAACCTCGGCATCGCGATCGCCGCCTTCGTCGGCGGGCTGATCATCACCAGCGGCCTCGGCTACCGCGCGCTGCCGCTGGTCGGCGTCGCCTCGATGCTGATCGCGGCCGCCGTCGCCGCGCGGTCCTGGTCGGTGGAAAAGCAGAGCGGCGCACTGCCTCCGCTGCGCGCTGCCGAGGCTTGACTGGCTGGGGCGACTGTCGGGCCGCCCCATCCTCGGACCTCTCCCCCAGTCCTCACCGTCCGGCGATCACGCCCGCGATAATGCCGCTGGCGATTGTGATCAGCAGGTAGTCGTTGTCGACCCGGATCCAGCGTTGGCCGTGGCCAGGCTTGCGCAGCCCGTGCCGCTTCCAGTCGCGCGACTCGTAGTGCTTCCAGTTGGTGAAACGCTGGCCGCGCTCGTAGCGGTGGTGCCTCTCCATCTTGCGGTGCACGGAATGGCCGTGGCTGGCGCCCGGACGACCCCTCTGGTCCTCGATGCGCGGCTCGTAGCTGCGGGTCGACGCGGCCTGCGCCTGGGCCATCGGTGCGGCGAGGATCGCGAGTGCCAGTGCGGAAAGAACGATGCGTTTCATCTCTGTCTCCTTGTGATCGACACGGCGACCCTAGGGTGGCGCGGATGAACGAGCGATGAACCATCAATTACAATTCTGTAATGATTTCATGAAGTTATTACATTTATGTAATGTCCGCCTCCTCTGCGACAACGCGCGCAGCATCCTGATCCCGACACCGGGCGTCGGCGACACACGCTGGAAACCGCGGCCCGCCATACTATTATCCGGCTAATCTGTTTAATGGACGAATCAGCTTCGCAAGCGAAGGAATTCACGGACATGGCTCCCCGGAAGATGGTCTAGCTCCGCGATGAGCGGCACCATCGTTCTCCTCAACCTCGCCGGTGCGGTCGCGCTGCTCTTGTGGGCGACGCGGATGGTCAAGACGGGTGTGGAGCGCGCCTATGGCGATGCGCTGCGCGGCCGGCTGCGTTCCACGCTCGGCAATCCCCTGCTTGCCGTGATCGCCGGCGCGGGCCTCGCCATTGCCTTTCAGAGCTCTACGGCGGTCACCCTACTGATCGCATCCTTCGCGGGTTCCGGCGTGGTCGGCGGCATGGCGGGCCAGCTGGCGGTGCGTGGCGCCGAGGTCGGCTCGGCCCTGCTCGTCAAGCTCCTGTCCTTCGATCTCAGACTGCTGGTCCCGCTCTGCCTCGTCGCCGGAACGAGCTTCTTCATGGCGACCGAGCGGCGCGAATGGCGCCAGCTCGGCCGCATCCTCGTCGGCATCGGCCTGATGATCCTGTCGCTGGAGATGATCGGCGCAGCCGCCGAGCCCCTGCGCGACTCGAAACTGCTGCCTGTCATCATCGGCTACTTCTCGGGCGATCCGGTCACCGCCTTCCTGATCGCGGCGCTGATGACCTGGCTGTTCCATTCCAGCATCGCCGCCGTGCTGTTGCTTGTCGCGCTCGCCGGGCGCGGCCTGATCCCGGCCGAGCTCGGCGTCGTCCTGGTGTTGGGGGTCAACCTCGGCAGTTCGGTGATCGCGCCCCTTTTGACGCGCGGTGCGGCCCCTGCCGTCCGGGTCGTGCCGATCGGCAATCTCCTGATGCGCGGCGCGGGCTCCCTGGTCGTGCTGACCTTGCTGCTCACGTTCAAGCCTCCGCTCGCCCTGCTCGGCACGACGGTGCCAGACCAGATCGTCCACGCGCACATTCTGTTCAACTGCGTGATCCTGCTTGCCGGCATTCCGCTGGCGGGTCTGGTCTATCGCGCCTCGAAGGCGCTCGTGGCCCTCAGCAGCCCGACCGTGCCGGAAGTCGCGCCGGCCGAACGCAGCGCGCTGGAGGAAGACGCGCTGGACAGGCCCTCGCAGGCGCTCGCCAACGCCACCCGCGAGGTGGTGCGCATCTGCGAGACGATCGAGATCATGCTGGTGGAGATCATGGAACTCTACCGCACCCCGGACAAGGCGCGCATCGACCATCTCGCGGCCCTCGACGACCGCGTCGACCGCTGGCACGCGGCGATCAAGATCTATCTGGCCAAGGTCACCGCGCACCAGCTCAGCGAATCCGAGGCCATGCGCTGCCAGGAGCTGATCGGCGCCTGCATCAAGCTCGAGCAGGTTGGCGACATCATCGTGCGCAACATGCTGGTCCATGTCCGCAAGAAGATGGACCGCAAGCTCGAATTCACCGAGGACGGCTGGCGCGAACTCACCGCCTTCCACGCTTCGGTGCTGGCCAATGCGCGGCTTGCCTTCAACGTCCTGGTCAGCCGCGACCGCGAGACCGCCCTCCAGCTCGTTCAGGAGAAAGATCGGCTGCGCGACCGCGAGAAGTCCTCGACGCAGGGCCATTTCGAGCGCCTGCGCGCCGGCACCGCCCGCAGCGTCGAGACGAGTTCCATCCACCTCGACACGATCCGTGACCTGAAACAGATCAACTCCCTCCTCGCCTCGATCGCCTATCCGGTGCTCGAGGAACAGGGCCTGCTGCGCGGCTCGCGACTGCGGGCGTCGTGAGAAAAACCTTCCCTGCCGTCAATTTGCCGGAATCCCGGCATGATCGGGCCGAATTGCATCACTATCCGTCTCCTCGAAGGGGATAGTCATGCATACGTTCAAGTCCGATCTGTTTCTGTTTGCCGCCGGGGTGGTCGCCGTGGTCTCGGTCGTCGGCGTCGACACAACCGGGCTGGTGAACGCTCTCCACGCGCTGTTCGCGTAGTCGGCAGGCCCTTCAGACGGGCAGGCCCACGCGGTCGCTGCTCTCCGACAGGATCGACACGAGGCTTCGCAAGCCTTCCCTGAGCCGTTCGCGGCTGGCGGCCGCGCCGAGCGCGATGCGCACGGCGTTCGCGGCACTTCCGCGCACGGCGAACTCCTCGCCCGGGCTGATCGCCAGCCCGCGCC
The DNA here is from genome assembly GCF_024699925.1 of Mesorhizobium sp. J428. Lineage (NCBI taxonomy): Bacteria > Pseudomonadati > Pseudomonadota > Alphaproteobacteria > Hyphomicrobiales > Phyllobacteriaceae > Mesorhizobium > Mesorhizobium sp. J428. The sequence continues at coordinate 270,332 of NZ_JAJOMX010000001.1, forward strand.
GCCGCGCCAGCCGCACCAGTTCCTCCGCGCCGATCGCATCCTTGAGCGGCAGCCAGATATTCAGGCTCGCCTCCTGCGTCGCCGCGCCAGCCGGCAGCATGCCGGCGGCGATACGCTGCCGCTCGACCGCTTCTGCGCGCACCGCGGCGGCGATCTCTCCCGCCGTGCCGCTCCGGATCCATTCGGCGGCGAGGCCCGTCATCAGCGGCGGAGCCATCTGCGTGATACCGCGAAGCGCCACAGCGATGCGCTCGGCCGTCTCAGCCTCTGGCGCGACGAGGAAGGCGGTGCGCAGGAAGGGCGATATGCATTTCGCCAGCGTCGCCACGTGGATCGTCATGTCGGGCGCGAGCGCCAGCAGGCTCGGCGGCGCGTCCGGCAGGAGCCTGCTGTAGGGATCGTCCTCGATAATCGTCAGCCCCAGACGCCGCGCCTCCGTCACCAGGTCTTCCCGCCGCGCCTGCGGCATGACCAGCGTCGTCGGATTGTGCAGCGTCGGGTTGAGATAGACCAGCCGCGCCGAACAGTGCCGTGCCTGCATCTCCAGCGCATCCGGCAGCATGCCGTCGGCGTCGCCTGGCACGCCGACCAGCCCGCGTCCCAGCGCGCGCGTCAGCGAGATCAGCCCGGGATAGGTGCACATGTCGGTGAGGATCACGTCGCCCTCCCGGCTGTGCGCCAGCACGGCGGCGGCAAGCAGCGCCTGCGCGCCCGAGCCGACCGCCATCCGCGCGACCGCCGGCCTTTCGCCCTCGCCCACGATCCACTGCGACCCTGCCGCCCGTTCGGACGCCGAGCCCGGTCCCGGATGGTAGGACAAAAGCGCCTCGGCGCTGGAACGCCTCAGCAATCCGTCGATCCCGCTCCTGATCAGTGCCGGCAGGTTGATGCCAAGCGGCGGCGGCGGAATGTTCATGCTGAGATCGAGGACCGGCTCGTCGGAACCCCCGGGTGTGACGAACGTGCCCCGCCCGGGTGCCGCCTCGATCAGGTTCCGCCGCCGCGCCTCCATGAAGGCGCGCGTCACCGTCGTCAGGTCCACGCCGAGAGCCTGCGCCAGGTCGCGCTGCGGCGGCAACCGGTCGCCCGGCTGCAGCAGGCCGCTGGCGCGTGCCTCGGCGAGCGCCTCGACGATCCTCAGATAGATCGGCCCGCCTCCGGCACCCACGGGCGCCAGCCAGGAGAGATCGGAAATCGCATGCGCGCTGTCTTGCATATCGCCTCAAGCCATACAATTTGTCGCATTGTATGCATTCAAGATTTAAACATATATGGATCGCGACCGGAAGCATAGCGCGAAACCATGCCGGTCGCACGGAGTGACGTCATGCACGACCATGCCACCTACCCCCCGCTCGAACCCTGGAGAGTCGGCATCCGCGGCCGCTGTCCGCGCTGCGGCGAAGGCCACCTGTTCGACGGCTTCCTCAAGCTCGCCCCGCGCTGCGAGGTCTGCGGCCTCGACTATTCCTTCGCCGATCCCGCCGACGGCCCCGCCTTCTTCGTCATCTGCTTCGCCTGCATTCCCTCGGTCTGGTTCGCCGTCTGGGCGCAGATCTCTTTCGAACCGTCGATGTGGTTCCACATCTTCGTCTCGCTCCCGATCGTCTTCGCCACCTGCATACCGCCGCTGCGGCCGTTGAAGGGCTGGCTCGTCGCGAGCCAGTTCTACCACAAGGCTGAGGAAGGCCGTCTCGCGCGCCCGGGCGAGTAACCCGGCCGCCGCCCACCGATGCCTTCCCTTTTTCGCCGCCGCCTTGACCAATCCATAGCTACCCGGTTATACGACGATCAATAGCCAACGGGTTATTGGTTGCGATGATCGACGCTCACGACATGCTCTTCCGAACGCTCGCCGACCCGACCCGGCGCGCGATCTTCGAGCGGCTGTGCCGCGAGGGCGAGCAGACCGTCGGCGCCCTGACCGCGCAGGCCGGCGTCTCGCAGCCCGCCGTCTCGAAGCATCTCGGCGTGCTCAAGCAGGCCGGCCTGGTGCGCGACCGCCACGCGGGCCGCCAGACGCATTACAGCGCCCATGTCGGCGCCCTCGCCCCGCTTATCGACTGGACGAACCGCATGTCCGGCTTCTGGCAGAGCCGGTTCGACAGCCTCGAAGACCTTCTGAAAAGGATGGACCAGTGACCCTGCCATTGGCCGAAACGCGTTCCGTCGTCGTCGAACGCGACATCCCCTTTCCGCCCGAGAAGATCTGGCGCGCGCTCACTCAACCTCACCTGATCGAGGAGTGGCTGATGAAGAACGAATTCAGGCCCGTCGTCGGCCACCGCTTCGAGCTCCGCGCGGAATGGGGCGTCGTCCAATGCGAGGTCCGGTCCGTCGAGCAGCACCGGACGCTGTCCTATTCCTGGGGCGATCACGATCTCGAAAGCGTCGTCACCTGGACGCTCGTCCCGACGGAAACGGGCACGCGACTGCGCATGGAGCAGACCGGATTCCGCCCTGACCAGCCGCGCTATTTCGGCGGCGCCCGGGCCGGTTGGCCGCGTTTCCTCGATCACCTGGAACAGGTCGTGGCCCGGATGGATTGACGTCCAGACCCCGCCGCATCGACACATTTTAGAGGAGGTCCCCCTTGAACTGGAGCAAATGGATTCGACAGGTCCACCGCTGGCTGTCCATCGCCTTCACGCTGGCGGTCGTCGCCAACTTCGTCGCGATGGCGCTGGGCGAGCCGCCAGCCTGGGTGGTCTACTCGCCACTGCCTCCGCTCTTTCTACTGCTCGCCACCGGCCTCTACATGTTCGCGCTGCCTTATGCGCTGCGGCGGCGCGCCGGCGCATAGGAGCGATCGGATGGCGGGAAAGACGCCAGTCAGGCCAGCGAAAGCCGCAACGAAGACCGACGGTCCGGTCCTACTCTCCGGCGGCAATCCCCAGATCGCCAAGGGCTACGGCAACGCGCCGGTGCAGGCCTATATCGCCGCCATGCCCGGCTGGAAGAGCGATCTCGGCCGCAGGCTGGACGCAATTCTCACGCGCACCGTCCCCGACGTACGCAAGGCCGTCAAATGGAACTCGCCTTTCTACGGCGCGCCGGATGCGGACGGCACCTGGTTCCTCTCCTTCCACGTTTTCGCGAAATACGTGAAGGTCGCGTTCTTCAAGGGCGTGGCGCTCGAGCCGCTGCCTCCCGGCACTTCGAAGCAGAAGGACGTGCGCTATCTCGACATCCGCGAGGACGATCCCCTCGACGAGGTGCAGTTCGCTGATTGGGTGAGGCAGGCAAGCCGCCTGCCGGGTGAGAAGATGTGAGGACGACGACCATGGCTGCAAGCAAGAGCGATCCGGAGACGGACACCCCTTCCCGTCTGATCGACCAGAGGGTCGCCGAACTCGGCGACTGGCGCGGCGAAACACTCGCCCGCGTCCGCGGCCTCATCAGGCAGGCAGATCCCGAAATCGTCGAGGAATGGAAATGGCGAGGCGTTCCCGTCTGGTCGCACGACGGCATTATCTGCACCGGCGAAACGTATAAGGCTGTCGTGAAGCTGACCTTCGCCAAGGGCGCGTCACTGCCGGATCCCAAGCCGCTGTTCAATTCGAGCCTCGACGGCAACACCCGCCGCGCCATCGACATCCGCGAGGGCGAGGAGATCGACGCCGACGCCCTGAAGGCCCTGATCCGCGCCGCCGTGGCGTTGAACGCCTCGACGGCAAAAGCTCGAGCGCGGAAGGCGTCCAAAAACAGCTGAGCCCGGCTCTCGCCGGGCTCGCCGTCGTCGCTGCAACCGCTTGCGGCTACTGCAACAGGGTCTTCACCACCCCGCTCGCCTTGCCGAAGTCCATCTGGCCCGGATAGCGCTCCTTCAGCGCGGCCATGCACTTGCCCATGTCGCGCAGTCCGTCGGCGCCGACGTCGGCGATCACGGCGGCGCAGAGCTGCCTGACCTCCTCCTCGCCAAGCTGCTTGGGCAGGAAGGACTTGATCACCTCGATCTCCTCGCGCTCCTGCTGCGCGAGTTCGAGGCGGTTCGCCTCCTCGTAGATGCGGGCCGATTCGTCGCGCTGCTTCACCATCTTGGCGAGGATCTGCATGATCTCCTCGTCGTTGACCGCGCCCTTGCCGGCGCCGCGGGCCGCGATGTCGCGGTCCTTGATGGCGGCCTGGATCAGGCGGATGGTGGAGATGCGGCGCTTGTCGCCACCCCTCATTGCGTCTTTCAACTGTGCGGCGAGAATCTCGCGCATGATGTCACTCCTGTGGCGAGGTACGAGGATAGCGACGGCTACAACGCCGCGCAATTCGTTTCCGACCGCATAACCCCTTGATTTTTCGAGGGAAGCAATTCGCGGTGCGAAACCCGGGCGGTTGTTGACCGCTCCTCGTCGTTCGCTTATTGTCCGCGCCTCAAGACACGGATGTTGTGTTGCGCACAAGGATGGCTGCCGCCGCCCTTGTGTTTTGTCACGCGTCATATGGCCCCTATATGGACCGTATGCAAGGCTGGCCGCAGCCGGCGAAGGAGAAGCCCGATGGCCGACAAGACCGCCCCCTGGACCAAAGAAGTTCCGACCGCCTGCCTCGTGCTTGCAGATGGCACGGTGATCCGCGGCCGAGGCCTGGGCGCCACGGGCTCCGCGGTTGCCGAGGTGGTTTTCAACACGGCGCTGACCGGCTATGAGGAGATCCTGACGGACCCGTCCTATGCCGGCCAGATCGTCACCTTCACCTTCCCGCACATCGGCAACATCGGCACCAATGTCGAGGACATCGAGGATCTCAATCCGGCGGCGCGCTCCGGCGCGGTCGGCGCGATCTTCAAGGCCGACGTCACCAACCCGTCCAGCTACCGCGCCTCCGAGCATCTCGACCAGTGGCTGAAGCGGCGCGGCGTCATCGCCATGAGCGGCATCGACACCCGCGCGCTGACCGCCCTCATCCGCGAGAAGGGCGCGCCCAACGCCGTCATCGCCCATGCACCGGACGGCAAGTTCGACATCGAGGACCTGAAACGCCAGGCGCGCGAATGGTCGGGTCTCGTCGGCCTCGACCTCGCCAAGGAGGTCACCTCCGGCCAGTCCTCCGTCTGGACCGAGACGCCCTGGGTCTGGAGCGAAGGCTATGCGGAACAGCACGCCCCGACCATGCACGTCGTCGCAGTAGACTATGGTGTAAAGCGCAACATCCTGCGCCTGCTCGCCGGCCTCGGCGCCAAGGTCACCGTCGTGCCGGCCAAGACCGGCGCCGACGAGATTCTGGCGATGAAGCCCGACGGCATCTTCCTCTCGAACGGCCCGGGCGATCCGGCCGCGACCGGCGAATATGCCGTGCCGGTTATCAAGGACCTGCTTGAGACCGGCATCCCGATCTTCGGCATCTGCCTCGGCCACCAGATGCTGGCGCTCGCCGTCGGCGCGAAGACGGTGAAGATGCACCAGGGGCACCACGGCGCCAACCATCCGGTGAAGGACCACACCACCGGCAAGGTCGAGATCGTCTCAATGAACCACGGCTTCGCGGTGGATTCGAAGAGCCTGCCTCAAGGCGTTGAGGAGACTCACGTTTCGCTGTTCGACGGCTCGAACTGCGGCATCTCGCTGGCCGGCAAGCCGGTCTTCTCGGTCCAGCACCACCCCGAGGCCTCCCCCGGCCCGCAGGACTCGCACTACCTCTTCCGGCGTTTCGTCAACCTCATCCGCGAGCAGCACAGCGAGCCGGCGCTGGCCGAACGGTGAGAATCCCTCCAGGCTGAACGCAAACGGCGCGCCCCTGGCGCGCCGTTTTCATGTCCGCGTGGCCGCAGCCTCAGATTGGGTTGTTGAACGTATCGCAGTCCGACAGCTTGCCCGACTTGAAGCCGCGCGCGAACCAGGTCTGGCGCTGCTGGGATGTGCCGTGGTTGAAGCTCTCCGGCACGACATAGCCCTGCGTCTTGCGCTGCAGCGTGTCGTCGCCGATCTGCTGGGCAGCGTTCAGCGCCTCCTCGATGTCGCCCTCTTCGAGCAGCCCCTTCTGGTCCGTGAAGTGGCCCCACACGCCCGCGAAGCAGTCGGCCTGCAACTCGACCCGCATCGACATCTGATTCTGCTCGGCTTGGCTCATCGTCTGGCGCATCTGGTTGAAGCGCGGCAGCACGCCGATCAGGTTCTGCACGTGATGGCCGACCTCGTGCGCCAGCACATAGGCCTGCGCGAAATCTCCGGCCGCGCCGAACTGGCGGGCGAGCTGGTCGTAGAAGGCGAGGTCGATATACACCTTGCGGTCGCCGGGGCAGTAGAACGGACCGGAGGCCGCCGAGGCGAAGCCGCAGGCCGAGCGCATCCCTGATCCGAGAACATCACCAGCGTTGGCTTCTGGTAAGTCTGCCCTTCAGCCTGGAAGATGCCGGTCCAAACGTCCTCGGTCTCGGCAAGCACGGTCGCCACGAACTGGCCCATCTCGTCGCTCGGCTGCGCCGTCTGGCCGCCTGGCTGCGAAGGTTGCACCTGCGTCTGGCCGGGTAGACCTCCACCCTCCAGCATCGCCAGCGGATCGATACCGCAGGCGCGCAGCGCGAAGAACAGCACGACCAGGATGACGATCGTCGACAGGCTGAATCCGCCGCTGCGTGCACCGCCGACCGGGATGCGGAAACCACCGCCGCGTCCGGTCCCGCCGCCGAAGCCACCTCCGCCGGAGCCGCGCAGATCCTCGATGTTGTCGCTCTGACGACGGCCTCTCCAGCGCATATGCTTCCTCGAATCCGGTTTCGACCCTTGCGCCGGTCAGCCGGCACGAGACAACCCACAATTAGCCTAAGGGTTGCACCGAGTCATTGCGGATTTTGTGGCGGACGTACGGGCACGAACGGGCGTTGCTTGCCGGGACTCCGTTCCGCTCGTTCTCAGGAGGCTTTCTGTTTCCCGTGCGTGCGGGCAAAGTGCTCCAGATCGTGCGCGCTCATCGGCTTCGCAAAGGCGTAGCCCTGCAGGTAATGGCAGCCGATGTCCTTCAGGATCGCGGCGTGCTGCATCGTCTCGACGCCCTCCGCGACGATCTCGATGTCAAGTGACTTCCCGATCTCGATGATCGATTCGATCAGCTTCCGCTGCTTCACGGAAGAGACGATCGGCATCACGAGCTGCCTGTCGATCTTCAGCCGCCGCGGCTTCAGCTTCTGCAGGCTGACGATCGAGGCGTAGCCGGTGCCGAAATCGTCGATTTCGACGTCGATGCCGAGCTCCTTCACCTGGTTCACGTTCCAGGTGATCAGGTCGTCATTGTCGTCGAGGAAGATCGATTCCACCAGTTCGAACGACACCGCGTTGCGCGGGATGTCGAGTTGCCGCAGCGCGCTGATCAGCTCCCCGTCCTGCAAGCGGCGGGCCGAGACGTTGACCGAGATGCGCGGGATCGGCAGACCACGCTCCTTCCAGCCGCGGAAATCCGCCAGCGCTTCCTCGAGGATCAGCCGGTCGATGCTCGACACGACGTTCAGTTCTTCCGCCGTCTTGAGGAAGTAGCCGGGCGACAGCAGGCCGCGGCGCGGATGCTTCCAGCGCGCCAGCGCCTCGACGCCCGCAATCTCGAACGTCCGCGCATCGACCTGCGGCTGGTAATAGGCGATGAACTCGTGCCGTTCGAGTCCGCTCAGGATCTCGTCGGCCATCCGCTTCGTGCCGACGATCTCGGCCTGCAGCGCCTCGGTGAAGAATTCGTGCCGGCTGCGGCCGCGGCTCTTGGCGCGGTAGAGGGCGATGTCGGCGTTGACCATCAGCCGCTTGGGATCAGCCTCCTCCCCCTGCTCAACCGCGATGCCGATGCTGACCCCGAAGCGACACTGGTGGCCGTCATACGACACCGGCTTCCGCATCTCGTCGATGATCCTGCCAGCCAGGCCGGAGAGATCGGCATTCGTTGGCGACGCCAGGCACAGCACCACGAACTCGTCCCCGCCGACACGGGCGACGAAGTCCGTCTTGCGGACGTTTGTTTCCAGCACCCTGGCAGCGTGAACCAGCATCGCGTCGCCGGCGCTGTGGCCAAGCGTATCGTTGATCTGTTTGAAGCGATCGAGGTCGATGTGCAGCAGCGCGGCGTCGCTGCCCTCGCCCGCCGCCGCAAGGTTCTCCAGCACCTGGTCCAGGTAGCGCCTGTTGGGCAGGCCGGTCAGCGGATCGTGCAGCGCATTGTGCTCGATGCGCCCCTTGGCCGCCTCGAGCTCGACATTGCGCATCTCCGCCAGAAAGCGGGCCCGCTCGAGGTCATTGTGCAGCCGCACGTCCTCGGTCACATCCCATTCGGTGCCGATCAGCCGCGGCTCGTCCCCGTCGCCCTCGATGAACTTCGCCTTGGTGCGCACATAGCGCAGGGTGCCGTCCGGCAGCAGGAGCCGGTGCTCGGACGCGTAATCCGAATGGCGCTCCACCGCCAGTTCGAAGTCCCGGCGGGCCCGGTCGGCGTCGTCGGGATGGATCGCGCTCGCCCAGTCGTCATAGCCGCGAACCTTGCCGTCCTTCGGCAGGCCGCACAATTCGTTGACCCGGTCATCCCAGACGAGCTCGTTGGTTGCTACATTGTGCTCCCAGACGCCAATCTTGGACGCATCAAGCGCGAGGCTGAGGCGCTGCGACAGGCGTGCGAGCTCCTGCTCGCGCTCTGCGAGCTTCGCGAACGATCGCTCCCGCTCGCCATAGAGCCGGCCGGCGAAGAAAGTAGGCAACACGATCGCCAGCAGCGCGAGCGCAAGCAGGGTCCGGAACAGCGCCGCATTGTCGGGCGTATACTCCCAGCCACCGGCCGGCACTGCCGCGATATGCCAAGAACCCGACGGCAGGATCACATCGGCTGTCACCGGCTTCTCGCCGGTAAGATCACGGTCGCCCATGAAGCGCGCTCCGGTTCCCCCTGTGGCGTCCTTGCCGGAGATCATGATGTCGAGACCGAGGTCCGGGTCTCTCAGGCCGCTGTCGCGGTAGAGCTTGTCAACGTCGATGACAGCCGACAGGATGCCCCAGAACCGGTCCGGCTCCCCCTCGGTCCTGAGAAAGATCGGAAAGCGCCCGATGAAGCCCGTCCCCCCCTGCCGCAGCGCAACCGGACCGGCCAGCACGAGTTGCCGGGTGTCGCGGGCACGCAGCGCCGCCTCGCTCTGGTCGGGGGCGGCTCGGTAGTCGAGGCCGATCGCCCTCTCGTTGCCCTCCATCGGATACATTAGCGAGATGACGAGACCCGGTGCGCCCGCGATGTTGCGCAGCTGGCTTTGCTCGCGGAACAGGTTGCGCGCGAGCGCGGCAAAGCGCGCCTGGTCCATGTTCGGCTCGGTCTCGATCGTCGCTGCAAGGCCGCGCACGAGCTGGATGTTGGAGTTGATGTTGCCTTCGAGCTTGGCACGGATCAGGTTGATCTTGGTCTGCACCTCCGCGCGCATCGACTGCTCATGCAGCGACCGGTTGAGATAGCCGGCATAGACGCTGGCAATGAGCACGATCACGAAAGCAAGGCCCGCGGGCACATAGGCCGAGCCGAAGGCTCTGCGCAGCATGCGAACGACCGTCGATCCCTGATCGGTCAAGCGCCCGGCCTTTCGCGGTTTTGGACCAGATTTGCCGACTATAACGCGAAGTGTTTAAAGCAAGCTTTCGCTCCCGCTTTGAAAGTCATGACGCAAAGGAAAACGGTCGCCATGGGGCGAACTTGTTCAAGCGTCGGCAGATTCTTGCACAGACACTCTGCGGCGTGATTACATCTGTTTGGTTCCGGCGCTCTTCCCGTCGGAGCTCCTCGACCGTTCCTCGAAGCGTTTCTCGCCTTTCTTGAGGTCGCGGCCGGTCCTGGCCTCCACCTTTTTCTCGTCCTTGGCGGCAGCTTGCCGCAGTCCCTTTGCCGCTGCCTTGCCCTTCGGCGCGGGTGCATTCTCTACAGCCATCTTGTTCCTCCCTCGGCCGTTATTCGGCCAAGGGTAGTAACGCGGATATGGCCGGTAGGTTCCGGTCGGCCGGGACTTGTCATTTGCCGCCATTTTGACGCCATATGTCTGGCGACACTTCACCTAGGGTTAGGGCTTGGTCCGGTGGGCGTTCGGAAAGGCTTCATTGCTGCCGTTCTGGCGTGCCTTGTCGGCGCGCTGGCCTTGCTGTGCGCGGCCGGCCCCTTGCTGGCCGCCACCGACAAGCCCCTGCGCGGCGTGGCGCTGATCATCGGCAACGGCGACTACGAGCATCTGGCAAAGCTCGCCAACCCGCCCGAAGACGCCCGCGCCATCGAGGACCTGTTCGACGAGCTCGGCTTCGAGACCTCCTCCGTGCGCGATGCCGACGCGAAGAAGCTGAGGCGCGCCGTCGAACGCTTCGTCGAGGATGCCGAGGGCGCCGACGCGGCCGTCGTCTACTATGCGGGCCACGGCATCGAGGCGGCCGGCGAGAACTGGCTGATCCCCACCGACGCCGCCCTCTCCTCGCTCGACAATGCCGCCGAGACGCTCGTGCCGCTCTCGCGCCTCATACAGGATCTCGGCAAGGTCGTCCCTCTCACCATCGTGTTGCTCGACGCCTGCCGCGACAATCCCTTCCCGCCCGGCACCACCGTCAGGACGGCCCCGGACGCGGAACCCGCTCCCGTCTCTGCCGCCGGCCTCGGCGAAACGCGCTCAGTCGGCCGCTTCGGCGCCACGTCGGCCGGCGCCGCGCAGGAGAATTTCGGCGCGCTGATCGGCTTCGCCGCAGAGCCGGGCAAGGTCGCCCTCGACGGCGAGGCCGGCGCCAACAGCCCCTATGCGGGCGCGGTCCTGCGCCACGTCTCGGCCATGACCGGCGAGGAATTCGGCACCGTCATGCGCATGGTCGCCGAGGAGGTCTATTTGAAGACCGGCGGCCGCCAGCGTCCCTGGGTCAACGAGAGCCTGCGCCGCCTGCTCTATTTCGGCTCCGCTCCCGATCCCGTCGAAGGCGAGGAAGGCGACATCCTCAAGGAGCGCCGCCAGCTCCTCCTTACCATCGCCGCCCTGCCCGATGCCGAACGCCGGCAGGTCGAGTCCGTTGCACGCGAGGGCGGGGTGCCGATGGATGCGGTATACGGCATGCTGCGCGCGCTGGGTCAGGATGCGCCGAAAGATCCCGCCGAATTGACGAGCCTGCTTAGGGAGCAGACCGCCAAGATCGCCGAGATGCGCAAGGAGCGCGCGGTCATCGCAAACAGTGATCCGGAAATTCTCCGCCTGTCGGAACTCGCCGCGCGCGCCATTTCCGAAGGCGCGCTGGAGACCGCCATCGGGCTGCACGAGCAGGCCAAGGCACGCGTGCGCGAGATCGAGGATACCGTCGAGACCGTCGAGGCCGAGATCAAGGCCCGACGCATCGAGTTCGCCGACGTTTATGCCCGCAGCGGCGAGACCAGCTTCATGACCTTCGACTACGAACAGTCGGCGAGCGATTATGAAAAGGCTTTCGAGCAAGTCGAACGCTGGGACGACTGGGCAGCGTGGTCGCACCGGGGAAATCAGGCTGTCGCACTGCAGGCCTCCGGCTGGCGCGGTGGAAAGACCGAACATCTGCGCCAGGCGGCTGTGCTCGCGCGGGAGATCGTGCAGCGCGCTGAACGATTGCCTGATCGTGCCGATTGGGCAACGAGCCAGACATTCCTCGGCAACACGCTGGTTACGCTCGGCCAGCGCGAAAACGATGTCGCGATGCTGAAAGAAGCGGCGGCCGCCTACGAGGCGGCCCTTACGGTCTACGCCGAAGGCGCCGGCTTCGACGACATGCGCACCGACGTGCTCCACAATCTCGCCGGCACCCTGTTCCAGATCGGGGCCAAGCAGAACGACGCAGCCGTGCTGCGGACAGCGATCGACCGGTTCACCGAACTGGCGCGGATGGTTCCGCGCGCTCAGGATGCTGAGGTCTGGGCGCGAACGGTGTCCGTCCAGGCCTCCGCCATGACGGACCTGGCTCGCCTCGGGCGAGACGAGACGCTTCTCGACGAGGCGCTTTCGCTCTACCGGCAGGCGCTGGAAATACGGCGGCAGGACGTGGCGCCCGAGCAGTGGGCGGAAACCGCACATCGCATGGCGGTTGCCATGTCGGACCTTGGAGCGCTCCGCGAGGATGTCGGCCTCATGCGGGAAGCCGATACAGTGTTCCTGTCGGTGATTGCGGCCGTCGATCGCGCCAAAAGTCCGGTCAACTGGTCCGACGCTCTCCAGAGCGCCGGCGCAAATGCGCATTCCCTCGCCATCGAGTCCGGCGACACTGCCGGCCTGGAGCGTGCCGTGGCCTTCTACCGCCAGGCGCTCGAGGTCCGCACACGCGACACGTTGCCCGATCTCTGGGCCGACACGATGACCTCCATGGGCGGTGCGCTCTGCGACCTCGGCAGGCTGCGCAAGGATCTGCGCGTTCTGCAGGAAGGCATCGCCGCTCACCGCCATGCGGCCGAGGTGATGACCCGACAGGCCGCTCCTGGCGAATGGTCGCGCATCCAATCGTTCATCGGCGATGCCATGCGTGTCATGGGAGACATTGAGCACTCCATCCCGCGCATTGCCGGTTCGATGGAGGTTCAGGCTGCGGCGCTCTCCGCGGCCGTCGCCGCGGGTGATGCGGCCAGAGCCGATAGCGCCCGAACCGGCATTGTGAACGCCGCGCTCTCGATTGAACGTATGGAAGAGGCTGACGGCGAGGCTGTCATGACGGCCCTCTACAAGGCTGCGGCGTTGCTCTCCGACGGACAATCGGCTGGCGCGCTGGCTTCGGTTGATGCAGCGATCGGCCGCGTCCTTTACGCTCGGGCCGTTTCGGCGTCCGATCCGGTCCTGTTCGAGAAGAGCATCGGAGCCTACCGCAAGGCTCTCGTTCCCGAGGCGCGTGTCGAGCCCCATCGCACATGGTCCAACACGCAGGCGAACCTTGCCCTTGCGCTGCGCGAGTTCGCTCGCCTTCCGGGCCGCGAGCACCTTCGCGCCGAGGCCGTCGAAGCGTGGCGCAGGGCGCAGGACGAACAGACCGACGACGCGCTCTGGGTCGACAACCAGCGCTCTCTCGCCACGCTGCTCGACGAACTCGGCGCATCCGGAGATGTCGGCCGCCTGCGCGAAGCGGCTGACGCCTGGGGTGCCCTCGCCGAACGGCTGCCCCAATCCGATCGGACCGGCCGCGCATCCGCGGTGGAGAGTCGCGGTCTTGCACTGCAGAATGCCGCCTACTATACGCCCGGCGGCGACGAGGCAGCTCTGGAGAGCGCCGCAATTGCCTACCGCGCGGCGCTTGCCGGCTACGACATGGCGACCAACGCTGAAGACTGGCGGCGCGTTACCGTCAATCTGGCGGAACTTCGGCTGAGCGTCGGTCTGTCCCGCAATGACGCGGCCGCCCTTGAAGAGGCCGCGGGTCTTTTCCGTGCGCTTGACGGGCCGGCCCGGCGCGGCGGGCAGCCGCTGGAGGCGGAGCGTTTTCGAGCCAAGCTTGCGTCGGCGCTCTCCGCGCGCGCCGCGATCTCCGGCGATTCTGCCCTCCTGAACGAAGCGATCGGCATCTTCCGCGGCGTATTCAGTCCGGATCCCGGCGCCATCATCAGCCAGGACTGGTCGTTGGGCGTCACGTTCGCGCAGGCGTTGCGGAGCATGGGGCAGAGCGCCGCCGATGCGTCGGCATTCCAGGAATCGGCAACGCTGCTGGAGTCCGTCGCGCGTCTGCCGCCGACCGCACTCGACGCCCAGAATCGGGCCTTCGTGCGCTTGAATGAAGGCGACACCCTTCTTGCGCTGGGCGATCTTACGGAAGATGCCGCTTCGTTGCGCCGCGCGGTCGCGGCCTATCGCGAAGCCGACGCTTTCTATACGCCCGAAGCCTTTCCGGCCTTCTGGCGCGAGACCAGGGGAGCGCTTGCCAACGCATTGCTGACGCTCGGCACCAAGGCAGGAGACACAGGCGCACTTTCTGAGGCGGCCGGTATCTATCGTGCCCTTCTTGCTGCCACCGCGCGCGAGGGAGAGGCTGCGATGTGGGCCGGCTTCGCCAACGGCCTGGCATGGGGGCTGACCCAGCAGGCACGCCATGGCGACCCAGTGGCGGATGCACAGGAGGCCGCCCGCTACGCGCGCGAGGCTCTCGACGTCTTCCGCGGCGCAACCCTGCCACTCGAGGCCGCGCAGGCGCAGGACACACTGTGTGGCGCGATGACCGAACTCGGCCGCGTGCGGCGCGATCCGGCCCTGGCCGAGGAAGCGCTCGCCGCCTGCGATGCCGCCCTTGCCGTGTTCCGTGAGCGGAAACTGACGACCCTTGTGCGCTATGGCGAAGAGAGCCGGGCCCGTGCGGCTGCCTTGCGCACCGAATTGGGGCGGTAGGCGGCGTGGCGAGGCATTCTGCCGTTCGTTGTGACGCGCAGGCGGCGCTTGGCGACCTCGCCCCGATCCCGTTGATGCTCCGCGCGGTCTGCCGGGAAGCGGTGGCGCAGAGAGTGCGCCCGGCGCGCGAATGGCGCAGGGAGCATCGCGCTTCCCGCATCACTGCCTTCCTCGCCCTAACCCTGATGCTTGCCCTCTGCGGCCCGACGCTGGCTGAAAAACCCCTGCGCGGCGTGGCGCTGGTCATCGGCCAGTCCGACTACGAGCATCTCGCAAAACTGCCCAACACGGCCAACGACGCCGACGCGGTCGACGGCCTGTTGGACGACATGGGCTTCGAGACCTCCGCCTCCACTGACCGCGACGCCCGCCGCCTGAAGCGCGATCTCGACCTCTTCGTCGAGGATGCTGTGGGGGCCGACCTCGCCGTGGTCTATTATGCCGGCCATGCCGTCGAGGTCGCTGGCGAGAACTATCTGGTGCCGACCGACGCGGGCAGCGACTCCGAAAAGCTCGCCGACAGCCTCGTGCCCGTCTCCGACTTCATCGCCAGCCTGCGGAAATCGGCGAGGATCGTCGTCGTCCTGCTCGACGCCTGCCGCGACAATCCCTTCCCGCCGGGGTTGACCCTCCGCCTCGGCGATGCCGACGCGCCGCAGCCGGTCACGGTCAGCGGCGCCGCCGCCCGCAGCGTCCAGCGCTTTGCGCCAACCGGCGCCGCAGGCGCGGACGGCCTCGGCACCGTCATTGCCTTCGCCGCCGAGCCCGGCAAGGTCGCGCTCGACGGCGAGTCCGGCGGCAACAGTCCCTATGCGGCGGCACTGGTCCGCCACATCGCCGCGATGTCGGGCGAAGAGTTCGGAACCGTCATGCGCATGGTCGGCGAGGAGGTCTATCTCAAGACCGGTGGAAGGCAGCGCCCCTGGGTCAACGAAAGCCTGCGCCGCCTGCTCTATCTCGGCGCCGCCTCCGCTCCGGTCGAGGGCGAGGAAGGCGCGATCCTGTCCGAGCGCCGCCAGTTGCTGCTCACCATCGCTGCCCTGCCCGAGATCGGCCGACGTCAGGTCGAGCGCGTCGCGGCCGACGGAGGCGTGCCGATGGATGCGCTCTACGGCATGCTGCGGGTCCTCGGCACGGAAGCGCCGAAGGACCCTTCCCGCCTCGACGCGCTGTTGCGCGACCAGAGCAGGCGCCTGTCAGAGATCATGGCCGAGCGCGCCCGCCTGAAGCAGACCGACCCCGAAATCATCCGCCTCGCGTCCCTTGCCGGCGAAGCGATCAACGAAGGCGCGCTCGCCACGGCCACCTCGATCTACGAACGCGCCAAGGCACGCGTCGCCTCGCTGTCGCGCGACCTCGATGCGGTTGAATCCGCCATCCGCGACCGCCGCATCGAATATGCCCGCGTCTACGCCGAGAGCGCTGCCGCCTACGAGCTCGCCTTCGATTTCGCCGCCGCGGCCAGCGACTACGAACGCGCATTCGCCGAAGTCGAGCGCTGGGACGACCAGCTCGCCTGGGACTACCGCCGCCGCGCCGTCATCGCCGGCTACCGCCACGGCGAATACAAGGGCGACGCCGCCTCGCTTGAACGCATCGTTGCCCAACGCGACGAGATCATGCGCCTCGCCGCCCGCCTCCCCTCCAATCTGCCGCACGCCGAGGCGGAACTGCAGATCGGCAACGCGCTCAACGTGCTCGGCCGCCAGCGCGCGGATGCGAAGGTGCTGGAAGACGCCGTCGCCGCCTATCGCGAGGCCATCCCGGTCTTCGAGGCGGCGAACGACCTCACCGGCCTTTCCCGCGCCCGCAACAACCTCGCCAGCGCGCTCACCTCGCTCGGCGCTAACGACGCCGGCACGGCGCGCCTCGACGAGGCCATCGCCATCCACCGCCAGCTCGTCGCCGACGCCCCTTTCGAGGCCGACACGCTCGAATGGATGACCGCCCGCCTCAACCTCGCTTCTGCCCTGTCCCGGCTCGGCGAGCGCTCCGGCTCCACCGCCACGGCGCGCGAGGCCATGGAGCTCCTGTCGGAGATCGTCACCCGCACCAGCCCAGACGCCGACCCGATCCCTTGGGCCCTCGCCAAGTTCAACCTCGCCGGCACCATGCTCTTCGTCGGCGAGCGCGAGGGCAATCCGAAGATGCTGGCCGATTCGACCAAGGCCGGCGAGGATGTGCTGAAAATCTGGACCCGCGACGCCTTCCCGCTCTACTGGGCCTCCGTCCATAACAATATCGGCAACGCCTATCAGGCGCTCGGCTTCGGCATGGCCGACGACACCTTCTTCCGCGCCGCCGAATACGAATACCGCGACGCGCTGGAGGAGTGGCGCAAGGACCGCGTGCCGGACGACTGGGCCAAGGCCACCAACAACCTCGCCAACGTGCTGAAGAAGCTCGGCGCATCCACCGGCGAGGAGACGAAGCTGGAACAGGCCATCGCCGCCTACCGCGCCTGCATGGACGTCTGGACCCGCCCCGACAAACCGCTCTCCTGGGCCTCTGCCCAGAACAACATGGGCGACGCGCTGACGATCCTCGGCACAAAGCGCAGGGACGCCCCCCTCTTACGCTCTGCCATCGAAGCCTTCGACCTCGCGCTTGCCGAATGGACCCGCGACCGTCTCCCCTACGACTGGTCCGTCGCCACCAACAACCGCGGCGGCGCCCTGGTCGCACTCGGCGAAATCACGTCAAGCGCCGACCTGATCCGTCAGGGGATCACCGCCATCGAAGCCGCCTGGGCCTATGACAGGAAAACGGGCGAGACGGACTACGACGACTACTACCGCAAACGCATCGAGACGGCGCAAAAGGCATTGGACGGCCTGAAGGCCCGTTAGGGCCTGCGGCTATTGTGACGCAGCGGTCGCGAGCGGCGGCAACGAGCCTGTCTGTATCGTCAGCTTGGACACCCGTCCATTGGCGCCAATCGGATCGATCCGCAAGACGGTGCCTTTGAAATCCTCGGGGAGAATGATCCCGAAGTCGCGCGGTCCCGGAGCATCCGTAAGCGGCAGGGAGAACCCTTCGAAATACGCGCCGTTCTGATTGGCCGGCTTCTGGATGGGCAGGAAGACTGAGCCCTTTTGCCTGACCGTCGTCTCGAACGAGATTCGGACACATGGCCTGCCCTGGTCGGGTAGTTTTATGTATATCTGCGGATCTATTCCCGCCTCGAAATCCCCGGCTTTAAGTTCGGTCATGTTTTTAAGTCTGAGGCTGTCTTTCCCCGCGTCCGACACCGCGCATTCCCGGGCGGCACTGGCGTTCACGTCCAGAATCGCCGCGCCGACACCGCGTGCCCATGAAATCTGCCGCCCGAGCACGCGCGGAAACAGCTCTCGCTCTACCGAATTCACCAGAACATAGCCTGGTCTTTCCGCGAAGGCCGCTTTGACTTGCGCATCAAAATCCGTTGCGCGGAATGACAGGAATTTCGGATTAAGGAAGACGCCTCTCAGAAAAGGCACAGCCGATCCATAGAAGGAATCATGCACGATAAGAGTTGAAGGGAGCCTATCTCCTGAAATTTTATCAAGTTCACTCATGAATCCTCGATAAGATTGGTAATCTTCTTGGTATGATACTCGTAAGATATTTTTTGTTATATCTGTCTCCCTGAAGACCACACTTGATGGAGCCGACGGAGCGCTCAAATCCTCGCCAAGGTATATCTTCGCGATTTGCGAAATCGATAGGATCTTCCCCAATTCATTCCAGTGGGTATCCGTCTTAAAATAGAGCAGATCGTCCGTATACCGGTGTCCGAGGACCTTGAGGTGATCGATCACGCTCGAGCCGCTAGCTTCTGCAAGCTCTCGCCACCTGCGCGAAGACCGGATCTTGCAACCTGCGGCAGCTTCGGCGGCTGGTCCAAGCCTCTCTGGATAGACGACTTCCTTGTCCGGCGAGACAGACACACGAAAGTCGGTGCCTACCGCCCCAGCGAGCGCGCGCATTGCCTCGATCCGCGCCAGACCAACACTGATGTCGCGATCCGAAAGGCATGCCCCGTTTTGGAAACCAGGCTTGTAGAACAGCCATCCACCTTCCCCGGAAATTGCCTGCAAGGTATTGACGAAGCCGAACACCTTGAAATCCATGGTATTCTTGACTCGGATGGCGTCCATGCCGATGGGAGAGTTGGTCACGAGCCGCCGCGACAAGTCGTTGCGGTACCTATCGTCCGGCATTAGCAATTTGGCGGAGGTAAGTTCCACCACTGATACCGCTTTCTCGGCCGCTGGGTCGAGCCCCATAACCGCAAGGCTTCCTAGTGGCGCCGCCAGGAACACGGCGAAGACGGCGGCGGTGACGAGATTGGCGAGCTTCATCCTCAGAACCTGAAATAGAGGAAGGGCGAGAACGACTGCGGAATGACGTAGATCGTGCACACGGTGACCGCAGCGACGACGAAGGCCAGACGGCCGTATCGCGCGAGTTCGCCGCTCGCGCCTGCGACGACCACGCCCGCCGGCCGGAACTCACCTTGCATCAGGATGAGCAGGCAGGCGAGCAGCATCGTCGCCGTCGCCTGCGGGGAGAGCGCAAGCTGCACGCCTCCTGGAATCGTCCACGCCCCCTCGGCGAGCGGCGAGGCCATGGCCCGCAGATGGCTGACGAAGGCGGGCAGGTCAGGCGCCCTGAACATCACCCAGCCGACGATCACCACCGGGAAGAAGTAGATCAGCCGCAGCGCCTGCGAGGCGACCGCCCTGCCGCCCAGCAGCAGCCGCTCCCCGATCAGGAACGCGCCGTGATAGATGCCCCACAGCACGAAGGTCCACGCCGCCCCGTGCCAGACGCCGGTGGCGAGGAAGACGATCATCAGGTTGACATAGGTGCGCACCGGTCCCGCCCGGTTGCCGCCGAGCGGAATGTAGAGATAGTCGCGGAACCAGGTCGATAGCGACATGTGCCAGCGCCGCCAGAACTCGGTCACCGTCGCCGCCGCGTAAGGATGGTTGAAGTTCTCCCGGAAGCGGATGCCGAACATCATGGCCAGCCCGATCGCCATGTCGGAATAGCCGGAGAAGTCGAAATAGATCTGGATCGAATAGGCGATGGCGCCGAGCCAGGCCGATGCGAAGGTCTGGTCTGCGCCCGCCAGCGCGAAGGACGCGTCCGCCACGCCTGCGACGCTGTCGGCGATCAGCACCTTCTTGCACAGGCCGACCATGAACCGTGCGGCACCCGCGGCGAAGATGTCGGTGTCCAGCTCGGGATGGTGGAAATCCTTCTCGACATCCTTGTATCGCACGATCGGACCGGCGATCAGCTGCGGGAAGAACGCCTTGTAGGCCGCGAACAGCACGATGTTGCGCTCGGCCTTCACCTCACGGCGCCACACGTCGATGACGTAGGAGATGCCCTGGAAGGTGAAGAAGGAGATGCCGATCGGCAGCACGATCGCCTCGGCGAAGGCCTTGAGCGGCTCCGAGCCGAAGAAGCCGACGCTGCCCAGCAGGAAGGCGGTGTATTTGTAATAGCACAGGATCAGCACGTTGAGGCCGATCACCGCCGCCACGACGCTCCTGCGATGCCACCGCTCCACCGCGAGCGCGCCGGCATAGTTCAGCACGATGCTGACGAGCAGCAGGAAGACGTAGAGGCCCGACGACCAGTAGAAGAAGATCAGGCTCGACAGCAGGATGAACGGAGAGAACAGTCTCGTGCCGTTCAGGATCACTCCCAACAGCAGCGTGACCGGCAGATACAGGTAGAGAAAAGCCTGGTCCGAGAATACCATCTATCTGCCGGAAGAAATGACTGTGCTGTCGCAGATCGCAGATGAACGCTTCGGAGTCAATTCGCGCCGCGAGCGACGGACTGCTCGGGCGAACCGCAAGGCCGCAATCCACCTCTCCCTTGCCGATAGGGGGTTACATCGCTCCCGCTTCTCCCCTATAGAGCCCGCCTAGCCTTACATCGGAATCGATCGGCCGCCGGCGGACCTGCCCGCACCGGCGGCTTGCGCACACGCCGGGACCACCATGCCGAAACGCACAGACATCAAGTCGATCCTCATCGTCGGCGCCGGGCCGATCATCATCGGCCAGGCCTGCGAGTTCGACTATTCCGGCACCCAGGCCTGCAAGGCGCTGAAGGAGGAGGGCTTTCGCGTCATCCTGGTCAACTCCAACCCGGCCACCATCATGACCGACCCGGAGCTGGCCGACGCCACCTATATCGAGCCGATCACACCCGAGGTGGTCGCCAAGATCATCGCCAAGGAGCGGCCGGACGCCATCCTGCCCACCATGGGCGGCCAGACCGCGCTCAACACCGCTTTGTCGCTGCGCCGCATGGGCGTGCTCGACCGCTACGGCGTCGAGATGATCGGCGCGAATGCCGAGGCCATAGACATGGCCGAGGACCGCTCGCTGTTCCGCGAGGCGATGGCCCGCATTGGGCTGGAGACGCCGCGCTCGATGCTCGCCAACGCATCCGAGGTGAAGGATGCCGACAAGCGGAAGCATGAGGCCCGCCGCGCCGAGCTCAAGGCCGCCAATCCGCCCGACCTCGACGCCGCCCTCGACGCGCTCGAGACCGAGTGGAACCTCGGCGAAGGCGACCGCAAGCAGCGCTACGTGTCGCATGCCATGGGCGTCGCCGCCCAGGCGCTCGACCATGTCGGCCTGCCGGCCATCATCCGCCCCTCCTTCACCATGGGCGGCACCGGCGGCGGCATCGCCTACAACCGCGCCGAGTTCTTCGAGATCATCGGCTCCGGCCTCGACGCCTCCCCCACCACCGAGGTGCTGATCGAGGAATCGGTGCTCGGCTGGAAGGAATACGAGATGGAGGTCGTGCGCGACCGCGCCGACAACTGCATCATCGTCTGCTCGATCGAGAACCTCGACCCGATGGGCGTCCACACCGGCGATTCGATCACCGTCGCGCCCGCGCTGACCTTGACCGACAAGGAATACCAGATCATGCGCAACGCCTCGATCGCGGTGCTGCGCGAGATCGGCGTCGAGACGGGCGGCTCCAACGTCCAGTTCGCCGTCAACCCCAAGGACGGCCGCCTCGTCGTCATCGAGATGAACCCGCGCGTCTCGCGCTCCTCGGCGCTTGCCTCCAAGGCCACCGGCTTCCCGATCGCCAAGGTCGCTGCCAAGCTCGCCGTAGGCTATACGATGGACGAACTCGACAACGACATCACCGGCGGCGCCACGCCTGCCTCCTTCGAGCCGTCGATCGACTACGTCGTCACCAAGATCCCGCGCTTCGCCTTCGAAAAATTCCCCGGCGCCTCGCCGGTGCTCACCACCGCGATGAAATCGGTCGGCGAGGTCATGGCCATCGGCCGCACCTTCCAGGAGAGCTTGCAGAAGGCTCTGCGCGGTCTCGAAACCGGCCTCACCGGCCTCGACGAGATCGAGATCCCCGGCTTCTCGCCCGCCGGCGACGCGTCCGAAAACCGCAACGCCATCCGCGCAGCACTCGGCACGCCGACGCCCGACCGGCTGCGCATGGTCGCACAGGCGCTGCGCATGGGCACCTCGACGGAAGAGGTGCACGCCATGTGCGCCATCGACCCGTGGTTCCTCGAGCAGATCGAGAGCATCGTCCAGATGGAGGCCCGCATCCGCGAGCACGGCCTGCCCGACGACGCCGAGAACCTGCGCATGCTCAAGGGCATGGGCTTCTCCGACCAGCGGCTCGCCTCGCTCACCCGCCGCGAGGCCTCGGACGTGGCGGCGCTGCGCAAGAAGCTCGACGTCCACCCGGTCTACAAGCGCATCGACACCTGTGCCGCCGAGTTCGCCTCGCCGACCGCCTACATGTATTCGACCTACGAGGTGCCCTTCGACGGCGCGCCGCGCTCCGAGGCGCAGGTGTCCGACGCCAGGAAGGTGGTCATCCTCGGCGGCGGCCCGAACCGCATC
The DNA here is from genome assembly GCF_024699925.1 of Mesorhizobium sp. J428. Lineage (NCBI taxonomy): Bacteria > Pseudomonadati > Pseudomonadota > Alphaproteobacteria > Hyphomicrobiales > Phyllobacteriaceae > Mesorhizobium > Mesorhizobium sp. J428. Next base: position 292,520 of record NZ_JAJOMX010000001.1, read on the forward strand.
GGCCAGGGCATCGAGTTCGACTACTGCTGCTGCCACGCCGCCTATGCGCTGCGCGAGGCGGGCTATGAATCCATCATGGTCAACTGCAATCCCGAGACCGTGTCGACCGACTACGACACCTCCGACCGGCTCTATTTCGAGCCGCTCACCCCGGAGGACGTGCTGGAAATCCTTCTCGCCGAGCAAGCGGCCGGCACGCTTGTCGGCGTCATCGTCCAGTTCGGCGGCCAGACGCCGCTGAAGCTCGCCGATGCGCTGGAAAAGGCGGGCATCCCGATCCTCGGCACCTCGCCAGACGCGATCGATCTGGCGGAAGACCGCGACCGCTTCAAGAAGCTGCTCGACCGGCTCGGTCTGCGCCAGCCGAAGAACGGCATCGCCTGGTCGGTCGAGCAGGCGCGCACCGTCGCCTCCGAGCTTGGCTTCCCGCTGGTCGTGCGCCCGTCCTATGTGCTGGGCGGCCGCGCCATGCAGATCATCCACGACGAGGGCCAGCTCCAGACCTACCTGCTCGACACGGTGCCCGGCCTCGTGCCGGAGGACATCAAGCAGAAATATCCCAACGACAAGACCGGCCAGATCAACACGCTGCTGGGAAAAAACCCGCTGCTGTTCGACACCTATCTTGCGGGTGCGATCGAGATCGACGTCGACTGCCTGTCGGACGGCAAGGGCACCTATGTGGCCGGCGTCATGCAGCACATCGAGGAGGCCGGCATCCATTCGGGCGACTCGGCCTGCTCGCTGCCGGCCTACACGCTCGACCGCGCCACGATCGACGAGCTGGAGCGCCAGACCGCCGCGATGGCGCTGGCGCTCAAGGTCGGCGGCCTGATGAACGTCCAGTTCGCGTTGAAGGACGGCGACATCTACATCCTGGAGGTCAACCCGCGCGCCTCGCGCACCGTGCCCTTCGTGGCGAAAACCATCGGCCGCCCGGTCGCCAAGATCGCCGCGCGCATCATGGCCGGCGAAAGCCTCGACGGCGCCTTCGCGCATTACGGCAAGAAGATCGACCCGAACGCGATCGCCCACATCGCGGTCAAGGAAGCCGTCTTCCCCTTCGCCCGCTTCCCCGGCGTCGACACGCTGCTCGGCCCCGAGATGAAGTCGACCGGCGAGGTCATGGGCCTCGACACCGACTTCGCGCTCGCCTTTGCCAAGAGCCAGCTCGGCGCGGGCGTCGACCTGCCGCGCTCGGGCGCCGTGTTCGTATCGGTGCGCGACGAGGACAAGGAGGCCGTCCTGCCGGCCGTGCAGAGGCTGTCCGACCTCGGCTTCCGTGTGCTCGCGACCTCCGGCACTGCCCGCTTCCTGGCCGGCCACGGCATCGCGGCCGAAAAGGTCAACAAGGTGCTGGAAGGTCGCCCCCACATCGAGGACGCCATCCGCAACCGCCAGGTCCAGCTCGTCTTCAACACCACCGACGGCCAGAAGGCCGTCTCCGACTCCAAGTCGCTCCGCCGCGCCACGCTGATGAACAAGGTGCCCTACTACACCACCCTCGCCGGCATGGACGCCGCCGCGCAGGCCATCGCTGCGCTGAAGGCGGGCAGTTTGGAAGTCAGGCCGTTGCAGAGTTATTTCGACTGAGCGACCGAGCGCGGCGCCCCTGTCTCCCCCCGCGAGGGGAGAAAGCAATTTCAGCACCTTAGCGAGCCGCCGAAGGCGATAGCTCGCTAAGTGCTAGAAATCGCAAGAGAGGGGGGTGAGAGCCCGGTTCGCCGAAGGCGAAGTCACTAGGCTCGTCTAAAAAGTCGGCGTAAGGCTGGTCGGGGTAACCGCAGGCAGCGCTCAGGCACCTGTGCCTCTACGCATCCTTTTTCTCGACAAGAGCCAGTATTGCGTCCGCAACACCATCGATAAATTCTTCCTCTTTTCCTGAATCGTCAGGCCATTTCTTGTATAACGTCTCTGCCAGTAGAGGATAATTTTCGTCTACAGAGAAATCAGAGTCGACGATCGGCAATATTCTTCCCTTTCTATCAATATTCATTGAAATCGCACTGTTAAGTTCTTTATTAGTCCACCCCTTCTTCGAAAATCTATTTGATAGAAAAGGAACAAAGTAGGTCGACTTAAGAAGACCATGGTTTATCTTCTCTACAATTGAATCTCCCCATACAATACTGCTTTCGTCAAAGAATACCTTTACGCCAAGACTTTCCAGTCTCTCCTTAAGTTTCCTTATCTTATCTTTATCTTCGCTTGCGTGCGAAAGGAATACATCAAATTCACGCACCATATCGGCCATTTTAATCACCCATTCAGGACTTTTCAGCCCCGCAACAACAGCTTCTTTGCATAGCTTTGCGAGCACCGGGTCATTAGTGCCGCGAACTTGTCGAATGAAGGATAGCTGACCGGATATATGACTCCACATCATACCATCATCCGCATTTGCACCAATCCAAATTTTCGCTGCCGATGACGCTCCGAATCGCTTGATTGAGTAGATTTTCATCCTCAATCGCGAGATATCACGACGCCAGACATTGGCCCTTCGATTTACTATCAGGCCGGTAACCTCCTGACGCTCATACTGAAATAGAAGTCTGGTCTTTGACTGGTTAATCTCAAATCCAGAATGCTTGAACGCATCATTAATAGATCGCCCAATCTGAACGACACGATTGCCAAATGCCGGCTCCCAGCTTTGAACTATATCTGCCGGTACATTTCTCTTACTAGACGATATGGTTATATCGTCAGCGTACCGTGTATACTTAAGCTGCTCTTTCGCCGCGAGCTCGACAAGCCGCTTGTCTAAGTTGTGAGCAATAATATTCGCCAGCACAGGTGACGTTGTAGCACCCTGGGGTAATCCGTTGTTGTAAGTCGTAATACGGGCAAGTATGGTTGCAACACGCTCATTGAATCCAAAATAAGGTGAAATAAATAAACCTCTAATTCTAGCAAAACCAATTGATGGGTAAAAATCCTTTACATCAATATTAAGAACCCACCTTTGCCTCTCGTGATACTGAGCATTAGTTAAGAAGGATTGCCCTTTCACATATCCTCTCACAAAAATCTTCGGTTTGTAGTGCGCAACAAGCACTCTAGCAAGCCTATTCTGCGAGAACGCCAGCCCCTTCTTTGGCGCTGAGATGTTACGAACACCCCCGCGTTTCTTTGGTATCGTGAATTCTCGATAGTAAACGTCCCATCAGAAGCATGCTGTACAACATAAAAAAATCTCTCTGGGTCAAGACCCAGCGCATGGGCTACGTCTTTCACAGAATGGGCCATCTGCAATCTGAACAGCGGCCCGCCAAAGCTTTCTTGAGTGGGGGTATCGACGGCTTGGCCCTCGCTCTTTACCTTTCAGCGTGTTGCCGGTGGATCATTCCGGCCGGCGCGGCGTTGTGTAGTAACGTTTCAGCTGACGTTGCCCCCTGGAATGCCCTCGGTTTGAACTGGACTCCGTCGAAAGGAGACGGAGATGAAGAGAAGCCGGTTCACGGAAGACCAGATCATCGGCGTGCTGAAGGAGCACCAGGCGGGAATCCCGACGGCAGAGCTGTGCCGCAAACACGGGATCTCGGAGGCGACCTTCTACAACTGGCGTAATCGCTATGGCGGCATGGAAGTGTCGGACGCCCGGCGGCTGAGGAGCCTCGAGGACGAGAACCGGCGGCTGAAGAAGCTACTAGCGGAATCTATGCTGGACGTCGCGACGCTGAAGGAAGCACTGGGAAAGTTCTGACGCCCAGGACAAGGAAGCGCTTCGTGGCCTGGGCGATCGAAGAGAAGTGCTACTCGCAGCGGCGTGCCTGCAGTCTGGTCGGGCTCGACCCGAAGACCTATCGCTATGCGTCGCGGCGACCGGACGATGCCGCGGTGCGGGCGCGGCTGAAAGAGCTGGCGCTTGAGCGGCGTCGGTTCGGCTATCGGCGGCTGCTCATCCTTCTGCGGCGCGAGGGCATCGAACTGAACCACAAGAAGCTGTTCCGGCTATACCGGGAGGAGCGGCTGACGGTGAAGAAGCGCGGCGGCCGCAAGCGGGCGCTGGGCACGCGGGCGCCGATGACGCTGCCGCAGGGAGCAAACCAACGATGGAGCCTGGACTTCGTATCCGACATGCTCGCCGATGGCAGACGCTTCCGCGTCCTGGTGGTGGTCGACGACTTCACTCGGGAGTGCCTGGCACTCGTGGTCGACACGTCACTGTCGGGCATGCGGGTGGCGCGGGAACTGGACGCCATCGTCGAGACGCGCGGCCGACCGCTGATGATCGTCTCCGACAACGGCACCGAGCTGACGTCGCGGGCGATCCTGCAGTGGCAGGAGGACAACCGCGTCGAGTGGCACTACATCGCGCCGGGCAAGCCGACCCAGAACGGCTTCGTCGAAAGCCTGAACGGCCGCTTGCGCGACGAATGCCTCAACGAGCACCTGTTCCGCGGCATGGCAGCGGCACGCCGCATCATTGAAGAGTGGAGGATCGACTACAACGAGCACCGGCCACACACGAGCCTGCGTGGCCTCACCCCGAACGAGTTTGCAAACCGGTCCAGATCGGACCACAAGGAGAACAGAGTCCAGTTATGAATGAGGGCTGATCGGGGGCAACGTCACAGCGAGTAGCCGTGGATTCAACAGCTCCAACTAGAGGGCCAAGCCAAGTGTAGGCTATTTCCGACCCCTCTTGGTTGTCAACGCTCGACATCTAGATGGCCGGCAGCGAAGCGAAAGTCGCCAACCGCGTACTATGCGGTTGTGATGTTTAAAATTCACGTGCGCCCTGATACGCACTTGAACCTTGTTGGCAATCTGTTCATGGGATGCCTCTCCAGATTGCAATACCGGAGCCAATTCGCGCGGCTGGCAAATGGCTTAAGCAAGGGCCACCCTGTGGACAGTCTACGTCCCTTCCGCGGAAAATCGCGCCAGCGGCAAGGCTGGGCGCGGGCAGGAAAACTAAGCCGTTCCAGACACTTACACGTCGGACCACCCACCTCCGCCTCCCCAAATCCCACCCTCTCCCTCACAAAATCCATCCCACACTTCGCCCCTCGCCCCATACTGAGCGTGGAAAGGAGGCCGGGATGGGCGGGGAGATGGACAGGAAGGCGCTGCGGCGCATTGTGGCGCGGTTGTTGTCGCTGGCCGATCTCGCGGAGCGCGCCGGCGGCCGCTGCCGCATCGTCTGCTGTCTCGTCCTGTGGATCCTGCGCCCTGCCGAGGCGGCCGCGCAGGACTATCTCTTCGATCTGACCGGCTGCGACCTCCCCGCCAGCATGCCGGGCCGCTTCGAGGGCGCCGCCGAGGCCATGCGCCTTGCGCGCAGTTTTCGCGCGCTCGCCGCCGCCCTTGCCGCGCTGCTGGAAGGGGCCTGCGAACAGTGGCAGGCCGTCATTCCGCCCGGGCGCTGCCCCGCCGGTCCCGCGATCGCCGTTCCCGCCGCGCTGCTTGCGCTGGCCGTCGAGCGCCTCGACACCTCCTGAACTTCAACCGCCGCAGACCTCTTCCCGGCCCCCCCGCGACGTGCGCTTGCGCCCGCGCAACGCCTCCGCGCGCCCTCCATCCGCCGACCCGCCGCCTGCCAGAACCTCCCCGCATCGTACCGCCGGGTAAATCGCCCTTCCCGCTTGCGCGATGGCCGCGCCTCCGCTAGAGGCGCGGATGGGTGGCTGGGCAGAGCATGGAGTATCGATGCCGTTCGCTCGATCTGCGGCCGCGCCGCGCGCCGCCGTCCGTCCCCTCGCCTTTTCCGCCGTGAAACGCGCCGTGCCGGCAGCCGCCTGCCTGCTGGCGTTGGCAATCGCCGGGTGCACGACGTCGCCGGCGCAATACGCCGCCTCGCTCCCGCAGCACGACCCGAAGTTCCACTCGCTGCAATGTGTCGAGATGCGCGCGCGGGCGGCGAACTACGAGGCCGGCCGCAAGCCGCCGATGAGCTGGGCCACCGGCGCGCTGATGGGTCCCTATGGCCTGGCGATCGCGGCCGCGAGCAAGGAGCACCAGGCAAAGCAGCGCAGACTGTTCGCCCGCGACATGCACCTCGCCTGTTCGAGCGCGCCCCTGCCGAGGAACTTGCAGGTGGAACCGGAGCGGCCGGCCTAGCCGGCGGCTGGATCTTGCGGCCGGCCGGCCCTATCTCGCCCGCATGGACGAGATCGACTTCACCCCGCCGGACATCGTCGCGCAGAACGCCGCGCGCGGCCTCGAATGGCGCGCCCGTTTCGGGCGCGGCGGCACGGAGGTCGGCGCAGCACGCGCCCGCGAGCTCGTCGCGCGCCGCCCGCTCACGCCAGACACGATCTGGCGCATGGTCAGCTACTTTGCCCGCCATGAGGTCGACAAGCGCGGCCGCAACTTCTTCGACGACGAGAAACCCTCGGCCGGCCGCATCGCCTGGCTGTTGTGGGGCGGCGACGAGGGCCGCGCCTGGGCGCTCGACCTCAAGCGTCGCATCGGCAAGGGCGGCGATATCTGAGCGGCGCGCGGCGGCTAGTGTCCGCCGGCGGGCTTCTCGCCATGGCCGCCCGCGGCCGGCGCGCCGCCGCCTTCGGCCTTCACCTCGGCGCGGTCGATCTCGGCCAGCATCCGGTCGCACGAGGCTTCCGTCACCGTGCCGGCCCGGCGAAGTGCTGCCAGCCACGACATCTGCACCAGCAACCCGTCATGCGCCGCTTCCGCGTCGCTCGCCTCCTTCAGCGCCGCGACGTTGAGCGCGCCGCAGCGGCCCTTCAGGATCTGCGACAGGGCGAAATTGTAGGTGGCCGAGGTCTCGGCAGCCGCTTCCGCCTTCAGCGCCGCCACCTTCTGCGGATCCACCCCGTCATGCCTCTCTTCCTCGACATGCTGCTCGGGCGCGGGCGCCATCAGATAGGCCCAGGCGCCATAGCCGCCCCCGCCCAGCGCCGCGAGCCCGACCAGGGCGCCCAGCGCGAGCTTCACCATCGAGCGCTTCTTCGGCGCGTCGGCAGACGGCGCCTGCGCCGGTATCTTTGCTTTCTTCTTGAACATGCCCCCGTTCTAAGCACGAAGGCGTTAAATCGGCGTAATCGCAGGACCCGGGAGAGGCAGCAAACCTACTGCCTACTGCCTGCGCTTCCGCACCCGGTCCCGCCCGAGACCCGTCTCGTCCAGCAGCCCGGCCCGCTTGGCGTGGTAATAGTAGCCCGACTGGTAGAGCCGGTCGGCCTGGCGCTCGTCGCCGCCCGCCACGAGATAGGCCCCGCGCAGATATTTCACCGAATAGATCAGGTTGGTCTCGGCGTCGAACAGCCCCTCGGCCGAGCCGCGATAGCCCATCCCGCGCGCCGTCTGGTGCTTGATCTGCATCAGCCCCCAGTGGCCGCGATTGTAGGCCTTCGGGTTGAAGTTGCTCTCGCGCTTGACCACGCGCCGCACGAACGCCTCCGGCAGCTCGTAGTGGCGGGCATATTTGGCGATCAGCGCATCGACCGGCGCGCCGGAGGAGCGCGGCGGCAAGGACGCGAACGCCGCCACCTTCACTTCATCGGCGGATGGCTGTTCGGGCACAGCGGCCGCGATCGCTGCGGCGGCATTGTTCTGCGGAGCGGCGAGCGCCACCTGCGACAGCCGCTCGGGCGAAGGCTGCTGCGCCACGAGGCGGTCCCCCTTGGGTGCGGCACCTTCCGGCATGGCGGCGGCAACGGCCGGGACAGCGGGCGCAAGCGGCAGGCCGGCGAAGTCCTCCGCCGCCGCATCGATGTCGGCCACGGCGAGCGACGAGGCCGCCTCCTGCGGCTGGAGGGAAGGTTGCGGCGCGAGCGAAGCCAGATCGCCCGAGACGCAGCCCGTCACAAGTCCGGCCATGCAGGCGATCGAGAAGAGACGGCGGACGGACAGCGCGGAACTCCAGGGTCGTTGGCGTTTGTCCCGATTGCAGCCGATTTCTGGCGGGAATGAGACAAAGGTCGCGAATCGTAATCCACGCGGTGCCCTTTCCGCAACCCGGCGCAAGTCGCGGCTTCTTGCCGGGCAAATGTTCACGGATTGTTCGGGCCGGAGACTCGCTGTAGACTGATTGCCCGTTTCATGGAGCGGACCATGGATACCTCTTCACCCCTGTTCCACACCGTGCTGGACACGGTGCTCGGTCCGATCGGGCTTGCCTGGCGTGCCGAGGCGAACCGCGCTCCTGTCGTGCGGCTGCAATTGCCGGCGGGCGACGCGGCCGAGACCGAGAAGGCGCTGACACGGCGGCTCACCTCGACGCGCGCGGCAAAGCTCCCGCCCGAGATCGCGAAGCTCGCGGCCAGGATCGAGGCCTACGCGAAGGGCGAGCAGGTCGACTTCTCGGCCGTACCCGGTCGATTTCGGCCCGGTCGAGCCGTTGCGCCGCGCGATCTATGCAGCGTTGAGGAAGCTCCGCCATGGCGAGACGCTCACCTATGGCGAACTCGCCGAACGCGCCGGCTTCCCCGGCCAGGCGCAGGCGGTCGGCCAGGCAATGGGCAAGAACCCGGTTCCGCTCGTCGTGCCCTGCCACCGCGTGCTGGCGGCCGGCGGCAAGATCGGCGGCTTCTCCGCGCCCGGAGGCGCTGCGACCAAGGAAAAGATGCTCCGCCTCGAAGGCGCCATCGCCACGCCCGCGCAGGGGGATCTGTTTGGGTGAGGCAGTAGGCAGTAGGCAGTAGGCAGTAGGCAGTAGGCAGTAGGCAGTAGGCAGTAGGAAAAGAACTCGACACGGCAGCCCAGAGCAATCGGGAAGCCGGAGAGATCTTCTCTACTGCCTACTGCCTACTGCCTAACGCCTACTCATCGAACGGATAATACGTCCTCTGCATGCACTTCAGCACGCGGCAGCGGTTGGTGTCGGAAGTCGGCACCACTTCCAGCTTGGCGTATTCGCCACGCTCGCAGTAGCCGTCGTGGGCGACGTAGCGGTCGTAGAGCGGCAACGAGGGATCGCGGGCCGAGCGGTAGCGCAGGATCACCGCCCCCTCCTCCTTGATCCGGCTCTGCGCCTCGCCGCAGGACATCTGCATCGAATTGTAGCGCGAGATCGCATGCGCCGGCAGAACGGTCGCGACGAGCGTGAGCGCGATGAGTGCGGTTCGCATGAAAACCTCCTGAACCTGCGGCGGTGGGCGTGATTGAAGCACGTCAATCATGACCGAGATAGGGCGCACGATCCGGCCGCGAAGGGCCCGGCCTTGCAAAATCAGCCCTGCCCACCCATATCCCGTCCAACGGCGCCCGAAGGATCTCTCCTTCCTTCCGGGTGCTGGGCGCTACCGCGGAGGCCGATGCTGGCCGGAGCGGTGCGCCGGCCCTGGCGGCCTCTCCGGGCGCGCGGCGAACCACGGTTCGCACGCTTTCTGCAAGTCACGGATGCTGACGGCGGAGCGCGACGCGCGCCCCTGCTGCCGTTCGATCGCCCCAGCGATCCGGCAGCAGGCGGAGACGGCGGCCGGGCAAGCTATTCCCGATCGGATGCAGCCACAGTCTCCATCGGCGCAGTCAGCGTCCAGGTCACCGTCCCCCCTTCCCGCTTCATCGTCGCATGTCCGCCGAGCGACTGCGGCGTCACCCGCTGCAGCACCACTGTGCCGAACCCCTTGCGCGACGGATCGGAGCGCCGCTCTCCCGGAAGCGGCGGAAAGGTCTCGTTCCATATCAGTTGCAGATCGCTCAGGCCCTCCTCGCGCGCTGCAATCTGCCAGGTCACCTCGAGCCGGCCCGCGTCGGACGACAGCGCTCCGTATTTGGCGGAGTTGGTGCCGAGTTCGTGGAAAGCCATGCCGAGATTCTGCACGGCGTTGGAGCTCAGCCGGAGCGCGGGCCCCTCGATCCTGATCTGGTTCTCGCGACCGAACGGCTTCAGGTGCTCCTCGACGAGTTCGGCCAGCGACGCCCCCACCCAATCCGAATTGACCAGAAGATCGTGCGAGCGCGACAGAGCCATGATTCGGTCGCGCACCCGCTGTTCGAACTCCTGCGGATCGCTGGTGCGGCGGCCGGTCTCGCGCACCATCGACAGGATGACGGCGAACTGATTCTTCACGCGGTGGTTCACCTCGCGCATCAGCAGGCGGATGCGCCGCTCGCTCTCCTTGGTGGCGGTGATGTCCCGCGCAATCTTCGAAGCTCCCACGATCCGCCCGGACGGATTGCGGATCGGCGAGACGGTCAGCGAGACGGGCACCATCGAGCCGTCCTTGCGCTTGCGGATCGTCTCGAAGCTCGGCATCGGCTCGCCGCGCCGTATGCGGGCGATGATCTCGACCTCTTCCTGCCGACGGTCGTCCGGGATAAGCATCATCACCGAGCGCCCGATAGCCTCTTCGGCCGTATAGCCGAACAGCCGCTCCGCTGCCTTGTTCCAGCTTGTGATGATGCTGTTCAGATCCTTGCTGACGATCGCGTCGAAGGATGAGTCCACGATCGCCGCGAGATGGGCGTCTGCCGTTGCGGAAGCTAAAAGATCATCGTCGCTGGTCATGCCCGCTGGTTAGCCCCTGCCGAAACCGGCGGCAACTAAATATGACAGGTCCCGACGACACCAGTCGGCGTCATATGCGCCGGCCGCTCGACGCATCGAAGAGATGCGCCGCACCCGGCTCGATGGCAAGTGGTATGGTCTCGCCGACCGCCACCAGCCTTGCGCCCGGCAACCGCACGACGAAGTCATTTTCGCCGGCAATCCGCCCGTGCGCCAACGTGTCGGCCCCCAGCGTCTCGACCGCCGCGACCGTCAGGCTGAAATCCGCCTCCGACGGCGCCACCGCTCGGACATGTTCGGGCCGGAGCCCAAGCAGCACCTTGCGGCCATCGTCGGGAACAACGGTCTCACGCAGCCTGACGCTGCTTCCCGCCGGAAACGAGACTGCCCCGCCCGACACCTCGCCTGCCATTAGATTCATCGCCGGCGAGCCGATAAAGCCGGCTACGAACGTCGTCGCAGGGCGCGCTACACCTCCATCGGCGTCGCGATTTGCTCGGCCACGCCTTCGTTCATCACCACCAGCCGGTCGGCCAGCGTCATCGCCTCCACCTGATCGTGTGTCACGTAGAGCGAGGTCGTGCCGACATTGCGCTGCAGCGTCTTGATCTCGAGCCGCATCTGCACCCGCAGCTTGGCATCGAGATTGGAAAGAGGCTCGTCGAATAGAAAGGCTGCCGGCTCGCGCACCAGCGCGCGTCCCATAGCCACACGCTGGCGCTGCCCGCCGGAGAGCTGCTTCGGCTTGCGGTCAAGATAGGGCTCCAGCCGCAACATCGACGCTGCCTTGCCGACCCTCGCCTTGATCTCGTCGCGCGACAGGCCTGCGATCTTCAGGCCGTAGGCCATGTTGTCGAAGACCGACATGTGCGGGTAGAGCGCATAGTTCTGGAACACCATCGCGATGTTGCGCTGGCGCGGCTCGAGCTCGTTGACGACCCTGCCGTCGATCCAGATCTGGCCGCTTGTTATGCGTTCCAGCCCGGCCACCATACGCAGCAGCGTGGACTTGCCGCAGCCCGACGGTCCGACGATGACGATGAACTCGCGGTCCTTGACGTCGAGGTCGACGCCATGGATGACCTCCTGGTTGCCATAGTTCTTGCGGACGTCCTTCAGCGCGACGGTCGCCATGGGCTCTCCTATTTCTCGGTCTCGACCAGGCCCTTCACAAACCAGCGCTGCATCAGGACGACGACCAGGATCGGCGGCAGGATGGCAAGCACGCAGGTCACCATCACCAGATGCCACTCGGTGTCGGCGTCGGCGAAGGAGATCATCTTCCTGAGCGCGATGACGATCGTGTTCATCTGGTTGTCGTTGGTGACGAGAAGCGGCCACAGATATTGCGTCCAGCCGTAGATGAAGAGGATGACGAAGAGAGCCGCGATGTTGGTCCGGCTGAGTGGCAGCAGGATATCCTTGAAGAACCGCCACGGCCCCGCGCCGTCGACGCGTGCAGCCTCCACCAGCTCGCCCGGAATGGTCAGGAAGAACTGCCGGAACAAGAGCGTCGCGGTGGCCGACGCCATCAGTGGCAGGGTGAGGCCGGTATAGGTGTCGATCAGGCCGAGATCCACCATCACCTTGTAGGTCGGCAGGATGCGCACCTCGACCGGCAGCATCAGCGTGATGAAGATCAGCCAGAAGAAGGTCATGCGGAACGGGAAGCGGAAGAACACGATCGCATAGGCCGACAGGATCGAGATGAAGATCTTGCCGATGGCGATCGCCAACGCAACGACTGTCGTGTTGAAGAGCAGCGTGCCGACGGGAACACCGCCGATACGACCGACGCCTCCGAACAGTGCCTCGTAGTAGTTGTTGAAGAATTCCTTGCCCGGCAGCAGGGGAAGCGGCGGACGCAGGATCGTCTGCAGCGAATGGGTGGAAGCGACGAACGTGTAGTATATCGGGAATGCGACGATCAGGATGCCAACGATCAGAATCGTGTGCGCGGTGTAGCGCGAGGTGCGGCTGAGGCCGACCATCGAGCCCTCCTCCTGCCGTCCAAGATACGCCGCCGTGGACATCGCTGCTGACGGCTCCTTCGCGGCGGCGGACTCAGCCATAGTGCACCTTCTTTTCCACGTAGCGGAACTGGAAGGCCGTCAGCGCGATCACGATGACCATGAGGATCACGGATTGCGCAGCGGAGTCGCCGAGGATGAGGTTCACGAAGCCATCGTTGTAGACCTTGTAGACCAGCGTCTCGGTCGCCTTGCCCGGCCCCCCGCCCGTGACGGCGTGGATGATGCCGAATGTGTCGAAGAAGGCGTAAGTGGTGTTGATCACCAGCAGGAAGAAGGTCGTCGGAGCCAGCAGCGGAAAGACGATTGTCCAGAACCGCTTGCTCTCGCCCGCGCCGTCTATCGCCGCCGCCTCGATCAACGATTTCGGGATCGATTGAAGCCCTGCGACGAAGAACAGGAAGTTGTAGCTGATCTGCTTCCAGGCCGCCGCCGCGATGATGAGCACCATCGCCTGGTTGCCGTTGAGCAGCGGATCCCAATTGTAGCCGGTGGCCCTCAACATGTATGCGAAGGTGCCCATCGTCGGATTGAACATGAAAAGCCAGAGCATGCCCGCGATCGCAGGCGCCACGGCGTAAGGCCAGATCATCAGCGTGCGGTAGATGCCCCGGCCGCGGATCACCTTGTCGGCCATCACGGCGAGCAGCAGCGCGACCACCATGGCAAGGACGGCGGTGGCCACCGAGAAGATGACCGTTACCTGCAGCGAACCGATGTAGTTGGGATTACTGAGGACGCGGCGGAAGTTGGCCAGCCCAACGAACTGGCTCTGCAGGCCGAACGGGTCTTCGCGCAGAAACGACTGTTGCAGCGCCTGGCTCGCCGGCCAGTAGAAGAAGACCAAGGTGATCGCCAGCTGCGGCGCGAGCAGCAGGTACGGCAATACCTTGTTCGGGAATGTGACGCGAGTTGCGGACAAAGCGGGATCCAGCCGGAGAGAGTCCGGACGCCGCGAAAGGCCGCAGCGCCCGGATGTTCGGTTATCAGTTGCCGATCGCCTGCTGGATCGCCTCGTTGCCGCGCTTGACGGCATTGTCGAGCGCCTGCTGCGCGGTCTGTTCGCCGGCAAGCATCTTTTCGAACTCCTCGTTCTGGATGTCGCGAACCTGCGGCAGGTTGACGAGACGCACACCCTTCGAGTTCGCGGTCGGGGCCTTGCCCATCATCTGCTGGATCGGGATCTCGCGGCCCGGGTTCTGCTCGTAGAAGCCGGACGACTTCGTAGCTTCATAGGCAGCCATGGTGACGGGCAGGTAGCCCGACTTCTGGTGCAGCCGCGCCTGGATCTCCGTCTGCGACAGGAAGTCGAAGAACGCAGCCACGCCCTTGTATTCCTCGTCGGACTTGCCGGCGAAGACCCACAGCGAGGCGCCCCCGGGAATCGTGTTCTGCGGCGCGCCTTCCAGGTCCGGATAGTAGGGCAACTGGCCGAGGCCGTATTTGATGCCCGACTTGATCACGTCGCCCAGGCCCCCGGAGGATTCGGTGAAGATGCCGCACTCCTGCGACAGGAAGAGCTGCTTGGCCTCGGAGGTGCGGCCGCCGTAGCGGAACACGCCTTCCTTGGCGAGGTCGGCGATCGTCTGGAAGTGCTTGACGTAGGGCTCGGTGTTGAAGGTGAGTTCCACGTCGGTCGAGGCGAGGCCGTTCTCGTTCGTGCCGTACTGCAGGTTGTTCCAGGCGGTGAAATTCTCGAGGCCGATCCAGGTCAGCCAGGTCGAGGTATAGCCGCAGGCCGCAGCGCCCGAGGTCTTGATCTTGCGCGCCGCCTCGAACACTTCGGGCCAGGTCTTCGGCGGGGTCTCCGGGTCGAGGCCGGCCTTCTGGAAGATGTCCTTGTTGTAGTAGAGGATCGGCGAGGACGAATTGTAGGGGAACGAGAGCATCGTCCCGTCCGGCTTCGAATAGTAGGCGACGATGCCCGGCAGATACTGGCTCTTGTCGAAGGCCTTGCCGCCCATCGACAGGATCTCGGCGACGGGCTTCACCGCGCCCTCTGCGGCCATCATCACGCCGGTGCCGACGTCGAAGACCTGGATGATGTGCGGCGGCTGCTTGGCGCGGAAGGCGGCGATGCCGGCGTTCAGCGTCTCCGGATAGGTGCCCTTGAAGACGGGCGTCACCTTGTATTCGGTCTGCTTCTCGTTGAATTCCTTGGACAGCGTCTCGACGACTTCATTGTTGGCGCCGGTCATCGCGTGCCACCAAGTGATTTCCGTCACGGCGAAGGCCGAGCCGGACATGAACGGCAGCGCAGTGAGCGCGGTTGCAAGCGAAAGCAGTGTGGGGACTCTCATCATTCTCTCCCGTAAGATAGCCGGTTGATCACCGGTCGTATTTGGTCATGCTTTATTACGGGGGGATGACAACATGCACGGCCGCGCATGTCTATATCAAAAGTTCGCTCCTCTTTCGCTCCTGCTTCGCCTGTTTTCCAATCAGCCGCCGAACGCGGAATGTTGTGCCGGCTTCCAATCAAGATCGACATAGCCCGGTGCAGCCCTCACCCGGTCGAGCCAGCGGACGACGCCTGGAAAGCGCGCCATGTCATAGCCGGCAATATCGGCGTGTTGCGTGTAGGCGAAGAGCGCGATGTCGGCCACGCCGATCTCGTCGCCGACAAGCCATGGCTCGACCGCCAGCCGGGTCTCCATGACGCCGAGCGCCTTGTGGCCGCCGTCGAGAAGGCTCGCCATCCGCTCCGGCGTCGCCAGCGCGGCGCGCTCCGGATAGAGGACCAGCGACCGGCGCACGGCGATCAGCGGTTCGTGGCTGTACTGCTCGAAGAACAGCCATTGATAGACCAGAGCGCGTTCGTAGGGGTCGGACGGGACGAAGCGCGAGCCCTCCCCGAGATAGAGCAGGATCGCGTTCGATTCGGCCAGGAACCGGCCGTCCTCCAGCTCCAGCAGCGGCACCTTTCCGTTGGCGTTCTTGGCGAGGAAGGCCGGCGAGCGTGTGGTGCCGTCGCGCGAACTGGTTTCGACATGCTCGAAGGGTTGCCCGAGCATCGCCAGCAGGAGCCGCGGCTTGTAGCAGTTGCCGCTGTCGGCCATTCCGTAGATGCGGATCATCGTCGTTTCCCTTGCTGATCTCCACGACTGTGCCTCGCCGGCCCTCGGCAGACCAGCCAGAAATAGTGAGAGAAGGATCAGCGCCGCTGATGGATCAGCTGGCGGCGTAGAGCGGCACGACGCGGTCGCCGAGGCCGGTGAAATGCTCGATCCGCCATGGCCTGTCGTCGAAATGCGATCCGGCGAGTTCCGGCTTGCCGAGGAGAAAGCCCTGCAGATAGTCCGCGCCGGTTTCGATCCCGGTCACGAGCTGGGACGGCGTCTCCAGCCCCTCGAAGATCACCAGCGCTCCGGCCGCCTTGAGGCTGTTCGACAGCCGGGAAAGCAGGTGCAGCGCGGCCGGCTCCTCCATCACGCGGCGCAGGAAGGCGCCGTCGAACTTGACGAATTCGGGCGCGACGGCCCTGACATGGTCGAGCGTGGCATTGGCCACCCCAAAGCCGTCGATGGCGAGCCTCATGCCGAGGCGACGGATCTCGGCCGCCAGGCGCACGAATGTGTCGCGATCCACCGTGTCAGCCTGCGTTATCTCGCAGACGAGCAGCCCTGCGTCCACGCCGAGGCGTCCAAGGCGTTCCGCCATCTCGTCGAGCTGAGCGACCGACCTGTCGAGATCGGTGTTCACCCCGGGGTCGTAGTTGAAGAACAGCTCGACGCCGGAAGCGCCGATATTTGGATAATTCTCAAGGTGGAGCGTCTGACACAGCCACTCGACGTAGAACCTCTCCTCCGGCGCGACCTGAGCCAGGAATTCGACCGCCGGCACGGCGACGCCCTCCCGAAACACGCGTGCGAACGCCTCGACGGACCGCGCGCGCAGCACGCCGTCGCGGAAACGCCAGACCGGCTGATAGGCGGACTTGATGTGGACGTCACGATACCGCGCTGTGCGCAGGCCGATCTCGTCAACCAGAATTTCGTTGTCGAAGATCAATCGACCGGTCAATTACCCCTCCGCACGCGGCCACTGCGCCAACCGGCGATTGCCGCGGGCGAATATCCCGACGATTTCTTTGCAAGCCGTGAATTTCGATGTTGCAATCCTAGGTATTAACCGGGAGTGGAACCTCGACGGCCGAACGAGGGTGCCCGTCGTGGCAGTGCGGCCGGCGCCGCTGCCGAAGGGTGGGCTTTGGCCTCGCCGCGCTCGACCACAGCGACTTCAGGCGAGGGAAAAGGAAAGACAGCAGGGACGGTCTCGGGATAGGCGATCGCATAGCCCTGCACCATCGACACGCCGCTCTTCTCGGCGAGCTCGAGCTGCCAGCCGTGCTCGATGCCCTCGAAGACCGTGCGGATGCCCTGCCGCGTGAAGGACTCGACCATGC
The DNA here is from genome assembly GCF_024699925.1 of Mesorhizobium sp. J428. Taxonomy (NCBI): domain Bacteria; kingdom Pseudomonadati; phylum Pseudomonadota; class Alphaproteobacteria; order Hyphomicrobiales; family Phyllobacteriaceae; genus Mesorhizobium; species Mesorhizobium sp. J428. The sequence goes on from NZ_JAJOMX010000001.1 coordinate 309,378, forward strand.
CGGCGAGCAGCGCGTAGCCTGGGCCGGAGTTCATCAGCCAGTTGATCCAGTGCGCGTCGAACTTGACGACGTCGGGCTTCAGACGCTCGATCCGGTGGATGTCGGAATCCTCCGCGCCGAAATCGTCGACGGCGATGCTGAATCCGTGCTTGCGCAGCGCCTCGACGAAGGAGAACAGCGTGGATTGAGAGGCCGTCCGCTGCTCCGTCACCTCGCAGACGATTCTCTCCGGCGCGACCTCCGCCTCGTGGAGCACGAGCCGCATGTCGCGCAGCGCAGCTTCTGTCAGTTCCCTGTCGCTGAACACCGACGGATCGAAATTGATGAACACCCTCGCCGACGGATGCAGAAACTTGCCGGCGTTGAGGAGATGCAGCGTCCGCGACAACGTCTCGACATGCATCCGGTCGATCGGCGGGATCAGGCCGAAGAAGACGCCGGGCGCAGCCGCCGCACCGTTTCGCGATGGCCTCAGCAGCCCCTCGAAGGCGACAGGAACGAGTTTTCCGTTCACGAAGGAAAAGATCGGCTGGAACGCGCTGCGAAGCACATAGTACCCCACACCCCGACATAGCTTCCGTCAGGATGGGCGGTCACATGGGCGAGGCCGACGCTGCGCGCCATGGCGTGGATCTCTGCTGGTACTGTCGGCGCGCAGGCTAACGACCAAGATTTTACCACTCGTTAACGCGGGCGGGGCGGATCGATACTTGCGCCCGCTGCCGTCTTGCGACATGAGGAGCCCGCGCGAAACCGCGCTGAGATCCTCAAGGAGACTTTCCGTCATGGCGTTCCTGGCCGACGTCCTTTCCCGTGTGAAGCCTTCCGCGACCATCGCGGTGACCCAGAAGGCCCGGGAACTGAAAGCGAAAGGCCGGGACGTGATTTCGCTCGGTGCGGGCGAGCCGGATTTCGACACGCCGGACAACGTCAAGAACGCGGCGATCGAGGCGATCCGCCGCGGCGAGACGAAGTATCCGCCGGTGTCCGGCATCGTCCCGCTGCGCGAGGCGATCGCCGCCAAGTTCAAGCGCGAGAACAATCTCGACTACAAGCCGGAGCAGACCATCGTCGGCACCGGCGGCAAGCAGATTCTGTTCAACGCCTTCATGGCGACGCTGAACCCCGGCGACGAGGTGGTGATCCCGACACCCTACTGGGTGAGCTATCCGGAGATGGTGGCGATCTGCGGCGGCACGCCCGTGTTTGCGCCGACGACGATCGACAACGGCTTCAAGCTCACCGCCGCCGCGCTGGAGAAGGCGATCACGCCGAAGACGAAATGGCTGGTGATGAACTCACCGTCCAACCCGTCGGGTGCCGCCTACACGCGTGACGAACTCAGGGCGCTTGCCGACGTGCTGCTCAAGCATCCGCATGTGTGGACGCTGACGGACGACATGTACGAGCACCTGACCTATGGCGATTTCGTCTTCACGACGCTCGCCGAGGTGGAACCGGCGCTCTACGACCGCACCCTGACGATGAACGGCGTGTCGAAGGCCTATGCCATGACCGGCTGGCGCATCGGCTACGCGGCCGGCCCCGTGCAGCTCATCAAGGCGATGGACATGATCCAGGGCCAGCAGACCTCGGGCGCCTGCACCATCGCGCAGTGGGCCTCGGTCGAGGCGCTGAACGGGCCGCAGGACTTCGTGCACAAGAACAAGGCGATCTTCCAGGCGCGCCGCGACCTCGTCGTGTCGATGCTGAACCAGGCCCGCGGCATCAACTGCCCGGTGCCGGAAGGTGCCTTCTACGTCTACCCCTCCTGCGAGGGCGTGATCGGCAAGAAGGGTCCGTCGGGCAAGGTGATCGCGACCGACGAGGACTTCGTCTCCGAGCTGCTCGAGGCGGAAGGCGTGGCGGTGGTGCACGGCTCGGCCTTCGGCCTCGGCCCCAACTTCCGCATCTCCTACGCAGCGTCGGAGAAGACGCTCGAAGAGGCCTGCATCCGCATCCAGCGTTTCACCAACTCGCTGTGATTCGCGAACCGGCCGGCGGCATCTCCACGCCGCCGGCCCCTTCCCGATATCGTCTCGGGACATCCGGCTGCGACGAAGCCGTCATTGACAGGCGGCGAGGTGGCGGCGTATCGCCCCGCCCGCATTTCAGGCATTCCCCGGAGAACGCTGGATGAACCTCCCCGTCGAACTGATCGGCAGCGCGGCCGCCGTCATCACCTCGCTCTGCTGGGTGCCGCAGATGGTGAAGATGTTCCGCGAGCGGCAGACGGCCGGCGTGTCGCTGATCGCCAACGGCGCCTTCGCCTCCGGCGTTTTCCTTTGGCTAGTCTATGGCATCCTGATCGGCTCCTGGCCGTTGATCGGCGCCAATCTGGTGACGCTCGCCTGTGCGTTGAGCATCGTGGCTTTGAAGCTCCGTTACGGTTGAGGCCGCCATCGGATTGCCATCAAGGCGCAATCATGTAGCTTCCGCTGCGGAAATACGAACGGGTTGGAGATGATGGCACGCTGGAGGAACCTGCTGGCGCGTTGGACGGTCCTTGCGATTTTCCTGGTCCTGTCGACTGCCGGTCTTGCGCAGGACAAGCCGTTGAAGGGTGTGGCGCTGGTCGTCGGCCAGTCCCGCTACGCATCGCTGGCGCCGCTCCCTAACCCGGCCAACGACGCCCGCCAGATCGCAGCGATGCTCGAAAAGCTCGGCTTCGAAGTCGAGACGCTGATGGACGCCGACGCGCGAGGCCTCTCAGGCGCGCTCGGCGGCTTCGAGGAGCGCGCCCGCGGCGCGGACGTCGCGCTGGTCTACTATTCGGGCCATGGCGTGGAGGCCGGCGGCGAGAACTTCCTCGTGCCCGTCGACGCGCTCCCATCCGAACCCAAGGGGTTCGCTTCCGCGACGAAGCTCCTGGAACGACTCCAGAAATCCGTTCCCGTCACCATCGTCCTGCTCGATGCCTGCCGCAACAACCCATTTCCGGCGGGAACCACCCTCCTCGACGACAACGGCAGGCCGCAGCCGATCGCGGCGACGGGCTTGGGCGCGAGCCGCGGCGTCACGCCCTTTGCCTCCGATCCCGGCAAGCCGGATTCGGTCGGCGCCATCGTCGGCTTCGCGGCCGAGCCCGGCAAGGTGGCGCTCGACGGCGAGCCGGGCGGTACCAGCCCTTACGCCACCGCCCTGCTCAAGCACCTGTCGGCGCAGGGCCTGCACTTCGCCGACATCATGACGCTCGTCGCCGAGGAGGTCTATCTCGACTCTGACGGCCGCCAGGTTCCCTGGACCAATGCGAGCCTGCGCCGCCAGCTCTACTTCGGTGGCTCGGCCGAGCCGGCGGCCGACGAGCGCACGCCGATCAGGACCGAACGTCGCGGCCTGCTCCTCACCATCGCATCGCTCAGTTCCGTCGACCGGGCGCAGGTCGCCGCCGTCGCGCGCGAAAAGAGCGTGCCGATGGGCCTGCTGTTCGCAGCGCTACGCGCCGCCGGCGACCACGCGCCCAAAGCGCCGGACGAGTTCGACCGGTTGCTGCGGGCGCAGGGAGAGTTCGCCCAGGAACGCCTCGCCGCTTCCGGCGCAAAACTGAGCGACCCGGACCTCGCGCGCCTCGCCGCTCTCGCCGACGAGGCCGTGCGCGAGGGCGCGCTCGATGCCGCGACCGAATTCCATCGCCAAGCGCGCGCGCGCATGGATGCGCTGTCGGACGGCCTGGCCGCCGTCGAGACCGGTGCTGCCGAGCTGCGCAAGGAGCGCGCCTCGGTCTACGCCGCCTCCGCTGCGACCTGGCTCCTGAAATTCGAGCACGCCAAGGCGGCGGACGACTTCGCCCGCGCCTTCGCGGAGGTCGAGCGCGTCGATGACGGCCTCGCCGTCCGCTACAAGCTCGCGCAGGCCAAGGCCCTTGCCGACCAGGGCTATTACGGCGCGGACAATGCAGCGCTCGACGCCGGCATCGAGGCGTTCCGCGACGCGGCCGACCTCGCGCCACTGCGCCGCAACCCCGTCGACTGGCTGAAAGCGCAGGCGGGCCTCGGCAACGCGCTCGCGACAAGGGGCGACCGGGAGGCCGATAGCGAGCGCCTGACCGAGGCGGTCGAAACCTTGCGCGACGCGATCACCGCGGCACCCGCGGACACGCCCGTCGACCTGCAGGTCGATCTCAAGTCGGAGCTCGCCTACGCGCTGCTTCTCTCCGGCATGCGCCAACCGGGCATAGATCAGCTCGACCAGGCGTCGATGGTCCTCGGCGAGACGACGGCGCAGGTGCCGCTCGACAGGCAGCCGGCCCTGTGGGGCCGGCTGATGCACCGCATGGGCGCGATCCAGTACGAAATCGGCCGACGCCTGGCCGATCCCACCACGCTCGAAGCCGCCCTCGGCGCGGTCGATGCGGCGCTGCAGGTGCGTACCCGCGACACCGTCCCGCTCGACTGGATGACCAGCGAAAACAACCGCGCCATCATCCTGTCCGAGCTCGCCGCGCGCGGCGCAGGCAACGAGCGTATCCATGAGGCGATCGAAGCCTATCAGGCTGTACTTGAAGTCGGCACGCGCGAGCGCGGTCCGCTTCTGTGGGCGGAGACGGTTGCAAACCTCGGGACCGCGCAGGCGCTGCTTGCCGAGCGGACAGGCGAAGAAGGAAGGATCTCGACGCGGCCCTTGCCTCCTTTCGGCTCGCCGCGGAAGAGATGACCCGCGAGCGTGCGCCGCTGCGCTGGGCGGCGTTGCAGGACAATATCGGCATTGCGCTGCGCCGGCAGGGCGAGAAGACGCGCGACGCCACGATGCTGAACGAAGCCGTCGCGGCGTTTCGTCTGGCACTCGAGGAGCGGCGTCGCGGCGTGGTTCCGGCCGACTGGGCAGCCACCAGCGGCCATCTCGCCAGCGCGTACTGGAACCTCGCGCAGGTATCGAAGGACGCCGACGCCCTGGAGCGCGCCATTGCCGCGGGCCGCGACGCCGTCGAGGGAACGCCGCGCGACACGCTTCCCCGCGACTGGGCGATGCTGCGCAACAATCTCGGCGGCATGCTCGCCGAACTGGCGGCGATGAAGAGCGACGCGGCCCTCTACGTCCAAGCCGTCGGCGAATATCGCCAGGCGCTCGAAGTGTTCAATCCCAACGAGGCCGCCTTTGACTGGGCGCGCACCACCGGGGCACTCGGCGAGACGCTCCTCGAAGCCGGCAAGCTCGGCAAGGACCCGGCCCTTCTCCAGCAGGCCAAAGAAACGCTCGACCAGACAGTGGAGATCTGGAAGGTGTTCGGCGACGAGAAGCGCACCCGCGCGGCCGAACTGCTCGCCGGCGAAGCGCAACTGGCGCTGCTGTCGCTCGACGTGGAGAATAAGCTGAAGGACGCCAAGAGCACTGCCAACTAACCAAGCCGCGGCGGCCTTGCCGCGCGGCCATCGGAATGCCACGATGCGTTCCGCAGATAAGCGCGAGTTTCGTGTGAACGTGGGCGGCCGCATGGCGACGGCATCGCTCCCAATGCGGCGCATGATCGTCCGGCAGGCGCTCGCTGCGCTTGCGGCATGCCTGATCGTTTTCGTCGCGACGGCAGCCGAGGCGCAGGACAAGGCGCTGAAGGGCATCGCCCTCGTCATCGGCCAGTCGAGCTACGCCGCCTTACCCCCGCTCGCCAACCCCGCGAACGACGCCCGGCTGATCTCTGGCCTGCTCGGCGATCTCGGCTTCGAGGTGTCGACCGTGCTCGATGCCGACCACACCCGGCTCTCGCGGGCATTGCGCCGCTTCGCCGAGGATGCCGAGGGCTCCGACGTCGCCCTCCTCTATTTTGCCGGCCACGGCATCGAGGCGGGCGGCGAGAATTTCCTCGTGCCCGTCGACACGGCGCCGGATGACCCGCAGGGCCTCGTCGCCCTCTCCCCTCTCCTGTCCGAACTGCAGGCGGCCGTACCTGTCACGATCATGTTGCTGGACGCCTGCCGGACGAATCCTTTCCCGCCCGGTGCAATGATCGCGGCTGATGGGAGCTCTCCTGCGCCGGTGGCGACGGCCGGGCTTGGCGCGCTGCGCGGCGTCGTGCCGATGAAGAAAGCAGGCGGCACAGACCCCGACACACTTGGCGTCGTCATCGGCTTCGCGGCAGAGCCGGGCAAGGCCGCTCTGGACGGCGCCGGCGGATCGAGCCCTTACGCCGCAGCACTCGCCAAGCATCTGCCCGCCGCCGGCTTCGCCTTTGGCGACGTGATGACAATGGTGACGGAAGAAGTCTACCTCGCCACCGCCGCCCGACAACTGCCATGGACGAATGCGAGCCTGCGCCGACAGCTCTTCTTCGGCCTCGCGCCGGAGGAGGCGAAGGGCGACGAGGCGCAAATCCGCGGCGAGCGGCGCAAGCTGCTGCTCACCATCGCCGCGACGCCGCTGCCGACTCGCCATCTCGTCGAACAGGTCGCCAGCACCCATGGCGTGCAGATGGACGAACTCTACGGCATGCTCGACGTGCTGGGCGTTGATGTGGCGAAGAGGGACGCCGACCTCGGCTCGCAGCTCGAAGAGGGCGCGCGGCGGCTGAAGGAGATCATTGCTTCCCGCGATCTCCAGGCCCGGACCGACCCCGAGATCGTGCGGCTGGGCTCGCTCGCCGATCAGGCAGAGGCGGAAGGCGCAATCCGGTTGGCGCTTTCCCTGCGCGAGCGGGCAAGCACGCGTGCCGCCGAAATCGACAGGGCGCTCGACGAGGCCGAAGCCGACATCAGGAAGCGGCGGTCCGAGTTGTCACGGACGTTTCAGGACCACGCCGAGACCGCGCTGCTCAACTTCGATTTCGAGACGGCGGCGCTGCGTTATGCCGACGCCTTCGGTCAGATCGAGCGCTACGATGTCGGTCGCTCCTATTTCCTAAAGGTCTCGGAGGCCGACGCATGGGCTGATTTCGGCAAGCGCTATGCGAACAGCGACGGCCTGCAGCGTTCATTGGCGGCGTATGAAACGGCCTGGCAGGTCGGTCGTGCGGCGCCCAACGCTCGCCGTGATGCGGCGCTGCGCGGCAACATGGCGATCGTGATGACCCAACTCGGCGAGCGGACGATGGACGCGGTCTGGCTGCAGCGCGCCGCCGACATCTACCAGGCCATCCTGAAAGAGCAGCCCCGCGAGCGCCTACCTGAGGACTGGGCCTACACCCAGCTCAACCTCGGATCGCTCTACCACATCATCGGCGAGCGAACTGGCGACCGCGAGGCGCTGGCCAACGCGGTGCGCTCCTTCGAGGGTGCGGCCGGGATCATGACTCGCGAGGTTGCCCCCGAGCAATGGGCCGGTCTGCAGATGAATCTCGGTAACGTTCACTACACGATCGCCAATATGGACAACGACGCAAAGGAGTTCGAAAAATCCTACAAGGCGATCGAGCGCACGCTGACGATCTGGACCAAGGAGAAGACGCCCCACCTCTGGGCCACGGCCCAGTCCAACCTCGGCGGCTCCTATAGCGCCTATGGCGTGACCACGGGAGACACCAAGTTCATCTACCGCGGCATCGCCGCACACGAGGCGGCAATGACGGTGGCGACCCGCGAAAAATCGCCTGACACCTGGGCGCAGGCGCAGAGCAACATCTCGTCCGCCTACATCGGGCTCGGTGACCTCACCGGCGATCCGGCCTTCTATCGCAGCGCCGTCAGCGCCAATCGCGCAGCACGGCAAGTCTACACGCTTGAGAACGACGCCGCCGCCTACGCCGCCTCCTACTACAACGAGGGCCGGGTGCTGCTCAGGATCGGCCGGGCGGAGAACGGCCTGCCGGCGCTACGCGCGGCGGAGGAGGCGCTCGCCATCGCCCTGCGCCACGTCGACCGCGTGCAGATCCCGATCCAGTGGGCGCGTATCCGCTCGGTCACCGGCGAGGTGCTGCGCGAACTTGGTGAGCGCGGCATGGATCGCGACGCGCTCATCGGCGCCCGAGCCGCTTTCGAGGACGCCCGCACCACCTTTCGGGAGAATGGAATGGGCAGATCCGGTCAGGGCTTCTGGGAAAAGCAGATCGCCGCGATCGACGCGCAGCTGGCATTGCCGAAGCCCTGAAAGCCGCCCGGGCTCAAGCCGCCCTCACGACAAGTTGTTCTCCTCGTCGCCTTTTCGACGCGACGGCCGCGATACGTATGCGTTCGTATGTGCGGTGCCGTGCGACGGTAGCCCGAACACGACAGAGGAGGATAGTCCATGAAACGTCTGCTGATCGTCTCCGCGGCCCTGGCCGGCGCGATGCTTGTTCCTGCGCAGGCGCAGGACACGTCGATGAGCTTTTTCATCACCAGCGTCGGCAGCGGCAAGGGCGCCGACCTGGGCGGGCTGGAAGGCGCCGACGCACATTGCGCGCAGCTTGCCGAGGCGGCCGGCGTGACCGGCAAGACCTGGCGGGCCTATCTGTCGACCGACCAGGTGAACGCGAAGGACCGCATCGGTTCCGGCCCGTGGTTCAACGCCAAGGGCGAGAAGATCGCCGACGACGTCGCCTCCCTGCACAGCGACGCCAACGGCATCACCAAGGAAACCGGCCTGACCGAAAAGGGAGAAGTCGTGAAGGGGCGCGGTGATCAACCGAACGAACACGACATCCTGACCGGCACCAAGGCGGACGGCACGGTGGACGGGACGAACACCTGCTCCAACTGGACAACCAGCGGCGCGGAGGGTGCGGCCATGCTCGGCCATCACGATCGCAAAGGGCCGGACACGCTGCCGACCGCGACATCCTGGAATGCGGCGCATGCCTCGCGTGGCGGATGTAGCCAGGACGCGCTGAAGGGCACCGGCGGCGCTGGCCTGTTCTACTGCTTCGCGGCGAACTGAGTTCGGACGGCAGGAGAGCGACAGGCACTCGTGGCAGCGGCGCGGGGAGACGCGCCGGTGCTACTGGACCGCGACCGCATGACGGCGCAGTGTCCAAGACGTGCCATCGAACAGCAGCCGCACGTCGCCGCTGGACGAACTTGCCCCACCTTCCACCGGGGCAATCACGCTCTTGACGTCGCGAACCTTCGCTTCCTGCGGCTGGCAGGTGAACAGCAGGCTCACATTCCTCCGGTCCAGAGCCATGTTCTCGATGAACTTCGAGAATTCAGGCGTGGGGCGCACCTCGTCGTTGGTCGCGTGCGAAAGCAGCAGGTAGGTAACCGACCCCTGGGCGGGAAATCCGGCATCCAGCAGGCACCGGTAGAAATGCGAATTGTAGCCGGCGTGGTGCGCGACCTGCACGACATTCAATGTCGACAGTTCCTTCAGCAGATCGGGGAAATACGGATCGTTGCGTCCATGCCTGAAGTCGACGCACCCCGCATCACCGCTGATCAGGATCCGTTCCTGACCATGCTCCACGACCATGACATAGCTTAGCTGGTTGCTGGCAGTGATCGGCTTGATGGGAATGCGCGTCTCGAAAAGCATCGCATAGACGCCGACGGGCAGCTTCTCGGCATATTTCTGCACAAGGCTGTCCGACGGCCCGAGCAGCACGATGGATGGGCCCTTGTCGCCAGCCGCCAGTGGCGAGAATCGCTTGGCGGACCCGTCCCAGCCGAAGCGCCGCGGCGTGCCATCCGGAATCGTGCTGCAGCGGATGGGCACTCTCTTCTTGCGAAGCGCCGTCACGACCTTGTTGAGCCAAGCGGCATTGATCGCGTCCTTTGCCGCCGCCTTCCGAATGGCGGCAAGCGTGACGAGTTGCGAGGCGTTGGCGGGAACTGCCTCCCACGATTGAAACTCCAGATCGAAATCCAGCGCAATCGGCCTGCGCTTGCCTCCACGCGCGCGTTTTCCCAGTGCTTGCAGGCGCTCCGTGAGCTCCCACGGATTCTCCATCCGATCATCCCCGTGCCCGTGAAGGACCCTGCCTGTGTCGCGAGCCCGGGTCACGGATTCGACCGTCGATTCCGCGTCGGACAGATGACGAGCGAACACGCCCTCTACGGCCTCGATAGCCTCCGCCGAAAACCCTTCTCTCCCCCGCCAGGGTCGAGGTAGGTCGTCGTCCATCGACCACCGGCGCTTGACCTCTCGCAGTCTGTCGACAGACCGCTCCATCCCGCCAAGGCGAAGACAAACTCTCTCTTTGCTATCCAGATAGTCCGCGAGAACCTGGCTGCCGTCCGGCCGGGCAAACTGCAGCGCGAGCAGGTTTCGATCCGGGATCGGCTCTCCGGCCATCTGCAACACTGTGTCGTTGGCGACCGGAGGCAACCAGGCTTCGCCGATGCTCACCGCCGGATTCTCGATGATGGCGATGAGGCCTTCGAGATGATCCCTGTCGTAATGCGTGCCAATCATCAGATCGATATGGATCGCCTGCCCGCCGAAATCTGAAACGGCCTTCGGCAGACGGGAATTCACATCGTGCCTGCCGTCTCCAGCATCGGCGAGGATACGGACGATGCCTCCATCCGTCTCGAGTTGGATGAGCAGTGCGGCTCCCAACTCGACGGCGAACATGTCCAGTTGAACTTTCATCGTAGCCTCCCTGCAACCAAGACAATATCCCACACTTACTGGTTGAAGTCGAGGATTATGCAGCAAATGCGAGTGCTGACAGCGCTTTGTCAGGAGAAGCCGTCAACGTAACCAGCAAATCGCCTCCGCCCTTCCCTTCGCGGGGGACTCCGCCCATATTTGGGACATGGCCAAATCCTCCGACCGCAACGCCATGCGTAAGCGTGGCAGCCAGATGACCGACTTCCACGATGCATCCGAGCCGCTGGAGCCGCGCGGCTTCGCCGAGGCGCCACAGGCGGAGTTCGAAGGCGCACCTCTTTCCGGCAGCGTCGCGGACTGGGTGCGCGACCTGGAGAAGGCCGCCGAGGCCGAGGGGCGCAGGTCGGAGACCCGCGCCATCCGCTCGGCCGCCGGCACACACCGCGTCATGGCCGAACGCGGCGAGGCTGGCGCTCCCGCGAAGCCCGGCAAGAAAATTCCCGAACGGTCGTCTGCGCCGACGCGCTCCGGCCGCGGCACGTCGATGGGCGGCGCCGCGAGCGCCAAGGATCGCGCGGCCGCCGGACTGAACCCCGTCGCCGGGCTGGACATCAACCTGGAGGATGTTGGCTCGCTGGCTTCGTCGAGCGTGACCGCCACCGTCAAGGCGCTGGCGGACCTGATCGAGAGCGGCAATCCGCTGCACAAAAACGGCGAATTATGGGTGCCGCACCGCCCGGCGCGGCCCGAAAAGTCGGAAGGCGGCATCGCGATCCAGATGGAGACCGAATACAAGCCGTCCGGCGACCAGCCGACCGCGATCAAGGATCTGGTCGAGGGCGTCGACAATGCCGACCGCACCCAGGTCCTGCTCGGCGTCACCGGCTCCGGCAAGACCTTCACCATGGCCAAGGTGATCGAGGAGACGCAGCGCCCGGCGCTGATCCTGGCGCCGAACAAGACGCTGGCCGCCCAGCTCTACGGCGAGTTCAAGAAATTCTTCCCGAACAACGCGGTCGAGTATTTCGTCTCGTACTACGACTACTACCAGCCGGAGGCCTACGTCCCGCGCACGGACACCTATATCGAGAAGGAATCGTCGATCAACGAGCAGATCGACCGCATGCGCCACTCCGCGACCCGGTCGCTCCTGGAGCGCGACGATGTCATTATCGTCGCCTCGGTGTCGTGCATCTACGGTATCGGCTCGGTCGAGACCTATACGGCGATGACCTTCCAGATGACGGTCGGCGACCGGCTGGACCAGCGCCAGCTTCTCGCCGACCTCGTGGCGCAGCATAAGCGTCAGGAGATCAACTTCACCCGCGGCTCGTTCCGCGTGCGCGGCGACACGATCGAGCTGTTCCCCGCCCACCTTGAGGATCGCGCCTGGCGCATCTCGATGTTCGGCGACGAGATCGACTCCATCATGGAGTTCGACCCGCTGACCGGCCAGAAAACCGGCGACCTCAAGTCGGTCAAGATCTACGCCAATTCGCACTACGTCACGCCACGTCCGACGTTGAATCAGGCCATCAAGTCGATCAAGGAAGAGCTGCAGCACCGGCTACAGGAGCTTGAAAAGGCTGGGCGATTGCTCGAGGCGCAGCGGCTGGAGCAACGCACGCGCTACGATCTGGAAATGCTCGAGGCGACCGGCTCCTGTGCCGGTATCGAGAACTATTCGCGCTATCTCACCGGCCGCCGGCCGGGCGATCCGCCGCCCACCCTGTTCGAATACATTCCCGACAACGCGATCGTCTTCATCGACGAGAGCCACGTCACGGTGCCGCAGATCGGCGGCATGTATCGCGGCGACTTCCGCCGCAAGGCGACACTGGCCGAATATGGCTTCCGTCTGCCCTCCTGCATGGACAACCGGCCGCTGCGCTTCGAGGAATGGGATGCCATGCGCCCGACCACGATCGCCGTCTCGGCGACGCCGGGCAACTGGGAGATGGAAGAGGCCGGCGGTGTATTCGCTGAGCAGGTCATCCGTCCGACCGGCCTGATCGACCCGCCCGTCGAGGTTCGCCCGGCCAAGAGCCAGGTCGACGACGTGCTGGGCGAGATCCGCGATACGGCGCGGAAGGGTTACCGGACGCTCTGCACCGTGCTCACCAAGCGCATGGCCGAGGACCTGACCGAGTACCTGCACGAGCAAGGCATCCGCGTCCGCTACATGCACTCCGACATCGACACGCTGGAGCGCATCGAGATCATCCGTGATCTGCGCCTCGGCGCCTTCGACTGCCTCGTCGGTATCAACCTGCTGCGCGAGGGTCTCGACATCCCCGAATGCGGCTTCGTCGCCATTCTGGACGCCGACAAGGAAGGTTTCCTGCGTTCGGAAACCTCGCTGATCCAGACCATCGGCCGCGCCGCGCGCAACGTCGACGGCAAGGTCATCCTCTATGCCGACCAAATCACCGGCTCGATGGAACGAGCGATGGCGGAAACCGAGCGGCGCCGTGAGAAGCAGCTCGAATACAACGCCGCCCACGGCATCACGCCGGAGAGCGTGAAGTCGCGCATCGCCGACATCCTCGATTCGGTCTACGAGAAGGACCATGTCCGCGCAGAGCTTCCTTCCGGCGGCAGCGGTGGCGTCAACAACCTCGTCGGCAACAATCTCAAGGCGCATCTGGAACATCTCGAAAAGGAGATGCGCGATTCCGCCGCCGACCTCGACTTCGAGCGCGCTGCCCGCCTGCGCGACGAAATCAAGCGCCTGCGCGAGGCCGAGCTTGCGGTGGCCGACGATCCGCTGGCGCGTGATGTTGCGATTGAAAACACGCAGCAGTCGCGCAAAGACGCCGCACGCGGCAAGCCGAAGGCAACGACGGCATCGCTCTTCGCCAAGCCAGCCCTCGACGAGATGGGCACGTCCGGCGACCATGCGACGCCGGCCGGCGCTATCGACCGCTCGCTGTTCAGGAAGCAGACCGCCAGCGAGGCACACGGCTCCGACTACGGGACTCCGAACGACGGTCGCGGCCTGTTCCGCAAGAACACGCTGGACGAAATGACGGTGCGGCGCACCGAGAAGCCGGTCGAAGGCGCAAAGCCGGTAAAGCCGGACGACGTCAAGCCGGTGGTGCGCGGCAAGGTGGGAGTGGGTTCCTACGAAGACCCCGCCGACGAAAAGCGTCAGAAGCGCCGCCCAGGCAAGACCGGACGTCCGGGGCAGTAAGACGTCGTGGCGCCCGTCAAAGTCGACCCCGCCAACGTCCGTGAGTTCTCAAGCGCCGACGCCTTTTACGCGTGGCTCGGCGAGAACCATGATTGCGCCGACGAGATCTGGATCCGCATCTTCAAGGTCGTGTCGGGTGTCCCGTCGATCACGCCGAAGCAGGCGATCGATGTCTGCCTGTGCTGGGGGTGGATCGACGCCATCAAGAAGAGCCTCGACGAGAAGAGCTTTCTCCAGCGCTACACGCCGCGTGGCCGCAAGAGCGTCTGGAGCAGGATCAATGTCGACAATGTCGGCCGCCTGGTCGAGGAAGGCCGAATGACCGAGCATGGCCTCAGACACGTCGAGGCAGCTAAGGCCGACGGTCGCTGGGACCGCGCCTATGGTGGCTCGAAAGACATGACCATCCCGCCCGACCTCCAGGCGGCCATCGATGCCGAACCGGACGCCAAGGCGATGCTCCCGAGGCTTTCGGCACAGAACCGCTTCGCCCTCGCCTTCCGCCTGCACAACCTCAAGACCGAGGCCGCGCGGCAGAGGCGCATCGCTGCCTTCGTCGAGATGCTCAAGCGCGGCGAGACGATCTATCCTCAGGGCAAGACATGACACGAAGAGTGCGTCGCTCTTTCCTCGGGGCAGCCGTTGCCACGACGCTGGCGGCCTCCCTTTCGGCCCATGCCGCCGACTGGCAGGCGACCGAGGTCGTCAAGACCTATGCCATCTCCGGCACGACAGGCCCGGAGCTCTATACGTCGATCGGTGAGAAGGGACCGACGATCGGCCCGACGCGGACGATCGCGGTCACGAACTACGACCTCAAATGGCGCCGCAACTACGTGCCGGAGGGCACGTCATGCCGTCTCGTATCGGCCAAGCCGTTCCTGACGATCACCTACACGCTGCCGAAGCCGTCTTCACAGCTGCCCGCATCGGCCGAGAGGGTCTGGAAAAGCTTCATCGACGGCATCCGGGCACATGAGAAGGTGCATGGCGACTACATCCGTCAGATGACCCAGGACATCCTCGACACCACCGTCGGCATGGTGGTCGAGAACGATCCCGGCTGCCGTGAGATCAAGGAACGGGTGAAGAAGCCGATCCTCGACGCCGGCCTCGCCTACAAGGCGAAGAACAGCGCCTTCGAAAGGGCCGAGATGGCGAAGGACGGCAACGTCCACCGACTCATCCTGGCGCTGGTCAACGGCGGGTGAACGCGATACGAATCCCTGTCCTTGCGGGGGGAACGACCATGAAAACGCTGACGACGTGGACGGCCGCTGCCGTCCTTCTTGCCTGTTCAGCCGGGGCCGATGAGCCGCCCAAACCCGATTTCGGTCGCGACTGCGGCCACTACTACCGGCAGGGGCTCGATGCCGACGTCTCGCCGGACAAGGCAGACCCCTATTGTTCTTGTCTCGCCGGCGAATTCGCCAAGGCAGGGCTCGGCGAGGATGCGCTCGCCTTCTTCGGCAGGACCTATTCCGAAGACCTGACCACCTTCATCCACGAATATCCGAAGGGCGATGCCTGGATGGAGCAAAGCTTCAAGGCCGAGCCGATCTGCAAGGCCGAGATCGGCGTGGCGAAGTGAGCGCGGTATTGTCACCCGTCGCCCGGTTCAAGATTCGTCTCACATGATTCCCTGGGTGCATCTGGCCAGCGCCGCCGTGCCCGACGGCGTCGGCGAACTGCGGCTGAAGCGTCGGGGCGCCGAGTTCTCGATCATGTCGGGAACGATCGAGTTGATGAACTCGCGGCTCTCCGGCTCCGAAGAGGCGCTCGCCACGCTCGTGGCACAGCGTCTCGCCGGGCGAAAGGCGCCGTCCGTGCTGATCGGCGGCCTCGGCATGGGCTACACCTTGCGGGCGGCCCTGGCCGCCTTCGGACCGGACGCGCGCATCACGGTCGCCGAACTCGTGCCAGAAGTGGTCGATTGGGCACGCGGGCCGATGGCGGAGCTGTCTGCCGGGTGTCTGGACGACCCGCGGGTGACGGTAGAGATCGCCGACGTCGCCGCCTTGATCCGACCGGAAACCGACCGCGGTCAGGCGCCGCGGTGGGACGCCGTTCTGCTCGACGTGGACAACGGCCCGGAAGGGCTGACCCGTCGCGTCAACGACAGGCTCTATGACCACGCGGGGCTCGCCGCCGCGCGCGCAGCGCTGACGCCGGGCGGCGTGCTGGCCGTGTGGTCGCAAGGGCCGGACCGCGCGTTTTCGAAGCGCCTGCGCGATGCCGGATTCGCCGTCGAGGAGGTTATGGTGCGCGCACATCGCGGAAGGAAGGGCGCGCGCCATGTTGTCTGGCTGGCGACGAGATAACTCGCCGAATCGTGCGTTAGCGGCTACCGTTACGTCGATGACCGCGCATCCGAACCTTTCTTCCGGGATCACGGAATCTCTGGCGGCGTTTTCGGGATTCGGGCGCCCGACGGAAATCGTCGCACGCGACGGTCTCACCTACTTCGTCAACGAGTTCTGGACCGCGCGCCAGCGCCAGTCATCCAGCCTGCACGAGATCTCCTACCGCGCGTGCTTCAAGGCGGAACTGCCGCGCTTTTTCATCGAACGGCTTACCGAGCCCGGCGACCTCGTCTACGACCCGTTCATGGGACGCGGCACGACGCCGCTGGAGGCCGCCCTGCTCGGGCGGCGCGCCGCGGGCAACGACGTGAACCCGCTGTCGGCGATGCTGGTCGGCCCGCGCCTTTCGCCGCCGGCGCTTGAGGAGGTCGGGGAAGCCCTCGCCACTATCGACCTCGACGTCGAAGCGGAGTCCGATCCAGACCTGCTCGCGTTCTACCATCCCGACACGCTGCGCCAGCTTGCGGCGCTGCGTGCCTGGCTGCTCGCGCGGGCCGACCGGCTGACGCGGGCCGAGAAGTGGATCCGCATGGTGGCGATCAACCGGCTCACCGGTCACTCCTCCGGCTTCTTCTCCGTCTACACCCTGCCGCCAAACCAGGCCGTGTCGGTCGCCTCACAGCGCAGGATCAACACGAAGCGGGGCCAGACGCCTCCCCGGCGCGACATCGCCGCCATCATCCTGCGCAAATCCGCGAGCCTGCTTGCCGGTCCCCTCCCCCCACCGGCCGAGCCACCGCTCCTGATGACCGGCCGCGCCTCGCACACGCCGGCCCTTGCCGATGCGTCCGTAGCGCTCGCCATCACCTCGCCGCCCTTCCTCGACGTGGTCGACTATGCCGGCGACAACTGGCTGCGCTGCTGGTTTGCGGGTATCGACCCGAAGACCGTCGCCATCGACCACCACAGGACGGTGGCGGAATGGACCGCCTTCGTGCGCGCGGCTCTGTCGGAACTGGCCCGCGTCGTGCGCCCCGGAGGGCATGTCGCCTTCGAGGTCGGGGAGGTGCGAGGAGGCAGGATCCTGCTCGAACGGCATGTGGCGGAGGCAGCCGAAGGCCTGCCGCTGGACTTCATCGGCGTCATCGTCAACGATCAGGCGTTCACCAAGACCGCGAACTGCTGGGGCGTCGGCAACAATAGCCGTGGTACCAACACAAACCGCATCTGCCTGTTCCGCCGACGGTAGAACTTTGAGGCTTCAATACTGAGTCGATGCCTTGCCGGTCCGCGACATCTTGTCAATCAGCCAGCCTTCTGCCATAGCTTGTGATGTTCGGGCACTGACTGACCCGGAGACTGGATGAGTTTTGGACCGCCTTTCCCCGACATCGTGACGATCCGACGCCGCGACCCTGTGCAAACCGCGCAGACGCTTATGACCCACGGGAAAAGGAGATTCCCCATTGTCGCAGACCGGTGCCGTTAAATTCTTCAACGCAACCAAGGGCTTCGGCTTCATCACGCCGGATGGCGGCGCGAAGGACGTCTTCGTGCACATCTCGGCCATCGAGAAGTCGGGCATGCGCACGCTCGTCGACGGGCAGAAAGTTTCTTTCGACGTCGAGCCGGACCGCATGGGCAAGGGCCCGAAGGCGGTCAACCTCCGTCCGGCCTGATCCGCTTCCGTCGGATCGATTTCGGGACACGATAGCGCGGCGCCTCAGGCGCCGCGCTTTTTTGTTTCCAGGTCTTAACCGACGCCATGCTTCGGACTTTGCTGACGATTGCTTTCATGCGATGTTTTCCGCCTCGGCATGGGCCCGAAGGCTGGAGGAACAAGACATGCGTTTCGTGAAGATCGCCGCCGCACTCGCGTTGTCGATAGCGTCGGCCGCACCGCTGACGGCGAGCGCCGCACAGCCGGGCCAGTCTCCTGCCCTGTCCG
This sequence comes from Mesorhizobium sp. J428, assembly GCF_024699925.1. Taxonomy (NCBI): domain Bacteria; kingdom Pseudomonadati; phylum Pseudomonadota; class Alphaproteobacteria; order Hyphomicrobiales; family Phyllobacteriaceae; genus Mesorhizobium; species Mesorhizobium sp. J428. The sequence continues at coordinate 327,217 of NZ_JAJOMX010000001.1, forward strand.
AAGGGTTGATCGTCAACGTCTCGGGCTGCCACCGCGATGTCGAGCGGCATTACGTTCCGGAATTCGGCCGCCGCGCCTGGCACTATCACCGCGGCCGCAGTTGCCGCCCTGTTCGCGTCGACGGCCCCGGCGGCGGGCCCGGCTTTATCCCCGGACCTCCCCGCCCGCCGGTCGACTGCCATCGCGACGCCCGCCGTCACTATCTGCCCGAATATGGCGGTTCTGTCGTCCACCGGCACGTCGGAGACAGTTGCCGACCGCGTATCCTTCGGCGCGCCGAAAGCTTCCGTCCCGGCGCCTGCGTAAGCATCGGCCCGGTCACCTTCTGCGACTGACGCCATCTGCCTCCCCCCGGCCTCCAGTCGGAGGCTGGGCCACCACGAAAGTTTCGCTTGCTCCAGCGGCGATTTTGTTGACTATTCGGGCTTCGGGTAATTGCCGGCCCGGAGAGTGTGTCTGCTTGCCTGCGTTCAGCGTGCGCTTTTCGCAGGCGGATCGCCGAAAGAGTGAGCCGTGGGGACGGCTCCGCTGCGATCGTGCGAATTGCATCTCCTCCAGTAACCAACCGAACGCGCCGGGGTTAAGGAAAGGCGCGGCATGTCAGTGACTGAAAAGGGAGCATGCAATGGGCCAAATGCAAGGCACCGTCAAATTCTTCAACCATGCCAAGGGTTTCGGGTTCATCACGCCCGATGGCGGCGCCAAGGACATCTTCGTGCACATCTCCGCCGTGCAGGCGTCCGGCCTGACCGGCCTGCAGGATGGTCAGAAGGTTTCCTTCGACACGGAGCCGGACAAGCGCGGCAAGGGGCCGAAGGCGGTCAACCTGACCGTCGGCTGACACCCCGCGCGGGCGGGGCGAACGCGGCCTGAACCGGTCATTCAGCCACGGTTCAGGCGGAACGGGCGAGATTTGCGGCGCGTACGGCCATGACGGTCGTATGCGCGGAGGCTGATATGTTGTCGATTTCCCGCGTTCTTCTGGCCGTTGCCGCCATTGCCGGCTCAGGCGCATCGGTCTGTCACGCCGCCGGCAACGGCGCGATCGAAAGGCCTGCCCCACAGCTTGCCGACCTACCGGGCAAGCCGGTTGAGTTGCGCCCGAACTTCAATCTCGCCGCGACGCTGAACGCCATCATCGCCGCCCAGATCGCGGCGCAGAACGGCGCACAGATGGATGGCGACAACCCTTATCGCCAGCCGCGCCCGCGGCCGGATCGCGAGCAACTCGTGGGAATGGCGAAGGGCGGATAGCCCCTCTCAGGCCAGAAACGGATTTGAGCGCCGTTCGTCGCCGAAGCGGCTTCCGGGCCCATGCCCGCAGATGAAGCCGATGTCGTCGCCGAGCGGGAGGAGCTTTTCCTTGATCGAGCGGATCAGCGCGGCATGGTCCCCGCCCGGCAGGTCGGTCCGCCCGACAGAACCGTTGAACAGCACGTCGCCGACATGCGCGAAGCGGGCCGCGCGGTTGAAATAGACGACATGGCCGGGCGCGTGGCCGGGACAGTGGAGCACCTCGAAGACATGTTCGCCGAAGGAGACGGTATCTCCCTCGGCAAGATAACGGTCCGTCGTGCAATTGCGCACGCCGGTGACACCGAAGCGCATCGCCTGGTTCTCTATATTGGCGAGCAGCGGCGCGTCGGCGATGTGCGGACCGACGATCTCCACACCCAGCCGCTCCTTCAGCTCCATGGCGCCGCCGGCGTGGTCGAGATGGCCGTGGGTGATCCAGATCTGCCCGATCTTGAAGCCGTTGTCCTCGATCGCCTTGACGAGCACGTCCACGTCGCCGCCCGGATCGACGATCACGCCGGCCTTCGTGTCGTCGTCGAACAGGATCGTGCAATTCTGCTGGAACGGCGTGACCTGGATAATTCCGGCATTCAATCGACCCATCGTCGGCCTTTCCTGCTGTCGTGGAAGCTGCGCAGGGATTAGCGGCAGGGCGGCAAGGCGTCCACCCAAAAGAAACGGGCGGCGCTTCGGCCGCCCGTCGGAAGCAGGGCGAGGGCCGTCCCGCTTACTTCTTCATCGCGTTCATGATGGCGCCGACGATGGCGGTCAGGATCGCACCGCCGCCAGCACCACCCACGATGTTCTCGAGGTTGAGCGAACTCGCGAGACCGCCGGCCGCCGCCGGATCGACCGCACCACCCAGCAGGCTGCCAAGGATGGCAGCACCGCCGACGCCGCCGAGCGCACCGCTGATGATCTTGGGGAGCTGGCCCATTGCCGCCTGCTTGATCGCAGCGCCTACCGCCTGGCCGCCGATGATACCCGTGACGATCTGAATGATGATCGGAAGAAGTGCTTCCATGTGCCTGTCCTTTCCCCTCCAAGGTAGGCGTGGCCGCCTATCAGCCAAGCCTGCGACAATGAGAGCCTGAATAATACGAAAGTCAAATGACTCACGCGCAAAGAAAACGGGCGGTCGATGACCGCCCGTTTTCAGCATCCGAAAAACCCGCCTCTACTCTGCGGCGATCGCCCGTTTGGGCTGCACTTCGGCAGAATAGTCGTTCATGAGATTGCGCGAGATTTCCCCGGGCGTGAAGCGATACGGTCCCACTTCCGAAACCGGCGTGACCTCGGCCGCGGTGCCGGTCAGGAAGCACTCCGAGAATCCTGTGAGTTCCTCGGGCATGATGGCGCGTTCGACCACGCTGTAGCCCCGGCGCTTGGCCAGATCGATCACGGTGCGGCGGGTGATTCCATCGAGGAAGCAGTCCGGCTTCGGCGTGTGCAGCACGCCGTCCTTGACGAAGAAGATGTTGGCGCCGGTCGCCTCCGCAACCTGGCCGCGCCAGTCGAGCATCATCGCGTCGGCATAGCCCTTCGCCTCGGCATTGTGCTTGGAGATGGTGCAGATCATGTAGAGGCCCGCAGCCTTCGACTTCGACGGCGCGGTACGCGGATCCGGGCGGCGATACTCGGCAATGTCGAGGCGGATCCCCTTCAGCTTCTGCTCGGGATCGAAGTAGCTCGGCCACTGCCAGATGGCGACCGCGCAATTGATGCGATTGTTCTGCGCCGACACGCCCATCATCTCCGAGCCGCGCCAGGCGATCGGGCGGACATAAGCGTCGCTGAAACCCTGCCTGCGCAGCACCTCGCGGCATGCATCATCGATCTCGGCGACCGAATAGGGGATCTTGAAGCCAAGGATACGCGCGGATTCGTGCAGGCGCTCGGTGTGCTCGGTGAGCTTGAAGATCTCTCCACCATAAGCGCGTTCGCCCTCGAACACGGCGCTCGCATAGTGCAGACCGTGCGTGAGCACATGAATCTTGGCGTCCGCCCATTTGACGAATTCGCCGTTCATCCAGATGTAACCATCGAGCTTGTCGAAGGGAACCGATGCCATGTCACACTCCTTGGCCGTGCCGGCCTCATTGTTCGCCGTCTTCCAATCATAAGCCGCATGGCAGCGAATCGCCACCGCAGGCCGGAGGTCCGGGAAACGGAACCATCCGTGAGAAGGAAGTTACGGGAAAAGCGTTCATCCCTTGGCTTTTCAGTCGCCAAGCGCCGAAAAGCTTGGCAAAAATTACCAGCCGCACTAATTTATGTCAACAAGGCTGACATAAAATTCAAAATGGCCTACGAGGACCGATGCAGGCACGTATCAAGACGACCCCGGAACCGATCCGAACCGCGCTGACCCGCGAGGCCGGGATCGATTTCGCGATCATCGAACTCATCTACTTCGCGTATCGGGATTTCACCTCCGATCCGGACCAGATCCTGGAGAAATACGGCTTCGGCCGGGCGCATCACCGTGTCGTCCATTTCGTCAACCGCAGACCGGGCCTGACGGTGGCCGAGCTTCTCGACGTGCTGCAGATCACCAAGCAGAGCCTTGCGCGCGTGTTGAAACAGCTGGTCGACACGGGCTACATTGTCCAGGTGCAAGGGCTCAAGGACCGAAGGCAGCGCGAGCTCTATCCGACCGCCAAGGGCCGGGAACTGGCTCTGGTGCTCGCCACGCCACAGTCCCGCCGCATCGCGGAGGCAATCCGGGACTACAGCCCCGCCGAGCGGGAGGCGATCGAAGGTTTCCTGCGCGGCATGGTCAAACCCGAGCTGAGGGTCCAGGTTGATGAACTTCCAGGCTCGAAATCCGCCGAGAGGGGATGAGGAGATGACCGAGGAAAACCGGACGCCCCCGGGAGACGACGCGCCCCACCTTCTGGTGATCGATGACGACACGCGCATCCGCAATCTCTTGAAGCAGTTCCTCACGAGCAACGGCTTCCGCGTCACCGTGGCAGGCACGGCGGCCGAAGCGCGGCGCCATCTGGAAGGCCTGGACTTCGATCTTCTGGTGCTCGACGTGATGATGCCCGGCGAAACCGGCGTCGAACTCACCAAGGCGCTCCGCGTCGACAAGAACATGCCGATCCTGATGCTGACCGCGCTTTCCGAGACCGACAGCCGCATCGCCGGCCTCGAGGCCGGCGCCGATGACTATCTGCCGAAGCCCTTCGACCCGCGCGAGCTGATCCTGCGCATCAACAACATTCTGCGCCGTGGCGGCCCGCCGCCAACGCCGAAGGTCGAGCAGATCGTCTTCGGCCCCTACACGTTCCAGATCGCGCGTCGCGAGCTCAAGAAGGGCGGCGAGACGATCAAGCTGACCGACCGGGAACAGGACATCCTGTCGGTCTTCGCCGGCCGCATCGGCGAGACCATTCCCCGGCACGAACTGGTCGGCGGCGAGGCCGAAGTCGGCGAGCGTACCATCGACGTGCAGATCAACCGCCTGCGCCGCAAGATCGAGCGCGATCCGGCCAATCCCGTGTGGTTGCAGACCGTGCGCGGGGTGGGCTACAGGCTGAGCGTCGAATAGGCGCGGCCGAGGGCGGACATGGCGGCGACCGATCCCACCGACGTCCGGCCCGGCGGCATCGAGGCCTTCCTGCGACGATGGCGGCCGCGCGGGCCGCTGATCTGGCGCAAGGCGTGGCGGCGCGTATCCCACTACATGCCCAAGGGCCTGTATGCCCGCTCGCTCATCATCGTCATCGCGCCGATGATCCTGCTGCAGGGCGTGGTGGCCTTCGTCTTCATGGAGCGCCACTGGCAGCTCGTCACCCAACGCCTGTCGACGGCCGTCGTCCGCGATATCGCGGCGATCATCGACATGATAGAGACCTACCCGCCGGGCGACAACTACGCCGACGTCATCCGCATCGCGCAGGAGCGTCTGGCGCTCAAGATCGACCTCCTGCCGCCGGATCCCCTGCCCGCCCCCGGGCCGAAGCCGTTCTTCTCGATCCTCGATGGCATCTTGTCGACCGAGATCACCCGCCAGATCAACCGTCCGTTCTGGATCGACACGGTGGGCAATTCGAGCATCGTCGAGGTCAGGATCCAGCTTGAAAACAAGGTGCTCAGGGTGTTTGCCCGGCGAAGCCAGGCCTACGCCTCCAACAGCCACATCTTCGTGGTCTGGATGGTTGTCACCTCGCTGGTTCTGCTCACCATCGCCATCCTGTTCCTGCGCAACCAGATCCGCCCGATCCAGAAGCTGGCCGAGGCGGCCGACCTGTTCGGCAAGGGCCGCTCGCCGCCTGCCGACTTCCAGCCGCGTGGCGCCGAGGAGGTGCGGCGCGCCGGCCTCGCCTTCATCCAGATGCGCGAGCGCATCGAGCGCCAGATCGAGCAGCGCACCGCCATGCTGACGGGCGTCAGCCACGACCTGCGCACCATCCTGACGCGGTTTCGCCTCCAGCTGGCGCTGACCGGCTCCAAGGCCGACGTCGCCGCGCTCGACCAGGACATCGACGACATGCAGTCCATGCTCGAGGGCTATCTCGCCTTCGCGCGCGGCGAGGCCTCGGAGGATACCGGCACGCTCGACCTCAACGCTTTGTTCGACCGCCTCAAGGAAGAGGCGAACCTGCGCAAGAGGACGCTGAAGATCGCGCTCGTCGGCGAGCCGCAGGTGCATGTGCGCCCGCACGCCTTCACGCGGCTCGCCACCAACCTCGTCGGCAACGCATTCCGCTACGCAAAGAACGTCTCCGTCACGGCGACGCATCGCCGGGGCTCGCTGACGATGATCGTGGACGACGACGGCCCCGGAATCCCGCTCGACCGGCGCGAGGACGTCTTCAAGCCCTTCGTCCGGCTGGACGAAGCGCGCAATCAGGATGCCAGCGGCACGGGTCTCGGCCTCTCCATCGCCCGCGACATCGCGCGCAGCCATGGCGGCGACATCTCGCTCGACGACAGCCCGATGGGCGGCCTGCGCGCCGTGGTGAGAGTGCCGGCCTAAGGAAATCGGGGCTGTCTGGTCAGAACAGCCGTCCGCCGTCCGGCACCTTGCGGTCGATCGCGCCAAGCACGACCGCGCCTTCCTCGTCGGGAAAGCCCAGCGTCAGCACCTCGGACATGAACTTGCCGATTTGGCGCGGCGGGAAATTGACCACCGCGAATACCTGCCGGCCGACCAGCGTTTCCGGCGCGTAGTATTTGGTGATCTGTGCCGAGGAACGCTTCACGCCGATCTCCGGGCCGAAATCGATCCTGAGCTTGATCGCCGGCTTCCTGGCCTCCGGATAAGGTTCGGCCTCGACGATCGTGCCGGCACGGATGTCGACACGCTCGAAGTCCTCGTAGGTGATCGGCGGCCTAGGCGAACTCATCGCGTCAGGCGTTGCCCTGCGTCTCGAACAGGGCGCTGTTGAGCGCATCGCGCGCGCTCGTGCCCGACCAGACGACGAACTGGAAGGCCTGGAAATAGGTCTCGCATGCCTCGAGCGCCGAATTGAGCAGCACCTCGACCTGCTGGCTGGTCGGGTCCGCGCCACCGCAGAGAAGCAGGGCCTGGCGGAACATGATCGCGCCCTCCTGCTCCCACAGGTCGAAATGGCCGAACAGCATCTGCTCGTTGATGATCGACAGCAACCGCATCACCTCGAGTACGCGGTTCTCGGGAACCTTGATGTCGAAGGCGCAGGCGAGATGCAGCGCCTCGAAATCCTCCATCCAGGAGAATGAGACGTGGTAGTCGGTCCAGTCCCCGGCGACGGCGATGGCGATCTCGTCGTCGCCAGTTCGCTCGAAGGCCCAGTCGTTCGCATGCGCGACCTGTTCGATCATGTCGACCGGGTGCGGGTTTCTGGAGAGATCGAGTTCAAGCAGGCTCATCGTAGGCTTCCTGTCGTTACGGGAGCGCCACCGCACGCTCCACCGGGAGAGGCACGCGCGACTGGTGAACGCACTACGGCTGAGCGGAAGGAACAAACTACCCCTGCCGGACCGCCCCGGACCGGCGCATGTTCGGTGTTCCGAATCATGCAACAATTTCAGTCTATTGATGGAGAGTCGGCGCGCTAGTCCCTTTTTGCAGGAAGCTTGCGCGAGGATGTGGAAAGCCGGCTTGCAGCAGATTCAGCGTTACCGGTAAGCGATTCAGCCGCAACGCTTTTCGCATTGCGGCTGCCTGTGGACAGAGATCCGAATTATTTCTTGGCAGCGGGCCTTTTCCGGCTCGCTGCCGGGGCCTCCGCACCTTCCAAGACCGCGATGCGGGCTTCGAGTGCATCGATGCGCTTCAGGAGGGAAGCGTTCTCCGCCCGCGCCCGCGCCGCAAGCTCCTTCACCGCCTCGAATTCCTCCCGCTGCGGGATCTCCATCGAGTTGAACCATTTTTCCGCCTGCGAGCGGAAGGCAGTCTCCACCTCGCGGCGGACGCCCTGTGCGGCGCCGGCCGCGTCGGTCATCAGCTTGGCGAACTCGTCGAGGATGCGGTTGGGTCCGTTGGACATGGGAAAACCTCGTTGCTGAAAAGCAATTAGGAGGCCGCGCCGCCGTTTGCAAGGCGACGCACCGCCGCCTTGACCTCGCCCGGAGCCTCGGCCAAGGTCCGCCGCGCTTCGCAACCGGTTCGACAGGCTTTCCGTGACCGAACTTCTCCTGCCGCTTGCGGCCCTTCCCTTCCCCGACATCGATCCGGTGCTGATCTCGATCGGGCCGCTCGCCATCCACTGGTACGGGCTCGGCTATGTCGTCGGCATCCTGTTCGCCTGGTGGTATTCGCGCAAGCTCGCCTCCACGCCGCGTCTGTGGGCGAACGGCACGCCGGCCATGACGCCCGAGCACCTCGACGATTTCGTCGTATGGGCCGCCGTCGGTGTCGTCGCCGGCGGGCGCATCGGCTACATCCTCTTCTACGATTTCGCCCGCTACATCGCCAATCCGCTCGATATGCTGGCGATCTGGGAGGGCGGCATGTCTTTCCATGGGGGCCTGCTCGGCGTGATCCTGGCGATGATCCTGTTCTCTCACCGTCGAGGGATCAACACCTGGAGCCTGTTCGACGTGGTCGCCGCCGGCGTGCCGGTCGGGCTGGGGCTGGTGCGCGTCACGAATTTCATCAACTCGGAGCTCTGGGGTCGCCCGTCCGACGTGCCCTGGGCGTTCGTCTTCCCCAATGGCGGCCCGGAGCCGCGCCATCCGAGTCAGCTCTACGAAGCGGGCCTGGAAGGCATCGTCCTCTTCCTCGTGCTCGTCTGGCTGGTCTGGAGGCCGAAGAAGCTGAAGACGCCGGGTTTCGTCGGCGGCGCCTTCATCTGCGGCTACGGCCTGTCGCGCATCACGGTCGAATTCTTCCGCGTGCCGGACCCGCAGCTCGGCTATCTGCTCGGCGGCTGGCTCACCATGGGCATGGTCCTGTCGCTGCCGATGGTGCTCGCCGGTATCTGGGCGATGGTGACGGCAAAGCAGCCCGCCGCCAGATGACGCCGCTCGCCCGGCGCCTCGCCGAACAGATCGCGGCGCATGGCCCGGTCTCGGTCGCCGAATACATGGCGATGTGCCTCTTTGATCCCCAGGACGGCTATTATACGACCCGCGAGCCGTTCGGCGCGGACGGAGACTTCACCACGGCTCCGGAAATCAGCCAGATGTTCGGCGAGATCGTCGGCGTGTGGCTGGTCGCGGCCTGGCAGGCGCTCGGACGCCCCCTGCCCGCCGCGATCGCCGAGATCGGCCCCGGCCGCGGCACGCTGATGAAGGATTTGCTGCGTACAATCAGGCGCTTGGCGCCGGAGCTTGAATCCGGATCGCAGATCGCCCTCGTCGAGGCGAGCCCGCGGCTGGCCGAGGTACAGCGCCGGACGCTCGGCGAGGCGTCGCCGCGCACCTCCTGGCTAAGGACGGTGGACGAGCTGCCGCCGCATCCCCTGTTCATCGTCGGCAACGAGCTGTTCGACGCGGTTCCCGTCCGGCAGTTCGTGAAGACTCAGGCCGGCTGGCGCGAGCGCATGGTGGGTCTCGACGAGGCGGGAACCCTCGCCTTCTTCGCCGGCATGGCGTCGCTGGACGACACGCTCCTGCCGCCGGGATCGGCGGATGCGCCGGAGGGCTCGATCTTCGAGATCGCGCCCGCCCGTGGCGCAGTGATGGCCGGGATCGCGGAACGCATCGCGAGCGACGGCGGCGCTGGCCTGTTCTTCGACTACGGCCATCTCGCCTCCGGCCTCGGCGATACGCTGCAAGCGGTGCGCCACCATGCCTACGACCCCGTGCTCGACCATCCGGGCGGGGCGGACCTTACCTCGCACGTCGATTTCGAGGCGCTGGCGCGCGAGGCCGAACGCCACGGACTGAAGACGGCCGCAATGCCGCAGGGCGAATTCCTGCTCGCCATGGGCGTGTTGGAACGTGCCGGCAGCCTTGGCGCCAACGCCGACGAGACAAGGCGCGAGGAGATCCGCAACGAGGTCGAGCGGCTGGCGGCACCTGACCAGATGGGCGAGCTGTTCAAGGTTCTGGCCATCAGCAGCCAGCCCCTGAAGATCGCGCCTTTCTCCTCTCCTAGGGGCTGACGAGCGGCCGCTGTCCGGGAAGGTATTTCGTCCACAGGAAGTCCGCGAAGGCCTTCCGCCGGTCTGCCGTCGCCAGGTCGGCCCGGCACGAGGCCGCGCCGATGTGGTTGAAGCGGCCGTCCAGCACCTGCATCTGCTCGACCGGCGCACCTTCGCCCGCCGCCAGCATCTCGCTTCCCGCCTCGCGAACCGAGGCACGGTCGACCACCGAATAGACCGGACGCCAATTTTTGCCGCCGGTGTCCGCGCCCCATTCGTAGGCATGCTTGAAATCGATCGGTCGCCCGGAAGTCAGGCCATAGCGGAAAAAGCCGAAGCCGGCCCAGAAATACCAGATCGACGGATCGCGGGTGGCGGTCCAGATCCTGCCGTATAGCGACCTGCCCTCGAGCCTTTCCGTGACACTCACCGGCACGATCGGAAAGCAGTCGTGGTCGATGAAGCCGAAGATGTCCGGCTTCAGCCGGTCGACGAGGTTGTAGTAGATCCAGTTCATAGCGATGGCATGCGACCGGTTGGGATGCCACTCGCGGTTACGCGGCAGCTCGACATAGGCGATGCCGCGCTCGCGGCAGATCTGCGCATGCGCCTGCCGCGCGGCGGGGTTGGACGAGTTGTCGACGACCACCAGCGTGGCGTCGCCGACGTTGCGGATCCAACTCGCCGTCAACAGGTCGATGACCCAGGGCGTGTTGAAAGCGATCGCGAATACAATCGCTTGCCGGTCGGTCTTGAATCTCTCCAGGAACCGGTCGCGTTCGGCATGCCCGGCTCCGCGAAACGCCCGGTCGACCAGATCGTTGCGCCGGTTCTTAAAGGCACGCACGGCCCGGTTGTCATTCAGCGCACTAACGATCGTGCGGATGGGAGATTTCGACACCATATTCCTCGCGGGCCGTTCGGCGCCTTAGAGCATAAGCGGCGGCCGGGACGAAAGCCGCAGATTGACACGCACCGATCGTCTGTCCCAACTTCCCGCTCGCCGGGACAAGCCTGTCGCCGATGTGCCCGCAGACCCCGAGCCGCCAGAAGGCAGTTGATGCAGAACAGTTCGCGCCCCGACCCGCTCAGGTCGGAACATCTTGAATTTGCTGACGCGCCGTCCATCCGGCACGGCTTCTTCACGCGCGCCGGCGGCGTGTCGGGAGGCATTTATGCCGGCCTGAACACCGGCACCGGCTCCGACGACGATAAGGCCCATGTGGCGGAGAATCGCCGCCGCGTCGCCGAGTGGATGGGGGTCGAGCCTGGGAATCTGCTGAGCGTCTGGCAGGTGCATTCGCCCGACGTGGTAACGGTGCGCGAGCCGTTCGCCGGCGAGCGGCCCAAGGCGGATGCGATGGTGACCAACCGGCCCGGTATCGCGGTCAGTGCATCGGCCGCCGATTGCGGCCCCGTCCTCTTCGCCGATCCTGAAGCGGTGGTCATCGGCGCGGCCCATGCCGGGTGGAAGGGCGCTTTCACCGGCGTGCTGGAGAACACGGTTTCGGCAATGGAAGCCCTCGGCGCCCGGCGCGAGCGCATCGTCGCGGTCCTCGGACCCTCTATCAGTCAGCGGAACTACGAGGTCGGCCCTGAATTCGTTGATCGGTTCACTGCCGGCAACGCCGCGAACGAACGCTACTTCGCGCCGTCGCAAAAAGCTGGGCATGCTATGTTCGATCTCAACACCTACACCGTCGACCGCCTGAGGTCGGCAGGCGTTCAGGCGCACGCGCTTTATCGCTGCACCTATGCGGAGGAGGATCTTTTCTACTCCTACCGCCGGACGACTCATCGCGGCGAGCCGGACTACGGCCGGTTGATCTCGTCGATCGTAATTGGAGAAGAATAAATGGCGCTTCATTTCGAACGCACCGAATTCGATGCGCGGCGAGACCGGCTCATCCTGGAGATGGCCGACCGCAAGCTCGACGCGATCCTGCTCTTCGCGCAGGAGAGCATGTATTGGCTGACCGGCTACGACACGTTCGGCTTCTGCTTCTTCCAGTGCCTGGTGGTGAAGGCCGACGGCTCGATGGTGCTGCTCACCCGCTCCGCCGATCTGCGCCAGGCCAAGCATACCTCGATCATCGAGAACATCGTGCTGTGGACCGACCGCGATAATGCCAACCCCGCCATCGACTTACGCAACCTCCTGAACGACATGGATCTGCTCGGTTGCAACATCGGCATTGAATACGACACGCATGGTCTCACCGCCTTCAACGGAAGGCGGCTGGACGAGCAGATGCAGACCTTCGGCAAGATTTCTGACGCGTCCGGCATCGTCTCGCGCCTGCGAGTGGTGAAGAGCCCGGCCGAGATCAGGAAGATCGAGAAGGCGGCCTCGCTCTCCGACGACGCGCTGGACGCAGCTCTTCCCCTGATCAAGCAGGGCGGCGACGAGGGTGCGATCCTCGCGGCCATGCAGGGCGCGATCTTCGCCGGCGGCGGCGACTATCCCGCCAACGAGTTCATCATCGGCTCGGGCGTGGACGCGCTCCTGTGCCGCTACAAGGCAGGGCGCCGCAAGCTGACCAAGAACGACCAGCTCACGCTCGAATGGGCCGGCGTGTTCCACCACTACCACGCGGCGATGATGCGGACGGCTGTCGTCGGCAAGGTCTCGAAGCGCCATCAGGAACTCTACGAGGCCTGCCGCGACGCGCTGCTGGCCGTCGAGAAGACCATGGTGCCCGGCAAGACCTTCGGCGACGTATTCGACGCGCATGCAAGGGTGATGGAGACGCATGGCATGACGCGCCATCGCCTCAACGCCTGCGGCTACTCGCAGGGCGCGCGCTTCACGCCGTCGTGGATGGACATGCCGATGTTCTACACCGGCAATCCTGAGCCGATCGCGCCGAACATGACGCTGTTCGCCCACATGATCATCATGGACTCCGACACCGAGACCGCCATGACGCTGGGTCGCACCTATCTGACGACGGAAGGTGATCCCCGGCCACTATCGCGCCATGATCTCGACTTGATCGTGCGATGAGGTCTAGACTGTGCGTATCGGCCTGTACGGCCCTGTGTAGAGGGTAAGATCGGAGCGATGAACCGCTGCCTGACAGCATTCGTTCTCGCGATCGCGGCGCTTGCGGGCGCCGCCTGCACCAGTGTGGACCCCACGATGGGCATCGCCACCAAGCCCACTCCGGAGCCGCTTCCCGTGGTGGAGCCGACGCAGACTGCGTCCACCCCGCCACAGGTCGCCGCCCTGACGACGGAGCCGGCCCGCGTAAGCCTGGCTCCGGTGATCGGTGCGCCGACGGAAGCCGTCGAGCAGTTGTCGGCGGAACTCGCCGCGCGTGCGCCGTCCAAGCGCTTCGCGCTGCAGACTTCGGCCGATCCGACGGCCACCTACACGCTGAAAGGCTTCTTCTCGACCTCGCCCGAGGAAGGCGAGACGATCATCTTCTACGTCTGGGACGTGATGGATACCGCGGGCAATCGGGTGCATCGCTTTTCCGGGCAGGAGCGGGTCAAAGGCAAGAACCAGGGTTGGGTCGACGTGACGGAAGCCAACATGCGCGCCATCGCCGATCGCACGGCGGACGAGTTCGCTGCATGGCTGGCGACCCGCGCCGGCTGAGAACCGTCTGCGACTTTTTTGGCACCTGTCGTGTGCACATCTCCTTATTGGCTTGAAATGCGCCGGCTTGGCGCTTAAAGGCGCGCATTATCCGAGCGAGACGAGCGCCAGGGATTCTGCATGAAATTGTTCGCGGGCAACTCCAACCGGGTGCTGGCCGAAGCGGTCGCCCGGTACCTGAACATTTCGCTCGGCAAGGCGAGCGTCCGGCGCTTCGCTGACCAGGAGATCTTCGTCGAGATCCAGGAGAACGTGCGCGGTCAGGACGTCTTCGTGCTGCAGTCGACCTCGTTCCCGGCCAATGACCATCTGATGGAACTCCTGATCATGATCGACGCGTTCCGCCGATCTTCGGCGCGGCGCATCACGGCGGTCATCCCCTATTTCGGCTATGCGCGGCAGGATCGCCGCGCCTCCGGCCGCACACCGATCTCGGCCAAGCTCGTCGCCAACCTGATCACGCGCGCCGGCGTCGACCGCGTGCTCACGCTTGATCTGCATGCCGGCCAGATCCAGGGCTTCTTCGACATCCCGACCGACAACCTGTTCGCCGTGCCCGTGATGGCCCGCGACGTGAAGGCCCGCTACAATCTCTCTAACGTCATGGTCGTCTCGCCCGATGTCGGCGGCGTGGTGCGTGCCCGCGCGCTCGCCAAGCGCATCGACGCGCAGCTCTCGATCGTCGACAAGCGGCGCGAGCGGCCGGGCGAATCGGAGGTGATGAACATCATCGGTGACGTCGAGGGCAAGGACTGCCTTCTGCTCGACGACATCGTCGATTCGGGCGGCACGCTCTGCAACGCTGCCGATGCCCTGCTCGCGAATGGCGCGACCAGCGTCACCGCCTACATCACACACGGCGTCCTCTCCGGCGGCGCCGTCGCGCGCATCACCTCTTCCAAGCTCAAGGAGCTGGTGATCACCGATTCGATCCAGCCGACAGCGAGCGTCGAGGCCGCCCACAATATCCGCGTGGTTTCAATCGCCGACCTGATCGGCGAGGCCATCTCGCGCACTGCGACCGAGGAATCCGTCTCCAGCCTGTTCGACTGAACCGGGACGCTTTCGCTAAAATCCGACCATTTCGTAATTCCATGCCTTAAGGTCGGCATGGTAGACATAGACCATGTCGCGTCTCGACAGTGCGGTATCCCAGGATCAGCGCAGCCACGCGAAGACCTCGTTGGCTTCGGGACCCTTGGCGAGGATCTTCTACTGGCTGAGTTCCAGCGGGCAGCCCGATTCCGACGAGCTGCGCGGAAGACTGATCCAGTCGATCATGGATCGGAAGGGAGCCCTTCTGGTCGGAACCGCCGTGGTCATAGCCACGGCGACTGTTGCCTATTTCATGACCGGCGCCTGGTGGCCCATTGTATGGCTCGTCACCGAGATCGTGATCGTCGCGGTCCGGCTGGCAGTCATCTCCCATGCGGAGCAGACGCCGGGGCGCCGGCGCGAGGACTATGTTCCCGCCCTTCTCACTCTCGGCGCACTGTGGACGGTCGTGTTCGGCGCCGGGTCCTATGCCTGCATGACCAGCGGCGAACCGGTGCTGGCCATCATCGCCTCGGTGAACACGGCCGGCGCGGTCGGAGCGATGTCGTCGCGCAATGCGCCAACGCCGCGTTTCGCCAGCCTTATCATGGTGATCTGCTGCATACCTTTCGCAATTGCATCCCTGAACGCGCCCTATCCGGGTATCGGGTCACTTGCGATCATCCTCCCGCTCTGGGTGGTCGGCATGCACGTCATCATGTTCCAGAACCACGACATACTGGTGCGAATGATCCGCGCCGAGAAGGTCACGCGCCGGCTGGCGATGACAGACGCGCTGACCGGCCTGCAGAACCGCATGGCGCTCGACGAGAAGCTGGCCGACATGTGCGCTCGCCTTGAACGCCGGATCGATGGCGAAGGGTTCTCGCTGCTGTATCTCGATCTCGACGGCTTCAAGGCCGTCAATGACCGCCACGGCCACACCGCGGGCGACGTTCTGCTCAAGGCGGTCGCCGAGCGTATTCGCCACGCCCTGCGGCCCGACGACCACGCCTCCCGCAACGGCGGCGACGAGTTCTCCGTCATCTTGCCGCTCACCGGCCGGGAGGAGACGGCATTCGTGGCGAAACGGCTGATCGCGACGATCTCGCGGCCGTTCGAGATCGGCATCGGCGACACCGTCCAGCTGGGCGTCAGCATCGGCAGCGCCTATGCTCCCGACGACGGTCTCGACCCCGCGATACTGCTCGCCTCGGCCGACGAAGCGCTCTACGCGGCCAAACGGGCCGGCAAAGGCATCCACCGCGAGTATCGTCCTTCGGACGACGGCCCTCCAAATCTGGACGGCCGCGCTCGCGCGTAGGCCCTCCGTCAGACCGCGATCAGCCTCACCGCCACGCCCGCGGCCATCGCGCCGGCCAGCACCACAAGCATGTTGGCGTGGAAGCGGAACAGAGCGACAGCCGAAGCGGCGGCGATGAGCACGGCCCAGGGATCGAGACTGGAGAGATCGGGAACCGGGAGCGAGAACGGACCGGCCACGACGTCGCCCACCCGTGCGAAAAGCACATGCAGTGCAAACCACAGCGCGAGATTGGCGATGATGCCGACCACGGCCGCGGTCACCGCTCCGAGCGCGGCGGAAAGCCAGGCGATGCTGCGCACCGTCTCGACATAGGGTGCGCCGACAAAGATCCACAGGAAGCACGGCACGAAGGTGAACCAGAGCGTCACCGCCGCACCCGCGAGGCCGCCGGCGAGCGGCTCCAGCCCGGACTGCCTGGCCCCACCGAGGAAGCCGACGAAGACGAGGACGAGGATCAGCGGCCCGGGCGTGGTCTCGGCGAGCCCGAGTCCGGTCAGCATCTCGTCCGGCCGGAGCCAGCCATAGACCTCGACGGCCTGCTGCGCGACCCACGCGAGCACCGCGTAGGCCCCGCCAAAAGTCACCGCCGCCATGACCGAAAAGAACGACCCTTCGCGCGCAAACACGTTCTGGCTTCCGAGCGCTGCCTGGAGAAGCAGGAGCGGACCAAACCAGAGTGCAAGCCAGATGGCGAGCGTGGAGGCGAACCGGGCAAGGCTGGGGCGCGTCCATTCCGGCATGTCCTCCTTGGCAATGGCAAGCCCTGCCGCTTTCGGCGCTCCGCCCCGCCCGGCAAGATGAAGTGCTGCGCCGATCAAGGCCGCGCCGACGATGATGACAGGGAACGGTAGCTTGAGCAGGGCGATCGCGATGAAGGCGAGGATCGCGATCACCACCATCGGCCGGCCGGTCAGCGCCCGCCGGGAGACCTTGACCAGCGCCTCCAGCACGACCGCCAGCACCGCCGCCTTGAGCCCGAACAGCAGTCCCTGGACGACATGGATGTCCCCCAGCAACAGATAGAGGCTCGACAGCGCCGTGAGCACGATCGCCCCCGGCAGCACGAAGAGGATGCCTGCTACAAGCCCGCCCCTGATCCCGTGCAGCAGCCAGCCGGCATAGGTGGCGAGTTGCATCGCCTCCGGCCCTGGCAACAGCATGCAGTAGTTGAGTGCATGCAGGAACCGCGCCTCGTCGAGCCATTTCTTCTCGTCAACGAGGATACGGTGCATCAGCGCGATCTGGCCGGCCGGACCGCCGAAGGAGAGCAGCCCGATGCGGGCAAAGACGCGGATGGTTTCCGCAAAAGTCGGTCCGTTCGCCGAATTGGTGGCATCGGTCATCTGCGGTTTGCTCCGGCGGGCCAGTTGTGGGTCTCGGAGGCCGCATAGCGGCACCAGGCATAGAGTGCGTCGAACACAGGAAGTGCGAGGTCCAGCTGCTTCAGATCGTCGGCCTCCATTGCAGACAGGCCGAGCAGGATTGCAAGCATCCCCGCTGCCTGCGGCTCGAGGTCCAGCCTCGCTGTGTCGGCGCCACGCACGATCCGCGCTACCTTCCGTAGTGCGGGTGTATCGAGCCCGAACTCGTCGAGCATCGTGTCGAAGCTGCACGTTTCACCGCGATGCGAATAGACGACTCCGTCAACGTCGAACGGTATCGCGCCGATTTCGTCCGCGACGTCACGGACCCATTCCGGCGCGACATAGTGGAAGACCGCAAACGGGTCGACGAAACGGCGTATCAGCCACGGGCAGGCGACGCGGTCAACTTTCGGCCTTTGGCGCGTCACCCATACGCTCGGCACCTCCAGTCCCTTCGGTATGCCCTGCACATCCGCGACCACCGGCTCGCCGAGCGCGACATAGGCTTCGATGCCGCCCTCCAGCACCGACACGTCGACACCGAGCGACCGCATCTTCGCCGCGGCGATCTCGCTGACATTGTGGCCGTGCACGCAGTAGACGACGAAGGAGCGGCCGGGACCAAACGCTCCGAGCCAGGTTTCCGGTGACAGATGCGACCGCCAGTGGGCGGTCGGAATGCGCGACGTTGCCTGTTGAAACGCGGTGTCTCGCCGCACGTCGATGATGACAGGACTACCGGGAGAGCCGATCAGCCGCGCCAGCGCGGCCGCGGAAATCGTTCGAGGCATGGTTTCCTCCGCAACAATGCGAAGGCGGAACTTGGGCCAAGGCCTTTGCGGGGAGTCCACCCATGCCCCCGATGGAGGCGAGATTACCCCGCCGCGAACCCGCGTCAATCGAAATGATCGAGTTCAAGCTGCGGACGCTGCCGGCTGCGCGAAGGTCGAGAATGCCTCGCGGATCGCCTCGGCCATGCCGGCGACCGCAGCGCTACGCGACGATGGGTTGATAACGAGCACCACGTTGGAGTGGTCCACCACCGCAAAACCTTCACCAGCTGTCAGTTCGCGGCATCCGGGCGGAATATCGCTTCGGGAGATCGGCGAGATGGCAAGGCCTGAGGTCACTGCCAATCTGAGGCCGCCTTTGACCGCGCTTAGGAAGGCGACCCGATAGTCGACGCCGCAACTCTCGAGCGACGGGATCGCGAAGTCGCGGGACCACGCCGAGTCGCGGAACAATGCGACCGGCACAGGCCTCCGCTCATGCGTCAGGTGTTTTTCCGACGTCACCCATACTGTTGGATCGACCATGAGAACCTCGCCATCCGAATGCCCTTGCCAGTCGAAGATCACCGCAAGATCGAGATCGCCCGACTGGACGCGGGCCAGGTTTTCCTCGGACGTTCCGCAGCGCACCGTAATCTCGACGCCAGGGTGGCGACGGTCGAATGCGTGGAGTGCGTTCGCCAGACGCTCTTCCGCATACTCCTGATGGATTCCGATACTCACCTTGCCCTCGAGGGCAGTCGCGTCGAAAAGCGCCGCGGTTTCTTCGAAGAGCGCAACGATGCGGCGCGCATTGCCGAGCAGTTGGCTCCCCTTGTTGGTCAGCGTCACACCGCGAGCGCCCCGTTCGAACAGAACCGCATCGACCGCCTCCTCGAGGCGTTTGATCTGCATCGACACGGCCGACTGTGTGCGCCCCACGCGCGTCGCGGCGTGGGTGAAGTTGCCGCTGTCCGCAACCGCGAGGAATGTCCGCAGCAGATCGCCATCCAGGTGAAGAGTCATATCAAGGCATTCGCTGAGCTCATGGCTGGTATCACAGCAATTCGTTTGTCGAATGTCAACGAGACGCTTATCTCCCCTATCTGAACACCGAGTACACGACCATGACCACTGCATACTTCGATGCCGCCGGGCTTCCGGCCACTGTCGAGCAGCCCGCCTCTCGCAACGGCGCAACCCTCACGCGCGCGCTGCGCGACCTTCTCGCGAAAAAGGACGACCGACTGCTGCGCGACATCGGCCTCACGCGTGAGGACATCCTCGGCCTGGAAGAAACAGCCCGGGCCGACTGGCGGCGCACGCGCGAAACCTGGAGCCTGTAGGCGAAGCAATTCGAGGGCGGGCCCTGCCCTTGTCCGAGCCTCACTCGCCCGCCGTCGCAAATGACGGCGGGTCTTTTTGCTGCCCGTTGCCACGCCGGCCCGCTTCTCCTATCGTGCCTGCGTTCTCAGGGCGGGGCGAAACTCCCCACCGGCGGTATGCGGCGGAAGTCGCGAGCCCGCGAGCGCCTTCGATATGAAGGGTCAGCAGATCAGGTGCGATGCCTGAGCCGACGGTTACAGTCCGGATGGAAGAGAACGGGCAGCGGCGGACCCACGCGGGACCGTCCTGCGCGTGATCGCCTTGGGTGACGTGTCGCAACCGAAGGAGATCACGATGACACCCACCCGCTATGCCTTCGTCAAGGCCAACTGGCATGCCGAGATCGTCGACAGGGCGCTCGACGGCTTTCTCGAACTCATCCCCGCCGACAAGGTCGACGTCTACGACGTGCCCGGCGCCTTCGAACTGCCGCTGCTTGCACGCGACCTCGCCGCGACCGGCAGATATGGCGCGGTAGCCGCGGCAGCCTTTGTCGTCGACGGCGGTATCTACCGCCACGACTTCGTCGCCCAGGCGGTGGTCGACGGGCTGATGCGCGCGGGACTGGACACCGGCGTGCCTGTCCTGTCCGTCTCGCTGACGCCGCACCACTATCAGGAGACCGAGCATCACCGGGCGATCTACAGCAGCCACTTCGTCGAGAAGGGCCGCGAGGCCGCGCGAGCCGCGCTGATGATCACGAACACGCGCGCCGGACTGACGCGGATCGCCGCGTAAGGTGGCCGTCCTTGCGGGTTGCGCGGTTCGGGCCCTTCCGCTATAGAGCCGCCACCCGCGTAGACACCCTTGGAGGCAACGCGGCGGAGGGCCGCCCATAAGGCGGCTTTCGACGTTTCCGGACAAGGCCGCGAGCCGGACCGGAAGCGCTCCATACAACCGAAAGGAACGACCATGAGCCACGATACGTACGAGCTCAAGGCCGATGCACGCGAGAAGGTCGGTAAGGGGTCCGCCCGTGAAGCTCGCCGCAATGGCCAGATACCCGCAGTCATCTATGGCGACAAGCAGCCCCCGCTCGCCATCGCGCTCCCCTACAAAGAGCTGTACTACAAGATCCACGGCGGCGGCTTCATGACGACGATCGCCACGATCGATGTCGCCGGCAAGAAGATCCAGGTCCTGCCGAAGGACTACCAGCTCGATCCGGTCACCGACAACCCGCTCCACGTCGACTTCCTCCGCGTCTCGAAGGACACGGTTGTGACGGTGCAGGTGCCGGTCCACTTCATCAACGAAGAGACCTCGCCCGGCATCAAGCGTGGCGGCGTGCTCAACATCGTGCGCCACGAGGTGGAGTTCACGGTTCCCGCGAACGCGATTCCCGAATTCATCACCATCGACCTCGACGGCACCGAGATCGGCGATTCGATCCACATCTCGGCCGTAAAGCTGCCGGCGGGCGTTAAGCCGGTCATCTCCGACCGCGACTTCACGATCGCCACTATCGCCGGTTCGTCGGCTGCCCGTTCGGAGGCAGGCGAGGAAGCCGCTGAAACGGCGCCGAAGGAATAATCCGGCCGCGCCGGCGGAGCTCAAGCCATGCTGATCCTCGCAGGTCTCGGCAACCCCGGCGCGCAGCCCAGAACAACCGGCACAATGCCGGCTTCATGGCGGCGGACGCGATAGCCCGCCGCCATTCCTTTTCTCCCTGGACGAAGAAGTTCCAGGGCCTCGTCGCCGAAGGCACGCTCGGCGGCGAAAAGGTGCTCCTCATCAAGCCGCAGACCTTCATGAACCTGTCCGGCCAGTCGGTCGGCGAGGCGATGCGGTTCTACAAGCTTTCTCCGTCCGATGTGGCCGTGCTCTACGACGAGCTCGACCTTGCGCCCGGCAAGGTGCGGGTGAAGGTGGGCGGCGGCGCCGGCGGCCACAACGGCATCCGCTCGCTCGACCAGCACATCGGCAACGCCTACCGGCGCGTGCGGATCGGCATCGGCCATCCCGGCGTGAAGGAACTCGTGCACGGCTACGTGCTGGGAGACTTCGCCAAGGCCGACCAGGCCTGGCTCGAGCCGCTTATGGACGCGATCGGCGAGCACGCGCCGCTGCTGGCCAAGGGCGACGACAACTCCTTCATGAACAAGCTCGCGCTCGCCGTGCCGGGCGCCTCGAAGGGCGACGGCCACGCCGCAAAGGCGGCCAAGACGGGTGAGGGTGCGGGCAAGCCGAAGGGCGTCAGTCACATCCGCCAGGCACGGCCGCAGCAGCCGGCCGTCAAGCTCCCCCGAATCCGGCCCGATGGCGGCGATGCTGAAAAAGCTCTTCGGTAAGGAGGAGTGACGTGAACCAAGAGCAGCTTCACGAGCGGATACAGAAAATCCGCGACGAGTATGTCGAGAGGGAATTGGAGCCAGCAATCGCTCGACTCTCTGCAAAGTCGCCTAATCCGAATAGGCCTGAAGTCAAGTTTGGGGAGATCGATGGCGTTTACAAGGGACTGGCCGCAGTAGATTGGGCTGAGAACGGGCCAGAGTTCCACGCAACTGTGGTTGCTGGCTATATGCGAGTAAGCTTCCCTCCGATGACGGCCGACTATCGGCAGCTGTCCCTGGAAATCGCACCTTTTCATTGGGATTCTCTCTCGATTGAATTCGAGAAGGACACAGTCGGTCAGTCACGTTTCGAGCAATGGTTCGATCGTTGGTTCGACATCGATGACGAACGAGTAAGCGACGGGGGAGTGTCGGGTATCATTCACTCTGCCATCGTTGAACCGAAACGCATCTCGCTCGATATGGGCTCCGCGCCCAGCGACGCTTTGTTTGAACTGCTGGACGTTCTTCGCGAGTCGGGCGTCAAACAAGCAAGACTCGGCCCTTCCGAGTAACACCCGGCACGCAATTGTAACCAACAGTCGGGGGTTGACGATCGTCGATCCTTTCGCCCATAGCCCTGACCAAATTCTCGCTTCCTGACAGGACTGTCCTCCATGGGCTTCAAGTGCGGCATCGTTGGGCTTCCCAACGTGGGCAAATCCACCCTTTTCAATGCGCTGACGCGGACGGCGGCCGCGCAGGCGGCGAACTATCCGTTCTGCACCATCGAGCCGAACACCGGCGAGGTGGCGGTGCCTGATCCTCGACTCAAGAAGCTTGCCGCGGCCGGCAAGTCGAAGGAGATCATCCCGACCCGCATCTCCTTCGTCGACATCGCCGGCCTGGTGCGCGGCGCCTCCAAGGGCGAGGGTCTCGGCAACCAGTTCCTCGCCAACATCCGCGAGGTCGACGCGATCGTGCACGTTCTGCGCTGCTTCGAAAACGACGACATCACCCACGTCGAGGGCCGCATCGACCCGGTCGCCGACGCCGAGACGGTCGAGACCGAACTGATGCTCTCCGACCTCGAGAGCCTGGAACGGCGCGTCGTGCAGTTCCGCAAGCGCGCCAGCGTCAAGGACAAGGAGGCGCTCGCCGTCCTGCCGGTCATGGAACAGGCGCTGGCCCTGTTGAACGACGGCAAGCCGGTCCGCTTGCTGCTGGGCAAGCTGGCCGCCGACGAGATGCCGATCCTGCTCGGGCTGAACCTCCTGACCTCGCATCCCGTCCTCTATGTCTGCAATGTCGCGGAAGAAGAGGCAGCAACCGGCAACGAGCACACAAAGGCCGTGGAGAAGATGGCGGCTGCGCAGGGGGCGCGCGTGGTCGTGATCTCCGCCGCCATCGAAGCGGAGGTCGCCCAGTTGCCCGACGAGGAGGCCCAGGAGTTCCTGGCCGATCTCGGGCTGGAAGAGCCCGGCTTGGACAAGCTGATCCGCGCCGGCTACGACCTGCTGCACCTGATCACCTACTTCACCGTCGGCCCGAAGGAGACGCGGGCCTGGACGATCGTGAAGGGCACCAAGGCGCCGCAGGCCGCCGGCGTGATCCACACCGACTTCGAGCGCGGCTTCATTCGCGCCCAGACGATCGCCTACGAGGACTTCATCGCCCTCGGCGGCGAAGTGGGCGCCAAGGAGGCCGGCAAGGCGCGCGACGAAGGCAAGGAATACGTCGTCCAGGACGGCGACGTGCTGCTGTTCAAGTTCAACACCTGAGTGGTATGACCGTCCCGGGAGCGTCCGGGGCGTGATATTGGGTCTGCTGATCGGGAGGGGGACCGCGTTTCGCGGAGTGATCGCGGCAGCGGTGCTGGCGGTCCTTGCCCTGCTGTCCGCCTGTGCCCACGGTCCAGCGAAGACACAGCCGGACGCCGGCCGGTGCTGCGCCGAGGCGGAGCGACAGCCGCGCTGGCTGGTCGCGATGATCGAACCCGCCGCCCCGGTCGTCGGACAGGTCGTCGGCCATATCAGCTGGCGCTCCGGCTATCTGTCGGAGCCAGGCATCCAGGAACGGATCGTGGCGGGGCTCCAGCCGCTTGATCTCGTCTTCGTCAGTTCGAAAGGCAGGCTGTCGGGCCACACGATCCCAGGCCTGTTCCAGCACGCCGCGATCTATCTCGGCACGGAGCGCGACCTGCAGGCGCTGGGCATGTGGTCGCATCCCGGCATGGCGCCCCACCACGAGGCGATCCGTCGCGGAGCCATGTTCATCGAGGCAGACATGAAGGGCGTGCACCTGTCGCCGCCGTCGGTCGTGCTCAACACGGACCGCGCGGTGACGTTGCGGCCCCGGATCGCCACGCGCGGCTGGCGACAGCGCGCGCTCGCGACGCTCTTCAGCGAACTCGGCAATAGGTTCGACTTCAATTTCGATGCCGGTCAGCCGGACCGCCTGTTCTGCCTGGAACTCGCCTGCCGCGCGATGCCGGAACTGCAGCTTCCGCGCGACATGGTCTATGGCCGCGAGACGATCATCCCGGACCGGGCCGTCTACGAAGCCGCGCGCGGCCATCTGAGGCTTCGGTTCGTCGACTACGTGGTCGGGGATGGCCGCAGCGTGCACCACCCCGGGCGTGCGGCGCTGACTTCAGACATCGCCGGCAAGTGGTCCGGATAGGCGTCACGTCGCATCGGCTACCGGATGAGTTGACCAGCTCCATCCGCCGGTCTAAGCCATGCCCGCACCCGGCCTTGGCCGGCCTGTGCCGAACCGACGCCATCCCCCGACCCGACCGCATCGCGCGATCACGAACTGCTCCAAGAAGAAGGAGGCATGACGATGATCCGGACCTTCGTCGTGGAAAACGACCGTCTCGTCTGTGTCGAGGAAGCGGACCCGCGCGTCGACAAGGCCGTATGGCTGGACCTCCTGAATCCGACCAAGGAAGAGGAGCAGTCGGTCGAATCCCGGCTCGGGCTCCTGCTGCCCACGCGCGAGGAGATGGAAGAGATCGAGATCTCGAGCCGGCTCTATGTCGAGGACGGCGCCTATTTCATGACGGCCACGGTGCCGGCCTTCGTCGAGGGCAAGGCCCCGGTGATCGCCCCTGTCACCTTCGTCCTCGCCGGCGGACGGCTGGTCACGATCCGCTACCACGAGCCCCGTGCGTTCAAGACCTTTCCGCAACGCGCCGAGAAGGCGTCGACCGGCTGCAGCGGCGGCGACACGATCCTGGTGACGCTGCTCGAGGCCATCGTCGACAGGCTCGCCGACATCCTCGAGCGCGCCAGCCGCGACGTGGAGGGGATCTCGCGCGATATCTTCGAGGCCCGCTCCAAGAAGGCGTCGAGCCGCAACCGTGATTTCCAGGAACTGCTGAAGGCGATCGGGCTGAAGGAGGATCTCGCCTCGAACCTGCGCGACAGCCTGCTGTCTCTGCAGCGCCTCGCGGGCTTCTTCGCGCATGCCACGACCACGATCAAGACGACGAAGGAGTACGCGCCCGCGTGAAGACGCTGTCGCGCGATATCGTCTCGCTGGCCGACCACACGACGTTCCTGTCGCAGAAGATCAACTTCCTGCTCGATGCGACGCTCGGCATGATCTCGATCGAGCAGAACGCGATCATCAAGATCTTCTCCGTCGCCGCCGTCGTCTTCCTGCCGCCGACGCTCGTCGCCTCGATCTACGGCATGAACTTCCAGGTGATGCCGGAGCTGGGATGGAGCTTCGGCTATCCCATGGCGCTCGGCCTGATGATCCTGTCGGCGATCCTCCCCTTCGTGTGGTTCCGCAGCAAGGGCTGGCTGTGAGGCCTCTCGCCTGGCACAAGCAATTACCTCGCAGGTGCTTGCATGCGGCGGGCGATCGGTCCAGAACCGTTTCGACTTGAACAGGTTTCGGCGCGATGAACGGCAAGACTTGGACCTTTGACGACCTGGAGGTCGGGGGCACGATCAAGCTCGGCGAGAAGACCGTCACGGCGGCCGAGATCATCGAATTCGCCTCCGAGTTCGACCCACAGCCCTTCCATCTCGACGAGGAGGCCGGCAAGGCGTCGATCCTCGGCGGACTGTCGGCGTCCGGCTGGCATTCCTGCGCGATGTTCATGCGCATGATGTGCGACGGCTTCCTCCTGGACTCGACCTCGCAGGGCGCGCCCGGCGTCGAATATGTCCGCTGGAAGAAGCCGGTGCTGGCCGGCGACACGCTGACCGGCCAGTGCACCGTGCTCGCCAAGCGCGAATCCAGATCCAAGCCCGGGCTCGGCTTCGTCACGGTGAAGAGCACGATGTCGAACCAGCGCGGCGAAACGGTGCTGGAGCTCGAGAACACCGGCATGTTCCTGACGCGGGAGGCGGCGAGCGCATGAGCCTGGACGAGTATTTCGGCATCGGCGAGACGACCGTTCTCGGCGCCCACCTGTTCGAGCCGCAGGCGATCAAGGATTTTGCGAAGAAATTCGACCCGCAGCCTTTCCATCTCGACGAGAAGGCCGCCGAGAGAAGTGTCTTCGGCCGGCTGTGCGCCTCGGGCTGGCACACGGCGGCCGTGTGGATGAAGAAGAACGTCGAGACGCGGATGGACACGGAGCCGCGCCGCTGGGCGGGGCCCGACCCGAAGCCGGTGTTCGGCCCCTCCCCCGGCATCCGTAACCTCCGCTGGCTGAAGCCGGTCTATGCCGGCGAGACGATCACCTTCACCCGCACCGGCATCGACCACCGCCCGATCGCCTCGCGCCCCGGCTGGCGCCTGCTGACCATCAAGGCCGAGGCTTTCGACAGCACCGGTGACAAGGTGATCGAGTTCGACAGTTCGGTGCTGGTGCAGACCGAATTCTGAGCACGTTTTCCTCTCCCCGTTTGCGGGGAGAGAGACGCGGTTCCTACGGCCGCGCGAGATCGTCGACCGCAGCTCATTTTTTCGCGGAAGTAGGCAGGATCGGTCTGGGCATTCTCGACGGGAGGAGAAGGATAGCGCTTCTCAGGACGTGTCGTGCAGCTCGACAGGCGAGACGACCGAGTCAGCCGAGCGCTGAAGGCCGGCGCAGTGTAGCCCGCCCTCATTGCCAGCCTCGTCGGAGGCCTGGCCACGGTGCAGGAACGACAGGCGGCACAGCTGCGCCGCGATGGCCTGCATGTAGAGCCCGAATGCCCTGAGTGAATCGGCGATGTCCTCCGCATCGAAGGGATTGCTGCCGAAGCCGGCCGGCATCGGGACGGGCGTCCAGGTTCCGCGCTCGGAGTTCCGGAGCGTGCCTTCGACATAGGCGCTGAGCAGCGCATTCGCCTGCCAGGCGGCCCACAGCACGCACCAGCGGACCCAGAACGACCGGCCGGCGGCCTGTTCGGCCATGTCGGCGATCGAGAACAGGCGCATGACGATCCTCGCCTTTAACGCCTGTTCCCTCCCTGCCTTCGCCCTCCAGCCCATCGCCGGCTCCTTTCATCCCAGGCAGTGTCTCATGGGCTGGAAACAGGTGGATGGAAAAATCGGTGCGATGCTTCCGAGGCCGAGCGGACCTTGGGATTGGCGAGGGCAAGGCGCGGAAAACTATCCACATGGCGGAGAGCAAGGTCCGACGGCCTGTAGCCCTCACAAGACAGCGCTCGCCCTCGCGCGACGTCATCCCGGCGACCGGAGGTCAGCCGGGATCGATTGACCTTGGCGGGTTGGCGCCGATCCTTTTCTTGCGGTCGAGGGGCGTTTTCGGCGTGTAACCGGAGAGAGGAATGGGTCCCGGGTCGCCTCCGGCGCCCGGGATGACGATCGCACATTAGGGGCGTCGCGCAGGGTGGGCGAGACAGGCGGCTCGGCCCGGCAAGGACCATACACAGCATGCGCGCGCAGGGTCATCGACGGAGGCCCCTGCCCTCAAATCCGACCCTATCTCTCCGGCCACGCCCAGCCGGGGCGTTCCTCCACATCGACCACGGTCTCGCCGAGCGACTTGGTGAAGTCGTGGCGGAGCGCGCCGGCCTCGTTCAGAGCTTCGGCGAGCGTGGCGTCGTGCGTCACCACGACGATCTGGCAGGTCTTGGATGCTTCCCCAATCAGCCTTGCAAGCGGTGGCAGGAGGTCGGTGTGGAGGCTGGTCTCAGGCTCGTTCAGAACCATCAGGCCGGGCGGCCGCGGCGTCAGGAGGGCGGCGAGCAGCAAGAGGTAGCGCAACGTCCCGTCGGACAGTTCCGAGGCTCGCAAGGGGCGCAGCAGGCCGTGCTGGCCCATCAGCAGCTCGAACCGGCCGCCGGCCTCCTCGATCCGCACGTCGGCACCGGCGAACGCGTCCTCCACGGCGTGGTGCAGCCCCCGCGTATCGCCGATTTCGCGGATGGTCTGCAGGGCTGCGGCGAGGTCCGAGCCGTCGGCGCTGAGGGCGGTCGTGCGCGTTCCCGCCCGCGCAGCGCGCGCAGGGGCATCCGGATCGGTGCGGAAGTGATCGTAGAACCGCCAGGCGCGCATGCGCTCGCGCAGCAGCAGCAGTTCCGGCAGACCGCGCGGGTCGGCGGCATGCGTCATCATGCTGTCGAAAGGCGCAAGCAGGCTGGTCAGCGTCGAGCGCCGGCCCGACTCGTCCAACACCGTGACGCCGGGGCCGGAGCGTGTCGCAAAGGCATTGCGGCGACTCAGTACCTCGCCCGCCCAGACCGCCTCCGCCTTGATCTCCGGATCGAGGTTGAACATCGAGGCCGACGGGATCGGCAGGCCGAGGTCGATGGCGTAGCCATAGTCGTCCGAGGCGAAGCCGAGCTTCAAACTGACCGGGTTCTTGCGGCTCGTGCCCTGTATCGCGTGGACGCCTTGACGCATGCCGCGCGAGAACTGCTCGGGCCCCGCCCACAGGGTCGAGGGGAGCCCTCCCTCGGCTGCGAGCGAGGAAATGACATTGCCCTGCGCGACATCGGCAAGCAGCCGCAGCGCCTTGTAGAAGCTCGACTTGCCGGTGCCGTTGCGGCCGGTGACGACGGTAAGCTGCTCAAGCGGCAGCACGAGGTTCCGGATCGAGCGGTAGCCGGCGATGGCAAGGGTGTGGATCATGACGGTGCGCCCTGGCCTAGAAATCCGAAGACCTCTGTAGTCCGTCAATGCCCCTCGAACGACACCAGCGTGCGGACGTTGACGCCGAGCGCCTCAAGCTTCTTGCGACCGCCGAGGTCGGGCAGGTCTATGACGAAGCAGGCGGCGACGATGTCCGCGCCCATCTGCTTCAGCAGCTTCACCGCGCCTTCCGCCGTGCCGCCGGTGGCGATCAGGTCGTCGACCAGGATGACCTTCTCGCCGGGCTGGACGGCGTCGGTGTGCATCTCCATCTCGTCAACGCCGTATTCCAGCGAATAGGCGACGCGCACGGTGGTGTGCGGCAGCTTGCCCTTCTTGCGGATGGGGACGAAGCCTGCCGACAGCTGGTGCGCCATGGCGCCGCCAAGGATGAAGCCGCGCGCCTCGATGCCGGCGATCTTGGAAACACCGGTTCCCGAGTAGGGATGCACCAGCTCGTCGACCGCGCGACGGAAGGCGCGCGCATTGCCGAGCAGCGTGGTGATGTCGCGGAAAAGAATGCCGGGCTTCGGATAGTCCGGGATCGTGCGGATCGCGGACAGAAGCGTCTGTTCGAGCGTGGAGTTCATGCGCGGGCGATGGTCCGTTGAGGGCAGGATTGCATAGTCGGTATCAACCGCCACCCTGCAAGGCAAGGAATACCACGCCAAGGACGACGAGGAGCACGAAGGCCGGCAGCGCGATCGCGACGGCGGCCGGACCGCCGACAAGCAGGATCGCGACCAGCCCTCCTCCGGCCAAGGCCTCCGAGGCGGGATAGATCGCCGGCACGCGGTAGCCGCAGCGCGCGCAGCGGCCGCGCGCGAGCAGCCATCCGAGTACGGGAACGAGTTCGAGCGCCGTCAGCTGCGCCCCGCAGCCGTCGCACTGCGAGCGGCCGGACAGTGCCGCCCATGCGGACCAGCCGGCAGGGCGGGCGCGCAGCCGGTGCGCGGCAAGCCCCGCGAAGCTGGCGACCGAAGCGCCGAACAGGAAGAGCAGGAGCGAGATGAACACTGCCATGGTCGCTTCACTGCTCCCTGCCCCGTCGTCGCGCGATCATGCGCTCCAAAAGCAAAGGGCGCCACATGGGCGCCCCTGTCTCATGTCCGATCCGGTCGGGATCAGTGCGGCACCGCGGCCCAGATCTTGCGCTTTGTCATGTAGACGAGGCCGGCGAAGAGGACGAGGAACACCATGACGTTGAAGCCGGTCTGCTTACGCGCCTCGAGGTGCGGCTCGGCGGCCCACATCAGGAAGGCGGACACGTCGCGCGAATACTGGTCGACCGTCTGCGGCGCGCCGTCGTCATAGGTGACGGCGTCGTCGTTGATCGGCTTCGGCATGGCGAGCGACTTGCCGGCGATGAAATACGGGTTGTAGTGCGTGCCCTCGGCGATCTCCATGCCTTCGGGCGGCGTCTCGTCGTAGCCGGTGAGCAGGGCGTGGATGTAGTCCGGGCCGCTCTCCGCATACTGCGTGAAGATATCGAAGACGAAGGTCGGGAAGCCGCGCTCGACGGCACGCGCCTTGGCGATCAGCGAAAAGTCCGGTGGAACGGCGCCGCCGTTGGAGGCTGCCGCCGCCTCGTCGTTCGGGAACGGCGACGGGAAATAGTCGGACGGAATACCGGGGCGCGTGAACATCTCGCCGTCGGCGTTCGGGCCGTCCTGCACCTCGTATTCAGCGGCGAAGGCCTTGACCTGGGCCTCGTTGTAGCCGAGCTCTTCGAGTGCGCGGAAGGGCACCCTCTTCATCGAGTGGCAGGCGGCGCAGACTTCCTTGTAGACCTTGAGGCCGCGCTGGAGCTGGCCCTTGTCGTAGGTGCCGAAGGGGCCGGCGAACGACCAGTCCATCTCCACCGGCTTCTTGATCGGGAAGTGGGTCGGCTCGGCGGCATTGTGGCCGGCCTCTTCCGCGCCGATCGCGAGCGCGAGGTGCGCGGTGAGACCGAAGGCTGCAGCCGCCGCACCGATGAGGAACTTCTTCATCTCAAAAAATCCCTTGCGAGCCACGGTTCAGCCTTTGGTTTCCGGCGCGGCGGCGGCGCCCACCGGCTGCGCGGAGGCCGCGCCCTTGTTCTTCTCGAGCACCGCTTCCGTGATCGAGTTCGGCATCTTGCGCGGCGTCTCGATGAGGCCGAGCACCGGCATGATGACCAGGAAGAAGCCGAAATAGTAGAGCGTGCCGATCTGCGACATGATCACGTAGACACCCTCTGCAGGACGCGAGCCAAGCCAGCCGAGCAGGATGGCGTTGATCACGAACAGCCAGAAGAACAGCTTGTACCAGGGCCGGTAGACCGCCGAGCGGACCTTGGAGGTGTCGAGCCAGGGCACGAAGAACAGCACCGCGATCGAGCCGAACATCGCCAGCACGCCGCCGAGCTTGGAGTCGATCGGGCCGATGTTGAAGGTGATCGCGCGCAGGATCGCGTAGAACGGCAGGTAGTACCCATTCCGGCACGATGTGGGCGGGCGTCTTCAGCGGATTGGCCTCGGTGTAGTTGTCCGGGTGGCCGAGGAAGTTCGGGATGTAGAACACGAAGTAGGCGAAGACGGCGAGGAACACGATCATCGCGAACGCGTCCTTGATGGTCGCGTGCGGCGTGAACGGAACCGTGTCGGTCTTCGACTTCACCTCGATGCCGGTCGGGTTGGTCTGGCCGGTGACGTGCAGCGCCCAGACGTGCAGCACCACGACGCCCGCGATCATGAACGGCAGGAGGTAATGCAGCGCGAAGAAGCGGTTCAGCGTCGGATTGTCGACCGCGAAACCGCCGAGCAGCAGTTGCTGGATCCAGTCGCCGACGAGCGGGATGGCGGTGAAGAAGCCGGTGATGACGGTGGCGCCCCAGAACGACATCTGGCCCCACGGCAGCACGTAGCCCATGAAGCCGGTCGCCATCATCAGGAGATAGATGATGCAGCCCAGGATCCAGAGCAGCTCGCGCGGCGCCTTGTAGGAGCCGTAGTAGAGACCGCGCATGATGTGGACGTAGACGGCGATGAAGAAGAACGATGCGCCGTTGGCGTGCAGGTAGCGCAGCAGCCAGCCGGAATTGACGTCGCGCATGATCTTCTCGACCGAGCCGAAGGCGAGCGTCGTGTCGGCCGCATAGTGCATGGCCAGCACCACGCCGGTGATGATCTGCGCCACCAGCATGATCGAGAGGATGCCGCCGAAGGTGTAGGCGTAGTTCAGGTTGCGCGGCACCGGATAGGCCACGAAGGAATCGTAGATCAGCCGCGGCAGCGGCATGCGCTGGTCGATCCAGCGTCCGAGGCCCGAGCTGGGCGTATAGGTCGAGTGTCCACCGCTCATCGGAATGCTCCCCCTCAACCGATCTTGATCTTCGTATCCGAGAGGAACTCGAACACCGGAACCGCGAGGTTCTCAGGCGCCGGGCCTTTGCGGATGCGGCCGGCCGTGTCGTAGTGCGAGCCATGGCACGGGCAGAACCAGCCGCCGAAATCGCCCTGCTGGCCGAGCGGCACGCAGCCGAGATGGGTGCAGGAGCCGATCATGACGATCCAGTTCTCCTTGCCCTCGCCCGCCGAGCGGTCGATGTCGGTGGCGGGCGCGTCGGCGCCGATATTGGCGTTGCGCGCGACCGGGTCCTTGAGCTCCTCGAGCTTCACCGCCTTGGCGGCCTCGACTTCCTCAGTGGTGCGGTTGCGGATGAACACCGGCTTGCCGCGCCACTTGGCCGTCACCGACATGCCGGGCTCGATCGCCGAGACGTCCACCTCGATCGTGGCGAGCGCGAGCGTCGAGGCGTCCGGGCGCATCTGGTCGATGAACGGCCAGGCGAGGCCCGCCACGCCGACGGCGCCCGCGGCACCGGTGGCAATGAACAGGAAATCGCGGCGATTGGGATCGGCTGATTCGGTCGCGCTCACGTGACAATCTTCCTTTTGTCTCGCACTGCCTAAAAGGCTGGACCCGGCACCATCAGACGCCCAAACACGCGGCGTCTCCCGGCTCGGAGTCGGGCAATATTGTGGCGAGGTTTCTATGCGTCGCATCAGGCCTTGTCCAGACGCCCGCGCAGGCGGTGGGCAGTTTGTCGCGGGGGCCGCGCGCACTGTCTGCGAACGACGGGGAAGTGACGCGTTCATCCCTCCCGGCAGCCCCACCCGCCGCCCGGCAGACGGCAGTATTCGACAGCTCAAACCAATGATCGAGAAGTGCGCGGCGGGGATCGGCAGAATGCAACTCACCTGACGTCAAAGGCACGTTCGAGATCGTATGGACAGTAATGAACTTCTGGGTAACATTTCAGGTTGCCGGCAATAGGCGGGCGGCAATCGGAAGTTCAGGCGGCAGCAAGGTGCCGCTGCCGAGTTGGGGGATAAACGCATGACAAAACTACGGATCTTCGCACTTGCTCTGCTCTCGACGATATTTGTCGATGCGCAAGTAGGCGGCGCGCTGGCCAAGGAGGAACCCAAGAAGACCGAGCGGACGTCTGCTTACGCCAAGTCCAAGAAACCCGCCAAGGCGACATCCGCGGGGCTCGCCGGCAGCGAAGGCAACGCACGTCGCAGGGTTCTCTATACGCGGGAGATGAGCGGCGGATGCGGGAAGATGTACAGCAGTACGTCGCCGCCTCGGGCCACTCGGCCTTCGCCTCTACGCCGATCGACTATTTCTACGGATCGAGCGTCTGCGCCACGGCGCTCAATGCAGCGAGCGCCAAAGCCGCGGAGGAACGCGCGATGGCGTCGTGCCGGGCCGGAGCCAAGAAATACAAGAGCGCCGGAGAAAT
Organism: Mesorhizobium sp. J428; assembly: GCF_024699925.1. Taxonomy (NCBI): domain Bacteria; kingdom Pseudomonadati; phylum Pseudomonadota; class Alphaproteobacteria; order Hyphomicrobiales; family Phyllobacteriaceae; genus Mesorhizobium; species Mesorhizobium sp. J428. The sequence continues at coordinate 360,609 of NZ_JAJOMX010000001.1, forward strand.
CGGCGTATCGGGCGCCTGCCAGATTTTCATGTCGAAGTAAGGCGCAGCTATCGGGCGCCCAGCCTTGCCAGCACGCGGCGCGGGATGCCCATCTCGCGGATGACGTCGTCGTGGCGGCGCATGCCGCAGAGTTCGCGCTGGATGAAGTAGGCCTGCACGGCGGCGGCGACGGCGCGAAGCCGCTTTTCGCGCGCCTCGCCTTCGAGGCCGGCCTCGTCCTCGGCGAGCTTCGCCAGCGCCTGCTCGACCTTGCGCCCGGCCTGGCCGAGCGAATTCGCCATCTCGCCGAGGATCTCGTGCTCGACCGGCTGCAGACCCGTGGCGCTGGAGGCGCGCTCGACGGTGATGCGGCCGGGCAGGCGCAGCGCCATCGGCGGCTACTCCGCGGCGAGCCGATCAGCGAGGAAGCCGCCCGACTGGCGCTCCCACAGCTTGGCGTAGAGCCCGCCCTTGGCGATCAGGCTCTCATGCGTGCCCTCTTCGACGATGCGCCCCTTGTCGATGACAACGAGGCGGTCGAGCGCGGCAATGGTCGACAGTCGGTGCGCGATGGCGAGCACGGTCTTGCCCTCCATCATCGTGTAGAGATTCTCCTGGATCGCGGCCTCGATCTCCGAATCGAGCGCCGAGGTCGCCTCGTCGAGGATGAGGATCGGCGCGTTCTTCAGCATCATGCGCGCGATCGCGATGCGCTGCCGCTGGCCGCCTGACAGCTTCACGCCGCGCTCGCCGACATGGGCGTCGTAACCCTTGCGGCCCTTGGGATCGGACACGTTGACGATGAAGTCGTGTGCCGACGCCTTCTTCGCCGCGGCGATGATCTCTTCCTCGGTCGCATCCGGCTTGCCGTAGGCGATGTTGTCGCGGATCGAGCGGTGCATCAGCATCGCGTCCTGGCTGACGACGCCGAACTGGGCGCGCAGCGAGGCTTGAGTGACGGAGCGGATGTCGCGGCCGTCGAGCAGGATGCGGCCGCTCTCGACGTCGAACAGCCGGAGCGCCAGGTTGACCAGCGTCGTCTTGCCCGCACCCGACGGGCCGACCAGCGCCACCCGTTCGCCGGGCCGAATGTGCAGGTCGAGGTTAGAGATGATCCCGCTCTTCTTGCCGTAGTGGAAGGAGACGTCGTCGAAGACGAGGTCACCCTTGGCGCGCGGCATCACTGTCGCGTCGGGCGCGTCCTTGATGCCGGGCTCGACGGAGATCACCGTCGTCGCGTCCTGCACGGTGGCGAAGTTGCGGATCAGGCCGTTGATGTTGAACATCATGTAGCCCGACATCTGGTTGAGCCGGAACACGAGGCCCAGCGCCGCGGCCACCTCGCCCGTGGTGGCGGCACCGCCCATCCACTTGTTGACGGCCAGCACCGCGACGCCCGCCATCATGAAACCGTTGAGCAAGGCGACAGCGGCCCGCACGGTGGTGATCGAGCGGGTGAGCTGCTTCACCGCGTCGAGGTAGCGCTGCATGCCTTCGCGCACATAATTATGCTCGCGGCCGCCCGAATCGAACAGCTTCACCGCCATGATGTTGGTGAAGGCGTCGACGATGCGGCCGTTGACGATCGAGCGCTCGTCCGCCGTGCGGCGGCCTGCCTGCCTGAGAGGCGGCAGCAGGTGGTATGCAGCCCAGAGATAGCCTGCGACCCAGACGGCCAGCACCACGCCCATAACGGGATCGAGCGCGCCGAGGATCGTGGCGGCGAGGATCAGAAAGGTGAGGAAGCTCCACACCGTCTGCAGCGAGGAGACGATGAAATCGCCCGTCGCCTCGCCGCCCTGCAGGATCTTGGTGGCGATGCGGCCGGCGAAGTCGTTCTGGTAGAACTCGTAGGGCTGGTCCATCACGCGACGGAACGCCTGCCAGCGCACGAGCTGGTAGAAATTCGGCACGACGATCTGCTGCTCGACGACCGCGTTGCCGATCATCACCACCGCGCGGATGACCAGGATCAGGAACAGGAAAGCGGCAAGATGCGGCCAGTAGTCGGCGATCAGCGTCGCCGGGTTGGCCGCGTCGAGCAGGTCGATCAGCCAGCCGACCGACCAGTAGAGCGCGGCGTCGACCGCGCCCGACAGGCCGCCGGCGATGAGCAGCAGCACGAAGGGCAGCTTCGCCTGGCGGGCGAAGAACAGAATGAACTGCCACGCATCGCGCGGCAGCACCGGCCGATCCGTATCGGCGAAGGCGTCGACCACGTTCTCGTAGGGGGAGTAGAGGCGGTCCTGTAGGGTCTTGGAATCGTTCATCTGCCCCTAATGTAGTCCCCTGCCCCCGGCCGGACATCCCCCCCTGTTGTCAGGATGGAGAAAATGTAATGGGGCGGAGCAACTGACCGAGGCGCCGCCCCCTCACCCGGCCTCCGCTCCGCTTGGCCACCCTCTCCCCGAGAGGGAGAGGAGGTTCGCGGTCGTCTGCGCCATCTGGAATGGCGACTAGCCGCGACGGTCTTAGAACTCCTCTCCCCCTCGGGGAGAGGGTGGCCAAGCGGAGCGGAGGCCGGGTGAGGGTCGGTGGTGACTGCCCTACTCCGCCGCCGCCTCGACCTTGCCTTCTTCCTCCGGCCCGTCCTCGTGCAGCAGGAAGCCGCCGGACTGGCGCTGCCAGAGCTGGGCGTAGAGGCCGCCCTGCGCGACGAGCTGGTCGTGCGTGCCGTCCTCGACGATGCAGCCCTTGTCCATGACGATCAGCCGGTCCATCGCCGCGATGGTGGAGAGGCGATGCGCGATCGCGATCACGGTCTTGCCCTCCATCAGGCGGTAGAGGTTCTCCTGGATCGCCGCCTCGACCTCGGAATCGAGCGCCGAGGTCGCCTCGTCGAGGATCAGGATCGGCGCGTCCTTGAGCATGACGCGGGCGATCGCGACGCGCTGCCGCTGGCCGCCGGAGAGCTTCACGCCGCGTTCGCCGACATGCGCGTCATAGCCCTGGCGACCCTTCGGGTCACGCAGGCCCTGGATGAAGCCGTCGATCTCCGCCCTGCGGGCGGCCTCCAGCATCATCTCCTCGGTCGCGTCGGGGCGGCCGTAGGTGATGTTGTCGCGCACGGAACGATGCAGCAGCGAGGTGTCCTGCGTGACGACGCCGATATTGGCGCGCAGGCTGTCCTGCGTGACCGCGGCTATGTCCTGCCCGTCGATCAGGATGCGGCCGCCCTCGATGTCGTAGAAGCGCAGCAGCAGGTTGACGAGCGTCGACTTGCCGGCGCCCGAGCGGCCGACCACGCCGATCTTCTCGCCGGCCTTCACGTTCAGCGTCAGCCCCTCGATGACGCCGCGCTTCTTGCCGTAGTGGAAGCGAACGTCTTCGAAAGAAAGGTCGCCGCGGGACACCACGATGTCCTTCGCGCCCGGCTTGTCCTCGACCAGCCGCGGCAGAGCGATCGACGTGATGCCGTCCTGCACGGTGCCGATGTTCTCGAACAGCGCCGACACCTCCCACATGATCCACTGCGACATGCCCCACAGCCGCAGCACCAGCGCCATGGCGACCGCGACGGCGCCGATTGTGACGACGTCGCCAAGCCAGAACCAGATCGCCAGCGCCGATATGACGAGGAGCAGCGTCGAGTTGAGGACGTAGAGCGTGCCGTAGAGGCCGGTCACCAGCCGCATCGACCGGTGGACCGTGTCCAGGAACTCGCTCATGCCCTGCCGTGCATAGGCGGCTTCGCGCCGCGAATGGCTGAACAGCTTGACCGTCTGGATGTTGGTGTAGCTGTCGACCACGCGGCCGGTCATCATCGAGCGTGCATCGGCCTGTTCCTCGGCGACCTTGCCGAGCCGCGGGATGAAATAGGACAGCAGGCCGACATAGGCCACGATCCAGCCGACCAGCGGCAAGGCCAGCCGCCAGTCGGACGAGCCGATGATGAACAGCATGCCGAGGAAATAGACGACGACATAGTTCAGCACGTCGACCAGCTTGACGATGCATTCGCGGATGGCGAGCGCCGTCTGCATCAGCTTGGTGGCGACGCGGCCGGCGAACTCGTCCTGGTAGAAGGTCATCGACTGCTTGAGCAGGTAGCGGTGCACCATCCAGCGGATGCGCATGGGGAAATTGCCCATCAGCGACTGCTGGTTGAACAACGACTGCGCGAAGACCATGGACGGCAAAAGGATCATCACCACGACCGCCATGCCGACGAGCTTCCACTTCTCCGTCTGCAGGAAGGTCTCGCGGCTCTGCGCCGACAGCCAGTCGACGATGTTGCCGACGAAGCCGAACATCCACACTTCGGCGATCGCGATGCCGGCCGAGAACAGCGCGCCTGCGATGATGAGCGGCCACGTGCCCCGGGCATAATGCAGGCAGAAGGCAAGGAAGGTCTTCGGCGGCTCGGTCGGCTCCGCGGCGGGGAACGGATCGAGGAGGCCTTCGAACCAGCGGAAGAGTGCAGTCATCATGGTCTCACCTGTGCCCGCTGCGCGGCGCGATCGGTTTCACGGTCACGGTGCGGTCCTTGCCGCGCGGGCCGTTGCTGGTGGCCTTCGCGGCCGGTCTGGTTCCCTTCGGGCCGGTTGCACGGCCAAGATGGATGTTGGTCGCCTGCCCTCCAAGCGCCCTGCCGACGGCAGCCGACAGCACACTGTCAGTGGGCACTGCGGGGGTTCCGATCGTTTCGAACGGAATCGGTAGGGCGGAAAGTGCGGGGTGACCCGGCTTGGCATGCATCGTCGAACTCCACGGAAAGCGATTGGCTTCACGGGCAGCCCCAGCGAACGATGCTCAGAATGTCAGGATCGGTCGAACCGGGACGCCGTCAGGCGGAAGGCCCAATCAGGCGGGCAGGCGCATAGCACAACTGGTAGTCCATTCCGCCCTCCTTGGTTCGAGTTGACGAGGAGCGCCGTATAGACGACTTCTCCGCCAAAGGCCAGCCCGGGTGCCGACACTTTGCCGACAGTCGCATGCCGGTGTTGCCCGGAAGCCTCACCTGTCGCAACCTGAATCAAAGCGCGAAGCTCATGACTCACGATCTCCACATCGCGCTCTATCAGCCTGAAATCCCTGGCAATACCGGCGCGATCCTGCGGCTCGCCGCCTGCTTCTCCGCCACCGTCGACATCATCCGGCCGATCGGATTCGAACTGTCGGACCGGACGCTGAAGCGCGCCGGCATGGACTATCTGGAGATCGCCGCGATCCGCGAACACGCCGATTTCGCCGCCTTCGAGGACTGGCGGCGCAAGAGCGGCCGCCGGCTGGTGTTGATGTCGACGAAGGCCGCCACCGCCTACACCGATTTCGCCTTCCGGAGCGACGACATCCTGATGCTCGGTCGCGAATCGTCCGGCGCGCCCGAGAGCGTCCACGCGCTGGCCGACGCCGAGCTGCACATCCCCATCCGCCCCGAGGCGCGCAGCCTCAACCTCGGCATGAGCGCGGCGATCACGCTGAGCGAGGCGGTGCGGCAGTTGCGGACCACTTGAAATATCGCCTTGATATGGCAATCTTTGCCAAGAAATTTAGGGCGCGCCGATGGCTACGATGAACATTTCCCTGCCCGACCAGATGCGCGAATGGGTCGAGGCGCAGACGAAAACCGGCCGCTACGGCAATGCCAGCGACTATGTGCGCGACCTGATACGGCACGACCAGGAACGCGAGGCCAAGATCGCCCACTTGCAGAGGCTGGTGGACGAAGCCCGTGCGAGCGGGATCTCGGACAAGACTGCTGAAGAAGTGATTGCAACTGCTCGGGCGAAAGCGCGAGCCGGTGCCGTATAGGCTTTCGCCGCGGGCAGAGGGCGATCTCGAGCGGCTTTATCGCGAAGGCTTCGACCGCTTCGGGGAGAAGCAGGCCGATCTCTATGCGCTAGACCTGATTAAAGCCTTCGAACTGCTCGGCGAAAATCCGGGAATGGCGCGGCTGAGATATGAGATCGAGCCGCCGGTCCGTATCCACCCGCATCGCTCTCATATGATCGTCTACGAAGAGGTGGACGACCTGGTCGTCATCCTCCGCATCCGCCACGCGCGCGAAAACTGGGCCGAGCAGCCGTTCTAGTCCGCCGTCGGCAACCTTCGCATGGTGAACTCGATTACGTCGTCGGGGCGTTCGCGCCAGCTTTCGATCGCGGTCCAGTAGGCCTGCTTCGGCCAGCGGTCGAACCATTCGCGGGCCTTCTGGCGGGCGACCGGGCGAGGCAGTGCGAAGGTCTCGCGCACGAAGCCGTCGCGGGGAAGGCGTATCCCCTCGGCTCTCTGCCGGTTCAGACTTCGTTTCAGGCCGTCCAGCGGCGGCCGTGTCGGAGTGCCCACGCGACATCCTCCTTGACCCGTCTGGATTGAAGTTTAGGGATCGCATCCGAAAAAGACGAGTCCTTTGTGGATCGAGCGGAGTGCGCATGGAACGGCCCGAGATCCCGGCAGGCCTGCCGGACGACATCGAAGACAAGAAGGCGGCGGCGCGCGCATGGTTCGAGGAACTGCGCGACCGCATCTGCGCCGGCTTCGAGAAGATCGAGGACGACCTGACGGGGCCGCAGTCCTCCTGGTCGCCGGGTCGCTTCGAGCGCACGCCCTGGCTGCGCAAGGAGGGCGAAGGCGGCGGCGGGGTGATGTCGATGATGTACGGCCGCGTCTTCGAGAAGGTCGGCGTCCACACCTCCACCGTCCACGGCGAGTTCTCGCCCGAGTTCCGCAAGCAGATTCCCGGCGCCGAGGACGATCCGCGCTTCTGGGCCTCCGGCATCTCGCTGATCGCGCATCCGCACAATCCGAACGTGCCGGCCGTGCACATGAACACGCGCATGGTCGTGACCTCGCGGCAGTGGTTCGGCGGCGGCGCCGACCTGACGCCGGTGCTGGACCGGCGCAGAACGCAGGAGGACGCCGATTCGGTCGCCTTCCACCGCGCGATGCAGTTCGTCTGCGACCGGCACGCGGCGGTCGCGGACTACGGGCGCTACAAGGCGTGGTGCGACGAGTATTTCTTCCTGCCCCACCGCAACGAGCCGCGCGGCATCGGCGGCATCTTCTACGACTGGCTGCATTCGGACGAGGACAAGGGCGGCTGGGCAGCCGACTTCGCCTTCACGCAGGATGTCGGCCGAACCTTCCTCGTCGTCTATGACCACATCCTGCGCAGGAACTTTAATCTCAACTGGACCGACGCCGACCGCGAGGAGCAGTTGATCCGGCGCGGGCGCTATGTCGAGTTCAACCTGCTCTACGATCGCGGCACGACCTTCGGGCTCAGGACCGGCGGCAATGTCGACTCGATCCTGTCGAGCATGCCGCCCGAGGTGAAGTGGCCATGAGACGTCTTGCCTTTGCCCTTTTGCTGATCGTCGTATGGTCCGTCGACAGTCACTCGCAGAGCTCGTCCGAGATCGACGCGACAATAGCGGCGAGCGTCAAGGCGCTAAACCGCGCAGCGCCTATAGAGCGAGGAGACTGGATTTTCACCCGAGCAAGCTACGATCGCGCGCGGCGAGCGGTCACCTATCACATCAAGGATAAGACCGCTGTGCTCGCCGAGATATCAGTGAAGCGGTACCGCTCCCTGGTGCCGGGTGTGCTCAGGAAGGATGCATGCAGCAAGGTCACAGCCTTCAAGAAGACCGGCGTCACGGTCGTGTATGTCGTCTCCGACAGAAACGGCCGATTCATAACCAACACGACCATTAAGACTGCAAAGTGCTAGGCACTGGCTACAATCCTGCGTCGTTGTCTTGACCTGTAGCAATTCGTTTAGCCTGCGCATCGGCGTGACGACATCCGTGTGCGTCGCATAGCCGCTGCGCAGGTCGCCCCATTCCCTCCACAAAGCGTTGAATCCGCTGGCGAATATGGCAGCGCCGCCGCGCCGGATTTTCTTTTTCGTCTAATGGCGCGGCCGTCTGGCGGGTCTATTTTCCACGCCGTGGCCGGGAAACGCCGGCGGCTCCCCAAAGCCGCGACACGACGCGACCTGACGGCCATGTCCTGCAGAGCCGCCCCGCGAAGGGCGGCCGATTTTCAGGAGTAACCGACATGCGCAACCATCTCATTCCCGTTACGGCTGCCGCCCTCGTCGCGGTGTCCTCGTTCGCCTTCGCCGCCACGCAGCATCACGCGACCGGCAGCGTGAAGACCTACGACAGCAAGGCGATGACGCTCTCGCTCGACGACGGCTCGAGCTACACACTGCCGAAGGGCTTCAAGGATCCGGGCCTGAAGACCGGCGAGAAGGTGAACGTGGCGTGGCAGCAGAACGGAACCATGAAGATGGTCGACAAGGTCACGATCGAGAAGTGACCCAAGGCGGCGGCGGGGCCTCGCGCTCCGCCGCCTCGGCCGCCCCTTACTCCCGCACCAACGAGCGCAGCTGGCCGGCGGGCAGATCGGCGATCTGGGACAGGTTCATCGTCTCGAGTTCGGGATGGGCCGAAGGATCGCGCAGCCAGTCGGCGCAGGCCGCCGCGCAATCGGCGAAGGAGCGCGACACGCCGACGCGGCCGGCGAGATCGGATATCAGGCTCGTCAAAAACTTCAGCATGGCAGCCTCCGTTCAAGTTTCATGATGCGATCATGCGGCCGAAACGCCGCTTTCTCAATGGAGAATGCCTCGCCGATGATATAGAAAAACTGCATGAACCGTCTGCAGCGATTCCATATCAACGGCCTCAAGGCACTCGAATCGGTCGGGCGGCTGGGTTCGCTCCAGGCCGCGGCCGACGAGCTCGGCGTGACGCCAGGCGCCGTCAGCCAGCACCTGATCCGCGCCGAGAAGCAATTGGGCCGCGTCGTCTTCACCCGTACGCCGAAGGGCCTGCTGCCGACGGCGCTCGGCGCCCGCCTCCTGCCGCGTCTCACCGCGGCGTTCCGCACGCTGGACGACGCGCTCGCCGTCGCCGAGGAGGATCGCGAGCGCGCGCTGACCGTGTCGGTGGCGCCGGTGCTCGCCTCGAAATGGCTGGTGCCGCGCCTGCCGCGCTTCCGGGCGGCGCATCCCGACATCCGCATCCGCATCGACGCCACGACCGAGATCGTCGACCTCGATTCGTCGGACATCGACCTCGCACTGAGGGTCGGCCGCGGCGGCTGGCCGAACGTGCGCCTGCGCCGGATGCTGCCGATGGAGGTCTTTCCCGTCTGCGCGCCGGCGCTCGCGCAGACGCTGCTGTCGCCGGAGGACCTGCGCCGTGCGCCGATCGTGCTCGATTCCGGCTCGCGCGGCATCTGGGACCATTGGCTGGCGCCTTACGGGATGAAGGAGGCGGACCTCGGCCCGGCCGACCACTTCACCGACGCCTCGCTGTGCGCCGACGCCGCGATCGGCGGCCAGGGCGTCATGCTCGGCTGGCACACGCTGGCGGTCGACGCGATCCGGGCCGGGCTTCTCGTCGCCCCCTTTGCTCGCGCGGTCGACATCGGCACCGGCTATTTCGCCGTCACCTCGCCCACCCGGCCGGAGACCAGGCAGATGAAGGCATTTCTCGCCTGGGTCGAGGAAGAAATGGCCGCGACGGCGCGCGAGTTCGGCAGAGCGCCGGCGGCGAAAAGGGCCTGAAGCGTGGCGCGGCTTAGAGCGGAACGTACAAGCTCTTGCCGCATTTCCGGCTATACTCGCCGCCCATAACAAGGAAGGGAGAAACGCAATGAAGGAATTCCACTGCGGTTCACTCGTGCCGGGATGCGAATGGCATACGCGTCATGAGGAAGAAGCCGAGATCATGCGCCGCGCGGTTCAGCACATGCGCGAGACCCACGGCGAAACCGTCATCCGCGAATCGATGATCGACGCGATCCGCTCACGCATCGAGAAAGTGCGCCACGCGGCCTGACGATTGCACTGGCCGGAATATACTTAACAGTTCATCTGCCTGCGGCCATGCCGGCCGCAGGTAATTGCGTGCGAATTCAAGACGTTCCGTAACTTCAAAATAACTCCTGTCTGTCATTCTGCGACGAACAACAGGCGTCCAGCCTTTCGTACGCGCCGGAGAGACAGGCATGTTCAAGCGGTTCCTCGGGGCCCGGGGTGGTAACTTTGCGACCGTCACGGCCGTGGCCTCCCTGCCCCTGATCCTTGCGGCCGGCGTCGCGGTCGACTACACGCGCTATCTCTCGGCCGAAAAGCACCTGCAGGATGTCGCCGACGCCGCGGCGCTGGCGATCGCCGCCTCCGATGAGGAGGACGAGACCAAGCTGCGGACGCTCGCCGACAGTTTCATCAGCGGCAACTATTCCGACAGCCGGATCCACGAGCTCTCGGTCGCCAGCCTGGACCTCGGCGAGGACCAGGTCGACCTCGCCGTCCAGGGCCGCCTGCCCACCACCTTCATGGGCATTGTCCACTACGACTGGCTCGACGTCAGGGCCTCCTCCCTCGCCGTCCGCGCCGTGACCGGCAGCGTCGAGCTGGCGCTGGTGCTCGATAATACGGAGTCGATGACTTACGATAACAAGATCGGCACACTGAAGATCGCAGCGTCCAACCTTGCAACCGAGCTGTACCGGAACAAGGACGCAGATGTCCGCATCGCTCTGGTGCCTTATGCCGAGCAGATCAATATCGGAACGAACAACCGTACTGCGTCCTGGCTTTCGGTTCCTCCCAACTACTCGAAGACGACGACCACCAGCAAGGAGGGATACTGGCACCAGCCAATGAAGAACACCGACCAGTGCAAGACGTGGAAGGAAGCAGGCAGCCGACTGGTCGAGAAGGACGGCATCTGGGTCACGGAAACTTGGGACCGCAGTTGCACGGCGTATGTTCAGGTACCCAAACGGTGATCCGGTATGGATACCGCCGAAGACCACCACGACGACCACAAACTATAAATGGTACGGTTGTATCGGCGCACGGGTCAACAACGGCAAGCTGGTGCTTAACGACGAGTCGCCGAACATCAAGTATCCGGGCTACGTCTGGACCAGTCAGAAGTGCCTGACCGAAATCGTGCCGCTGACGTCGGACGAGAAGAAAATCCAGACAGCCATCACCGGCATGATCACGTCCCGCAGCGGATATATCCCTCAGACCTTCATCCCGAACGGCATGATGTGGGGCATAAATGTCCTGTCATCTTCAGAGCCGTATTCCGAAGGTCTCACTTACGATCCTGGCAACCAACGCCCTCGCAAGGTGATCATACTGATGACCGACGGCCTTAATACACGACGGATCAACCTAACCGGAACACTGAACACGAACTATCTCGATGGCGGCGCGCTGATAGGCGACACCAACAGCGCGAATGCTGCACAGCGGGTGCAGACCAACACCGACACCACAACGCTTTGCAACTACGCCAAGACAAATAACATCGAGATATTCACTGTGGCCTTCAAGGTCGACGACGGCGCGGCGAAGACGATGCTGCAGGGCTGCGCAACCGACGCCGAGCATTATTACGACGCCACCGACTCGGCCGCGCTTCTCGCCGCCTTTTCCGGCATCGCCCGCTCGCTCAGCCAGGTGCGCCTGGCGCGGTAATGCGCGATAGCAGCTCTTCCCGCGTCAGCTTAAAGCTTGAGGCGGTCCAGTCCGCCTCGAGCCGGCGCAGCAGGTCGCCCATCGCCGGCCCGGGGGCGATGCCGAGCGCCTGAAGGTCCTTTCCGGCGATCGGAAAGACGGGCCGCTTCCAAGCCGCGGCGAATTTCAGCAGGCGGCCGTAGCCACCCGCCTCGATCATGTGCTTGTCGCTCGTGCCGGCATAGGCGCGGGCCGAGGCCAGCGCCAGCATCAGTCGGTCGCGATAAGCCTGCAGGTCACCGCCATAGAGCAGCCTGGCAAAGACCGCCTCCGCCATGTCGTGTGCCGGCAGCGGCGCCGAGGCCCAGGCCACCAGCCGGTCGCGCTCGCCGTTGGAGAGCTTGAGACGCTCCGCCAGCTCGACCGCCCGCGCCGCGTCAGGCGGGACAATCGCTTCGAGACGGAGCAGCGGATCGGGCGGCCAGCCGAGATCGCGCTCGGCCGCGACGAGCCCGTGGATGGCGTCGATGCCCCATTTCTCGCTTTCCGGAATGGCGAGGCTCAGCACGCCTGCCTGCCGCATCCACAGAAGGGCGCGCGACGGATCGGCGGCGCCGAGCAGCTTCTTCAGCTCCGCCCAGATGCGCTCGACCGAGAGGCGGGTCATCCCCTCCTTCAGCCGCGCGCAGGCCTTCAATCCCGCTGCATCTGGCCGCCCGCCGCCATATTGGGCGAAGAAGCGGAAGAAGCGCAGGATGCGCAGATAGTCTTCCCTGATACGGGTCTCGGCGTCGCCGATGAAGCGGATGGTGCGCGTCTCGAGGTCCGCCAGCCCGCCGACGAGGTCGATAACCGTGCCGTCCGCCTCCGCATAGAGCGCATTGACGGTGAAGTCGCGCCGCTCGGCGTCGGCCTTCCAGTCACGGCCGTAGGAGACGGTCGCATGCCGCCCGTCGGTCGCGATGTCGGCACGCAGCGTGGTGACCTCGTGCGGCCTGCCGTCGGCGAGCACCGTCACCGTGCCGTGCTCGATGCCCGTGGCAAAGGTGCGGAAGCCGGCGGCCTGCGCACGGCGCACCGTCTCGTCGGGCAGGGTCGTGGTCGCGATGTCGATGTCGGTGACGGCCTCGCCCAGAAGCGTGTTGCGCACCGCGCCGCCCACCACGCGCGCCTGTTCGCCGCCCTCCGACAGGACGGCCAGCAGCTTCTGCAACGAAGGCTCGGCCAGCCAGGCGGCCGAGGCGACGGAGGCGCCGCTCATGCGTAGAGCCTGTCGTGCACCGCGCGGATGATGCCCGCCGTCACGCCCCAGATGTGCCGGCCGTCATAGGGCATGGTGTAGAAATACCGCTCGATATTGTTCCAGATCCGGCTGTCGGTGTGGTGGTTCGCCGCGTCCATCAGGAAGCGCAGCGGCACCTCGAACGTGTCGTCCACCTCGTCGGGATTGATCGTCAGCGTGAAGCCCGGCCGCACCACCGACAGGACCGGCGTGATGCGGAAGCCGCTGCCGCTGTAGTAGTCGGACAGCCTGCCGACGATCTCGATGAACTCCCCCTTGAGCCCGATCTCCTCGTCGGCCTCACGCATGGCGGCGGCCTCGACCGACGCGTCGCCGGGGTCGACACGGCCGCCGGGAAAGGCGATCTGGCCCGGATGGCTCTTCAGTTTCTCCGTGCGCTTGGTGAGCAGCATGGTTGCGCCCTCCGGCCGGTCGACGACCGGGACCAGCACGGCCGCCGGCCGCAGCCCGTCGCGGACGATGTCCTTGCGCGAGGCGGGGTTGAGCCTGTGGTCGCCGTTGACCTCGTCGCCCGGGCCGGGCGCGGCGCGCTGCAGGGCACGCGCCCGGAAATCCGCCGCCGAATAGGGGTTCACCGTGCGCTGGTCCATCATTCCCCGCTGAACCGTTCCAGCTGGTCGACGGGCATGACGGGAAACGCCACGCCCTTCGAGCGCACGGCGAACATCGCCTGACCGTCGATCTCGACCTCCTCGCCGATCTCCGCCAGCTCGTACATCACCGGCCGCGCCACGAGGGCCTCCAGCCGGCCGCGCACGTGAAGATAGGGCTTGAGCCCGCCGGTGCCGTCCTCGTCGACGAAGCGCAGCGGATGGTCTGGGCCGGCCTCTACCACGTCGCCGACATTGGTGCGGAAGGTGAGGACCTGCGCCTCGCCCTGCCCCGATACGTCCACCTCCACCGCCACGAAGGGCGCGTCGACGACCCGGATGCCGACCCTCTCGACCGGCGTGACGAGATAGGTCCTGCCGTCCTCGTCCTTGCGCAGCACGGTCGAGAACAGCTGGACGAGCGGCATGCGGCCTATCGGCGTGCCGAGATAGAACCAGGTGCCGTCGGCGCGGATTTCCATGTCGAGATCGCCGCAAAACGGTGGATTCCAGCGCTCGACCGGCGGCAGGCCCTTGCCCGCCCGCGCAGCGCGGGAGATGAGTGCGGTGAGGCCCGCCGTATCGCGCGCGCCGGCAAGCGTGTCCTGTGGGCTGGTCTGGCTGTCCTGCTGCATGGTCACGAAATAGTCACTGTTGTTCCGCTTGTCAGCCTAGGTCAGTGATTTAAGTTCATCTTGCAGCGCAGCGAAACATGCGAGTCGACCGACCGCCTCTTGCGACGAACGCTGGCAAGGACGAACGCCTGCCCGGGCCGCGTCTCGAAATGCCGCGGCCGGGGCACTCTTCCAGAGGATCGAGACGCATGAGCGTGATGACAAGGGAAGCCGGGATCAGCGAAAAGGAGATGGTCGCCGCGGCCGAAAAGGCCCTGGACGACATCTCGAAGGTCCGCGCCGGCGTCGGCAAGGTCATCTTCGGCCAGGAAAGCGTGGTCGAGCGGACGCTGGTCGCCCTGCTCGCCGGCGGCCACGCTCTGCTGGTCGGCGTGCCGGGCCTCGCCAAGACCAAGCTGGTCGAGACGCTGGGCGTGGTGCTCGGCCTCGATTCGAGCCGCATCCAGTTCACGCCCGACCTGATGCCGTCCGACATCCTCGGCTCCGAGGTGATGGAGCAGGACGAGCACGGCAAGCGCGGCTTCCGCTTCATCCCCGGCCCGATCTTCGCCCAGCTTTTGATGGCCGACGAGATCAACCGCGCCAGCCCCCGCACCCAGTCGGCGCTCTTGCAGTCGATGCAGGAATACCACGTCACCGTCGCCGGCCAGCGGCACGACCTGCCCGCACCGTTCCACGTGCTGGCGACCCAGAACCCGCTGGAGCAGGAAGGCACCTATCCGCTGCCGGAAGCCCAGCTCGACCGCTTCCTGATGCAGGTCGACATCCTCTATCCCGAGCTCGACGCCGAGCGCCGCATCCTTCTGGAGACGACCGGCGTCAGCGAGGCGAAGGCCGAGAACGTGCTCGACGCCGAGCGGCTGCGCACCATCCAGCTGCTGATCCGCCGCATGCCGGTGCCCGAGAGCGTGGTGGAGGCGATCCTGACCCTCGTGCGCTCGGCGCGCCCCGGCAGCGGCAACGAGGACACCGACAAGCACGTCGCGTGGGGTCCCGGCCCGCGCGCCAGCCAGGCGCTGACGCTGTGCGCCCGCGCCCGCGCGCTCTACGAAGGCCGCCTCGCCCCATCGGTGGACGACGTGCATGCGCTGGCCGAACCCGTGCTGCAGCACCGCATGGCGCTGACCTTCTCGGCGCGCGCGGAAGGCATGCATGTGCGCGACGTCATCGCGCAGCTGGTGAAAGCGGCAGGCTGATGGCCGCATCGATCGGCGAAGCCGTCACACCGGTCGGGACCAGCGATGCGCTGGCGCGCGCCCGGCTGCGGGCCTCGCTCGTGCCCGACCTGCTGGTCGAGGCGCGCCGCGTCGTCAATACGGTCATCGCCGGCTGGCACGGCCGCCGCCGCCGCGGCATCGGCGAGAACTTCTGGCAGTTCCGGCCCTATGTCGAAGGCGATTCCTCGCGCATCGACTGGCGCCGCTCCGCCCGCGACGAGCACATCTATGTCCGCGACAAGGAGTGGGAAGCCGCCCATACGGTGTGGCTGTGGGCCGACCCGTCGCCCTCGATGCTCTACAAGTCGACCTACGCGACCGTGTCTAAGGAATCGCGCGCGCTGGTGCTGATCCTGGCGCTGGCGGAGCTTCTGTCGCGCAGCGGCGAGCGCATCGGCTGGCCGGGCCTGACCGACGCGTTTTCGGCCCGCAACGGCGCCGAGCGGCTCGCCTCGCACCTGGCGCATGCCTCAAGGCTTGAGGCGCGGCCGGACGTCTCCTCGATCCGCCGCTTCTCCGACATCGTCATCGCCAGCGACTTCCTCGACCCGGTCGAGGAGACGATGGAATGGCTGGACGTGCTCGCCCGCCACGGCGTGCGCGCGCATCTGATCGAGGTTTCGGACCCGGCCGAGGAAACCTTCCCCTATTCCGGCCGCACCGAGTTCCGCGATCCCGAGACCGGCCTGAAGCTGACCGCCGGCCGCGCCGAGACGCTGGCCGAGGACTACCGGCTGGTCTACCAGGCCCGCCGCGACCAGCTTTCCGCCTGGGCCAAGCGGCTGGGCTGGAGCTACACGGTGAACCACACCGACCGGCTCGCCTCCGAATCCCTCGTCAGGGTCCATGCCGCAATGACGGTCGACGGCGGCTACGCCTCCGGAGGCCGCGCATGAGCTGGCTGCCGCTCTCCTTCGGCTTCCCGGCGGTGCTGGCCGGGCTGGTCGCCCTGCCGGTGATATGGTGGCTTCTGCGGCTGACCCCGCCCAAGCCGCGCAGCGAGCTGTTCCCGCCGCTGAAGATCCTGGCGCGTGTGATGCGCAAGGAGGAGACGCCGCACCAGAGCCCGTGGTGGCTGACGCTGCTCAGGCTGATCATGGCGGCACTGGTGATCTTCGCGCTGGCCGAACCGGTGTTCAACCCGCAGGAGCGCGCCGAGACCGGGTCCGGCCCGGTCGCCGTCGTGGTGGACAACGGCTGGGCGAGCGCGCTCGGCTGGGACCTGCGGGTGGCAACCGCGCAGCGCCTGATCGCCGACGCCAACGATGCCGGCCAGCCCGTGGTGCTCGCCTTCACGGCCGAGCCGGCGGCGACCGAGATCGGCCCGTTCGAGGCGCGCGCCGCGATGGAGCGGCTGGCAGTCGCCAAGCCCCGTCCCGTGCCGGTCGATAGGCCGGGCACCTATGCCCGCGTCGCGACCGCGCTGGAAGGTGCGGAGAACGTCACCATCGCGATCCTCTCCGACGGCCTGCGCGCCGAGGGCGACGAAACCGCCTTCGACGCCATCCTGTCGCGCGGCGCCTCCCGCCTCGTCTGGGCCGAGCCGTCGAACCTGCCGAAAGCGGCGCTGACCGCGGTCGAGAACACCGCCACCGCCTTCACGGTCACAGCGGTGCGGCCGTCGTCCGACATCGCGCCGCTGCAACTCGCGGCCGGCGCCTATGATGACCGCGGCCGCCGCATCGCCGACACGGTGCTGAGCTTCGCGCCGGGCGAAAGTGCAACGACCGCGGACGTCGCCGTGCCGTTCGAGCTGCGCAACGACTTCGCCTCGGTGTCGATCGACGGCGAGGCGCAGGCCGGCGCGATCCGCGTGCTGGACGAGAATTCGAAGCGCCGCCGCGTCGGACTGCTGTCGCAGTCGGAGGCGGACCAGGCGCAGCCGCTCCTGTCGCCGCTCTACTACATCCGCCGGGCGCTCGAACCCTATGCGGACCTGGTCGAATCGCAGACGCCGGACCTTGCCGTCGCCGTGCCGGAACTGCTGGCGCAGAAGCCGGCGATGGTGGTGATGGCCGATGTCGGCACCTTGCCGGACGCTGCGCGCGAGGCGCTGGTCGAATGGGTGCAGGGCGGCGGCACGCTGGTGCGCTTCGCCGGCTCGCGGCTGGCAGCGGCGGAGCCGGACGAGGACCTTCTGCCCGTCAGGCTGCGCGCCGGCGAGCGCGCGCTGGGCGGCGCGTTGTCCTGGACCGAGCCGCAGCCGGTCAGCGACTTCCCGGCGACCGGTCCCTTCGCTGGCCTGACGCCGCCGCAGGACGTGTCCGTGTCGCGCCAGGTGCTGGCCGAGCCGAGCCCCGACATCGTCGATCACACCTGGGCGAACCTCGCCGACGGCACGCCGCTCGTCACTGGTGCCCAGCGCGGCGAAGGCACGGTCGTGCTCTTCCACGTCACGCCCGAGGCCACCTGGTCCAACCTGCCGATCTCCGGCTCCTTCGTCGAGATGCTGCGACGGGTCGTGCAGCTCTCGCGCAACCAGGGCCAGGTCGAGACCGCCAACGGCGCGCCGGCGACCTCTCTGCCGCCCTATCGCGTCATCGGCGCCGACGGCGCGCTGACGACGCCCGATCCCGAGGCGCGTCCCCTTCAGCCGGGGGCCCTGCCGAAGATCACGGTCGAGAACCCACCCGGCCTCTACGGCTCGGAGGAAGGCGTCGTGGCGCTGAACCTCCTGCCGGCGAAAGCGACGCTCGATCCGATCGCGCGCCCGTCGACCACCCTCCCCGTCGGCACGGTGAGCTACGCGCTGGACGAATCCCGCGACCTCAAGGGCCCGCTGATCGCGGCGGCGCTTGCGCTGATGGCGCTCGACACGCTGGCGGTGATGTGGATCGGCGGCGTGTTCGCCCGCCGCCGCGCCTCCCCCATGCGCGCCACGGCGGCGCTGCTGGCGCTCGCGCTGGTGCTCGGGGGCACCTATGACGGCCGCGCGCAGGACGAGAAGCCCGGCGACGCCGAAGCCATCGCCTCGATCTCGCGCACGCGGCTCGCCTATGTGCTGACCGGGGATCCGGCGATCGACGCCGTCTCGCGCGCTGGCATGGAGGGGCTGCGCCGCTTCCTGACCGAGAAGACGGCACTGGAGCCCGGCGAGCCCGCCGGCGTCGACATCGCCGCGGACGAATTGTCCTTCTATCCGCTGATCTACTGGCCCGTGGACCCTGCTACCGCCATGCCGACCGAGGCCGCGATCGCCCGCGTCGACGCATACATGCAGCAGGGCGGCACGGTGCTGTTCGACACCCGCGACCAGTTCGAGACGAGCCTCGACCTCGCCTCCTCGACGAGTGCCGCCACCCAGCGCCTGCGCGACATCCTCGGCAATCTCAACGTGCCGGCGCTGGAGCCGGTGCCGGAAGACCACGTGCTGACCAAGTCGTTCTTCATCATGAAGGACTTTCCCGGCCGCTATGCCGGCAGCCCGCTCTGGGTCGAGGTCAGCACACCGGCGCAGCCAGGCGAGGACCGGCCCGTGCGGGTCGGCGACGGCGTGTCGCCGATCATGATCACCGCCAATGACTTCGCCGGTGCCTGGGCCGTGGACGAGACCGGCCAGCCGCTGCTGCCCACCGTTCCCTCCGACCCGATGCAGCGGGTCTATGCGCTGCGCGGCGGCGTGAACATCATGATGTACATGCTGACCGGCAACTACAAATCCGACCAGGTGCACGTGCCGATCCTGCTCGAGAGGCTGGGGCAGTGAGATGAACTGGTCGATCGGCTTCGAACCCCTGCTCTCGTGGACCTGGCTGGCGGCGATCATCGCGCCGCTCGCGCTCCTGGCGCTGGCCGGCGTCGCGCTCGGCCAGCGCGGCGGCCTGGTGCGCGTCGGCGCGCTGGCGGCCCTTGCGCTTGCGCTCGCCAATCCGGTGCTGCTGGACGAGGAGCGCGAGCCGCTGAAGAGCGTGGTGGCGGTGGTGGTCGACCGCAGCCAGAGCCAGGACATCGGCAGCCGCACGGCGGAGACCGACGCGGCTCTTGCCGCCATCCAGGAGCGGCTCGGCCGCTTCAACCAGTTCGAGTTGCGCGTGGTCGAGACCGGCAAGGCGAGTGCGGCCGACGACCGCGCCGAGACGCGCCTGTTCGGCGCGCTGGACGGCGCCTTCCGCGACGTGCCGCCGTCGCGCATCGGCGGCGCGATCATGATCACCGACGGCCAGGTGCATGATGTTCCGGCCTCGATGCCGGGCTTCTCCGCCCCCCTGCACGCCCTGATCACCGGCGAGGAGGACGAGCGCGACCGGCGCATCCGCTTCGAGAACGCGCCGCGCTTCGGCCTCGTCGGCAAGCCGCTGGCGATGACCTACCGTGTCACCGGCACGGCGGGCGAGACCGGCACGGTCGAGGTGAGCATCCGCGTCAACGGTGACCTCGTCGCCACCGACCAGGCGGCGATCGGCACCGAGATGCCGCTCGACGTCACCATCCCCAATGCCGGTCGCAACATCATCGAACTGGCGATCCCCCGCGCCGAGGGCGAGATCACCGACACCAACAACCGCGCCATCGCCATGGTCGACGGCATCCGCGAGAACCTGCGCGTGCTGCTTGTATCGGGCGAGCCGCATGCGGGCGAGCGCACCTGGCGCAACCTTCTGAAATCGGACGCGTCGGTCGACCTCGTCCACTTCACCATCCTGCGTCCGCCGGAGAAGCAGGACGGCACGCCGATCAACGAGCTCTCGCTGATCGCCTTCCCGACGCGCGAGCTGTTCGTCGAGAAGATCAACGATTTCGACCTGATCATCTTCGACCGCTACCAGCACCGCGACGTGCTGCCGATCCTCTACTACGACTACATCGCCGAATATGTCGAACAGGGCGGCGCGCTGCTGATCGCCGCAGGCCCCGAATATGCCGGCGAGCAGTCGATCGCCCGCACACCGCTGATGGCAGCGCTCCCCGCCCTGCCGACCGGAGACGTGCTGGAGAAGGCGTTCTACCCCCGCCTGACCGATACCGGCCGCAAGCACCCGGTGACGCGCGGGCTGGAAGGCTCGGCCCAGGAGCCGCCGCGCTGGAGCCGCTGGTTCCGCCAGATCGGCATCGGCGAGGTCGAGGGCGAGACGGTGATGAAGGGCGCCGACGACATGCCGCTGCTCTTGCTCGACCGCAAGGGCGAGGGCCGCGTCGGCATGCTTCTGTCCGACCAGGGCTGGCTGTGGGCGCGCGGCTTCGAGGGCGGCGGTCCGCATGTCGCGCTCTATCGCCGCTTGGCGCACTGGCTTATGAAGGAACCCGAGCTGGAGGAGGAGCGCCTGACCGCCGAGGGCCAGGGCATGACGCTGAACGTGCGGCGCCAGACCATGGCCGACGAGGCCGGCCAGGCGCAGATCATCACGCCGTCGGGCGCGACGCGCACCCTGCCGCTCACGCAGACCGAGCCCGGCATCTTCGCCGGCGCGATGGAGACCGACGAGATCGGCCTCTATCAGGTGGCCAACGGCGACCTGACGGCGCTTGCCCATGTCGGGCCGGTCAACGCGCCCGAATTCGCCGACACGGTCTCGACCGGAGAAATCCTGCGGCCGCTGGCGGAAGCCACCGGCGGCAGCGTGCGCCGCGTCGCCGCCGACGGCCGCATCGAGCTGCCCGGCATCGTGCCGGTGCGCGGCACCACCAACGCCTCCGGCCGCGACTGGCTGGGCCTCAAGACCACGAACGAGAGCGTGCTGAAATCGGTCAATCGCGTGCCCCTCTTCGCCGGCTTCTTCGGCCTTTGCCTGCTGCTGCTCGCACTCGGCGGGATGTGGTGGCGTGAGGGGCGGTAGACCGGTCCGCCTTCGGCGGATCGATCATGCCGGTGGCATGATCGAAGGTCTATCGCGGGCGGGAGCTGCGCAGCAGCGGGACCCGCCCCGGGGAGGCAAAGGCCGCCTATCAAATAGGCTCAGGCCGCCTTCACCTCCTCCAGTTCGATATGCAGCTTGAAGCCCGCTGCGGCGGCTATGTTGACGAGCGCATCCAGCGAAAACTTCTCCAGCTTGCCGCGCATCAGGTCGTTGAGACGCGGCCGTGTCAACCCGAGACGGGCGGCCGCCTCTTCCTGCGTGAGACCCCATGTCCTGACCCGCTCACGGATAGCGAGCAGCAGATCGGCGCGGGCGGTCATGTTAGCCGCCTCGGCCGGCGTATCCGCCAGGGCGTCGAAGACACTCTCGAATATCTCCTGGTTCATTGCGTGGCCTTCCATTCTCTGAGCCGTTTGGCGGCGAGTTCAACGTCGCGCTGCGCCGTCTGCTGCGTCTTCTTCTGAAACGCATGCAGCACGAGAACCAAATCCGGCAGGGTCGCCAGATAGATGATCCGGAACGCTCCCGACGCGTCCCTGATCCTGATTTCCCTCACGCCCGGACCGACCGTCTTTATCGGTTTCCAATCGTCAGGTTCCAGCCCGTTCTGTACGGCGCGAAGCTCGACGCCAGCCCGGTGTCGAGGGCTGTCGGGAAAGTCGCGGATCACATCCCGGCTGTCCCCCAGGAACGAGATGGGCTTCATAGGTTGAATGTATCAAAACGGATACATAACTACAAGGCTTACAATTGGATTGACTACCTGCGACGTCTGCTCAGCTTGTAGAGCACGTGGCCTGTCAACGACACGGCCACCCCGAGCCACATCAGCAGTATCAGGTAAAAGAATACCGTCGCGCCTATACATTCGCTCTCATTTATGGAGCATGCTAGCTGGACCCCGCGATTGGCGAAGAACAACATTGCAGTAGCCATGATCGCGGAGGCGATAAGGGTGAGCTTCCCCCAGACAGCGTAGATCAGAACCGCGATGAGAGGTGCAATCACCTGCAGGGAGGGATCGACGAGGTAGCTGGTCACGCCACCACCTTCACCGCCCGGTCCTCGTGCACCACGTCGCCCGTCAGCTTCGCGAGCGAGCCTTCGACCAGTTCGCGCGCGAGCAGCCGCTCCGGATCGACCGGGCGCGGCATCGAGATCTGGCCGTAGGGGATCTTCTTGAAACCGAGCGGGCCGTAATACGGCTCGTCGCCGACCAGCACGACGACGCCCCAGCCCTGTTCCTTCGCCTTGGTCACGACGATGTCGAGCAGCTTGCGGCCGATGCCGAGGTTCTTCCAGTCGGGAATGACGGCGAGCGGACCGAGCAGCAGCGCCCTGCCCTCGCCGGCCGCAATGCGCGTCATGCGCACCGAGCCGATCACCTTGCCCCAGTGCACGGCGACATAGGACAGGTCGCGCTCGTGCGGGCCGCCCTCGCGGATCTTGTAGGCGGCGCGGGTGAAGCGGCCCGGGCCGAAGGCTTCGGCGTTGATCTGTTCGATCGCGCGGTCGTGGGCCGGATTTTCCGGCAGGTAGGCGATGTCGTTGACGCTCATGGAGAGGGTTCCGTTTCGGCAGACGAGAGAGCCGCAGGGCGGCGTGCGCTATCCGCGCCCGGCAGGGCGCAGTTCAGCCAATTCGTCGTCGCGGAAAACGGATGCTGGTCACGATTGATCCTCTGATCGCCCCGCTAGCACCCTTTTTCGGCGCCGTCCATGCCCCCGCCACAACAAGTTACGCTCCGTTCACCGCGAAGCCGGTGCGCCGCGGCGCCTCTTGCCCTACATCTCGGTGAACAGGAAGGATTGCACCATGGGACTTCTGGTCGACGGCATCTGGCAGGACAAGTGGTACGACACCGGCAAGTCGGGCCGGTTCGAGCGCGCGCAGTCGCAGTTTCGCGATTTCGTGACGGCGGATGGATCGCCGGCGCCGGGCCGCACCCGCGCGTTCAAGGCCGAGCCTGGCCGCTATCATCTCTATGTCTCGCTCGCCTGCCCCTGGGCGCACCGCACGCTGATCTTCCGCAAGTTGAAGAAGCTCGAGGACGTGATCTCGGTCTCGGTGGTGCATCACTTCATGGGCGAGCACGGCTGGACCTTCCTCGCCGAGGACGGCGCGACAGGCGACACGCTCTACGGCCTCGACTATCTGCACCAGATCTACACGAAGGCGGACCCGACCTATTCCGGCCGCGTCACCGTGCCGGTGCTCTGGGACAAGCAGGAACAGACGATCGTCTCCAACGAATCGTCCGAGATCATCCGCATGCTCAACTCCGCCTTCGACGAATGGGGCGACGCGTCGGTCGATCTCTGTCCGCAGGCGCTGCGCGGCGAGATCGATGCGCTGAACGCGTGGATCTATCCGTCGATCAACAACGGCGTCTACCGCTGCGGCTTCGCGACCAAGCAGGCCGCCTACGAGGAGGCCTTCGCGGAACTGTTCGCAGCCCTCGACCGCGCCGAGGACATCCTTTCAAGGCAGCGCTATCTGGCCGGCGAGCGGATCACAGAGGCAGACTGGCGGCTGTTCACGACGCTGGTGCGGTTCGACCCGGTCTATGTCGGCCACTTCAAGTGCAACCTGCGTCGGATCGCCGACTATCCCAACCTGTCGAACTACCTGCGCGACCTCTACCAGGTGCCGGGCGTCGCCGAGACGGTGAACCTGCACCACATCAAGCACCATTATTACGGCAGCCACAAAACCATCAACCCGACCGGCATCGTCCCCGTGGGGCCGGAGATCGACTTTTCGGCACCGCATGATCGGGATCGGTTCGGAAAGGTGTAAACGGCTCGCAGGCGCAAGGCCCCCTCATCCGGCCGCTTCGCGGCCACCTTCTCCCCGAGGGGAGAAGAGGTCGCAGACGCTCGCGATACCCCTCTCCCCTCGGGGAGAGGTCCGCCGAGCGAAGCGGAGGCGGGGTGAGGGGGGCTGAGGCCTTCCGGTATGATCACCAGTACGGCGATGGAGCCACCCCGCCGATCGCCTCATCGATCCGCCGCCGCGTACCGCCGGTCGTCATGTCCGGCAGTGCATCGACCGGGAAAAATCCCGCCGCCTTGATCTCCCGGTCAGGCGCCTTGGGTGCGGTCTGGCGGAAGTCCGTCACCAGGTAGACGCCGACATGGTCGCGCCGGCTGGCATGGCGATTGTGGTGGAGGCTGACCAGTGCCGGCGGGCCGGTGAGCTCGATGTTGCCTTCCTCGAAAAGCTCCCGCTCCAGCGCCTGCAGCATTGTCTCGCCTGTCTCGACGCCGCCGCCCGGCAGTTGCCAACCGGGCACGTAGGTGTGCTCGATCAGGAAGACGGCGTTCGCGTCGCGGTCGTAGACGATGCCGCGCGCGCCGAGCGTCATCGGGCGGCGGAACAGAAAGTAGAGGTGGAACAGCCGACCGCGCAGGCCGGGCCACCCCGTCTGGCGGAACGTATCGGACGGCGCGCTCATTGTGCGTTCCGGAAGCGGTGGCACGGGCATCCCCCATCCGCTACAGAGGTTGAATGTTCCGGCTCGCGCATATCTCGGATGTCCATCTTGGGCCCCTGCCCCCTGTAACCTATCGCCAGCTCGCCTCAAAGCGCATCACTGGCTACATCAACTGGCAGCGCACGCGCAGCAAGAGCTTCCACGACGGTGCGCTGGGCGCGATCGTCGCAGACATGAAGGAGGCGGCGCCCGACCACATCGCCGTCACCGGCGACCTGATGAACTTGGCGCTCGCCGAGGAGATCGCGGTCTCGCGCAAATGGCTGGAGATGCTGGGCCAGCCGGAGGACGTCTCGGTCGTGCCCGGCAACCACGATGCCTATGTGCCGGGCGCGCTGCGCAAGGCCTGCGAGGCATGGCGGCCCTGGACCGAAGGAGAGCACGGCTGGGCGAAGGCGAACGTCAACGGCTTTCCCTATGTCCGCGTCCGCGGCCGGGTGGCGATCATCGGCGTCTCCTCGGCGCGCGCCACCGCCCCTTTCCTCGCCACGGGCTCCTTCACCGACGAGCAAGGCCGGCGCCTCGGGCGCATCCTGCGCCGGGCCGGCGAGGAAGGCCTGTGCCGCGTCGTGCTGATCCACCATCCGCCGGTGCGCGGCGCCGACCCCGCCCATAAGCGGCTCTACGGGATCGGAACGTTCCAGAAGGTCGTGCGCCGCCACGGCGCGGAGATCGTGCTGCACGGCCACACGCATCTGCCGACGGTCAACTGGATTCCCGGCAAGGGCAAGAGCCAGGTTCCCGTGGTCGGCGTCGCCGCGGCAGGCGAAAGTCTCGGCCACGAGAAGCCGCTGGCGCAGCATAACCTGATCGAGATGGAGGCCGACGAAGGCGCCGAATGGCACATCCGGCTCACCCGCCGCGGCCTGGTGGCGCCGACGGGCCATATCGAGCAACTGTCGCAGGAAGAGCTGATCGAACCGGCGAAGCGCGCCGAAGCTAAGGCATGATGGCAGGCGGCAGCTTGTCCCACAGCCAGGCGAGCACCGCAGTCACCCCGGCCACCGCACCGATGATGATGAAGGTGAGCGCCCAGAGGAACCACGCCCATCTGTCGCCGGTCGAGGACGGCGCCGCCTGCGTCTCGACCGTCAGGGCGGCCGGATGGATATCGCCGTCCATCATCCGTTCGCGCTCGATCATCCGCTCGGCGATATAGCGCGTCACCTTGTCGGCCACGTCCTTCATCTCGGCAGTCTCGGCAAGCACGATGCGGCCGAGCCGCGTGTCGCGCACGAAGCGGTAGATGCGGCGGTCGCGGCCCATCGCAACATGCGCGGTGGCGTCGATCCACAGGCGCGGCTGCAGGCCGGACGAGATGGTGAAGTCGAACTGTTCGCTGTCCTTCGGCGTCTCCTCGAACACCGGCGCCAGGTCCTGCGCCAGGAGTTCCAGCCGCATCCGGCTCGCCTCGCGCAACTCGACCACGACGTCGTCGCGGTCGGCGAGCGCGTTCTTCATCTCGCGGATCGATTCGGCCAGCCGGCCCAGCGACTCGGGATGTTTCGGACTCTGGCCGGACTCACTCATCGGCGAACGCTCCACACAGGCGTGTTAACCGATCATTAACACAAAACGGTGCGGCAGGGCTACGTCGCCCGCCGCATCGTCGAGCGGATGGCGTGGATCACGCTCTTTCGCGCTTCCTCGGGCAGCATGTGGCCGATGCCCGGCAGGACGACGAGCTGGAAGCCCTCTGGCAGGTTCTCGGACTGCGAGAACGGCAGCACCGGATCATCCGTGCCCCACACGACCGTCACAGGCATGGCCAGCGTCGCCAGGCTGTCGCGCGGGATCTCGCCCTGCTTGCCATCCTTGGCGATCTTGCCGACGATCTCGACAAGCTTCGCCTCCTGGCCGGGCAGCGAGCGGGTCGCGGCGAGTGCGGCGATATTCTTGGTCGGCATGTCGAAGCCGGGCGCGCCGAGCGCATTGACCGCGGCGCGCAGGCCGTCGGTGGAGCCCGGCGATGCGAGGTTCTTCAGCCGCGGCTCGCTGATGTCCGGGCCGAAGCCGCCGGGCGCGAGCAGGGTCAGCGAGGCGACGCGGTCGGGCGCGCGCAGCGCCATCAGCGTGGCGACGGCGCCGCCCATCGAAAAGCCGGCGACATGGACGCGCGAAATCCCGCGCCGGTCGAGGTCGGCGAGGATCGCCTTCGCCATGCCGGAGGCGGAGCCCGCCGCCGGATGGTCGAGCGAGCGGGCATGGCCGGGAAGGTCGTAGGCGAGCACGCGCGCGTCGCGCGCCAGGTCCGGCTGGATGTCGTACCAGTCCATCCAGTGGCCGCCGAAGCCGTGCAGGAGAACGAGCGCTGTGCGCCCGCTCCCCTTCTCGCGCGCGTGCAGCGTTTCGCTCAAGCCTTGGCTTTCCTGCCTTCGAGGATGCGGTTGGCCGCGGAGACCACCGCTTCCAGCGAGGCGGCGACGATGTTGGTGTTGATACCTGCCCCGAACAGCCTGCCGCCCGGATGCTCCATCTCGACATAGGAGATGGCGGCCGCGTTCGAGCCGCGCTGCATCGAGTGCTCCGAATAGTCGAGCACCGACATGTCGACGCCGACATGGCGCGACAGCGCGTCGACGAAGCCGTCGATCGGGCCGGTGCCCGTGCCGGTGATCGTCACTTCCTTGCCGCGGTCGAGGATCGTCGCCTCGACCTTGCGGCGCTGGCGATTCTCCGGGTCCGAGATCGTCTGGTGGTCGACAAACTTCAGCCGACCCTTCGGCTGGTCGACATAGCGCTCGAGGAACTGCTCGTAGATGCGCTTCGCCGGCACTTCCTTGCCTTCGGCGTCGGTGATCGACTGGATGTGCTGCGAGAACTCGACCTGGAGGTTGCGCGGCAGGTTCAGCCCGTAGTCGGCCTGCAGCACATAGGCGATGCCGCCCTTGCCCGACTGCGAGTTGATGCGGATGATGGCCTCGTAGGTGCGGCCGACGTCCTTGGGGTCGATCGGCAGGTAAGGAACCTCCCACAACTCCTTGTTCGCCTTCTTGATCGCCTTCATGCCCTTGTTGATGGCGTCCTGGTGCGAGCCGGAAAAGGCGGTGTAGACCAGCTCGCCGACATAGGGGTGGCGCTCCGGGATCTTCAACTGGTTCGAATACTCGTAGACGTCCTTCATCCGGTTGATGTCGGTGCAGTCCAGCTCGGGATCGATCCCTTGAGGTACATGTTCAGCGCCAGCGTCACGATGTCGACATTGCCGGTGCGCTCGCCATTGCCGAACAACGTGCCCTCGACGCGGTCGGCGCCCGCCATCAGCGCGAGCTCGGTCGCCGCCACGCCGGTGCCGCGGTCGTTGTGCGGGTGCAGCGACACCAGGATCGAATCGCGCCTGTCGAGATTGCGGCACATCCACTCGATCATGTCGGCATAGATGTTGGGCGTCGACATCTCGACGGTCGCCGGCAGGTTGAGGATCAGCCTGTTGTCGGGCGTCGGATTGACGATCTCGGTGACGGCGTTGCAGATCTCCAGCGCCACGTCGAGCTCGGTGCCCGTGAAGCTCTCCGGCGAATATTCGAAGCGGAAGCCGCCGCCCGCCTTCGCCGCCATGTCGGTGATCATCTTCGCCGCATCGGTCGCGATCTGCTTGATGCCGCGCACGTCCTTCTCGAACACGACGCGGCGCTGCAATTCGCTGGTCGAGTTGTAGAAATGCACGATCGGATGGCGGGCGCCCTGCAACGATTCGAAGGTGCGCGTGATGAGTTCAGGCCGGCACTGCACCAGGACCTGCAGCGATACGTCGTCCGGAACGCCTGCCTCCTCGATCGCCCAGCGGGCAAAATCGAAGTCAGTCTGCGAGGCCGACGGAAAGCCGATCTCGATCTCCTTGAAGCCCATGTCGAGCAAGAGCTTGAACATGCGGGCCTTGCGGTCGTGGCCCATCGGGTCGATCAGCGCCTGGTTGCCGTCGCGGAGATCCACCGAGCACCAGATCGGCGCGGTCTCGATCCGCTTCGACGGCCAGGTGCGGTCGGGAATGTCGATGAAGGGATAAGGCTGGTATTTGCGCGGGGCGTCCGGCATGCCGCGCTTCTGGGATATCGGGCTGTGCTTGTTCATCTGTCGTTCCTCCGGAGCCGCCGGCGCCTTCAGGCGTGTACGGACGGCGTCCTAGCATGCATTGATCGGGATTGGGACTGGCGAGGAGCACGAGCCACGGCGGCTATCGACCGCCGGGTGCCCCTCTTCAGCGAGCCCGGCGATCGCCGATAAGGCCGAGAAGAAGCAGGGTCGAGGAGAACGCGCGCGCCGTCTCGCCCGCGAAGGCGGCGAAACGGGAGACGGTGATGGTCTGGCGCGAAGACATGGGCGGCTCAATATCCGAAGGCGCGCCGCCGCGCAAGCCGTCAGGCCGGCTTTGCGGCATTTGCCTGTTCGATGAGCCGCGCGCTGCGGCCGACGAGCTGGCTGGAATAGATCACCGCCGCGCAGCCGATCGGGAAGATCACCTCGTTGATGATACTCGACGCGATCTGCACCGCGCCCGGCGACAGGCCCTTCGAGACCGCCACCTGATAGGTGAAGAAGGCGATCGCGCCCCCGAATACCACGCCCACCAGCCCGCCCGAGCCGAAATAGCGCGTGGCGCGGATCTCGCTCTTCTGGACGAGGCGCGCGAGCAGCCAGCCGAGCACGCCGTATTCTATGGCCCGCAGTATTGAGATGGCGCTGAGCGACAGCACCGCCTCCTGCTCGGCCGCTGAAACAAGACCCGCCATCACCTTCTGGCTCGACTTGGCGGCCGCCACCGCGAGCGGCGCGACCAGAAGCGACACCAGGCCCGCAACCAGCGGCTTCGCCCTCGATACGGCCGTGACGATGCCGACCCCGACGCAGATCAGCAGCGACCAGGAGATGCCGTGCGTGAAATCGGCGATGATCGTCGAGGTCGCCGGCATGATCCCGCCCGCGAGCTTCGAGAGAAGGATCAGGCCCTGGATGGCGAAGCCGAGCGCGATGGAAAGCAACGCGATCAGCGCGATGCGCCTGACCAGCGCGCCGGCCTGCTCCGCATCGGCGGGCTCACCGTCCGCGATCTCGATCCGACCGTCCATCATCTCATACGGGCTCCTACATGTGACGCAACGTAATGGCCGAGCCGGGCGAGGCTTGCAAGCCCTCGGAGATTCAGTCCGGCTCGCGGACCCGCTCCGCGAGCCAGCGCACGACCGGCGGACCGGCGAGCAGCACGATCAGGAAGCGCATCATCTGCATCGCCATGACGAAGGCGATGTCGACCGATCCCGACGCAGCCGCGATGATGGCGACGGAATCCATGCCGCCCGGGCTGGTCGCCAGATAGGCGGTGAGCGGATCGATCCCGAGGGAGTGGACGAGCAGCCACGCGACCGCGCCGCAGAAGCCGATGAGCAGGAGGACGGCCAGCATGACCTGCGGCAGCGAGCGGCCGGCATGCGCAAGTACCTTGCGGTCGAAGCGCAGCCCGATCGACCAGCCGACCAGAACGTAGCTTATGGCGAGCAGCCAGTGCGGCAGCTGCAGCGGCAGGCCGAAGCCGGCATGGACGACGATGCCGAGCAACATAGGCCCGAGGAAGATCGCCGCCGGCAGGCGCGCCAAGCGGCCACCGACTGCGCCGGCCAGTGCGACGGACAGCGTCGTCAGGAATGCGCCCCATTCCAGCGGCGGAAACCAGGCGACCGGCGGCCTCTCAATCACCGACGTGTCGACGAAAAGGCGCGCGATCAACGCCGCGGCGACCGAGACCATGATGACACGGACATATTGCATGAAGGCCACCAGTCGCGCATCGGCGCCGAAGGCGTCGGCCATCAGCACCATCGCGGAGGCCGCGCCCGGCGCCGAGCCCCAGATCGCGGTCGTTCCGGGCAGGATGCCGAACCGGGCGATCAGGCCGCCGAGCCCGCCGCTGGCGACCAGCGTGGCGAACGTCGCCCCGAGAAGTATCGGCCAGTCCGCCAGCAGGGCGGAGAACAGGGCCGGCTCGAGCGAGGCCGCGATGAGGCAGCCGATGATCGCCTGCGCGCCCAAAAGGGCGACCGGCGGCAGCCTGAGCCGCGCGCCGAGGACGCCGACCACGATGCCCGCGATCATCGGCCCGATGAGAAGCCCCGCCGGCAGGTTGGCCCACTCGAACAGGGCAGAAAGGATGACCGAAAGGGTGACGAGCAGGGTCCACCAGCCCAGCTTCGCAAGACGAGATGTCGGATCTGGCTGCTCTTGTCCCATCAACCCCTTCTAGAGCCTGCGGGCCGCCGGGCGAACAGACAATCTCGCCGGGCAGCCATGCGCGGCGTCAGGCGAAGGGCACCGCCGCCGTGCCGAGCGGCAGCTTCGCCTCGTCGTCCGGCTCGACATGGATGGTGATGCGGACGCTCGGGATCTCGGCCTTCAGCGCCTCCTCGATCCGGTCGCAGATCGCATGCGAATCGCCCACCCGCATGTCGGCGTCGACGATCAGGTGGAACTCGATGAAGGTGGCGCGGCCCGCAATGCGCGTCTTGAGATCGTGCACTTCCAACGCGCCCTTGGAATTGGTCGAGATGATTTCTCGGATGCGGATGTTCTGGTCGAGCGGCACCGCTTCGTCCATCAGGCCGCTGAGCGACGAGGTGATGACCTTCCAGCCCTGAAACAGGATGTTCAGTGCCACGATCAGCGCCAGCAGCGGATCGAGGAACACCCAGCCGGTGGCGATCGCGCCGAGCAGGCCTGCGAGCACGCCGATCGAGGTGACGACGTCGGTCATCACGTGCTTGCCGTCCGCGACCAGCGCCGGCGAGCGCTCCTGCCGGCCCGCACGGATCAGCAGCCACGCCCAGACTGCGTTCACCGCCGCCGCGGCCGCATTGATGCCGAGGCCCATGCCCGGCTCCTCGAGCGCGACAGGCGTCTGCCAGGCCCGGAACACCTCCGCCAGGATCAGCAGCGAGGCGACGACGATCAGCACGCCCTCCAGCACGGCGGAGAAGTATTCCGCCTTGTGGTGGCCGAACTGATGGTCCTGGTCGGCCGGTTTGTGGCTGACATTGATCGCCCAGAAGGCCGCGCCCGCCGCGATGACGTTGACGATCGATTCCAGCGCGTCCGAATAAAGCGCGACCGACCCGGTCAGCCACCAGGCCGCGAACTTCATGCCCATCACGGCGAAGGCAACGATGATCGACCAGAAGGCGAGACGGGCAACGCGCTCTTTTGCAGTTCTCGGTTGATGATCCAACTTTTTCGTCTTATGGTTGTATACTGTGATGAGGCTTGGATTCGGATCGTTTCACGCGGGGGGATATCATGAGGCACGTTCTAGCCATACTGGTTTTGCTCACATTTTGGTCGACGGCTTCACTGGCCCAATCTCCGCTGAACAATTCCGCGACGGTCGACAACAGATTGACCGACGCTTTGACAGATGTCGTGATTAGGAATTCTGAAGCGAGCAGCTTGCGAGAAAAAAACCGACTCGTTCGGGTGCGAAAGGATGCCCAGGAACGATTGAAACGACTTTCGGATTTCGAGAACGATGTCACATCTTATGACATGGCTTATGCGCGTCGAGTAGCAGGTGTCATCGGGGGGATTGCGGAACTAATCAAAGAGAATCCTCCGACAGAGAAAGAAAAGTACCAGGAAATACTAACAAAATATTCGATACGTAGTAATGACGATTTTTTGAGCATAAAAACGGGATATGTTAGCGAAGCGAATATTGTAGAACTCTCCGAAAAATATCCAGACGAATTCAGTATTAACGACGCTCTCGTCAATGAAATTAAAGAGCAAGGAAAAGACGATGGATTGAGTCTTCCTACGCTGACATATGCATGTCGAATCGAAACCGGAAGGGTGTTAGTGCAGCTAGGCGGAAACTCTGCAACAATCGATCCCTCTCAATTCCCCCGCATGCTGATGTATTGCGAAAGCTCCATAAAGAAATTTAGCAGAGAACTTGATAAATTTTCCAGGACCAGCGAAATTATTGTAAGCTACATCTCAAAAATAAAAGAATACATTAACACAGGTATAAGTGCAATTAACACAAGGATAGAGGATCTTGAAGAAGATATTTTGTCAATTTCAAAATTAAAGCGTGAAGACCCTGAATATCTTGAAAGAGATATAAGCAATCAAATGCTAATCGCGATAGCGATTACAATTAGTATATTCGCTGGCATTATGGCGTCTGTTATGTGGGCAATCATTAAATTGGCCACTGCAGAAAACAAAAATCAAGATGAAACGACCAGATTCACTTATCCCATCTTCCTTGAGCTTGTAACAGTATTTGTCCTGACTGTAACGATTCTTATACTCGGTCTGACGAACAAGCTCGAGAACGAAGCCTTGGCCGCCTTGATAGGCGGGATATCTGGGTATGTGCTTGGGCGGATCAAGCAGTCGAGCGAAAAGCAGGCGGTAGCGGCGACACCACCGCCTTCACCGGCTCCGCCTCAGCCGGTGGTCTGACGGGTTGCCCAAATTCCTTTCGGGTATCGTCACGCCGCCTTCACCTTCGCCCGGCGCGGCAGGTGCGCGACGACGTTCTCGATCATCCGCATGCCGGCATTCTGGCCGAGCGTCATGATCGATTCCGGATGGAACTGCACCGCCGCGATCGGCTCGTTGCGGTGTTCGAAGGCCATGATGACGCCGTCCTCCGTCTCCGCCGTCACCAGGAACTCGTCGGGCAGCCGCACCGGATCTGCAAAGATCGAGTGGTAGCGGCCAACGGTGACTTCTTTCGGAAGGCCCGAGAAGACGATGCCCTGCTTGTTGATGCGGATGCGCGACGGCTTGCCGTGCATCGGCACGTGAAGCTGGCGCAGCTCGCCGCCATAGGCCTCGGCCAGTGCTTGCAGGCCGAGGCACACGCCGAAGATCGGCAGCCCCCGCGCCCGCGAGCGCTTGATCGTCGCCTTGCAGTCGAAGTCGGCCGGCGTGCCGGGCCCCGGCGACAGGACGACGAGATCCGGGCTGAAGCGGTCGAACACCTCGTCCGGCACCGGCGTGCGCACGGTGGTCACGTTGGCGCCGGTCTGGCGGAAGTAGTTAGCGAGCGTATGAACGAACGAGTCCTCGTGGTCGACGAGCAGGATGTTGACCCCCTCGCCCACCCGCGCCGGCATGCGCTGCGTGACCGCGGCGTTGCCGGCCTTGGCCTCGCGGATCGCCGCCAGCATCGCCGACGCCTTCAGCTCGGTCTCGGCCTCTTCCTCGGCCGGGTCGGAATCGTAGAGCAGCGTCGCGCCCGCGCGCACCTCGGCGATGCCGTCCTGGATGCGAATAGTTCGCAGCGTCAGACCCGTGTTCAGGTCGCCGTTGAAATGCACCATGCCGATCGCGCCGCCATACCAGGCGCGCTGGCTCTTCTCGTTCTGCTCGATGAAGCGCATCGCCCACAGCTTCGGCGCGCCGGTGACCGTCACGGCCCAGGCGTGCGACAGGAAGGCGTCGAACGCATCCATGCCCTCGCGCAGCCGGCCTTCGATGTGGTCGACGGTGTGGATCAGCCGCGAATACATCTCGATCTGGCGGCGGCCGATCACCTTGACGGAGCCTGGCTCGCAGACGCGGCTCTTGTCGTTGCGGTCGACGTCCGAGCACATGGTGAGCTCGGACTCGTCCTTCTTCGAATTCAACAGCTTGAGGATCTGTTCTGAATCGGAAATTGCATCATCGCCGCGCCGGATCGTGCCGGAGATAGGGCAGGTCTCGACCCGGCGGCCGTTCACGCGCACGAACATCTCCGGCGAGGCGCCGATCAGATATTCGTTGTCGCCGAGATTGATGAAGAAGGAATAGGGCGACGGGTTGATCGCCTTCAGCCGGCGGCAGATCTCCGACGGCGTCGTCTCGCAGCGCTCGTAGAACATCTGGCCGGGCACGACCTCGAACAGGTCGCCGCGCTTGAAGGAGAACTTCGCCTTCTCCACCAGCCTGGCATATTCGCCGGGCTCGTGGTCGCCGCGCGGGGGGATGCGGTCGGAAGTCTTGAACGGCTTCTCCTCGCCGCCGCGTGGCAAGCCCTCGGTCGAATGTCCGGCAACGGCGAAGTCGTAGTGGTCGTGCCAGGCCTGGGCGGTGTAATGGTCGACGACGAGGATCTCGTCCGGCAGGAACAGGACCAGGTCGCGCTGGCCGCGCGAGCGGTCGAGCTTCAGTTCGACGGGATCGAACTGGAAGGCAAGGTCATAGCCGAAAGCGCCGTAGAGGCCGAGATTGGAGTCTTCGCCGGTCTTGTAGAGCGCCACGATGGCGCGCAGCACGGTGAAGACGGACGGGACGCGGCTGCGTTCCTCCTCCGAGAACACCCGGCCGGGCTCGGCGATCTTCAACGCGATCAGCGCATCCGTCGCCTCCACCACCGCCACGTCGGCAAGCGCGCCGATCACCTTGCGGATCGCCGGCAGCATCGCCTCGCCGCGCCTGTTAAGCGCCTCGATCCGCAGGTTGCGGCCGATCGCGGTGATCGACACCGGCGGATCGATGATCGCCGTGTCCCAGCGCGTATAGCGGCCGGGATATTCGTAGTTGGAGGAGAAGACCGCGCCGCGGCGGGAGCTCAGCGCGTCGATATAGGTGTCGATCGCGCCCTCGTAGGGCGTGGGGCTGCGTCGTCGCGTGACCTCAACGCCGCCTTCCGTTGTGAAGCGCTCCGCGCCGTCGACCAAATGTTCCGTGCTCATCCTGCTCTCCGTTCCCCTTTGAGGCGGCCGGGGCGGAAAATGAAAAATGGCCGCCCGGATATTCCGTTGCGGCCACCTGTGATTAGTACACGCGTGACGGGGCCGCTAGAGAGCGGGCCACCACCAGTTCGCGTTGATCGACTTCAAGATCATGGTGGAACGCATAGCCGCGAACGCGGCCATGCGCAACTGGAGAATTGCGGCCCTATGCCAGCGCCGCGCGCGTCCGCAGCACCATGAACAGGAACGTCAGCATCGACAGAAGTGCAGCGAACGCGCCAAGGACGGCGAAGAGCTCGGTCTGGCCCTGAATCGCCAGGATGATGCCGGGAAACATCAGCCACACCGAGAGCGTCGCCAGTCCGAAATGGACCTTGGCCAGCGGGCTTTCCGCCGCCGCCGGAACGAGGTGATAATAGACGCCGAACAGGGCCATGGTCGCCCAGCCGACGAGGTTGAGATGGCCGTGCGCCGGCGCGAGCGTATGGTCGTGCGACGCCGCCATCCAGATGCCGAACAGCATGCCGAGCGTCACGTAGACGACGGCGGATCCGAAGAACCAGAACGCAATTCCCCGCATGTTTCTCTCCATTGGACATTCCCCTTGGGAAGATTACGCGTCTGCCGCCGGATTCGCCATCGGCGCGGCAGACTGTCCGCCGGATTTTTCGCTCAGCCTTCGCCCTCGCGGCCGCGCAGGGCCCGCAGCGCCGCCACGGCCAGCCAGCTGAGGCTGGCCCAGGCAATGCCGAACGCCCAGCCCGCCGCCACGTCGCTCGGCCAGTGCACCCCGAGATAGATGCGGCTGATACCGATCGAGACGGTGAGGAGCAGGGCGACCACGAGGACGTAGACCCGGATCGCGGTCGAATCGACCAGCCGCACGATCAGCGAGGCAAGCGTGAGGTAGACCACCGCGCTCATCGCCGCATGGCCGCTCGGGAAGCTCGCCGTGTGCACGGTTACCAGCTGCTCGACCACGTCGGGACGCGGCCGGTCGTAAAGCACCTTGAGAAGCTGGCTGACCGCCGTGCCCGACACAACCGCGAGCACAGTGAACAGCGCCGGCCCGAACATGCGGGCGACGATGAGATAGCCGACCACGAGCGCGACGATGATGGTCAAGAGCGGATAGCCGCCGAGTGCGGTGAGCTCCGCCATGAATTCGCGGAACCAGGGCGGTCCCAGCGGCGTCGCGAGGTCGTCCGGCTGGCGGAAGGCCATGAGCAGCCCCCGGTCGAGCGCATCGAACTCGGCCTCCGACACCTCGTCGGCGATCTGCAGGAAGGCGTAGGCGCCGACGCCCGCGATCGCGGCGAGGACAAAGGGGGCGGAGGTGATGGGCAGGTCGCGAAGGCCGCGGACGAGGTCGGTGATACGGTTCTTCATGTCTGCCTTTGTCCCGTCAGGATGCGTTTGACATACGCGCCAAAGGCGACGGTGGGCAATGCGGCCGCGCCGTCCGCCGGGGCAAAAAGGCGGCGGCGAAAAAATCTGCTGTAAACTGTCGAATGCGGGAAGCTCCGCGCGACATTCGTCCGGCACGCAAAAGTGGCCGGAAAGGAACATCACCATGCAGCACATGCTTCTCATTCACGTTGACGAAACGAAGATGCCCAAGGTCCCGACCAACGAGACCTATCAGATGGCGGCCGCCTACAATGCCTATACCGAGGCGCTGAAGAAGGCGGGCGTCCTTCTGGCGGGCGAACGGCTGAAGCCCTCCGGGACCGCCGCCGCCGTGCGCGTTCGCGACGATAGGACGGAGGTCCTCGACGGGCCCTTCGCCGACACGAAGGAACAACTCGGCGGCTACTACCTGATCGAGGCGCCGGACATGGATTCGGCGGTGCAGTGGGCCGCCCGCTGCCCCGGCTCCTCCACCGGCACGGTCGAGGTGCGCGAGGTATGGCCAGCCATGGCCCCGGCCAATTGAACGCCGACGGCCCGGCTTCGGCGGCGCGGGCGGCGGCCGAACGCGCCGCCCGCGACAGCTACGGCAGGCTGGTCGCCTATCTCGCGGCGCACACGCGCGACATCGCCGGCGCGGAGGACGCGCTGGCGGATGCGTTCGCCAGTGCGCTCGCCCAGTGGCCGACGAGCGGCGTCCCGCAGAAGCCCGAGGCCTGGCTGCTTGCCGTCGCCCGCCGCAGGCAGGTCGACGCGAGCCGGAGACGGCGCACGGCCGATGCCGCGAGGGAGCATGTCGCCATGATCGAGGACGAGCGCAGCGGCATCGCGGCGGACGAAGGCTTTCCCGACGAGCGGCTGAAGCTGATGTTCGCCTGCGCGGCCCCGGAGATCGAGCCGGCGATGCGCGCGCCGCTGATCCTGCAGACCCTGCTCGGCTTCGACGCCGCCACCATCGGCGCCGCGTTCCTGGTTTCTCCAGCCACGATGGGCCAGCGCCTGGTCCGCGCCAAGTCGCGCATCCGGCAGAAGGCCGTGCCGTTGCGGATTCCGGAGCGATCGGACATGCCCGGACGCCTCGACGCAGTCCTGGCCGCGATCTACGCCGCCTTCGCGGAAGGATGGAGCGACGCGGCGGGCGCGGATGCGCGCCGCACCAATCTCGCCGGCGAGGCGATCTGGCTCGGGCGCGTCCTCTCGGCTCTGTTGCCGTCGGAGCCTGAGGTGCTGGGCCTTCTGGCTCTGATGCTGTTCGCGGAAGGCCGCAGCGCCGCGCGGCGCACGGCCGCCGGGGCTTACGTGCCGCTCGCCGAACAGGACGTCGCCGCGTGGAACGACGAGCTGATCGACGAGGCCGAGGCGCTGCTTCTGCGCGCCAGCCGTTTCGGCGCCTTCGGCCGCTATCAGATCGAGGCTGCGGTCCAGTCGGCGCATTGCGCCCGCAGGCGGACGCGGCATGTAGACTGGCCGGCGATCCGGCTTCTCTACGAGGCGCTGGCCGGGATCTGTCCCTCCCCGGTGGTGGCCGTCAACCTCGCCGTCGCCATTGCCGAGACCGACGGGCCCGGCGCCGGCCTGAGACATCTGGACGCCGTGGCGGACGATGCACGGCTGACGGACTACCAGCCCTACTGGGCCGCGCGCGCCGACCTCCTCGCCCGCTGCGGAGACGTGCACGAGGCCAGGCTCGCCTATGAGCGCGCCACCGGCCTGCAGAGCGATCCGGCTGCAAGGGCGTTTCTGATTGCCCGTCGCGAGCGGCTCGGCGCCAGCCTCAACTGACGCGGGCGCCAGAAGGGTGTATCCGGCCCCTCAGCGCAGCGGCTCGCCCGGCTGGAATGCCTTGCGGATCATCTCCGCCATGCCGAGGATGGCCGCACTCGAACGGCGCGGGTTGCGCTTGAGGATGACCCGCGAGGCGTCGATCGGCGGAAAGCCGTCCGCGGCCGTCAGCTCGCGGCAGTCGGACGGGATCACGCTGCGCGACAGCGAGGCAATCGCGAGCCCCGCAGAGGCCACGCTGACGAGGCCCGCCAGCGTGTCGCTGGTATAGGCGACGCGGTAACGGATGCCGTAGCGCTGCAGCGAGGCGATGGCGAAACGCGAGCACCAGTTCGATTCATCGTTGAACAGAGCCACCGGGACGGGATCCCGGTCTTCCAGACGATAGCCGACCGACGCCGCCCAGACCGTGGGGTCCACGCACAGGACGTCATGTTCCAGCTGCCGGTCGGGCACATAGGCGACCACCAGATCAAGCTGATCCTGGTCAAGCGCGGCAAGCTGTTTGACCGAGGTGGCCGATCGAACCGTGACCTCGACGGCCGGATGCCGCTCGGCGAAGGCTGCGAGCGCGCGCGGCAGGATCGTCTGGCCCCATTCCTCCGGCACGCCGATCCGCACCGGCCCGTCCAGCGGCGTGGTGCGGATGGCGACAGCCGTCTCGTCAAGCAGCCCGACGACGCGCCGCGCATAGGGCAGCAGCTGGTCGCCGCGTGGCGTCAGCGCCACGCCGCGCGGCCCGCGCGCGAACAGGGCTTCCCCCACGCCCTCCTCCAGCCGCCTCACCTGCATGCTGACCGCCGATTGCGTGCGGCCGACGCGCTCGGCGGCGCGGGTGACGTTCCCGGTCTCGGCAACCGCGAGGAAGGTGCGCAGAAGGTCGCTTTCGAGCGGAACGGTCATCGGTCGCCATCAGCAAAAACGATTTCTGGCATTGTCACTATTCGTTTGTCGAATGTCAAACGGAGCGAGATCGTAGGCCAAATCCAAGGACACGCACATGGCCGAGATCTGCCCCGCCCGCGAAGGAACCCTGCTGATGCGCCTCCTCGCTGCCTGGCGCCGCCGGCGCGACGATGCCGTCCGACGCCGCACCGTCGAGCACCTTGTCGCCCGGGGCGACGCGCGCCTGCTGGAGGACACCGGCATGGAGCGCACGGAGGCGGAGGCGCTGATCGAACGGCGGCGGCTGCACCGCGTGGCGGAACTGACCGGCCTGCGCGGCCGCGGTTCTTGAACGCAGCGCCTCAGGCGCGGCCGAGCCCCATGCGGCCGAGAAGCCGGTCCCTGAGCGCGAACTGGTGGTAGAAGGCGGCGGCGACGTGCAGCGCCACCAGGCCGATGAGCAGCCAGGCGAAAAGGCCGTGCGGCCCGCGCGGCGCGAAATTCTCGAAGTCGGGCAGCGCCCCCTCTCCCGCGCCGAAGAGCACACTCCCGGCGCCAGACAGCACGATCGTTCCGATGCCGCTGCCGCCGAGAAGCAGGATGATCAGGTAGAAGGCATAGTGCACGCCATGCGCCGCAAGCGCCTGCCAGCGCGGCGTCGCTGCCGTGTCGGCCGGCCGCGTGTCGGCGAGCACCCACCACAGGATACGCAGCACCGTCAGCGCCAGCACGGCCACTCCCGTCACCACGTGGAAACGCAGGATGTTCACCGCTCCCGCCTCGCCTGATGCGCTCTCGGCCGCGAGGCCCGAGCCGACCATTGCGAGGATCGCGACGGCCGTGACCCAGTGCATCGTCCGGGCGACGGAACCATAGCGGATTGCATCGCTCTTCAACGCCATGACATCCTCCTTGATCGATGGGTGCAATGGGATTTATATAGCATACGATGTAAATGGATAGCAAGCTATGTTTTATGATCGATTCCGCTCGACGGGTTACATGACCAACTGGGCAGCGCGCCTTCTGGCGCGGACGATCGATACGCGGCTGAAGCCAATCGGAATGTCGTCGGGCTACATGCCGGTGATGTTCGCCCTGGCGCATGGCGCGGCGCTGTCGCAGCGCGCGCTGACCGAATTCGCAGAGATCGAGCAGCCGACCATGGCGGCCACGCTGTCGCGCATGGAGCGCGACGGGCTGATCCGGCGCCGCCCCGACCCCGAGGACCGCCGCGCCTGGCTCTATTCGCTGAGCCCGGAAGGCCTGGAGAAGAGCATCAAGGTGCGCGAGGCGGGCCGCGAGATCAACGAGGCGGCGCTCGCCGGCCTGTCGGAGGCCGAGCGCGAGGCGCTGCTGGCGGGCCTGGCCAAGGTAGTTGCAAATCTCGAAACGTTTCTCGGAAGCGCGAAGGCCACGCGATAGCCGGAGCATCGTCTACGTGCCGAGATTCTCCCGGAAGCGACGTGAGCCGCGCAATTCGGTCCCGTCACGCAGGATGATGCGCAGGTCGCCATCTCCCGCCGGTGCCGTCTCGGCGACGAAGCGGCGTCCGACCAGGAGCGAACGGTGGACGCGCGCCATGTCAGCGCCCGCTTCGCCAAGCTGCTCTTCCAGCGCCCCGAGGCTGGAACGCGCCAGATGGGTGCGGCCGGCCGCGCGAACCTCGACATAATTGCCCGCCGCCCGCGCCCATTCCACGGCGGCGGCGTCGAGCATGATGGTTCGTCCGCCCGATTTGAGCGTTACGCGGCCCGTCGTCCGCGCTTCCGCCCGCGCAGTGGCCGCATCGCGCCGCAATTCCTCGACCGCGCGCAGGATAGTCAGGATCATCAGCGCGAGCGCGTATGTCAGCGCATCCTTGCGGTACTCGTAGACGAGGTCCGTCAGCGGCTCGTCGAAGAAATCGATCGGCCGCTCGAACAGGACGGCGAAGACGGCCTTGCGCAGCAGGATCATGCCGGCGACGTGCAGGCCAGAATAGACCAGGCTGCCGGCGACATGCGCCGGAACAAGAATGCGCCAGTTGCCGGGCTCGACGGGGAAACGTCGCTCCCACAGG
The DNA here is from genome assembly GCF_024699925.1 of Mesorhizobium sp. J428. Taxonomy (NCBI): domain Bacteria; kingdom Pseudomonadati; phylum Pseudomonadota; class Alphaproteobacteria; order Hyphomicrobiales; family Phyllobacteriaceae; genus Mesorhizobium; species Mesorhizobium sp. J428. Next base: position 401,870 of record NZ_JAJOMX010000001.1, read on the forward strand.
GCAAGGAGCGGCATCAGCGCGAGAATCACGGCGATGCTGGTATATTCCAGCAGCCAGGGCTCGACCGGAGTGACCGGCAGGCCGAACCGCGCCGCGTCGGTGACGAAGGAGGAGGCGTTCACCGCCGCCACCGCCAGCATGAACGCCACCGCGATCGCCAGGAACCGGTGCAACACGCGGCGGTCGATCTCCCGCTCCGACACTGTCTCGGGGATGGGCTGGCCTGATCCGTGGCTCATCGGCGCCGATTCTCGTCCCGCATCAGCCGCCGCTCGTCCCGGGCAGGACCCACACCGCCACCGCCCGTCCCGCCGGTCTGCCGTCCATCCCCGGGCGATTCCGGTATCGCCGCGCCTCGCCTAGCCTCCGTGCCGCATCGCCGTCTCACCGGAGTTCTCCCATGCCTTCAACCGCCGTGCCCGGCCGCCTTCACGATCTCGACTGGCTCCGCATCCTCGCCTTCGGCCTGCTCATCCTCTACCACGTCGGCATGTTCTACGTGACCTGGGGTTGGCATGTTAAGAGCACCCACGCCTCGCCGATGATCGAGCCGGCCATGGCGCTGCTCAATCCGTGGCGGCTGACCTTGCTGTTCCTCATCTCGGGCATCGCGGTTCGCTTTGCGTTGGACAAGACCTCGACACTGCCTTTCCTGCGCGACCGCACGCTGCGCCTGTTTCTACCGCTCGCTTTCGGAATGGCCGTGGTGGTGATGCCGCAGGCCTATGTGGAGCTTCTCTCCAAAGGGGAAATCCCGCCCGGTATCCTCAGCTTCTGGTCGACCTACCTTGGCCTGCCGCCGGGCCCCTATTCGATCATCACGCCGACCTGGAACCATCTCTGGTATGTCGCCTACGTGCTGGTCTACACGATCGTCGCCGCGCTCGCCGGCCCGGCGCTGAACCGCCTGTCGGCCGTCGCTGCGCGATGGTCTGGCGCCGCCGAGGCGGATCACACCGGCCTGCTGCTCATCGGCGCGATGGCCCTGCCCTTCCTCCTCTACAGCGCAGCTCTCGACCCGATCTTTCCGACCACCCATGCGCTCGTCGACGACTGGGCCGCTCATGCCCACTACCTGACCGCCTTCCTGCTCGGCTATCTGATAGCGAGGGATCCTCTCTTCTGGAGAGCAATCGCCCAGCACTGGCGCAAATCAGCTCTCCTGAGCGTGTTGCTGGGCGGAGCAATTGTCGCGGCACGACTGAACCTGGACGTCTGCCGTGCAGACCCCGCGCTCTTCCTGGCGATCCGGCTTGTTCGCATGCTCTACGCCTGGACGGTCATCGTCGCTCTGCTTGGCGCCGCGCAGCGCTGGCTCAACCGCCCCGGCCCCACGCTGGCCTATCTTACCCAAGCCGTCTTTCCGTACTACATTCTCCACCAGACCCTGATCATCCTGATCGGCTTCGCCCTGCTCGACGCGGGCCTGTCCGCATCGGTCGAAGCGGCGCTCCTTGTCATCGGAACCCTCGCCGGTTGCATCGTCGGTTACGAGGCGGTCCGCAGGATGGGGCCGGCGCGGATATTGTTCGGGCTGAGATGGCCGGACGTATCTCGCATCAAACCCGCAGACGTCTTGCCTGCATCTGCAGAGAGGCCACGCACGCGGGAGATCGCTTAGAACAGCCCCTCGATATACCCCATCTCGTTGAGGTAGATCTTCTCCGACGACGGGGTCTTGGGCAGGCCGGGCATGGTCATGATCTCGCCGCAGATCGCCACGACGAAGCCGGCGCCGGCCGACAGCCGGACCTCGCGCACCGGCACGACATGGCCGGTCGGCGCGCCGCGCAGGTTGGGGTCGGTCGAGAACGAATATTGCGTCTTGGCCATGCAGACCGGCAGGTGGCCGTAGCCTTGCTGTTCCCACTGGTGCAGCTGGTCGCGCACCGACTTGTCGGCAATCGCCTCCGAGCCGCGGTAGATCCGCTTCACCACCGTGTCGATCTTGTCGAACAGCTTCATCTCGTCGGGATAGAGCGGCGAGAACTGCGACGCGCCGCTCTCGGCCAGTTGCACCACCTTGTGCGCCAGATCCTCGATGCCGGCAGAGCCGTGCGCCCAGTGCTTGCACAGGATCGCCTCGGACCCCTGGCTCGCGACATAGTCCTTCATCGCCTGGATCTCGGCGTCGGTGTCCGAGACGAAATGGTTCATGGCGACCACAACCGGCACGCCGAACTGCTTCACGTTCTCGATGTGGCGGCCAAGGTTGGCGCAGCCCTTCTTCACGGCCTCGACATTCTCCTTGCCGAGGTCTTCCTTCTTGACGCCGCCGTTCATCTTCATCGCCCGCACCGTGGCCACGATGACGGCTGCGGCCGGCTTCAGCCCCGCCTTGCGGCACTTGATGTCGAAGAACTTCTCCGCGCCCAGATCCGCGCCGAAGCCGGCCTCGGTGACGACATAGTCGGCGAGCTTCAGCGCCGTCGTCGTGGCAACCACGGAATTGCAGCCATGCGCGATGTTGGCAAAGGGACCGCCATGCACGAAGGCCGGATTGTTCTCCAGCGTCTGCACCAGGTTCGGCTGCATGGCGTCCTTGAGCAGAACGGTCATCGCGCCGTCGGCCTTCAGGTCGCGGGCATAGACCGGACTCTTGTCGCGGCGGTAGGCGACGATGATGTCGCCGATGCGCTTCTGCAGGTCTTTCAGGTCGGTGGCGAGGCACAGGATCGCCATCACTTCCGAGGCGACGGTGATGTCGAAGCCCGCCTCGCGCGGATAGCCGTTGGCGACGCCGCCCAGCGAGCAGATGATCTCGCGCAGCGCCCGGTCGTTCATGTCCATGACGCGGCGCCAGGCGACGCGGCGGGTGTCGATGCCGAGCTCGTTGCCCCAGTAGATGTGGTTGTCGATCAGCGCCGAAAGCAGGTTGTGCGCGGTGGTGATGGCGTGGAAGTCGCCGGTGAAGTGGAGGTTCATGTCCTCCATCGGCACGACCTGCGCGTAGCCGCCGCCGGCCGCGCCGCCCTTGACGCCGAAATTCGGGCCGAGCGAGGCCTCGCGGATGCACGTGATCGCCTTCTTGCCGATGCGGTTCAGCCCGTCGCCCAGGCCGACCGTCGTCGTGGTCTTGCCCTCGCCCGCCGGCGTGGGGTTGATCGCGGTGACGAGGATCAGCTTGCCGTCCTTGCCGCCCTTCTTCGAGGCGATGAACTCGGCCGAGATCTTCGCCTTGTCGTGGCCGTAGGGCAGCAGGTGCTCCTCCGGGATGCCGAGCTTGGCGCCGATCTTCATGATCGGCAGCTTCTTCGCGGCGCGCGCGATCTCGATGTCGCTCTTGTATTCGGCCATGGCGGTCTCCCCCATCTGCAGGCGACGGCTCCTCCCGTCGGTGCGGCGCATCAAGCCCGAGCGAGGATGTTTCCGCCGTCCCAAAACAGCCGCCGAATACGCGAAAAACGACAGGCTTGGAAAGCGCCCGCCCGCTATGTCAGCACGCGGCAGGAGACTTCGGCGACGGGTCCTGACGTTTCGCGACCCGACGCGTTATCCTGTCTGCAGATGTAGGAGGACAAGATGAGCTATGTCGACGGTTTCGTTCTCGCCATCCCCAAGGACAGGCTGGATGACTATCGCAAAATGGCCGAACTCGGCTGCACCGTGTGGATGGAGCACGGCGCGCTGTCCTATCTGGAATCGGTCGCGGACGATGTGCCTTACGGCGAACTCACCTCGTTTCCCCGCGCCGTGATGGCGAAGGAGGACGAGACGGTGGTCTTCGCCTGGATCACCTATCGCGACCGCGCCCATCGCGACGAGGTCAACAAGAAGGTGATGGAAGACCCGCGCATGAACTTCGACCCGGCCGATGCTCCCTTCGACATGAAGCGGATGATCTTCGGCGGCTTCTCCGCCATGGTCGAGCGGTGATGGCAAAGCGGGATCTGCATGGGCATGGACCACCCGTCTAGTCGGAAAGACTAAGACTCCGGGCCTGGCTGAGCGGCCCGGTTTCCTTCCAATGGCCGCGAATCACGGGTACAAGGAACGGGAAGGAACCGGCGGCTGTCGTGTACGTTGTGGCGGTGCCTGCAAAGTCCGCGAGTTCATCCTATCTAGGCCTTGATGATCAACGACCGCCATACCCTCCCCCGGACCCTCGCCGCGGCGCTGCGCAACCAGCTGCCCCATTTCGTCAAGGTGGGCGAGGACGATCCCTGCACGACCATCGCCTCCTACAATGTCCACAAATGCGTCGGCACCGACGGCCGGTTCGATCCCTCTCGCACCGCGGCCGTGGTGGCGGAGCTTGACGCCGACATCGTGGCGCTCCAGGAGGCCGACGAGCGGCTCGGCGAGCGCGTCGGCCTGCTCGACCTCGAGGCGCTGGCGAAATCGACCGATCTCGTGCCGCTGCACATGCCGCAAGGCACGCGCAGCCACGGCTGGCACGGTAACCTGCTGCTCGCCCGCGCCGGCGTGGTTCAGGAAGTCAAGACGATCCATCTTCCGGGGCTGGAGCCGCGCGGCGCGCTGATCGCCGACCTCGAGATCAAGGGCGTCCACTTGCGCATCATCGCGGCGCATTTCGGCCTGTTCCGCCACTCGCGCAAGCGCCAGGCCAACGCCGTGCTCGAGGCCGCGCAAGGCGTCATTCGCCCGACCGTCATCCTGGGCGACCTCAACGAGTGGCGCGTCAACACGCGCTCCTCGCTTCTGTCGCTTCTGCCGCATTTCGGGCCGCTCAATGCCGTGCTGCCGAGCTTTCCGTCGCGCTTCCCGCTGCTCGCGCTCGATCGCATCCTCGCCCGGCCGCAGACGATGATCTCCTCGATCGAGGTGCACCGCTCGCCGCTAGCGCGCGTCGCCTCCGACCATTTGCCGATCAAGGCGCGCCTCAAGCTCGCCGGCGCCGCGGCGGAGGGTGTTCGCGATGCGGCCTGACGTCCGTCTCACGGCTGGAGGGTCCTGAAGGGCGCGGCGATGGACACCGCCATCACCAGGACGGATGAGGACAGGGCCACCGCGGGCAAGAGCGGCCTGCTCCTGGTCTCGGAAAACGACGACGCGCTGGCCGTGCGCATCCTCGCCGCCCGCAGCGCCACCGCCACACTCGACCTGATGTACTACATCCTGCGCGACGACCGGTCGGGCGGGCTGCTGCTCAAGGAGATCGTCGCCGCCGCCGACCGCGGCGTGCAGGTGCGGCTCCTGATCGACGACATCAATCCGCAGTCGAGCGACGAGACCTATCTGGCGCTCAACAGTCACGCCAACATCGAACTGCGCCTGTTCAACCCCGCCGGCCTGCGCAACGGCTCGATCTTCCGCTGGCTGGAGCTGGTATCCCGCGCCTTCGCCCTGACGCGGCGCATGCATGCCAAAGCCTTCATCGCCGACAGGCGCATTGCGATCGTCGGTGGCCGCAACGTCGGCGACGAATATTTCGAGCGGACCGATTCCGCCTTCCGCGACCTCGACATGCTGATGCTAGGGAGCGCCGTGGAAGACACGGTGGCGATCTTCGAGCGCTATTGGACCTGCCCCGCCTCGCGGCCGCTGCATCTGGTGCACCCGACGGTACGCCGCCGCTCGGCAAGCAGGCTGCGCGTGGCCGAACTCGACGCCGCCAAGGTGATCGGCGATGCCCGTTCGATCGACGATTTCGTCGCCGCCCATGGCGGCATGCGCTGGTCGGACGGCGCGCGCGTGCTCGCCGACCCGCCGGAAAAGGTGCACGGCCGCCACTTCCGCTCCTGGCTGATGCGCACGCTGATGGTCGAGATACGCTCCGCGGAGCGCCGGCTGGAGATCGTCTCGCCCTATTTCATTCCCGGGCGCAGGGGTGCAGCGATCCTGGAGGAAATGGTCGGCAAGGGCGTAAGCGTCACCGTGCTCACCAATTCGCTTGCGGCGACCGACGTCGCGGCCGTGCACGGCGCCTACGCAAACTATCGCAAGCGGCTGCTCAGGGCAGGCGTAGCTCTCTACGAGTTCCAGCCCGCCGGGCGGCCGAAGAGAATCTCGGTCTTCGGCTCCAAGGGCGCCAGCCTGCACACAAAGGCCTTCGCTGTCGACGAGCGGCTGGGCTTCATCGGCTCGTTCAACTTCGACCCGCGCTCGGTTTCGCTCAATGCGGAAATGGGCGTGCTGTTCGAGGATCCGGGGCTGGTCGCGACCCTGCTCGACCATTTCGAGGCCGAGCGCGATCCGGACGTCAGCTACCGGCTCACGCTGGAGGGCAGCCGCATCCGCTGGAATCGCTCGGAGGGCGAGAACAGGCTGCGCTACGGCGAGCCCAAGGCAAGCGTCGGCCGGCGGCTGCTCGCTTTCGTCGTGCGCTGGCTGCCGATCGAATCGCAGTTGTAACGACTGGAAAGCCGGCCGGGACGCTCAGCTCGTCGCGAGCAGCCCGTCGATCAGCCGACGCACCGCCGCCTTCGCCTGATCGGCCGTGCGACCCTGGTCCTGGCGCAGGCGATACCAGACGTCGAAGCTGAGCGCTGCCAGGTAGGCGTCGAAGAGGGCCGCGTCGCGCTTCACCTCGGGAGGCAAGATCGTGCACAGCCGCTCGATGTCGGCATCGACGGCGCAGCGGTGCTTGGCCTTGAGGTAGTCGGACTGCAAAAGCCGCGCATTCGCCTGCACCTTGAAGGGCATCACCCATTCGAAGGCCTCGGCGCGGCGGTCGATAAGTTCGAGGATCTTGCCCCGCCAGTCGCTGGCGATGAACGGTCTGCTCATGATCGGCTGGATCTGCGCGTCGATATGGTCGCCGACCTCCTGGTAGAGGCTGTCCATATCCTCGAAATGGCGGAACACGGTGCGAAGCCCGACCTTGGCTTCTTCCGAGACTCGCTCGGCGCTCGGCATGATCTCGCGGTTGCGGATGAGGGTGATCAGCGCGTCGACGATGCACTTGCGGCTGCGCTCGGCACGAAGGCGGCGTCCGTCAGGCAAAGACACATCGTCCCGCAGCCGCTCGGCCGTCATGGTGTCGAATGTGGTCTCAGACATCTGCCTTTCTCCTTTCGCCGTTGCGAGCTTACATCATCTCCACAACTGTCGTCTTCCCTCTCCTGTTCCCCGCCCGGATTTTCCTGGACGGAGAGGACGGCCGGTCTGTCCCGGCCGCCCCTCAAACTCCGACTTAGCGGCCGGAGTAGTTTTCGTTCTGGTTGATCTGGAACCCGTCGGTGCCGGTCACGGTGGCGCTGGCCTGGCCGGAGACGACATGCGACGCGGCCTGCGAGCCTTCGATGGTCTGGCCGTAGGGGTTCACGCCGTAGAAGGCGGGGACTTCCTGAGCACCGGCAACGCCGGCGAGACCGAGGAGAGCGACGGAAGCGAGGAGGAACTTGTTCATTGTCTTTGCCTTTCGTTGAGGTTGGGCGCGGAGGCGGCGCATCGCCCGCCTCCCGTGCCGTGTCCCGGCTTACTTGCCGGAGTAGTTCTGGTTGCGGTTGATCTGGAAGCCGTCATGGCCGGGGACGGTCGAGTTCGACTGCTCGCGGACGATGGTGGCCGAATGAGCCTTCTGCTGCGGGGCTTCGACGGTCTGGCCGTAGGGGTTCACGCCGTAGAAGGCCGGGACTTCCTGAGCGCCGGCAACACCGGCCAGGCCGAGAAGAGCGACGGAAGCGAGGATGATCTTGTTCATTGTCTTTGCCTTTCGTTGAGAGGGCGCGGAGGCGGCGGATCGGCCGCCTCCCGTGCCGGATGCCGGATTACTTGCCGGCGTAGTTCTGGTTCAAGTTGATCTGGAAGCCGTCAGTGCCGGTGAGCGAAGCGCCCGACTGGCCGGAGACGATGGTCGCCGAATGGACGGTGCCCTGCGCATCGGCAGTCACGCCATAGGGGTTCTGGCCGTAGAAGGCCGGGACTTCCTGGGCGCCGGCAACGCCGGCCAGGCCGAGGAGAGCGACGGAAGCGAGAACGATCTTGTTCATTGTCTTTGCCTTTCTTGTGGGGGCTCGGCGGCGGCAGTTCGCGTCGTCGTCGTTGGCCTGACGAGGAAATAGGCACCTACAATGCCAATAACAAGTGGCATTGTTGATGTCATTTTATCACGACTTTGTGAGCCGGCTTGTGATGAGGAAAGACGGGCAGGTTCGCCTCTCCGCAGCGCCGTTGGCGTGGCAGCAGTTGCGGGAAGGAATCGCGGTTGTTGCAAAGGAGGCGGAAAGAGCTTTCCCGCAGGCATGGCGCGGTTACGCGCGGCGGCGATATCAGGGCCGTCCCGGCAGCCGGATTCCCCGGCAAGGGAGGGCCGCATGACCACGACCAGCGCACTGCGCGCCTTCACACTCGCCGCCTGCGCGGCGGGGCTCTTATTCTGGATCTACACGTTCCGGCACATCGCGCGCCTGCCGGCGGGCGACGGCTCGGGCTTCCAATGGCTCGCCGAAGTGCCCCTGACCGGCATCACGCTGGCCTGCATGCTGCCGGCGCTGCTGATGTCGATCTCCAACCGCGCGCTACCCGTCGCCGCGTCTCTCGCCGGCGCGGGGATTGTGCTGTACGCGCTGTTGTGGATGCAGCTGCTGCGCGAATTCCAGCCGGGGTGACGGGCACGCCCCATTGGGGCAGGTGCCGCCCTGCCCCTCGCCTCTCAGCCGCGCCGCGCGGCATCGATCGCGGCGACGTCGATCTTCTTCATCTCCATCATCGCCTCGAAGGCGCGCCTTGCTTCCTCGCCGCCGGCGGCCATCGCCTCGGTCAGCGTCCGCGGCGTGATCTGCCAGGAGACGCCCCAGCGGTCCTTGCACCAGCCGCAGACGCTTTCCTGTCCGCCATTGCCGACGATGGCGTTCCAGTAGTGGTCGGTCTCAGCCTGGTCGTCGGTGGCGATCTGGAACGAAAAGGCCTCGCTCTGCTTGAATGCCGTCCCGCCGTTGAGCCCGATGCAGGGAATGCCGGCGACGACGAAGTCGACCGTCAGCACGTCGCCCTTCTTGCCCGACGGAAAATCCGCCGGCGCGCGGTGCACCGCGTCGACCCGGCTGTCGGGAAAGATCTCGGCATAGAACCGGGCCGCGGCCTCGGCCTCCTTCTCATACCAGATGCAGATCGTGTTCTTGGGAATGGGCATGGTGTCTCCTCCTCGGGACTGGCCGGCCGTCTCGGCTCAGGGCGACGGCCGACAGAGAAAAGAAGGGTAGTCTTCGAGAGGCCGCAGACAAGACGGCAGCGGCGGTCTGCTGACGGCTACGGACAGGCGGGGCCTTGCCCGCAATGCGGTCTGCAACGGCGCAATCTGAGGCCAGTTCGGCGACCGTGGACATTCTCGTCCCGATGGGGTTTGATTTCCCTAACGTCATCACGAGACACAGGAGAATTGCATGAGACGTCTGGTTCCCTTGGCCGGTGCCGCGATTTCGCTGTTGCTGGCCGCGTCATCAGCATCCGCGGAAGTGGTCGATTGCACGCCGATCGAGACGGTGCCCGTCGTCATCACGGCGCAAGGCATCTATTGCCTCAAACACGATCTCGCCACGTCGATGACGAGCGGCACCGCGATACTCGTCAACACGAACAACGTCACGATAGAGATGAACGGCTTCAAGCTCGGCGGCCTTGGCGGTGGAACGAACACCACGGCTTATGGAATCGCCAGCTACAGCCGGCAGAACGTCACCGTGCGCAACGGCACCGTCCGCGGGTTCTACAACAACGTCTACATGTCGGGGGGGCTCGGACAGATCGTCGAGGATCTCCGGCTCGACGGCGCCAGAGGCAACGGCCTCTTTCTCGCCGGGTCCAACCTCATCGCCCGCAACAACTTCATCACCAATACCGGAGAGGGCGCAGGCTCAAGCGCGTCCGGTATCTATGTCGACACCGGATACCAAGTTTCGATTACCGGCAACATCATCGGCAGTGTTTCGGAAACGTCGACCTCCAACGGCATTCGTGTCGAATTTGCCGAGCAGTCGGTCATCGACAGCAACGAGATCCATGGCGTTATCGGCGGAGGCACCAGAAACGGCATCTACATAGGAAGCGGTGACCGCAACGTTCTCAGAAACAACATCGTGACCACTTCGTCCGGAAGCACTGGCATTGGCGCATATAGTTCAAGCGACGCCTGCGTCAGGAATGCCGTAACAACAACCTTCGTAACGCCGTATACCGGGTGCGAGACAAGTAGAGAGAACGATTCCTATTAGAGACAGGGCATGCGCGGCATCGCGATTTGCCGGAGCGGGCGACGAGTTTTATCCGCGGGGCGGCCTACCTCCTCAACACCGCGCTCAACACGTCCCTGATCCCGATCGCTCCGACAAACCGGCTCTGATCATCAAACAGCGCCACCGGCGAGGTCTGGCTGCGGTGCATGGCCAGCATCACCGTCTTCAGGCTCGTGCCCGGCCGCGCCCAGAAGACGTGCGGGGCGTCATCGGGTAAGGTTTCGACGTCGTCGCAGGAGACCCAGACCGCCGGCTTGCCGTCGCGCTCGGCCGCCGCCACCAGCCCGTCGGCATCGATCTTGAAGCGCGTCGTGCGGCGGCGGTCGAGCCACAGCCAGCCCTCGCCCGCGCTCTCCAGGTCGCGCCGGTCGCGCATCACGTTCCAGGCGGTCAGCACCGAGAGCGGATTCACATTGGCGATGAAGTCGCGCACATAGGCGTTGGCGGGCTTGAGCACGATGTCTTCCGGCGGGCCGGACTGGACGATTCGGCCGCCCTCCATGATCGTGATCCGGTTGCCGATCTTCAGCGCCTCTTCCAGGTCGTGCGAGACGAAGACGATCGTCTTCTTCAAGGTCTTCTGCAGCTGCAGCAGCTCGTCCTGAAGCTTGGTCCTGATCAGCGGGTCGAGCGCGGAGAACGGCTCGTCCATCAGCAGGATCGGCGCCTCGGTGGCGAAGGCCCGCGCAAGGCCGACGCGCTGCTGCATGCCGCCGGACAGCTCATGGGCGTATTTGTTGGCCCACTGGTCGAGATTGACGAGCTTGAGCTGGCGCGCGACGCGCTCCTTGCGCTCGGCCTCCGGCACGCCTGCGAGCTCCAGCCCGAAGCCGACATTCTCCGCCACGGTGCGCCAGGGCAAGAGCGCGAACTGCTGGAACACCATCGCCACGTTCTTCTGCCGCATGTGGCGCAGCGTCGCCTCGTCGCAGGAGACGATGTCGACCATGCGCTCGCCGTCCTTGACCAGAACCTGGCCGCGCGTGACGACATTGAGCCGGTTGACGGCGCGCAGGAGCGTCGACTTGCCCGATCCCGACAGGCCCATCAGGACGGAGATCTCGCCCTCCTCGACGGTGAGGTTGGCGCCCGCGGCCCCCAGCACCTGGCCGGTCTTCTCCAGGATGTCGGCGCGATCCGCGCCGGCGTCGAGCATGGCGAGCGCGGCCTTCTGGTTCTCGCCGAAGACGATGTCGACGTTGCGGAAATCGACGGCGACGCTCATTTGACGCCTCCCATCTTCACGCGGGAGATGCGGTCGAGGATGATGGCGAGCACGACGATGGCGAGCCCCGCTTCAAGTCCGAGCGGGATGTTGACCGAGTTGAGCGCCCGGACCACCGGCTTGCCGAGACCGTTGGCGCCGATCAGCGCCGCGATGACCACCATCGACAGGCACAGCATGATGCATTGGGTCAGCCCCGCCATGATGGTGGGCAGCGCCGCCGGCAGCTCGACCTTGTAGAGCAGCTGGCGCTTGGTCGCGCCGAAGGCCTGCCCCGCCTCCAGCATCGGCTTCGGCACCGAGGTGATGCCGAGATAGGTGAGCCGGATCGGCGCGGGCGCGGCGAAGATGACGGTGACGATCAGGCCGGGCGCCACGCCGAGGCCGAACAGGATCAGCACCGGGATCAGATAGACGAAGGTCGGCATCGTCTGCATCAGGTCGAGGATCGGGTTCAGCCACGCCCAGGCGCGCGGATTGTGCGCGGCCCAGATGCCGACCGGCACGCCGATCGCCATCGAGGCGGCCGCGGCGCCGACCACCAGCACGATGGTCTCGACCGTCTCCTTCCAGAGCCCCTGGTTGACGATGAACAAGAGCCCGAGCGCCACGAACAGCGCGATCTTCCACGACCGCTGCAGATACCAGGCAAGCGCCACGATCGCGGCGACGACGAGGATCGGCGGGAACCACAGGACGATGTCGATCAGCCCGTCGAGCACCCAGGTGGCGACATTGGCGATCGAGGAGAAGAACCACTCGAAGTTCTGCGTCAGGAAGTCGAAGAACTGCTTGCCCCAGCGCCCCACGGGGATCTTCATACTGCGGATGAGTTCGCTGAGCGGATCCATACCTGGTCTTCCCCCTTGCCGGGAGGTGAAATACCCCCCTCTGCCCTGCCGGGCATCTCCCCCTCAAGGGGGGAGATCTGCAGTTCGAACGCTTGCCCCACTCACCCGCGATCTCGACGGCCGCCGCCCTTGCCGGAAGCCGATCTCCCCTCTTGAGGGGGAGATGCCCGGCAGGGCAGAGGGGGGGTCGCAGCGCCCGCCGTTACAGCGCGCCCTTGACCGCTTCCAGCCCATCCTTGCCGTCGAGCGTGGTTACGCCCGCGAGCCAGGGGGTGATCGTGTCGGGGTTGGCCTTCAGCCATTCCGTCGCGGCGACGGTGGCGTCCTTGCCGTCGTTGAGGATCGCGCCCATGATCTCGTTCTCCATCTTCAGCGAGAAGATCATGTTCTTGAGCAGCGTGCCGACGTTCGGACATTCGGTGGCGTAGCCGGCCCGCACATTGGTGGCGACGATGGCGCCGCCGTAGTTCGGGCCGAACACGTCGTCACCGCCCGAGAGGTAGGCCATCTCGATATTAGCGTTCATCGGATGCGGCTCCCAGCCCAGGAAGACGACGTCCTGCTTGGAGGAGGCGGCCTTCTGCACCGCCGACAGCATGCCGGCTTCGGAGCTCTCGACCAGCTCGAAATCCTTCAGGCCGAACTTGTCGGCCGAGATCATGTCGAGGATCAGCCGGTTGCCGTCATTGCCGGCCTCGATGCCGTAGATCTTGCCGTCCAGCTTGTCCTTGAACTTGGCGATGTCTTCGAACGACTTCAGGCCGGCGTCGAACGTGTATTTCGGCACGGCGAGCGTGTATTTCGCGCCTTCGAGGTTCGTCACCAGCGTCTCGACGGTCTTTGCCTCCAGATAAGGCTTGATGTCGGCTTCCATGGTCGGCATCCAGTTGCCGAGGAAGACGTCGATGTCCTTGTTGGCGAGCGAGGTGTAGGTGACCGGCACCGAGAGCAGCTGCGTCGAAGGCTCGTAGCCGAGCGCGGTGAGCACGACGGAGGCGGTAGCGGTCGTGGCGGTGATGTCGGTCCAGCCGACATCGGCGAAGCGCACCGCCTTGCAGCTTTCGGGGTCGGCGGCGAGCGCCTGGCCGGCGACGAGGCCAGCGCCCAGCGCCAGAAGCACTGATTTGGACTTCAGCATGAACAGTCTCCCATTTTGTCCCGATCGAGGGGAATATCTTTCATTGTGCCCCGAACGAAACACCATTCTTCCGTTCTTTCAAGCCGCGCGCCTGTCCTTTAGCCGTCAGAACGCTGCCTGCCTGCGACGCGCACGGCTGAGGCCGGCAATTTTCGGTGGAACCGCGGCAGGCCCCCTCCCCGTTTCGCGCCGCAGCAATTAAAGGCAGCTGAATGGCCAAGCTCTACTTCCATTATGCAACGATGAACGCGGGCAAGTCGACGATGCTGCTGCAGGCGTCGCACAACTACCGCGAGAGCGGCATGCACACGCTTCTGCTGGTCGCCGGCCACTACCGCAAGCAGGACCAGGGCTACATCTCCTCGCGCATCGGGCTCGAATCCGACGCGGACGTGTTCCGCGACGGCGACGACCTGTTCGAGCTGATCGCCGAGCATCACCGCCACCGGCCGATCCACTGCGTCTTCGTCGACGAGGCGCAGTTCCTGGAGGACGCGCAGGTCTGGCAACTCGCCCGCATCGTCGACCGGCTGGACATCCCGGTGATGTGCTACGGGCTGAGGACCGACTTCCAGGGCAAGCTGTTCTCCGGCTCGGAAGCGCTGCTGGCCATCGCCGACGAGCTGCGCGAAGTGCGCACGATCTGTCCCTGCGGGCGCAAGGCGACGATGGTGGTGCGCCTCGGCCCCGACGGCAAGGTGGCCAAGCAGGGCGACCAGGTGGCGATCGGCAAGGACGTCTACCGCTCGCTCTGCCGCCGCCATTGGGAGGAGGAGATGGGCCGCGTCGACCCGGAGGACTTTATCGGCTTTACCGGCGGGTGACGCGGGAATGCCAACCTTTACCGATATTTAATGCAACGATCTGAGGCGAGCCTCGTTGGTCCGGCATAGGGACAACGTCACGAGGCAAGTCAATGAAGATCTTCAGCAAAACAATCTGCGCGGCCATCGCGCTCACCTTCGCGGCGGGCTCGGCCCTGCCGGTGGCCGCCGCTCCGCTCGTCGCGCCAAACACGCAGACGGAGGCGACCGGCGGCAATCTGCTCAATGTCCAAATGAGTGACCGGCAGCGTCAGTGGCGGTTCGACAGGCGCCAGGACCGTCGCGAGGACCGGTTCGAGCGCAGGCAGGATCGTCGTGAGGCACGTTTCGAGCAGCGCAACGGCCGGGTACTACTACAACGGCCATCGCGGCTACCGCGACAAGCGGCCCGGCTACCGGTACCACAATGGCTGGTGGTTCCCCGCCGGTGCCTTCATTGCCGGCGCGATCATCGGCAATGCGATCAACGGCTCGACGTCGGCGCGACCGGCCAGTTCGGCGCATGTCGACTGGTGTTACAACCGCTATCGCTCCTACCGCGCTTCGGACAACACGTTCCAGCCTTATAACGGCCCGCGCCAGCAGTGCTATTCGCCCTATAGCTGATCCCGATCGGCCCCGCCCGAAGCCCGCCCGCATTGGGCGGGCTTCCTTTGCCTGCCGCAACATTCCTCCGGCCCGGCGACTTTCAATCGAAACACTGCACCCATATATTCGCCCGCGTGACCGAACGTCGGCCCCGGAGGGAATTCATGGCGACACTGCAGAACTTCGATTCCGAGATCGAGAAGACCAAGCGCACCGTCGAGGACATGCGCTCCAAGATCGAGCAGTCCGGAATCCTGCTGGAAAAGTTCGCCAAGACGGATGCCAAGATCGGCCAGGCCGACTTCGATATCGAGAACGCCCGCATCGAGGACGTGCTCAAGCAGCAGAAGACGATGGAGGCGAACATCGCCGACCTCATCATCGGCCTCGAGGACGCCACCAACGTGTTCGGCACCGAATTCGAGACGATGAAGAGCTTTACCGGCTGGGAGAACTTCATCGGCGTCTTCTCGCAGCAACGCAAGCAGCGCATGCGCACCGAGCGCGTGCGCAACATGTCGCTGGCCGGCAACCTGCAGGAACTGCTCGCCAAGTCCGACACGATCGTCGGCATCCTGCGCGAGCAGAAAAACGTCCTCGAGCAGCGCTACAAGACCTCGGAGGCAAGCCTCAGCCAGGTGATCGAGCGTCGCAAGGTGACGATGGAGAACCTCACCGCGACGCAGAAGCGGATCGAGGAGCTGAACCCGCTGCTGCTCGACATCGAGAACAAGATCGCCGCCTCCACCAGCCAGCAGGAGCGCACGCAGCTCGAAGGCGACCGCTCGAAGCTCGCGACCGAATACAACGAGAAGCAGGCGAAGGAGCAGGAACTGCTTGCCGAGAGCCAGACACTGGAACGCTACACGTCGATGTTCCAGACCTTCGTCGATTCGCTCAACAACCAGATCGCCGCCCAGTCGACGCTGATCAACAAGCTGACCATCGACACCGAGCAGCGCATCGTCCTCTACAAGGCGCTGGAGGATTCGCTGAAGACCGCGGCCCAGCAGGACGTCGCGCACAAGATCAACACGCTGGGCAGCCAGGTGGACAACACGGCCGAGGAGACCATGGCCGGCATCGGTGCTGCCGCCCAGAAGCACATTGGCGACCTGCTCGAAATGCACGAGAAGAACATGGTCACCACCGCCGACATCCAGCGCCGCAAGAAGCTCGCCGACGATGCCTTTGCCCGCCGCTTCGATGAGGTGATGCGCAAGCACAATTCGGCGGATTACGTGAAGGCTTGAGGGCGGAACCTGGGCCATATCTCAGATGACGCTGTTCCTCGCTGCCTCTACACGGAATCGGTTGAGGTGGGTGCCGGACATGCGCGGACCTCAGGAGTTTCGGACTACACGCGCGCGGACGCTGCGCAAGGCGGACAACGACGCCGAAAAGGCGCTCTGGTCAGAATTGAAGGGACGTCGGCTTGGTGGCTTTAAATTCACCCGGCAGTTTCCAATCGGACCGTATTTCGCCGATTTCGCCTGCCGCGAGAGCCGACTGGTCGTTGAGTTGGATGGTAGTCAGCACCTCGATAGTGCCTATGACCGCAGACGAGATCGTTTCATGGCAGAGGCAGGTTGGTCAGTGCTGCGGTTTTGGAATATTGACGCATTGAAGGATCGCGACGCGGTGTTGGACACGCTGATTGCGGCGCTGGAGCGGCGCATGGAGCCTGTGGAGGCGCCGGACCTGCGCTTTGTTCCGGCGGCAAACTATAGAGGTAGTTTCGTAACCGCTGGCGTCGCCCCTCACCCTTACCCTCTCCCCGTGAAGAACGGGGAGAGGGAGGCATCAACGTCGGCGCCCCCCTCTCCCCGTTCTTCACGGGGAGAGGGTAAGGGTGAGGGGCAGTAGATTAGATGGCCATAAGCCAAGACAACCCCGCCGCCCGCTACTTCGACGCCATCAACGCCGCGCTTGCTGGGCTGGACATCTTCCTGCGCGACGATTCCTCGCCGCTCTACCGGCACGACGTGATCGCGCAGGTGGTGGCGGAATATATCGTGCGGCTGGAGCACTCGTTCGGAGCCTGGCGCAACCGGCTGGGCTTCATGGAGAGCTTCCGCATCTCCCGCGCCGAGAGCGGCTTTCCGGTGTTCCAGAACGTGCTGGAACTGGAGAACGACCGCCGCACCGCCGAGCAGCGCCTGACCGCGATCCCCTCCCCCGAGGCGCTGCGCGCCGAGATGGCCGACTTCATCCTGCGCCATAAGGCGATGCCCACCGAGCTGCAGCGCATGATGGCCGAGCGGCTCTACCTGCAGGAGGTCTCGACCGGACAGGTCTTCGCGCCCTTCGTGCTGCCCAAGACGGTGAAAGTCTCGGCCAATCCCAAGACCATGCGGCCCTACTACTTCGTCCACTGGGGCGCCTTCGACGGGCTGGCCAACCTGCCGCTGGTCTACATGGCCGCGGTCGAGGATTCCTCCGACAAGATGGTCGACACGCTGGTGACCCGAGACGGCCGCCTCAACGAGAAGGTCGAGATCCCGCTGCCGGTCGAGGGCCTGCTCAATCCCGAACTCGCGCACAGGTTCGACGACTTCGCCGCCAAGAACTCCGCCTACACGCTGACGCCCGCCACCATCGCCGGCAATCTCGACAAGGATTTCGAGACACTACACCCCAAGCAGCTGCGCCGCTTCGTGCTGGGGCCGTTCTACTCGGCCGGCATCACCGAAAACAATTCGACGGTTCAGCAGGTTCTGGAAAAGGTACGCAAGGCCGAGAACGCCTGGCTGCTGACCTGGACCGTGCAGGAGGTCTACTCCAAGAACGAGCGTCCCGGCCGCCGCGGCCTCTTCTCCAGCGAGAAGGCGACTCAGGAGTTCTACATCAACACCGACGACCTCGAAGCCGCCCGCATGGGCGTGTCGAGCTACGAGAAGCACGCGCTCGTCCCGCACGAGGCCTACCAGGCCCTCTACGCCGCCGGCGAGGCGCAGAAGATCTTCGGCGGCTACAAGGTGCACATCCTGTCCGGCGGACGGGTGATTTCAGATGTCTGATTCACCGGCGAACTCAGACCACATCGCAAATTTCATCAAGCAACACGCACCTGCAAGTGCGATTGCGGTCAACATGATTGTTTGGATCATCTTCCCAATTATCTACTTCGTCAGACAAGTCCCGATTCACAAGACCATCGACATCGCAATACCCACGTCAGGATTAATAGTTGCTTTTTTGATATTTGTAACAGGATCGAAAAACGTAATATTTACTGCAACAGCAGCAGTTTTTTCCAATATAGTTATTCTTTTCATTTTTATTTTTACAACAGGATATCGCCCGGGGATTGGCCTTAATGGCCCAGGTGAAGGATTCGAGCCAAAAGCCGTTGCTATCCTTACTGCAGGTTATCTTTTGATGATCGCCTTCGCCTTGCTAATCTTCATGGTGGTCAACAAGTTCGACCGCAAGGATAATTAAGAGGTGGAGACGACATGGACACCGGCCTGACGACCATCGACGAGAAGGACATCGACAAGCATCGCGCCACCGCGCAATCGATGGTGACGCGGGTGATCGTGCTGGAAGCCTCCACAGGCCTCGCCAACACCGGACTCGCCGGCACCGGCCGCCGCTTCGTCTCGACGGTCTCGACCGGCTCGGTCCAGCGCACCAAGGAGGTCGAGCTCGCCAAGCGCATCGCCGCCGTGCGCCCGGACGACCAGATGCTGTCGATCCTGCAGCACACGCTGCTGTTCCGGGCGCGACGCGGCCTCGCCGTAGCGCTCGCGGTCGCCGATGTCTTCGCGCGCGGCAACGATCTCGAGGCCCTGCAGGCCAAGAATGCGCGTGCGCCGCTGGAGGGCGAGGAGGCTTCGAACTTCAAGAAGCTCGTCAACGCCTCGGCCTACGTCGCCGCCTTCGCCTTTGCCTCCTATCTCGCGCAGACGATCGAGGCCGACGGCGAGCCGCCGAACGACATCGCCGAGCCCGACTTCCTGTTCGACACCGCGCAGGATGCGCTGAAGTCGCTGGTGGCAGGGCTCGACACGGCGCTTGCCGGGTCGAAGGACGACCACGACATGATGGCGCGCGCGAAAGCCTTCGCCCGCATCGCGATCGAGGGCCTGCTGACGCGAAAAGGCCGCTTCGACGGGCTCGGCGCCTTCGAGGACGCGCATATCCGCATCGAGGCGGACGACTTCACCCTCAACGGCTTCGACGTCGCGCCCGGGCAGAAGGCCAAGCCCCTGGTGATGACCTTCAAGAAGCCGGAGGAGGTCGTCGGCAACCACATCGCCAAATACCAGGCAGTGAAGCTCGCCAAGATGCTGGTCGCCTACGATTTCGACCGGCAGATGAACCCCTTCGTCGAACTGGGCGGCTTCCTGTTCACCTTCATCGGCGACGGCGCGCCCGGCACCGGCAAGACGACGCTGATCCAGATGATCGCCGGCCTCGTCAACGGCCACTGCCAGGTGGCGGGCTATCCGTTCCACTACCAGAACTTCGGCGTCGACCAGATCTCGTCCTATCAGGGCAAGTCCGGCCAGAACTGCCGCGCCTTCGTGGAAAACGTGCTGAACCCGAAGGCGATCGGCTTCGGCACCATCGACGACATCGACCAGGTGGCGGCCAAGCGCTCCGACGACCGGGCGTCTGCCGGCCAGCACGAGATCACCGGTGTGCTGATGGACGCCTTCTCCGGCGCGATGACCGTGGTGCGCGGCAACGCCTCCTTCGGCATGTTCTCCAACTATCCGGAGAATGTCGACGATGCGCTGCGCCAGCGCGCCGGCGCCCGCTGGCTGGTCGACGGCCCGCAGAGCCGCGACGACTATATCGACATCTTCGTGCTCCTGGCCGGCAAGAACCACAAGATCCCCCTCGGCGAGCACCAGCTCTACGCCGCGCAGGAGATCCAGCGCGCCGTCGACAATGCCTATGAGAGCCATTCGAAACCGCACGAGGACGGGCTGATGCGCGTCTACGAGCGGTTCATGAAGGAGAACGGCCAGCCGAAGACCATGGCCGACATCGGCACCTACCTGCACCTGATCAAGGAAGCCGAGCCGCGCTTCACCGGCCGCGCCATCAAGAACGTCACCGACGCGATCAAGATGCGCGCCATGGACATCGAACTGCCTGACGACTGGTTCGAGAAGCCCGAAACCTTCATGCACAAGCCCTACGACGACAAGAAGGCGATGATCGAGGAACTGCGCGGCCCCTTCGACATGGAAATGGTGATGCAGGAGGTGAACCGCTACGCCGACTCGGAATTCCGCTACTCCGACAAGTCGGACGACGCCGCGGTGTCGAAGCTGGTGCGCGACGCCAAGCTGCGCGAGCGGGCGGTGAAGGAGATCGAGGAGATGAAGGCGAAGGGGTTGTGGGGGTAGGACGGTGGAAACGGCTTCGGAGATCTACCTGGCATGCGTGCGTCCGCACATATGGATAGTATTTCTTGCGGGGCTTGCCGTAGTTGCCTTTCGCAGTGGTGATCGCTGGAAAGCATATGATCAGGCCCAGCGAATTCCGCGTCACAAGAATGGATTGCCCAGCCTCGAATACATCCGGGAAGCAGGTTATGCTTCGCTTCGGCTAATTGTTCCTTTCTGGATATGGATGTTTGTGTTTGGCATTCCCATGATAATTATTGATGTTATATTTGGGCCACCCGCCAATTGAAATCCTTGGCTCGAGACTGTAAATTGTGGCGTGGCTGGCTAGAAATGGTGACGACATGCCCGAAGCAGGTATTCTGGAAGCACGCAACTCATTCAGCGCTTTGATCGAACGGGTTGAGAAGGGCGAGGAGATCACCATCACCCGTCATGGCAAGGCCGTCGCGAAGATCGTCCCGACGGATCCGCCTCGCGATGTCGAGAAGGCACGAGCCGCCGTCGCGGCAATCCGCGAAATGCGCAAAAAGGTCAAACCCGATCCCGACGGTCTCACGATACGCGATTATATCGAAATGGGTCGACGCTATTGAGTGTCGTGGTCGACAGTTCGGTGGCACTGAATTGGGTCATGCCCGACGAGGATCGAGCCTTGACCGAAGATCTTATGGACATCGTCGCCACGACAGGTGCGGTGGTCCCGGCGCTCTTCCGCATCGAGGTGGGAAACTCGCTGCTGATGGGTGCCAGGAGAAAGCGCATCGAAGACGGCTACATCCACGAGGCTCTCGACCTGATCGGTCAACTGCCTTTGCGCGTCGACAAATCTGGTGCCGATTACATCTGGGACACGACGATCGATCTCGCCGCCGCCTACGGACTGACGCTGTATGACGCGACGTACCTCGAGTCGGCCATCCGCCTGGAGCTCCCGCTCGCGACACTGGACGCAGGCTTGGCACGGGCGGCGAAGCTGGCTGGCGTTCCGTCGCCTTGGCCCCAGCAGCATGTTTGATCGAAGCTGATGGACCTCCTCCGCGACAACGACCTCATCTACGGCCGCCTGCTCACCGTCGACGAGCCGCATCTGATCGAGCGCTACAACAAGGCGTTGAAGGCGTTCGGGCTGAAGCCGACGAAGCTGCAGTCGTTCGAGATCGACCGCACCGGCTTCTCGCCGCAGATCGCCGGGGAACTGGATGATCCGCAATATCTCGACCCGAACGAGGTCAACCGCCGCTTCATCATCCTCACACCGGCGCAGGCCGAGCTGCCGGTGGTGCACACCGCCTTCTCCAACACCTCGCAGCTGATGTTCGAGTTCTATTCCAGCAACCGCCGGGTGATCGACGCGCTGACGATCAAGGATGTGATCTACGGCGAGATCGAAGATTCCGTCTCGAAGGTCGAGGACATCGAGGACCTTTTGTCGATCAACCAGGTCGAGTTCCGCGTGCTCTCGGCGGAAGACGTGCTCGGCAAGGCGGGCGAGCTCGCTGCCCTGGTCGACCGGCTGACACTGGAGCCCGACGCCTGGCGCGACACGGCCATGCTGGAGCGGATGGTTGACCTCGCCAAGGTCACCGGCGACATCCGCGAGAACAGGCTGGTGCCCGACCGGGTGATCTTCCGCCACGAGGCGTTCTGGACCAGCCATTTCGGCGGCATCTACGTCTTCATCGACAAGGAGATGACCACCGTCATCTCCGATCCCGCCGCACCCGGCTTCCGCCGCTCCCGGCCCTGGCAGGTGAGCTATCTCGGCATCCGCGATGCCGAGCGCGTGTTCCGCTTCCTCGCCTCGACCGGACGGCTGGACCTGCCGCGCGCCTCGTGGATCGAGACCTCGAACTATCTGGAGCACCGCGCCGAGATGGCGGTGCGGGCGCTGATCCACAGGCAGCAGCCGAACCTCGACTTCGACAAGGTCGACAAGATCTGGCTGCAGACCTGGATCCACTCCAATGCCGACCTGATCAACAAGGACGGCGTCTTTCCCTTCCTCAACGCGGCCAAGCGCGAGCTCGCCCAGACGGGCAAGCTGCGGCTGGAGGAGATGGACCCGGAGCGGCGCTTCCTGGTGGTGCGGGCCAAGCCCGACCATCCCGACGCCTGGCTCACCAACCGGCTGATCTCGGATTTCGTGCCGGACGATTTCGTCTCCCGCTACGTCTTCAACAAGCAGAGCTTCTACAAGGAATACGAAGCCTGGCCGGCGCGCTGGCGCGCGCATGTTGTCGAGACGCTTAAAACCACATATCTCAAGGACAAGGCGGCGTTCCGCGAGCGGCTCTACGGGCTGAAGGACTGAACGCGAGACATATTCGCAGGCTGAGGGACCCATGCTCGATCCGATCGTCGCTTTCGTCACCATGGTGTTCCAGTGGATCGGCCGCGCCATCGGCCTTTTGATCGGCGTGCTGATGTGGCCGTTCCTGTGGTTCGGCCGCTGGTACCTGCAGAAAGGCTGGATCTTGAAGGCTGGGCTCGGCGGGGCGATCCTGCTGCTCGCCGCCCTCTACGTCTATTTCATCTATTCCACCCAGCGCTGGACGGATTTCGACCCCGACTACGTCGCGAAATACAATTTCGAGCAGCGCCGGCGTTCTGCCGGCGAGCAGGCGGCCATGCCGCCGCAGCCCTCGCCCGCGATGGCAACGGTCGAGGCGCCGGTGACCTATCCGACCGCCACCGCGAACACAGGCCCGTCGGTGGCGGATGCGCCAGCTGCTGCCGCTGTCGCCCCGGCCAGCGGCCGAAGCTGCGGCCGCTCGGCCATCGCCGAGGTTGCCGCCGACCTTACGGATTTCAACGTCAACCGGAATCCGTGGATCTCGTCGATGATCCTCTACAAGCTCGGCCTGTTCGGGCTTTCCTGGGACAAGACACCCTTCCTCGACAACAAGGCCTCGTTCCAGCGCGGCATCCACGAAGCGATCCGGCGCACCGCGACGGAGCTGGCCGACAATCTCGGCCGCGTGCGCGGCACCTCGCAGATCGATGCCAACCTGCAGAGCGCGCGCGGCAACGCGCAGTTCGACGAATACACCTGGTATGTCGGCCTGAACCCGCCCGGCCCCAAGACCCCGACGCCCGCCTACTATCGCGAGATCGTGCGGGACCTGCGCGCCTTCGACGACCGGCTCGCGCGC
Source organism: Mesorhizobium sp. J428 (assembly GCF_024699925.1). Classification (NCBI taxonomy): domain Bacteria; kingdom Pseudomonadati; phylum Pseudomonadota; class Alphaproteobacteria; order Hyphomicrobiales; family Phyllobacteriaceae; genus Mesorhizobium; species Mesorhizobium sp. J428. Next base: position 425,153 of record NZ_JAJOMX010000001.1, read on the forward strand.
TGCGAGGCCGTATTCGACGCCCGCGCCGACAACCTGATCCAGTATCTCGACCGCATCGCCAGCGCGCTGGGCGACACGTCCGCGATCCTGCGCGAGCGCTCGGAGAACTACAATCGCGGCTTCTTCGACACCCGCGCCGACGACCGCTTCTGGTTCGCCTACGGTCAGCTCTACGCCTATTACGGGCTGATGACCGCGTCGCATGCCGATTTCGAGGACGTGATCCGCGAGCGCAACCTCGACAATCTGTGGAACGCGATGGAGGCGCAGTTCCGCTCCGCGCTGAAGATCCGCCCGTGGATCATCGTCAACAGTTCGGAAGACGGGCTGTTCGCCACGCATCTGGCGACGATGGGCTTCTACGTGCTGCGTGTGCGCTCCAACCTGATCGAGGTGCAGGCCGTGCTCCAGCGCTGAGAGACTGTTTCGAAATTCGCTCTGGCGAGTCAGCTGGTGGTGGTTTCGAGAACCGGAGCGGAGCGGACATTTAGGTCCGTGAGCACCGGAAGCGCAGAAAACGCCATCAGATGGCCGTCAGAGTAGAATTTCCAAACAGTCTCTCTGGCGCGGCCGGTCTGGACATCCTGCACGATCGGGTTATGTGAGCGACAACGCCATTCGCGAAGGAGGGCGCCATGCCTCCGGAAACGGTCACGAAGCCGAGGGTCAAGGTCAAGCCGAAGACCGAGCGGCCGAAGCTGCACAAGGTCATACTCGTCAACGACGACTTCACGCCGCGCGAATTCGTGGTGATGGTGCTGCGCGGCGAGTTCAAGCTCACCGACGACCAGGCCTACCGTGTGATGATCACGGCGCACCAGAAGGGCGTCTGCGTCGTCTCGGTCTATCCGAAGGACGTCGCCGAGACGAAGGCCGCCCGCGCCACCGACGCCGGCAAGGCCGCCGGCTTCCCGCTGATGTTCACGACCGAGCCGGAGACGTGAGCGAGCGCCCAACTAGGGACCGTCCGCTCCAAATACCTTCCTGATCGTCGCCATCGGCAGGAACAGTCTCATTGGCGTCTCCTGGAACAGAATGAACCCGTCACGCCGATAGAAGTCGCGGGCGTGTTCGTCCTTCGCGTCGACCACGACGGCGAAAGATGCGATTTCGCTTCTCATCGATCGACGCAGGGCGTCCATCAACAAATAGCGTCCTGCACCCTTGCCCCTGTGGCGGTAGTCAATGGCAAGCCGACCAAGCAGGGTTGCCGGCACGACCGGATAGCGCGGCAATTTTCGAATGGCATCCATGGGGAGATCGCCGACGGGCACGGAACTCGCCGAGAGCGTGTAGAAGCCGACTATCGTGCCATCGGCTCCAACAAGGACGAAAGGTGCCGCAACGTCCTTGCGAGAATCTTGACCGGCCTGTGTATGGAAGTATCGATCGAGTGCTTCGACGCCGCATTTGAAGGAAAGACGATCATGCCGCGCGTCGAGAGTTTCGACACGTGCAGTTCGGGGATCAAACACCTGTCGCCTGGCGGTATCGGCGGACTGACTCGCGAAGGTGATCGTTCGGCTCCGGCGGATTAAGCAGGGCTTCCACGAACGCCTCGGCATCCCGGATGGACAACTTGATCCGCTGATGATCCTCGATCGCCTTCTGCGCGGCGTCCTGCACGCTCGACAGCACAAAATCCGTGATGCTGCGGCCTTGGATAGCGGCCGCGCGCTCGATAAGGTCCTTCTGATCCTTCGTCACGCGCGCTTCGAGCCGTTCGCTGCGAATCCGCTCTTTGACCTTCTTTGCTGCCGCTTGTGCCATAGGTCACCTTCCTCTCATATATTGTACGGCCAATTGCCGCAAAATGCAATCATTCGCCTGTCGTCTGGCCTTCACGCGCGCACGCGATAGAGTGTCTGGACAGGACAGGGATGGTGTTCCAAGGAGACGATAGATGAACAAGCTCCTCGCCGCGGCGTTCGCCGTTGGCTTTTCCGCTCAATTCGCGCTGGTCGGAGTGACGATGGCCCAGGACAACCGGATCGACCAGGTGCGGCCCGACGCGCCGGAACTCGCGCCTTATGGCGAGCTGGAGATCGGCGTGCGCACGATCGACCTCGTCAACAAAGACCAAGTCGATATCGCGAAGGTGGAGCCCGGCAAGGAGCTTCCCCGCTACGACCGTCCGCTCAAGGTCGAGGTCTGGTATCCGGCCGCGCTGTCGCCGTCGGCGCGGCCGCGCATTTACGAAGGTGTGTTCCTGCGCGACGGCGAGACCCAGGTGACGCTCTACGGCAGGGCGCTGCGCGACGCGGAGCCGATCAAGGGCGAAGAGCCCTACCCGCTCGTCATAATCTCGCACGGCTATCCCGGAAACCGATTCCTGCTCAGCCACTTGGCCGAGAACCTTGCCTCGAAGGGTTATGTCGTCGCGGCGATCGACCATACGGACTCGACCTACAACGACCAGGGCAAGTTCGGCTCGACGCTGGTCAACCGGCCGCTCGACCAGAAGTTCGTCCTCAACGAGATCGAGCGGCTCGGCGGCGAGGAGGGCAGCTTCCTCAACGGACTGGTCGACGCGGACAAGGCCGCCATCATCGGCTATTCGATGGGTGGCTACGGCGCGGTCATCTCGGCCGGCGCCGGTGTCACGGAAGCCGCTGTCGGCTACGAATGGGGCGCGCCGGAAAAGACGCTCGCCGTCAACCAGGCCGGCTCGGAAAGCCATAACGGCCTGCCCGACGAACGGGTGAAGGCCGTCATCGCTTTCGCGCCGTGGGGCATGGAGCGCGGCTTCTGGGACGAGGACGCGCTCGCGAAGATCCAGAAGCCGATCTTCTACGTCGCCGGCAGCGCCGACGACGTCTCAGGCTACGAGAAGGGCATCAAGAAGATCTACGAGGGCACGATCAACGCCGACGCCTGGCTCCTCACCTTCGAGAACGCCAACCACAATGCCGGCGCGCCGATCCCCGCGCCGGTCGAGTCGTGGAAGAAGTCCGAGAAGCTCGGCTGGGCGCCGTTCGACCACTATGCCGACCCGGTCTGGGACACGGTCCGGATGAACAACATCTCCCAGCATTTCGTCACCGCCTTCCTCGGCAAATATCTGAAGGAAGACGAGGAGATGGAGGCGTATCTCGACGTGATCCCGAACGCCGCCGACGGCGTCTGGGCGGCCAACGAGGACGGCACGTTCAAGCCCGAGCACACCTACTGGAAGGGCTTTGCCAACCGCACCGCCAAGGGTCTCACGCTCAGCCACCGCATGGCGGGGAGCAATTGAGGAACGTCGATCCCTACTCCACGATCTTCCAATAGGAGTCCTTGTGGATCACCTTGCCGTCGCGAAACGTGTAGAAGTCGCAGCCTCGAACGTTCTTCTTCGACCCGTCGCGGGCGGTGCCTGTAAGGGTCCACTTCGAGATGCCGGTGCTTGCACCTGAATCCACGAAATGCTTGGCATCGCCGTAATGAACGTCAGGCAAGCCTTCGAAGCGCCCGGCCAAGGCGTTCCGCACATTGGCCTTCCCCGCAAAACGAGCCCCCCAGGGCTCGTTTCCCCGCGGCATCTCCAGGACGCAATCGTCGGCGAACAGGGCCATGATGCGGTCGAGATCATGCGCATTGAAGGCGTCGCATAATTCCGTCAATGCCGCTCGAATGTCCATCGCCAGTCTCCTTCGTATCGTCGGTGTTGCCGACCAGATAGGGTCACCGACAGTCGGGTGGGTCAAGCGCATCACATTCATTCAGCAATTGAGGCGGGGAATGACCAGATGTCGGATTGTTGGTTCGATCCGACGACAAACCCTGTCCGCCTAGGCTCAGGACCTATTAATTCCGATTGAATTGTGATTGACGGTCTCCGAGAAGGAGGCCGTGATGGGTGATCTGTTTCTGCTGAGCGAGCGCCAGATGGCGCGGATATCGCCATTCTTCCCGCTGTCGCACGGGGTTCCGCGGGTCGATGACCGGCGGGTGGTGAGCGGCATCGTTTACGTGATCCGCAACGGTCTCCAGTGGAAGGACGCACCGGCTGGCTACGGCCCGCCCAAGACGCTCTACAACCGCTTCATCCGCTGGAGCCGCCTCGGCGTCTTCGACCGCATCTTCGCCGGACTTGCCGGCGAGGGTCCGAAACCCGAGCGCATCATGATCGATGCGACGCATCTGAAGGCTCATCGCACGGCGGCGAGCCTGCTTAAAAAGGGGATGTTCCCCGTCGTATCGGGCGCACCAAGGGCGGACTGAACTCCAAGCTCCACACCGTCTGCGACGGTGACGGCCGGCCGATCATCCTGCTCCTGTCGGAAGGCCAGATGAGCGACCACAAGGGTGCCCGCCTGGTGCTCGACGCCTTGCCGCCCGCCTCTCATCTCATCGCTGATCGCGGCTACGACAGCACCTGGTTCCGCGAGGAACTGGAAGCCAGAGGCATCGAGCCATGCATTCCATCCAGCCGTAGCCGCAAAGTCCCATACGCCTACGACACCGCCCTCTATCGCCACCGCCACAAGGTCGAGAACCTGTTCGCCAAACTCAAGGACTGGCGACGCGTCGCCACCCGCTACGACCGATGCGCCCACACCTTCTTCTCGGCCATCTGCATCGCAGCCACCGTCATCTTCTGGCTCTGATCAATGAGTCCTGACCCTAGGCCCTTGCCCTCCCCGTCCATTGGTGGTTCCATACCCGCATGGCCCCAACCGGCCGCACGGCCGGACAGGCCATGCGACGGCCGGACGGCCGGCCGCCGCTCATGTGCAACGCATGAGAGGAGGAAAGCATGGGCAAGCGCGCCGGAGAGAGGCGCAAGGGACCGAAATGCATCGCCATCATCGGTCCCTTCGCAAGCGGTAAGACCACCCTTTTTGAGGCCATCCTCGCCCGCACGGGCGCCATTCCCAAGCAGGGCAGCATAGCTGCCGGGACCACCGTCGGCGACAACACGCCGGAAGCCCGCGCCCACCAGATGAGCACCGAGACGACCTTCGCCACGGTCAATTTCATGGGCGAGACGATCACCTTTGCCGATTGTCCCGGCTCGATCGAGTTCTCCTACGAGGCGGTTCCGATTCTCGCGGCCTGCGACGCGGCGATCGTCGTCGCCGAGGCCGACGACAAGAAGATCCCCGCACTGCAGCTCATCCTGCGCCAGCTCGACGATCTCGGTCTGCCGCGCATGCTCTTCCTCAACAAGGTCGACAAGATCAGCGCCGGGGTGCGCGACGTGCTCAAGCTTCTCCAGCCGGCGAGCTCGCGGCCGCTGCTCTTGCGCCAGATCCCGCTGCGCAAGGACGGCATCGTCGTCGGCTCGATCGATCTGGCGCTGGAACGCGCCTATGTCTGGCGCGAACATGCCGAGAGCGAGGTCACCGCGATCCCCGACGACGAGAAGGCGCGCGAGGTGGAAGCCCGCTTCGCCATGCTGGAGCGGCTGGCAGACCACGACGACACGCTGATGGAGCAGTTGCTCGAGGAGATCGAGCCGCCGCGCGACGAGGTGTTCGACGACCTGTCGGCCGATCTGCGCGAAGGGGCGGTGACGCCGGTGCTGATCGGCTCGGCCGAGCATGGCAACGGCATCCTTCGGCTCCTGAAGGCCATCCGCCACGATGCGCCGGACGCCTCCGACACGCGCAAGCGGCTCGGCGTGTCCGGCTCCAGCCACGTGCGGATCATGAAGACGTTTCATACGCCGCACGGCGGCAAGCTGTCCGTCGCGCGCATCTTGAGCGGGACCGTTGCCGACGGCGCCGAACTCGCCGCAGACGGCGGCCGTATCGGCAAGGTCTCGGGCATCTACCGCCTGACCGGTCGCGACCAGGCCAAGCTCAGCGTCGCGGCGGTGGGCGATACCGTGGCATTCGGCAAGCTCGACGACGTGCGCACCGGCGACGCGCTGGCAATCGGCAAGGTCCCGCCGCCAAAGGCGGACCTGCCCGCGCCGCCGGACCCGGTCTACGCGCTGGCGCTCAGGCCGCGCGAGAGGAAGGACGACGTCAAGCTGTCGGCCACCTTGCAGCGCATGGCGGAGGAAGACCCGTCGCTCTTCGTGTCGCAGAACCAGGACACCGGCGAGACGGTGCTTGCCGGCCAGGGCGAAATGCATCTGCGCGTCGCCACCGAGAAGCTGGAGGGCCGCCACCAGATCCCGCTCCAGTCGCGCGCGCCGCAGGTGCCCTACCGCGAGACGATCCGCAAGGCCACGCAGCAGCGCGGTCGGCACAAGAAGCAGTCGGGCGGCCACGGCCAGTTCGGCGACGTGCAGATCGAGATCAAGCCGCTGCCGCGCGGTGCCGGCTTCGAGTTCACCGACACGATCACCGGCGGTGTGGTGCCGAAGACCTACATCCCCTCGGTCGAGGCCGGCGTGCGCGATTTCCTCAGGACCGGGCCGTTCGGCTTCCCGGTCGTCGACATCGCCGTCAACCTGTCGGACGGTTCGTACCATTCGGTCGATTCCTCCGACATGGCGTTCCAGATGGCGGCGAAGCTGGCGATGAAGGAAGGCATCGCCGCCTGCTCGCCCGTGCTGCTGGAGCCGGTGATGAAGGTGGAGATCGCCACGCCCTCCGACGCCACCGCGCGCATCACCGCGCTGATCCCGCAGCGGCGCGGCCAGATCCTCGGCTATGACGCACGCGAGGGCTGGCCGGGCTGGGACGTGGTCGAGGCGACCATGCCGCAGGCCGAGATCGGAAACCTGATCGTCGAGCTGCGCTCCGCCTCGTCGGGCGTCGCCTCGTTCCGCGCGATCTTCGATCACATGGCGGAGCTGACCGGACGCCTCGCCGACGAGGTCACGAGCGCGCAGGGCAAGGCGGCGTGACGCCGCAAACGGCCTGTTGGGAGCTGGAAAGAAAAAAGGCCGGATCAGAAGATCCGGCCGAGTCAATTGGAGTTGCCGTTTCCGGCGAGCCTCCAGAGGGGAACACTCATGAGCGCTAATGGGAGGAGAACGCGCTCAGGAGATGATCGTGATATGTGCGCGTCGTGCCAAAATAACAAGCAATCGCAGCGCAGACCTGCCATGCAAATACGCATGGATAACCGATTTTGCTCGCTTTTTCGGCGTTCTGGACCAAGCCCTTGCGTAAGCTTGCCTAATCAATAGGCCCAGCTGCGCGCCTTTGCGACCAGGAAATCGCGGAAGACCTGGAGCTTCACCTGGTTCTTCATCGCGTCGGGATAGCAGAAATAGGTGTCGAAGGACGGCACTTCCGTGTCGGTCAGCACCTGCACCAGGCCCGAATCCTTGTCGATCACGTAGTCGGGCAGCATGGCGATGCCGGCGCCCCGCTGCACCGCGCGCTTGATGGAGAGAATGTCGTTGATCTGGAGCAGATTGACGCGCTTCGAGCCGTCCGGCCGGCCCGCCGTCTCCAGCCAGTTCACGTCGCTGATATGGACGGGGATGGACTCGCCGAAGGAGACGACACGATGGTTGTCGAGGTCGGCAAGCGAACTCGGCTTGCCGTGCTTCTCGATATAGGCGGGCGCGGCGTAGATGTGGAAATGCACGGTGAAGACGCGGCGCTGGATCAGGTCCGGCTGCTGCGGCTGCCGCATGCGGATGGCACAGTCGGCCTGCCGCATCGTGAGGTCGAGCTCTTCGTTCGACAGGATGAGCTGCAGCTGTATCTCGGGATAGAGCTCGAGGAACTCCGGCACGCGCTCCGTCAGCCAGCCGGCGCCGAGGCCGACCGTGGCAGTGACCCTGAGCGGGCCGGACGGACGGTCCTTGGCCTCGGTGAGGCGCGACCTGACATTCTCCAGCTTCATCAGCACGTCGTGCGCCGTGCGGTAGAGCATCTCGCCCTGCTCGGTCATCACGAGGCCGCGCGCGTGGCGATGGAACAGCGGCACGCCGACGTCATGCTCCAGCGCGCTGACCTGGCGTGAGATCGCGGACTGCGACAGCCTCAGCTTCTCCGCGGCGTGCGTGAACGATCCGGCCTCGGCGGCGGCGTGAAAGACACGCAGCTTGTCCCAGTCGAGCGGCATGTCATTCCCCCGTGCACGAGCGGACACCAGTTCTTACTCGGCCGCGTCGCGGACCGATTCCATTTCCGCGAGATATTTCTCCGCCTCGAGCGCGGCCATGCAGCCCATGCCGGCCGCGGTGACCGCCTGGCGGTAGATGTCGTCGGTGACATCGCCGGCGGCGAACACGCCGGGCACGTCGGTGCGGGTCGAATCGGGCGCGGTCCACAGATAGCCGTTCGGCTTCTGCTTCAGCTTGCCTTCGAAGAGGCTCACCGCCGGCGCATGACCGATGGCGACGAACACGCCGTCGACCGGCAACTCGCTCACCGTCCCGGTGCGGGTGTTCCGCAGGCGGATGCCGGTGACGGACGGCGGCAGCGGCTTCTTGCCCTCGACGCCGACGATCTCGTCGACGACGTGGTCCCACATCACCTTGACGTTCTCCTTGCGGAACAGCCGCTCCTGCAGGATGCGCTCTGAGCGGAACTCGTTGCGGCGGTGGATGACGGTGACGGACCTGGCGAGGTTGGAAAGATACAGCGCCTCCTCGACGGCCGAATTGCCGCCGCCGATCACCACCACGTCCTTGCCGCGGTAGAAGAAGCCGTCGCAGGTGGCGCAGGCCGACACGCCGAAGCCCTTGTAGGTCTCCTCGCTGTCGATCCCCAGCCATTTCGCCTGCGCGCCCGTGGCGACGACCAGCGCGTCGCAGGTGTATTCGTCGCCGGAATCGCCCTTGAGCACGAAAGGCCGGCGCGTGATGTCGACGTCGACGATGATGTCGTTGATCATGTCCGTGCCGACATGCTCCGCCTGCTTGCGCATCTCTTCCATCAGCCATGGGCCCTGGATCGGATCGGCGAAGCCCGGATAGTTCTCCACGTCGGTGGTGATCATCAGCTGGCCGCCCTGCTGCATGCCGGCGATCAGCATCGGCTTCAGCATCGCGCGCGCCGCATAGATCGCGGCCGTATAGCCGGCCGGTCCCGAGCCGATGATGGCGACCGGTGCGTGGCGAGTGGACATGACAAAACCCTCGATCGAGCCGTGCGGGCCGCACTGGCGCCGCGCCGCACGCGAAAACATGACGGCATGGCAGATGTAAGGAGTCTGCACCTGTCTGTGAAGTATGCGCGCCGGTTGCACACAGATCGCGATGGGTCAGCCGCGAATGGTCTTTCCGTCAGGCGCCAGTTCGCGTAACTTTGTTGCGCACCAGAGCAAGATTCCATCCGCGAAGGAGAGCCCCATGGCGCCGAAAGCCGACCTCGACGCCATCGACTGGAAGATCCTGAAGGAACTGCAGGACGACGGCCGCATGACCAATGTCGAGCTCTCTAAGCGGGTCGGCATCTCCGCGCCGCCCTGCCTCAGGCGCGTCAAGCGGTTGGAGGACAGCGGCATCATCCGCGGCTATCGCGCGCTGATCAATGCGCCCGCGCTCGGCCAGCAGGTCGTCGCCTTCTGCCTGATCGGGCTGCACCACCAGTCCGACGCGGAACTCAAGCAGTTTTCCGAGCGCACGCGCGGCTGGCCGATCGTGCGCCAGGCGTGGATGGTCTCCGGCGAATCCGACTTCATGCTGCATTGCGTGGCGCCCGACCTCGCCACCTTCCAGAGCTTCGTCATCGAGGAGCTGACCTCGACGCCGAACGTCGATACCGTCCGCACCGCGCTGACCATCCGGCAGGTGAAGGACGAGGGGCTGGTGGACATTCCGTGAGGGCGGCGCTCTCTTCCGGCTCCAGGTTTGACCCCGGCCCGCTCCGCCGCTAGAGCCACCGGATCGGCTGTTTCGCCGGACCACGGACCGGTCGCCAGATGACTGACATTGCCCTCTCCGCCTACATCATCTGCAAAGACGAGCGCGATTTCCTCGGCGACTGCCTGGAAAGCCTGCGCGGCTTCCGCGAGATCGTCATCGTCGATTCGGGCTCTACGGACGGCACGCTGGATCTGATCCGCGAGCATCAGGCGCGCGGCGTCCCGATCACGCTCTTCGAGCGCGGCTGGCCCGGCTTCGCCGCTCAGAAGCAGTTCGCCCTGGAGCAGTGCACCCATTCCTGGTGCTTCAACCTCGACGCCGACGAGCGGCTGACGCCGGAGCTGCGCGACTGGCTGGCAAAATTCCGGCCGGGCGAGCAGGCCGGCATCGCCTTCAAGCGCGTCGACTACCTGCCCGGCCACGGCTATCCGTCGCCCTCCGTGCATGCGCAGTTCCATCCCCGGCTCGTGCGCAAGGAGCGAGCCCGCTACGACCTCGATCTCAGGGTGCATGAAGGGCTGATCTTCGACGGCCCGGTCGAGAAGGTGTCGGGGCCGCGGATGCTGCACTACCGCACGCTCTCGATCGCCGAGGCGATGCGCAAGGCGATCGACTATGCCGAGCTCAAGGCCCGCGACATGCGCGACCGCGGCCGCAAGGCAAGCTTCGCCACCATGACGATCCGCCCGCTCGGCCGCTTCCTCAAATACTATCTGCTGCAGCGGTACATCCTGTGCGGCCTGCCCGGCCTGATCTACTCGGTCGAGGCCGCGATCTACGTCTTCCTCACCGAAGCCAAGCTCTACCGCAAGTCGCTGGGTCCCGACGCACCGCCGGAGTGAGCGGCAACGGAAACTCACGGACGTTATGAAGTTACCCCCACCCCTAACCCCTCCCCACAAGGGGGAGGGAGACTGGGTCGTGTCCGCAACGACTGTAGCGCGAACTTGTTGCCGCCGCCTGCGATGCCGTGACCAGGTCCCCCTCCCCCTTGTGGGGAGGGGTTAGGGGTGGGGGTAGCTCCCTATGAGATGGGCTTGCCCTTAGGAGATGCCTGCCCGGCAGCGTCCGCTATAGCGGCCATCAGGTCCTCGGACGATTTCCCGTCGAACAGGAAGACGTGCGGCAATCCCGCCCGCCTTCCCGCCTCCATGTCTGTCTCCCGGTCGCCGACCATGATCGACCGCGCAAGATCGAGGTCGGCGATCTCGGCCGCACGCAGGATCATGCCGGGATTGGGCTTGCGCATCGGATGGTCGGCGACGGCGAGGTTCCCCTTACCGTCCTCGTGATAGGCGCAGGCGAGCACGAGGTCGATGCGGCAGCCTTCCGCCGCCAGCAGCTCGACCACGCGGCGGTTCACCGCCTCGAACGCGTCCCAGCCGAACAGGCCGCGCGCGACGCCGGACTGGTTGGTGACGATGACGCTCGCGAGACCGGCATCGTTCGCCGCTCGGATGGCTGGGAAAATGCCGGGAAGCAGCACGATCTCGGCCGGATCGCTCGGATAGCCGGTGTCGACATTGATCGTGCCGTCGCGGTCGAGGAACAGCGCCGGACGGCCGCGGAAGGGTTCGAGGTCGGACAGCGGCTGCACCCACAGGCCGGGCTCGGCGAGATGCCGCGTCCAGTCCGCGCCCGGCTCAGCCATCGGCGAGCCGCGCCTCCACCTGTTCGCACAGGAAGTGGTAGAGGCAGAGGTGGCCCTGCTGGATGATCGGCGTCGCGGTCGAGGGCACGTTGAGCAGGATGTCGCACAGCGGCGCGAGCTTGCCGCCGGTGTCGCCGGTCATGCCGATCACCGTCATGCCGAGCTTGCGCGCCTCTTCTGCCGCGAGCAGGATCGAGGGCGAGTTGCCGCTGGTCGAGATGGCGAGCAGCACCGCGCCCGGCCCGCCATGCGCCTCGACCTGGCGCGAAAACACTGTGTCGTAGCCGAAATCGTTGCCCCATGCGGTCAGCACGGCCGCATTCGCCGGCAGTGCTATCACGTTGTACGCCTTGCGGTTTTTCAGGAAGCGACCCACCAGTTCGCCGGCGATGTGCAACGCATCCGCTGCCGAGCCGCCATTGCCGCAGATCAGCAGCGGCTTGCCGGCCGAAAGGGCCGCGACCACCGCCTCGACCGAGCTGTCCATCGCCGCCGACAGGTCGCGCTCGACCATCGCGCTCAGCGCGTCGGCCGAGCGGACGAGATAATCGTTCAGGCCGGCCATCAGTTCACTTGTCCCTGCAGTTTGCGGATCGTCGCCGTCGTCGAGCGGCCGGCAACGAGGTCGACCAGGAGCACCTTGCCGCCATTGGCCTGAACGATGTCGGCGCCGACCACCTTGTCGATCGTGTAATCCGCGCCCTTGACCAGCACGTCTGGCTTCAAAAGCTCGATCAGCCTCAGCGGCGTGTCCTCGCCGAACACGACCACGGCATCGACCGAGGCGAGCGCCGCGAGCACGCAGGCGCGGTCGTGCTCGGTGTTGACCGGCCGCCCCTCCCCCTTCAGCCGCCGCACCGAAGCGTCGCTGTTGAGGCCGAGCACCAGCCGGTCGCACTGGCTGCGCGCCGCGTGCAAAAGGCTGACATGGCCCGCATGCAATATGTCGAAGCAGCCATTGGTGAAGCCTACCGTCAGCCCCTCGCGCTTCCACGCCGCGACCAGCCGCTCGGCGCCTGCGAGGTCCAGCACGGCATCGACGTGGTGCGCCGGGCCGCTGGCGCGCGACAGCGCACCGATCAGTTCCTCGACCGTCAGGCAGGCCGTGCCGCGCTTGGCGACGACCACGCCCGCCGCCGCATTGGCGAGTTGCGCCGCGATGCTGCGATGCGCGCCCGCACCCAGCGCCAGCGCGAAGGTCGCGATCACCGTGTCGCCGGCACCCGACACGTCGAACACCTCGCGCGCCTGGGTGGCGATGTGGCGCGCATCCGCGGCATCGACGACGCTCATGCCCTTCTCGCTGCGCGTGGCGAGGATGAAGTCGAAGCCGTGCGCGGCGATCAGTTCGCGCGTCGCGAGCTCGATTTCGTCGTCCGACATCACCGCGCGCCCGACCGCCTCGCCGAGCTCCTTGCGGTTGGGCGTGACGGCGGTCGCCCCGGCATAATGGCTGAAATCGCGGCTCTTCGGGTCGACCAGCACCGGCTTGCCGGCGGCTTTCGCAATCGCGATCAGCTCGGCCGCGACGCCATTGGTGAGCACGCCCTTGCCGTAGTCGGACAGCACCGCGATGTCGGCATCGGCGAGCGCCGCCGCGAATCGGGCGACGAGTTCGGCGCGCGTCGGCGCATCGAGCGGGGCCACCTCCTCCTCGTCGAAGCGCAGCACCTGCTGGTTCATGGCGATGAAGCGGCTCTTGCACGAGGTCATGCGTGCCCGCGACACCACGACGCCGCCGGCATCGATGCCGAGGTCGGAGAGCATGGACAGCACGGTGCGGCCGGCGGGATCGTCGCCCACGGCCGTGATCGCGCTTGCCTTGCCGCCCAGCGACACGATGTTGGCAACGACGTTGCCCGCCCCGCCGAGCGCCTGCGTCGCCGCGCGCCCATGCAGCGGGGATCGGCGCCTCGGGCGAGATGCGCTCGACGACGCCGCTGACGAAGCGATCGAGGATGAAGTCGCCGACCACCAGCACCCGGACGCCGGCAAGGCGACCGAGCACGCGATGAACGGTTTCGATCGAAGGAAGAGAGGTGTCGCTCATTCTGGTCCGGTGTGAGGCGCGGCCAGCCGGGCCGACGCCCGCAGGGCGATATACCCTGGACTGCTGCAGCGCAACCATGGCGATTTGTCGACAGGCGTGGCCGGCTCGACTATATGCGCAGCAACACCACGACCTTCCGAGACATGAACATCGATGGCCAACGGCTTCGCCGCCCCCCTCACCCGGCCTCCGCTTCGCTCGGCCACCCTCTCCCCAAGGGGAGAGGAAATGGCGATGCGCCGCGCGACCTCTTCTCCCCTCGGGGAGAAGGTGGCCGCGAAGCGGCCGGATGAGGGGGGCGGCCGGCCCGGCGTTGGCCGCAGGATTCGGTTACTTCAGAGGCGATTGACCCCATGATCATCGTGACAGGCGGGGCCGGCATGATCGGCTCCAACATCGTGGCCGCGCTCAACGCGGAGGGGCGGGACGACATTCTCGTCGTCGACGACCTGACCGACGGCCGCAAGATCGCCAACCTCGCCGACCTTTCGATCGCCGATTATCTCGACAAAGACGATTTCCTTACTCGGCTGGAAGCGGGCGAATTCGGCACCGTCGACGCCGTCTTCCACCAGGGAGCGTGCTCGACCACGACCGAGTGGAACGGCAAGTTCATGATGGAGGTGAACTACGCCTATTCGAAGCGGCTGCTGCATGCCTGCCTCGGCGCGAAGATTCCCTTCCTCTACGCCTCGTCCGCCTCCGTCTACGGCGGCGGCTCTGTGTTCCGCGAGGAGCTCGACTTCGAGCGGCCGCTCAACGTCTATGCCTGGTCGAAGAAGCTGTTCGACGACTATGTCCGCCGCAACGTGCTGGGGCGCGAGACCTCGCAGGTCGCCGGCCTGCGCTATTTCAACGTCTACGGCCCGCGCGAGGACCACAAGGGCACCATGGCCTCCGTCGCCTTCCACCTGTTCAATCAGGTCTCGCGCGGCGAGAACCCGAAGCTGTTCGGCGCCTATGATGGCTTCGGCCCGGGCGAGCAGAGCCGAGACTTCATCCATGTCGGCGACGTCGCCGACGTCAATCTCTGGCTCTGGAAGACCGGCGCCAGCGGCATCTTCAACTGCGGCACCGGCCGCGCCCAGCCGTTCCGAACCATCGCCGAGACTGTGATCGACCAGTTGCAGCAGGGCGAGATCGAGTTCATCGAGTTCCCCGATCATTTGAAGGGCCGCTACCAGAGTTTCACCGAGGCTGATATGAGCCGCCTCAGGGCCGCCGGCTACAACGGCTCCTTCCGCACCGTCGAACAGGGCGTCAAAGACTACATCGCATGGCTGAAAGCCCGTCCATCCTCGTGATCGGCCCCCGCTGGGTGGGCGACATGGTGATGGCGCAGTGCCTGTTCTCTGCGCTGCGCGAGCTTCATCCGGACGCCGCGATCGACGTGATCGCGCCTGCCTGGGCCGCCCCTCTGGTCGAGCGCATGCCGGAGATCCGCGCCCGCATCGACGCTCCCTTCTCGCGCAAAAGGCTGGAGCTCGGCGCCCGCTTCCGCCTCGGCCGCGCGCTCAAGGACCGCTACGGCGAAGCCTATGTGATGCAGGGAAGCTGGAAGTCGGCGCTGGTGCCCTTCTTCGCCGGCATCCCGAAGCGCGTCGGCCACCGCCGCGAGATGCGCTACGGCCTGATTAACCGCATCATTCCGCTCCCCGCCGAGCTCAAGCGCAAAACCGCGCGCGCCTTCCACACGCTCGCCGGCGGCGGCCAGTTCCGTGCACCGAAGCTGACCGTCGATATGGAAAACCAGCGCGTTCTGCTCGAACGCCACGGCCTTGCCAAGGGCGGCTTCGTGGCGCTGATGCCCGGCGCCGAGTTCGGCCCTGCCAAGCGCTGGCCGAGCGCCGCCTATGCCGGCCTCGCCCGCGCGCTCATGCAGCGCGGGCTGAAGGTGGTGCTGTTCGGCTCGAAGAACGACCAGCCCGTGACCTCCGAGATCGCGGGCCTCGCCCCCGGCGCGATCGACCTCGCCGGCCAGACGACGCTCACCGACGTCATCGACCTGATCGCCGCCGCGAAAGTCTCGGTCTCGAACGACAGCGGCCTGATGCATGTGGCCGCCGCCGTCGGCACGCCGATCGTCGGCGTCTACGGCTCGACCTCGCCGGAAAACACCCCGCCGCTGGCGGAACAGCGCGAACTGGTCTGGCTCGGCCTCGACTGCTCGCCCTGCCATCAGAAGGAATGCCCGCTCGGACACCTGAACTGCCTCAACACGCTGGAGGTGGGCCGCGTGCTCGCCTCGGTCGAGCGGTTGCTATGAAGATGCTGCCGTGAGGGTGCTCATCGTCAAGACGTCGTCGATGGGCGACGTGATCCACACCTTCCCGGCGGTGGAGGATGCGCTCGCCGCGCGGCCCGACATCGAGTTCGGCTGGTGCGTCGAGGAGGCCTTCGCCGGCATCGTCGCGCTCCATCCGAAAATCCGCCCCATCCACCGGGTTGCTCTCCGCCGCTGGCGCAAGAACCTCTTCTCTCTCGCCACCTGGAGAGAGATGCGCGCCTTCCGACGGGAACTGAGAGCCGCGCGCTACGACCTCGTCCTGGACGCCCAAGGCCTGCTTAAATCCGCATTCGCCGCACGTCAGGCGCGATCGCCCGTCTGGGGCCTCGACCGCGCGAGCGCCCGCGAACCGGTCGCCTCCCTTTTCTACGCCAGGGGCTTCGCCGTCCCCAACGGCCTGCACGCCATCGAGCGCACCCGTCGCCTGTTCGGCCAGGCGCTCGGCTATGCGCCGGACCTGACGAAGCTCGGCTCTGGCATCGTGCCGCCCGCATCCGGCTACATCGCGCCGCCCGGCACCCGAACCGCCTTCCTGCTCCACGGCGCCAGCCGCGACGACAAGAAGTGGAGCATCGTCGAATGGCAGGCCGTCGCAACCGCCTGCCTTGCCCGCGGCCTTACCCCGCTCGTCACCTGGTCGAACGACGCCGAACGGCAGGTTGCCTATTCGATCGCGGCCGTCCCGGGCGTCACCATCATCCCGAAATCGCCACTTCCCGAAATTGCCGGCGCGCTCGGCCGCTCGGCGCTCGCCATCGGCGTCGACACTGGCCTCACCCACCTCGCCGCCGCCTTCGGCGTGCCGACGGTTGCGGTCTTCCTGTCGACTGAGCCCGGCCTCACCGGCCCGCGCGGCGCCTATGCGTCGTCGCTGGCAGCCGAACCGGGCAAGCCGGTCCGGGCACAGGATGCAATGGACGAAGCGGAAAAGCTGATGGCCGCGCGCGGGCGCGGCCTCGCCGGCTGAGGATCAGCCGAAACGCAGGTCGACGATCTCGTAGCCGCGCGCGCCGCCGGGTGCGTTGACCTCGATCGTGTCGCCGACTTCCTTGCCGATCAGCGCGCGCGCGATCGGCGAGGAGATCGAGATGCGGCCCGACTTCACATCGGCTTCCATGTCGCCGACGATCTGGTAGGTCTTCTTCTCCTCGGTGTCCTCGTCGACCACGTCGACCGTGGCGCCGAACTTCACCTTGTCGCCCGACAGCTTCGACACGTCGATCACGTCGGCGCGCGCGATCAGGTCCTCGAGCTCGCTGATGCGACCCTCGTTGAGGCTCTGCGATTCTTTCGCGGCGTGGTATTCGGCATTCTCGGACAGGTCGCCATGCGAGCGCGCCTCGGCGATCGCCTCGATGATGCGCGGACGCTCCTCCTGCTGACGCCACCGCAGCTCTTCCTTGATGGCTGCGAAGCCGGAGCCGGTCATCGGGACCTTGATCATTTCCTGCCCTTCCTTCCACTCCCCGTGCGGCGACACCCAACGGCGCCCCGTCCCGCGCGGGCAAAAAGAAAACGGTCCGCGAGCCTTCGCTAACGGGACCGCCGAACCTGTCTGCCGATCAATATAGCTGCTTCGCGGCGATTTTCACGAAAAAAATGCTGACGTAGCGGTGGCTACCCTGCCAGAATCCGCGGAATTTCAGCGGATTCGACCGGTATTTCGACCGGAGGCAACGGTTTGCGCTGCTCCAGCCGGTCGAGGATGGCGGCGCGTGCCGCATCCGCGTCGGCAAGGTCGGCGACGGCAAACGGCGTCCCACCCGCCAGATCGACCACCAGCGTCGAGCTTCCCGCCAGCTTCCCGCCCAGCCGGCGCCGCACCCTTATCCCCCGGATCACCGAATAGGGGACGACATATTGCCCGGTGCGCGGAAAACCCGGGTGCAGCAGAAGCGTGTGCGGCATGACGTCGATCCGCGCCGTCGCGCGCCGCAGCACCGCATAGGCGATCAGAAAAGGCAGGGACAGGCATAGCGCCAGGATGCAGAGCCGGGCCAGCGCGCCGTCGCCCCGCCCGGCGACCAGCAGAGCCATAAGCGGCAGCCCGTAGAGCGCCGTCACGACGAGGATCGGCAAGACGAGACTGCGGACGGACGCGGTGAACGAGCCGCTGCCGGTATGCTCGGCATTGTCGTTGGCGCCCCTCATGATCCCCCCGAATCACGATCACCCGCTTGTGACCGCAACTATAGGCGCTTTTTCGCATTGCCGAAGGGGAAGTGCTTGCGCAAACGCCGCAAGGCCCCATGTCAGACCCTCGATCGACGGAAAAACGACAGGAGATGAACCGATGCGGCAGGCTTCCACGCTCTCCATCGCCCTTACTGCGTCCACGATGCTCGCGGCATGGCCGGCGCTCGCCCAGGACTATGCGACCGAAAAGGTCGGCGTCGTCGCCGCGGTGGTGGCCGAGGGCCTCGATCATCCCTGGGGGCTGGATTTCCTGCCCGACGACACGGTGATCGTCACAGAGCGTTCGGGCGCCATGCGGCTGGTCGGCGCCGACGGCGTGATATCGGACCCGATCGAGGGCGTGCCGGAGGTGTCGGCCAGCGGCCAGGGCGGGCTGCTCGATGTGGCCGCCGCGCGCGACTTTGCGCAGTCGAACCGGATCTTCTTTACCTTCTCGGAGCCCGGAAGCGGCGGCGCCGGCACGGCGATCGCCAGCGCGACCCTCGTCCGCGACGGCGCGCAAGCCCGGCTGGACGACGTGAAGGTGCTGTTCTCGATGGAGAAGAAGACCGGCCGCGGCCAGCATTTCGGCTCGCGCATCGTGCTGCATCCGGACGGCACCGTCTTCTTCACCACCGGCGACCGCGGCCAGGGCCCGCGCGCGCAGGACATGTCGGACGCGGCGGGCGCGGTGCTGCGCATCAATGCCGACGGTTCGGTGCCGGCCGACAACCCCTATGCCGACGGCAGGAACGGCGCCCTGCCGCAGATCTGGTCCAAGGGCCATCGCAACCCGCAGGGCTTCACGATTGATGGCGACGGCCGGCTCTGGACCGTCGAGCACGGCGCGAAGGGGGGGCGACGAGGTCAACACGCCGGAAGCCGGGAAGAATTACGGCTGGCCGGAGATCAGCTACGGCGTGAACTATGACGGTTCGCCGTTCCCGGCCTCGGAAGGCTCCGGCTTCGAGCAGCCGGTCCACTACTGGGACCCCTCGATCGCGCCGTCGGGCCTCGTCGTCTATGACGGCGCGATGTTCCCCGAATGGCAGGGCGACCTGATCGCCGGCTCGCTGAAGTTCGGCCTCGTCTCGCGCCTCGACCGCGACGCCAGCGGCGCCATCGCCGGGGAGGAGCGCCTGTTCGAAGGCGAATTCGGCCGCATCCGCGACATCAACCAAGCCCCCGACGGCTCGCTCTGGCTGCTGACGGACGAGGCGAACGGCAAGATCGTGCGGATCGGACGGGGCGAGTAGCCTGCGGCGGAGGGCTGCCCCACTAAGGCCACCCTCACTAATGCGTCATCCCGGAAGCCGGCAGGCTGTCCGGGATCCATTCCTCTCTCCGGTTACACGCAACAAGACGCCAACTTGCGTAGGCCAATCGATCCCGGCCGACCTCCGGTCGCCGGGATGACGGTCAGTGTGTTGCCCCTCACCCGCCGACCGCGGCGATCTGCTTCTCCAGCGCCGCATATTCGGCGCAGCCCTTGCCGCAGCGCTTCTCGATCTCGGAGAGCTGGTTCTTCGCCGCGGCGATGTCACCGAGCGTCAGATAGGCCTCGCCGAGATATTCGCGTGCCAGGGTGAAGTCCGGATTGATGGTCAGCGCCTCCTGGTAGTAGCCGAGGCCGACATCAATGCGGCCGGACTTCCGGTGCGAGAAGCCGAGCATGTTCAGCACACGCGGGTCGTTCTTGTCGGACACCAGCCCGAGCATCTGGATCGCCTCGCCATATTTGCCGGCATAGGCGAGCGCGCGGCCGGTCTCGAACAGGCTGTCGTCGTCCACGGCCCCCTGCTTGGCGGGCACGCATTTCTTCTCGGTCTTGTCGTAGACCTCGCCCGACTTGCAGGTCGGCGTCTGGTCGGAACCGCCGCTGCCGCTGTCGCCACCGGCTGCGAAGGCCGGCAGGGCGAACGGCAGGGAGAAAGCGAGAACGGCTGCTGAAAGCGTCAGGCGGATGGACATGGCTTCTCCTCCGGAACAGGACATTGCATCCGAAACCATCAACGATCGAGGTGTTGGGTTTCTTCCCGGCCAGAATAGCGCAACGCCGATTTTCCGCCACCGGCCGCCGCGATCAACTTCCGTTGCCGCCTCTCACAGGTCGAGGATCATGCAAGTCTCGCTGCCATGCGCGATCAGGCGGCCCTTCTGGTCGAACAACTTGCCCTCGCTGGTGGCGAGCCGCGCGCCCTGATGGGTGGTGGTCGCCTCGCAGCGCACCTCGCCGGAGTCCGCCAGCAGCGGCCGGACATAGTTCACGGTCATCGACGTCGTCGTGTAGAGCTGACCGGGCTTCAGCGCCGAATGCACCGCACAGCCCATCGCGCTGTCGAGGATGGTGGCGATCCAGCCGCCATGCACGGTGCCCATCGGATTGAGGAAGGCGCGGTCAGGCGTGCCGGTGAAGACGATCCGCCCCGGCGCGACCTCCGCGAGGTCGATCCTGGTCGTCGGCGCGAACGGCGGCACCGGCAGTTCGCCGGCCAGCATCATCGCCAGTACTTCGTGCCCGGCAAGCCCCGCCAGCCGCTCGCGCGGCAGCGGCTGCGGCATCTGGACGGCGGCCTGTGCGCTCATCGGATCATCCCTTTGTTGTATATACACATAATGGATTGCGGATCGGCGTCGCGATACCCCGCCCTACGCCGCCGGCCTGACCGCGCGCGCCGCCCGGCGCAGGGAACGGAAGTCCTCGCGGATCATGTCGCTCTGTTCGCGCTTGAGCTGCGCCTGCAGCGCGTCCTGCGCCTGCTGCCAGAGCGGCAGTGCCGCGGCGATCCGCTCCTCGCCTGCGGCGGTCAGGCTGTGGATGACGCGCCGCCCTTCGCCTGCCTCGGCGCGGACGAGACCCGCAGCCGTGAGCCGGTCGAGGTTGCGCGCCAGCGTCGAGCGCTCGACGCCCACCATCTCCGCCAGCTCGGAGGCCGAGCCCGCCTGGGCGCTGGCGATGGTGCAGAGGATGGAGAACTGGGTCACCTCGATGCCGACCGGCGCCAGGAAGGCGTTGTAGGTGCGGGTGAGCAGGTTGGCGGTGCGGCGGACCGCGCGGCCGAAGCACGAGCCGCCGATTTCCAGCAGCTTCTGACGGTCGACCCTTGTGCCTTCTCCGCTCATGATTGTGTATCTACAACATGAACGGAGCCTTGCCAAGTCCAATGCCGCGTCAGGCCTTGAAGATGAACGTCGCCCCCACCGCGATCAGCGCGAAGCCGATCGCATGGTTCCAGGTCAGCGCCTCCTTCAGGTAGAGTACCGAGAAGCCGGCGAAGACGAGGAGCGTGATCACCTCCTGCATCGTTTTCAGTTCCGCCGCCGAATAGACCTGGTGGCCGATGCGGTTGGCAGGCACCGCGAGCCAGTATTCGAAGAAGGCGATGCCCCACGAGGCCGTCACCGCCATCCACAGCGGCGAGCCGGTGAACTTGAGGTGCCCGTGCACCAGGCGAAGGTCATGAAGACGTTGGAGGCGACGAGAAGCAGGACCGGCAGGACGTAGGGAGAGACCAGCATCGACATTCGGAGGAAACCTTGTGGGGGGAAGAGCGCGAGATGTCGTGCAGCGGTCGGTGACTGTCAATCGCCGGGGTCTTGCATCCGCGCAAAATCGGCTATGGTCGCGCGAGGAGGCCTGCGATGCGGCGCATAAGCGACAAGGACTGGGACCTGGCTCTCTCGCCGGACACGATCCGCGAGTTGATCCTCAAGGCGCGCGCGGTCAGCGCCGGCATGAACGCCGACTACGAGGACGGCGCCGAGCACGAGGTCGAACTCGACGATCGCGGCCACGACACCCACCACCACGACGGCCTCGCCGAAGAGGAGATCGAGGACCTGACCGCCCGCGAACTGCGCGCCGCGATCCGCGAGCTGAACGAGGACGAGGCGGCCGAGCTCGTCGCGCTGATGTGGATCGGCCGCGGCGACTTCGAGCCCGCCGAATTCAAGCTGGCCGTCGAGGAAGCCAAGGGCCGCGCCGACATCAAACCCTGGCGCTACCTCCTCGACCGCCCCCTGCTCGGCGAATGGCTGGAGGACGGCCTGCAGGCGATCGGGGCGTAGGTGTGCCTGACTATTCGTTCTTCAAAGGCAGCCGGTACGGCGTTGGGATCATAGAGCGCGACGGCGCGACCTACCTTCGGAATCTTCTGCGGGACGAGCCGAACGGGGAGACGATTGCGGAATCCCTCCTTGCCCGGATTGATCGAAATGAGCCCGTTGACGTTCCGGCAGAGTTCTTCGCCGCTGGCATCGGCTGGCCGCAGATGATCAAGACCCTGCGAACGATCTACGGGGTCTCCATTCCGCAGGCGCAGGACATGGCTCTACGACACGCCGGCTGGCTGCGCTGGGTCAAAGTCCGCTGCGCAACGGATCGATCCTGCATGAAACAGGCGCACTTTGCGGCGCTGAACGGGTCGCTTCCGGGCTGGCTTACGCTCGAGAACGGCAAGCCGACCTTTATCCGATAGCCGCTGCATCCCCTGGCCTGCCGGCCAGACGAGGGTCCATTGGCAGGGCGGATACCTCGGACGCACCACCGCCCCGTCGCTTTTCTCACACACCATGCCGGAACGGCCGGCTCCTCCGCTCGCCGCGCAGCGCTAGTCTGTCCCAATCAAGGGGCGGCCATGCAGGTGTTCGACTTCATCATCGTCGGTTCGGGATCGGCAGGCTCGGTCGTCGCCGAGCGGCTGTCGGCCAGCGGGCGGTTCAGCGTGCTGGTGCTGGAGGCCGGCGGCACCGACCGGCGCTTCTACGTGCAGATGCCGCTCGGCTACGGCAAGACCTTCTTCGATCCGGCGGTGAACTGGAACTACAAGGCCGAGCCCGACCCGGGGCTGGCGGGTGCCGCCGACCACTGGCCGCGTGGAAAACTCCTCGGCGGGTCGAGCTCGATCAATGCGATGGTCTGGATCCGCGGCGCGCGCGAGGACTTCGACGACTGGCGCGACGCCGGCAATCCCGGCTGGGGCTATGACGACCTTTTGCCCGCCTTCAAGGCGATCGAGGACAACGAGGCCGGCGCCGACAAGTGGCGCGGCACCGGCGGCCCGGTCCACGTCACCGACATGAGCCCGGCCGTCCATCCACTCACCCACCGCTACATCGAGGCAGGCAGGCAGGCCGGCCTGCCCTTCAATCCGGATTTCAACGGTGCCGCCCAGGAAGGCGTGGGCATCTACCAGATCACCACCAAGGGCGGCCGGCGCATGTCCGCGGCCCGCGCGTTCCTGCGCCCGGCGATGAAACGCGGCAATGTCCGCGTCGAGACCAGCGCGCTCGCCACCCGCATCCTGTTCGAGGGCGCTCGCGCCGTCGGCATCGAGTACGAGCAGAACGGACGCAAGCAACAGGCCCGCGCCGGCCGCGAGGTCATCCTCTCCGCCGGCTCGGTCAATTCCCCGCAGCTGCTGCAGCTCTCGGGCGTCGGCCCCGGCCCGCTGCTCCAGTCGCTCGGCATCCCGGTGATACGCGCCAACGCCAATGTCGGCGCCAACCTGCAGGACCATGTCGGCATCAACTACACGTTCAGGGCCAAGGTGCCGACGCTGAACTCGATCCTGCGGCCGTGGTGGGGCAAGGGCCTGGTCGGCGCGCGCTATCTGTTGACGGGCAGCGGCCCGCTGTCGCTGTCGATCAACAATGGCGGCGGCTTCTTCCGCACCGACCCGGCCCGCACGCGGCCGAACATGCAGCTCTATTTCCAGGCCTTTTCGACCGTCATCCCCCGCGCCGGCGAACGCCCCATCCTCGCACCCGACCCGTGGCCCGGCTTCTCCATCGGCCTCTCCAATGCGCGGCCCTCCTCGCGCGGCGAGATCATGATCCGCTCGGCCGACCCGCGCGACTATCCTAGGATCGTCGCCAACGCCTATTCGACCGACGACGACGTCGCCGAGATGCTGGCGGCGGTGAAGTTCGTGCGGACAATCGCCACGCAGCCGGCCATCGCCGAAGTGATCGCCGAGGAAGTCCTGCCCGGCCCGTCGGTTCAGTCGGACGCCGACCTGACCGACGATTTCCGCAAGCGTTCCGGCACGGTCTACCACCCCTGCTCCACCTGCCGCATGGGCCCGGACCCGGCCACTTCGGTGGTCGACCCCCGCCTGCGCGTCCACGGCATCTCAGGCCTGCGCGTCATCGACGCCTCGATCTTCCCCGGCAACATCACCGGCAACACCAATGCCGCGTCGATCATGACGGGGTGGAAGGGCGCGGGGATGGTGCTGGAGGATCAGGGATAATTGTAGAGCAGCAAGATGGAACCGCCCCCTCACCTGGCCGAGCGAAGCGGAGGCCGGGTGAGGGGGAGCGCCGCCAGAAGAGAGGAACAGCCATGAAACTCACCGACGTCAAAACCTGGGTTGTCGGCAACCCTCCCCCGGCATCGGCGGCAAGTATTTCATCTTCGTCCGCCTCACCACCAACAGCGGCGTCACCGGCTATGGCGAGGCCTACAACGCCACCTTCGGCCCGCATGTCACCGCGCGGATGATCGAGGACATGGCCGAGCGCTATTTCATCGGCCAGGACCCGCACGACATCGAGCTGTTCTTCCGCCGCTGCTATTCCTCCGGCTTCACCCAGCGGCCCGACGTCTCCGGCATGGGCTGCTTCTCGGCGCTGGAGATGGCCTGCTGGGACATCATCGGCAAGGAGGCCAACAAGCCGGTCTACAAGCTGCTCGGCGGCCAGGTGCACGAGACACTGCGCTCCTACACCTACCTCTACCCGCATTCCGGCAGCGTGCACTCAGAGGATGCGGTCGGCAAAAACGTCTACAACGACCCCGACATGGCGGCGGAATGCGCGCTCGAATATGTCGAGCAGGGCTTCACCGCGGTGAAATTCGATCCCGCCGGCCCCTACACCGCCTTCGATGGCCACCAGCCGCGCCTGGTCGACATCGACCTCTCCGCCCGTATGGTCAAGGCGGTGCGCGAGGCGGTCGGCACCCGCGCCGACATCCTCTTCGGCACGCACGGCCAGTTTACCGCCTCCGGCGCGTTGCGGCTGGCCAAGGCGATCGAGCCCTACGACCCGCTCTGGTTCGAGGAGCCGGTGCCGCCCGACATGCCCGAAGTGATGGCGCAGGTTGCCCGCGGCACCTCGATCCCGATCGCCACCGGCGAGCGGCTCACCACGCGCTTCGAGTTCGCCCGCGTCATCGAAAACCGCGCCGCGACCATCCTCCAGCCCGACCTCGGCCGCTCCGGCGGCATCCTCGAGACCAAGAAGATCGCCGCCATGGCCGAGGCGTATCACATCCAGGTCGCGCCGCACTGCTATTGCGGCCCGATCGTCGGCGCGGCCAACATCCAGCTCGCCGTCACGCTGCCCAACTTCCTCATCCTCGAATCGCTGAAGCAATGGGACGGCTTCCACGCCACGCTCCTGAAGAAGAAGATCGAGTGGCAGGACGGCAACGTCATCCCGTCAAGGGAGCCTGGGCTCGGCGTCGAACTGAACGAGGCCGTCTGCGAGGCGCACCCCTATGACGGCCCGCACCTCCACCTGCAGATGATGCAGACGCCGCTGATGCCATGAGATACGCCTTCGTCGGTCTCGGCCATCTCGGCGGCCACCTCGCCGCCAGCCTCCTGCGCAACGGTTTCGACGTAACGGTCTTCGACCGCGGCCCGGAGGCGGTGGCGCGGCTGGTCGCTCTCGGCGCGACGGCAGCGACAAGCCCCGCCGACGCGGCGCGCCGGGCCGGCAACGCCATCACCTGCCTGCCCTCGCCCAAGGTGAGCGAGGCGGTGCTCGCCGGGCCGGAGGGTCTGCTGGACGGACTCCCCGCCGGCGGCACCTGGATCGAGATGTCGACGAACGGCCGCGAGGAGATCCTGCGGCTGGCGAAACTGGCCGAAGCGAAGGGCGTGCATACGCTCGAATGTCCGGTCACCGGCGGCGTCCATCTCGCCGCCGCCGGCAAGATCACCGCGCTGGTCGGCGGCGATGCCGGTCTCTACGAACGGCACCGCGCGGCGATCGAGGCGATGTGCGCGAGATCTTTCCTGATGGGGCCGGTCGGTTCCGCGGCCGTCATCAAGGTCATCACCAACATGCTGGCCTTCATCCATTTGGTCGCCGCCGGCGAGGCGCTGATGCTGGCAAAGCAGGGCGGGCTCGACCTCGCCCAGGCCTATCACGCCATCTGCGCCTCGTCCGGCACCAGCTTCGTCCACGAAACCGAGAGCCAGCTCATCCTGAACGGCAGCTACGACATCGCCTTCACGATGGATCTCGCGCTCAAGGATCTGGGGTTTGCAACCGGCATGGGACGCGAGTTCGGCGTCCCGCTCGAACTAGCATCGAAGGTTGAGGATATCTTCCGCGACGGGAAGGCCGCCTTCGGCGGCGATGCGTGGTCGACCAAGATCGTGAAGTTGCTCGAGGACAAGGTCGGCACAGATCTGCGCGCGCCGGGCTTCCCTGCAAGACTTGTGTAGCTTTTCCAATCGCTTGTGCCGACAGCCGGAATCACCCCGGCAGCGATTTGATTCACTGCGTGAGAAGCGGGGATTGATGTTTTCCCGTTTCGTCCACCGCGCCGTCCGGCACAGCCACGTTACGCGGGCAGGTGAATCGTCTATCCTGCATCGATCGCAAGAGGACGCCCGCCCATGACCCTCATCCAGAAACTCGGCATCGCCTATGCCGTGATGTTTTTCGCCGTCGTCGGCCTGAACTACCTGCCCTTCATCCACGACGAAAACGGCATGATGTTCGGTCTGTTCTCGCTGCAATGGTACGACGACCTGCTGCACGGCTTCTCGGGCCTGTGGGTGCTGATCGCCGCCATCGTCTCGCACCGCGCGGCCGTGCTGTTCTTCAAGATCTTCGGCTCGATCTACCTGTTCGACGGCATTCTCGGCCTGGTCACCGGCTCGGGCTGCCTCGACGGCGGCATCTTCATCGACGGCTTCCGCTCCTTCTCCGACGTCGAGTTCCCCACCCGCTTCTTCGCCAACCTGCCGCATCTCCTGATCGGCGGCATCGCGGTCTATATCGGCTTCGTGCTCGCCAGCCGCGTGTCGCAGAAGCTCGCGGCGGCCTGAGCCTCCATGCTGCGCATTCTCTGGCGCGTCGTCCGCGCGGTCCTCATCCTGCTTGCGGTGATCGTGGCGATCCCCTTGCTCGGCCTCGCCTATGGCTGGCTCTCGACCGACGCGCCGCAGCGCGACTCGATCGTCACCCGCTCGCCCGAGGTCGCGGCGGTGTCGCAGCGCCTCGCCACCGAGATCGCCGGCTACAAGCGGCCGGAGGAATCCACCTTCCTCACCTATCCCGAATGGTCGATCGTCTATTCGGCGCGCGAATATGCCGACTTCGTCCAAGACCACAATCCGGCGGACTTCCCCTACCTCGCCCATGTCGGGCGCTTCTGGAAGGACTACGCCGCGATGATACGCGCCAGCGCGGACTATCCGTTCAACTTCCAGAACCATCTGATGCTGATGGTCATCGGCACCAGCCATACCATCGAGCACATCATCCAGTCCGTCTACGAGAACACGATCGGACGGCTGAGCTGGTCGTTTGGCCACGCGATCGGCGAGGACGCGGTGCTGGCGGGCATCGCGGCCGACTATGCCGATTTCCTCGACCAGACGCCATGGGCCGCTTCCCCTATGCCGAGCGCCGCCGCGAGCTCAACGCCCTACCCGCTGCACCTGGCTGGGCCGCCGTGCGCTCGTGGGAGCGAAAGATCAGCTACGGCTTTGCACTGACGATCAAGCAGGCCTATGCCGACCTGATCGCGTCGGGCCTCTCCGCAACATCCGACCCCGCTTTCCTCGACATCCACGTCTGGGCGCAGGGACCGGTGGCGGAGGCGATCGAGGGCGAGCCGGACACGACGCTGGAGCGCGATCTTGGCGCCGACGGCGCGGTGTTCGTGACCAGGCGCTATCAGGTCTTCACCGACATGATCCCCCGCCTGATCGAACGCGGCGTGAGCTTCGTCGAGATCGGCGGCAACGACGACATCCTGGTGACGGTCCTGTCCAACGAAGACATCGACGCGCCGGACGGGGCCTCGACGCTGTTCTCCTACCAGCTCCCGACCGACCCGACGACGATCCGCACGGGCATGGCGGTCCCTGTCGGCGACCTGCACGAGACGATCCAGGACCTCGTCAACGCCGGCGCCCGGCTGGAGCACGTCTACGACTACTGACGCGGCGCCGAGCTTGGCGCGTATCGACGCGGCGCAATCACCCTCTCACCGTCCCGGCCTGCGGCCGATCCACCTCTCCCCCTGCTCGGGGAAAGGAGACGCCAATCGCCGACGCTGCCACTCCTCGCCCCCTGCAAGGGGGAGAGGTGGATCGGGCGAAGCCCGAGACGGTGAGGGGGGCTGCGGCGCTCCGTCGAAGGCTCCAGAACCAGGACAACCATCCGTTGTCCTTGGAGCAGCATGACCTGTCATGCTAAGCTGCCAACATGAACACGCCCGAGCGCGATTTCCCGAAGGCGGTCCTGACCGCGCCGATGACCGGCGAGGAAATCGACGCCATCCAGGCGGTTGAAGGCCTGCACCTTTCCCCCGCATGAAGGCGCTCTTCGAACAGGCAGAGCGCGAAAGCTGGTCGTCCGAGAAGCGGCGTCGGCGCATTCTCGAAATACTCGGCGTCACATTGTCCTGACGTGCGCTACGGTTCGGGAACAGACCCCTACTGCTATCCCGGCACGACCGTCCTCAAGAACAGAGCCGGAATCCGCGACCGGGATGCCTTGGCCGAGTTCGAGACGACGATGGTTCGCGACCGCATGGAGAGCGGTCCTCCCCCCGGCAAGCTCGACAAGGCCCACGACTATGCCCTTCACCGCCACGTCTTCCAGGACGTCTACGACTGGGCCGGCAAGCCGCGCACCATCCGCATCGGCAAGGGCGGCAACTGGTTCTGCTATCCCGCCTTTATCGAGGGGGAGCTGGACCGCCTGTTCGGCGATCTGAAGAAGAAGAAACACCTCGTCGGCCTGCCGCTCGACGGCTTCGCGCGCGAGGCCGCCCACTTCATCGCCGAGGTCAACGCCATCCACCCCTTTCGCGAGGGCAACGGCCGCACCCAGCTTGCCTTCCTGCGCCTGCTTTGCCTCAATGCCAGCTGGCGCTTCGATGCGTCCGTGCTGGAGCGCGAGCGCGTCATCGGCGCGATGATCGCAAGCTTCGACGGCAAGCCCGACGCGCTGACCGAACTCGTCCGCGACATCGCGTCGCCAGAACCATAAGCCCGGGAGGCACCATGTTCGAAACCACCATCGCCGGAAGCCTGCCGAAACCGTCCTGGCTCGCCGAACCCGAGAAGCTGTGGGCGCCGTGGAAACTCGAAGGTGCGGAGCTCGAGCAGGGCAAGCGAGATGCCGCACTGATCTGGCTGAAGGAGCAGGAGGATGCCGGCATCGACATCGTCACCGAAGGCGAGCAGTTCCGCATCCATTTCGTGCACGGCTTTGTCGAGCATGTCGGCGGCATCGACTGGCAGAAGAAGACCAAGATGGGCATCCGCAACAACCGCTACGTCGTCGACGTGCCGACTGTCACCGGCCCCCTGACGCGCAAGCGCCCCGTTCACAAGGCGGAAGCCGAATTCGCCCGTGCTCATACGAAGCACAAGCTGAAGTTCACCCTGCCCGGCCCGATGACGATCTGCGACACGGTGGCGGACGAGCATTACGGCCGCCGCGCCGACATGGCGATGGCCTTCGCTGACCTGCTCAACGCCGAGGCGAAGGAACTGGAAGCGGCGGGCTGCGACGTGATCCAGTTCGACGAGCCGGCCTTCAACGCCTTCACCGAGGAGGCGGTCGAATGGGGCATCGCGGCGCTGGAGCGTGCCGCGGCGGGCCTGAAATGTAAGACCGCCGTCCACATCTGCTACGGCTACGGCATCAAGGCCAATATCGACTGGAAAGCGACGCTGGGCGGTGAGTGGCGCCAGTACGAAGCCTTCTTCCCCTCGCTCAACGCCAGCCGCATCGACCAGGTCTCGCTCGAATGCGCCAATTCCCGCGTCCCGCCGGACCTGATGGCGCTGTTGAAGGACAAGACGATCCTCGTCGGCGTCATCGACGTGGCCACGAACGAGGTCGAGACGCCGGAACAGGTCGCCGCCACGATCGCGACCGCGCTGAAGTTCGTCGACCCCGAACGCCTGCAGCCCTGCACCAACTGCGGCCTGGCGCCCCTGCCCCGCAACATCGCCGCCGAAAAACTCCGCGCACTCGGCGCCGGCGCAGACCTAGCGCGGAAGCGGCTTTAGCTAGGCGCCAAACAGCCTTCGGTCCCAATAGACCGGCTGGTGGAGGCTCGTTGTAATTGTGGCAAACTCTGGATGAGCGGGATTGATCAGGATATTGCGCTCGATGCGCGCGATCACAGAGGGGACCAGCAATACGAGGCTGCGCCCCTCCAGGCACCACGTCGCCCCGAAGCTTCGACTGACGGTAGGCAACATCTCATCCCAGCCCGGAAGCGAAGGTTCTGATAGAACTTCGTAGCTCGCGCCCCTGGGTATCGTGACCTCGATGTAGTGCTGATTAGGTGGCAACACGCCACTGCCGTGCACGAGCTTTTCGAGCAATGCTGTCGAGAAATGCTCGCTCGTATAAATCACCGGTGTCGGACGAATATTCCAGCGGCCCGGCGCAATCGTCGAACCCGTGGCGTCGAAAATCGGATAGGTTCCCGTCGGATCCCCGATCCGGAACGCCGTCAGCGTCCGGTCGAGACGCTGCGCCATCACGCGGCGGTTCCGTATTTCAAACCTCCCAGGACGTCGATAACCAACTCAGCGCCGAACTCGCTTTGGATGATCAGATCGACGGGCCGTCTATCGCCCAGCATCGCGTGCGGCCGGAAGAGGAATTCGCGTGCGCCTTCTTCTGTTTGCCAGACATCCAATGCGAGCGCCCAAATTCGCGCTATCCGAGCCAGACGCGTCCCCTCGTCAAACGAAAGCCGGCGCGACGCCTTTCGTCGCTCGTAGGTGGCCTTCGGCACGAGACGATACTTGAATTGCGCGTCATATGGGGCGAGCAGTTGTGCGATGCGCTCGACCGAATTGGGAGGCAATCCGTCTTCGATCCTTGAGATCAGAACATAGGGCGACGTAGGCCTCTTGTCCGGCAGACCCAATATCTTTGCGACGCTCTCGACCGACAACATGCCGTCAACCTCATTTGAGACTAAAGATAGCCCCAAATGAGACAGGTATCAAGCAGAAAGAAGCCCTTCCCTCAGCGCGATCGACACCGCGTCGGTGCGGTTGCGGGCCTTGAGCTTGGCGCAGACCGAGGCGACGTGGAACTTGGCCGTGTGCACCGAGATGTCGAGCCTGCGCGCGATCACCTTGTTCGACGCGCCCTCGGCCAGGAGTTCCAGCACCTCGCGCTCGCGCTGGCTGATCGGCGCCTGCGGCTCGAAGGCCGGCGGCGTGTCGGCGCGCCGCTCCGCGCTGTCGGCCTTCCTGATGGTGTAGCCCGCCGCAGCCAGCCGCGTCGCCGCCGCCACGAGATCGGCCGAGGCGTCGTTGGCCAGCACGGCGCGGGCGCTGGAGCCAGCGTCACGCGCGGGGTCCTCGCTCAGCATCACGAGCGCCAGGCCGCTCTGCGAGCGGCGCACGATCCGGCCGGGCGCCGGCGCGCGGAAATAACGGGAGCCGTCGACCGCGGTGACGGCGTCTTCGGCGAGATCTGGGGGTGCGTAGTCGAGAAGCATGGGATGTCCTTCTTCGCGGAGGGCGACCGCGGCAGCGGACGCGAGAGGATCGTAGGCTCCAATGTAGGTCGGATAGCCGGTTATGTAAGGGTGGGGAAGAGGCGGCGCGACAGCGGAGGAGCGAAGCACCAGTCTTGCGCAGCCGGAACGGATGCGAAACTGCCCGTTCGGGCAGGTCGCCCGGGCCTAGAACATCGCCCGCACGGTGCGGTCGAGCAGGTCCCTTCCGCCCGGCTGCCAGCCAAGCGAGCGCAGCAGGGCGCAGTCCATCGCGTTGACCGGCTCGCTGGAGCGCGGCGGCAGCTGATGCGGCGAGCCGGTCGCGGCCTGCACGATCGCCAGAAGGTCATTCCGGTCGAGCAATATGTCCGACACGTTGAGCACGGGCGGCGGCTCCGGCGCGTCGAGTGCCGCGAGAACCGCGGCCGCGACGTCGTCGCCATGCACTTCCGTTGCGCGGCGCGGCTCGACTGGCCAGCCAGTCAAGTAGTCATCGAAGAGATCGGACCATTTGTGCGGCCGCCCTGCCGCGTCAGGCCCGTAGACGCCGGTGACGCGCAGGCTGACGCCGCGAAAGCCGTCGTCCGACATCGCCGCGAGCGCCCGTTCCGCCGCGAGCTTCACCTCGCCGTAGAGCGTGTCCGGATGCGGTTCCATCTGTTCGGTGAGGTTCGCGCCCGGCGGCTGGACGCCGTAGACCGCGCGGCTCGACAGGAACACCGCGCGCTCCACGCCGGCCCGCTTCGCCGCCTGGAACAATGCGACCGATCCATCGAGATTGCGGTGGCGGAAGGTTTTCGGATCGTCGCCCTCCCCGCCCCGGTAGCGGCCCGGCACATGGTCGAAGGCCGCATGGACAAGCCGCGTCACGCCGTCGAAGGCGGCGGACATATCCCTGCCGGGATCGAGGCTGCCCCGCACGAACCCGACCGGCGCGGAGAAGCAGCCCGGCGCCCGCCCCATCACGCGCACATCGTCACCCCGCCGCAGCAGCGCCTCGACGACGAAGCCTCCGACGAAGCCCGTTCCGCCGGTGACGAGGACTGTCATGCGGACCCGGTCGATGGGGCCGCAAGTGAAACCAAGTCCGGTATCCCCCGTCCCTCGAAATACGCCCGCCACAGCTCGATCAGCGGCTTGAGCTTCTCCGCCTTGTCGTGGTCCTCCCACGGCTTCTCGTATTGATAGTGCACCACGCGCACCGAGTTCCAGTCCCACAGACCGGGCAGGTTGAACCAGACGTACTGCAGCATGTTGAACGTCACCGGCAGCCCGTGCCAGTCGGGGAAGAAGGTCTCCAGAAACGTCTGGTCCGTCCGCCGCCAGAACGCCTCCGGCGCATCCAGCCGTTCGAGCATCGCCTCGAACGTCGCCCGCGACGGCCTGGCCACGAACACGCCCGAGTTCAGCCGGTGGAAATCGGCCAGGCTCTCATAGACGTTCGGCGCGGCCGAGAATTCGGGATATCCGAACAGCTTGTCGATCGAACGCAGCGCCAGCGTGTCGGCGTCGAGGAAGACGATGCGCTCGTACTCCTCCATCTGCCACAGCCTCAGCTTGGCGAAATTGTCGAGCAGCGTGTGGAATGCGGGCTTCGTTCCCTTGGTGAAGGGTGCCGCGCCATGCAGCTTCGCCCGCTGATGCCGTTCGTTGAACGCATCGGAGGTCGCCAGCAGCTCGACCGGCACCAGCCGCGCGCCCAGCCGCGCCACCGGCTCCAGCGACTCACCCGCCACGCCGCCCGTGTGCAGCACGAGAATGTCGGCCTCGGTGCCGGTCAGCTTCAGCGAGCGGACGAGCGCCGTCGCGCCCATCGCATAGTCGGCATTGGTGACGAGGGTGGCATAGGCGTAGCGGGTCATGGGCGGCCGCGCCTACCCCACGCTCCTCAACCTCTTCCCTTCCGGATCCCGCTCCAGCGTCGGCGCGATGTCCTTGGTCCAGGCCGACACCGCCGGGATGCGGCTGCGGTCGACCCGGTAGGCGAACTTCTTCGCCACGTCGACCACTTCGCTCAGCAGCCCTGCCTCCAGCGTGATCGGGTCGAGCCCCAGCGCCAGGAACTGGTCGTTCTTCACCACCAGATCGTTCTCCGCCGCCTCCTTGCGCGGGTTGGGGAGATAGGCCACCCGCCCGCCGCCGATCCGCGCCACCATTTCCGCGAGGTCGCGCACCCGGTGCGTCTCGGTCATCTGGTTAAAGATCTTCACCCGCTCGCCGCGCTTCGGCGCGTTCTTCAGCGCCAGCTCGATGCAACGCACCGAATCCTGGATGTGGATAAACGCCCGCGTCTGCCCGCCCGTGCCATGCACCGTCAGCGGATAGCCGATCGCCGCCTGGATCAGGAACCGGTTCAGCACCGTGCCGTAGTCGCCGTCATAGTCGAACCGGTTGACGAGCTGCGCATGCCTGCGCGTCTGGTCGGTATGCGTGCCCCAGACGATGCCCTGGTGCAGGTCGGTGATCCGCACCCCGTCGTTCTTGGCGTAGAACTGGAACAAGAGCTGATCCAGGCACTTGGTCATGTGGTAGATCGAGCCGGGATTGGCCGGGTAGAGGATGTCCTGCTTCACCGTCTCGCCGGCCATCGTGTCGATGCCGACCGGCAGGTAGCCTTCCGGAATAGCCGCGCCCACCGTCGAATAGCCGTAGACGCCCATCGTGCCCAGATGCACCAGATGCGCGTCGAGCCCGGTCTCCACCAGCGCGTTGAGCAGGTTGTGCGTGGCGTTGACGTTGTTGTTGACCGTGTAGTTCTTGTGCCGGTCGCTCTTCATCGAATAGGGCGCGGCGCGCTGCTCGGCGAAATGAATCACCGCATCCGGCCGGTTCTCCGCCAGCCACTGCTTCAGGATCTCGTAGTCGCCGGCGAGGTCGATCAGGTGGAAATGGATGCGCCGCCCCGTCTCCTGGTGCCAGATGCGGGTGCGCTCCTGGATCGAATCCATCGGCGTCAGCGACTGCACGCCGAGCTCGGTGTCGATCCAGCGCCGCGAGAGATTGTCGAGGATGTGGATGTCGTGTCCGGCAGCGGACAGGTGAAGCGAGGTGGGCCAGCCGACGAAACCGTCGCCACCGAGGACCGCAATTTTCATCGAATCGTCCCTCTCTAGCAATCCATGCCGGTTAGCAGCGGAATGTGACAAAAAGTATGTCGGCGTATGTCAGCCGATCCGCAGCGCCACGACGCCGGCGACGATCAGCAGCGCGGCAACGATGCGCCAACCGGTGACCGCCTCGCGCAGCACCACGACCGAGATCAGCATCGCGAAGAGGATGGAGGATTCGCGCAGTGCCGCCACCGCCGCGATCGGCGCCTGGGTAAACGCCCATGCCGCGACCCAGTACGAACCGGCCGCGAGCCCTCCTGCCAGCGCGCCCGTCCGCCATTCCGGCGCCATCACCGTCAGGATGCGCTTGCCGCGCAGCATCAGTGCCAGCGTCAGGCACCACAGCCCGTCGAGCACGTAGAGCCAGGCGATGTAGCTGGTGGCTGACGCGGCACTGCGCGCGCCGGCCCCGTCCGACAGCGTGTAGGAGGCGACGAACAGCGAGGTGATCAGCGCGTAGGTCACCGCGCGGCGACTGAATCCGGCCGTCGGGTCGCCGCCCTTGAACGACATCGCCAGCGTGCCGAGCGACAACAGCCCGATGCCGAGCATCGCCACCGCCCCCGGCCGTTCCGCCAGCAGCAGCGCCGCCCCCAGCGTGGTGATCAGCGGCGCCGTGCCGCGCGCCAGCGGATAGGCCTGCGCCAGATCGCCGGTCTCGTAGGCCTTCACCAGGAACCAGCGATAGCCGGTGTGGAAGGCCATCGAGGCGAGGATGTAGAGCCAGGTCACGCCCTGCGGCACCGGCACGAGAAACAGCACCGGCAGCGCGAACACCCCCCATACCGATGAACATCAGCGTCATCGAGGCGAAGCGGTCGAGCCTCACCTTCACCATCGCATTCCACGACGCATGCGCGGCGGCGGCGGCGAGAACAGCGAGGAAGACAGTGAGGGACATGCGCTGATCCGGTCACGCCGAACGCACCGACGCGCGCGCTGTTTAGCAGCCGGCTACGGAATTGGGTATGCGCCAGAGGACGTGGCGATGGGGGTAGTTTATGTTAGCCCAGATCGAACAGGACAATCTTTCTCAAGGATCAAAGGCGGGACGTCGGCAATCAACTAAACGTTGTTTCGTGTGAGCGGCATCAAGCTGATTGTCCTTATTCAATTTCGCTGGATTCCAAGCTAGGTCCTGATCGGCCTTCACCGAGCGATAACAAATACCACATGCACCGAACAATACGTTCCTCATCTCGCTGGTCAGGCATGCGAGCGTAGTCTCCACCCATTGCGGCAAATCCTCGCGAAATCCGGAAGTGGCAACGCACCTCAAATTGCTATGAACGGTGTAGCTGCCACGCGGATGGCCATCCGATCGCCTAATGTTCACGCGGACGAGTTGGTCTACCATCTCCTATCGCAGATAAGTTAGCGTCCTAAATTTGCCTGGTCCGACTTGCTCAAAAAGGCCGGTCGTGTTGCCAGGATTGCCGACACGATGTTTTGGCAGGAAAACGCTGTAAGTGTTGCTAGCCCAACCAGGGCAAGCCTCCTTAACATCAGCAGGACCGAATGGCTCTCTCAATCGACCAGAGGCCACTGCAGCATAAATCTCTGTGGCAAATTGCTTCATACTCATTAATACCACAAATATTGATACTTGTCACGTATTTACTGTCGATCCACGCACGCTGCCTCTCTCTGATTACCCGATCCTTCTACCTTAATCCGCTCTCACCCCTCCATCTCCACCCGCACCGGAAAATGGTCCGACGCGCGGTTCTGCACATCCGCCGATACCGCCCGCACCTTCCCCGCCAGGCCTTGCGTGACGAAGCAATAGTCCAGCCGCCGGAACTGCATCGCCCCGTCGAACATCCGTTCATGCGTGTGGAACGCGTCCGGCGCATGGCCCGCCGCCACGGCCGCATCGACAAACCCCGCCGCGACGATCCGCCGGTATTCCTCGCTCCCCGGCAGCATGTTGAAATCGCCCATCCAGATCGCGTCCGCCGGCGCGTCCGGCTCGTTCTCGCCGTTCGACCATGCCCGTTCCGGCTCGTCGTCGCGCCCGCTCCACGGCCCGCCCTCCTCCGGCACCCGGCGATGGCGGGTGACCAGCCAGTCGATCTGGTCCAGCCGCTCGTCGGCCGAAATATGCGCCAGATGCAGCGAGAAGACGCGCAGCGGCCCGGCCGGCGTGCGGATCAGCCCCTCCAGCGCCGGGTTCTGCGTGTTGAGCCGATGCGTCATCCGTCGCATCGGCAACAGGTGCAGCCGCGACCACACGATCGGCCAGCGCGAGACCAGCATCGTGCCGAACTGCCGGCGGCGGTTGACGACGCACCCGCCTTCCACCGTGCTCGCATCCATGTCGAAGGCCGGCCCGTAGACCCAGTAACGGTCGGGCAACAGCCGTGAAATCAGCTCCGGCTGGTCGTCCTGGCCTGTGCGCGGCCAGTTCCGCTCCACCTCCTGCAGCGCGATGATGTCGCCGTCTGCAACGCTCGGCACCGCGCGCGACAGGTCGTAGCGGCCGTCGAGGCCGAAGCCATACTGGATGTTGTAGGAAATGAGCTTCAAGACGAACGCCTGCACTGCCGGACCACGATCAGTATCCCGCCCCGATCAGCCCGCACAAGGGCGACTGATCCTTCCAAGGAGTCGAAAGAAGCAATGTGGCTCCGGCGCCCGGCACAATGTTCCGCATGGTCGGGCATGCCGCCTGTCTCGCTCGCCCGCGCAACGCCCATCGGACGCGATCGTCATCCCGGCGACCGGAGGTCAGCCGGGATCCATTCCTCTCTCCGGTTACACGCCGAAAACGCCCCACAGTCGCAGAAGGGGTCAGCGCCAACCCGCCAAGGCCAATCGATCCCGGCTGACCTCCGGTCGCCGGGATGACGATCGCGCGAGGGGCGAGCGCCGACTTGGGAAAGCCTCGGCGGTCGGTTCCGGGACATCCATTCGATGGATCGATTTCCGCCCGTTTCCCGCTAACCCCTTGTTCCCGTTGGCCCGCCGAATCTTTTCATCCACCCTTTTCCAGCATACCCGAAACTGTGTCCGGTGAAACGGGAGCCGGCGATGGGCTGGAGGGCGAAGGCAGGGAGGGAACAGGCGTTAAAGGCGCGGATCGTCATGCGCCTGTTCTCGATCGCCGACATGGCCGAGCAGGCCGCCGGCCGCTCGTTCTGGGTCCGCTGGTGCGTCCTGTGGGCCGCCTGGCAGGCGAATGAGCTGCTCAGGGGCTATGTCGAAGGCTCGCTCCGGAGCCCCGCACGCGGCACCTGGACGCCTGTCCCGATGCCGGCCGGCTTCGGCAGCAATCCCTTCGATGCCGAGGACATCGCCGATTCGCTCAGGGCATTCGGACTCTACATGCAGGCCATCGCGGAGCAGCTGTGCCGGCTGTCGTTCCTGCACCGTGGGCTGGCCTCCGACGAGGCCGGCAATGAGGGTGGCGCGTCCCAAGTCCTCAATGCACCCGTCCAGAGGCTTGCCATAGCCGCCTCCATCCCGGTCGAGCTGCACGACACCTCCTGAGAAGCACTTGTCCTGCACCCGTGCAGGACAGGTGAGTGCCTCAGACCAATCCTGCCTTCTTCCGCGAAAAAACACGCCGCGGTCGACGATCCCGCACGTCCGCGCCTATGCGATTTGACCTCCGGCACTTGCCCCTTTATACGCCCCCGACCCGTGCGCCTTAGCGGCGCCAATCGAAAGCCTCGACATGACTGCCTCCCTCGACATCGCTCCGGCGCTGGGCGCCGCCCTTTCGGCGCGCGGCTATGACACCCTCACCCCGGTCCAGGCCGCGATGCTTGAGCCACGCGCCAAAGGCCGCGACCTGCTGGTCTCGGCCCAGACCGGCTCCGGCAAGACGGTCGCCTTCGGCATCGCCATGGCGTCGGAGCTGCTCGGCGGCACGGAGCGCTTCGGCGAGGCGGCCGCTCCCCTCGGCCTCGTCATCGCGCCGACCCGCGAGCTCGCCATGCAGGTGCGCCGCGAGCTAGAATGGCTCTATGCCGAGGCCGGCGCCAGGATCGCCTCCTGCGTCGGCGGCATGGACATGCGCACCGAGCGTCGTGCCCTTGAACAGGGCGCGCACATCGTCGTCGGCACGCCCGGCCGTCTGCGCGACCACATCACCCGCGGCGCGCTCGACCTGTCGTCGCTGCGCGCGGTCGTGCTGGACGAGGCCGACGAGATGCTCGACCTCGGGTTCAAGGAAGACCTCGAATTCATTCTGTCGGAATCGCCGGACGACCGCCGCACATTGCTGTTCTCGGCCACCGTCCCGGCCCCCATCGAGGCGCTCGCGCGAAAGTTCCAGAAAAAGGCGGAACGACTCGAAATCGCTTCGGAAGGCGACCAGCACGAGGACATCGAATACCGCACCATCCTGGTCTCTCCGTCGGAGCGCGACGCGGCCGTGGTCAACACGCTGCTCCATTTCGACGCCACCAACGCGCTGGTGTTCTGCTCTACCCGCGAGGCGGTGAAGCGGCTCGCCGCCCGTCTCGGCAATCGCGGCTTCCGCGTCGTCTCGCTGTCGGGCGAGCTGTCCCAGGCCGAGCGCTCCAACGCGCTGCAATGGATGCGCGACGGCCGGGCCCGCGTCTGTGTCGCCACCGACGTCGCCGCGCGCGGCATCGACCTGCCGAACCTCGACCTCGTCATCCACGCCGACCTGCCGTCCAATCCCGAAACCCTGCTGCACCGCTCGGGCCGCACCGGCCGCGCGGGCCGCAAGGGTGTGTGCGCGCTGATCGTGCCGCATCACCGCCGCGGCAGCGCCAACCGCCTGCTCAAGATGGCCGGCCTCAAGGCCGAGCCGATGCAGGCGCCGGGCGCCGCCGACATCGACGTCTTGATCCGCGCGCGGGTTCTCGACAACCCCGCTCTCGGTGACGAGGCAACACCGGAAGAGCTCTCGCTCGGCGCCGATCTCGTCGCCCGCTACGGCGCGGAGCGCATCGCGGCGGCACTCGTGAAGCAGCTGCTCGCGCAATACCCCTCGCCCGAAGAGCTCTCCGACGGTGCGCCCGCCCCCTACGATCCAAAGACCGGCGAACGGCCGCAGACGCGCTTTGAGAGCGGCACCTGGTTCGTCGTCTCGATCGGGCGCAGGAAGCGCGCCGAGCCGCGCTGGCTGCTGCCGCTGATCTGCAAGGCCGGCAACGTCACCAAGGCCGCGATCGGCTCGATCCGCATCCTCGAGGACGAGACCCGCTTCGAGGTAGCGCCCGACAAGGCGGACGCCTATGCGCAGGCGATCGCCCGGCCCGGCGCCGTCGAGAAGGGCGTGACGATCGCGCCGTTGTCGGACGACGCGCCCCCTGCCCCGCCGCGCGAGAAACGCACCTCCTTCAGCGACAAGCCGCGCCCGAAGAAGCACTTCGACAAGAAGCCTCCCGCCTCCGCCCCGGGAGCCGCCCGCGCCGAAAAGCGCAAGCTCAAGAAGGCGCGCAAGAAGCTGAAGGCGGAGTAGCGTCGGCCTCCCACGGACAACGGCAATATTACTTTACACGTCGCCGCGAACTCGCCGCGATTGCATCGAAATCCCGCCGCCATCCTTGGCCATCCCTTCCTTGAAGAGAAGGGACTGAGGCCATGATCAAGGAAAGTCTGGTCGCAATGGCGCTGATCGGCTGCGATTGCGACGCCAAGATGTGCGAATACATCCGCACGACGGACCAGCAGTGGGCGACCGTCGCGGAATGTGAGTCCGACATCCAGAAGCGGGTGGTGCGCCAGCAGGACAATTATCCGCTGGTGATCGCGGTCTGCCGCGACTCGTCCGAGACGCCCACGATGGCCTCCGCCCAGCCCTCGCCCACCGAGCAGGTGCAGCTGGCAGCAAGCTCGATCGTGGCCGAAGGGCGGCAGGGCGAGGTCTCGACCGACCCGCTCGGCCGCGTCACGACCGTGTTCAAGACGCTCAACGGCTATGTCTCGGTGCGCGACACGGTCGGCAGCACCTGGTCCAGCGCCTCGCAGCACGCGCTCGACACGATGTCCTGGCTGAAGGCGTCGGTGACGCCGGAGTGGTTTTAGGCCAACCCCGCCGCCGCCTTGAGCCCCCGATAGAAGGTCGACGTGAACAGCTCGCGCGGATCGTATTCGCGCTTCTTCGCCAGGAAGGCCGGCAGCTCCGGATAGGCCGCCATCAGTTGCGCGCGGGTGTAATGCAACTGGTAGGGCAGGAAGAAGCGGCCGCGATGCTTGAGGGTCAGGTCGACGAGCTCGCGCGTCAGTGCCCGCATCTTCGCATTGCCGTCCTCGTCGGTCCGCTGGTTGACGTAGAGCACCAGCGAGAACGCGTCCTCCTTCGCATAGGTCAGCGCCGTATCCTCCGCATGCACGACGCGGATCGACGCGTTGAGCAGCGGCAGGTCCGACGTGCGCAGGATCTCGCGGGCGCCGGCGATGAAGGCGTTATACTCCGCCCGAGGGAAGAAATACTCGTGCAGGATGTCTGTCTCTTCCGGCAGGTCGTTGAAGAGATAGGGCACGCTGTCGTGCATCGGGTTGTTGCGCGAGACCAGGCACGCCTCGCCCTCCGCCATCGCCGCCGTGCGCGGCACGGTGCAGCTCTCGAACTCCGGCTCGAGCTCCTTTTCCATATACCATTTGAACGACTGGAAGATTTCGCCGCGCTTGGCGAGGTTCATGATCAGCCGCTTGACGCCAACCATGCCCGGCTCGCCGAGCGGCCCCATGTCGGCGGGTGCGGTGTTGGCCACCTTGTCGTAGCGATAGACGATCATGTCCTCGAGGAAGTTCGATCGCGCCGTCGACAGGTGCCCGTAGAACAGGCCGAGGTCAGGATCGCCGATCATCTCGCTCTCGAACAGTTTCGGGAAATCCTCCGAGCGGATGATCGCGCGCGAGGTCTGGTAGACCGCGTTCGGGTACGATCTCCAGCACCGCCTTCAGCACCACGCCAAACAGACCGTAGCCGCCGACGACGTGGCGGAAGAGGTCGGCGTTCTCGGTTCGCGAACAGGTGAGCTTCGTGCCGTCCGCCAGCATCACCTCCAGCGCCTTGACCGACCCGACGATCGAGCCGGCCTGGTGGTCCATGCCGTGCGCATTGACCGAGATCGAGCCCCCGACGGAGAAGATGTCGGTCGACTGCATCGCCTTCACCGCGAAGCGCGGATGCAGCACATTCTGGATCTCGTGCCAGGTAGCGCCCGGGCCGACCGTCACGGTCATCGCGGCCTCATCGACCTCGATCGCGTTCAGCCCCATCATGTCGAGCACGATCGCATGATCGTCGAACGCCTGCCCGCCCATCGAGTGGCGGACCGCGGCAAGCGAGATGGAGAGATTGTTGTTGCGTGCGAAGGCGAGCGCATCGGCGACGTGCTTCTCCTCGCTCACCTTGACCACGCCGTAGACCGGCGTGCGCGACAGGGCGCTGACGTCGTTGATCGTGCCGCCCTCGGAGGCCCAGGGCAGCGACGGGTCGTAATAGGGATTGTCGAAGTCCGGCTCCTGCGGCAGCGGCATGCCGTCGAGGTCGGCGATGCGCCCCGCATCCTTCGCGCCCGACGGCGCCCGCATCAGCCGCGCCGCCGTAGCGCCCGCCCACACCGCGCCGCCGCCGACGATCGCAAGACCGAGAAGTGCGCGCCTGGAGAACCGGAAACGTCTCGCTTGTTCCGCCATGAACTCTCCCCGCAGATCGATCGAGCCGATGTCGCAGCGCGATGTAACCGGGAAATGGCGGTACGCAAAGCCGGCGCAACGATCGGACCCGTTCGCGGCATGTTGCGCGAGGCAAGCCTGATGGAATAGGCATGAGGTATAGAGTTCATGGAGGAGAATTCGGAATGAACCCATCAGGACAGGTCGCGATCGTCACCGGCGGCGGCTCCGGTCTCGGCGAGGCGACGGCGCGCGCGCTTGCAGCCAAGGGCGCGAAAGTCGCGATCTTCGACGTCGGCATGGAGCGTGCCGAGAAGGTCGCCAAGGACATCGGCGGCATCGCGGTGAAGTGCGACGTCTCCAGCGCCGAGGGAGGCGAGAAGGCCTTCGCCGAGGTGAAGGAGAAGCTCGGATCCCCGCGCATCCTCGTCAACTGCGCCGGCATCGGCATCGCCGCCAAGACCACTTCGAAGGACGGCGCCCACTCGCTCGACCTCTACCGGAAGGTGATCGAGGTCAACCTGATCGGGTACCTTCAACATGATCCGCCTGCTCGCGGTCGGCGCCGAGACGCTCGACCCGCTGGAGGGCGGCGAGCGCGGCGTCATCATCAACACCGCATCGGTCGCAGCCTATGACGGCCAGATCGGCCAGGCGGCCTATTCGTCCTCCAAGGGCGGCGTGGTCGGCATGACGCTGCCGGTGGCGCGCGACCTGTCCCGCGCCGGCATCCGCGTTATGACCATCGCTCCGGGCATCTTCAAGACGCCGATGCTTGCCGGTCTGCCGCAGGACGCGCAGGATTCGCTGGGCAAGCAGGTGCCCTTCCCGCCACGCCTCGGCGAGCCGGCCGAATACGGCGCGCTGGCGGTCCACATCGTCGAGAACCAGATGCTCAACGGCGAGGTGATCCGCCTCGACGGTGCGATCCGCATGGCGCCGAAATAGGACGGCTTGCAGGTCCGCCCGGTTGTGAAATAAGAGGAGCGTATCACTCAGGATTTCTTGCGAGGCGACATGGACGACAAGCCGAAAGACGTGGTCCGGGAAACGGACGCCGACGCCATCCGCCTCGCGAAGACCCTGCTGCGTGCCTCGCGCTACGGCGCTCTTGCCGCCATCGACCCCAAGGACGGCGCACCGCTGGCGAGTCGCGTCGGTGTGGCGACTGACACGGACGGCAGCCCGCTGATCCTCGTCTCGGGCCTGTCGGCCCACACCGCCGCGATCGTCGCCGATCCGCGCTGCTCGTTGCTGCTCGGCGAGACCGGCAAGGGCGATCCGCTGGCGCATCCGCGCATCTCGATCTCCTGCCGCGCCCGCCGCTTCGACCGCGACACGGCGGAATGGGCACAGGCCGAGCGTCGCTATCTGAACAAAAACCCGAAGGCGAAGCTCTATGTCGGCCTCGGCGACTTCGCCTTCTTCCGGCTGGAGATCGAGAAGGCGAGCCTCAACGGCGGCTTCGGCAAGGCCTATCTCCTGACCCGCGAGGATCTTCTATCCTCCGGCCCGATCGAGGATTTCTCGAAGTCGGAGCAGTCGGCCGTCGATCATATGAACGAGGACCACGCGGACGCCATCGCCAACTACGCAATGCACTATGCCCGCGAAGAGAACGGCGACTGGCGCATGACCGGTTATGATCCGGACGGCTTCGACCTCACTCTGGGCGACAAGGTGTTGAGAATCTTCTTTCCGCAACCCTTGTCGATCCCGCGCGACGCGCACATGAAGCTGGTCGAGATGGCCAAGGAAGCCCGCATGGCTCTCGGCGAAAAAGCAGCAAAAGCGGAACACGTGCATTCACACTCTTGACCTTCCATCTACTGGAAGCCCTATCTCCTGACCATCAGGAGAAAAGACCATGCAATTCACGTTGAAGATCGAAGGCATGACCTGCGGCGGCTGCGTCCGCTCGGTCGAGAAGGCTTTGGGCAGCGTCGGCGGCCTGAAGGCGGCCAAGGTTGACCTCGCTAAGGGCGAGGCGGTGGTGGAGACGGAGGGGGCCGCGGATCCGGCGCGCTTCGTCACGGCCGTCGAGGACGCCGGCTACGACGCCCGGCTGGCCGGCTGACCAACGCCTGAGAGAAATGCCATGACCAAGGTAGCGCTCGACATCACGGGCATGACCTGTGCCGCCTGCTCGGCCCGTGTCGAGAAGGTGCTCTCGCGCGTCAACGGCGTCAGCCGTGCCGACGTGAACCTGCCGCTCGAACGCGCCAGTCTCGAGATCGACGGCGAGATCGATGCGGCAAAGCTGATCGCGGCGGTCGAGCGCGCCGGCTACGGCGCGACGCTGCGCCCGGACGACCGGGCCGCGCAGCGCAAGGCTGACGAGGCGCGCGAGGCGGCGCGCCGGGCGGACGAGCGGCTGACGCTCATCCGCTTCGCGGTCTCCGCCCTGCTGTCGATCCCCCTATTGATCGGCACGCTGCCGATGATGCTCGGCACAGGCCATTCATGGCTCGACCCCTGGACCCAGGCCGTACTGGCCACCGGCGTCATGCTGATCTCCGGCATCCGTTTCTACCGCGAGGCCTGGTCGGCGCTGCGCGGCGGCGGCGCGAACATGGCCGTGCTCGTCTCGCTCGGCACATCGGCCGCCTATTTCTATTCGCTCTGGATGG
This sequence comes from Mesorhizobium sp. J428, assembly GCF_024699925.1. Classification (NCBI taxonomy): domain Bacteria; kingdom Pseudomonadati; phylum Pseudomonadota; class Alphaproteobacteria; order Hyphomicrobiales; family Phyllobacteriaceae; genus Mesorhizobium; species Mesorhizobium sp. J428. Next base: position 470,105 of record NZ_JAJOMX010000001.1, read on the forward strand.
TCTGGTCCGGCAATGTGCACGGCCATCTCTATTTCGAGGCAGCGGCAGTCGTGCTGACGCTGATCATGCTCGGCAAGTATCTGGAGGCGCGTGCCAAGCAAGGCGCGTCGGCCGCCCTTGCCGCGCTCGGCAAGCTGCAGCCGCCGCAGGCGGAGCGTAAGACCGCTTCGGGCACGGAGGTCGTCGCCTCGGCGAGCCTATCGCCCGGCGACGTGGTGATCGTGCGGCCGGGCACCCGCGTGCCGGCCGACGGCCTGATCGTGGCAGGTGCTTCCAGCCTCGACGAATCGCTGGTCACCGGCGAGAGCCTGCCGGTCGAGAAGAGCGAGGGCGCGGCCGTCGTCACCGGCACCGTCAACGGCGACGGCGTGCTTGAAGTGCGTGTCTCGGCGGTCGGCGCCGATACGCGGCTGGCGCGGATGGCACAGCTCGTCGAGGACGCGCAGCTGTCCGAAGCGCCGGTGCAGCGCCTGGTCGACCGCATATCGGCGGTCTTCGTTCCCGTCATCATCGCGGTCGCGGCGCTGACCTTTATTGGCTGGTGGATCGCCGGCGACATGGCCGCCGGCTTCGACGCGGCGATCGCCGTTCTCGTCATCGCTTGTCCCTGTGCGCTCGGCCTCGCCACGCCGACGGCCCTGGTGGCCGGAACGGGCGCCGCGGCCAAGGCCGGCATACTGATCCGCGACATCGGCACGCTGGAGAGGGCCGAGGCGATCAAGGTCGTCGCCTTCGACAAGACCGGCACGCTGACACTTGGCCACCCCGAAGTGGTCGAGGTCGTCGCCGCAGACGGCGACACCGCTGCCCTGCTGCGCAAGGCGGCGGCCGTCGAGACCCGCAGCGAACACCCCCTCGCCCGCGCCCTCGTAGCACGGGCAGCCTCCGAAGCCGGCGACGGCCTCGCGGCCACGGGTGTATCCGCCACGCGCGGCAAGGGCATGAGCGGCACCGTCGCCGGCGCGTCGATCGCCGTCGGCAATGCAAGGATGATGACCGAGCTTGGCATCGCGCCGGATCGGCTCGATGCGCTCAAGGCGCGGTTCGCGAAGACGGGGACGCTGTCCTTCGTCGCGGTGGACGGAGCGCTCACAGGGGGCATCCTGTTCGCGGACCGGCCGCGCCCGGAAGCAGCGACGGCGCTGCGCGCGCTGGCCGGGGAAGATGTCCGCACCGTCATGCTCACCGGCGACAACGAGGAGGCCGCGCGTGCCATCGCAGCCGACATCGGTCTCGCCGACTTCCGCGCCTCGCTGCTGCCGGAGGACAAGACCGAGGCGCTGCGCGGCCTGACGGACGATCCGAAGTCGATCGCCTTCGTCGGCGACGGCCTGAACGACGCGCCGGCCTTGGCCGCCGCCGGGCTCGGCATCGCCATGTCGTCCGGCACCGACGTCGCACGCGAGGCGGCGGCCATCACGCTGATGCGGCCGGACCTGAGGCTGGTGCCGGCCTCGCTCGACATCGCGCGGCGCACGCGCCGGACGATCATGCACAACCTCGCCTGGGCCTTCCTCTACAACGTGATCGGCATACCGCTTGCCGCACTCGGCATGCTGTCGCCGATCCTCGCGGGCGCGGCGATGGCGTTCTCGTCGGTCTCCGTGGTAACGAACTCCGCGCTTCTCGCGCGCTGGAAGCCCCACGACCTCGACTGACCCGCAGTGCAACGCCTGATCCGCATTTCCGACCCCGGCGATCCGCGCATCGCCGCCTTCCGCGACATCCGCGAGCGCGACCTCGTCGGCCGCGAGGGGCGTTTCGTCGCCGAGGGGCGCGTCGTGCTCAACGTGCTTCTCTCGGCGGCGCGCTACGAGACGGAGGCGGTGTTGCTGCTCGAAAACCGGGTGGGCGGGCTGGACGAGTTGCTGCCGATGATCCCCGACCGTGTTCCGGTCTACGTCGCGGACGCGGCGACCATGGACGGCATCGCCGGCTTCCACATCCATCGCGGCATTCTGGCGATCGGCAGGCGGCCGATGCCACAACCCGTCGCCGACCTCCTGTGCGGCCTGCCGGAGAATGCGCTGGTGGTGGCGCTCGCCGGCATCTCCAACCACGACAACATGGGGTCGATCTTCCGCAACGCCGCCGCCTTCGGCGCCGATGCGGTGGTGCTGGACCCGACGTCTTGCGATCCGTTCTACCGCAAGGCGATCCGCGTCTCCGTGGGCGCGATCCTCAAGACGCCCTTTGCGACCGCAACAAGCCTGGACGACATGATCGGCGGGCTGAGTGCGGCGGGGTTCCAGGTTCTGGCGCTCTCGCCGCGCGGGGGGATGGACATCGACGAGGTTCCGGGGTCGGGGCGCACCGCGCTCCTGCTTGGCAGCGAGGGCCACGGCCTGCCTGACGCTCTCATGTCACGCTTAACGACGGTGCGCATCCCGATTGCGGAAGACTTCGACAGCCTGAACGTGGCTGCAGCGTCAGCGGTTGCCCTGCACCGTCTCTGGCGCGGCTGAACCGGCGGCGGAGGCCGCCTTCTGCAAGGCCTTGACGCGATCGGCCAGGCTGACGATCCGCGATGCGCCGCCGTCCTGGCCCGCATCGGCGGTGTCAAGGATCTGCGCGATCGGCGAACCGGGGCCGTCGAGCATCGCGGTCAGGTGCACGACCTCGGCCGCCAGATCGTTGATCTGTTCGCGCAGCAGCGCGCTGTCGCGCCTTTCCGCATCCCAGTCCTGTGTCTTTGATCGTTCGAACGCCTCGACCTCGGAGCGCAGTCTCTTGTTCTCGCGCGTCAACAGGCCAAGCCTGTCGGCCTGGCGGTCGCGCTCCCGTTGCAGGCTGCCGATCGCCTTGTCGATGTCGCTGCCTGTGCCGCCGGAGAGCAGCGTCGAGAGCTGGAGCTGCAGTTCAGCCACCTCCGCCTCCAGCTTCACACGATCGGCCTGCGCCTGGGTCAGCTTCGCATCGAGGTCGCTTCCACCCTGGGAGGCGGACTTGATCTCGTCGCGCAGCCGCGCCAGTTCCTTCTCGCGGCGCGCCAGCTTCTCCTCGCGATCGGATACCGTGGACATCAGGCGCTCCAGCTTGCTGTCGAGCTCGGCCGAGCGCCTGCGCTCGTCCTTCAAGGCTTCCTGCGCCGCCTTGCTCTCGGCGGCGATCTCGCGCAGGCGCTTCTCGGCATCCTTGCGCTCGCTCTGCAGCAGGCCGACATTGCCGGCCAGCCGGTCGAATTCGGTTTCGCGGGCCACCAGTTCGACCTGGCGGTTGCTGGCGGTCAGCGTCGCCTCGTCATAGAGCTGACCGAGCCTGTCGATCTCATGAGCCCTGTCCTCCAGCAGATCCTCGGCCTCCGCGAGCCGTGCCGTCAGGCGCTGCAGCTGTTCCTCGCGGTTGCGCAGCTCCGCGCGAAGCTCCCCTGCCCGCGCATCAAGTTCGGTGATCGTCCTGTCGCGGTCCGTGCGTTCCTCGGCGAGCCGCCTCAGTTCGTCGCGGTTGCGGTTGATCTCGATGATCTGCGCCGAAGCCTTGTCGCGGAAGTTCTTGATGCTCATCTCGAGCCGGCGCGTCGACATGGCGAACTCTGCGCGCATGCGGTCCTTGTCGGCCTGGATCTCGTTGACGGTCAGCGGCAGCGACGCTTCCAGCCGCCTCCGGGTGAGGCTGACGGCCCGTCGCCAGATCGCCGGCGCGACCATCAGGGCGAGAAATCCTGCGGTCAGAAAGCCCAGCGAAAAGAACAGGATGGACTGGATCAAGAGGTTCGTTCCGGGCGGTTCGGCCGTGTCCCCAGGCGCCCGATCCTTCAGGAAGACGCGCCTCTCCGCTCCCTTCGGACCGGCAGCGTAGATGTGCCACATCGGGACCGGACGAATCCAGCCCCGATGCGATTTACTTTCGCTTAACCCTAACGCGGCAGCTCAGAAGGGATTCCAGGTCGGCCGGTCTGTAACCTTGAGATAGCCGACATTGACGCCGAGCCGGGCACCTACGCCAGTGCGCACCGGCACGAGTAGCACGCGGCCGTTCTTCATCACGTTGAAGCCGAGGCCGGCGACCATGTAGGCCGACCCCGCCACGCCGCCGAAGCGGCCGTAGACCGCATCGATCGAGTCGAGATTGTAGACGAGGATCATCGTCATCGCGAGCCCTGCCCGCCGAAATCCCAGCCAACCGACGGACCCTGCCAGAACACGCGGTGGTCGCCGGCATTCTTCGTGTAGAGCGTGCCTTCGCCATAGGTCAGCCCGCCGACCAGCGCGCCCGACCCTTCTTCGCCGAGCACATAGCCGTTCGGCAGTCCGTAGGAGGCGAAAATCTTCTCGACGACGGTAGCGAGGCCACCCGACGTCGCGCCGAAGAACTTGTGTCCGGAATCGACGATCTCCTGAGCCGTGTATTCGTTGGCGCGCGCACTCGCGGCGAAGGCCACGGCAAGCACCGCGAACGCAGCAGCGATGGACAGGGCGCGCATGCCGCGCGCGAGGATCTTAACAAGCATTACAACCATTCTCCCTTCTGGGAGCACCCTGTTCCGACGCCTGGCTGCCGCGGCTCTTCCGGCCGCATGGCAACGATCCGGCAACCCTAGTCGCTAATCCTTTTTCAACCATTAATCCCTCAAATGATCATGTTTCTTTCATGACCTCCGGCGGCACACGCAGCCGTTTGTTGCCGAGTTTCGGGTCTCCGGTATATCCGGAACATGCGGGTTTCATTGTTGATTCGCGGTCCGCGGCGGCGTGGGCATTGATTGTTTCGCACGTTGGCGCATCAGGGGAATTTTCGAGAATGGCGGACCTCTTCACCCTTTCGGCTCCGGAACTCGCCGCGCTTCTGTGCAGTCGGGTGTGCCACGACATCATCTCGCCGGTCGGCGCGATCAACAACGGCCTGGAACTGCTGGACGAAGGGGGAGCGGACGAGGACGCGATGAGCCTCATTCGCACGAGCGCACGCAACGCCTCGGCGCGGCTGCAGTTCGCCCGCATCGCCTTCGGTGCTGCCGGTTCGGCCGGCATGCAGATCGACACCGGCGACGCCGAGGCCGTCGCGCTCGCCTACGTCAAGAACGAGAAGCCCGACCTCGAATGGATCGGCAAGCGGGCGCTGCTGCCGAAGAACAAGGTCAAGCTGATCCTCAACCTGATCCTCGTCTCGATCGGCGCCATTCCGCGCGGCGGCAAGATCCGTGTCAACCTGGACGACCTCGACACCGCGCCCGTGTTCACCATTACAGCCGCGGGGCCGATGGTGCGGGTGCCACCGAAGTTCCTCGAACTGCATTCGGGCGCCAAGCCCTCCGAGCCGATCGACGCGCATTCGGTGCAGCCGTATTACACGCTGCTGCTCGCCCGCGAGGCCGGAATGGAAATCTCGATCCGCGCAGGCGCAGAAGAAATCGTCTTCAGCGCCCGTTGAGGACGGCTGGAGAATATTTCTCCGCCAGACAAGTATATTTTTAAGCATCGCCTTTGACGGTTTTTTACCGTCGGCCGTCTAGCATGCCTGCGGATCATCCCGGAACGGCGCCGCTCCGGGAAGAGCAAGCCAGGGACGGACCGATGAAGCGCTGCATGATCGTCGATGACTCCAGTGTGATCCGCAAGGTCGCCAAGCGCATCCTGACCGGGCCGGAGATGGTCGTGGTCGAGGCGGGCACCGGCGCCCAGGCCCTCGACATGTGTGCAGCTCAGATGCCCGACATCATTGTCGTCGACGGCGGCCTGCCGGACATGCCGACCGTGGAGTTCATCCGTTCGGCCATGGCGATTCCGTCAGCCGTGCGGCCGCGCATCATGATCTGCATCCCGCAATTCGACCTCGGCGCAATCATGCGCGCAAAGAGGGCCGGAGCCGCCGGCTATCTAATGAAGCCGTTCAACCGCCCGCAGTTGCTCGAACGTTTCCGCCAGATTCAGCAGGCAGCGTAAGGGAGCACGGGGAAAATAAAGCGGCCGGCCGCGTCAACCGCAACCGGCGCAAGGGGATCTATCTCCCCTGTTCGCTACTCAGCATTTCGCCAGTTTATGCGGTGGCGCGCAGTTCTTCAGGCTCGCGCAGAACATAGCCGCGGCCCCAGACAGTCTCGATGAAGTTCTGTCCGCCCGATGCCGCGTCGAGCTTCTTGCGAAGCTTGCAGATGAACACGTCAATGATCTTGAGTTCCGGCTCATCCATCCCGCCATAGAGATGATTGAGGAACATCTCCTTGGTGAGCGTCGTGCCCTTGCGGAGCGAGAGGAGCTCCAGCATCTGGTATTCCTTGCCCGTCAGGTGAACGCGCTGGCCACCCACTTCGACGGTCTTGGCGTCGAGATTGACTATCAGGTCGCCGGTGGCGATGACCGACTGGGCATGCCCCTTTGAACGGCGGACGATGGCGTGGATGCGCGCCACGAGCTCGTCCTTGTGGAAAGGTTTGGTCATGTAGTCGTCGGCGCCGAAGCCGAGCCCGCGCACCTTGTCCTCGATTCCGGCCATTCCGGACAGGATCAGGATCGGGGTCTTCACCTTGGAGAGGCGCAGCGTCCGGAGCACCTCGTAGCCCGACATATCCGGGAGATTCAGGTCCAGTAGGATGATGTCGTAGTCGTAGAGTTTGCCGAGATCGACGCCCTCTTCACCGAGATCCGTCGTGTAGACATTGAAGCTTTCCGACTTGAGCATCAGCTCGATGCTCTGGGCCGTTGCACTGTCATCTTCAATCAGCAGGACGCGCATTTCATTCCCCTTCTCCGCCGCCGTGCCGGAGCACCAACCGGCCCAGGACAGTGATTGCCTGATTCAGAGGCTGCCATCGAATGGTTAACAAAATCTGATTCCATTATGCAAGTGCAATCAGACGCTGGGAACTTTTCACGGCACGCTTTTGAATCCAATCGTGAATCACCAACCGAACTTGTTAAACCGACACATTAGGAAATCGACCGAACCTGGTGTTTCGGATTCGCTGTTGCGAATATCGGTCCCCACCGATCGATTTTTACCGGCCCTTAAGCCATGGACCGTATGATTAACAATGCGCGTAAACGAAAGGTTACCAGGATCGTCCTGCCTTAAGATTTTGTTTGGCACGATGGTTCAACCTGTCGGAGGAAGCGCACGGGCCGCCCGCTCGGGAGGTTCGAGCGTGTGGTTGAGTTGTGTACGTGTTTCTGGAGTTCACCATGATTAAGTCACGCGAGAATCTCGTCCGACTGAAGAAATTCCAGGCCAGCGAAAAACGCCGCCAGCTTCTTCAGATCGAGATGATGGTGGCCGACTTCGAGCGGATGGCAAACGAGCTCGAGGCGCAGATCGCCTCCGAAGAGCGCAAGGCTGGCATCACCGACGTCAATCACTTCGCTTACCCCACTTTCGCGAAGGCGGCGCGCCTGCGCCGCGACAATCTCAAGACGTCGCAGCACGATCTCCTCCAGCAGAAGGCTGGTGCCGAAGCCGCCCTCGCCGAGGCCGAGGCCGAACTCGCCAAGGCCGAGATGCTGGAAAACCGCGATACGCGCCAGCGCGAACTCGAGGCCGATGCGCGCCGCGCCGTCGGCTGAATCGCCCTTGGGCTGATCTATCGCGCGAGCCGCTTGCGCGAACCTTACGCCCGGAGCGCCGTTCCGCTATAGGGACCGGATGCGGTTTCTGCTCCCGGCCGTCCTGTGCGGCGCAACCTTTTCCTTCGCGCTGGGCATCACCCTGCCGCTGATCCGGGTAGACCGTTTCCTGATCCTCTCCGACGAACCGTCCCTCGTCGCCATGGTCGCAAGCCTGTGGAACGCCGGCGAATGGGCGATTGCCAGCCTGATCCTCGCCTTCTCGATCGTCTTCCCGGCAATGAAACTTTACCTGCTGCACGCGGCCGCCTTTTCGGCGGCAGACGACGGCCACCGGCTGCCCGGGTGGTTCCGCAGCCTGTCGAACTGGTCGATGCTGGATGTCGTGCTGGTGGCGCTGGTGATCTTCGCGGCGAAGACGAGCGGCTTGGCGACGGCTATTACGCAGCCCGGCCTGTGGTTCTTCGCCGGATCGGTGGTGCTGACGGTCCTGGCCGCGGCGCTGGTGAAGTCACGAGCCGCGGCGAATTGAGTCCGGGGATCAGTGCCGGTATTGCTGGATACGCGTAGTGCGCAGCCCCGCGAGGCCGTATTCGTCGATCGAGGCCTGCCAGGACAGGAATTCCTCGGTGGTGAGCTTGTAGCGCTGGCACGCCTCTTCGAGGCTGAGGAGACCGCCGCGGACAGCGGCCACGACTTCGGCCTTGCGGCGGATGACCCAGCGACGCGTGTTCGACGGGGGCAGGTCGGCAATGGTGAGGGGACTGCCGTCCGGCCCGATGACATACTTGACGCGCGGTCTGATCAGATCGGTCATCATACTCTCTAAACAACGCACTTACACTCGATCCAGAACACAATACCGCCACAGGTTTAAAATTTGCCTAAGCGGAAAGATCGAATTAGATCACTTCCAACATGTTGTTTTTATTGATTTTTCGAATTTTACAGCATCCCGGGACGACAGTCGCGTGGCACATTGCGGGGGCTTGACCTATATTGTCGCCAGCGGCAAACCGGCGTCTCCACGGCCATGCAGCGATGACAAAGAACAGCCTCGACCTACCCGGACGTCCCGAAGACACGCGCGTCGTCGTCGCGATGTCGGGCGGCGTGGATTCTTCCGTCGTGGCGGGGCTGCTCAAGCGCCAGGGCTATGACGTGGTCGGCGTAACGCTGCAGCTCTACGACCACGGCGCTGCGACCCACAGGCCGGGCTCCTGCTGCGCCGGGCGCGATATTGACGATGCGCGCCGCGTCTCCGAGACGCTCGGCATCCCGCATTACGTGCTGAACTACGAGCAGCGCTTCCGCGAGGCGGTGATCGACCCGTTTACAGCGAGCTACGCCGCCGGCGAGACGCCGATTCCCTGCGTCGCCTGCAACCAGACGGTCAAGTTCGCCGACCTGCTGGCGACCGCGCGCGACCTCGGCGCGGACGCGCTCGCCACCGGCCACTATATTCGCTCGCGTGCGAACGGAGCCCATCGCGCGCTCTACCGGCCGGTCGATGCCGACCGCGACCAGAGTTATTTCCTCTTCGCCACGACGCAGGAGCAGATCGATTTCCTGCGCTTCCCCCTCGGCGACCTGCCGAAGCCGCAGGTGCGCGAGCTCGCCGCCGAAATGGGCCTGTCGGTGGCCCAGAAGCAGGACAGCCAGGACATCTGCTTCGTGCCGCAGGGGCGCTATTCGGACATCATCGCCAAGCTGAGGCCCGACGCCGCCGCGCCGGGTGACATCGTGCATCTCGATGGCCGCGTGCTCGGCCGCCACGAAGGCATCCTGCACTACACGATCGGCCAGCGGCGCGGCATCGGCGTGGCGACCGGCGACCCGCTCTATGTCGTGCATATCGACGCAGCGCATGCGCGCGTCGTCGTCGGTCCGCGCGAGGCGCTGGAGACGCGCAAGGTGATTTTGCGCGACATGAACTGGCTGGGTGACGCACCGCTCGAGAATTTGCCCGCCGAGGGCGTCGAGCTCTTCGCCAGGGTGCGCTCGACTCGGCGTCCCGCGCCCGCTATCCTGCGCTGGACGGAGGGACGGGCGGAGGTAGAGCTTTCCGCCGGCGAGCAGGGCGTGGCCGCGGGCCAGGCCTGCGTGCTCTACGACGGCGAGAGAGATGGCGCGCGTGTGTTCGGCGGCGGCTTCATCGCCCGCTCGCAGCGCGCGCCCGAGGCCGAGGCCATGCTGCGCAGAATGGGCGTGGAAGGCTCGCGCCTGTCCGCCTGAGGCTACTCGGCCGCGATCGCGGCGTTGTGCCCGACATAGCCGGCGATCTCCTCGCAGATGCGATCCTGGTCGGCTTCCGTGAGATAGGGGTGCATTGGCAGGCACAGGATGCGCTGCGGCAGCGCCTCCGACACCGGCAGGCCGCCAGGCGCGCGCGGGAACTTCTCATACGCCACCTGCAGGTGCAGCGGCTTGACGTAGTAGATGACCGACGGAATGCCCTGCGACTGGAGATGCGCCTTCAGCCCGTCGCGCACCGGAGTCTCGATCGCATACTGCGCCCAGGCCGAGCGGTTGTCCGCCGGCATCCGCGCCGGCTTGACGATGCCGGCGAGACGCTCGGCATAGCGCTTCGCGACGGCCTCGCGCGCGACCATCTCGTCTTCCAGGATGGCGAGCTTCTCGATCAGGATGGCGGCCTGGATGGTGTCGAGGCGGGAATTGAGGCCGACATGGACGTTGTCGTACTGCGTCTCGCCCTTGCCATGGAAGGCGAAGGAGCGCAGCCGCTCGGCAAGCGCGTCGTCATTGGTGAACATCGCCCCGCCGTCGCCGTAGCAGCCCAGCGGCTTGGCCGGATAGAAGCTGGTGGAGGCCACGTCGCCGAAGGCGCCGCACTTCACGCCCTTGCGCACGCCGCCGACGGCCTGCGCCGCATCCTCGATGACCATAAGGTTCTCGCGCGCGGCGATCGCGCCGATCGCGTCGTAGTCGGCGGCGAGCCCGAACAGGTCGACCGGGATGATCGCACGAGGCTTCAGGCGCCCCTCCGCCTTGACCATGGCGATCGCCGCCTCGAGGCTTTCGATGTCCATGTTGTAGGTGTCGGGATCGATATCGACGAAGACCGGCTCGGCCTTGGCCAGCGCCACCACCTCGGCCGTCGCTGCGAAAGTGAAGCTCGGCACGAAGACGGCGTCGCCGGGGCCGATTCCACTGGCATAGAGCGGCAGGAGCAGCGCATCCGTGCCGTTGGCGCAGGCGATCACGTTCTTCACCCCGACATAGTCGGCGAGCTGCTTTTCGAAGGCGGCAACCTCCGGCCCGAGGATGTATTTGCCTTCGTTCACCACTTTGTCGATCGCGGCCTTGAGACGGTCGTTGATACGTGCGCGCTGGGCTGCGAGATCGATGAACTGCATGGGTCGCCTTTGTCGGGTCGTGTGGCGGGGCAGCCGAAGGCTGCCGGCGAAGATGCCGTCATAGTTCGATCCGCCCGCATGCGCCAGTGGGGCGGTTTCACACACGTCCCTGCCCTGTAAGGCTGGGTGATCGCGTCAGTCGTGCGTTACGGTGCCGGCGGTGAGAATCCTCAGCACGCCGATCGCCTCCTCGCCGCTGGTGCGCGGCTCCGCCCGGGTCTCGATGCAGGAGAGGAAGTGCTGCAGCTCGCGCGTCAGCGGCATGCCCTCGCCCACCGGCACATAGGTCGGCTCGTTGGCCGTGAAAGCCCAGTGGCCGCTGTCCTGCCAGACTGCGTGGCGGTAGACGGCGAGCTTGCGCTCCCACGGCTCGACGTCGTCGAACACCGCCATCGACTTGGTGCCCACCACCGTCAGCCGGCGCTCGCGATAGGGGTTGAGCCGCGAGGTGAAGAGATGGCTCCTCAGCCCGTTGGGAAAGCGCATGTGCAGATGCGCGAAATCGGAGAGATGGTCGAGCAGCGCCGCTCCCTCCCCGCGCACCTCGACAGGGGCCGCCCCGGTGATGGCGAGGATCATCGACAGGTCGTGTGGCGCGAGGTCCCACAGCGCGTCGTTCTCGGTGTGGAACTTGCCGAGGCCGAGGCGGTGGGAGTGGATGTATTTGATCTCGCCGAGGTCGCCGCGGTCGATCAGGTCCTTCAGCGTCTCGAAGGCGGGGTGGAAGCGCAGAACGTGGCCGGTCATGAAGATGCGCCCCGCCGCCTTGGCGGCGGCAACGGAGCGCTCGGCGTCCGGCACGGTGAGCGCGATCGGCTTCTCGACCAGCACATCCTTGCCCGCCTCGACGGCGCGGATCGCCATCTCGGCGTGGAACTGCGGCGGCAGCGCCATCACGATGGCGTCGATGTCGTCGCGGGCGAACAGGTCGTCGGGCGCGATCGCCAGCACCTCCTGCTCGACGGCGAATCCCTCGGCGCGGGCCGGATTGGCGTCGGAGACGGCATGAAGGGCGCCGAGCGACTTCAGGGTGCGGATATGGTTGCTGCCCCAATATCCGCAGCCAAGGACTGCTATGCGCGGCGCCATGCGTATCGTTCCTGGAAAATGCCGGCAGACACATAGCCAGCGAATGGGGCGAACTCAACCCCGCGCCCGAGAAGACGTTACGTCAGCGGCTGTGCACCGCACGGTCGGCAGGCGGCATTGTCCGGGAGACACTGTCTCGCAGGGTTTTGCCCAGCCTTCCGGCAGCGCTCCGATCCGGCGTGCAATTGGCTGGAGCCGCGCGCCTTGGAATGCTTGACATCCCGTTCCGGCCCACACTATATCCCGCCCGTCCCAGCAAGGCCCCGCGCCCTGCCGCATGCGACCTGGGGCGGAGTAGCTCAGTTGGTTAGAGCAGAGGAATCATAATCCTTGTGTCGGGGGTTCAAATCCCTCCTCCGCTACCATCGATTTCTTGATTGAAATTCACATATCAAGCGAAACACGGGGCGCAGTTTCCGGCCGATATGTCGCATCCTTATCGCTGTCGGGCGGGTTCCTGTCCTTGTCGCACCGGCGCGGCAAGCGCACGAACACATCGAGCGTCACTGGCTAATCAGCCGCTGCCATCATCGACATCGCCGACCTTCGATCGGTCGGCACCCCATGATTTCTGATGAAACACTTCATCGGACACATCGCCGATCTCGCGCTGCCATCCACCCTCATCGCCTAGACAGAAGTTTATACTACTGTAGTATTGTCATACACGTTATAGGTAGATTTGGGCTATGGATTCCTGGGACTACATCATCGTGGGGGCGGGATCGGCGGGCTGTGTGGTTGCGAACAGACTCAGCGCTGATCCTTCCGTCAGGGTGCTGCTGCTGGAGGCTGGCGGAAAAGACGACGCGATGCGCTACAAGGAGCTACGACGACCTGGTTCCCTCTTCCACAGGATCGAGAGCAATGTCGCTGGCACATCCGATGTCTACGGCAAGGACGGCGCGATCCCGATTTCACAGACGCGCGGCCGCCATCCGCTTGCAAAGGTCTTTCTCGCGGCAATGGCCGAGCTCGGCACGCCCACGAATCCCGACTACAATGGTGAGGAGCAGACCGGCGCTCGATCACCCATGTGAACCAGTCGGGCGCTGGCGTGTGAGCGCGGCGAGCGGCTACCTTAAGCCTGCCGCCAACCGGCCAAACCTGGAGGTGCTGACCGGGGCGGCAGCACGGCGCATCGTCGTGGACGGCAAGCGTGCGGCGGGCGTGGAATACGAGCGCGCCAGCCGGGTCGAGGTCGCGCATGTGCGCGGCGAAGTCATCGTCAGTGCCAGCGCGATCAACTCGCCGAAGCTGCTGATGCTGTCGGGCATCGGTCCCGGCGCGCTCTTGCAACGCCACGGTATCGAGGTGATCCGCGACAGCGCCGGCGTTGGACGCAACCTCTAGGAGCACGCCTGCACCCATATCGTCGGGCTGGTCAACATGCGGAACGCCAACATGGACGTGGGCAAGCTTTCGAGCCTGCGCCACGTAGCCCAGTTTGCCTTCTTCCGTTCCGGCCAGGTCAAAGCGGTCGTCGATCCAGAATTCAGGGGGCACGGCATCGAGGCGTTGAGGTGATCGATTCCTCGATCATCCCTCAGATACCCAGCGGCAACATCAATGCGGTCAGTTCAGTCGTAAGCCTTCATCTCGGTCAGAACCTCGTTCGCAGCCTTGAAGGCATCGAGGCCGGCAGGGATGCCGCAATAGACCGTGGCGTGCAGCAGAACTTCCTTGATCTCCTCGACGCTCACGCCATTGTTGATGGCACCACGCACGTGAAGTTTGACTTCGGCGGCGCGATTGAGTGCCGTGAGCATGGCGAGGTTCAACATGCTGCGCGTCTTGAGATCCAGCGTGTCGCGACCCCAGGCATAGCCCCAGCACCATTCGGTTGTGATGTGCTGGAAGGCCATCATGAAATCGTTCGCCGCATTGATCGAGCGATCGACATATTCGGGGCCGAGAACCTGCCGGCGCAGGGCAAGCCCCTCGGTAAACAGATCTCCGACCGTCTTGTCCTGCGTTGTCATTGGGATCCTCTTGTTCTTTGACATACAAAATTACAGTATGGCGAAATCCGGATTCGCAGCGGATTGCCGGCGAAGGTTCGATGTCGACCCGTAGGGCGATATCGACGCTGCCCCGAAGGAGCGTGTGAATGGCACTGACGACAATCGCGACCGACGACATGTCGATGAAGGTCCAGACTCTGCCTGGCCTGCGGGAGCAGGTGGCGGAGCGGCTTCGCCTGGCGATCGCGACAGGAAAGTTCCCTGCCGGTGCGCGCCTCATAGAGCGTGAACTGTGCGAGATGATGGGCGTGTCGCGCACTTCGCTGCGCGAGGCGCTGCGCGAACTCCAGGCCGACGGCCTGATCACGCTGCAGCCGAACAAGGGGCTGAGCGTGAGCGTCGTCAGCGCGGAGACCGCTCGCTCGATCTACGAAGTCCGTGCGATGCTCGAAGGTCTCGCCGCCCGTCTGTTCGCGCGCAATGCCACCGAGGAGCAGCTCGCCGACCTCAGGAACAGCGTCGACCGTCTCGCCGAGGTCTACGACAATTTCTCGTCCGAGGCCTTCATCGCGGCCAAGACCCGCTTTTACGACATCCTGCTCGAGGGTGCCGGCAATCCCGTTGCCGCCGACATGCTGCGTCGCATCCATACAAGGGTGTCGCAGTTGCGGGTCGTGTCCCTCTCGAGCTCGGAACGCGCCCAGCAATCCATTCGCGAACTGCGGGAATTCCTCGACGCCCTCGAGAAGAGGGACGAGGAGCGTGCTTGGCAGGTGTGCGTGGCGCATGTCGAAGCGGCGGCGAAGGCCGCGCTGAAGACAATCGGCGCGGCAGCGTCCTGATACGTCCGTTCGCGCGGGGGTCGCGGAAAGCATCTCGGCCTACATCGACTTGACGGTGATGCCGCCGTCCGCGTGCAGCACTTCGCCGGTGATGAAACTGGCGTCGGGTCCGAGCAGGAACGCGATCGCCTTGGCGATCTCATCCTCCTCGCCGAGGCGTCCGAGCGGTGTTTGCGCCCGACGCTTGGCGTAGCCCGCCTCGTCGACGATCGCACGCGCGCCGGGTGTGGGCACCGCACCGGGGGCGACGGCGTTGACCCGCACGCCCTTCGGGCCGAGCTCGACCGCGAGCTGACGGGTAAGCGCCACGATCGCCCCCTTCACCGACGTGTAGGACGACGTGTTGGCAGTGCCGAGATCGGCGACCGGCGAAGCGAGGTTGACGACGGACACCGGCTTGTCGCCGCGATGGGCGAGCAGCGCCTGGACACCCCAGAAGGCACCCTTAATGCCGACGGCGAACATCCGGTCGAGCACGTCCTCGGTCACGTCCTCGACCGGTCCATAGCGAATGAAGATCGCATCGTTGACGATGCCCGTCAGCGGGCCGAACGTCGCCGCGAGCGAGGCGGCCGCGTCGAACACGGCCTTGCGGTCGGATGCGTCGGCGACGATGGCCAGCGCCTTGCCGCCAGCGGCCTTGATCGCATCCGCCGTCTCGTTGGCGAGATCGGGGGCGATGTCGAATACACCGACAGCGGCCCCACGAGACGCCAGAAGCCGCGCCGTGGCGCCCCCGATACCGCGGCCTGCGCCTGTGACCAGAATGACCTGACCGCTCAGATTCTCGGACATCTTGTTCCTCCCCTTCCGATCAGGATTGTGCCGGGCCCGGCACGCCGCCGTAGAGACCCCAGAGCTGGGTTGCGAGCGTGCCGGCGTCGACCGGAAGCTCGATGCCGGTGATGGCGCCGGCATCGTCGGACAAAAGGAAGCCGATCGCGTTCGCTACCTGCTCGGGCTTCACGAGCCTCCCGAGCGCCGTCTGGCGGATCATGGTATCTGGGTTGCGCTCGCCGCGCGCGTAACTCGCCTCGACGGCCGGCGTGCGGGTGGGACCCGGGCAAACGCAGTTGACGCGCACACCCTGGCGACCCCATGCGACCGCAAAGTTGCGCGTCATGTTGATGATGGCGGCCTTGGTCGGGCCGTAGGCCTGCAGCGGGCTTGAATTGAAGGCAGTGATCGAGCCGACGGTGACGATGGAGCCGTTGCCGCGTTCCAGCATGCCGGCGCCAAAGGTGGTGAGTGTGCGGAATGTCCCCGTCAGATTGACGCGCAGGATCGCCTCCCACTCTGCGAAGTCCTGCGCCTGCGGCATATGCGGATTCTCGAGGTGAGCGGCGACAGCGGCAAGCGCCGAGCAGGGGCCGACCTCGTTCTCCACCCAGCGCGCGGCATCGGCGATCGAGCCGGCATCGGCGAGGTCGATCTCATGGGCGACCGCGCCATGACGGGCGGCGACCTCGCGGGCGAGATCCATGTTGCGATCGAGCACGACGACACGCCAGCCGTCACGCCGCATCCGGGCGACGCAAGCCTCGCCAATGCCGCCTGCGCCGCCCGTAATGGCCGCTACGCGTTCCTGGGAGGACGCGGCCATGGTCAGATCACCTCGTAGAGGGCTTCGATGATGCGGCGCGCGCGTGGACCGTTGTCGCCGCGCGCATGCATCTTGTTGCAGGCGTAAGAGAAACCGATCTTCGCGTCGGGATCGCCCATGCCGATCGAGCCGCCGAAGCCATGATGGCCGAACGAGCGCATGTTCGGGCCCATCCAGACCGACACCGGGGTGTTGAGCAGCACGCCTCGCGCCTGATGGTAAGGGCGCTGCTGCATCTTCTCCGTCTGATTATGTTGCTCGACCAGCATGTCGTCGCGCGTCTCCGTCGACATCAACTTGACGCCGTCCAGTTCGCCACCGCGGGCGAAAGCCGCGTAGATGCGCGAGACAGCACGCGGATTGCCATGGCCGGAGGCGCTGGTGATCTCGGCGCGCCGCCAGGCAGTGGAATTGAGCGTCACAGGAAGAGGCTCATCAGGAAACTGCGTGAAGCCCTTCGCGACAAGCACATCCGGATCGGTGTCGCGCTTGGCGAGCAGCGTGCCCTCGACCGTCGGCATCAGCGTCGCGCAGCGCACGAGGTCCGCATCGGAGAGGTTGCCATATTGGTAATCGGCGCCGAGCGGGCCTGTCACCTCATCCTTGATGAACTGCGGAAACCGCTTGCCGGTAACACGCCGGACGATCTCGCCCAGCAGGTTGCCTTGGGTATGGATGTGGTAGGCCGCAACCGTGCCGGGCTCCCACAGCGGCGCCTGCTTCTCCAGTGCCCCGACGATGGCGTCGCAGTCGAACACTGCGCCCTTCCACATCGGATCGAGCACCACCGGCAAGCCGGCGGTGTGGTCGAGAAGATGACGGACAAGGACACCTTCCTTGCCGTTCTGGGCGAATTCCGGCCAGTAGTGCGCAACAGGCTTGTCGGGATCGACCAGGCCGCGATCGATCAGGATGTTAAACGCCATCCCGGCGATACCCTTGGCGACCGACATCATGCAGACGATCGTGTCTTCTTCCCAGGGCTTGGAATAGTCAGCATCGCGGTAGCCGCCCCACACATCGACGACCTTGCGGCCGTCGACATACACGGCCGTGGCAGCGCCGATCTCTTCCTCGACCGCGAAATTCTCCACGAACGCCTCCGCGACCTTGGCAAAAGCCTCATCATAGGTGCCATGCAGCCGAAATTCATGGCCGCGCGCCGATACCGACTTCTCGAACTGCATATTTCCTCCCGGAGCTTTCGGTCGAGCGGATATCAGTTTGTATGACAGTATGTCAACACTACAGTCAGCTTGACTTGGGCTCGAGATCGAGCCGCACGATGTCCGGGAAGCCCGGAATGAGCTCCGGCCAGCGCTCTCTCACCTCAGGATCGTGCCCGGCCACGAGCAGGCTCTCATCCCCGCCTGCCAGTTCCTCGCAACGGATGAATCCCTCGAGCATCTCGCCGACATGATGGACCAGCGGAAACGGTGCCCGCCGCCTTCTGTTTTCGGTGAAATGAAAGGCATCGGACGCGAGCACCAGCGGACCACGCGCCGTTGCCACCCGCACGACCTGAAGCCCGCCGGTGTGCCCGCCGACTCGATGCAGCGTGATGCCAGGGAACAGTTCGACGTCGCCGTCGTGGAAGCGGACGCGCCCTGTGTGGACGAGCCCAACAGCCTCGAGAACATCCTTCAGGTTGAACGGGGCGCGCAGACAGGCGTGGCACATGGGCCGCCCCGTCGCATAGCGCATCTCCTCGTCCTGCAGATGAAAGGTTGCGGCCGGAAAGGCATCCAGTGATCCGGCGTGATCGTAATGGAGGTGGGTCAGCACGACGTGTTCCACCGCTGCACTGTCTACCCCTGCCCGCGCCAAGAGTGCCGCCGGTTCGTGGATGAGTTCGCGTCTGCGCTCGTTCGCGGCCGCCTGGCCGAAGCCGGTATCGACGACGACGAGTCGGCCGTGTCCACGGATCACCCAGACGTAATAATCGAGCGGCATCGGTCCTTCGTGCAGATCCATGCCGGGCATGAAGTTCTCGGCGCGTGGGCGGTCCTGTGCGGTCTGCGCAAACCGCAGCGCCAACACCTCATAGGTCGGTTTCACGCTCTCCTCCGTCATCTCAGCATCCTCGCTTGAATTATCATACCGTCATGTTGTATGACAGCCTGCCATTGTGGCAAGTCGCCGCAAAGGTAGTATCATTGCTGCGCGTCGCGCGGCCCGATCCGTGGGAGGACTCCGATGAAATTTTCACGCCTGATGGCGCCTGTCGTCGCATTCTGCGCAATCGGCGCAAGTGCCGTCTTCGCGCAAGACTATCCTGAAATGACGCTCCGCTATTCGTCCAACATCCCGGAGGTGGTGAACACGTCGAAGGTCGACACCTACTTCTCGTCGGAGATTGAGAAGCGCAGCGGCGGCAAGATCAAGATCCAGCATTTCTGGGCCAACACGCTCGGCGGCGAATCGGAAATCGTCGACCTGGTCGGCTCCGGCGCGGTCGATCTCGGCCTGATCGTCACCGGCAACCAGTTCTCGCGCATGCCCTTCACGGCGGTGACGAACGCCTTGCCATTCACCTATACGGACGGGCCGAAGCTCAACACGCTAACGCGCGACATCTTCACCACCAACGCGACGATCAAGGCGGAACTCGACGCAGCGAACCTGCACCCGATCCTCTACCGTTACCTGCCCGACTACCGTTTCTACTGCACCAAGCCGATCAAGTCGCTGGCCGAGATGCAGAACAAGAAGATCCGGTCCTACGGTTCGTTCGTTCCGATCATGTTTGAATCAATAGGCGTGATCCCGGTGAACGTTGCTCCCGTTGACATGATCCAGTCGATGCAGTCCGGCGCCATGGACTGCACCTACATGTTCAACTCGTCTGCCACGGCCTTTAAGGTCGACCAGGTCGCGAAATTCGGCACCGATCTGTCCTTCGGCGTGATCAGCGCCCATACGCTCTTCATCTCCAAGACCAAGTGGGAAGGCTGGCCGGAGAATGTGCGCAAGCTGTTCGAGGACGTCGCGGCGGATGCAGAGAAGTTTGGTAACGAGCTGATCGCGGGTGACGAAGCGAAGGCGGCAGAGAAGCTTGCTGCGGCCGGTATGGAAATCGTCCACTTCGAGGATCCGGACGCACTCAAGGCAAAGGTTCCGGATATGCTCGATGTCTGGACAAAGAAGATGGAAGAGATGGGCAAGGGTGCCGAGGCGAAGGAACTCGCTGACTACATCCGCGCCAATCGCTAGTCGTTCTTAACGGCCGTGGCGATTCCGGTCGCCGCGGCCTTCTACGTCACCGGATGTTTCGAATGAAATCCTTCTTCATGTGGATCGACGCAATGCTGCGTCGACTGTCGCTCCTCGGCTTTATCGTCGCCTCGGCACTGCTGCTCATCGTCGGCATCATGGGCGCGGCCGATGTTGTTTCGACGAACATCTTCATGAAGCCGATCCCCGGCATGGTGGAACTATCCGGCGCGATTCTCGGCGTCATCGTCTTCCTCGGGCTGGCCGAAGCCCAAGCGCGCGGCGCCAACATCATGATCGACGTTTCGACCCAGAAGATGAGCCCGCGCATGCTGCGCATCTCGACGATCTTCTCGCTCGGGCTCGGCGTGATCTTCATGGTCATGATGGCCTGGCTCACCACGCGGCTGGCGATCTCCGCCTGGACCTATCGCGAGGTGGCGCTCGGGGCACTCGCTTTCCCGATGACCCCATTCAAGGCCGTCGCGGCCTTCGGAGCGTGGCTCGCGGCCGCAGAATTCATCCGTCAGTTCGTGCGCACCATCTTCGTGGGCGTCGAGATCCGGGAAGTGAAATCCGATGTTTGATCCCCTGACACTCGGCCTCCTCGCCATCGTGCTCATGCTGGTGCTGGCGCTGCTCGGCGCCCCGGTGGGCATCGCCATGGGCATCGTCGGCGTGGCCGGTCTGTGGATGACCGGCGGCTCTGCATTTGCGCTGAACACCATGATGAACCTGCCGTTCTCTATGGCCTCCGACTATGCCTTCATCGTCATCCCGATGTTCGTGCTGATGGGTGCGATCGCTTCGTCCTCAGGCATCACCCAGGAACTGTTCGGCTTCTCCAATCTGCTGCTACGCTCGCGCAAGGGCGCGCTCTACCAGGCGACGATCTTGGCCTCCGCGGGTTTTGCGGCGATCTCGGGCTCGACGCTGGTCAACGCCGCGCTATTCACCCGCATCGCGCTCGGTGAGATGATCAAGCTTGGCTACGACAAGGCGTTCGCGGCCGGCGCCATCGCCGCCGCCGGAACCATTGCCGCGCTCATCCCGCCGTCGATCGCATTCATCATCTACGGACTGCTGACCGGCGAATCCGTCGCCGAGCTTTTGATTGCGGGCATCGTTCCCGGCATCCTGACGACGGTCGCCTACATGGTCGGCGTATCGTTCATGGTTCGCACGAAGCCGCATCTCGCCCCCGAGCCGCAGCCCAGAGCCTCGGCCGCCGAGATCGGCAAGAGCTTCCTGAACCTGTGGGCGACCTTCCTGCTGGCGGGCGTCGTCATCGGTGGCATCTATCTCGGCTTTACGACGCCATCGGGCGCGGCCGCGCTGGGCGCCATCGGCGCACTGGTGATCTCCCTGGCGCGTCGTCGCGTGACGGGTGAAAGCCTTGCCGACAACCTGCGCGCGGCCGCCGCGATCACGGCGGCCCTGTTCATGGTCATCATCGGCGGGCTGATCTACTCCCGCTTCTTCCTCGTGGCGGGCACGGTGACGGCGTCGACCGATCTTCTGAAGTCGTTCGAACTGTCCCCGATGATGTTCATGCTGCTTCTGGTCGTCATCTTCGTCGTTCTAGGCACCTTCATGGACGCGCTTGCCATGCAGGTGATGACCCTGCCCTTCGTCTATCCGCTGGTGCTGGCGCACGGCTTCGACGGCGTCTGGTTTGGCGTCATCATGGTCAAGCTCGTGGAGCTCGCGGTTCTCAGCCCGCCCGTGGGAATGAACCTATTCGCTGTCATTGGCGCGTCCGAAGGCAAGGTGAGCCTGCACGACATTCACCGGGGCATCGTGCCGTTCATCATCATCGAACTCATCGTGCTGGCTATCCTGATCGCCTTCCCTGACCTGTCGCTCTGGCTGCCTCGCCAGATGTTCAACTGACCGTTCCGAAAGCTAACGCAATGACTGCCAACACCCGCATCGGTTTTATCGGCCTCGGCGCCATGGGCGAACCCATGGCTGCACGGCTCACTGCCGCCGGCTTCGCGCTCTCCGTCAACGATGCCGACGCAGCGCGAACCTCTCGCGTTGCTGTGGAAACCGGCGCGACGGCGGCGGCCTCGCCGGCAGAACTGGCGGCGAATTCCGACATCCTCGTCACCATGCTGCCGTCGAGCGCAATCGTCTCGGCGGTGCTCGAAGGACCATCGGGCGCATTTGCCGGACTGGCGAGGGGCAGCCTGATCGTCGACATGTCGAGCGGTGTCCCGGAGATGACCCATGCTCTGTCGGAGGCGGCCGCAGCGAAGGGCATCGCCATGATCGACGCCCCGGTATCGGGCGGCGTGTCTCGCGCCAAGACGGGCGACCTGGCGATCATGGCCGGCGGCGACGCCGCGGCGATCGACCGTGCCGAGCCGGTGCTCAAGGCAATGGGAAGCTCGATCATCCGCACCGGCCCGATCGGCAGCGCGCATGCGATGAAGGCGCTGAACAACCTCGTCAGCGCCGGCGGCTTCCTGATCGGCATCGAAGCGCTGCTCATCGGCCAGCGCTTCGGCCTCGACCCGGCACTGATGGTCGACGTGCTCAACGTCTCGACCGGCATGAACAACTCGACCCAGAAGAAATTCAAGCAGTTCGTGCTGTCGCGCAAGTTCGACGCCGGTTTCGGTCTCGACCTGATGGTCAAGGATCTCGGCATTGCGCTTGGCGTCGCCAATGCCACCGCCACCCCCGCCCCCTTCTCCGGCCTCTGCCGCGACGTCTGGGCCGGTGCGCAGAAATATCTCGGACCGGGCCAGGATCACACGGCGGTCGCGAAGTTCAGCGAGCTGATCGCCGGCTCGACGCTCGGCGAAGACGATCGATGAACACTGCGCCGCTCGCGGGACAGACGGTCGCGGTGTTCGGCGGCTCCTCGGGCATCGGTCTCGCCACCGCTGAGGCCGCTCACGCGCTCGGCGCCAAGGTGACGATCGCTTCGAGAACGGAAGCAAGGCTGCGCGAAGCCGCATCGCGGATCGGCGGCGCGCAGATCGCCGCGCTGGACATCCGCGAAGCCGACGCGGTCCGCCGCTTCTTCGGTG
Organism: Mesorhizobium sp. J428; assembly: GCF_024699925.1. Classification (NCBI taxonomy): domain Bacteria; kingdom Pseudomonadati; phylum Pseudomonadota; class Alphaproteobacteria; order Hyphomicrobiales; family Phyllobacteriaceae; genus Mesorhizobium; species Mesorhizobium sp. J428. The sequence continues at coordinate 492,730 of NZ_JAJOMX010000001.1, forward strand.
AGCGCGAGCCTTTCCATCATGTCGTGGTATCGGCGGCGGAGCTCGCGGTCGGCCCGCTGCGCAAGCGCAGCCTTGCGGAGGAACGTGCGGCATTCGAAAGCAAGTTCTGGGGCGCGGCGAACGTGGCGCATGCGGCGCGCATCCGCAGCGACGGCAGCCTGACGCTCGTTTCCGGCATGATCGGGGTGCGGCCAACGGGCGGCGCCACCATTCTCAGCGCCATCAACGCCGCCATCGACGCGCTGGCGAAGGCGCTGGCTACCGAGATGGCGCCTGTGAGGGTCAACTGCGTTTCTCCGGGCCGGATCGAGACGCCGTGGTGGGATTTCCTGCCGGCGGACGAGCGCCAGGCGCTGTTCGACCGCACTGCCGCGGGCCTTCCCCTGAAGCGGATAGGTCGCCCGCAGGAAATCGCGGCGCAGATCGTCCACCTGATGCAGAACGGCTTCATGACCGGCAGCGTCGTCCTGGTCGACGGCGGCGGCGCCCTGTAATATTGGACGGGCCGTAGCGAGGCTCCGGAAGCCGATCGGCCTATTGGAGCCGTCGACTATCTGTCGGGGAACCGGGCCGCGCGCTTTTCCTTGAAGGCGAGCATCGCCTCCTGGACGTGCTCGGTGGCTGCGAGGCTGGCTTGGGCATCGCGTTCAAGATCGAGTTGCTGATCGAAGTCGTTGTCGAATGCCGCATCGACAAGCCGGCGCGCGGCAAGCTGTGCCGTGTTCGGTCCGGCGGCCAGTTGTTCGGCGATACGGCCCGCTTCGGCGGCAAGCTCCTCGTCAGGGACGCATTTCCAGATCAGACCGAGCGCAGCGGCCCGTTCGCCATCCAGCACCTCGCCGGACAGCACCAGGCCCAGGGCGCGCGCACGACCGAGATGACGCGCGAGGTGCCAGGTCGAGCCAAGATCGGGCACCAGGGCAAGCTTCGGCGTGAAGGTCTGGACGAAACGCCCAGACTTCCCGGCCACGACGATGTCCGCCGCGAGCGCCAGGCCCGCGCCGCCGCCGGCGGCGACGCCATTGACCGCCGCGACCGTCGGGAACGGTGCGTTGCGGATCGCGCGAATAGTGCGGTTCATGAGCGTATCGAGCACCGCGGCGCAGGCGGCAGGCCGTTCCTCGAGAGGCAGGTGGTTCCCCATCATCGGATCGGAGAGATCCGCACCCGAGCAGAAGGCACGACCTGACCCTGTGAGCACCATCGCGCGCACGCTCCGGTCCGCCGCGAGCGTGGCGATTGCATCGGTCAGTTCCTCGAATGTCTGGCGGCGGAGCGCATTCAGCGTCTCCGGACGGTTGAGCGTGATATGAGCAACCGGTCCGGCAATGCTGAGGTCGATATCGGACATTCTACTCCTCGATTTCCTGCACCGGCTGGCGCCGGCGCGACTTCCCGAAGGCGATGGCGGCGAGTTCCGGGCTCAGTTCCGCGCCGGTGTAGGTAATGGGAGGCAGCGCGTTCAACGTCTCCGTCAGTTCCTTGAGGAGCTGCTGGAGCAAATCCATGCGTTCCTTGCCGAAGGCGTTGTAGATCTCCCCGTAGATCCCTTCCGAATACGGTGCGACCGCATCGATCAGGGTGAGTCCCTGGGGACTGATCGAGATCAGCGCGCGGCGCATGTCATCCGGGGCGGGACGGCGGATGATATAGCCGCGCGACTCTATATCCTTGAGGATACGCGACAGCGAAGGCGTCAGAAGGTACGTGACCTTGGCCAGCGCCGTGACCTCGATCTCGTTGATGGAACTCAGGGCGCGCAGCACACGCCACTGCTGTTCGGTGATATTGAAGAGGTGAAGCGAAGTACGGAACCGCTGCATCACCGCTTCGCGCGCCAGAAGCAGCGACATCGGCAGCGATTTGGAGAAGCTTCTCAACTTGACGTTGGCCGGTCGATCCCAGGTTTTCTTATTCATTTACGTTCCCGTAGCTCCCGGCTCTTTATGCCAGGCCGTCTGCACTGCACCGATGCCTGCCTGAATGTGGCAGGCTAGCATACTCGCTCCCTTAGGAAAGCGGCCGCCTGTATTGTACGCTGGCGACCTCAAAGCTTCGTCGGCTTCATGCGGTTCTCCAGCATGCCGAGGGGAACCATGATGACCGAACTCAGGACGAGGAGAACGACGACGGCCGCAAACACGCCGGCGGCGTTGAACTGGACTGCGGCGTGTTCGATCAGGAAGCCCAATCCCCGATTGGAGGAGAGTGCCTCGGACACCACGGTGGTGGTGAGCGCATAGCCTATCGAGGTGCGGAATCCGGTATAGATCCAAGGAAGGATGGCGGGCAGCCGCACCTTGCGCACGATCTCGCCTTCCGTGGCCCCCATCAGCCTCAGCCCGTCCATCGTGTCCCGGTCCACGTCGGCCATGCCGCCGAGCGTGGCGTAGAGGAGGAGGAAAAACACGACCGAAGCCACCAGCACGACCTTCGACAGGAGGCCGATGCCGAAAAGGATGACAAGCAGCGGCAGGAGCGCCACCTTAGGCAGACCGTAGAGCGCCGCTATGAACGGCGACAAAAGCCGTTCGATGCGCGGCGAAAGGCCCAGAATTAGCCCGCAGACGATCCCCAGCGACGCGCCGAGCGCGTAGCCCAGGAAGAGCGTCAGCATCGTCGAGCCGATGTGGATCCAGACCGACCCGCTCGCGAACCAGTCGACGATGACCCTGGAGATGCTGAGCGGATCGCTGATGTAGAAGGCAGGGATCAGCGTGCCCGAGGCGAAGTGCCATGCGACCAGCACGACCGCGAGGACGGCCGCCTGCTGGCCGATCGTCGACAGCCGCATCTCTGTCCCGTGAACAGCCCTACTTGCCAAGGCCGGTCTCCGTCCCGAGCGCGACCTCGTCCTTGAGCTCGTTCCAGAGGTCCTCGTAGAGCTTTCCGAATTCGGGCCTGAAGCGCAGGTTCACCGGATCGCGTGGTCGCTCGAACGGAATCGTCCGCGTAGCCCTGATCCGACCGGGGCGTGAGGTGAATACCAGCACCCGGTCTGCCATGGCGATCGCCTCCTCCAGGTCATGCGTGACCAGGATGACCGTCATGCGACGGCGCTCGACGAGGCGCAGCAGTTCCTGTTGCATGATCAGCCTGAGCTGGGCGTCGAGCGCTCCGAAAGGTTCATCGAGAAGCAGCGTCTCCGGCTCGTAGATCAGCATGCGTGCGAAAGCGGCGCGCTTTCGCATGCCGCCAGACAGTTCCGACGGATAGTGACGCTCGAAGCCCTTGAGCCCGACGAGTTCGATGATCTCGCGCACCCGGTCGACCTGCTCGGCCTTGGGAATACGGCGGCAGGCAAGCTCGAAGGCAATGCCAACATTGTCCTCGACCGTGCGCCAGGGCAGCAGCGTATCCTTCTGGGTCATGTAGCCGACCCGCACGTTCGGGCCGCTCACCGGCTTGCCGTCATAGGTGACGACGCCTTCGGTCGGCTTGAGAAGACCCGCAACCATGTTGAGCACCGTCGACTTGCCGCAGCCGCTTGGCCCGACGAGCGCCGTGAAGGACTGCGACGGCACCTCAATGTCGATGCCGTCGACGGCCCGCACGCGCATGTCGCGCGAAGCGAACTCCACGACCACGTCCCTGAGGCTGATCTTCTCGGCCAGCTGGCGTCCGGCGGGCGCGAGCCCGCGCGTATCAGTCATTGCATTCATCCGTTCACCTGTTGTCTGCCGGCACGCGCCAACGCATCAGCCACCGCTCCAGACGCGCCAAGAGGTCGTTGACCAGCGCACCGAGCACCATCATCAGAAGCAGGACCGTATAGACACCGGTCATGTCGAACTGCTGCGCCGAGCGGGTGATCAGGTGCCCCAGGCCCGCCTGCGAAAGCATCATCTCCCCGATCACCGCGGCGATGAAGGCATAGGGCAGCGCGTTCTTGAGCGCCGCCATGATCCAGCTCGTGCTGCCGGGCAGGACAACCTTCCTGAAACGCTCCCAGCGCGTTGCACCCATCAGCGTCAGCGAATCGAGCAGGTCGTTATCCACCGCGCGCGCGCCCGAAAACGTGTTGAAGAACAGGAGCAGGAAGGACACGAAGGCGACCAGCACGATCTTCGGCTGCATGCCGAGGCCGAACCACATGATCAGCAGCGGCGTCATCGCGACGATCGGCAGTGAGTTGAGCAGCACGATGAAGGGACGGAACACCGCGCCGGCACGTGGCGACCGGCCGACGACGAGGCCCACGACGACGCCAAGCGGCACGCCGATGGCGAGCCCGGCGCCGATCTCGGCGAACGTGACGCCGATGTGCCGGGCGAGATCGTTCGACGCCCACTCTGCCAGCCGCACCATCATGGCGCTCGGACGGCTGGTCCAGCGATCGGAAACGAGCCGCCCCCACGCCTCCCAGACGGCGAGAAGCGCAAGGGCAAGCGCTGCCCTCTGAAGCCAGAGCTCCCGCTCCTCGCTCCTTCGTTCGCTTCGGCGCGCGGGGGTCGCCGCCGTCATTTCAGCACTTCGGCCGCCGCCTTGTCGGCGAACTGGTTGTCGACAAACTGCTCGAAGGTCACGGTCACCGGTTTGTCCGAGGTGATCGAGATCCAGTCGAGAAGCTTCTGGTATTCCTCCTTTGAGATTACGGGCGTGGCGGAGGACTTGCCGCGGTAGCGCGGCTCGAAAGCCTTGTAGATCGCCTCATCGGTGTCGGGGAAATACGATTTCAGCATCTCCCCCACCTTGTCCGGCTCCGCCGCCGTGAGCTTCATGGCCTCGGTCAGGGCATGGACGACCGATCCCACGACTTCGGGCTTCTCCTTGACCAGCGAGCCGGCGGCGATGATCGCCGTATAGGGAACGCCTTCGAGCTCGGGGATGCCGCCTTTGAGCGGATCGACGATGATCGTGCCCACGCCGTCGGCCTCGGCCTTCTCCGGCCAGGGTGCGCCAAGCATGACGCCGTCGATCGCGCCCTGCTCGAAGGCCGCAAACATCGCGCCCGGATTGCCGAGGGGCTGGATCGTGATCGCCTCGTCCGGCTTGACGCCGCGCTTGACCAGCCAGCTGCGCAGCAGCACGTCGGTGGTGCTGCCGATGCCGGTGACGGCGATCGTCACGTTCTTGAGGCGCGACACGACGTCGTCGATCCCCATCCCGGCGGTGATTCCGGTCTTCTCCATGGCCGCCTTGGAAAGGACGAGCTGGATCGGATAGGCATTGAATAGACCGCTGACGGCGACGAGATCGGCGCCGTTCTCCCGGGCGCTGATCGACGGCTGCATGCCGACGACGGCGAAATCCGCGCTGCGGCTGGCGACCGCCGCGATCTGGCGTGAGCCGGCGCCCACATCAACCCACTGGATCGCTATGCCGTCCTTCTTGAACAGGCCCGCCGCCTCGGCGACATAGAACGGATAGAAATGCAGCGCAGCGCCTGGCGTCGCCACCGTGATCGTCTGCTCTTCAGCCGCAGCCTGCCAACCTCCCAGGCTTGAAGAAAGCACCAGGGCCGCCCCTATCGCGGCCATCTTCAATTTCACGAACATAAAGACCTTCCTCCCTAGACGGTCACCTGTCGAAGGTAGCTACTTAACCTGTTATTGATCTACCGGCAAGGCAGCGGCGCAACCAAACTTCGCTTACTCCGCGTCGCCCACGACGATCCCGCCGCCCCAGGCCTCGAACACCTTGATCGTGTTGCTGTAGTCTGCGTCCGGCCCGAGCTGGTCTGCGACGAGGGCGAAGAGATTGGCGACCGTCGAGCCGACGAAGGCCGGCATCTGGGTAGACCGCGCCAGCTTGAGGAAGAGCTGGCTGTCCTTGACGCCGATCGAGAGCGGACCGCCATATTTGAACGTGCGCGGCAGGATCGCGGCGGGAAACTTGTCGACGGTCGCGGAGTTCCGGCCGGTGCTGGCATTGATCACGTCGATCATGGTGCGCGCATCGAGCCCCGCCTTGACGCCGATCGAGACCGCTTCGCAACTCGCGACGAAAGCCGTGATCGACAGCATGTTGTTGACCAGCTTCACGACCTGCGCCTGGCCGGGCACATCTCCAACCTCGAAGACATGCTCGGCAAGCAGGTTCAGTGTTTCCATCGCCGATGCGCGGGTCTCCGGCCTGCCCGCCACGATGGCGGTCAGCGTTCCCTGGTGCGCCCGCTTCGGACCGCCGCTGATCGGCGAGTCGAGGAAGCCAACGCCGCTTGCCTCAAGCTTCCCGGCAATGTGCTCCATCGCCTCCTTGCCGAGGGTCGACATCTCGACATAGGTGCGCAGCGCCGCTCCGCCCGCCGCACCGTCGGCGCCGAAGGCGGCCGCGAAACTCGCCGCCTCGGACGGCAGGCAGGCAATCGCCAGGCTGGCGCGATCCGCCACGTCGCGGGCGCTCGTGGCCGGCTCGCCGCCGAGCGCCGTGAAGGCGGCCATCCGTTCAGCACTGATGTCGTAGCCGGTGACGCTCCTGCCAAGCCCGAGCAGCCGAGCGGCCATGCCGCCGCCCATGCCGCCCAACCCGATGATTCCAATCATCAATTCACCCTCCGCTATGGTTCGGCGTGCCAGGCGCCAGTTTCGTAGAGACACCCCATGCCGGGCGAAATCCCGCTTGATCCGGCCAGCCTGACAGCTGCCCAGCTTCCGACCATGGCGCTGGAAATGACTGGCTTTCCCAGTTCGCGCTCAAGTGCTGCCGTGACCGGTGTGGTGCGCATGCCGGCGCAGGACAACACTACTGCCTCCGCATCGGGAGCATCCATCGCGACCTTCCGGGCGAGGTCCGCGATCGTCTCCGGCGCCACCGCCTCCACCTCCGTCAAGGCGGTGATGCCCAGGCCCGAGATTCGTTCGATCTCGAAGCCGCAGGCTTCGAAATAGCGGCGGAACATTGCGTCGACCTCACCAGTATAGGCCGTCGCCACGGCAATGCGCCGCACGCGCAGCAGTTCGAGAGCCTGGATCATGGCGCTGGTCAGCGTCAGGGCGGGGACGCCGGATGCCTCGCGCATCGTCGCCTCCAGTTCGCCATTGAAGGCCGGCCCCTTGAAGAAGCTCAGCGATGTGCCGAACAGGAGGATCGCCGAGACGCCGCGTGAGGCAAGCACGCGCGCGGTATCCTCGACGCGGCCGACGGCCTCGCCATAGCCTGCAGCCGTGAGCCCGCGCACGCCGAGCCCGGCAACCTCGAACGCGACATCCGGATACATCGCCGCCGCATCCGGCGGGACGCTGCCGTCGAGCGGGGGCACGATGAGTCCCACCTTTATCACGTCATCCGCTCTCGTCATCCGCCGAGCCGCGCCGCAACCGCCTTCGCCGCCCTCACCACCTGGGCACGCAGCCACCGGTTGATTGGTGTCTGGTGCGCACGACCGCTCCAGAACAGATGGACGTCGAAGCTGCGGTCGAACGGCGCGGCGATGCGCACGCAACTCTCAGCCATCGCCGGCGCAAGCGCGGAGGGGGCGGTCAGCACAAGATCGGTTCCTTCAATCAGCCTGTGGATCATCCCGAAACTCGGCAGTTCCAGCTTGGGTATAATGTCTATGTTAAGCGACTTCAGCGTCTCGTGATAGAACGGTTTCCATCCTCCGTCATAATTAACCGTCACATGCTCCGCGCGCGCATATTCTTCCAGCGAGATGCCCTCCCGCGCGGCACGGCTGTTACGATCGACGAAACATGCATAGCGCTCGGTGAACAGAACACGGGTGTAGAGGCCGGCCGTGTCCGCGAGCAGCGGCGAGATCAGAATGTCGCATTCGTTGGCGAGGAGCTGGCGGTGCCCCTGCGTGTGCGACTGGATGATCGAAACGCGCAGGCCAGGCGCTTCGACGCGCAGCGCGCGCATAAGCTCGGGCAGGATCACCGTCCGCTCGTAAAAATTGCAGGAGATTACCAATCGTCCGCGTGTCGTGGCCGGATCGAAATGTTGCGGAGAGGCCAGACGCGCGAAATCGCGCAGCAGGCGTTCCACCTCTGCGACGATCTCCTCACATCGCTCCGTCGGCAAGATGCCCCGCCCTGCGCGCACAAAGAGTTCGTCGCCAAACGTCTCACGCAGCCGGCCGATCGTGTAGCTGACCGTGGACTGGTTGAGCCCCAACCGATGCGCCGCCGCCGTCAGCGATCCGGCCTTGTGCACGGTGATCAGCACGCGCAGCGCGCGCAGGTCCAGATTTCCATCGAATTCTTCCATAGATTGGATCGATACCATGCACTTGTTCGACAGATAAGCCCATGGTTCGTCCTCGCAAAAGGCAGCGCCAGGCGCGCCGTCGCGGAGGAGAGCCCGATGTCGACCGCCCCGAGCGTCGAGGACATTACCCTCGTCGATCTCTATGCCGACCCCTACCCGGCCTATCGGCGTCTGCGCATGGAGGCGCCCGTCGCATGGGTGCCGGCGGCGCGGATACATCTCGTGACCCGCTTCGACGACATCATTGCCATCGAGCGTGACGCCGGGACTTTCCCCGCGCTTGACCTGCGATCACTTCAGATCAAGGCGATGGGGCATACGCTCATGCGCAAGGATGGCGAGGACCACAAGCGCGAGCGCGCCGTGCTTGAGCCGACCTTCCGGCCGGGCACGGTCAAGAATCACTGGGAGCCGATCTTCGTGCAGATCGCGGACGAGTTGATCGACGGCTTCGCCGAACGGGGCGAAGCCGATCTCTTCGCCGAATTCGCCGCCCCCCTGGCCTCGCGTTGCCTGATGGAGATCCTCGGGCTGACGAATGTCGACTGGCGCGATCTCATCGTCTGGTCGCAGAGCCTGATGGACGCTGTGGGCAACTATGGCGACGATCCCGACATCTGGGCCAAGGGCCTGGCCGCCTCGCGGGCGATCGACGCCGCTCTCGACGAGCGCATCCCTCAGTTGATGGAAAATCCCGATCCTTCGGTCGTGTCCGCCATGGCCAACGCCGGCGAGCCGCTAACGATCGACCAGATCAGGGCGAACGTGAAGGTGATCGTCGGCGGCGGCCTGAACGAGCCGCGCGACGCCACCTGCACGGCGCTTTACGGCCTGCTCCACAATCCGGCCCAACTGAGCCAGGTGCTTGCCGACGACGGCCGCTGGAAGGATGTGTTCGAGGAAGCTGTGCGCTGGATCGCCCCAATCGGCATGTATCCGCGCCGTGTGGCCAGGACAGTCGAACTCGGCGGAGCAGTGCTGGAACCGGATGACCAGATCGGCCTCGTCGTGGCCTCGGCCTGCCATGACGAGACACGGTTCCAGGACGGCCATCTGTTCGACATCAACCGCAAGCGCGCTCCGCATCTCGCTTTCGGTTCCGGGCCCCACTTCTGCCTCGGAACCTGGGCGGCGCGGAAGCAGGTTGGCGACATTGCCGTGCCGAATATCCTGCGCCGCCTGCCCAATCTGCGGCTCGATCCGGACCGCGAGGCACGTCTTGGCGGCTGGGTGTTCCGCGGTCTTCTGAATCTTCCCGTGAAATGGGACAACTGAGCAAAGCCATGCCGAAGATCACGATCGTGGACCATCATGGCAACGAGCACGCTATCGAGGCGCAATCCGGCGAATCCGTCATGCAGCTTGCGATTGCAAACGGGATAGACGGCATCGTCGCCGAGTGCGGCGGCAACTGCGCCTGCGCCACCTGTCACGTCTATGTCGACGAGGCGTTCCTGGCCAGCATTCCGCCGCCCCTCGATCACGAAGAGGACATGCTGGGCTTCACTGCGGCCGAGCGCCGCCCGGGAAGCCGCCTTTCCTGCCAGATCGTCCTGTCCAACGAGATGGATGGGCTGATCGTCAGCATTCCCGACACCCAGGTATAATCGAAAAACACCCCTCAACGTCTCTTGCAAGCCGGACGCGACCAATCTAATAACCTGTTAAATAATTCGTCGCGAGGCAGCGGGAGGGCATACCTTGATCGACATCGGCGACCATCTTCGCGTTCGCAATCTGATCACCGACTATGTCTGGAAGCTCGACATGGCCGATATCGAAGGCGTGCTGGATCTATTCCTTCCGGACGGGATCTTCGAGGACACCGCCGGCAAGGTGTATCGAGGCCGCGAAGAGATCGGTGGCTACTTCCGCATGCTGACCAACCTGCCCGCTTTCCGTGGCAGGCAGCACCACATCGACAACCTGCGCATCGAACCCGATGCGGGTGGCGGCTATTCGGTGCGATCTTACTGGACCGTCACGAAATGGCGGACCGCAGAGAACCACATCAAGGTGATCGAGAGCCTCGGCCACTCGCTCGACGTGCTGGTCCGGCATGGTGACGGCTTTCTTTTCGCCGAACGGCGCGTTCATCACTGGCGTGACGCCGACTGCCCCTGGGTTCCCGACGGCACCGCTGTCTGACCGTTGCAATGACGGGGCGGGCCCGCCCGTCATTTATCGAAGAACCAGGTTTTCGCCGTAGCGACGACGCCCAATCGGGAGGTAACCGCGTGCAGCATTATCAGATGTATATCGGAGGGCGCTGGGTCGAGGGATCGACCGGCGAACGTTTCGAAACGATTGACCCCTACACCGGAAAGCCGTGGGCGACGATCGCGCGCGGCACCGAGGCGGACGCGGCCCTCGCCGTGGAGACGGCTTATGCGGCGATGCGTACCGGCCCATGGGCGACCATGTCGGCGAGCGCCCGCGGCGCCCTGCTCCGCCGCCTCGGCGACGCGATTGCCGAAAACGCCAAATTCCTTGGCGAGGTAGAGACGCGCGACAACGGCAAGCTGATCGCGGAGATGGGACTGCAGGTCCGCTACCTGCCGCAGTTCTGCTATTATTACGCGGGTCTCGCGGACAAGATCGAAGGCACGGTGCCGCCTGTCGAGCGCGCGGGCTACTTCAACTACACCCGCAACGAACCGATCGGCGTCGCTGTCGCGATCACGCCCTGGAATTCGCCGCTGATGCTCGGCGTCAACAAGGTCGCAACGGCGCTGGCCGCCGGCTGCGCGGTGGTCGTGAAGCCGTCCGAGTTCACATCCGCCTCGACACTGGAACTTGCGCGGCTGGTCGAGAAGGTGGGCTTTCCGCCAGGCGTCTTCAACGTGGTGTGCGGCTATGGCCAGGACGTCGGGGCAGCACTCGTGCAACACCCGAAGACCGCCAAAGTATCCTTCACCGGCAGCGAATTCGGCGGGCGCACCGTCTACGAAGCAGCCGCGCGCGGCTTCAAGTCGGTGACGCTGGAACTCGGCGGCAAGTCACCGAACATCGTCTTCGACGATGCCAAACTGGACGATGCCGTGAAAGGCGCGGTGTCGGGCATCTTCGCCGCGTCGGGCCAGACCTGCATTGCCGGCTCGCGCCTTCTGCTGCACGAGACCATCCACGACCAGTTCGTCGAACGCCTGCTCGCCTACGCGAAGACGGCGCGCATCGGCAATCCGATGCTGGAGGACACGCAAGTCGGCCCGGTGACGACGCCGCCGCAGCAAAAAGATCCTCGACTACATCGACGTCGCGAAGTCGGAAGGCGCCGAGCTGGTTCTCGGCGGCGGGGCCTCCGATGTCGGGGAATGGTTTGTCCAGCCGACGATCTTCACCAATGTCGACAACCGGATGCGGATTGCGCAGGAGGAGGTGTTCGGCCCTGTCCTTTCGGTCATCAAGTTCCGGGACCAGGAGGAGGCGATCGCGATCGCCAACGACACGATGTATGGCCTGGCCGCCGGCGTGTGGACGCAGAACATCCGCCGCATGTTCACCATGGCCAACGCGATCGAGGCGGGAACCGTGTGGGTCAACACCTATCGCGCCGCCAGCTACACGACGCCGTTCGGTGGATACAAGAATTCGGGAGTTGGCTACGAAAGCGGCCTGAATTCGATCCGGCAGTATCTCAAGACCAAGAGCGTGTGGATCAATTTCGATGCGGATGTCCCCAATCCGTTCGTCATGCGGCTGACCTGAGCGCGGTCTGTCGACGGCGGGACACTGCAAGGAGACAGCATGGGCATCGTTCATCACGAGATCGACGAAGGCGTTCTGGTTCTCACACTCGACAATCGGGGCACCAACAGCATCGACCTCGACATGGCGCAACAGCTCGCCTCGCTCGTCGAGGCGCGTGGGCCGGATATCGGAGCGATCTTGCTGACGGGCAAGGGCGACGGCGCCTTCTGCGCCGGCTCCGATCTCGGCGAACTGAAGCGGGCGCATGATGCCGGCAACGGCCCGGCTGAACTGCTTGGTGCCGAGAACCGCGCCTTCGACCTGATCGCCTCGCTCGACATTCCGACGCTCGCCGCGATCAACGGCGTCGCGGTGGGCGGCGGCGTCGAACTCAGCGCCTGCTGCGACATCGTCTACGCATCGGAAACCTCCAGTTTCTCGCTGCCGGAAATCCGTCTGGGCGTGTTTCCCGGCATCGGCGGGACGGTAAGAATCCCGCGCCGCATCGGCTACAGCCGCGCCATGGAGCTGATGCTGACCGGCCGCACCGTCAAGGCGGCGGAGGCGTTGCAGATCGGCCTTGCCCACAGGCTGATCGCACCGGCCGACGTGCTTGTCGAGACGCTCAAGCTCGCCCGGCGCTTGGCGAAGGGACCGCCACACGCCATCGCGACGCTGAAGGCTACCATGCGTCGGGGGTGGGAGATGCCGGAGCGCGAAGCACTCGAGGATGCCCTCGCGGTCGCCGTCGCGCTCGGCGGATCGGCCGAGGTAAGCGAAGGTCTGCGCGCCTTCTTTGCCAAGGAAGAGCCGCGCTTTCCCCGTCGCGGATCGGAACAGCACTAAGCCGACGCTTTCCGAGGAAGGCCGGGAGAGGAAACTGACATGAACAGCGCAGAAAAGCGCTTCACCTACGTCATCGTCGGCGCCGGCTCCGCAGGCTGCGTCCTGGCGAACCGGCTCTCGGAGGACCCCGCCAACTCCGTATGCCTGATCGAGGCGGGCCCGGCCGACCGGAGTCCGCTGATCCATGTGCCGCTTGGCGTGATGCGGCTGATCAACCATCCGCGGCTCAACTGGAACTTCACGACCACGCCGCAGAGGCACGCCGCCGACCGCAAGATCGCCGTTCCGCGCGGCAAGACGCTCGGCGGGTCGAGCTCGATCAACGGAATGGTCTATACACGCGGTCAGCCAAGCGACTACGACGACTGGGCCAATCTCGGAAACCCGGGGTGGTCGTTCCGCGAGGTGCTGCCCTATTTCAGGCGGTCGGAGAACAATCGCGATTTCCGCGACTCGATCTACCACGGCACCGAGGGCCCGGTTCAGGTCGGCTTCCTGGACCAGTACAACCCTCTGTCGGAAATATTCTTCCAGGCTGGTGAGGCGCTGCAGTATCGCCGAAACGAGGACTTCTGCGGCGAGACGCACGAAGGCTTCGGCCGTCGCCAGGCATCGATCGCAAGCGGCCGCCGCAGTTCCACGTCCACGGCGTATCTTGCGCCCGCCCGCCGTCGCCCGAACCTCGAGATCCTGACCGCAGCCCTGGCCCGCCGCGTGGTCGTCGAGGATGGACGCGCCACCGGCGTCGAGATCGAGGTTGGCGGCGAGGTTCGCGTCGTGCGAGCGGATCGCGAGGTGATCCTGTCCGCCGGGGCGATCGGCTCGCCACACCTCCTGCTCCTCTCCGGGATCGGCGATGGCGACGACTTGCGTGCGATGGGCATCGACGTGAAGCGCCACCTGCCGGGCGTCGGACGCAACCTACAGGATCACATAGCGGCAGCTGTGCAGTATACGAGCCCGACCACCGTGCCATACGGCTTGTCCTGGAAGAGCCTGCCCTGGCTCGCCTGGAACGTGGTGTCCTATCCTTTCACCGGCCGCGGCCTGCTCGCCAACAACATACTCCATTCGGGCGCCTTCGTCCGCAGCCTCCCAGGCCTGGCGCGGCCGGACGTCCAGCTCATTCTCGTTCCCGCGATCAGGGACAAAAAGGGCCGAATGGGGCGCGGGTTCGGTTTCGGCATCCTGAGCGTCCTGCTGCGCCCGAAGAGCACCGGCCGCGTCTTCCTGCAGAGCGCCGATCCGAAGATCGCACCTGGCATCGACCCCGACTTCCTCGCTGAATCGGACGATGTCGAGACGATCGTTCGCGGACTGCGCATTGCGCGCCGCCTCGTCGAGACAGAGCCTTTTGCACCTTATCGCGGCGCCGAAATCGACCCCGGCCGCGAGGTCGAGAGCGCCGACGGCATGGCAGCCTATGTGCGTGAGAAATCACACACCGCCTATCACCCGGTCGGCACCTGCACGATGGGCCCAGGCAAGGAAGCGGTGGTGGACGCCGAGCTGAAAGTCCACGGCATAGCCGGCCTGCGCGTCGCCGATGCCTCCATCATGCCCACCCTGATTGGCGGCAACACCAATGGGCCTGCGATCATGGTCGGAGAGAAGGCCGCGGACATCATTCTCGGCAGGCCGCCGCTGCCCGCCGACGACCTGTCCTGAAATGAAGATCGGGACGATGCGAGGGGATCGTCAGTAGCCGCCGGATCGCGGGGTCGCGGCTGCGTCGTCATCGCGGAACTGCTTGATAAGGGCATTGGTCGCCCCCACGAGCAGACCGACGTCGCTGCCGACCGCGACGAAGGTCGCGCCGATCTCGAGATAGCGCCGCGCCAGCGCCTGGTCAGAGGTCAGGATGCCGGCGGCCTTGCCATGGGACTGGATGCGACGCAGCGCATCCTCCACCGCGGCCTGAACCTCCGGCGCGCCCGGCCTGCCGAGGAAGCCCATGTCGGCCGCAAGGTCGGCGGGCCCGACGAATACGCCGTCGACGCCGTCCACCGACGCGATAGCGTCCAGCGCCTCGAGCCCGGCCCGGTTCTCGACCTGGACGAGAAGGCAGACCTCTCGATCGGCGGTCTGCAGATAGTCGCCGATCCTGTTGAAAGCAGAGGCGCGCGCGAGGGCCGCGCCGACACCCCGCACGCCGTTCGGCGGATAGCGAACCGCACGCACCAGCTCGCGAGCCTGCTCCGCCGTCTCGACCATGGGAACGAGGATCGTCTGGGCGCCCAGGTCCAGCACCTGCTTGATCAGCCAGGTCTCGCCAATCGGCACGCGCACCACCACCTGGCTAGACGACCCTCGCTGGATTGCCTGGATCTGTGCGAGCATCGTTGGAATGCTGTTCGGTGCATGCTCGCCGTCGATCAGCAGCCAGTCGAAGCCGGCTCCGGCGCAGAGTTCGGCCGTATAGGCGTTCGCCAGACCGAGCCAGAGCCCGATCTGTGCGCGCCCATCCGTCAGGGCGCGTTTGAACCTGTTCTCGGGCGCGGGCATGTGAATCTCACTCGAAAGACAGCGTCAGCTGGCCCAGGGGACCATAGTCCGCGCGGATGAAAGAACTGGAGGGGGCCTCGATCGGACGGATGAAAGAACCGGACAGCACGATCTCGCCCGCCTCGATCCGGTCGCCATAGGTTGCGAGGCGATTGGCAAGCCACGCCATCGACAGAGCCGGGTCATCGAGAACGCCGGCGCCGAGACCGGTCTCCTCGACCTCGCCGTCTCGATAGACGATCGCGCCGGCCCAGCGCAGGTCGATGTCATCCGGCCGCCGTCGTTCGCCTCCAAGCACGATCCCGGCATTGGCCGCATTGTCGGCGATGGTGTCAAACACCGTCCGCGTCTTCCTGGTCTCCGGATCGACGCGCAGGATGCGCGTGTCGAGGATCTCCAGTGCCGGCTGGACGTAGTCGGTGGCGCGGATCACGTCCTGGCGCGTCACGCCTGGACCCGCGAGCGGCGCCTTCATGACGAAAGCGAGTTCGGCCTCGATCCGCGGCTGGATGAAACGCCCCTTCGGCACCGTCCCGCCATTCTCGAACAACATGTCATCGAAGAGCACACCGGAATCGGGAATGTCGATGTTGAGCGCACTCTGCATCGCCTTCGACGTCAGGCCGATCTTGCGTCCGATGATCCGGCGTCCGTCGGCGAGCTTGCGCTGCACCCAGGCGGACTGCACGGCATAGGCGTCGTCCATGTCCATGCCCGGATGCTGCAATGACAGAAGCCCGATCTGGACGCGCGTCCTCTCGGCCTGGTCCAGAGCGTTGGCGGCGGCGGCGACGGCTTCCGGGGACATCATGCCGTCACCTCGTCCACAATCGTGTTGCGCAACAGGCCGATGCCGTCCGCCTCGACCTCGACCACATCGCCCGGCTTCAGCCATATCGGCGGATCGAAACGCGCGCCGGCACCGGTTGGCGTACCGGTCACGATGACGTCGCCCGGCACCAGCGTCGTGAAGGTCGAGATATAGGAGATGATATGACGGAAGGAGAAGATCATCCGCCCCGTCCGGTCCCGCTGCCGCACCTCGCCGTTCACACGTGTAGTCAGCGCTATGTCGGCGATCTGGCTCTCGTCCTGGAACGGCACGAGCCACGGCCCCATGGAGCCGGACCGATCGAAGTTCTTGCCTTGCGTGACATTGAATTTCGCATGGCGAACCCAGTCCCGCAGCGTGCCCTCATTGCAGAGCGAGAGCGCCGCGATGTGGTCCAGCGCGTCCGCCTCCGCGATGCGCCGGCCGCCCTTCCCGATCACGATGACGACCTCGCCTTCATAATCGAGCTGCTTCGACTCCGCAGGCCGCACGATCGGCTCGCCGTGTCCCACGAAGGATCGCGGAAACCGAATGAACAGCGACGCCTTGGCGGGTGCCGCCTGACCGTCCTTATGCTCCTCGTTCCGGTCCGGATAATTGACGCCGACGCAGATGATCTTTTCGGGCGCCGGAACGGGAATCTCGTAGGTGAACGCGCCATTCTGAAAATCGGCGACCGCGCCCGCACCCTCTTCCGCGATCAGATTGAGCGCACCTGCCTCGATCACCTCCCTCAGCGTCGGCCATTCAGGATGGCCGGCGGAGAGATCGACGGCCCCGTCATCTCTGATCAGCCCATATCGGACCCGCCCGTCGGCACGAAAGGTGGCGAGCTTCGGGCGGGTCATGTCATTGCTTTCGGTCACGGCGCGACGATCGGCTGCGCACGCAGCGACGGCTCGCCGATCGCGACGTTCTGGAAGGCCGAGCCCTCCTCAAACCAGCTCTTCGGCGCTGGCGCCCCCCAGAGTGTCTGGCGCTGCGGATCTTTCAGGTCCCATTTGATCGGCTCCAGATCCGGGTCCACCGTGAGATAGTCCGAGCAATATATCTCCACGCGATGGCCGTCCGGGTCGCGGACATAAAGGAAGAACGCGTTCGAGATGCCGTGCCGCCCCGGGCCGCGCTCGATATTGGCGAGATAGCCAGTGGTCGACATCAGGTCGAGCAGATCGATGATATTCAGCGGCGTCGGCACCCAGAATGCGACGTGGTGCAGGCGCGGGCCGCGGCCGTTGGTGAATGCCATATCGTGGACGCCGCCCTTGCGGTGCATCCAGGCGGCCCAGAGCCGCTTCGTGTCTTCGTCCTCGGTGTATTCAGTCACGCGGAAGCCGATGTCGTTGTAGAAGGCGACAGACGCATCGACATCGGTGGAAAAGCAGTTGAAGTGATCGATCCTGAGCGGCTTCACGCCCTTGTAGAGCGCATATTTCTGATGGATCGGCGGCAGCCGTTCCATCGTCGCGTAGAACTCGAGCGGGATTCCCTGCGGGTCGTAGGTGCGCAGGGTGCGATCCTGCCACGGACGCTCGACCCATTCGGTCTTCTGGCCACGCGCCTTGAACCAGTCGTGCGCCTTGTCGAGATCCTCCTCGGCATAGACCTTGAAAGACAGCGAGTTCGCCGACGGCTCGGACTGCCGGCGCAATCGACGCAGTGATGGTTGCGTTCCTCCATGCCCCGCAGCGTAAGAAGGTCGCCGTCCTCGTGGGTGACCTGAAGCCCGATCGTCTCGGCCCAAAACGCCTTGCTTCTGGCAAGATCGGTTACTCCCAGCTCGAGGTGGCTCAGTCGTACCACGTTGAACGGGGGGTATAGGTTGCATGCTGGCAACGGCATGTGTTCGTCCCTTCTCCTAGAGCTGCGTATCGGCCCTTGCCGATACGGTCAGCCGCCCAGCTTCGTGATCGAGTGGCGGCCTGTCGCGAGGGCGATATTTTTGGTTTCCATGTAGAAATCGAACGACCAGTCGCCGCCGTCGCGGCCGATGCCCGAGTTCTTGACGCCGCCGAACGGCGTCGGGAGATGGCGCACGTTCTCGGAGTTTACCCAGATCATGCCGGCCTCCAGCCCATCCGTGAAACGAAGGGCGCGCGTCAGGTCGGAGGTCCAGAGATAGCCTGCGAGGCCATACTGCACGTCGTTCGAGAGCGCCAACGCCTCGGCCTCGTCCTTGAACGGTATCGCTGTCAGCACCGGTCCGAAAATCTCCTCGCGAGCGATGCGCATGTCGTTGCGCGCGTTCGCGAAGAGGGTCGGCCGAACATAACACCCCTTGCCGAACTCGCCGTCGACGATCTTCTCGCCGCCGGTGACAATCGTCGCTCCCTCCTCGCGGGCGATGTCGAAGTAGGACACCACCTTCTTCTCATGCACGGGATGCACCAGCGGGCCGATCACCGTGTTCGGATCAAGCGGATGGCCGATCGGAATCCGCTTCGCCTTCTCCGCGACCATCTCGACGAACTTGTCGTAGACGCTCTCCTCGACGAGCAGGCGCGAAGACGAGGTGCAGCGCTCGCCGTTGAGCGAATAGATCATGAAGACGGCCGCATCCGCCGCGCGCTCAAGATCGGCGTCGGCAAAGACGATGACGGGGTTCTTGCCGCCGAGCTCGAAATGCACCCGCTTCAACGTCGGGGCGCCCTGCGCCATGATCATCGAGCCGGTGCGGCTCTCGCCGACGAAGCCGATCGCCTTGATGTCCGGGTGCTCGGTCAGCGCCTTGCCGGCGGTCTCTCCAAGACCGTTGACAAGGTTCCAGACCCCCTTCGGCAGCCCTGCCTCCTCGGCGATCTCGAGCAAAAGGCTCGCGGTCAGCGGCGAGAACTCTGCCGGCTTGTGGACGATCGTGCAGCCGGCAGCGAGCGCCGGAGCGATCTTCCAAGTCGACAGCATGAAGGGCGTATTCCACGGCGTGATGATGCCCACCGGCCCGATCGGAACACGCGTCGTGAAATTAAACTGGCCGGGACCGCGCAGCGCCCGCCCGTCCCTGGCCTCCGGCGCACGGTCGGCAAAGAAACGGAAGTTCTCAGCGCCGCGCAGCGCCGCCTTCGACATGAACTTCAGCGCCTGGCCGGTGTCCATGCATTCGATGAACGCGATCTCCTCAGCGCGTGCGACGATCGCATCGGCAACTCGATGGAGCAGCTTCTTGCGCGCATCGCCATCCATTGCCGCCCATGCGGGGAACGCGGCCCTCGCTGCCTTCGCAGCGTCATCTATGTCGGCAGCTTTGCCGTGCGCGACCTGCGCCAGCGGCTTCAGGTCAACCGGGCTGATCGATTCGAAGGTGGAGCCGTCCACGGCCGGAACCGCCTTGCCCCCGATATGATTCTGCACGCCCTGTTCGCGGAAACGTGCAAGCCAAGCCTCCGCTTTCTTGAGATTGTCTTGAAGGGTCATTCCGAGACTACTTTCTGGCGCAAACGTGCGTGGATCGAATTCTTCTTCCAGCTCAGGACTGGATCAATCTCCCGGATTTCGAGCGACAGAGCGAAATGCGGCTCGTCGAGAAGATGACCCAGAAGCCGGGTTGCGGTCGCAAACAACGCATCGCCGGCAGCTTTCTTGTCTGCCTCGCTGCGGCCGGCTCCAATCCGGAACTGCATGTCGACGAAGGCATTGGCCGGCAGCATGTCGGCCACGGCGTAGGATCTGCACGCGAACGCCCGGACACGGATGCCGCCGCGCTCGAAGAACGGAAACGCTGCGATCTGCTCGTCGAGCGCCCGGCAAAGACCGGCGATCTCAACCCTGTCGTCGAGATTGTCCGAATATTCGATCGTAAGATGTGGCATCGATGACCCAGGAAATGCAAAGGGCGATTGTTAACCTGTTAATCTGTAAATCGGGAAAGTCAAGACAACCAAAGGCTTGTCCCGGCTCCCGTCGTCCAGACCGCACGGAAGCCACAGGCCACCGCACGGTCTGGATGCCGTCGCTTTACTTCTGCAGCCACACGGATTTCAGATCGAGCCCGACCGCATAGCTCGGCGGGACCTTCCAGCCGTTCACCTTCTTGTCGAACACCACCTCGCGATATGTTCCGAACGTGGTGATCGCGTACTGAAGCTGGATGAAGCGATCGAGGAACTGACGCGCGATCTTCAGCCGCTCGTTCTCGTCCAGCGTCTTGTCCTGCTTGCGGAACAACGCGACCAGTTCGTCGTCCTTGAGGCCCGAGAAGTTGCCGTCGCCGCCTGGCACGAACTTGGCGAGCACATCAGTGAGATCGTCCGTGGTCGGCGCAGAGAAATCCATCGACAGGTCGAAATCTCCGGAGGCCATCCGCGCGGTCTGGTTCGCCACCGGCTGCTGGTCGAGCGTCACCGTGACACCAATCTGGCGCCACTGGTCGATCAGGAAGATACCCATGGGCTCGTAGGGCGCCTTGATGTTGGGTGCGAGCAGGGTGAGCTTGAGATCGCTGACGCCGGCGTCGGCAAGAAGCTTCTTCGCCTCCTCGCGCTGGGCGGCGATGTCAGGGCTGAAGCCGGGCACCTTTTCGATCTCGGCAGGCGACAGCACGGCCGCATGCCCTTCGCGGAACAAGACGTTCTCACCATCCTGGGCGTAGACTCCCAGCGCCTTGAGGCCAGCGCGGCGATCGATGGCAAGATTCAGCGCCTGGCGTACGCGCACGTCGTCGAGCGGCTTGTGCCTGACATTGACCTGCACGACGTTGACCGTCGTGGATGGGGTGATATCGAACTTCACCGTGTCGCCGCGGGCCTGCTCGATGCGCTTCTTGTCGGGCGCGGTGATCAGGCGCATGTAGCCGTCCACCTGATCGCTGGCGATGGCATTGACGACGGCCGGGCTGCCCATGATCGCGAAATCGATCCCGTCCAGATAGGGAAGGCCCTTCTCGAAATAGCCGTCGAACTTCTTCGCGCGCCACGAGGCGCCCGGGACGAACTCCTCGAACACGAAGGGGCCCGAGCCCATGATCGTCTTCGCCGGATAGGACGGGTCCTCCTTCAGCTTCTTCGCCGAATAGATACAGTTCCACGGCGCGGCAAGCGTGGCGAGGAAGCCCGCGGAAGGCTCGGACAGCACGAAATCGATCTTGTCAGGCGCTGTCACCTCGATCGATTTCAACGCACCGAACCGCCCCTTGCGGACCGACACCACACCTTCCGGCGGATTGGCGATCCGCTCGAACGTCGTCTTGATATCGTCGGCGGTGAGATCCGTGCCGTCATGGAACTTCACACCGCTGTTGAGCGTGAACGAGTAGCGCATTCCGTCGTCCGAGACCGCCCACTCCTTCGCGAGACCGGGCGAGATCTTCGGGAACGTGTCCGGCTGGAACGACAGCAGCGTCGAATAATGCGGCGCGATATACTGCAACTGCGTGGACGACGTGAGCGCGCCGCAGTCGAAGGTGGCAGGCTCGCCGACGCCAGCCAGCCTGAGGACGCCGCCGGGCGTCGGCTCCTGCGCGAGCACAGTTCCAGAGGCCAGCCCCCAGACCACCGCGACGGCGGCTGCGGAGCGAAGACCGCGATAGATTGTCATGTTAACTCCTCCCGAGGTCAGAATGACCTACCTTTATTAACACGTTAATTTTTAGAATCAAGTGATGGCGTGTGCGCCATCACTGCTGGAATCGTGGATCGAGCCAATCGCGCAGCCCGTCGCCGAAGAGATTGAAAGCAATGACCGCGAGGCTGATCGCCGCTCCGGGGAAGATGATGAGCCATGGCGCGGTCTCGAAGAAGTCGGCCGCGTTGCCCGACAGCATCAGGCCCCAGCTCGGCGTCGGCTCTGAAATGCCGAGCCCGAGGAACGAGAGCGTCGATTCGAGAAGGATGGCCTGTGCGATATAGGACGACAGCATCACCAGATAGGGTGCGACGAGGTTGGGCATCATGTGGCGGAAGACGATGCGGCCGTGCGAATATCCCGCCGTGATCGCCGCATCGACGAAGGGCTGCTTGCGGACGGAAAGCGCGGCCGCCCGCAGAACCCGCGAGACCGGCGCAATCATTGGAATGGCGATTGCCAGAATCAGCGTGACGTCGACACCGTAGATCGGGTGACGGCCAAGGATTGCAACGATCACCAGCGCCAGTACCACCAGCGGAAAGGCGAGCAGCAGTTCCAGCACGCGTTGCAGGATCGCGTCGAAACGCCCGCCGAAATAGGCGGAGAAGATCCCGACGATCGCGCCAAGCGAGCAGCCAAGCACTGCGGAAATGATGCCGATGGTCAGCGCGGAGCGCGCGCCGTGGATCAGTCGCGACAGGATATCCCGGCCGAAGGCGTCTACCGAACCAATGGACGGCGTCCGGCGGCGTCAGGATACTGCCATAGTCGACGTCGAGCGGATCGAACGGAGCGAGTTGCCGCGCGAAGATACTCGCGCCCAGGAAGAGCACGATGAGCAACAGGCTCGCGGCAGCGATGGGCTGCGAACTGCAGAACGACAGCAGCGCCCTCAGAGCTCGGCCTGATCCTGATCTCTGGGAAGCGACGATAGCAGACATGACACCTACCTGACGCGGATGCGCGGGTCGACCACTGCATAGAGCAGGTCGACCAAGAGGTTGATGACGATGTAGATGGTGGCGAACAGCATCACCATGCCCTGGATAAGCGTGAAGTCGTTTCGCGTCACCGCCTCGATGAATAGCTTGCCGAGCCCGTTGATGTTGAAAACTTGTTCGGTGACGACCAGCCCGCCGATAAGAAAGGCGAACTCAAGCCCGACCACGGTGATGGCCGGCAACAGGGCGTTGCGCAGCGCATACCCACACGACCGTGCGCTCGCGCACGCCTTTCGCCCGCGCCGTCCGGATGTAGTCCTCGCCCAGCACGTCCAGCAGCGACGAGCGCACCATGCGCGCAAGCACCGCCGAAAACCGCACGCCGACAACAAGCGAAGGCCAGATCAGTTGGGCCAGGTTCGCGAACGGATCGACATAGATCGGCACGTAGCGGATCGACGGCAACCAGTGAAACGTCTTGAGCAGGACGAGCAGGAGCAGCATGCCAACCCAGAAGGCCGGCAAAGCGAGGCCGGCCATCGTCACGAGGCGGATGACATAGTCCGTGGCGGTTCCCCGTCTGAGCGCCGACAGCGTGCCGAGAGGCACGGCGATCAGCAGCGCCAGCAGTGTCGCCATCACGGCGATCTGGAAGGTCGGGCCAAAACGGATGCCGATCTCCTGCGTCACCGGGCGCTCGGTCCACATCGAATTGCCGAAGTCGAGCGTCGCGAACCCCGTCATCCAGTCGCCGAACTGCACAGCCAGCGGCTTGTCGAGACCAAGCCGCTGGCGCTCGGCCTGAACGGTCTCCTCCGACACCGCACCGCCGTCCGACATCAGCTTCACACGCACGATGTCCCCGGGCACCACGCGGAGAAGAAAGAAGGTCAGCACCGCGACCCCAAGCAGGGTGGGAATGGCCAGCAGCACGCGCTTGAAGATGTAGGCGAGCATGAGCGTTACACCTTGATGCAGGCTGCAAAATGCCCAGGCCGGATTTCGCGCAGGGCCGGAACCGTCTGGCGGCACTCAGGTCCCGCCTTCGGACACCGAGTATGGAAGACGCATCCGCTCGGCGCGTTCAGCGGGCTGGGCAGGTCGCCCTTCACCGCCTTGAAGACCTTCGCACGTTCCTTCACCGGATCTGGCGTCGGCGCCACCTCCATCAGTGTCGCCGTGTAGGGGTGGATCGGCCGCGCATAGAGTTCGTCGCGGTCGGCGATCTCCATGATCCGGCCGAGATACATCACCACAACGCGGGTCGAGATATGACGCACGACAGCGAGGTCATGCGCGATAAAGAGATAGGTCAGGCCAAGGCGGCGCTGAAGGTCCTCAAGCAGGTTGATGATCTGCCCCTGGATCGACACGTCGAGCGCCGATACCGCCTCGTCGCAGACGATGAAGGATGGCTCCAGGGCGAGAGCGCGCGCGATGCCTACGCGCTGGCGCTGGCCGCCCGACAGCTGGTGTGGATAACGCTCGGCGACCTCCGGACGCAGCCCGACCTGCGACAGGAGCTCCGACAGGCGCGCCTCACGCGCTGCTCGATCCGGCGCCAGCCGATAGACTTGCAACGGCTCGCGGATGATGTCGCCCACCGTCATGCGCGGATTGAGAGAGCTGAAGGGATCCTGGAAGATCACCTGGATCTTCCTCCGCAATTCTGTCAGTTGCCGGCCGCTGGCGGCGTGAACGTCTTTTCCTTCGAAGGTGACGGTGCCCTCGCTGGGCTCCTCGAGACGGAGCAGCAGTCGGCCGACCGTCGACTTGCCACAGCCAGATTCTCCGACAAGGCCCAGCGTCTCGCCCTTGTGGATGTCGATGCTGAAGTTCTGTACCGCTCGAACATGCGCGGTCGGACGGCCGAAGCCCGAGGCGACTGGAAACGTCTTGACGAGGTTTCGGATTGAGATAAGCGTCTCCCCCCCGGCCACGTCGGGGGGTTGCCCCTCCCCTCCTTCCGACGGCCAGCCGATCCGGCCCGCCGCAAGTTCCGCATGGCGGCGACAAGCCGACAGCGTTCCGACATCGGTCGCAGTAAGTTGCCCAGCCTCGGAACAGGCTTCCTCTCGCAACGGGCAACGCGGCGCGAACCGGCACCCGGTTGGAAGCTGGGCGAGGTTTGGCGGCAATCCCTCGATCGATTCAAGCCTGGCGCGGCGCGGCTCGTCGAGCCGCGGAACCGACCGAAGCAGCCCCTGCGTATAGACGTGGCGCGAACGGGTGAAGACGTTCATCGCATCACCGACCTCGACGAGCTGGCCCGCATACATGACCGCGATCCGGTCTGCGTAGCGCGCCACGACCGCGAGATTGTGCGTGATCACGATCAGGGCGACGTTGAGCCGCCGGGCAAGGTCACGCATCAGGTCAAGGATCTGCACCTGGACGGTCACGTCGAGGGCCGTGGTCGGTTCGTCGGCGATGATCAGCTTGGGGTTGCAGGCAAGCGCAATCGCGATCATCACCCGTTGCCGCATTCCACCGGAGAACTGGTGCGGATACTGCTTCAGCCGGCGTTCCGCGTCCGGAATGCCGACCATGCCGAGCAATTCGATCGCGCGCGCATCGGCCTTCTCATCCGACAGGCCGAAATGAACCTTGAGACTCTCGGTGATCTGGAATCCGATCGTCAGGATCGGATTGAGCGACGACATCGGCTCCTGGAAAACCATGCCGATGTCCTTGCCGCGCACCTGCCGCATCTCTTCCGGCGAAAGCTGCAGCAGGTCGCGTCCGTCGAATCTGACGCTTCCGCTCGATACGAGCGCCGTCTGCGTCGGCAACAGGCGCATGATGGAGAGCGCGGTCACCGACTTGCCCGATCCCGACTCGCCCACGATCGCCAGGAATTCGCCGGCCGACACTTTGAGGCTCAGATCGTCGATGGCGCGCACCGAGCCGCGCGCGGAGCGAAACTCCACGGTCAGGTTGCGGATGTCGAGGAGTGGTTCGCATGGGTCGAGCCTGACAGCATCAGAGACCCCGGGCGAGAGCACGACGCTGGCGTTCATGATCCGTTACCGCCAAGGCAACGGGACCATGCAGCGGTGGCTCCGGGAAAAGAATAAGACAGCCTTGCCTCCCAACAAAAGCGTCGACGCCGGCGGGTTCTCCCGACCTTCCGGACATGCGCGCCCTGTGTAGCCGCCGCGGCGCCCGGAAGCAATAATAATAACACGTTAAATATAGAATCGGCAGACCGGGGGCAGGAATCGATGCTAGCCTCCGAAGCTTCCCGCCTGGGTGGGCACGTGGACGAAGTTTCGGTCGAAGCTACAACAGCGCGTGGCCGTCCTTTCGCGAACGGATGTGCGTTACCTCGCCGATGAAGACGTGGTGCGTGCCCACTCGATGGGAATCGACCAGCCGGCAGTCGAACGAGACGATCGCATCGGCGAGCGCAGGACTTCCGGACGGAAGTTCGATCCAGTCGGCGGACGCATAGCGAGCCGCCATGTCGGGCTGCGCCCCCGCGAAGGAGGAAGCCAGCCCCTTGTGCTCTCCCGTCAGCACGTTGACGCAGAAGCTGCGGTTCTCAAGGAACAGCTGCGCCTGAGTGGATCGGCTGTTCATGCACACCAGCAGCGTCGGTGGCTCGTCGGTGACGCTGCACATCGCTGTTGCAGTGAAACCGCCGCGACCGGACGGGCCGTTGGTGGTGATCACGTTCACCGGCGCACAGACGCGCGCCATTGCGTTGCGGAACTCGGTGCGGTTGACGACCTCGTCCATCGTCCTGGTCTCACTCGGCAGCGAGCGCGCTACCGCCGGACGACTTGTCGAGCGGCGGCAGCCAGGTATCTCCGGTCCAGCCGTTTTCGTCGTAGTCGGCCATGCAGCGATCCACCAATGCCTCCATTTCCTTGAGGCGCCCGCCGCGCTCGGCGCCCTTGAGCACCTGGAGGCGAACCTCCTCGGGCGCGCCGGCATAGTTGAGTTCGTAGAGCGCATGGCGGCCGCCGAACTCGGTCCCGGTCGCGTCCCACAGCAGCTTCATGATCTTGATGCGCTCGATATGCCCCATGTTGTCGGACCCGCGCACATAGCGGGCGAGATACTTGTCGATCTCGGGATTGGCGAAATCCTTGGCAGAGGACGGCAGGTAGATCAGCCCCGACGCCACCGTCCGGCGCACGATGTCGATGACCTTCGGATAGGCCTCCGACATGAAGGTGCGATAGCAGAGTGCGGCCTCGAGGTTGGGCAGCACGGCACCGCCAGCCCAGGGGATGGGGTTGTAGGCCATCGCGTTGGAAAACGCCCAGAACTGGTGGCGGATGGCGATCACCTCGCCCAGCAATGCCTGATTGCCGCGGAACGCGTCGCCGCCGGTCGCCCGTAGCGCCTTGGCGAGCAGTCCCGCGAGGAAATCGAGCTTCACGCCGAGTCGCGTGCAGCCCTGGAAGCAGTAGCCGTGCATGAAGCCCGACGCCGGATGGAACGACAGGATCTTCCCGGCATCGCGCAGGACAAGCACGTCCTCCCAGGGGATGAACACGTTGTCGAGGACCAGGATCGCATCGTTCTCGTCGAAGCGGGACGAAAGCGGATAGTCGAACGGATGGCCGACCGTGTTGGCGGTTTCCTCGTAGGAGACCCGGCAGAACATCTTGATGCCGGGAGCATTCATCGGAACGATGAACATCACCGAAAGCGACGGGTCTTCCGTCACGGTCGCCGAACTCTGGGCGAGGAAGTTGTAGTGCGTCAGCGCGGACGACGTCGCGACCACTTTCGCGCCCGTGACGTAGATACCCGCGTCGGTCTCCTTCGTGATGTGGACGAAAACGTCCTTCACCGCCTCGGCCGGCTTGTGGCGGTCGATCGGCGGGTTGACGATCGCGTGGTTCATGAACAGGACGGTTTCCTGCGCCCGCTTATGCCAGGCGAGCGCGTTCTCCTTGAACGGGCCGTACCAATCGGCGTTGGCGCCGAGCGTGTTCATCAGCGCAGCCTTGTAGTCGGCCGTTCGACCCATCCAGCCATAGGACATCCGCGCCCACTCGGCGATCGCGGCCTGCTGGGCGACGAGGTCCTGGGAGGATTTGGCGACGCGGAAATATTTGTGCGTGTAGCCGCCCGAACCGGTGTCGGTGGGCGACGTCAGGATCGGCTTGGTTTTCTCGTCATGCAGTGCGTCATACATGCGCGCCAGCGAGCGCACCGAGTTGCGCATGGCAGGATGAGCCGTCACATCGGCAACGCGCTCGCCATTGATGTAGACCTCGCGACCGTCGCGCAGGCTCGCCATATATTCGGCGCCGGTGAATGGACGCGTGGAATCCGCCCTGAAATCTTCCGATCGCATCTCTTTCCTCCCTGATGCCGTCCGCGAACATGTGTTCGAGCCGGGTGAAAATACGAGGTCGCCACCTGGCCAGCCATGGACAAAACACCCTAACCGGTTGTACTTTTTTCTGTAATGAACACGTTAGGGACTGTTCCGACCTTTTTCGTCTACGGTGAGGCACCAAGGCCGTTCGGGCTCGGCTTCGTGCATGCGGAGACCGTCATGGCGAGAAGAGACCTGCATTTCGGCCGGGTCGAGCCGCATCTGCACGACCGTCTGGCCCAGATAACCTTCTGGACGAAGGGGCATGGCAGCTATCTTATCGAGGACGAGGTCTTGGATTTTTCCGCGCCGGCGGTGAGTTTCATGCCGAGTGGTGTGGTTCACGGCTTCACCGTCGCAGCGGACGAGACGGACGCCATCGTCATCTCCATCGCCGATGGCGCGCTATCGTCGATCGCCGGGATGGTCTCGCTGCCTTTGTCGGCGCCGATAATGATACGCGACGCCGCCGATCCGGCCCTATGGGATCGCCTGTCGCGGATCATGCACCTCGTGCTGGACGAGTACGCGCACGCGGCCGCGTCCACCGAGGCCGTCACGATGCCACTTGTCGCAGCAGCGCTGGGACAGATCGCTGTCCTTGCGGCCGCGGCGCCCGCACCGGCCGTTCCGCCGCAGCGACACCTTGCAAACCGGCTGCGTGAACTCGTCGACGCGCATTTCAGGGACAACTGGCCGATTGCGACCTATATCGACGCGCTGGGCACGACGTCGCATCTGCTGGCAAAAGCGAGCCTCGCTTCCTTTGGCGTGCCGGTGAAGGAGCTTATCGCGGAACGGCGTCTGCTGGAGGCCAAGCGACTGCTGCTGTTCACCGTGCGCTCGGTCGAGGATATCGCCTACGAGATCGGTATCCGCGACGCGGCCTATTTCTCGCGTGCCTTCCGCAGGCGCATGGGCCAGCCGCCGGGAGAATGGCGGCGGTCTCAGTCAGAGGTTCTGGGCAGCGCCCTCGCTCGGCCTAGCGAGGATGGTTGATTTTCCGGCCTGCCGTCAGACCACCAGAAGGGTCGATGTAGCGGCGGCCACCGGGCGGCCGCCGGCCGAGAGCTCCGCGCCCGCAAACATCACCCGCCGCCCCTGCTTCGATATCCATCCGCGCGCCTCGTAGGTTGCGCCGGCGGCCGGCGCAAGAAACGAGATATTCATGTTCGCGGTGGTGATCGTCGTGCCCGCTTCTCCCGCGGCGAGGCCGGCGAATGCCATGGCGCAATCCAGCATCGCCGTCACAGCGCCTCCCTGGATGACACCCGCGCCCTGCCGGAACAGGTCTTCCGGCGCGTAGCGGAGAAGGAGCTCCTTGCGCGCCGCGTCGAAACCGACGAGTTCGGCGCCAAGCGCCACGAGCAGCGGTGAGGTGTCGATAGGGCCAGCCGGCCGGGAGCCAGCCGTAAAGGCACGGATCGCGTCGAGGTCTGGGTTGGAGATAGGACCGGCCGGCGGCTTCTGGTTCATCCGATCTCCACGCACACCTTGCCGACATGCTTCCCTGAGGCGAGGTATTCCAGGCCGTCGCGCAACGTCTCCATCGTGAAGACGCGCTGGTCGATCACCGGCTTTACGCCATTGCGGGAGATCGCGTCCACAAGGCGCTGCAACGAGGCGCGGCTTCCGGCGGTAACGCCCTCGATGCGCGTCTCCTGCATGGCGACGATCGGCACGTTGAGTTCGGCTTTGGCGCCGGTGACCACGCCGACCATCGCAATCGTGCCGCCGAGCGTCATGGCGCGCATGGTCTGCTTCAGCGTCTCGGCGCCGCCGATCTCCACGGCGACGTCGATGCCGAGGCCACGCGTCGCCTTCTGCACCGAGGCTCCCCATGCCTGGTCTTCCTTGTAATTGAAGACGTGCCGGGCGCCGAGTGTCTTCAGCAGTTCCAGTTTCTCGGGGCTCGACGAGGTCGCATAGACCTCCGCGCCGGCCATGACGGCAAACTGCAGGGCGAACAGCGACACGCCGCCGGTTCCCTGGGTCAGCACGCGGTGGCCGGGTCCCACCCCGCCCTTCTCGATGACGGCGTTCCAGGCCGTCGCCGCCGCGCAGGGCAGGCTGGCGCCCTCGAGATAGCTCAGATTGTCGGGAAGCTTCACCAACGCGTCCTGGCGGAACACACGCTTCTCCACCGCGACGCCGTCGAAGCGGCCGCCGAGGTCGCTACCGACGCACTCCATGCGCAGCGGCCCCGCCTGCCAGTCCGGGAAGAAGCAGGAGATGACGCGGTCGCCGACCTTCCACCCCCGCACCTTGTCGCCGACGGCCACGATCTCGCCGGCGCCGTCCGAGAGCGGGATCAGCTTCTCCTGCTTCTGCATGCTGCCGTAGCCGCCTTTGACGGCAAGCAGGTCGCGATAGTTGAGCGAGGCCGCCTTCATCGCGACCAGCACCTCGCCGGGACCGGGTGCGGGATCGGGCAGTTCCACCACCGCAAGGTTCTCAAGACCCATCTGGTCGACGCGTGCGGCTTTCATGGTCGTCTCCTCGTTCTTTCTCTGGGCAATCACAGGCTGTGGAAGGTGGTGCCGTCCCGCGCCATCCTGTCAAGCAGAGCCGGCACGGCGAAGCGTTCGCCGAAGCGTGCCTCCAGTTCCCTGCACTGTTCCACGAAGGTCCGCGCGCCGATCGTATCGATGCAGGCGAAAGGCCCACCGAGATGGATCGGATAGCCCCACCCGGTCACCGCCGCCATGTCCGCCGTGAGCGGATCGGTCACCGTGCCGTCCTCCAGAGCGCGTGTCGGCCTCGAGCGATTGGGTGTTGAGCAGTCTACGACGCACGACCTTCGGCTCAAGTCGGGTCGGCGGGAACAGATCCTTAAGACCCGTCCAAAGGACCGGTCCGTCGGGCGTGTAATCGTAGATGCCCTTGCCGGCGAGCTTGCCCTCGCGCCCGGCGGCGATCAAGCGGTCGAGCGCTTCGATCGCGCGGGATCCCTTCATCGAGACAGGCGTCCCCTCGCCGCTCATCGAGGCCATGATGTCGCGCAGCAGCGGCAGCTTCGTCAGCTCCGCGAGAGTGGCCGGACCGATGGCGAAGCCGATGTCCAGCATGACGTTGTCGATGATCTGCGGCGCCACGCCTTCCGCGACAAGCGTCATCGCCTCGCTGGACAGGCTTGAGACGATGCGGCTGGTGTAGAAGCCAAGGCCGTCGTTGACAACGATCGGCGTCTTGCCGAGCAACTTGGCGATGAACCGCGCCTCGCCCTTAGCCTTCGCCGACGTGTCCGCCCCGTGAACGATCTCCAGCAGCTTCATCGTCTCGACAGGCGCGAAGAAGTGCATGCCGATGACCCGGCCGCGATCCGATAGCGGCTGTGCCAGGCGGGCCATCGGAATGGTTGATGTGTTGCTGGCGATAATGACCCCCGGCCGGACTGCTGCCGCCACCTTGCCGAGCACATCGTGCTTCACATCCAGGCGCTCGAATACCGCCTCGATGACGAAGTCCGCATCCCCCAGGGCGGCGTAATCCGCGCCGGTTCCGACCCGCGACAGCAGCGCCTCGCGTGCCTCGGGCGACATCCGGCCCCGCTCCACCTGCCGACCGGCGATCGCCGCGATGCGGTCGAAACTCTCGCGCGCCTTGTCTTCCGAGACGTCGATGAGCCTCACGGAGAGACCGGCCCGCGCGGCCGAGAAGGCAATACCGTTGCCCATCATTCCGCCGCCGACCACGCCGAGCGTCTTGATGGCGTCGCCTGCACCCGCCGGAGGATTGGGCCGCGCCGCGCGCGGACCGTAGAAGCCGGAACGGATGCGATTCTTCGCCTCGGGTGATGCCGCGAGCTTGATGAACTGGCGCCGTTCGATCGCAATTGCCGGGTCGATTGTACGTTCCAGACCGTGATGCAACGCATGGAGGATGGCAAAGGCCGCCGCGTCGGTGCCGGCGGAACGCTGCCGCGCCTTGGCCCAGGCACCGGCAAAGAACATGCGGCCCTTCTGCGAGTTCGGGTCGTCGCCCGGAAGCTGATAGCCTTTCTGGTCCCAGGGCTGTCCCGCCTTCGGGTTGGCCTTGATCCAGCGGACGGCGGCCGCGATCAGGTCCGCAGCCGGAACGACCTCATCGACAAGCCCGGCAGAATGCGCCTCGGCGACGCCAAGCGTCTTGCCGCGCAGGATCAGGTCTGCGGCGGCCGCGAGCCCGATCAGGCGCGGCAGCCGCTGCGTGCCGCCGCCACCGGGCATCAGCCCGAGGCCGGCTTCCGGGAGGCCGACCTGCGCATCCTTGCGATCGGCCGCGATGCGGCGGTGACAGCCGAGCGCGAGTTCGTAGCCGCCGCCGAGCGCGGTGCCGTTGAGTGCCGCGACGACCGGCTTTCCGCCAGTCTCGAGCCGTCTCAACGCTGCCGTGAACGGGTCGACGATCGCTGCCACCTCATCAGGCGTCCTGGCGGCGCGCAGTTCGTCGAGATTGCCGCCGACGGCAAAATCGTCCTTCGGCGAAGTGACGACGATTCCGGTGACGTCCGGATTGCCGAGCAATTCGTCCACGACGCGGCTGAATTCGAGGTTGAAGTCGCGCGACAGCGTGTTGACTGGGCCCGGCGTAGAGATATCGAGCCGGACGATCCCGTCTTCCAGCTTGGTGGTCGTGATCACGCTCAGGCTCCGAAACGTTCGATGTAGGTGGCGACGCCCATGCCGAGACCGACGCACAGCGTGACCACGCCGTTGCGCGCGCCGGTCCGTTCGAGTTCGTCGATCAGGGTGTTGGTCAGCATGACGCCAGTCGCGCCGATCGGATGGCCAAGCGCGATGGCGCCGCCGTTGACGTTGACCCGGTCGTGCGAAACGCCGGTGCGCTCCATGAAATGCAGCACCACCGACGCGAAGGCCTCGTTCACCTCGAACAGATCGACGTCGGCCAACGTCTTGCCAGCGCGTTGAAGCGCCTTTTCCGTGGCGTCAGCGGGCGAGGCGAGCATCAGGCATGGGTCCATCGCCGTGCTGGCGAAGGTGCGGATCACCGCGCGCGGCGTCAGTCCCAGTTTCTCGCCGGCCTCGCGTGTTCCGATGAGCATCGCGGCGGCGCCGTCGACGATACCGGAGGAATTGCCGGCAGTGTGGATGTGCGCGACGTTCAGCACTTCGGGATAACGTTGGCGAACGACTGCGTCGTAGCCGCCCTTCTCGCCCATCGCCTTGAAGGCCGCCGGCAGCTTGCCGAGATCCTCTGCGCTGGTGCCCGGACGCATATATTCGTCGCGGTCAAGCATGAGCGTGCCGTTGACATCCTGGACGGCGACGATCGAACGGTCGAAGCGGCCTTCCTGCCAGGCCCGCGCGGCGCGCGCCTGCGATTCAGCGGCATAAGCGTCCGCTTGCTCGCGGCTGTGACCGCACAACGTGCCCAGAAGGTCCGCAGCCATGCCGAGCGGCGTGAAATGCGCCTCATTGTTGAAGAACGCGTCGCTGCCGTTGGGGCCGCCGGTGCCGGCAATCGGGATGATAGACATCATCTCAATGCCGCCTGCGACGATCAGATCCGCCTGTCCGGCCATGACGCGCCCGGCAGCCGCGTTGACGGCATCCAGCCCGGACGCGCAGAAGCGACTGACCGTCACACCGGGAATGCTGTCTGGCATTCCGGCATGAAGCACCGAAGAGCGCGCAAGATTGGCGCCCTGGTCGTTGACGCCGTCCCCGCATCCGAAGATGACGTCGTCGGGTGCGGCCTTTGCGAAGCCCGTGCGCCTGTCGAGTTCCTTGAGCACCGTCGCACCGAGGTCGATCGGCGAAAGCGTATGCAACGCGCCGTTCGGGCGGCCTTTGGCCCTTGGGGTCCGAACGGCGTCGAAAATATAGGCCTCGTGCACGACTTCTCCTCCGGACGGGCTGGCTCGGCGAGCTTATTTCACGCGTTAAGTGTATAAGTCAATCCGTCGAGCGCAGTTCGCCGGCACGGAATGCAGGGCGGCCCTATGGACCGAAAGAACTAAATGAGTTAAGCAATTTTCCTGTCCGACGTGCCGCTCGCCGGGACCGGACGCTCCCGATCTCGCGGGCGGCGTAACGTTGGGTTCGCCTCCCGCATTTTTTTCCAAAGAGGACAGAGCCGGATGTCAGACATCACATCGAATCCGCTGCCGATGAACCCGCCGCAGCTTGGACTGGAGTTCGCATTCCGGATCAGGCTGGAGTTGGGGATTCGCAAGAAGATAGGCAAAATCCCCAGCGGCGGCGTGCGCGGTTTCGTCTCGGCTGCTGGCGGCATCGTCGACGGACCTCGCCTCACCGGTCGCGTCGTTCCCAATTCCGGCGGCGACTGGGCTCTCTATCGCGAGGATCACACGGTGATGTTCCACGCGCACTACATGCTGGAAGCCGACGACGGCACGATGATCTACATGCGCAACAACGGCTACCGGTATGCGCCGCCCGAGGTCGCCCGCCGCCAGGAAGCCCTGGAACCGGTCGATTTCTCCGAATACTATATGCGGCTGTCGCCGACCTTCGATACGCCGGTCGGCAAGCACGACTGGCTGACGCGCCACGTCATCGTCGGCTGCGGCGAGCGCCACGCCGAATATTCCGTGTTCCACTACTATATCGTCAAATAGGACGTCCCCGAGGTGCGCGGCCGCCCTGGCCACGCGCCTCTCAGGGATCAGAGCACCTTGTAGTAGGTGATCCGGTTGCCTTCCTCCATCCGCTCTCCCATGCCGATGAAGACATGCCGCGACAGCCAGTCGTGCTTGCCGGGCGCGGTCTCGAAGGTGGGGGTGCATCGGAAGTAATATTCCGAAGGATCGACGAGATCGCCGGGCCGCAGAGCGTAAAGGCGCTCCATGACCTCCGGAGAGGCATGGCGATAGCCGCGATTCTGCAGGTAGATCAACGTCCCGTCCTCTTCCCGCATATGGTAGCGCGCATCGAAGCAGAACACGCCGTCTGTGCGCACATGCGGCCACTCGCCGCCGCCCGGGATTACCTCGCCGCGGATGTTCGGCCCCTCGAATCGGCCGCTCTCCACCGCGACGCCCAGCCGGCTGCCACCGACCGGCAGATCGGGCACCTCGAGCCGCGGCTTCTTCAGCCGCAACGTCACCTGCATGGCGAATTCGAGTTCGGGGGCCTTCATGAATTCTGATCCATCCTGGAAGCGGGATATGATTGCGGCGGCACACCTAAAGCATCTCGAAGACGTCGATACGCGCGCCCTCGCGGCTGAGCCGGCCGCTGCCTACGAAAACGGAACGCGCCAGCCACTGGTGCGGGCCGACGGACGTGTCGAACTGCGGCGTGCAGCGATAATACAGCGATCCTACCGGCGGCGTGCCGGCGCGAAACGCACCCAGATCGCCGCGAAGATAGCCGCGGCTGCGCATATAGATCTGCTCTCCATCGGCCGCACGGATCATGTAGCGGGCGTCGCTCTCCACTGTTCCGTCGGGGCGCAGTCCCGGCCAGTCGCCGGCCTGGTCAGCCACCACGCCGTCGAGGCGCGGGCCGAACACCTTGCCGCCGCTCGCTCTCAGGAAGCCTTTTTCTCCCGCGACCGTCTCGTGGAGCAGGCTGAGATCGAAATCGATCTCCAACGTGAAGGCCCATTTCAGCCCAGGCATCGCAGGTGTTTCCGGCACTGTCTCGATCGCCTCAGATTGCACGTTCCATCACCATCCAAAATTTATTAACTTGTTTCTTATCTTGCGGTGACACACAATGTCCAGCGCCTCGGCCTGCTCCCGCACAGGCCGTTCGGGAGGAGAAAACATGCCGAAGCCGCAATATGTCGCCCTCAACGTGCCCGCTCCGGCGGTCAACGTCGAGCGCCGCGGCGACGGCGTCCTGATGCTGCGCTCGCCTGACCCGCTGCGCGCCTATCCCGACCGTCTCACGGACCGTCTGTTCGAGACGGCAGCGGCTCATCCGGAACGCGTCCTGATCGCGCAGCGCGTCGACGGTGGCGACTGGCGGCGCGTCACCTATGGCGAGGCAGCGCACCTCGTCCGCGCGATCGCCGGCGCGCTCCGCCGACGCGGCCTCGGCCCCGACCGGCCGATAGTCGTCCTGTCGGGGAGCTCCATCGAACATGGCCTTCTCACCTTCGCTGCGCTCCACGCAGGCGTGCCCTACGCCTCCGTCACACCCGCCTATTCGCTGCTCTCGACCGACTATGCCAAGCTGCGCCATGTCGTGAATCTGCTCACCCCCGGCCTCGTCTTCGTTCAGGACACCACCCCGTTTGCGAGCGCCCTCGCCCAGGCTGTGCCGGCCGATGTCGAGGTCGTCGCGGTGAAGGGAGATCTTCCGCACGGCGTGACCGGGTTCGACACACTGCTTTCCGGCCCGATGGACGACGATGCGCAGGCCACTCGCCCCGGTCCCGACGATCTGGCGAAATTCCTGTTCACCTCCGGGTCGACCGGCATGCCCAAGGCTGTTGCCGTGACCCACCGCATGTGGTGCGCGAACCAGCAGATGTTCATCCAGGCCATGCCGTTCCTCGGCGAACAGCCGCCCGTCTTCGTCGACTGGCTGCCCTGGCATCATACGTCGGGAGGCAACCAGACAATCGGCATGGCACTCTACCTTGGCGGCACGCTCTACATCGACGACGGCAAGCCGACGCGCGAAGGCATGGCGGAGACGGTGCGCAACCTCCGCGACGTGACGCCGACGGCCTGCTTCAGCGTGCCCAAGGGGTTCGCCGAGCTGATGCCGCGCCTCGCCGCCGACCCCAAACTGGCGAAACGGTTCTTCTCGTCGGTTGGCGTGTTCTTCTATTCCGGCGCCGCCTTGCCGCCGCCGTTGCTCGAGCAGATGGACACCCTGTCGGAGCGTTCGATCGGCAAACGCGTTCCGGTGATGAGCGCCTACGGGGCCACGGAGACCTCGCCTTTCTCGCTGATCGCCAACTGGCCCTCCGAACGTCCCGGGCTGGCCGGTCTGCCGATGCCGGGCGTGGATGCCAAGCTGGTTCCCTTCGGCGACAAATACGAGGTGCGGGTGGCCGGTCCTCATGTCACGCCGGGATACTGGCGCCAGCCCGAACTCACCGCGAAACTGTTCGACGAGGAGGGCTATCTCTGCCTCGGCGATTCGGTGGACTTCCTCGACCCCGAACGTCCGGAGCGGGGCCTCGCCTTCTCGGGGCGCATCGCCGAGGATTTCAAGCTCACCAGCGGCACCTGGGTCAATGTCGGCCAGTTGCGCGACCGTTTCCTGAGCGCGAGTGGACTCGTCGTGCGCGACATCGTCGTAACGGGCGAGAACCGGGACGAGGTCGGCGCGCTGGTGTTCCTGTCGCCGCAGGAAGCAGCGGACATGGCCGGTGACGCCTCGCTGCCGCTCGCTTCGCTGGCGCGGCACCCCGCGATCCGTGCGCACATTCAGGCGGTGCTGGACCAGTTGGCCGAACAATCGACCGGCTCGTCCACTTTCATAGCCCGGGTGGCCGTCTTGCCCGACGAGCCTTCTGCCGCGGCAGGAGAAGTCACAGACAAGGGGTCGATCGGCCAACGCGCCACGCTCGCCAACCGCCGAGCGCTGGTTGATGCACTGTATGACGCCCCGGCGAGCGTCCACGCCGTCGAAGCCGCCTCCCCGGTCCCGCGCCGCGCCCGCGCAGGCTGAGATCTCAAGTCAGGACGCACCGTGCTCGCGGCGCCAGCGCCGCGAGGATTTCCGGCTCACCCCGCATGCGCGGCGCGCAGCGCTTTCTTGTCGATCTTGCCGGCACTGGTCAGCGGCAGGGATTCGCGCTGGATCACAACCGTCTTGGGGCACTTGTAGCTCGCGATCTCGCTCTTGCAGAACGCGATGATGTCGGCCTCGGAGCAGGCGGGCGCATCCTGCGAAAGCGCGACGACGGCATGAACCGCCTCGCCCCACAAGGGATGCGGCACGCCGATCACTGCGACTTGCGACACGCCCGGGAAGCGCGAGATGACGTTCTCGACCTCGGTCGAATAGATGTTCTCGCCGCCGGAGATGATCATGTCCTTGAGGCGGTCGACGATGTAGACGAAGCCTTCCGCGTCCATGTAGGCCGCGTCCTCCGTATGCATCCAGCCATTCCGGATCGCCTTCGCGGTCGCCTCCGGCATGTTCCAGTAGCCCAGCATGACCGTCGGGCCCCGGCAGATCAGTTCGCCCACCTGGCCGGGAGGCAGGTCGTTGCCGTCGGGATCGACGATCCTGATTTCCAGGTTGGGAACGGCCTTGCCGCACGACTTGAGCCGCTCGCCGCCAATGTCGGGCCGGCGCCACCGCATCGGCAGCATGGTGATGAGGGGCGAAAGCTCGGTCATGCCGTAGCCGTGCAGAAACAGGATGTCGGGCCACAATGCCACCGCGCGCTTGAGCGTGCCCTCCGGCATGGGCGACGAGCCGAACTGGATCTGCACCAGCGACGAGACGTCGAATCCCCCTTCTCCGCCCGCGAGACCAGCATCTCGACCATCGTCGGGACGAGACAGATATGCGTGACCTTGTGCCTCTGGATGATCTCGAGGCACGACTCGACCGTGAAGCGCGGCAGGAAGACGTGCGTGCCGGCCGCGAGCGTCAGCCCGAAGGTCGACATGCCGTCTGCCAGATGCGACATGGGGCCAGCGTGGAGATAAACGCTTGCGTCGTCATAACCGATGGTCTGCAGCGCGCTCATCGCGTCGGCGCACAGATTGTCGTGGCTGAGCATCACGCCTTTTGCCCGGCCTGTGCTGCCGCCGGTGTATATGATCATGGCGAGGTCGTCGCCGCTGTGCCCGGCATCCTTCGCCGGCGCGGCCTCGGCCAGGATGCCCTCCAGCGAGGCTAGACCGGACGTTCCGTCGTCATCCATGACCACGACGTGCTCGATCGCCTCCTTCACCGGCCCCAACTGGTCGTAGAGTGCGAGGTGTTCGCGGTCGAGGAACATGATACGGGCGCCCGAATCCTCGAGGCGGAAGTCGATCTCAGCCGGCGCAAGACGCATGTTCATCGGCGTTGCGACACCGCCGGCCCACCAGATCGCGTAATAGAGATGGAAGTATCGGTCGGAGTTCATCGAGAGGATCGCGACCCGCTCTCCTTCGGCCAGCCCCATGGCCTTCAGCGCCCCCGCCAGCCGCTTCACACGGTCCAGCACTTGCGACCAGCTATACGCCCGGTCCTCGCAGATGGTGGCAATCCCGTTCGGATTGATCTGGGCGGCCCTGCTCAGGCCCTGGCTGATGAACGATCTCAACGTCTTCCTCCGACTCTGCTTCTATCCGCGTTGCGGACGATCCTCAGGCTGCACCCGGCACGCCGCCATAGAGCGACCACAGCTGAGCCGCCATGATGCCGCCGTCGACCGGCACTTCGATACCGGTAACTGCGCTTGCCTGGTCTGACATGAGGAAGGCAATCACATTCGCGACTTCCTCCGGCAGCACCTGGCGGCCAAGCGCCGTGAAGCGCAGCCGCGCGACCGGGTCGCGCTCGCCGCGCGCATAACTGGCGGCGAGCGCGGGCGTGAGCGTGGGGCCGGGCGAAACGCAGTTGACCCGCACGCCGCTTCGCCCCCATGCCACGGCCAGGCCGGCCGAGAAGCTGGCGATCGCTGCCTTGCTCGTGCCGTAGGCAAAGAGCGGGGACGAGTTCATCCCGACCATCGAGCCGAGCGTGACGATGGACCCGCGCTTGCGCTCGACCATGCGCCGGCCGAATGCCGTAGCGGTCCAGTAGGTCCCGTCGATATTGGTCTGCAGGATCGCGCGCCAGGCTTCGGGGTCCTGATCTTCGGGCGCGTGCGGATTCTCGAAGATCGCGGCGGCGGCGATGAGACCCGAACATGGCCCGACTTCGCGGTCGACGAAGTCGGCGGCTGCCTCGATGCTGTCGCGGCTGCCGACGTCCATAGCGTGCGACAGGCAGCCGAGCCGGGCAGCGACTGTCGCGGCGGCCGCCGCATCGCGATCGAGCAGCACGACCGTCCAGCCCATCTCGATCAATCTCACCGCGCAGGCTTCGCCGATGCCGCCTGCCCCGCCCGTGATCGCAGCGATGTTCTGCATCTACGCCTCCTCTGTGTCAGCCCGCTTCGACCGCCACGCCCGTCACCGGATGACGGTAGTGGAAAGGCGGGACGAACTGGTCTGGGAACGTCTTGTAGTCATAGGTCGGCGGCGCGTCCGGTGGGAAGGATGGGTCGAGCGCGCTGCTGGGCAGCCCAGCCTTGGCCCATCCCTGATCGAACGGCGTGTAGTAGGTCGGAAACCAGATCAGCGAAGCGATCATCCAGACCCCATTCACCTTGCGGTAGACGCATTCGTAAGGTCCCTCGGCCCAGATCGCGCTCTTCCCGTGCTCTGCCACCTGGATGAAGGCACGCCAGCGTCCCTGGGCGGTGGTGCCGTCCTGCGAGAGCGTGACGATGCCCTGCAACTGCATGTGGTTCATCAACTGTCCCGGCGCGAGGCCATCACGCTTGCGACCAATGAGGTCACGCAGGAAGGGATAGATCCGCTCGCGCCGATAGACGCCACGGGCCGCGATCTCGATAGTACCATCCGGCGCGAACAGGTCCGCGATGGCCTGCCAGAACCCCTTGTCGAGATAGTAGCCGTAGGCACGCTGCAGGCGTTTCACCGCCTCGATGTCCTCGCCCCGCTCTAGGCGGCGCTCGGCCTCGGCAAGACGAGCTTCCAATGCAGAGATACGATCGTCCATGATCCCTTCCTGTGGCCAGGCGGGCCGGCGCAGGCCGGCCCGCTCGCGCCATCACTTCGCCATTTCGGCCTTGAGTTCGTCGAGCAGCGTCTGCCCGTCGAGGCCAAGGCGCTTCATGCCCTCGAAAATACGGGCGGCCTGCGGCTCTGCGGCCTTCTTCCACAGCGCGAGTTCTTCGTCGGTCGGCCTGTAGAGCGTATGGCCTTCGAGATTGGCGAACTTCTCGCGCCCGGCGCGTTCGAATTCCGCCCACGGCGTCGCCAGCTTCGCCGACCATTCCGGCGTGCAATGCCCGTCGACGGCCTTCTTCTGGTCGTCTGAGAGCCCGTCATAGAAGCTCTGGTTCATCACGAAGGCGTTCGGCGCGGTGTACATGCCGACATCGAGATGATAGGTCAGCTTCGATTCCGCCTTGGTGAGGAACACCGAGTTCCACGGGAAGGTGATGCCGTCCACCACGCCACGCTCGACCAGTTCTCGGATCTCGCCCATTGCCGCCTGGACGGTGCTGGCGCCCATGCCCGACAGATAGTTCGCCATCGTGCCGTTGGCCGGACGGATCTTGGTGCCAGCCATGTCGGCGGGAACCTTCGGCTGCTTGCCCGCCATGTGAAGGATGCCCGGGTCGTGCAGGATGACCATGCAGAGCTTGACGTCGCCCATCTCCTTGTCGGCATATTTCTGATACCAGCGGTGGAGACTTCCGCTGCCCTTGCCGACTTCCTCGAAGGTAAACGGAATCTCGGTCAGCGTGATGATCGGGAACCGGCCGGGCGTCAGGCCGGGAGGCGCCATCGACATGTCTGAAATGCCGTCGCGGGCCATGTCGTACTGGTCCACCGCCTTGCCGAGCTGTTCGGAGGTATAAATCTCGACCTTGACCGAGCCGCCGGTCGCCTCCGTCAGCGACTTGCCCCACGCCTCCAGGGCTCCCACCATCGGATGGACTGCCGGCGGATAGAAAGACAGTTTCAACGTCTTGTCTTGCGCCAGGGCAGACCCGGTTACAAGGCTGGCCGTGGCGGCGAGCGCCAGGCTGAACAATTTCAGTCTCATTTCAGTCTCCTCCTTCTTGTTTGGTTCGTCACATGCGGCCCGCGATCAGGTCGCTCGCCTTTTCGGCGATCATGATGACGGGGGCATTGGTGTTGCCGCCGACGATGGACGGCATGATCGAGGCGTCCGCGACGCACAGGCCGGACACGCCACGCACGCGAAGCTCGGGATCGACCACGGACGGCGGATCAGCTCCCATCCGGCAGGTACCAACGGGATGGAACGCGGTCGCGGCGGTGCGGCGCACGAAGTCGCCAAGGTCGGCGTCGCGCCACTCGGGGCCAGGGACAATCTCCACCCGTCCGTATCGTGCCAGCGCTCGGCTGGTCGCCAGGCGTTTCGCGATGCGCAGCCCTCGGACAATGGTCGCGACGTCCGCACTATCCGAGAAAAGACCGAAGTCGATCAGCGGCTTGTCGTCCACGCGCACTCCGGACAGCCGCACCGAACCGGTCGACGCCGGATGCAGCGCGACCACGCCGATCGAGAAGCCGTGGCCGACGCCGAGCGTGCCGCCCGGCTTGCGCAAGGCCGGGCAGAAGACGAGCTGCACGTCCGGCCGGTCGAGGTGCGGCAGGGTTCTCACATAGCCGGCAGCCTCGAAGATATTGGACGCGAACATTCCCTCGCGGCGCAGGACGTAGCGCGCTGCCTCACCGGCGAGGTGCGGAAGCTTGGCCAGCGAGATGCCGTAGGAATCTCGGGTCGATCCCTCCCACACGACCTGGGACGACGGATGATCCGCGAGATTCTGCCCGACCTGCGGCCGATGGCGCACCACCGGTATCCCCAGGCGAAGGAGATCTTCGCCGTGGCCGATGCCCGACCGCATCAGGATCGTCGGCGACCCGAAGGTTCCCGCCGCCAGCACGACCTCGCGACGCGCCCGCACCCTTCGCCGAA
Source organism: Mesorhizobium sp. J428 (assembly GCF_024699925.1). Classification (NCBI taxonomy): domain Bacteria; kingdom Pseudomonadati; phylum Pseudomonadota; class Alphaproteobacteria; order Hyphomicrobiales; family Phyllobacteriaceae; genus Mesorhizobium; species Mesorhizobium sp. J428. Next base: position 535,216 of record NZ_JAJOMX010000001.1, read on the forward strand.
CCCGGCCGCAGAGCTGAACGCCCGTCGCGCGCCCGTCCTCGATGGTGACGTGCGATACATCAGCGCCTGTCACGACCCGCAGATTGGACCTTCGCCGCGCCGGACGCAGAAAGGCTGTCGCCGTGGTGACCCTCGCACCGCGCAGGATGTTCACCTGGCGCAGGCCGAAACCGTCCTGTTCCGCTCCGTTGATGTCGTCGTTGCGGGCAAAGCCGAGTTCGGCCGCGGCCTCGAGAAAAGCGCCGGCGAGCGGATTGGGCTGCCTCGCCGTCGCGACCGTGAATGGCCCGCCCTTGGCGTGGAAGGGGCCGTCGAGATCGAGATTGTCCTCCGAACGGCGGAAATAGGGCAGCAGGTCTTCGTAGCCCCAGCCGACATTCCCCATCGCGCGCCAGCCGTCGTAGTCACGCCGGTGACCGCGTGTGTAGACCATGCCGTTGAGGCCGCCGCTGCCGCCGAGCATACGCCCGCGCGGAACCGGGATCTCCCGGCCGCCGAGCCCGTGCTGCGGCGTCGACACGTAGCCCCAGCCGAGCTTCGGGTGATTGATCAGGCCGACCATGCCGACGGGAACATGAATATACGGGTGGCGGTCTTCGGGCCCCGCCTCCAGCAGGCAGACCGAGTTCCGCGGGTTCTCCGACAACCGGTTCGCGAGCACGCAGCCCGCGGTGCCGCCACCGACGATGAGGAAATCGAATGTCTCGTCGGCAGCATCTCGCCCCATCATTAGAGCGACACCAGCACCGACTTGATCTCGGTGTAGATCTCGACGCCCTCGCGGCCGTATTCGCGGCCCCAGCCGGACTGCTTGAAACCGCCGGCCGGAAGACCCTGGTCGAGACCGCCCCCGTTGATCTTGATCGTCCCTGCGCGAATACGCGAAGCAAGCTTGTGCGCGGCACTGAGATTGCTGGTGAAGACGTTGGCGGCGAGCCCGTAGCTCGTGTCGTTTGCCTCTGCGGCGAGCGCGTCGAGGGTCGTGTCGTCGAACGAGACGGCGCACAGCACCGGCCCGAAGATTTCCTCGCGCCGCACCGCCATGTCACGGCGGGTGCGGCCCAGGATCGTCGGTTCGACGAAATAGCCGGGACGGTCGACGGTGCGGCCGCCGACGATCGCCTCCGCGCCGTCCGATAGGCCGGAACGGATGTAGCCGGCGACGCGGTCCTGCTGCACATCCGACACCAGCGGGCCGATCTCGGTTGCAGGGTCGAGGCCCGCCCCCACCTTGAGCGTCCTCGCCCGTTCCGCGACGCCCTTGACGAGGTCGTCGAAGACCGATGCGTGTGCGAAGAGGCGCGAGCCGGCGGTGCAGACCTGGCCGGAATTGAAGAAGATGCCATTGGCGACGCCGGGAATAGCCTTGTCGAGATCGGCGTCAGGCATGACGATGACCGGCGACTTTCCGCCCAGCTCAAGCGTCAGCCGCTTCAGATTGTCGGCCGCGGCCCGCACGATGATCTTGCCCACCTCGGTCGAGCCGGTGAACGAGATCTTGTCGACATCCCGATGGGCTGCGATCGCCGCGCCCGCGTCTTCGCCGAAGCCGGTGACGATGTTGACGACACCGGCGGGAAAGCCCGCTTCCTCGATCAGTTCGCCAAGCCGCAGCGCCGTCAGCGGCGTCTGCTCCGCCGGCTTCAGGACCATGGTGCACCCTGCAGCCAAACTCGGCGCCAGTTTGCCGACGGCCGATGCGATCGGCGCGTTCCACGCCACGATATGGCCGACCACTCCGACCGGCTCGCGGACCGTGTAGCCGAGCCATTCGCCCGGCAACGACATCGGCGGCGTCTCTCCGTTGATCTTGGTCGCCCAGCCGGCATTGTAGCGTAGACGCTCGGCAGCGAACGGCACGTCCATACCAAGCGAGACCCGCAACGGCTTGCCGTTGTCGAGCGTCTCCAGGATCGCCAGTTCCTCCCGGTGGAGATCCATCAGTTCGGCCAGACGCCACATCATCGCCGCGCGCTGCGCCGGGGTGATCTTCCGCCATGGGCCTTCGAAGGCCTTGCGCGCGGCCGCAACGGCGCGATCGATGTCCGCTTCCGTGCCGCGCGGAACGGAGCACAGCACCGACCCGTCGGAAGGATCAAGCGTATCGAAGTTCCCGCCGTTTTCCGCTTCGACCCAGCGGCCGTCGATCATCATCCTCTTGGGCCGCGCGATCCACGCGCGGGCCTTGTCGATGGCGAGGGAGGTTACCTGCATGTTCATGGCTGCTCTTCCGGTCGGCTGTTTGCGGGCTGACGGCCCCAGAGGCTGTCGAGATATTGGTAGACACGCGTGAGATCGGTATCGCCGATCGTTGCCAGGGCATTCCCCAGCACGCGGGCGAAATGCCGCGGCGTGGTCTCTCCGAAGCCTACTGCCTCTGCGGTCTCGGCCGCGATCCGCGCATCCTTGGTCGCCAGCGCCAGGCTGAAATTGTGCGCAAACCGCTCGGACAGGATCTGCTGCGCCAGCACGATCTCGGTCGAGAGATTCTTCGCATAGGAGACGTTGAGGATCTCGACCATCGTCGCCGGCTTCAGCCCGAACCGTTGGCCGATCAGCAGCGCCTCGAAGTCGAGCAGCATCTGGCTGGTGCCGATATAGTTGACCAGCGTCTTCATTGCGTGGCCGGAGCCCGAAGGGCCGGTGTGGAAGACGGTGCGGCCCATGCCGCGAAGGATCGCATCTGCGCGGCGCACGGCATCCTCCGGGCCGCCGGCCATCATCGTCAGCGTTCCGGCGCGCGCACCGGGAACACCGCCTGAGACCGGCGAATCCACCATCGCGAAGCCGAGCTCCCGCAGATCCGCTGCCAGCGATTGGGTGTCGGACGGAGCGCAAGATGAGCAATCGATTATCAGCATGTCGGGCCGTGACACCGCGATCGGCCGCTCCCCATCGCCCTCGCCGAGCAGCGCTCGCCGCACAAAACTCCCATCGGGCAGCATCAGCACCACCGCCGCCACATCGCTCAGCGCATCCGTGGGCGATGTGGCTGCCGCCTGCCCGGTCGCCTGCTCGAACTCGCGCCTGCGCTCTTCGGATAGGTCATGCGCCTTTACTGTGAACCCGTTGCGGGCAAGCGTCGCAGCCATGCCGCTGCCCATGGCTCCGAGGCCGAGAAATCCCACCGGCCCCGGCGCCGCGATTATGTCGGTCATTGATCCTTCTCTCAGTTCATCGAATTCGGAATCGCCAGCGAGATCCACGGGAACAGGACCAGGATGATGAGCCGTAGGATGTCCGACGCGATGAACGGCATCACGCCGCGATAGATCTGCCCTAACGAAACATCTCTCGAGATCGAATTGATGACGAACACGTTCATGCCGACCGGGGGCAGGATAAGTCCGAGCGTCACGACCATGACAATGATCACTCCGAACCAGATCGGGTCGAAACCGAGCGCCACGATCACCGGATAGATGATGGGTACCGTCAGCAGGATGATCGCCAGCTCGTCCATGAGCGCGCCCATGATGAGGTAGACGACCAGGATCAGCGCGAGCACGCCATAGGGGCCGACCGGCAGGTGCACGAGAAGATCCGTCAGCTTCTGGGTCGTCTGCGTCACGGTGAGGAAATAGCCGAAGAGATAGGCGCCCACGGCGATCACGAAGATCGATGCGCTGGTCTGCAACGCCTCCACGAGACATCGCAGTATCCGCTTCGGCCCAAGCCGGCCGCGCAGTATGCCGATCACCATTGCGCCGACCGCACCGACGCTCGCCGCCTCCGTGACAGTAACGAAGCCGCCGTACATGGCTCCCACGACAACAGCGAAGAGAAGAAGCGTGGCCCAGATGTCCTTCAGCGAGTCGATGCGTTCGCTCCAGGGACTGCGCGCGCCCACGGGGCAAAGCTCTGGCCGGAAGTGGATCACGATCCGTGTGGTGGCGATATACATGACGATGGCGAGAAGGCCCGGCAGGATACCCGCCATGAACAGCTTCGACACGTTCTGGTCCGTCAGGATGCCGTAGAGCAGCATGACGACGGACGGCGGGATCATGATGCCCAGCGTTCCGCCTGCAGCGATCGCGCCGGCCGAGATCCCGGGATCATAGCCCTGTTCGCGCATCTCCGGCAGCGCAACGGTGGTCATCGTCGCGGCCGTAGCAACCGACGAGCCGTTGATGGCGGCAAAGCCGCCGCAAGCCAGAATGGTGGAGATGATGGACCCGCCCTTGAGATGCCCGAACCAGGCCTTGTTGGCGCGGAACAACTCGCGGCTCATCCCGCCGGCCGTGGCGAAGATGCCCATCAGCACGAACATCGGTATCACCGAGAGTGTGTAGTCGGTGACGGTCCGGAAAGGCGAGTTCATCAGGAGATTGAGGCCAGGCCAGAAGCCGTTGACCCCGGCGAAGCCGATCACGCCGGCGATACCCATCGAGAAGCCGATAGGCACGCGCAGTGCCATCAGGGCGAACATGATGACGAAGCCGCCGATGGCGATGAACGTGTTGCTCATGAAAACTCTCGTCAGGCTGTGAGTGTGCCGCGAACCAGGCGATAGGCGCGCACGAATGCGACGATCGACGCGAAGGCGGCGCCTGCGGCCGCTGCCGCGAGGAACAGCCACACCGAAAGTTGAAGCTCGTTTGTGACTTCGAAACTTGCCCTGCTGCGCAGGACCTTCAGAGTGAGCATGTAAGCCATCGTGCCCAGAAACAGGCCCGATACGACTGCGGCGCACACATCGATGCGGAGCCGGTTCAACGCATTTGCCGCATCCCAGAGGATATCGACATTGATGTGCCTGCCCGCATAGGTCGCGCTGGCGATGCCCCAGAAGATGGCTACGCCCTGCGCGTAGCCGGAGAGGGAGTAGGCATCCGGAACCTGCACTCCGAACAGGTAGCGCAGAGATGCCTCGATGAAGGTCAGCGCGACGACACACCCTAGCAGTAGACCGGACACGACGTCGATGGCGGAGAGAAAACGTGAAAGCATGGCGTATGCCCGTCGCGCTGGAAGATCAGAAGCCGGCGCCGTATTCGGCGAGCTTCTTCTTCAGTTCATCGAGCAGCTTGTTGCCGTCGAGCTTGTAGCGGGACACCGCCGCTACCGCCTTCTCGCGAATGCTGTCGCCGGCCGCGACCCACTGCTTGGTTTCTTCCTCGCTCGGCTTGTAGACGACATGACCGGGATCGGCGATCAGATCCGCCTTGGCCTTGAGCTCGCGCTCCGCCCACGGCGTCGACAACTTCTCGGACCATTCTGGCGTGCAGTGCGAGTCCACCGCCGCCTTCTGCGCATCCGTCAGCCCGTCATAGAACGGCTTGTTGAGAACGAAGCCCTGCGTGCCGATATAGATCGGCAGGTCGACGTGATATTTGAGGCTGTCCTTGGAGTTGATGACGGACAGGTCCCAGGGGAAGGTGATGCCGTCGACCACGCCACGCTCGACGAGCTCGCGCACCTCCGGAAGGGCCGCCTGGACGGTCGTCGCCCCCTGCCCCGTGACATAGGCCACCGAGGTGGCGCCGGCCACGCGGAGCTTCTTTCCGTTCATGTCGGCAGGCGCCTTCACCTGCTCCGACTTCATGTGCAGCGTCGCCGGATGATGCATGGCCATGACACAGAGCTTGACCTCGGGCATCTCCAGATCGGCGTAGTTGAGATACCATTCGTGCAGCGCGCGAACGCCCTTCGTGCTGTTGCTGAAGAGGAACGGCACCTCGTCGAGCAGGAAGATGGGGAACTGGCCACTGTTGTAGGCCGGCGCGACCATCGTCATCTCGGCGATACCGTCGCGCGCCATGTCGTATTGATCGACAGCCTTGCCCAATTGCTCGGCCGGGAAGAGCGTGACCTTGATCGTGCCGCCAGACGCTTCCGTCAGCGACTTTCCCCATTCCTCGAAGGTCTTGACCAGAACATGGGTCGGCGGAATCCAGAATGAGACCCGGATCTCCTTCTCTTGCGCGTAAGCAGGCGTGATCATCGCGGCGGCAACTAGGCCGGCCACCAAAGCGCTTCTCATGTGTAGAATCCTCCCGTTCGCAACGGCTGGGGCCGTCACTGATTTAACATATTAAGTAATTTTTGCGCTGTCAAACCGGAAAGGCCGGCATCCTACCCATTTGGAACGACCAGAAACGCTGGGACAGAGCCCATAGAGGCACGTTCTGCACAGATCCGGAGACAGACCTGTCGGATACGCCAACTCGTTAACATGCTGTCTTTCCGAGGGTCGATTGGGATGCAGCAACTCCCGAATACGGATCGCAGGGAGCGGACCTGGCTGCGATCTCCAAAACGGCCCTCAGCCGCGCAGCGTTGCCGAGGATCAAGTTCGGAACGGCAACCGGCCTTATAGGACCAGGTGCCGCGCCACTGAGTTGGCTTCGAAGGCGACGTTTATCTGCACTGTCGCACGCGCTCCCCCCGCCATGTACTCGTCGACAACATCAGGATGGCCCGGCGCGGTCGGCGGGGATGACTTCGATCTGGCGCTACTTGCCCAGCAGCGTTTCCACCGGTTGTTTCAACAGCCGCAGCGCTGCCGAGACGCGCTCGCGCTGGGCGGCGAAGCGGCTAGTGGGGATCGGCACCGAGACGGCATAGCAGTCGCCCTTCAGGTCGACGAACCCGAAGCCGACGGCTGAGATACCCAGCGTGTGCTCATCCTCGTCAAAGGCAAGGCCGCTTCGGCGTATGTCGGCCAGCATCGCGATCACCTTCTTCGCCTTCTCGGGGCCGACCTCTGCGCTGACCAGTTGCAGCGCGGCGTCATCGTCCATAAGCGCCAGGCATGAGCGGCCATTGGCGGTCGTGGCGAGCGGAAAGGCCTCTCCCACCGCCGAGATCGCGCGCAGACGGTGCGAGCCGGACACCTGATCGATGAAGACCATCCTGCCGTCGCGCAGGACGGAGAGATCGACCGTTTCCTCGGTCTGCGCCGAAAGACGCTGGAGCAGCGGCCGCATCAGATCGACTACATTGAATCGCGCGGCCTCCGACAGCGCGTGAAGTTCGGGGCCGAGCCTTATCCCGGTGCCGCCGCTGGAACTGATGACCAGGCGCTCCGCCAGCAGAGCACGGACGATGCGCTGCACCGTCGAGCGCGGCAGACCGACGCGCTCGGCAATCTGGCCTAGGCTCATGCCAGACGAACCCTTCAAGGCACGCAAGACAGCCGCTGCGCGGGCGATGACCTGAATGCCGTTTCGATCCTCGGCAGGCGAGGCGCTGGAAGTTCGACGAGATATCACCTTTGTCCTCTTCATCCCGCAATGCGGTACATATTGACCGCAATACAAGTCAGGCATAGCGTTTGGCAATACATGCTCTGGGAGGAGCATCGGAAAATTTCATGCGTGCTGCACCGCCCGGAGACACCCGGGCGAACGGAGAGAATTGTCCATGTCGATAACTGTTCGCGGAATCGAGTTTCAGTCCAACCTCGACAACCCGATGGGCATCGAGTTCTACAATCTGTCGCACCGTTTCGGCTTCCAGTGCCCGAACTGGCCCTATTTCCGCGACGTGCGCATCGAGCGTATGCACTACATGGCCAAGTCTGGCGTGCTGTCGCAGACGATCACGACGACCATGCACGTCACCACCCACATCGATGCACCGGCGCATGTGGTTCAGGGCACGCCTTTCATCGACGAGGTGCCGCTACCGCATTTCTTCGGGTCTGGCATCGTAGTGTCGCTGCCAAAGAAGAAGTGGGAGCCCATCACAGGCGACGATCTCGAGAAGGCCTGCGGCAAGGCGATCCGCAAGAACGACGTGCTGATCATCAACACAGGCTGGCACAAGGTATACGAGGACGGTGACTATTTCGCCTATTGCCCCGGCTTCGTGCCGTCGGCCGCCGACTGGATGATCGAAAAGGGCGTCAAGGTGGTCGGTCACGACACGCAGGCCAACGACCATCCCCTGGCCACAGCGATCGGCCCGCAGCGCAACGGGCCACTGCTGCCTCACTTGGCCGCAGAATATAAGGAATGGTCGGGCGGCCGCGACTGGCAGGACGATTTCCCCGAATGGGAGCCGGTTCACCAGAAAATCTTCAAGGCCGGCATTCTCGGCATCGAAAATGTCGGCGGCGATCTCGACGCTGTCACGGGAAAGCGCTGCACCTTTGCCTTCTTCCCGATCAACTGGGACCGCGGCGACGGCTGTATCATCCGCCTGGTCGCAATGATCGACCGAGGCCAGAACTACCGTATCGAGAAGGGCGAGGCCTTCTGATGCTGACCAGACGCTTTGCCGACGCCAAGCCCTACGACGCGCCGAACCACCGCGGAGTCGTCGGGCTGAGGCTCCAGGGCTTCGAGCCGGGCGGACCGCGGAACCAGTGGGTCGGCCTCTCGCAATTCCTCCCGGGAGGTGGTGCCGGGCCGGACTCCACGCCGTTCGAGAAGGTCTATGTCGTGCTTGATGGCGAGATGACCGTCATCGCGGACGGCGTGGAGACCGTGCTCGGACCGCTCGATTCCTGCACCGTCGCCCCGCACGAGTTACGCGAGATCGTCAACCGCGCCAACCGCGTCTGCACCATGCTGGTCATCATCCCCTATCCGCCGGGACATATATCGTGAGCGCGCTGAAGAACCCGCTTTCGCTGTTCGACATCGCCGGCAGGGTGGCGATCGTCACCGGCGCGTCTGGCGCATTCGGGGTCGTGGCGGCCGAGACGCTCGCCGGCGCCGGCGCCAAGCTCGCGCTGGTCGCCGGCAATGCCGCAGCGCTCGCCGAGACGGCCGCGGCCTGCGGTGAAGCTGAAACGCTCTGCCTCAACGCTCGGCCGTGGGACGAAGCAGCCTGCGACAAGATCGTCGTCGAAACGGTCGCGCACTTCGGCCGCGTGGACATTCTGGTGGTCGCCTCCGGCAAGAACGACGTTGCGAAAATCAACGACATGGCGCCCGGCCGCTTCCTTGACGTGATGGATGCGAACGTCACCCAGTCCTGGCTGATGGCGCGCGCCGCAACCAGACAGATGCTGGCACAGGGCGACGGCGGCAAGATCGTGCTGATGTCATCGGCACGCGGCCTGCTGGGCCACCCGGCCGGGGTACACCGCATATTGCGCGTCAAAGTCTGCAGTCGACGGCCTCACCAGGGCCTTGGGCTGCGAGCTCGGTGCGAGCGGCATCACGGTCAACGCCATCGCGCCGACCGTCTTCCGCTCGCCGCTGACGGCGTGGATGTTCGAGGACACCGACAACGCCCGCGCCGTGCGCAACGGCTTCCTCGCCCGCGTGCCGAAGGGCCGGCTCGGCGAACCCGAAGATCTAGCCGGTCCCCTCCTCTTCCTCGCCTCCCGTGCCTCGGACTTCTACACGGGCCACATCCTCTACGCCGACGGAGGATACACGTCCGGATGAGCACGCGGCACAAAACCATCGCGGTCGTCGGCGCCGGCCTGATGGGGCATGGCATCGCTCAGGTCTTCGCGTCCGCCGGACACTCGGTACGGGTCTACGATTCCCATGCGGAGTCGCTCGCCACCTTGCGGTCGCGCATCCGGGCCAATCTCGATCAGCTCGGAATGGAGAACGGCGCGGAAGATCGGGTCAGCGACCATGTCGACCTGGCCGAAACCGTGCAAAACGCCGAGATCGTCATCGAGGCGGCGCCCGAGAAGCTCGAACTGAAACGCGCCCTCTTCGCCGACCTAAGTACGCCTGTCGCGCCCGGACGCACTCCTGGCCTCGAACACGTCCGTCATCCCGATCACGCAAATCGCCGAGGGGCTGAAAACGAGCGATCGGATACTCGGCACGCATTGGTGGAATCCGCCCTTCCTCGTACCACTGGTCGAGGTTGTCGGCACGGCAACGACGGATCCGAAGGCAATCGATCGGATGATCACGCTGCTTCGCGCGGTCGGCAAGGAGCCGGTGCATGTCAAAAAGGACGTGCCCGGCTTCGTAGGCAACCGCCTCCAGCACGCACTATGGCGCGAGGCCATCGCCATCGTCGCGGATGGCATCGCAGATGCCGAGACAGTCGACGCGGTCGTCAAGGCGAGCTTCGGGCGCCGGCTTGCCGTGTTAGGCCCGATCGAGAACGCCGATCTCGTCGGCACCGACCTCACGCTCGACATCCATAAGGTGGTGCTGCCGCATCTCGATCGTTCGCCCTCGCCCTCGCCTTATCTGTCGAAACTCGTGAACGAGAACCGGCTCGGGATGAAGACGGGGGAAGGTTTCCGCGCCTGGACGCCGGCAGAGGCCGCGGCGCTGCGCGCCCGGGTATTCGACCACTTGAAGAAGTCCATCTCTGGTCTGGGAGGATCGAATGCATAATCCATTTCGGAAGGTGCTGCCGCGGAGGACGTTTCTGGCAGGGTTGACCGCTACGCTCGCAGCGCCGGCTGTGTTGCGTGTCTCGAAATCGTTTGCCTCGAGCGAGCCGGTGCGCATCGGCTTTGTGACCCCGCAAACCGGGCCGCTTGCCTTCTTCGGCGAACCCGATCCGTTCATCTTGAAGCGGTTCGAAAAGCTGATTGCTGCCGGCATCGCGACGAAGGACGTTACCCGTCCGGTCGAATTCGTCATCAAGGACAGTCAATCCAGCGCCAACCGCGCGTCGGAAGTAGCGAGCCAGCTCATCCTGGACGACAATGTCGATCTGCTGATCGCTGCCGGCGGCCCGGACACCGTCAATCCCGTAGCCGACCAGGCAGAGGTGAACGGCGTGCCGATGGTCGCCAATTCCTGCCCCTGGCAGCCCTTCGTCTTCGGACGCAACAGCACGCCGGAGAAAGGCTTCGACTGGAGTTGGCTGTTCGCCTTCGGGCTTGAGGACGTCATCGCCGCCTACTTGGCGCTCTGGCAGACCATCGAGACGAACAAGAAGGTTGGCATGATGTTCGCCAATGATGCGGACGGAAATGCCTGGGGCAACGCCGAATTCGGCTTTCCAGCGGCGCTAGCCAAAGCGGGTTACCAGGGTGTGGATGCCGGGCGCTATACGCCCATGGCCGACGACTTCACGGCGCAGATCACCGCGTTCAAGAAAGCTGGCGTTGACATTGTCGTGGCGACGATGGTCCCTCCGGAATTCTTCGCCTTCTGGACTCAGGCGGCTCAGCAGGGGTTCAAGCCTAAGGTCGCATCCATCGGCAAGACGCTGCTCCTGCCCAAGACGCTGCAGACGATCGGCGGTATCGGCAACGGCCTCTCGGCCGAGGTGAGCTGGCATCGCACCTATCCCTACAGATCGGCGGCCACCGGCGAAACGCCCGAAAGCCTCTGTTCGGCCTGGGAGCAGGAGACGGGGCGACAGTGGATACAATTGCTCGGATCCAAACACGCGCTGTTCGAGATCGCGCTGGACGTGCTGGCGCGCTCCGGCGACCCGTCAGACCGTGACGCGGTGGTAGGGGCTATCAAGGCGACCGACCATGAGACCGTGGCCGGGCGCGTGAAATGGGAAGGCTCGCCTATCAAGAACGTGACCAAGATGCCGATTGTCGGCGGCCAGTGGATGAAGTCGGGCGACAAGTTCGAACTCATCATTCGTGCGAACCCGACGAAGGAACCGATCGCCGCATCGGGCGGCCTGGTCGCCTTGTGAACAGCTCCATGCGATTCGAGGACGCCAACCAACTCTTTCAACCCGGCTATCTGCCGGTTGAGTCCGGGATCATCGATTTCGAGGACGGCTACCGTACCGTCTGCGCGTTGACGCGCATGCCGCGCTGCCGCGCCAAAATGGTGGCTTGGTGGTTCGGCTGGCTAGGCGGCACCGAGCAATACAAGATCTGGCATCCTCGCGATCATGTGTTCAGCGATTGGGAAAACCGCACGCCTGGCAGCTACATCGGCGCAAGTCATCTCGTGCACGAATATATGGCGGGAAGCGACGGCCCGCTGATGAAGCTCAGGATCAATTTCCGCGACCCTTCCGAGTTCCTGGACGCCGACGCGTATGATGACTTCGACGGCGTCGCCATCTGCGCGCGGACAGGCTCACTGGAGTCTCCGGTGGACCATGGCCGCACGATCCATTTCGTTCGCAACACATCCTTCGGCTGCGAGATGCGTTCGCGCTTCTTCCTCGGCGATTTGGCGAGCCGGGATGCGACCGCTCCCTTCTCGAAGGAGAAAGCGGCGCAATTGCGTGCCGAGCGCGTTACCCACGAGCTTGCGAGACGCCTGCATCAGCACGCTACGGAGGAGATGGGCTACCTGGCCGAATTTCTGCCTGTCCTCTATCGCCAGGCCACCGGCGACACGGAGCTCTAGAGATGCGCTTCGAAGCTATCAACGATCTGCTCGACCGAGGCTACCTGCCGCTGGAGTCCGGCGTCGCTGCCTATGACGACGGGTTCAGAACCGTCTGCGCGTTGACCCGCATGCCGGGCTCGCGCGCCAAGATGGTGGACTGGTGGTTCGGCTGGCTGGGTGGAACGGAGCAATACAAGCTCTGGCACCCCGACGATCATCTGTTCAGCAACTGGGAGGAGCGGCAGGCGGGCACGTACATCGGTTCCAGCCATCTGGTACACGAGTATCTCGGCGGTGCAGATGGCCCGGTCTACCGGCTGCGCATCAATTTCCGCGACCCCACGGAGTTTTTCGACGCGGCACGCTATCGAGGGTTTGGCGGTGTCGCGGTCTGCGCCAAGATTGGCTCGCTGGACGCGCCCATCAATCTCGGCCGCATGACACACTTCGTGCGGGACACCGACTATGGCTGCGAGATGCGCTCGCGCTTCTTCCTCGGCCACGTCGAGAGCCGCGACCCGGCGAAGCCGTTCACGCAAGAGGAAACGGACACAATCCGCCGCACGGCGGTAACTGAAGAACTGGCGCGCCGGCTGCATCGGCACGCTACGGAGGAGATGGGTTACCTGGCCGAGTTCCTGCCGATCCTCTACCGCCAGTATAGCGGTGACACCTCTTACTAAGACCAATCGTCATCTCTGGGAGGAGAACATGACTTCTGGACGCAATACCCTGCCCGCCCTGTCACGTCGGGCCTTCATGGCCACGGCGGCAACCGCACTCGCCATGCCTGCGACATTGCGCGGCACACGCGCCTATGCCGACACGCCTACGTTGAAGGTCGGTCACGTCAGCCCGCGCACCGGTCCGCTCGCCGGCTTCGCTGAAGCCGACGATCACATCCTCGGCGGCATCTCCAAGGCGTTTTCCGCTGGCATCGAGAATAACGGCAAAAGCTGGGCGGTCGAGATCATCTCCAAGGACAGCCAGTCCAATCCCAATCGTGCGTCCGAAGTTGCGTCGGAGCTGATCCTCAAGGACGAGGTGGACATCATCGTCGCCGCCTCGACGCCCGACACCGTCAATCCCGTCTCCGATCAGGCCGAGGTAAACGGTACGCCGTGCATCACCACCGACTGCCCGTGGCAGCCCTATTTCTTCGGGCGCAACGGCGTGCCGGATAAGGGTTTCGAATCGACCTACCATTTCTTCTGGGGACTGGAAGACGTCATCGCCTCGTTCCTTGCGCTTTGGAATCACGACGGGGTGGCCAAGAAGGTGGGCGGCCTGTTCCCGAACGACGCCGACGGCAACGCCTGGGGCGACGCCGAACGCGGATTTCCCAAGCCGCTCGAAGGCGCCGGCTTCAAGCTCACCGACCCCGGCCGCTACCAACCGCTCTCCGACAATTTCACGGCGCAGATTTCCGCCTTCAAGGATGCCGGCGCTGAGATCGTGACCGGCAATATGATTCCGCCGGACTTCACGAGTTTCTGGAGCCAGGCAGGCCAGCAGGGCTTCAAGCCGAAGATAGTGACGATCGGCAAGGCGCTGCTGTTCCCCTCTGTCATCGCCTCACTCGGTGAGCGCGGCGTCGGGCTGTCGTCGGAAATCTGGTGGACGCCAAACCACCCCTTCAAGTCGAGCCTGACCGGCGAGAGCGCGCGTCAACTCGCCGACGACTATACCGCCGCGACCGAACGTCCCTGGACGCAGCCGATCGGCTTCAAGCACGCATTGTTCGAGGTGGTTGCCGACGTAGTCAGGCGCAGTGCCGATCTCGAGGATCCGGCTGCCATCGTCGAGGCGATCCGGGCCACCGCGATGGAGACGATCGTCGGACCGGTGGACTGGTCGAAGGGTCCGGTCAAGAACGTGACCAAGACCCCTCTAGTCGCCGGCCAGTGGCAAAAGCAGGGCGACAAGGTGGACCTCGTGGTGACGACCAACGCCAACGCGCCGCAGATACCGACAGGCGGTGACCTTATCCTTCTGGCGTGACGAAGCTGGCCGGGCGTTTGCGTATCCGGCCCTAGCAACGGGAAATTCCGCGTGTCCATTCTCGCCGCCACGGACTTGAGCAAGCGCTATGGCGCCCTACAGGTCACCGACAGAGTGTCGCTCTCGCTCGCGCGCGGCGAAGCGCTAGGCATTATCGGCCCGAACGGCGCCGGCAAGACGACGCTTTTCAACCTGATTGCCGGTACGGTGAATCCGGACGCCGGCAAGATCGTCTTCGACGAACAGGACGTGACGAGCCTGCCGGCCCGGGCGCGGTGCCATCTCGGCATCGCCCGTTCTTTCCAGATCCCGCACCCGTTCACGGGCATGACGACCTATGAGAACGTCCTGGTCGGCGCGACCTTCGGGCGACGTGCCACGGAGCGTGCCAGCGAGACCCGCGCCGTCGCGGTGCTGGAACTGACGGGCTTGAAGCGCAAGGCGAATACCTATGCCGGCGATCTGACGCTGCTCGACCGCAAGCGGCTCGAACTGGCACGCGCGCTGGCCAGCGACCCGACGCTGCTGCTGCTTGATGAAATTGCCGGCGGGCTGACGGAACCGGAATGCCGGGAACTTGTCGAGACGATCAACGGCATCCGTGCCGAGGGCGTGTCAATCATCTGGATAGAGCACGTGGTGCACGCGCTGCTCGCGGTCGTCGACCGCATCGCCGTCATCGACTTTGGGAAGAAAATCGCCGAGGGCGACCCACGCGCGGTCATGGCAAGTCCGGAAGTGGCGGCGATCTACATGGGCATAGAGGGGGAGACAGCACATGGCTGAGCCGATCCTCGCGCTGAGCGGCCTCAAAGCCGGCTATGGCGACTTCCAGGCGCTGTTTGGCATCGACCTGCAGGTTCAGCCCGGCGAGACGTTGGCGCTGATCGGCGCCAACGGCGCGGGCAAGACCACGTTGCTCAAGGCCGTCACCGGCCTTGTGCCGTGCAAACCGGACATGGTGCGCTTCGCCGACACCGCTATCGGCGGCATGCGGCCGGACCGTATCGCGGCGTTGGGGGTCGGCCTCGTGCCGGAGGGCCGCCGCCTGTTTCGTTCGCTGAGTGTCGAAGAAAATCTGATCATCGGCGGTGAGCGGGCGCTGCCCGGCCCGTGGTCGCTGGAGAAAGTCTACGGCCTGTTCCCGATCCTGAAGGAGAAGCGGAAGAACCCTGGCACCGCGCTGTCGGGCGGACAGCAGCAGATGGTCGCAATCGGCCGTGCGCTGATGGCAAACCCCAGACTGATCCTGTTCGACGAGATTTCGCTCGGCCTCGCTCCGGTTGTCATCCGCGACATCTACGCCGTGCTTCCGGCCATTGTCGCAACCGGCGTTTCGGCCATCATGGTCGAGCAGGACGTGAGCCGCGCGCTTGCCGTGGCACAGCGTTTCGCCTGTCTTCAGGAGGGGCGGGTGTCGCTCGCCGGGCGGCCAGACGAGCATGATCGCGCGGCCGTCACCGCCGCCTATTTTGGGACGGCTCACTGATGGAATGGGTCAATGCAATCCTGCAAGGCGTGTTGATAGGCGGACTCTATGCGCTGTTTGCCGCGGGCCTCTCGCTGATCTTCGGCGTCATGCGCCTGGTTAATATCGCGCATGGCGACATGATTGTCGCGGCCGCCTATCTGGCGCTGGTGGTCGTGCAGGCAACGGGTCTCCACCCGCTCGCCTCGGCGGTGATCGTGGTGCCGCTGATGGCCGTGCTCGGCTACGCCATGCAACGGCTGCTGCTTAATCCGACTATCGGCCAAGACCTGTTGTCGCCGCTGCTCGTCACATTCGGCATTTCCGTCATTCTTCAGAACGGTCTTCTTGTCGCTTTCACGGCCGATAGCCGCCGACTGGCGGCGGGCAGCATCGAGACGGCGAGCTTCCATCTGGCGCCGGGCATCAGTCTCGGCGTGCTGCCGCTGGTGATATTCGCGGCCTCGGTGCTGGTCATCCTCGGCCTTGAGCTCATCTTCTACCGTACCAGTCTCGGCCGTGCTTTCCGTGCGACCTCCGACGATCCCGAAATAGCGCAGCTGATGAAGCTGGACCGCAACCATGTGTTCGGCATGGCGATGGCGCTTTCCGCTGCGGTGGTGGCCATTGCCGGCATTTTCCTCGCCATCCGTACCAATTTCGATCCGTCCGCCGGACCGGCGCGCCTGATCTTCGGTTTCGAGGCCGTCATCATCGGCGGACTCGGCAATCTCTGGGGTACGCTGGCCGGTGGTGTCGTCCTCGGGGTCGCACAGGCGATCGGCGCACAGATTTCGCCCGGCTGGCAAATCCTCGCCGGTCATCTCGTCTTTTTCCTGGTGCTGGCGCTGAAGCCGCGCGGCCTGTTCCCGAGGATGGACTAATGGCGGCCGCTTTTCAGATCGAGCGTTCCACCCGAACGAGCCGCGTCACCGCGCTGGTCTCCCTGGTTCTGCTGGTCGTGTTGATCGCAGCACCCTGGTGGGCCGGGCGGGCCAATATGCGGCTGCTCGGCGAAATCTACTCCTTCGTTGCGCTAGCGACGCTGTGGAACCTCATGGCCGGCTATGCCGGGCTCGTCTCCGTGGGACAGCAAGCCTTTGTCGGCTTCGGCGGATATGCGCTGTTCGCATTTGCCATGTTCCTCGGCGTGCACCCGCTCGTCGCCGTGCCGCTCGCCGGTGTGGCAGGTGCACTCATCGCGCTGCCGATCGCGCCGCTGCTCTTTCGCCTGCAGGGCGCCTATTTCGCCATCGGCACATGGGTGCTGGCGGAGGTGTTCCGCCTCTCCTTTGCACAGGTTTCGTCGCTCGGCGGCGGCTCGGGCACCAGCCTGCCCGCCGGCGTGGTTACCGGCATGGCGGCCGACCGGGCGCTGCGGGAGATGGCAATCTACTGGACGGCGCTTGCCATCGCCGTCGTAGCGGTGGCTTACGTGATCGCGCTGCTGCGCTCCCGCGCCGGTCTGGCGCTCACCGCGCTGCGCGACAGCGAAATCGCCTCCGAGAGCCTTGGCATCGACATCTGGCGCACCAAGCTGACTGTCTACGTCACAGTGGCTGGGCTGACCGCGATGACTGGCGCGATGATCTTCCTGCAGAAGCTGCGCATCTCGCCGGACGCGGCCTTCAGCGTGAATGACTGGACCGCCTACGTCATCTTCATTGCAGTGATCGGCGGCATCGGCACGATCGAGGGACCGATCGTCGGCACCATCCTGTTCTTCCTGCTGCGTGAGACGTTGGCCGATCTCGGCACCACCTACCTGATGGTGCTGGGCGCTGTCGCCATCCTCGTCATGCTGCGCGCGCCCAAGGGCTTGTGGGGATGGGTGTCGCAACGCACGGGCGTGACGCTGGTGCCGGTGCGACGGCGTGTCGTGTTCCGTGACTGATTTCTGGAGAAACGAGACATGGTCGACCTGTCAAAGAAAGTCATCATCACCTGTGCCGTAACTGGCGGTATACATACGCCAACCATGTCGGATGCGCTGCCGTTCACGCCAGACGACATCGCCCGCCAGTCCATCGAAGCGGCGGAGGCGGGGGCTGCCATCCTGCACCTGCATGCCCGCGATCCGAAAGACGGCCGCCCGACTCCGGACCCGGCCGTGTTCATGCAGTTTCTGCCGCGCATCAAGCAGGCGACGGATGCCGTAATCAACGTCACGACCGGCGGAGGACTGAACATGACGGTCGAGCAACGGCTGGCCGCGCCGCTTCAGGCAAAGCCCGAAATGTGCTCGCTCAACATGGGCTCGATGAACTTCGGCATCTTTCCGCTGGCCGAACGCTATTCCTCCTGGAAGTACGAGTGGGAGGAGCCCTATCTGCGCGGCACGGACGATTTCATCTTCCGCAACACCTTCCGCGACATCGAACGCATTTTGAAGCTGCTGGGCGACCAGCACGGCACCAAGTTCGAGCATGAATGCTACGACGTCGGGCATCTCTACAACCTCGCGCATTTCGTCGACCGCCGCCTGGTGAAGCCGCCCTTCTTCGTACAGATGATCTTCGGCATCCTCGGCGGCATTGGACCGGACATGGACAATCTGATGTTCATGAAGCGCACCGCCGACCGCCTGTTCGGCACCGATTACAGATGGTCGGTGCTGGCCGCCGGGCGCTTCCAGATACCCTTCGCCACGCAGGCGGCAATGCTCGGCGGCTCGGTGCGCGTTGGGCTGGAGGACTCGCTCTATATCGGCCGCGGCAGGCTGGCCGGTTCAAATGCCGAACAGGTGGCCAAGATCCGCACCATTCTGACCGAACTGGGCCACGAGGTCGCCACACCCGCCGAGGCACGGAAGATTCTGGGGCTCAAGGGCGGTGACCTTGTGGGATTTTGAAGACAAGCATTATCCGAAGTCGCCAAGAAGTCTGCCGCAACGTCCCGCGTTGCGCGCTTGATCTGATTCAAACCAATCGCGGAACGCCAAACAGATTTCAGTTTGCGATGAAACTCACCGGCAGATGTTCGTAACCTCTGAGGACATTGTTCATCGTCAGGACAGGATGACCCACCTCGATCCGTTTCACCCGCCTCACCATCGAGGTGAGAATGCTGCGGATCTCAAGCCTGGCCAACTGCATCCCCGCGCATGAATGAATGCCGTGCCCAAAGCCGACGTGATCGGTCAGCACCCGCTTCACGTCGAAGGTTTCGGGCTTTTCCCAACGCCGCTCGTCCCGGTTGGCCGACGCATAGAGCATCAGCACCCGCGAGCCTTTCGGGATCAGAGTATCACCGACCAACTTCTCGCTGGCGAGATAGCGGGTAAACCCCCTGATCGGCGACTCCACCCTGACCGCCTCGTTGATCGCATTGGGTATCAGGCTGGGATCGTCGCGGATCATCTGCCACTGCTCGGGATTGGTCCCCAAAAGATACAAAAGGTGACCGGTCGCGAAGATCGTCGTATCGAGACTGGGCCCAAGGTAATCCCGCATCAGCATCTGCACCTGCTCGGGACGAATGAGGCCCTTGTCGGCCGCCTCATACAGCATGGACACCCAGCCGCCCGGCCGCACCTTGTCCCGCGTGGCTTCGTTGACTGTGTAAGCCCGCATCTCCATGACGACGGCGAGCGCATCCTCGCCGCGTTTATTGGCACCGCCGAGCATGTCGAACACCGCACTCGCCCAGCGCAGCATGTTCTCACGCCCGTGTTCCGGCATTCCGACCAGCTCGGAGACGATGGAAACGGGAAGGTATTGCGCAAGGTCCGTCATGCCGTCGAAGGTGCCGCGCCGGACCAGCCGGTCGACGAGATCCTCCGCCGTTGCCTCGATGCGGCCTTTGACTTCGTTCAGCCCGCGCGGACTCAACGGCGCGGCGACGATGCGGCGCAGATGATCGTGAAGCGGCGGATCGGAGGCGAGCAGGTTCCCGGGTGCAATCCTGTTGGCAGCCTCGTTTCCCGATACGCCATTTCCGGATGTGAAAGTCTCGTGGTCTGCGAGGCCTGCGCGCACATCCGCGTGGCGACCGATCGCCCACAGCCCGTTTGCAGGTAGCCAGACCGCAGCTCCCGCATCGCGAATACGCTGGTAGTGCGGGTAGGGATCGCGAATGACCTCGTCGGAATAGATGTCAACATCGTAGACGGACGGGTTGTCCAACCGGCTCGCAGATTTCGTAGAAGCCGACATCGTTTCTCCCTCTCGCGCACACTGCGAACCAAGCAACCTTCATTGCCGTGTCTCGCGCAACATCTCGATCTGAGGTGTTCGACCTGTGGACAGGTTACGGCGGCGCATCCGCAAGCGCTTGGGCAACGTCTGGATTGATCGGCGTGTCGAAGGAATTCAGGATGTCTGCGATGACGACCTTGCGACCCATCGTCGGCCTCTCAATACTGCGAAGCCGGCACGGTGACTTCCAGCCCGTCAAGCGTGTCGCTCACCTTGATCTGGCAGCCGAGCCGGCTGTTCTCCATCCGCGGGGCCCCCGTCCCTTCAAGAAGTTCGTCTTCGAACTCCGACATTGGCGGAATCCGCTCGAGCCAGTCCGGCGAGACATAGACGTGGCAGGTCGCACACATGGCCGACCCTCCGCACTCCGCGACGATGCCGTGAACCCCGTTGTTGCGCGCGATCTCCATGACGGAATCGCCATCCGCTCCGGCTACTGATGTGACCGATCCGTCCTGGCTCCTGAAATGCACCTGGATCATCGTGGCTCCTCAATGGCGTTCCTGTTCCCGACAGCTTTGACCGGGACATCGTCAGAACGATCTTTCCGTTGTGGGTGTTGGTTTCGAGCAGGCGGTGTGCCTCTCAGATGTCCGGCCTGTTGGCCCCCACTGCCTGGGCCTTGATCAATACCTCCCCTGGACCAGGCACGGGCGTGTCGGCCGTCCCGACATAGAGGAGATCCGGACCGCCCGGAGCATCGAACCGGATTGCCCGCATGGTCACGGCTTCAGCCTTCATCGACAATGGGATTGGACAATGTCCCGATCCCGGAGATCTCGACCTCGATGCGGTCGCCCGCCTTCATGAATAGCTTGGGCTCGCGGAACAGACCTACGCCGCTCGGTGTCCCGGTGGCGATGACGTCGCCGGGCACCAGTTCGCACACGGTGGAGAGGTAGGCGATGAGCTTGGGGATATCGAAGGCGAGGTCCGAGATCGGCGTCGACTGGAGGACGGCGCCGTTGAGCCTCGTCACCATCGACTGCGCGGCGGGATTACCGAATTCGTCTGCGGTAACCAGCCACGGCCCCATCGAACCACTGCGATCGAAGTTCTTGCCGGCCCAGAACTGAGTCGTGTGGCGCTGGTAATCCCGCACCGATCCGTCGTTGAAGCAGGTATAGCCCGCGACGTGGTCCATCGCACGGGCCTCAGGAATCGCCCGCCCGGCACGGCCGATGACGACGGCGAGTTCTCCTTCGAAGTCGAACCATGTCGAGACCGAAGGGCGCACCATCGGCTCGGCATGTCCCACCAGCGAGGATGGATAGCGGGTGAAGATGGAGGGATGGCTGGGTGCTTCGCGTCCAGTCTCCTTGATATGGGTCATGTAGTTGAGCCCGATGCAAAGGATCTTGTCGGGGTTCTCGATCGGTGGAAACAGCACGACGGTGTCGAGGGGAACCCTGGGAGATGCGGCCGCGGCGGCCGGCAGGGCGGCGAGCGCTCCTGCCGCCAGGGCGGCACGCAGGGTAGGAAATCTGTGCCTGAACGCCTCGCCGACATCCCTGACGGCGCCCCCTTCGACGAGGCCGTAGGACCTGACGCCGCCGTCGGCGACATACGAACTTATACGCATCTGAATGCTCCGGTTTTAGAATAAGGCTCGGGAGGCGGAGAACGTCATTCCTGCCTGACCACACTGTCGAACCAGGCGCAGCCGGTCGATGGATCGGGCGCCCGCATGCCTCGCCGCGCGGCGTCCAGTCTCATGTCGCGCGGGCGTAACCGGTCCGCGGACTCTTCGGGAAGGTAGAGGCGCTCATGGCCCCAGTAGCTTGGCCCGTCGAAGGTCTCGTGAGGTTTCCAGGTGGAAGGGTCGATCATGCGGGCGCCCCAGCCGTGCTCGACGAAGAAGCCGGAGGGGCTGTTGGCATAAAAGCTGATCATGTGATCGTTTGAGTGGCGCCCGAGCGTATAGGCAATTTGACCTTCAGTCTGGTTCGCGAGGTCGTAGCCCTGCCCCACATCGTCCAGGCTGATCAGTTCAACCATGAAATGATGCATTCCCTGACGACCGGTGCCGACCATAGCGAAACTGTGGTGACGGCCGTTGAGGTGGAAGAAGTAGAGTTTGAAGGGCTTCAGTCCATAGTCGGTCACGCGAAAGCCGAGCAGATCGCGATAGAATGGAAGCAGCAGGTCAACGTCGCGCGCGTGAAGCACCGCATGCCCCATTCCGAGAGATCCCGTCTTGAACCCTGAGATCGCCCTGCCCGGCAGGAATGGGTCACTCGCTATGGAGGGTCCGCAAAAGACCTCGATGCGATTGCCCTCGGGGTCGGAGAAAGAGATCAGCCGGATGACTTGGCGCTGGTCCGCCAGGATCATGGGCTCCAGGGTGACACTGACACCCGCGTTCTCCAGCCTCGAAGCCAGCAAATCCAGTGCTTCCGCCGAAGCGACCTCCCAGCCCATGAAACCGAGCCCCTCACCGGCGTCGTCGGTAACGACGAGCCGCTGCTTGCGGTCGTCCATCCGAAAGGCTCGCACACCTGCGCCGGCATCAACCTGCTGCATTCCAAGCAGGTTCGTAGCGAACGATTGCCATTCCGGGGTCCGCGTGGAGCGGATTCCGATATAGCCGAGGGAAGCAAGGGTCATGATTGCAGCCCGATCCTAGAGAGGGGCACCGCGCTCCATGGCGCGGTGCCATGCCGATCACCGCACAGCGGCCTTGTGTGCGGCGATAGCTGCGGAGAACGCGTCGTAGAGAGCCTGGCCGTCGGGATTCTGGGCGATCCAGTCGGCCTGGGCAACGCTGACTGCGTCCCTCCATTGGGTCAAGAGCGCCTCGTCGGGGTCAAGGATCTTGACCTTGGAGCTGGCCGCGATGCGTGCGCGCGTTTCTTCCATCGACTTGTCGAACAGCTCGCCGAACCGCTTGGAGAACGCAGCACCCGAGAACTTGTCGAGGGCCGCCCTAGCCTCCTCGGAAAGCGACTCGTACTTTGCCTTGTTCATGACCACCAGCATGGGCGTGGCCCCAAGCGGAACGGTGTTGTAGTTTGTGATCACATCCGCCATTCGGAATGTCTCAACGGCGCCCCATTGCGTCAGCGTGCCCACAATGAGACCCTTGCTGATGCTGTCGGCGATCGAAGGGCCCGTAATGCCACCGACTGGCACCGCGCCGATCGCCTTGATGGCGGTCAGCATCGTTGGCCCGGGGGCCCGGAAATTCACGCCCTGCAGATCAGACGGCTTTTCGACAGGCCGTGTCGCAGCGACGAAGTTGGGGAAGGACGTAAAGATACCGAGCACCTTCAGCTTATTGTAGTCGCCCTTCAACAATCCCTTTTCGTACATGTCCCACATTGCGGCCGAACCGGCGCTCGCGTTGGGAACCAGGAACGGCAATTCAGCAACGGTGCCCTCCTGGAACCTACCCGGCGAATAGCCGGGGATGACCCAGGCAATATCGGCGACGCCTTGTTCCACAAGCTGGAGCTGCTGAGCTGGATCTCGACCCAGTGACCCTCCCGCGAAAATCTGAACGTTCAGAGCGCCGTTGGACGCATCCGTAACGTCCTTTGCCCAGGGTGTGAGGATCTGCTTCGTGACCATGGCCACGGGAGGTTCAAAACTGGAGAAGCGTAGGGTTTCCGCAGAAACGACGTTGGTCGCGACAAAAATCGCCGCAGCCGCTGCCAGTAGACGAGGCATAAGTTTCATCGAAATCCTCCCTGGGTGATGAATGAACCGATGCTAGCTGGCACAGGATGCCCGGGCACGGCGGTTCCCGGTTTCGTCCATCTGATGGACATCACTCTCACCGGATCATCTGCGGCAGCCAGAGGGTGATTTCCGGGAACAGGGTCAGCAAGGTAAGGCGCGCGAATTCGGCGCAAAGAAACGGAAGGATGCCGACGTAAATTGTCCTCAGCGGCACCGATTTGTACATGGAATGGAGAACCATGACGTTTATACCGATCGGCGGAGCCAGCATGCCGATGCCGATGACGACGACGTTGATGATGCCCCACCAGACGAGATCGTAGCCGAACGACAGCACAAGGGGCACGACCATCGGCAGCGTGATCACCATGGCAGCCACTTCATCGAAGAAAGCCCCAAGGAAGATATACAGAACCAGTAGAGTGAAGATGATCGCCTGCGGGGGATGCTGGTAGTTGCGTGATTGCCGACACCAGGAAGGCGGCAGCGCCGGTCACTGCCATGAAGTAGGAGAAGATCGTCGCGCCGAAGACCATGACGTAGATCATCGCCGTGCCAGCGCTGGCTTCGGCGAGCACCTTGATGAAGCGCTGCCATCCGAGCCTGCGTCTGACCAGCGCGAACAGGAAGGCCACCATAACGCCGATAGCCGCGGCTTCATTGACCGTGAATATCCCGGAGTAGATGCCGCCGATCACCACCGCGAAAAGGATGTAGACTCCCCAGGCCTGCTTCACGGCCAGCCACCGCTCCATGGCGGTTGCTCGAGTTCCCCGCGGACCCGCTTCCGGGCTGATCATCAGCTTTACTTGTATCGCGACGACATAGAAGACGATCGCCATGATGGCGGGCACCACACCTGCGGCGAACAGGTCGAGGACCGACTGTTCCGTCAGGACGGCGTAGAGGATCATCATGCTGGAGGGAGGCACGATGATGCCGAGCGTGCCTCCTGCGGCAACAGACCCCGCAGCAAGATCCTCCCTGTAACCACGCGAGAGCATTTCAGGCATTGCCACCCGGCCGAATGTCGCCGTCGTGGCTACGCCGGAGCCGCAGATCGCACCGAAGCCGCCACTTGCGACGATCGTCGTCGTAGCCAGACCGCCCCGACGGTGCCCGATGAGGGCGTAGGCAAGATTGTAGACGTCGGATGCAAGGCCGCCTGCGGCAGCGAGGCTGCCCATCAGCATGAACAGTGGGATGACCGCGAGGTCGAGGTTCGCCATCGCCGATGCCGGTTCACTGGCCATCAGGGTCAGGGCTGGGCCCCATCCTGCGATCTGGGCGAACCCGACCATACCGACCAAGGCCATGGCGACGCCGATGGGGACGTGGAGGAGGATGAGGCCCATCATTGCGATGAACCCGAAAAGGGCAAGCAGCAGCGGGTCCATGACCACGTCCTCGCGATAAATCGAGATCAGAGGTGAGCGTCGGTGGCGACTGGGTCATCGTCTGGTTCCAGTGGACCATTGCCGCGCATCAGCGCTGCCAGATCGGCTAGGAACACGACCAGCTGTACGACGGCTGCGAGGAACATCATCACGCTCGCTGCCGTCCACCAGGGCCATACTGGCCATGCCAGCACCCATGTGCGGTCGCCGTTCGTACGCAAGCTGGCAGCATAGGGCACGAATTGCCAGGCAACGAGGACGATGAAAATCAGCGTAATGAGGCTCGCAAAGGCGCTCAGTGCGCTCTTTGCCCGACCACCCGCCAGAGATCCGAACACCTCTACGGAGATGTTCTGCTTCATAGAGAGATTGGCGGGGATGCTTGCTGAGATCACCACCGCCATGACGACCGCACTGATATCGTTTACGCCCTGGATGGGCGCTCCAGCCAACCAGCGCAGGAGCACATCAAGTGATGTCATGACTGCGAGCCCAAGCAAGCCGGCGAAACCGAGGAGGGCAAGTGTCTGGGATGCGGCACGAAGGCGCGCTTCAACCGATTTCAACGATGTTCCTCCCGTTGCCCCGAAAGGCGCGGGGTGAACTTGACGTGCGGAGGGTTGATTGCAATGTGGGTCCCCAAACTGTCCATCACGCGAACAGGGGTGGCTGCCATTTCGAACTTCGGAACAGTGCGTTCGCTGCAACGCGGTCTGGCAATCCTCCAGGCCGTGAACCGGCAAAATGGAGTGAAGGCTGCGGATGTCGCCAAAATGGCTGGGGTCCCACGCCCGACAGCCTATAGGTTGCTCGAAACCCTTGAGGGCCTCGGTTTCGTGGTCCGCGGTCAGTCCGGAGACATGTGGCGCCCTACCCTGCAGACCAAGTCCTTGAGTTCGGGCTTCAGGGACAAGGACTGGGTTGCTCAGATCGCCGTGCCGCAGATGATGAAATTGGGCCGTAAACTGTTATGGCCTCTTGATCTGGTCACGTTCCGCAACTTCCGAATGGAGATTCGGGAGTCCACACACAACATAAGTCCCTTTTCCGTCGACCACGGCATGGTCGGCCGAGGCCTGCCCGTTCTCGACACAGCAGGCGGTCGGGCATATCTGGCCTACCTGCCCGATGCCGAAAGGGAACAGGTCCTGCAGGCTCTGCGGGCGGAACTCGGCGAGGAGAAGGTCGGCTTCCACGAGGACGGTCCGCTGGAATTCATCCTCGATCGGACGCGCCAGCTCGGTCTCGGTTATCGGATGCGGGGCTTCAACGAACGTACCATGAGCATCTCTGCGCCGGTGATGGCCGAACATCGCCCCGTCGCGTGCCTGACCATGATCTGGATCGGGTCCGCGTTGAGGTTTGAAGACGCGGTGCGCACTCACGGAGATTCGCTCAAGGCCACCGCACGTTCGATTGCCGACGAACTCGCCAGGTTGTCCCTCGAGAACAACGACCTGTAGCGGCTCAGGCCGCCCACCAGTTCCTCGGGATCGAAGCTCGCCGCACAGTAGCGGTCCGGACGGACCAGCATGACCTGATCGCGATGCGTGAGGAGCGGCCGGGCAGACGGATCCTTCCGCATCCACGGAACGGAGCTGTCGAGATGCACATGCGCCATTGGTAGACCGAGCATCTCGTGACTGACGCCAGTTGCGACTGCCCTGGCCGCGGGTGACTGGGTGATGAGTGAAAATCCCGGCCCCAACTTCTCGTCCAGGAGAACGGTCCCTTGACCCGTCGGAACTCGCGGTTGGGGTATCATCTCGCCGACGAGTGACGCCTCGAAACAGGGGGCATCCAGATCGAGGAACAGGCCCGCACCATATCGTGGCCGAGGTTTGAACCTCATCTGGATCAGGTAGTCCCGGACGTTCGGATATGGTCCCAGTGCAGCGAGCAGGAGTTCCCTGAACCGCAGCTGTTCGGCATCGGCCGGCATTACGAAATTGCCCATGGTGACTGCGACCAGGATCATGTCCCATGCCGGCTTGCGCCGCTCGAGTTCGTAGCTGTCCAGGATCGCCGCTTCGGCGCCGCCCTTCACCGCGATTGCGACCTTCCAGGCTACGTTATGGGCGTCGCGGAGGCCCGCATTCATCCCTTGTCCGGCAAAGGGCGGGGTGAGATGTGCCGCGTCTCCAAGGAGGAGGATCCGCCCGGACCTGAACCTGTCGGCCATCCGAGCGTGGAAAGTACACGGTCTTACGCAGAACCTTGGAGCTATCGTAGTCCCGGAAAGGTTTTAGCAGGTCGGCGAGGAAGCTGTCCGCGAGCACGTCTTCCCGCTTTTCGCCAGGCAGCAGCATGAACTCGTATCGACGTCCTCCATTCGGCGCGGGCACGCTGACCGTCGGCCGGATGGAGCTGCAATAGAACTTCGAGAATCTGGAAGGATCTGGATCTTCGATCATGTCGAGAACGATCCAGTCTTGCATGTAGGTGTTGCCCGACATGCCGATACCAAGGCTCTCGCGGATCGGACTCCTTCCGCCATCGCACGCGAGAACCCATTCGGTTCTGATCTGGTGCTGCCTCCCGCTTTCGTCGGTGACGTTCACGACCGGTTCGCCGCTCACCTCCGAAACGAGCGTGACGTCCGAGGCGAAGAACAAACAGCCCGGTGCCTGTTCTTCCAGCCGCTGACGTAGAGCCAGCTCAAGCTCAGGCTGGTAAATGCTGTCTCTTGGCAAAGCCGTAGGTTTCGGGACCCGCGCCGGTCTCGGCGATGCAGTTGCCCGCATCATCGAGATACTTGGATCCGACCGCCTTCATCGTATGCGCGACGTAACTCCTATCCAGCCCGAAGACCTGGAGGGTTCGCGCGCCTTCGTCATCCAGAACGATGGCGCGCGGCAGATTCATCGGTCCCGGTTCGCGGTCAAGCACGACGAAATTCACGCCATAGGCCGCCAGAAGATTGGCCACCGTCAATCCCGTTGGGCCCGCACCGACGATCACGACCTGGGTGCGGGAGGGGTAAGTTGGCATGCCGCCGTGCTCCTTGTTCCAACAACTGCCGCAGATGAAAATACGGCGCGGTCTATGAAGTCTACGCGCTCGGCTGGGCCGTCCGGTGCACGGACAACGCGCGATCGACGCCGTTACGGGGTCAGGTACAAGCTAATGCGAAGGCCGGGTCCAAGGGATAGGATCCGCGCAACCTCTTCAAATCCTACGAGGCTTCGACGCCGATAGCTGGAGTAAGAACAGGGTTCTACGGTGCGACGCTGATAATCCAGCTTATGCGTGCAAATCGCGGCAAGCCACCGTGTACGGAACCAGCCATGGCGACGATCTAGGCGACACGACAGGCATCAGAAGCCCATCCCGTTGAGGCCGATCGGCCGGGACCTGCATCACGAAAGACGGTCGCAGCTACAAGGTCGCATGGCGAACGATCGTCGTCAGGCTTCGGCCATCTGATCGCCGACTACATTGAGGCCATGCACCAAATGATGCGCGAAGAACTGCAGCGGCGTCACGGCGACCATGTTGCCGTGACGCTGCATTCTCTTCCTACCTATTTCATTCGGCAGACGCCTTGCCCATCGCGGCTTTCGCCACGAGCTTGCCCTGACTGCGCAAATGAATGATTTGGGCGAGCAGTCCAACGATGAGAAGCACAAGCAGACTCGCCTGCGCCCCCAGGAGAAGTGGCGAATTCAGATCGGTGACGAACGGGTGTCCGTCTGGAACACGACGCAGGATTTCCGTCACGGTCGGCACCATCAGCAGAAACGCGGTCAGGCTGAGGAAGATTGTTTCAAGGTATTTGCCCGCGCGTCCAAAACCTGCGACGCGGTCAACACCGTATCCGAGGATCAGAAATAGGATCGTCACCAAGCCGATGACGTAGCTCACCGGCTGGTGCGCGACAAGGAGCGCCGTCGCCCCGCCGAATAGCATGAAAACGAAATAGGCGACCCCTGTGGCTGACCGAGGCACGATCCGCCCGTGCCGCGCAAACATATATGCAGCCAGCGGAATGGCTGGCAGGCTACCGAGCGTGTGCACCCAACCAAGTGCTGAAATTCCAAACATGCGTTTTATCCTTTCTACTAGAAGGTAGGTATTTGTGACGAACGTCGCGGAGCCATCACAGCCATGACTATCTGGCATCCAAGGCCGGAACCGGGGTAAGTCGCGCCAACAGGGAACTGGTCACGGCACTGAATATCTTCGGATCGCCATAAGCTCGCGCCGAAAGTATCGCGCCGTGAACCGTAGCCATGAACGCTTCGGCCTCGGCACGAGGGGTATTCGCCAGTCTAAGTTGGCCGCGCTGCGCGCCGCGCTCCATCACGGATGTCAGCCATTCCGAGAGGGAGCGGAAATGCGCCCGAACTTCCAAGCCAACTTCCTCGGGCAGCACCGGGAGTTGGCTCGCCAACAGCGCGCAGACGCAAAACGAAGTGCTGGCATCAGGGATGCAGGCCTCCCAGTATCCAACGTAGAGCCGAAGCTGATCGAACGGATCGGATACCTGAAGTTCGAGTTGTGCCAGCCCCTCTTCGGCTTCTTTCCGATATCGTGCAACCAGCGTTCGGACCAGATCGACCTTGCTTGGGAAATGGTGATGGATGCTCGCCTTGCGGATCCCGACCACCTCCGCGATGTCGGCATAGCTGAATCCGTTGTAGCCGCCTGCGACGATTAGAGAACGCGCGCAAGCAAGGATGTCGTCGGAGGTGGTGGATAAGTTGCTCATGCTGCTACCTACCTTCTGGTAGGAAGGTTGTCAAGCTCGGCCGCCGATGGGTCAGGGCTGCAACAGCTTTCTCTCAGGTGAGGTCGCGGCAAAGATGCAGGCGCTGGGCGTTCACAGCTCTTGCCGCTAGTCGGCGTGGCGGGTTGCGTCTGTCGCGGCAATGGTGGCAGCGTAAGCCATGCTCACGCTTCGCCAGATCGAGGTCATTCGCGCCATCATGGTGACGGGCAGCATCGCGGGTGCTGCCCGTCTGCTCAACGTCGCCGCACCCGGCATCAGCCGGCTGATGAAGTATTCCGAAGACAGCCTTGGGATCCGGCTGTTCGACCGCCGCGCGGGGCGCTACGTGCCGACGCCGCAGGCGCGCGACATCTTCGACCTGCTCGACACCGTCCACCGCAAGATCGAGGACCTGCAGTCGGCCGTCGAGGGACTCGGGCGCGGCAAGAGCCAGGAACTCCGCATCGCCTCCGTCCCCAGCATCGCCAACGTGATGCTGCCGCGGGCGATCGCGGCGCTGCGCAAACGCTATCCCGACCTCGGTCTCGACATCGGCATCCTCAAGATCGAGGAGGCGATCGACTACCTGCTGCTCGGCCGCGGCGAGGCGGTGGCGATGTCGTCGCGCTTCGACCATCCGCTGATCGAGTTCGAGCCGCTGGCGAGCGGCCGTCTCGTCTGCATCGTTCCGGAAGGCAGCGCGCTTGCAGGGCGGTCCAGGATTACGCCGGCGGAGATGGCGCAGCACCCGCTGATCGGCATCAACCCGAAGGACCCTTACGGTGCGATCATGGCGGCGATATTCGCCGATGCCGGCGTCAACTACCGCACGAACGTCAAGGCGCGCTTCGGCACCACTGTCTGCTCGCTGGTGGCCGCGGGCCTTGGCATCGCGATCATCGACGAGTTCACCGTCGCCCATGGCAGCTGTACCCGGCCTGAGGAGCATCGAGATCGACGCCGAGAGCACTTTCCAGACCTACGTCGCGCGTCGTCGCGACGTGCCCCTGTCCGCCTTCGCCGAGCGCTTCATCGAGCTTCTGCGCGCGGAGATGAACTCGGTCCATCCCGTCGCCGCGCCGGTGCCAAGCGTTCGAAAGGCGACAAGGCGATCGTAACATCATGTTACGCATCTCGCAGGTATTGATACGCGAAGCATGAACCGCCCGGCGCTATGAATCCCGCACCGGTTCGACGGGGGCGCTCTTGGCGCCCGCATGCCGAACGGAAATCCGGCTCGAGGGGAGGCGACGGCCATGAAGACGTCCATCGCGACAGTTTCCATCAGCGGCGACCTGCGGGAAAAGCTCGCGGCGATCGCGGGAGCGGGATTCGACGGCGTCGAGATTTTCGAGAACGATTTCCTGGCCTTCGACGGATCACCCGCGGAGGTGGGACGCATGGTGCGCGACCACGGGCTCGAGATCACGCTGCTCCAGCCTTTCCGCGACTTCGAGGGCCTGCCCGAGCCGCAGCGCAGCCGCGCCTTCGATCGCGCGGAGCGGAAGTTCGACCTCATGCAGGAGCTCGGCACCGACCTGATCCTGGTCTGCTCCTCGGTCTCGCAGGCCGCGCTCGGCGGCATCGACCGGGCGGCTTCGGATTTCCGGGAGCTCGGCGAGCGCGCGGCGAAACGCGGGCTGCGCGTCGGCTACGAGGCGCTCGCCTGGGGCCGGCATGTCAGCGACCACCGTGACGCGTGGGAGATCGTGCGCCGCGCCGACCATCCTAATGTCGGGCTTATCCTCGATTCCTTCCATACGCTGGCGCGCAAGATCGATGTCGGCTCGATCCGTTCGATCCCCGGCGATCGCATCTTTATCGTCCAGCTTGCCGACGCACCGCTGATCGAGATGGACCTGCTCTACTGGAGCCGGCATTTCCGCAACATGCCGGGCGAAGGCGACCTGCCGGTGGTCGACTTCATGCGCGCCGTCGCCGCCACAGGCTATGATGGGCCGATCTCGCTCGAAATCTTCAACGACCAGTTCCGCGGCGGCTCTCCCAAGTCGATCTCGGTCGACGGCCGCCGCTCACTGGTCAACCTCATGGACCAGGTCCGCCGCGCCGAACCCGCCCTCCAGATCAGGGTGCCGGAAATGCCGGACCGTATCGCGGTCGAAGGCGTCGAGTTCATCGAATTCGCGGCGAACGAGCAGGAAGCTGCCGAACTCGGTAAGGCACTCGCATCAATAGGGTTCAGCCTGGCAGCGAAGCACCGCACGAAGGATGTGACGCTCTGGCGCCAGGGTCGGGCGGGGGGCGGCATCAACCTCGTCGTCAACACCGAGCAGGAGGGCTTCGCGCACTCCTCCTACCTTATCCACGGCACCAACGCATACGCCGTCGGGCTTCGAGTTGCGGACGCAGCCGCGACGGTAGCCCGCGCACGCGCGCTGGGCGCCGAGACCTTCGAGCAGAAGCGCGGCCCCGGCGAACTGCCGATCCCGGCGATCCGCGGCGTCGGCGGCGGCGTCATTTATTTCATCGACGGCGCGCTGGCCAATGTCTGGGACGTCGAGTTCGAGCCGGTCGCCTCTGCCGCGGTCGCAGACGCCGGGCTGACCCGGATCGACCATGTCGCGCAGACGATGAACTACGAGGAAATGCTCACTTGGATCCTCTTCTACACTTCGATCTTCCGCGCCGCAAAGGCGCCCATGGTCGACGTGGTCGATCCCGCAGGCCTGGTGCGCAGCCAGGCGATCGAGGGGGAAGGCGGAGCGCTGCGCCTCACACTCAACGGCGCGGAGAACCGCAGGACGCTCGCCGGCCATTTTATCGCAGAGAGCTTCGGCTCCTCGGTCCAGCATCTCGCCTTCGCCACCGACGACATCTTCGCCTCCTCGGCAAGGCTAGACGCCCTCGGCTTCTCCCGGCTCGAGATAACTCCCAACTATTACGACGACCTCGAAGCCCGCTTCGGCCTCGAACCCGACTTCGCCGATCGACTCAAGGCGGCCAACATCCTCTACGACCGCGACGCGACCGGAGGCGAGTATTTCCAGCTCTACAGCCCGGCGATCGGCGAAGGCTTCTTCTTCGAGATTGTCGAACGGCGCGGCGGCTATGGCGGCTACGGCGCGCCCAATGCCCCGTTCCGCATCGCCGCGCAAAAGCGGCATATCCGCCCGGCCGGCATGCCGAGGGTCTGACTGCCCGGCACGTGGTGCCTGGCCTTCCGCGATTACGGACGGCCGGGTTTGATTTGCGTCATTGCCCTGTCACGCATGAGCGACGATTTTCACGGAAGCGGCCGGTCGGATGAAGTCGGCCGCGGAGGCAAAGGGTTGTCGTCAGCCCCTCCTGCCCTATCGTCGGCAGTGGGGCCGCATGCACAGGGAGACGCTGGTGGCGCTGGACAGGACTACACTCGAGCTCATGGACCGCTACTGGCGGGCGGCCAATTACGTCTCGGTCGGCCAGATCTACCTGCTCGACAATCCTCTGCTGCGCGAACCGCTGGCCGCGTGGGACGTCAAGCCGCGGCTGCTCGGCCACTGGGGCACGACACCCGGCCTCAACTTCATCTACGTCCACCTCAACCGCATCATCAAGGAACGCCACCTCGACGTGCTCTATGTCTGTGGCCCCGGCCATGGCGGGCCGGCAATGGTCGCCAACACCTATCTCGAAGGCACCTACAGCGAGATCTATCCTGAAATCGGCCAGGACGAGGAAGGTTTGCGCCGGCTGTTCAAGCAGTTCTCGTTCCCCGGCGGCGTGCCGAGCCACGTCGCACCTGAGACGCCCGGCTCGATCCATGAGGGCGGCGAACTCGGCTATGCGCTCGTCCACGCCTTTGGCGCGGCCTTCGACAATCCCGACCTCGTGGTCGCCTGCGTCGTCGGCGACGGCGAAGCCGAGACCGGCCCCCTGGCCGCGGCCTGGCACTCCAACAAGTTCCTCAACCCGAAGGTCGACGGCGCGGTGCTGCCGATCCTGCACCTCAACGGCTACAAGATCGCCAACCCGACGCTGCTTGCGCGGATGGACGACGCGGAATTGCGCGACCTCTTCTCCGGCTACGGCTACGAGCCGTTTTTCGTCGAGGGCCACGAGCCCTTCCCCATGCACGAGGCGATGGCGGCCACCTTCGACACCGCCTTCGACCGCATCAGGGAGATCCAACGCGCGGCCCGCCAGCCGGGCGCGGCCGCGACACGGCCACGCTGGCCGATGATCGTGCTGCGCAGTCCGAAAGGCTGGACCGGCCCGAAGGAGGTCGACGGCAAGAAGGTCGAGGACTTCTGGCGCTCGCACCAGGTGCCCGTCGCCAATGCGCGCGGCGACGCGGCGCACCGCAGGGTTCTGGAAGACTGGATGCTGAGCTACCGCCCGGGCGAGCTGTTCGACGGCGCCGGCCGGCTGCTGCCGGAGATTGCAGCACTCGCACCGGAGGGAAACAAGCGCATGGGTGCCCTGCCCCATGCCAATGGCGGACTCCTGAAGCAGGATCTCGTCCTGCCCGACTGGAAGAGCCTCGCGATCGACGTGCCACAGCCCGGCGGTCCGACCGCCGAGACGACCCGCTTCATGGGGGCCTATCTGCGCGAGGTGATCCGCCTGAACGTGGAAACGAAGAACTTCCGCCTGATGGGGCCGGACGAGACGGCCTCGAACCGGCTCGACGCCGTCTTCGAAGCCACCAATCGCGTCTGGATGGAGCGCATCGAGCCTTATGATGTCCAGCTCGCGCCGGAAGGCCGCGTGATGGAGGTTCTGTCGGAGCATCTGTGCCAGGGCTGGCTGGAGGGCTATTTGCTCACCGGCCGCCATGGCCTGTTCTCCTGCTACGAGGCCTTCATCCATATCGTCGATTCGATGGTGAACCAGCACGCCAAATGGCTGAAGACCTCGTCTGAACTGCCCTGGCGCAAGCCGATCGCCTCGCTCAACTACCTGCTCACCTCGCATGTCTGGCGCCAGGACCATAACGGCTTCAGCCACCAGGATCCGGGCTTCGCCGACTTCGTCGCCAACAAGAAGGCCGACACGGTGCGGCTATATTTCCCGCCAGACGCCAACACGCTCCTGTGGGTCACCGACCACTGCTTGCGCACCTGGAACCGCATCAACGTCATCACCGCCGGCAAGCAGCCGCAGCCGCAATGGCTGACCGCCAACGAGGCAGAGGCACATTGCCGGGCCGGCGCCGGCGTCTGGGACTGGGCCTGCACCTGCCCCGCCGGCGAGGAGCCCGACGTGGTGATGGCCTGCGCGGGCGACGTATCCGACGCTTGAGACCCTTGCCGCGGTGGACCTGCTGCGCACCGCCATCCCCGAGCTGAAGATCCGCGTTGTCAACGTCGTCGACCTGATGACGCTGCAGTCTCATACGGAACATCCGCACGGCTTCACCGACGCGAAATTCGACGCGCTGTTCACCAAGGATCGCCCGGTGATCTTCGCCTATCACGGCTATCCTTATCTCATCCATCGCCTCACCTACCGGCGGACCAACCACGACAATCTCCACGTTCACGGCTTCCGCGAGGAGGGAACGACCACCACACCCTTCGATATGGCAGTGATGAACGAGCTCGACCGCTACCATCTGGCGCTCGCTGCGATCCGTCGCCTCCCTGGCTTCGCCGGGCGGGCGGAAGCGGCCGTCACGGCGATCGAGCGCAAGCTCGCAGCGCACCATGATTATGTGCGCCAGCACGGCGAGGACATGCCGGAGATCCGCGATTGGCAGTGGCCGTCGAAATGAGCCGACGCGCCCCGGGCTTGACGTGCCGCCCCGCGTCGGGGAAATCGGCATTGTCGATCCCTCGACCCGAAGCGGAACCTCATGCACATCCTCGTCTTCAACGCCGGCAGTTCGAGCCTCAAATTCAGCGTGTTCCGCGCCGGGCGCGAAGAGGCTGAGGAACTGCTCAAAGGCTCCTACGAGCGATTTCGCGGTGGCGAGTGCGACTTCCGCTTCCGCCACGGCGAGACGGACGAACGTGGAACCGCCCCGATCGCCAATATCGATCAGGCGGTGGAGGCGATCCCGGCCGTCCTCGAACGCTTCGGCCTGACCGCGCTCGATGCGGTCGGCCATCGGGTGGTGCACGGCGGCGCGCGATTCTCGGCCGCTGTCGTTCTCGACGATGCGATCGTCGCCGAGATCGATGCGCTCACCCCGCTCGCCCCGCTGCACAACCCCGCCAATCTGGGCGCGATCCGTCTCTGCCGCAGGCTCTGGCCGGACGTGCCGCAGGTCGCCGTCTTCGACACCGCCTTCCACGCCACCAACCCGCCTTTCGCGACCACCTATGCGGTGCCGAAGCAGTGGCGCGATGCGGGACTGCGTCGCTACGGCTTCCATGGCACCTCGCACAAATACGTCGCGCTGCACGCCGCGCAGGAAATCGGCGTTCCCGCCTCTGACCTCCAGATCGTCAGCGTGCATCTCGGCAACGGCGCCAGCGTCTGCGCGGTCAACCGCGGCAAGAGCATGGACAGCTCCATGGGCATGACGCCGCTCGAAGGCCTCGTCATGGGCACCCGCTCGGGTGATGTCGATCCCGGCGCCTTCGGCTTTCTCGGCCGGCGGTTCGGCCTGTCGACACAGGAGATCGAAACCGCGTTGAACAACGACAGCGGGCTGAAGGGCCTCACCGGCTCGTCCGACATGCGCGACCTGGAGGACCGGGCGGCCAAGGGCGACCTCGACGCGCAGCTCGCCATCGAGATCTTCACCTACCGCGCGCGCAAATATGTCGGGGCCTATGCCGCCGCCATGGGCGGGCTGGACGCGGTCGTATTCACCGGCGGCATCGGCGAAAACTCCCCCTCGATGCGGCGGCGCATCTGCGACGGG
Organism: Mesorhizobium sp. J428; assembly: GCF_024699925.1. NCBI lineage: Bacteria > Pseudomonadati > Pseudomonadota > Alphaproteobacteria > Hyphomicrobiales > Phyllobacteriaceae > Mesorhizobium > Mesorhizobium sp. J428. The sequence goes on from NZ_JAJOMX010000001.1 coordinate 571,681, forward strand.
CTGGAGTTCATGGGGCTCAGGCTCGACCACGACCGCAACCAGTCGGTCGATCTTTCGAACCGCGCCGCTCCGCAGATCCAGGCCTACGGCTCGCGCGTGCGCATCTTCGTCACCGAGACGGCCGAGCAGCTGATGATCGCGCGAGAGACGGCCGCGGCACTGTCGCTGCCCGCCCCCGTCAACGAAGAGATCCCGGTCGCCGTCTCCGCCCGCCACGTCCATCTCTCGGCTTCCGCGGTCGAGACCCTGTTCGGCCCCGGCTACCAGCTCACGCCTGCCAAGCCGCTGCGACAGCCCGGCCAGTGGGCGGCAGCCGAACGTGTCGCGCTTTCGGGGCCGAAGGGCCGACTGGAGCGGGTCGCGATCCTCGGCCCCTTGCGTCCGCGCACGCAGATCGAGGTGTCGCGCACCGACAGCTTCGCGCTCGGCATCGACGCGCCGGTGCGCGAGAGCGGCAAGCTCGACGGCACGCCGGTCGTGACCATCGCCGGCCCCGCGGGCAATCTGGTCACCGACGGGCTGATCATCGCCGCGCGCCACATCCACACGAATCCGGCGGATGCCGCCCGCCTTGGCCTGGAGGACGGCGAATATGTCGACGTGCGCATCGGCGATGCCGATCGCGGCCTCACCTTCGCCCGTACGCTGGTGCGGGTTGGCGCGAATTCCTTCACCGAGATGCACATCGACACAGACGAGGGCAATGCCGCGGGCATAGGCGTCGGCGACGGTGAGGAAGGCGAGATTCTCCAGGAGGCTGCCACGGTGCGCAGCCACTCGCCCGGTTGATCCGGTCTCCAGTTTGCCGCATTGCACAAATCGCGACGCCGGTCAGAATGCCGTCATGAGTTCAGCCCCCCTCAAGATCCTGGTCATCGACGAGAACCGCATTCGCGCGGCGATCATCGAGGAAGGCCTGCGCGAGACGGGCTATGCGCATGTGACGATCGTCCACGACGTCAACGGCATCGCGCGCCGGATCGCCGAGGTCGAGCCGGACGTGATCGTGATCGACCTGGAGAACCCCAACCGCGACATGCTGGAGAACATGTTCCAGCTCTCGCGCGCAGTGAAGCGGCCGATCGCGATGTTCGTCGACCGATCCGACACGGCTTCCATCGAGGCAGCCGTGGACGCTGGCGTCTCGGCCTACATCATCGACGGGCTGCGCAAGGAGCGCGTCAAGCCGATCCTGCAGATGGCGATCAGCCGCTTCAACGCCTTCTCGCGCATGGCGCGCGAGCTGGAAGAGGCGCGCGGCGAGCTCGAGGGTCGCAAGGTGATCGATCGGGCAAAGGGAATACTGATGAAGTCGCGGGGGCTCTCCGAGGAGGAGGCCTATACGCTCCTGCGCAAGACGGCGATGAACCAGAACCGCAAGCTGGCCGACGTGGCGCAGAGTCTCGTCACTGCGGCCGACCTGCTCGGGCCGGGAGGCCTCTAGGAATGGCGGACTACGAGATCAATGCCGGTTTCATGCCGCTGTTCGACAGCGCCGTGCTGGTGAGCGCCCGCGAGATCGGCTTCGCGGCGCGGGAGGGCATCGACCTGAAGCTCTCGCGAGAAACCTCCTGGGCCAACATCCGCGACCGCATTGCGATCGGCCATTTCGACGTTGCGCACATGCTGGGGCCGATGCCTCTCGCCTGCAATCTCGGCCTCACGCCGCTCGCCTCAGACACGATCGTGCCCTTCTCGCTGGGACTCGGCGGCAATTGCGTCACAGTCTCGAACGCCGTCTGGGACGGCATGACGGCGCATGGCGCACATCCGGACCTCGACCCGACCCGCAACGGAACGGCGCTCCGCGACTTGATCCGCGCCCGCGCCGCCGCAGGCGAGGCGCCGCTGCGCTTTGCCGTCACCCACCCGCATTCGGGGCACAATTACGAGCTGCGCTACTGGCTCGCCGGTTGCGGCATCGATCCGTCGCGTGAGGTCGAGATCGTCATCGTCCCGCCGCCGTTCATGGCCGATGCGCTGGCCGCGGGGCGCATCGACGGCTATTGCGTCGGCGAGCCCTGGAACAGCGTCTCTGTCGTGGCCGGCACCGGCCATATCGCCACGGTAAAGGCAGCCATCTGGCGCGCCAGCCCCGAAAAGGTGCTCGGCGTGCGCAAGTCCTGGGCGCGCGACCATCCGGACGCCCTGTCCGCCCTGCTGCGGGCTCTCCATCATGCGGCACGCTGGTGCCAGGACCCGGCCAATCACCGCGAGCTGACGGCGCTGATGGCGCAGCCCACCTTCCTCGGCCAGCCCGCCGAGATCCAGATGCGGGCACTGACGGGCCAGCTTGATGTCGGCGACGGGGTGCTGCGGCGGGTCGACGACTTCTTCCTCCCCTTCGACAAGGCGGCGAATTTCCCGTGGAAGAGCCATGCGCTGTGGTTCTACACCCAGATGGTGCGCTGGGGCGACGTCCGGCACACGCCGGCCAATGCCGCGATCGCGCGCGACTGCTACCGTCCCGACCTCTACCGCGCGGCGCTTAAGCCGCTCGGCGTCGCCCTGCCCGGCGCCAACGCCAAGGTGGAGGGCGCGCTGACCTCCGCGACGCCCGTCGGCTCTGCCGGCGCCAGCCTTGTGCTCGGTCCGGACGGCTTTTTCGACGGGCGGATCTTCGACCCCGATATGCTCGACGCCTATATCGAGGCCCAGGCTTCCGGTCTTCAGGCGGCAGACTGAAGTCATCCGAACCGGAGCGCGTTGCACACAAATTGTGCAACGCAAAATGGCTGATTGCCGTTCAGACAGTCAGTCTATCGTCGGTCGCCTCCCGCGCGGCCGCGCGTAAATCACTGAACTTCCAGCAAAAGCACTTCGGCAGCTAGACTGGCACGCTTCGTGCTTCCCTTATTGCGAGGCCGAAAGGCCACGAAATCGGCGTCCAAGGACGGGCGCCCCAAGGCAAAGCTGCCGATCAGGACTTCGCGCTCCCGGATGGACGGACGCGAGGATCTGGCCGGCAGCTTTTCTTTTTTCCGCATCCCGCAACCGCGCCGCCTCCCAGGCCGCAAGCACCGGAGACCGATATGACTGCAAGCCAGACCCCGAAGAAGACCTTCGCGCCAAGCCGCCGCCGGTTTCTGAAGGACGTCGCCGCAACAACCGCCCTTCTCGTCGCCGCGCGTCAGCTGCTGCCGCACGGCGCCTTCGCCGCCGCTGCCGGACCCGAAGTGACCGGCACCAAACTCGGCTTCATCGCCTTGACCGATTCCGCCCCGCTGATCATCGCCAAGGAGAAGGGCCTTTTCGACAAATACGGCCTGCCCGACATGGAAGTGCTGAAGCAGGCGTCCTGGGGCGCCACGCGCGACAACATGGCGCTCGGCACCGCAAATGGTGGCATCGACGGCGGTCACATCCTGCGCCCCAAGGTGCATCTCTATTCGTCCGGCGCGGTGATGCAGAACAAGCAGCCGCTGCCGATGTACACCCTGATCAACCTCAACGAGGATTGCCAGGCGATCTCGGTCGCGCAGGAATATGCCGAGACAGGCGTGCAGAAGGATGCTGGCGCGCTGAAGGAGGCGTTCGCCAAGAAGAAGGCCGCCGGCAAGGCGGCAAGCGTCGCCATGACCTTCCCGGGCGGCACGCACGATCTGTGGATGCGTTACTGGCTTGCGGCCGGCGGCATCGACCCCGACAAGGACGTCGAGCTGATCACCGTTCCCCCTCCGCAGATGGTGGCGAACATGAAGGTCGGCAATATGGATGCATTCTGCGTCGGCGAGCCGTGGAACGAGCAGCTCGTGCACCAGAAGATCGGCTTCACCGCGCTCACCACCGGCGAGCTGTGGTTCCGCCATCCCGAGAAGATCCTCGGCATGCGCGCCGACTTCGTCGACAAGAACCCCAAGGCCGCGCTCGCCATCATGATGGCCACCATGGAAGCCCAGCAGTGGTGCGACAAGATGGAGAACAAGCAGGAGATGGCCGAGATCATCGGCAAGCGGCAGTGGTATAATGTGCCGGTGCCCGACATCATCGGCCGCATCAAGGGCGACATCAATTACGGCAACAGCAGAACTGCCCAGGGCACGAACCTCTTGATGAAGTTCTGGGGCGAGAAGGGCGAGACGTCCTATCCCTGGAAGAGCCTCGACACCTGGTTCATGACCGAGAACATCCGCTGGGGCAAATTCTCCGGCACGACGGACGTCAAGAAGATGGTCGACGCGACCAACCGCTCCGACCTCTGGCTGGAAGCCGCGAAGGCGCTTGGCCTCACCGATCTTCCCTCAGGCGACAGCCGCGGCACCGAGACCTTCTTCGACGGCAAGGTGTTCGATCCCGCCAATCCGTCAGCCTATCTCGACAGCCTCGCCATCAAGGCGATGGTCTGACGCCAGCGGCCGGCGGCCCGCCCGCCGGCCTCCGTTCCCGACCCGGACAGAGGTGAACCCATGTCACTGCCCGCCGCCAAGAGCGACACCGTCGTCGCCGGCCCCTTCAAGAAACGCTCCGCAGCGATCGTGCCGCTCGCGGTCGAGCCTCGGCACTTCGACCTGCGCGGTCTCGCGATCAAGGTCGCGCAGGCGGTCCTGCCGCCGCTCGTCGTGCTCGCGATCCTCCTCGGCCTCTGGCAGATCGCCTTCTCGGATCCGGGTTCCTCGCTGCCGCCACCCTCGGAAGTGTGGGCGCAGAGCAAAGAGCTGATCGTCAGCCCATTCTTCGAATATGGCGACCAGGACATCGGCCTCGGCTGGCGCGTGCTGGTTTCGCTGGAGCGCGTGGCTTACGGCTTCGGGCTGGCGGCCATCGTGGGCGTACTCGTCGGCGCGCTGATCGGCCAGTCGGTCTGGGCAATGCGCGGCCTTGATCCGATCTTCCAGGTGCTGCGCACCGTGCCGCCGCTCGCTTGGCTGCCGCTGTCGCTCGCCGCCTTCCTCGATTCCCGTCCGTCGGCGATCTTCGTGATCTTCATCACCTCGATCTGGCCGGTGATCATCAACACGGCGGTCGGCATCCGCAACATCCCGCAGGACTACCGCAACGTCGCGCAGGTGCTGCGGCTCAACCATGTCGAGTTCTTCTTCAAGATCATGGTGCCGGCCGCCGCACCCTACATCTTCTCCGGCCTCAAGATCGGCGTCGGCCTGTCCTGGCTCGCCATTGTCGCCGCCGAGATGCTGACCGGCGGCGTCGGCATCGGCTTCTTCATCTGGGACGCGTGGAACTCGTCCCGTCTCGCAGACATCATCGTGGCGCTCGTCTATATCGGCCTCGTCGGCTTCATGCTCGACAAGCTGGTCTCGTTCATGGGCGCCGTCGTCACCCGCGGCACCGCGTCGAACTGAGGAGCCAGTCATGACCGCCTATCTCAAGCTCGACCATATCGGCAAATCCTTCACCCGCGGCTCGGCCACGACCGAGGTGCTGCGCGACATCCGCCTCACCATCGACAAGGGCGAATACGTTTCCATCATCGGCCATTCCGGCTGCGGTAAGTCCACGCTGCTCAACCTCGTCGCGGGCCTGACCAAGGTCTCCCAAGGCGCCGTGCTGCTGGAGAACCAGGAGGTCAACACACCGGGGCCGGACCGGGCCGTGGTGTTCCAGAACCACTCGCTGCTGCCCTGGCTTACCGTCTACGAAAACGTCAACCTCGCCGTTTCCAAGGTCTTCGGCCGCACCAAGACCAGAGCCGAGCGTCACGACTGGATCATGGAGAACCTGACGCTGGTGCAGATGGCGCACGCCGTTGACAAACGCCCGGCGGAAATCTCCGGCGGCATGAAGCAGCGTGTCGGCATTGCGCGCGCCCTCGCCATGGAGCCGAAGATCCTGCTGCTGGACGAGCCCTTCGGCGCGCTCGATGCGCTGACCCGCGCCCATCTCCAAGACCAGATGATGGAGATTCACGCCCGGCTCGGCAACACGATCATCATGATCACCCACGATGTCGACGAGGCCGTGCTCCTCTCCGATCGGATCGTGATGATGACCAACGGCCCCGCCGCCAACATCGGCGAGGTGCTCGATGTGCCGCTGGAGCGCCCGCGCAACCGCATCGCGCTGGCATCCGACCGGACCTACCTCAAATGCCGCGAGGCCGTGCTCAAATTCCTCTACGAGCGCCATCGCTTCGTCGAGGCAGCGGAGTGAGCGCCATGGCAGAGAAACTCGTCATCGTCGGCAACGGCATGGCGCCGGGGCGCATGCTGGAGCATCTCTTCGAAGAGGCTCCCGGCCGCTACGACGTCACCATCTTCAATGCCGAGCCGCGCGTGAACTATGACCGCATCATGCTGTCGCCGGTCCTGTCGGGCGAGAAGAGCTACGACGATATCGTCATCCATGGCGACGGATGGTACATCCAGAACGGCGTGACGCTCTACAAGGGCCATAGGATCGTCGCGATCGACCGCGTGGCGAAGACCGTGACGTCCGACCAGGGCGTCACCGAAAGCTATGACCGGCTGGTCATCGCCACAGGCTCCGTGCCCTTCATCATCCCGGTGCACCCGGCAAGGACCTGCCCGGCGTCATCACCTATCGCGACCTCGACGACGTCAACGCCATGCTGCTCGCGGCGCAATCGCGGGCGAAGGCGGTCGTCATCGGCGGCGGACTGCTCGGCCTGGAAGCAGCCGCCGGCCTCAAGGCGCGCGGCATGGAGGTAACGCTGATCCACGTCATGCCGACGCTGATGGAGCGCCAGCTCGATCCGGCCGCCGGTTACCTGCTGCAGAAGGCGATCGAGGCGCGCGGCATCGAAGTGCTGACCAAGGCCAACACCAAGGCGATCGTCGGCGACGGCAAGGTCGAGGGCGTCGAGCTCGCCGACGGCACGTTCATCCCGGCAAGCCTCGTCGTCATGGCGGTCGGCATTCGGCCGAACGTCGCGCTCGCCAAGGAGGCCGGATTGGAGGTCAACCGCGGCATCGTCACCGATGCCCGCATGGCGACCTCAGATCCGGACATCCTCTCGATCGGAGAATGCGCCGAGGTGGGCGGCCATGTCTACGGACTCGTCGCGCCGCTTTACCAGATGGCGCGCGTCGCCGCCGCCAGCCTGGCCGGCGGCTCGGACGACCGCTTCGCCCATTCCGACACGCCGACCAAACTCAAGGTGACCGGCATCGACCTCTATTCGGTCGGCGACTTCGCCGACGGCGACGACCGCGAGGAGATCATCCTGCGCGATGCGTCTGCCGGCATCTACAAGCGCGTCATCCTGCGCGACAACAAGGTGATCGGCACGGTGCTGTTCGGCGAAACCGCCGACGGCTCCTGGTTCGCCGACCTGCAGAAGAAGCAGGCCGACATTTCGGAGATGCGCGACACACTCATCTTCGGCCAGGCCTTCCAGGGGGTGCCGCTGCGGACCCTCTGGCAGCCGTTGCGGCGCTCTCGGATGATGCGGAGATCTGCGGCTGCAACGGCGTCTGCAAGGGCAAGATCGCCGGTGCGATCACCTCGAAGGGCCTGACCAGCCTCGACGACGTGCGCGCCCACACCAAGGCCTCAGCCTCCTGCGGGACCTGCACGCCATTAGTCGAGAAGCTGATGGTGCTCACCCTCGGCGACAGCTACAACCCGGCTGCGATCCAACCGATGTGCACCTGCACTACGCTCGGCCACGACGAAGTGCGCCGCCTGATCAAGGCAAAGAGGCTGAAGACCATCCCCGCCGTCATGCAGGAGCTGGAGTGGAAGACCTCCTGCGGCTGCGCCAAGTGCCGCCCTGCCCTCAACTACTACCTCGTCTGCGACTGGCCGGACGAATATGCCGACGACTACCAGTCGCGCTTCATCAACGAGCGCGTCCACGCCAACATCCAGAAGGACGGCACCTACTCGGTGGTGCCGCGCATGTGGGGCGGCGTCACCTCGGCGCAGGAACTGCGCGCCATCGCCGACGTGGTCGACAAGTTCGCGATCCCGACCGTCAAGGTCACCGGCGGTCAGCGCATCGACATGCTGGGCGTCAAGAAGGAGGATCTGCCGGCTGTCTGGTCCGACCTCGGCAAGGCCGGCTTCGTCTCCGGCCACGCCTACGCCAAGGGCTTGCGCACGGTGAAGACCTGCGTCGGCACCGATTGGTGCCGCTTCGGCACGCAGGATTCGACCGGTCTCGGCATCCGTATCGAGAAATTCATGTGGGGCTCGTGGACGCCGGCCAAGGTCAAGATGGGCGTGTCCGGCTGCCCGCGCAACTGCGCCGAGGCGACCTGCAAGGACGTCGGCGTGATCTGCGTCGACAGCGGCTACGAGATCCACTTCGCTGGCGCGGCCGGTTTGGACATCAAGGGCACGGAAGTGCTCGGCCAGGTCCGCACGGAGGATGAGACGCTCGAGGTTATCGTCGCGCTGACCCAGATGTATCGCGAGCAGGCCCGCTATCTGGAGCGCATCTACAAATGGGCCAAGCGCATCGGCCTGGACGAGATCCGCCGCCAGATCATGGGCGACCCGGAGCGGCGGAAGGCCTATTTCGACCGCTTCGTCTTCTCCCAGAAGTTCGCGCAGGTCGATCCCTGGTCGGAGAGGGTTTCCGGCAAGGACAAGCACGAGTTTCGCCCTATGGCGGCCGTGCCGTTCCAGCAGGCAGCGGAGTAGACGATGGACTGGCTCCAGATCGGACATATCAACGACATTCCGCCGCGCGGGGCGCGCTGCGTGACGACGCCGCAAGGCAAGATCGGCGTCTTCCGCACGGCGGATGACCAGGTCTTTGCGATCGAGGACCACTGCCCCCACAAGGGCGGGCCACTGAGCCAGGGCATCGTCCACGGCACGTCGGTCACCTGCCCGCTGCACAACTGGGTGATCTCGCTGGAGACCGGCCAGGCGCAGGGCGCCGACGAAGGGTCGGTGAGAACGATCCCGCTCAGGCTCATCGACGGCAAAATCCTGATGGCTCTCGGCGCACAGCTCATGGCCGCCGAATGAGCGCATCCGGAGATCCCACGGCGGCCGCGGTGAGGACGACCTGCCCCTATTGCGGGGTAGGTTGCGGCGTGCTGGCGGAGGTTGCCGCGGACGGCTCGGTATCCGTCCGCGGCGACCCGGATCATCCGGCGAATTTCGGCAAGCTCTGCTCGAAGGGCAGTGCGCTCGGCGAGACGACCGGCCTCGACGGCCGGGTGCTGCATCCCGAGATTGGTAGCAGGCAAGCGTCCTGGGACGACGCGCTCGACCTCGTCGCAAAGCGCTTCGCGGACACGATCGCCGCGCACGGTCCGGATTCTGTCGCCTTCTACGTCTCCGGCCAGCTTCTCACTGAGGATTATTACGTCGCCAACAAGCTGATGAAGGGCTTCATCGGCTCCGGCAACATCGACACCAACTCGCGCCTCTGCATGGCCTCGTCCGTCGCCGGCCACCGCCGCGCCTTCGGCGAGGACGTCGTGCCGGGCACCTACGAGGACTTCGAGCAGGCCGATCTCGTCGTGCTGACAGGGTCCAACACCGCCTGGTGCCACCCGATCCTTTACCAGCGCCTGCTTTCGGCCCGCCGCACGCGCGGCACCAAGATCGTCGTCATCGATCCGCGCCGCACCGCGACGGTGGACGAATGCGACCTGCACCTGGCGCTGAAGTCGGGCACGGACGTGCTTCTGTTCAACGGCCTGCTGACCCATCTCGCCCGCGCCAACGCGATCGACCAGAACTATGTGGCAGCATCGACCTCCGGTTTCGCCGAGGCACTGTCCGCCGCGATGGCCGACGCGCCGTCGCCGGCGAGCGTCGCGGCCGCCTGCGGCCTTGCCGACGCCGACGTGCGTCTGTTCTTCCAGCTCTTCGCCGAGACCCAACGCACTGTCACCGTCTACAGCCAGGGCGTCAACCAGTCGTCGCGCGGCACCGACAAGGTCAATGCGATCATCAACTGCCATCTCGCCACGGGCCGGATCGGCAGGCCGGGCGTGGGGCCGTTCTCGGTCACCGGCCAGCCCAACGCAATGGGCGGCCGCGAAGTCGGCGGCCTCGCCAACCAGCTCGCGGCCCATATGGGCTTCGAGAGCCCGGAAGACATCGACCGCGTGGCCCGCTTTTGGCGCGCGCCCAACATTGCCCGCAGACCGGGTCTCAAGGCGGTCGACCTGTTCCGCGCCGTCGGCGACGGACGCGTCAAGGCGCTGTGGGTGATGGGCACCAATCCGGCGGTCTCAATGCCCGACGCCGGCCGCGTGCGCGCCGCGCTTAAGAGCTGCGACTTCGTCGTCGTCTCCGACATCACGCGCACCGACACCACCCGCTATGCCGACGTCTACCTGCCGGCTGCTGGCTGGGGCGAGAAGGACGGCACCGTCACCAATTCCGAGCGCCGCATCTCGCGCCAGCGTGCCTTCCTGGCCCCGTCGGGCGAGGCGCGGCCGGACTGGCGCATTGTCTGCGACGTTGCTCGCCGCATGGGCTTCGGCGACGCCTTCGCCTATGACGGTCCCGCCGCGATCTTCCGCGAGCATGCCGCGCTGTCGGCTTACGAGAACGGCGGTCGGCGCGTCTTCGACCTCGGCGCAATGGCCATGGACGATGCAGCCTACGACGCCTTACGCCCCCGGCATTGGCCTGCTGTGGCGGGGAGCGTCTACCACGACCGCCTCTTCGCCGACGGCCGTTTCCCGACACCCGACGGTCGCGCCCGCTTCATCGCTATCAGGCAGGACCGCCTCGCGCGGCCGGTCGATGCGACCTTCCCAATCGCGCTGAACACCGGCCGGCTGCGCGACCAATGGCACACCATGACCCGCACCGGCCGCGTGCCGAGACTATCCGCCAATGCGCCGGAACCCACGATCGACGTGAGCACAGCCGATGCCGTCACCTATGGCCTGGCCGACGGCGATCTCGCGCGCGTGACCAGCGCGCAGGGGACCGTCCGGGCAAAGGTGCGCGTCACCGACGCGGTACCATCCGGTCAGGCCTTCCTGCCGATGCACTGGAGCGGATCGTTTGCAACCAACGCCGCGGCGGGCTCGGTCTCGACACCCGATGTCGACCCGGTCTCCGGCCAGCCGGAGCTGAAGCACACGCCTGTCCGCATCGCGCGCGAGGAGGTCAACTGGACCGCTGCGCTGCTGACCCGGCGCGACCTGCGCCCCACCGGCTTCGTGCACTGGAGCCGCCGCGCGATCGAGGGCGGCTGGGCCTACAATCTGTGCGGCACGGAAACGCCCGACCAGGGCATCCTGCTGGCACGCTCCCTTCTGCCCGACGTCCGTCCCGAGCATCTCGTGGAATATCGCGATCGCCACGGCCGGACCTATCGCGCCGCCATGCTGGACGAGGCCGGGACATTGGCCGAAGCGCTGTTCGTCGCGCCCACGGGCGAACTGCCGCCGCGCGACTGGCTGCACCTGCTGATCGGCTCCCGCCAGCCGCTCTCCGCCGCCGAGCGCATGGCGCTGCTCTCCGGCCGCTCGCCGGTGCCGGTTGCATCCACCGGACGGATCGTCTGCTCCTGCTTCAATGTCGGCGTCAACCAGATTGCCTCGGCGGTGGCAGCGGGCTGCTCGACCGTCGAAGAGGTCGGCCAAAGCCTCCGCGCCGGCACCAATTGCGGCTCCTGCCGCTCAGAGATAAGGGCCATCATCGATGCAGGTCGTCTGCAGGCAGCCGAGTGACGAAGCCCCGGCGCGCATCAGGCCGCTCGCGGTCCTGCCGGTATTCCTCGACCTCGCGACAAAACGCGCCGTCGTCGCGGGCGGCACGGAGGCGGCCGCCTGGAAGGCCGAGCTGCTTGCCGCGGCCGGCGCTGCGGTCGAGGTCTTCGCTCCGGAGGACCAACTCTCCGACGAGATGCGCCGCATCGCGGAGCGCGAGCCGGGGCTGACCATCCATCTCCGGCGCTGGGAACCGGCCTGCCTGCACGGCGCGGCCGTTGCTTTGGCCGACGCCGAGAGTGACGACGAGGCCCACGCCTTCCGCAACGCCGCCCGGCACGCGGGCGCGGCTTGCAACGTCATCGACAAGCCAGCCTTCTGCGACTTCCAGTTCGGCACCATCGTAAACCGTTCGCCCGTGGTCGTCGGCATCTCGACCTCGGGCGCGGCCCCGATCCTCGGCCAAGCGGTGCGCCGCCGCATCGAGACGCTGTTGCCGCCCTCGCTAGCAGACTGGGCCGCCCTTGCCCGTACAGTCCGCGAGCGGGTGGCGGAGACGCTCACGCCCGGTCCGGCCCGCCGCGCGTTCTGGGAGCGGTTCGTCGACCTCGCCTTCGGCCATGCCCCGTCCGAGGCTGCCGACAGGGATATCACCATGCTGCTACGGTCGTCCCGTGAAGCCCCACGCGGCAAGGTGACCTTCGTCGGCGCGGGACCCGGCGACGCCGAGCTGCTGACGCTCAAGGCCGTGCGTGCGCTGCAGTCGGCCGACGTGATCCTGTTCGATGACCTCGTTTCAGACGAGGTGCTCGAACTCGCCCGCCGGGAAGCGAAGCGCATCCTGGTTGGCAAGCGCGCCGGCCGGCCGAGCTGCAAGCAGAGCGAGATCAACGCACTGATGGTTAAGCTTGCCCGCGCTGGCCGCCACGTCGTCCGGCTCAAATCAGGCGATCCGATGATCTTCGGCCGCGCCGGCGAAGAGATCGCCGAGCTGGAAGCAGCGGATATCGGCTACGAGGCGGTCCCGGGCGTCACCGCAGGGCTCGCGCTCGCCGCGACGCTTGGAGTTTCCCTCACCCATCGCGACATAGCGAAATCCGTCCGCTTCATCACCGGCCATTCGAAGTCAGGCGGCCTGCCGCAGGATGTCGACTGGCGGGCGGCGGCGGACATGTCCGCCACGACGATCTTCTACATGGGCGCCCGCACCGCCGGGCTCATCTCGGAACGACTGATCGCCGAGGGCCTGCCGCCGGAAACACCCGCCTGCGTCGCCGCCAATGTCGGACGGCCGCGCATGCGCCACGCGATGACGACGCTGCGCGACCTCGCCGAGGCAACCAGGAGATTTGACCGCGCCGCGCCGATCCTGATCGGGGTGGGGCAGGTCTTTGCGGATCGAGCTCGCGTCGCGCGGACGGACGCTTTCGGGGGGGCTTGCTGCCATCGCTTGACCGCCATTTCGTCGGACGAGCACCGTGCGGCTACCTCTTCGCAGACAGGCGTTCCTTTTATGGCGCGCTCGAGCGAAAATCGGTGTGCCTTCTCTCAGGTCTGTCGACTACGGCACGAGCACCGCGGCGCCGCTGAGCCGTCCCCGCCGCAGGTCGTCGAGCGCCTCGTTGGCACGTTCGAGTGGATAGGTGGTGGTATGCGTGCGAACGTGTGCTGCGCGGGTCACCGGGAAGAATTCCTCGGCGTCACGGCGCGTCAGATTGGCGACCGACACCAGTTTCCGCTCCTCCCACAGGATCGCATAGGGCATCGGCGGAATGTCGCTCATGTGGATTCCGCCGCAGACGACGCGACCGCCCTTGCGGACGGCCTTCAGTGCGGTGGGAACGAGCTCGCCGACCGGCGCGAAGATGATCGCGGCGTCGAGCGGCACCGGCGGCGCCTCATCCGACCCACCCGCCCAGCTCACGCCAAGGCTGCGCGCGAAGCGCTGCGCTTCGGCGTCGCCCGGCCGGGTGAAGGCGCAGACCTCGCGACCCTGCCAGGCGCAGATCTGGGCGATGATATGGGCGGCGGCACCGAAACCGTAGAGGCCGATGCGCTTGCCTTCTCCCGCGCGCTTTAGCGACCGCCATCCGATGAGCCCGGCGCAGAGAAGCGGGGCCGACGCAACCGGATCGGCATCCGGATCGAGATCGAAGGCGAAATCCGAATCCGCCACGACATGTGTCGCGAAGCCGCCGTCGCGCGTATAGCCGGTGAACAGCGGCGTATCGCAGAGGTTTTCCGAACCGGAGCGGCAATAGGAACACGCGCCGCAGGTATGGCCGAGCCATGGGACGCCGACGCGCCGCCCCAGTCTCGCCGGCTCGACGCCCGGGCCAACGGCATCGACGATGCCGACGATCTCGTGCCCGGGCACCAGCGGCAGCTTCGGATGCGTCAGGTCGCCGTCGATGACATGGAGGTCGGTCCGGCAAACCGCGCAGGCTTCGACCCTGAGCCGAATCTCGCCGACCCCGGGCTTCGGATCCGGCCTCTCGACCGGCACGAGCGGCATGCCAGGCCTTTCGAGCACCAATGCCTTCATAGCGACACTCCGCAGAACCGGTCGACTGGACGCATGGCAGACACCTTCGCCCGTCACACTCCGCCGATCTTTGATCCTGCTCAAGGGAAGAAGGCGCCGTTGTCCGTAAATTGACGGCATCTGCCCACCAGATGGGAGCGCCCTGCCCATGAAGACGATTCTCACCGTCACCAGCCCCGATCTCGACGACACGGATTTGAAGCTGGCCGCCACCCTGTGCGAGGAAAGCGGCGCGCATCTCGCCGTCCTCGTCGTAAAGCTCGCGGCCCCGCCGCCGATCGGCGGCTATGCGGCGATAGTATCAGACGATTGGCTTCAGGAGCGGGAGGCCGATAAGGCGAGACTGACGGAGAGGGCCTTGGCCATCTCCGGCCTGCTGGCGTCCCTGTCGATTTCAGCCGACGTGTCGAGCGAATATGTCGAGGAGCCCTGGGCGGACGACGTCGTCGGCCGGCGCGCCCGCTATGCCGACCTCACGCTCATCGGCCCTCGACTCCTACGCGACGGTATCCTGAAGAGCAAAGTGACAGCAGGCGCCCTGTTCTCGTCCGGCAAGCCGCTGCTGCTCGCGCCGCGCGGCTCGAACCCGACGCTCAGGCCGAGGCGCGTAGTGGTAGGATGGGATTCCAGCCTGGAGGCGTCCAAGGCCGTTGCCGGAGCACTCGACATCCTCACGGCAGCAGAGGACGTCCGCCTGCTGCTGGTCGATCCGGTCGAGGGAGAGAGCGGCCAGGGCGCTGAGCCCGGCGCCGACGCCGCCGCCTATCTCGCGCGACACGGCGTCAGGGTCACCGTCGACCGCCGCCCGAGCCAGGGCCGTTCGGTCGCCATCGTGCTGCGCCAGCATGCGATCGACACTTCGGCCGACCTGCTCGTCATGGGGGCCTACGGCCATTCCAGGTTGCAGGAGCGCATCTTCGGCGGCGTCACGAAATCGATGATCGACGAGCCGGCGCTGCCGATCCTGATGGCGCGCTAGTGCATAGGGACGAACCAGTTCGCGGCAGGCGCGTTCCCCATTGATAGCGCCCGCCACGCGATCTTCGGCTTTGGACCGACAAGCGGAAGGAATAGGCATTGATCACCGACGAGCAGACCGCTGCGGTCGCATTCCTCACCGATCCGTCGACACACGGGCTAACCGGCCCGGTCGAGACCATGGACACGCATATCTCGCACATCGTCCTGGCAGGCGAGCGCGCCTTCAAGATGAAGCGAGCGGTGAAGCTTCCCTATGTCGATTTCTCCACGCCTGCCCTGCGGCTCGCCGCATGCGAGAAGGAAGTCGCGCTCAACTCCGAAACCGCACCCGGCCTCTATCTCGGCGTACAGCGTCTGACGCGGGAGGCTGATGGACACCTCGTCTTCGACGGCAAGGGCGAAGTGGTGGATGCGGTCGTCGAAATGCGGCGTTTCGACCAGTCCGCCCTACTCGACCGGATGGCCGAGGCGGGCAAGCTGACGCCGGCCCTGATGACCGACACCGCGCGGATGATCGTCCGTTTCCACCGCGGCGCACCGGTCGTCCATGCGGGCGGCGGCGCGGCCAACATGGAGGGCGTGCTCGATATCAACCGGGCTGGCTTCGCGACCAGCCATGTCTTCGCACCAGAAGAGGTCGAGCGCTTCGACGCCACCTTCCGCGCAGCGCTCGCACACCATGAGACTCTGCTCGACCGGCGAGAGCAGGCGGGCAAGGTGAGGCGCTGCCACGGCGATCTCCACCTGCGCAATCTCTTCCTCGACCAGGGCGAGCCGTGCCTGTTCGACTGCATCGAGTTCAACGACCAGATCGCGACCGTGGACGTGCTCTACGACCTCGCCTTCCTGCTGATGGACCTGTGGCACCGCGATCTGGCCGAGCTCGCCAACCTGGTGATGAACCGTTACCTGGACGAGGCCGACGACGAGGACGGTTTCGTGCTTCTCCCCTTCTTCATGGCCGTCCGCGCCGCCGTTCGGGCACATGTGACGGCCACACAGATCGAGGAGGGATCAGACGCGGCGAACAGACTGAGAGGCGAGGCGCGGGCCTATTTCGACCTCGCCACGCGCTTGCTAACTCCCCATCCGCCACGCCTCGTCGCCATCGGCGGGCTGAGCGGTACGGGCAAGACGACGGTCGCCGAGGCGCTGGCGCCGTATATCGGACCACCGCCAGGCGCGCGCATCGTCGAGAGCGACCGCATCCGCAAGGCGCTGCACGGCGTCGCCGCCGAGACGCGCCTGCCGGACAAGGCCTACCGGCCGGAAGTATCAGATCGGGTCTATCGCGAGATGGCCTGGCGTGCCGGCCTCATCCTTTCCGAGGGCGGCTCGGTGGTGGCGGATGCCGTCTTTGAGCGGCCAAACGACCGCGTCCGGATCGAGCAGGTCGCCGTCGAGCGAGATATCACCTTCGATGGCGCATGGCTGGAAGCCCCGGCCGACGTGCTCTGGCAAAGGGTCGGCCAGCGCTCCGGCGGTCCCTCCGACGCCACCGTCGACGTCCTGTCCCGCCAGTTGCAACGGGATGCGGGCGAGATCGGCTGGCAAAGGATCGACGCCGCACGCCGGCCAGGACGCATCGTCGCCGACATCCTGTCATTCACGAAAAAGGGCGAGCCCTCGGCCGCATGACCGGGGCTCGCGTCGCCGTTCAGGCAGCCGTCTGCGCGGCCATGTCCCCGGCGATTGTCGCGGCGTCCTTGTGCGCCTGCTTGGCCGCCTCGGAGGCGAGCCTGGAGCCCAGCGAGGCAAGGCGGCTCGCCTCGCCCGCATAGTCGGACGCGGCGTTCTGGGCGAAGGTGCTGAGGATGTCGAAGGCGTCCTTCATCTCCTCGCTCGCGGCGAGTTCCTCGGCCAGTTTTGCATCCTGCTCGTAACGGCGCTTCAGGAAGGCGAGGCCTTCGATCTGGTAGCGCAGCAGCGCGCCGAATGCCTGCGCCTGGATTTGCATTCCCGCCTGGATGGCATTGCGGCCCTCGGCCAGGAACGGCACGGACGGCACTTCGACGGTGGAAGTCGTCTTCTTCGTCGCTATGGTTCGATCTCCGATTGCGTATCGCTTGCAGCCAAGAGGCTAGCGGGGAAAGCCATAGGCGCATTGACCTCGATCAAGCCCTATCGCTGCAGCACATAGGCGCCCGGCGCGTCCTCGAGTGGCGATAGGCCGCGGTCCGGCGCGCCCATCGGTGGCGGCTCGACCCTCGCGGCCTCGGAATGCAGCGCGAGCCACTCGGTCCAAGCCTCCCACCACGAGCCGGGTCGCGCGTCGGCCGATGCCGCCCACTCGTCGGGGCCGATCGACACGCCGTCCGCTTGTTTCGTCGCGATGCGATAGCGCCGGCGCTGCCTGCTCGGCTCGCTGACGATGCCGGCATTGTGGCCGCCGCTGGTGAGCACGAAGGTGAGCTCCGTGTCGGTCAGGTCGTGGATCTTGTAGACGGACCGCCACGGCGCGACATGGTCCCGCTCGGTGCCGACCACGAACATCGGCGCTCTTATGTTCTGGATAGCGGCCGCCCTGCCCTCGACCATCAGGCGTCCCGCCGCCAAGTCGTTGTCGAGATAGAGCTTGCGCAGATATTCAGCATGCATCCTGTAGGGCATGCGGGTCGTGTCGGCGTTCCACGCCATCAGGTCGAACATCGGCTCGCGCTCGCCCATCAGGTAGTTGCGAACCATGCGAGACCAGACGAGGTCGTTGGTCCGCAGCATCTGGAAGGCGCCGGATATCTGGTCGGCGGAGAGATAACCGCGGTCCCACATCATACTTTCAAGCAGATGCAGCTGGTCGTGGTCGATGAACAGCGCCAGTTCCCCGGGCTCCGAAAAGTCCGTCTGTGCGGCGAGCAGCGTGACGGTGGCGAGCCGGTCGTCATGCGCACGCGCCATCGCGGCGGCGCCGATCGAGAGCAGCGTTCCGCCGAGGCGAGTACCCCGCAGCATGAATCCGCTTGTCCGGGACGATTGCCGAGACGGCACCGACGGCGGCCATGAGGCCGAGGCGGCGATAATCGTCCAGGCCGAGGTCCCGGTCCTCGGCAGTCGGATTGCGCCACGAGATACAGAAGACCGTATGGCCTTTCCCCACCAGGTAGCGGATCAGCGAATTGGCCGGCGACAGGTCGAGGATGTAGTATTTCATGATCCAGGCCGGCACGATCAGCACCGGCTCGGCGAACACGTCCGGCGTCGCCGGCGCATACTGGATCAGCTCGATCATGCGGTTGCGGAACACGACCTTACCGGGCGTGACCGCCACGTCCCTGCCGACGACGAAATCCTCCGCGCCGACCGGTGGCTGCCCGTTCACGGTCCGCGTCTGGTCCTCGATCCAGTTGGCGAAGCCCTTCACGAAGTTCATGCCGCCGGTCTCGACCGTGCGGGAGATAATCTCGGGATTCATGAACGGCACATTGGACGGGGAAAACACGTCGAGCATCTGCCGCGCCATGAAGGACACGACATCCTCGTGATGCGGCGACACGCCGGGGTACTCATGCGTGACGTTGTGCCACCACTGCTGCGAAAGCAAAAAGGACTGCGCCCAGATGCCGAAGGGCGGCTTCCGCCACCCCTCTCCCGAGAACCGGTAGTCTCCCGGCAGCGCCTCGATCGCCGCAGGTGCATTCGGATCGGCGACAAGCGCCACGGCATGCGCCAAAAGCCGCATCGACTTGCGGGCCGCCTTATCGGCGAGCTCCAGCCGCTTGCCCGGCGCCGCCATCAGATGCGCCCACCAGTCGAATTGCGCCATCGCGAGGGCCGTCGGCGACAGGCCCGCGCTCATGCGCGCCGTCATCGCCTCTCGTATCCTGTCGATCGCACGAAACGCCTCGCTGCCCAGCTCCTCGCGCGCCGGCACCGGCGGGATCTCTGAAGTCTGAACGGCGGGGCTGGAAACCCTTGTAGTGTCCTTCATGCTGCCAAGGATAGCAGCCCGGACGTGCACGTGGATTGATCTCACTCAATCCCCGAGACGCGGGGGGTGGATCAGGCGAGGAGCGTTGCCGCCGACCGATATTCCGCCTCCAGCCGGTCGACCAGGGCGGCGACATGCGGCAAGTCGTCGATCGCGCCCACGCCCTGCCCGGCCGCCCAGAGGTCGCGCCAGGCCTTGGCGTCGCCTTTCTGCGTGCCGAAGTTCAACGCGTCGGGCGGTGTGAGGTCGTCGGGGTCCTTGCCCGCCGCCGCGAGGCTCGCACGCAGGAAATTGCCCGGCACGCCGCTGACGGCCGGCGTATATACGATGTCGGCGGCCTTCGCATCGAGGATCATCTGCCGCTGCCGTTCGACCGCCATGCTCTCGGCCGTCGCCATGAAACGGGTGCCCATGTAGACCATGTCCGCGCCCATCAGCCGCGCGGCCGCGACCTGGCGCCCGGTCGAGATCGCGCCGCCGAGCAGAAGTGTGCCGTTGAAGATCTGCCGGATCTCGTGCAGCGCCGCAAAAGGGCTGATCGGCCCGGCATGGCCGCCCGCGCCGTAAGTCACCGCGATCAGCCCGTCGACGCCTGCCTCGGCCGCCTTGGCCGCGAACTTCAGGTTCGTCACGTCGTGGAACACCAGCCCGCCATAGGAATGCACCGCCGCGATCAGGTCGCGGTTGAGCCCCAGCGAGGTGATGACCAGCGGCACCTTGCGGTCGATTGTGATGGCAAGGTCCGCCTCCAGGCGCGGATTGGACCTGTGCACGACAAGATTGACGCCGAAGGGCGCGGCATCCGCCGTCAGCCGCCCGGAAATCTCGTCCAGCCAGTCGCGATAGCCGTCGCTGGTGCGCTGGTTGAGCGCCGGGAAGGAGCCGACCGCGCCCGCATTGCATGTGCCGACGACGAGGTCCGGACCGGAGATCAGGAACATCGGAGCGGCGACGACCGGAAGGCGAAGACGCCCGGTCCAGGAAGCGGGAAGAGGCATGGGAGGGTCCTGAAGGAAAAAGAGGCCCGCCGCGAACGGCGGGCCAGTCGGGGTGCTCTCAGTACTGCGTGAAATCCTGCAGGGTCTTGAAGGTCTTCGTCGTGTGGTCGAGCTGGTAGATCTTGAGCGCCGTGCCGGAGAGCTGCTTCTCATTGTCGAAGCTGATGGGTGCTGCCACGCCCTGGGTGTCGAAGTCCTTCAGCCCGCGCAATTGCTCGATCGTACAGGCCCGCGTCAGCTCCTTGCCACAGCGCTTCATGCCTTCGGCCAGCACGTGGAGACCGACATAAGTGATGTAGGTATAGCGGTTGATCGCACCGACCTCTTCCGGCGTGGCGTATTTCTTCGCCTTCTCCATGAAGGCGTCGATCGCGGGGCCGTCGAGCGCGACGTAGTCGGCGACGAGGTAGTCGTAGCCGGCCGGAGCCGACAAGTTGACCGAGGGAGGCATGTCTTCCGACCAGACGCCGGCGACCTGCAGATCCATCGACAGCTTGCGGGCCTCGCCGAGGATGTTGGCCGCGCCGGCGATGATGCCGCCATTTGCGAGCACATTGACGCCCGCCTGTTTCATCTGCGCCATCTCGGCCGCGAAATTGGCGGTGCCCTTCTTGTAGCGGATGCGCAAGCCGTCCTTGACGCCGAATTCCTTGACCGCGCGGTCATAGCCGTCCTCGACGGCCTTGCCGAAGTCGTCGTCCTGGCGGATCACGCCGTAGACCGGGTTCTCCACCTTCATGTTCTCGTGGATGTATTTGAGCTGGCCGTAGAAGGCGTCCGAATAGCTCGCGCCGATGGTGAAGACCGACGGACGGACCGGCTCATAGATCAGCTCGTTCGGAGCGGTGGTGACGACCGTCGGCAGGTTGTTCTCCTCGATCAGCGGCATCATGGCGAGCGCGTTGGCGGTGCCGGAGGTGCCGTTGAGCGCGAAGATGCCGTCGACCTCGATCAGTTTGGTCAGCGCCTGGAACGAGCGTGCAGGCACGTAGCCGTCGTCCTCGGTGATCACCGTGATCTTCCGGCCGTTGACGCCCCCCGCCTCGTTGATCTCGGCCGCGGCGATCTTCGAGCCGACCGACACGGCCTTGCCGATGAACGAGGCCGGACCGGTCATGATGTTCACGTCGCCGATCTTGATCTCGGTGTCGCTGACACCCGGATCCTGGGCGTAGGCCGTCGACGCCAGCAGCGTCGCGGCCAGTGCAAGCAATGTCTTCCTCATGCTCATTCCTCCATTGCGGCCACGCGTCAGTAGGCGAGCGGCCAGTTGCTCCAGTATTTGCGGATGTCACGCCAGAGCCCGATCAGCCCCTCCGGCTTCAGCCGCAGGAAGGCGATGATGACGACGCCGTAGGTGATGCCGCGGATCTCGTAGACATAGGTCGTGTAGAAGCTGGAATTCGTGTCAGCGAAGGTCTCGAAGAACAGCCGGATCGCCTCGGGCAGCAGCGACAGAAAGATCGCGCCGAGGATCGCGCCAGCGATCGAGCCCAGCCCGCCGAGGATGACGATCGCCAGCGCCTCGATCGACAGGATCAGCGCGAAGACATCGATATTGACGAAACGGATCTGCAGCGAGATCAGCGCGCCGGCGATGCCGACGATGAAGGACGAGACCATGAAGGCCAAAAGCTTGTAGCGCACCAGGTCGACGCCCATGACGCGGGCGGCGATGTCGTGGTCGCGGATGGCCATCCAGGCGCGTCCGACGCGCGAGCGCTGGATGTTGAGCGCGGCGAAGACGACGAGAGCGGCGACGGCAAGCGTCGTGTAGTAGAGCGGCTTGCCCTTCTGGATGTCGAAGCCGAACAGCTTCGCGCCCGAGACGAAGATGCCGTTCGGCCCGTGCGTCAGCCATTCAGCATAGAGGATGATGTGGTTGATGATGAAGGCAAAGGCGAGCGTGGTGATCGCGAGGTAGAGACCCTTCAGCCTCAGCGACGGCACGCCGACCAGGATGCTGATCAGCGCGGCCATCACGCCGCCCGCCGGCAGCGACAGCCAGACCGGCCAGCCATGGTCCATCATCAGGATCGCATTGGTATAGGCGCCGACCGCGAGGAAGCCCGCCTGGCCGAGCGAAATCAGCCCCGTCGTGCCCGTCAGCATGTTGAGCCCCACAGCGCCGACGATCGCGATCAGCGTCGAGACGACCAGCGTCACCTGGTAGTTGCCGAGCACGAAGGGTGCGACCAGCGCCAGCGCGAACAGCAGCGCGACGAAAGACCAGACCACCTTGCTGTCGCTAAGCGCGACCAGCTGTCCGGCACGTTCCTTGAAATGTCCTGTCCGCATCAGACGCGCTCGATGTCCCTGGAGCCGAACAGTCCGTAGGGTCGGACCATCAGCACGATGACGATGACGATGAAGCCGGAGATCTCGCGCAGTCCCTGGCCGATATAGCCCTGGAACAGGTTCTCGATCAGGCCGATGACGAGGCCGGCGGCAGCCGAGCCGATGACCGAGTCGAGGCCGCCGAGGATGACCGCCGGGAACGACTTCAGCCCCTGGAACCACAGGTCGGGGGCCAGCTTGAAGTTGGCCGCAAACAGCACGCCGGCCACCGACGCGATCGCCGCCGACAGCATCCAGGCGACCGCATGGATGCGGCTGACGCTTATGCCAACCAGCAGCGCAGCGGTTTCATTGGCTGCCACCGCGCGCATCGCGATGCCCATGCGGCTGAAGCGCAGGAAGGCCCAGCCGGCGAAAGTCAGCACCGCCAATGCGCCGATCAGGTAAAGCTGCGCCGGATAGAACGGCACCGAGCCGACATAGACCACCTCAGTCGAGATGCCCGCGGTGAAGTTGAACGGGTCCGGGCCCCAGATCATGATGGTGACGCCGCGCAGGATAACGGCCAGGCCGACCGTCACCATGACGATGGCGAAGATCGGCTCACCCAGCATCGGCCGGATGAACAACCGCTCCAGCACCAGCCCGATCAGCATCGAGATCGGTATCGTCACCAGCATCAGCGGGAAGAAGGACAGGTTGAAGGTCGAGTAAAGCGTGAACGAGATATAGGCGGTGAGCATCACCAGCTCGCCCTGCGCGAAGTTCACCACGCCCGTCGACTTGAAGATGAGTGCAAAGCCCATCGCGATCAGGCCGTAGGCGGCACCCGAGACGAGGCCGGTGGCGATAAGGAGGAGGAAGAAGTCCATCAGGCCGCGCCTCCGTAGATCGACTGGATTTCGGTGCGGAACTTGTCCTCGATGATCCGCCGGCGCACCTTCATCGTCGCGGTCAGCTCGCCGTCGTCATGGTCGAGTTCCTTGGCGAGAATGACGAACTTGCGTACGTTCTCGACGCGGGCGAAGCGGTCGTTGACCCGCCTGACCTCGCCCGAGATCAGCTCGTTGACCTTCTCGTTCTGCGCCAGCGTGCGGTAGGTCGTGTACTGGATGTTCTGCTGCTGCGCCCACTTGCCGGTGGTCTCGAGATCGATCTGGATCAGCGCCGAGAGGAAGTTGCGGCCGTCGCCGAGCAGGATCGCCTCGCGGATGTAGGGCGAGTCCTTCAGCGCGTTCTCAATCAGCGACGGTGTGATGTTCTTGCCGCCGGAGGTGATCAGGATGTCCTTCTTGCGGTCAAGCACATGGACCTCGCCGCTCTTCTCGATCTCGACGATGTCACCGGTGTGCAGCCAGCCGTCGCTGAAGGCGCGGGAGGTCGCCGTGTCGTCGAAGAGGTAGCCCTTAAAGATGCTGGCGCCCCTGAGCAGCAGCTCACCGTCCTCGTCCACCTTCTGCTCGACGCCCGGGATCAGCGGGCCGGAGCGGCCGAGCGTGGTCGCGCCAGGGCGCTGTGTGTGCGAGACGCCGGCGCTCTCCGTCATACCGTAGATCTGGTAGACCGGCACGCCGAGGATCCAGAAGAACAGCAGCACCTCCGACGAAACGGTCGCGCCACCGCAGAAGCCGTTCTTCACCCGGTTGACGCCGAGGAAGGTGCGCAGGCTGCGGAAGCAGACGAGCGACAGCAGCGCGAACATCGTCCTGTCGCCGAAGCTGGCGAAGGAGCCGCCATTGGCGAGCCGCCGTTCCGCGATCGGCCGGCCGCGCTTCATGCAGGTTTCGTAGACGCGGCGCTGGAAGGCGGTCGTGTCCTTGACCCGGTAGAGCACGCTCTGCTGCATCTTCTCCCAGATGCGCGGCACACCGAGAAAGCCCTTCGGCGCGATTTCGCGCAGGTTCACCACAACGGTGTCGACCGACTCGGCGAAGGATACGGTGCAGCCAGTGACGAGCTGCATCACCGTCGAGAAGCTGCGCTCCGCGACGTGGCAGAGCGGCAGGTAGCAGAGCACCGAATAGGTCTCGCGGCTGAGCCCGTGGATCTGCACCACCTGCGAGGCGGAGTGCAACATATTGCGATGGGTCAGCATCGCGCCCTTCGGCATGCCTGTCGTGCCAGACGTGTAGACGATGATCGCGACGTCGTCCGGCTTGCCGGCAGCGAGGTGCGCGTCGATCGCCGGACCGAGCCTGGCCTCGTTCGCCCGGCCGAGTTCGAGAAGATCGGCAAAGGAGATCAGGCCCGGCTCGCGGTAGTGGCGCATGCCTTTCATGTCTACGCAGACGATGTGCTCCAGGTCCGGCAGGCCGCCGTCCTTGGCCCGCGCCTCCAGCACCTTGTCCGTCTGTTCCTGGTCGCCGCAGACGACGATCCGCGCCTTCGAGTGGCGCACGATATATTGCAGCTCCGGCCAGGGATTGGTCGGATAGATGCCGAGGCAGGCGCCGCCGGCCATCTGGACGCCGAGGTCCGAGAACAGCCATTCCGGACTGTCATCGCCCGCGACAGCAATCCGCTCGCCCTGATTGAAACCCAGCGCATGCAGGCCGATTGCGACGAGACGGGCGCGGTCGAAGTAGTCCTGCCAACTGTAACGGCGCCACAGTCCCTTCTCCTTGACGCGCAATGCGAGGTCCGAGCCGTGGGTCCGGGCGTGATGCTGCAGCACCTGCGGCATCGTCGCGCGCGCGAAATCGATCCCCCCGCTCATGCCGCGCTCCTCTTGGCGCCGAGATAGGCATCGATCACGGCCGGATTGGCCGCGACCTCAGCGGGTGTACCTTCCGCGATCTTGCGGCCGTAATTGACCACGCAGACATGGTCGGAAATGTCCATCACGATCCCCATGTCGTGCTCGACCATGAACACGGTCATGCCGAGTTCGTCCTTCAGGTCGAGGATGAAGCGGGCGATGTCCTCGCGCTCTTCCTGGTTCATGCCGGACACCATCTCGTCGAGCAGCAGGAGCTTGGGCGACACGGCGAGTGCCCGGCCGAGTTCGACGCGCTTCTGCTGGCCGTAGGACAGTGTGCCGACCGGATGGTCGCGGATGTCCTCGATCTCCAGGAAGTCGATGATCTCCTCCACCCGGTCGCGCGCCTTCATCTCCTCGCGGCGCGTCCGGCCCCAGAAGATCGCCGCCGAGATCGGATCGGACCTGAGATGCGTGTGCATGCCGACGAGCAGGTTGTTCACCACCGTCTCATGCTTGAAGACGGCGAGGTTCTGGAACGTCCGCGCGATGCCGAGGCCGGCGAGCGCATGGGTCGGCAGCCGCGTCAGGTCGTTGCCCTCGAACAGGATGCTGCCCAATGTCGGCCGGAACACTGCGCTGATCAGGTTGAACAGCGTCGTCTTGCCGGCGCCGTTCGGGCCGATCAGCGAATAGATTTGCCCCTGCTCGACGGTGAGACCGACATCGTTGACCGCGACGAGACCACCGAACCGCTTCGTCACCCCGTTGAGTTCGAGGAAGGCGCTCACGACAGCCACCTCTTGCGCCGCTTGTAGTGCTTCACGTCGCGCATGCTCTTCCGCTCCCCGCCGGAGAAGCCGAGGTAAAATTCCTGGACGTCGTCATTGGCGCGCAGTTTCTCCGCCGCGCCGTCGAGCACGATGCGCCCGTTCTCGATGATGTAGCCGTAGGAGGCAGTCTGGAGCGCGAGCTGGGCGTTCTGTTCCACCAGAAGCACGGTCAT
This sequence comes from Mesorhizobium sp. J428, assembly GCF_024699925.1. Lineage (NCBI taxonomy): Bacteria > Pseudomonadati > Pseudomonadota > Alphaproteobacteria > Hyphomicrobiales > Phyllobacteriaceae > Mesorhizobium > Mesorhizobium sp. J428. The sequence goes on from NZ_JAJOMX010000001.1 coordinate 597,687, forward strand.
GCCGTTGTCGCGGTTGAGCGACATCACCGCCTCGAAGATCGTCTCGACGATCTGCGGCGCGAGCCCCAGCGACGGCTCGTCGAGCATCAGCAGCCGCGGCCGGCCCATCAGCGCGCGGCCGATCGCGACCATCTGCTGCTCGCCGCCGGACAGGTAGCCGGAAATCTGCGTCCGCCGCTCCTTGACCCGCGGGAACATCTGATAGACTCGCTCCAGCCCCTCGGCCGCCTCGGCGCGGCTGCGGGTGAAGCCGCCCATCAAGAGGTTCTCCTCGACGGTGAGCGTCGCGAACAGCGCCCGTCCCTCCGGCACCTGCAGGATGCCCTTTTCGACGATCGCGCGCGGCGAGCGGCCGGAGATCGGCTCCCCCTCGAGATGGATCGAGCCGCTCATGATCTCGCCGTCCTCCTGGTAGAGCACGCCCGAGATCGCCTTGAGGATGGTCGACTTGCCCGCGCCGTTCGAGCCGAGCAGCGCCACGATCTGCCCTGCTGGCACTTCGAGCGACACGTCGCGCACCGCCTCGATGGCGCGGTCGTAGAGGATCTGGATGTTCTTCAGAGCCAGCATGCGTCAATACCACGCAGCAAATGAACAAGGCTTATCAATGGGCGCTCCACCGCAGCGGACGCGCCTCCGGTCTCGGACGACACGACAGGTCGAGTCACCACGGCCGACCGGATTCGGCACGATCCGGCGAAGAAACCCAGGCATTGAAACTCATCGCGCCCCTCCCGACATCGTCGCCTGTGCTGTTGTCTCGTCTTGCACTTGGCTGCGAAATGATGAATTGTATTCATTAAGAGGATGAACGATCCGGTTTGTCAACGGGCAATTTCGGAATTGCGTGGAGGGGTGGAATGGCGGGAATCGAGATTGCGGCGGAGCTTTCATGGCCAGCTGCGGGTGTGGCGCGCATCAAGCTGACCAGGCGCGACACGCACAACACGCTGACGAGCGAGCTCCTCGAGACGCTCGACCGTCTGTTCGATGAGGCCGCATCCAGCAAGGCGCGGGTGCTGATCGTCACCGGCTCCGGCAAGACCTTCTGCGGCGGCGCCCACATCAAGCTCTTCACCGACCCCGCCTCGCCACTCTATCGCAACGCTCGTGCGATCCGCGACGACTACGTCAAGCCGATCATCAGGGTGTTCAGCCGCCTGCGCGAGGCGCCTTTCGTGACGGTCGCGGCGATCAACGGCTTCGCGCTCGGCGGCGGCTGCGAACTGGCGCTGTCCTGCGACTTCCGGCTGATGGCGGACACTGCGCGTATCGGACTGACCGAAACCCGGCTCGGCGCGCTCGCCGCCGCCGGTGGTGTGCAGTCGCTCGCTCGCGTCGTCGGCCGGGCGAAGGCGCTGGAGATGGCGCTGCTCGGCGACCAGCTGACCGCGGCGGATGCGAAGGCGGCGGGCCTCGCCACGGCCGTCCACCCGGCCGCGGAGCTGGACGATGCGGCGCTTGCCTTCGCCAAAAGGCTATTGCTGTGCAGCCCCATTTCCGTTGCGGAGACCAAACGCGCATTGTGCCGCTGCGAAACGGCAGCTCCGGACGAGGCCGACCGAATCGCCCTCGATGCCGTTCTGGCCGCGTCCGCAGGCGCCGAGTGGTGGGAAGGCATGGCCGCGTTCGCCGAGAGGCGGCCGGCGGCTTTTCGGATGGAGGACGGATGAAGAACGGAACAGCGCGCCGCCAGGTCTTCAGGCTCTCACGCGAACGCCGGGTCGCCGACATCATGGCGGCCGCCCGCGACGTCTTCCGCGAAAAGGGCTACGAGGACGCGCCGATGTCCGACATCGCCGTGCGGGCGAACGTCGTCGAAGGCTCGATCTACCGCTATTTCGAGAACAAGCGCGACCTGCTCGTGAAGGTGATCGAGGACTGGTACGAGGCGATGCTGGCCGACTACGACCAGCAGCTGTCCGGCATCCGCGGCACCCGCAACCGGCTGCGCTTCATGATCTGGCGGCACCTGAAGACGATCCACGAGGAGCCGGCGCTCTGCGACCTGATGTTCCAGTTCCTGCGCACCGGTCGCGACTACAGCCACACCACTGTCTACGAGCTCAACAAGCAGTATACCCGCCGCACGCTCGACATCATCAAGGAGGGCATCGCCGCCGGCGAACTGCGCGGCGACGTGGCGCTGAGACTGGTGCGGGACATGATCTACGGCTGCATCGAGCACCACACCTGGGCCTATCTGCGCGGCGAGGGCCAGTTCGATCCGGACGCGACGGCGGACGCCATCGTCGACCTCGTGCTGAGCGGCCTGCAGATCCGCCGCCTGCCCCAGGCGCCGGACCTTGCCGACCGGCTGGAGCGGGCGATCGACAGGCTGGAGGGCCTGGCCGGCAAGCCGGCCGGCTGACGGCCTGAGACATCACGCGTTGCGCCAGGGAGGAGACCCGATGCAATCGACGAACGAAAGCTGGCGCGACGACATCGCCGCCGCAGGAAAGCTGACCGTCCACGGGCTGTTCCGGGCCTGCGTGCGGCGCGACCCGGAAGCGATCGCGCTCAACACGGCGACGGCGCAGATCACCTATCGCGAGCTGGACCAGCGCGTGCTGCGGCTGGCGGCGGGCCTTGCAGGCCTCGGGATCGCGCGCGGCGAGCGCGTCGCGCTGATCTCGGAGAACCGGCAGGAATATGCCGAGATCGAGCTGGCCGCGGCCTGCCTCGGCGCGATCGTCGCCTGCCAGAACTGGCGGCTGGCACTGAGCGAATTGCAGCACTGCATCGATCTGGTCGAGCCGCGGCTCGTGATTGCCTCGCAGCGCTACGCCGCGACGGCGCGGGGGCTCGATCTGCGCGGACGAAAACTGCTGGTGCTGGAAGAAGACTACGACCGGCTGATCGCCGACATCCCTCCCCTCGCAGAGCTTCCTCATGTCGACCCGGAGGACGGGCTGGTCATCCTCTACACCAGCGGCACGACCGGCCTGCCCAAGGGCGCGCTGATCAGTCACCGCGCCGAAATGGCGCGCAACATGGTGCTGCGCGTCGACATGCATGCGCGCGAGAGCGACGGCTTCATCGCCTGGGCGCCGATGTTCCACATGGGCTCGACCGACCAGGTGCTGGGCGCGCTGATGTCGGGCGCGACGGTGCATGTCGTCGACGGTTTCGATGCGGAACGGATCGTCGACCTGATGGAGGGGAACGAACTCGGCTGGATGCTGCTGATGCCGGGCTCGATCGAGCCGGTGGTCGAGATCCTGCAAAAGACCGGACGGCGGCCGAAAAGCATCCGCGCGGTGGGGGCGATGGCGGACCTGGTGCCGAACCACCTGATCGCCGAACTGTCGCGGCTCGCCGGCGCGCCCTATCTCAACTCGTTCGGCTCCACCGAAACGGGCCTTGCGCCGGCCTCGTCCTGCCTGCTGGCGCCCGGCGTGGTTCCGGAAAAACTGTCGAAGCGCAAGAGCTCGTTCTGCGACGTCAGGCTGGTCGATCCGAACGGCGACGAGGTGCCGGACGGCGAGCCGGGCGAGGCCTCGGTGCGCGGGCCGACCGTCTTTTCCGGCTACTGGAACGCGCCCGAGACCAATGCGCGCGACTTCAAGGGCGGCTGGTTCCGCATGGGCGACCTGTTCCGCCGCAACGGAGACGGCAGCTTCGACTTCGTCGACCGGGCCAAATACATGATCAAGTCGGGCGGCGAGAACATCTATCCGGCCGAGGTCGAGCGGGTGCTGCTCTCCGACCCGCGCGTCAGCGACGCGATCGTGGTGCGGCAGAAGGACGACCGCTGGGGCGAGGTTCCGGTCGCGTTCATTTCGCGCAGCGACGACAGCCTGTCGGAAGGCGACGTCGAGGCACTCTGCCGCCGGGAGCTCGCCGGCTACAAGCGGCCCAAGGCGGTGCACTTCATCGGCTTCGACGATTTCCCGCGCTCGACCACGGGGAAGATTTTGAGGCATGAGATGGAGGCGAAGCTGAAGTAGGGGAGTAGGGGAATAGGGCAGTAAGGCAGTAGGCAGTAGGCAGTAGGCAGTAGGGAATAGCCTCCGTGCTGTGTGAGTTGGAGTCGAGATTGAAGTAGAGCGTGCGGTTGGCGCGGCTGCGCTGCTTTGGGTGCGCCCTCGCCACCGTCATCCTCGGCCTTGTGCCGAGGATCTTCCCACGTTTGTGGCTTTGCGCAGCGGCGCGGCTGACGATCCGGCGGCAGTAGATCCTCGGCACAAGGCCGAGGATAACGATGGTTCTGAGGCGTCTCGACCGGGGAAGTGCCTGGAAAATTTTACTTTTTTCCGCGCGAAGGCGTCGTCCGTGCGGAGGCCACGCGGGCGGAAAAAGGCAGACATCTCCTGCCGGCATCAGGACGTATCGTGCTGCTCCTGCGCCTCACAGGCGAAGTAGTGCAGGTCGCGCAGGACGTCGTCGACCTCGTGCGGGCGGCGCGGCGAGCCGGGGCGGTGCAGGCCGTAGGCGCGGCCGGGGCGCAGCGTCGTCAGCCGGTGGAGCCGTCCGGCCTTGCGGAAGGCATCGCGACGCGCCCGCCAGCGGGCGAGGCGCATGGCCTGTCCCGGCAGGTCCTCGAGCGCGCGGCTGAGTGCTGCGACGCGCCGGCGCAGATATCCGGCCTCGAGCGGATCGTTGCGCGACGGCTCCTGCCGGGGCGCGACGGGAAAGGGTGTGGTCCAGCCGGGAATGAAGACACGCGGCACGCCCGAGGCGCGGATGTGGAACGACGCGGCGGTCGGGTCGGGCAAAGGGTCGAGGAGCGGGAACGAAAGCCGGCCGGATGCCGCCGGCGCGGCGGCGGGTGCTTCGGCCGCGGCGGGTGCGAGTGCCAGGCCGAGGCTGACGGGGATGTGCGCGACCAGCGGCCCGCGCTTGCGCGCGATCGCAGGCAGGGCCGGCGCAGGGGCGACCAGATCGCGGGCGGCGACGATGATCAGCCGCCGCAGGGCGGCCTCGGCCGGACGCAGCAGGCGGAACACGGCACGGTGGGCCCAGCGCGGCAGGGTCGGACGGGGCAGATACCCCTCACCGGCTCCGGCCAGTGCCGCGGACGAGCCATTCCCTGCCGCAAGGGACAGGTCGAGCCCGGCCATGGCGGCGAGCGTGGCGACGATCTCCCGCAAGAGCCTGACATTCCGTTCGATCACCCCGTCCCAATCGATCACCGCCACCTCCTTTCGCGGCAACAGTGTCGCCGCGATGCGCAGGGTGGTGGATGGAAAATTGAATGGCGGATGGCGAATGCCGAGCGGGGCAACGGGTTGGTGGGAGAGCGGGCGGAAATCGATGCACAGGGTGCGCGCATCTCGCCCCTTGCGGGGGAGATAGGGAAGCGCGATCGCCGCGGTTGCGGAACGGTGCGCGCGAGCGCGTGGGGCGTGGTTGGCGGTAGTGGGGTGGGTTGCAGACCGGCAGCTTCCCGACGGCCAGCGGACGAAAGCAGACACGAAGAGTCAACGCCCAAGGCCCAGGAAATCTTCCGCCACAGGTCAATTAAATCATCGTTGATTGGCCACCCCCAATCCAACGAAGCCGGAGTTAGGGCCTCAAGCCAACTTGCTGCGAGCGGAAAGCAGCTTGTCGAACAATTCTTCCAACGCGGTGCCTGGGTTCAGAGAGTCTGAAACGATCGTACGAATGCCGCGGCTTGCCAATACCCGCTCGCGAACCGGGTCCGGCCGAAGCAAAAAAATAAAACAAGGAGGCCGTTGAGCCGCGAACCCGGCTTTCTCCCACATTTTGTGGAGCCGGTAGAGAAGCAAACGCATATTGAGATCGTTTAGGCTGTAGCCGACAAACAGTATGCTGCGGCTCAGAACGTCGGCTCGAAACTTGATATCGAGCGGGGCTTCGAATTGGAGCCGCTCAAAATAATCGGACTCGGTGACAACCAGAGAGTCGTCATCGTCGAAATCTCCGTGAAACTTAACTATCTGTGTAGCGTCGGGCACGGCGTTGGCGACGTCGAGCACCGATTTGATCTTACTAAAGCGCTTGCCTTTGAGTTCATGGACGCGCTCAAGGTTCCGATCGTAGTTTGTCGTGTAGATCAGCGGAAATTCGAGTTCGACGATTTGTTCGTGGATACGCGACCTGAGCAGGACATCGTCGGAAACGTGCCAGCTCCGATCCATCCAACTGCGGAGTTCGCCAATGCTATTTCGTTCGAGTTTATAGAACTCAGCAATTTGCAGATGGTCGGCGCCCTCCGGCACCAAGACTTCCGGATCATAGCCGAGTTCGCTCGCCATGTGGCCGATAAGACTCGACCAACTCGGCAGACCTAAGGGAACCGATAATCCCGCTCCAGCGAACAACACAACTTTCTTTCGAGAGACCAGATCCGCAAGCTCATCAATCATGCCGGCTGTTCTCCAAGTGGGCCGCGAAAGCGTCCAATGCGAGTTTCCTCATCGATATCTCGTTCTTTTTCTCGCCCATCTCTGCAAAGGTCTGCTTATGCCCCTCGGGGATAAAAACGCAGTCCCACTGGAACCGGTCATCGCCTCGAGGTTCCCGCGCGATAGTGCCCTCAATGGCGCCTTCGAAGTGGAATATCTGCTGGCCATTACAAAACCCAATCTGGGTTTTGGCAGTAACCGATCCGCCCCCGAAGAGGCGCGCGACTCGCTCTTTTTTCAGGGTGTCCCAGAACACCTGCGTGAGGCCTCCGGGGAAACCATTCATATCCTGGAGAAATAGGCCAGTCTGCTCCACGAATACAGGGTGACCCAAAAGGTGAAACGCCCGCAACGTTTTGTTGCGCACTATAGCCTGCACATCACCTGACTGTAGTTCGTCGATAGGAAGATGTACGGCAATGAGCTCGACGCCAACGGATTTCAATATAGTGGACGCCTCAGAGATCTTGTGTTCGTTTCTTGACATAAATCTTAAGCGCATGTCCAACTCCAAGCGCGATAGCGCCGACAACCGTCTGCCACGCTTACATATTTGAGAAGAAAGTGTCGATGATCGATTTGCATGTGCACTTGCGTGGCACCCTTACTCCGGCGATGGCTATTACTCTTGCCAAAAGGAATTCAATGAACCTCGACGCGGCTCGATTGGCCGCAAAAGGATTTGGGTGGCAAGACTTCACATCTTTTCTACACGCATACGACCATATCGCGTCAGTCATCGTCACCGCGCAAGACCTCGAGGAGGTCGCCTACGACTATCTTTCTCGGTCCGCACAACTTGGCACGACCTATGTCGAGTTCATGCTGTCGCCGCCTGATCTGATGCGTGCCGGTGTAGCGTTCGAAGATCAGCTCGCCGCATTGTCCGCAGCGCGTCATCGAGCGCTAGAGGCCCACGGCATCGATTGTCGAATGATTGCCACCGCAGTTCGGCATCTGGGGCCGACTGCCGCCATAGAGGCGGCGAGAGTAGCGGTCAGTCGTCGGGACGACATAGTGGTTGGCTTCGGCCTAACTGGCGACGAACGGTTGTTTGCTGCAAGCGATTTCGAAGAAGCGTTCCGGATCGCTCGATCAGAGGGTCTGCGCGCCACGGCTCATGCCGGCGAGCACTTAGGGCCAGATACCATCATTGAGGCTATTGAGGTGCTTGGACTGGAACGTGTAGGGCATGGGATCCGAGCAGTAGAATCGGAGTCGGTCACGCGCCAATTGGCTTCGGAAAAAGTGCCGCTCGAGTTGTGCCTGACGAGTAACCTTGCCTTAAATCTGTATCCCTCGATCAGCAAGCACCCCATTGGTCGATTGGCCGCAGCAGGTTGTGTTATCGTGCTGGGAACAGACGATCCCTCGTTCTTTTCGACCGATATCGCGGCGGAATATAAGTTGGCGGCAAACGTAGGTTTGTCTGCTCTCGACATTACTGCGCAAGCTAACGCGGCATCTTTTCGTGGTATTTGATGTTTGCGGCGGCGATTTCGAAGGCCGGAACGATGCGAATGTCCGCTTTTCGGGATTTGCAAATGGCAGTGCCACGACCGAAATGAGGTCGTAACCAGACACGCGGCCGTTCAGGCGACGGTCCGTCGCTGCTGCCGGGCGTGGCCCAGTGCACTCGGCAGTTCCTCCCTCCACGCTTCGCGTGGTCCCCTGCCGGGGCGAGCCGCTTGTCTCGTCCGTCCTTCGGACCCCTCGCTTCGCAGGGGAGGATTGGCGCTCGTCAATGCACCGCGGCGACATGATCTTCTCCTCGGTCGCCTCCGACGGCGCGAATTCTTCCACCACGCGGCCGGAGCGGCAGACGAGGATGCGGTCGGAGAGATTCATCACTTCGGGGAGGTAGGAGGAGATGACGACGATGGCGAGGCCTTCGTCGGCCAGCCTGTTGATGAAGGCGTGGATCTCGGCGATGGCGCCGACGTCGACGCCGCGGGTCGGCTCGTCGAAGATGATGACCTTCGGCTTCTGCACCAGCGACTTCGAGATCACGACCTTCTGCTGGTTGCCGCCCGACAGTTCGATGACGCGGGCGTTGGCGTTGATCGCCTTGATGTTGAGGGTCTTCGTCCAGTCGGCGGCGAGCGCGCGCATCTCGGCCATGTTGACGACGGAGCTGCTGGTGAGGCCGGCGGCCAGCGCGCCCATGTAGAGGTTTTCGGGGATCGTCATGGTCTCGAAGAAGCCTTCGATCTTGCGGTCCTCGGTGACGTAGACGATGCCGTCCTGCACCGCCTGGCGCGGCACGCGGTAGCGCACCGAGCGGTCGCGCAGCCGGATCTCGCCGCCGTTGAAGAAGTTGCGCTTGACCACACCGGAGATGATCTTGGCGACCTCGGTGCGGCCGGAGCCGATCAGGCCGAACATGCCGGTGATCTGGCCGCTGTAGATCGAGAAGGAGGTGTTGCGCACGATCGCGCCCATCGACACGTTCTGGACGGAGAGCACCTTCTCGCCGACGGCGCGCGGCTCCTCGCCGGCCTCGTGGCGGTAGAGCGAGTTGGACAGCGAGCGGCCGACCATGGCGCGGATGATCTTGTCGCGGTCGAAGTTCTTCGCCGCGTCGCTGGCGACCAGCTCGCCGTCGCGCAGCACGGTGATGCGGTCGGCGATCGCCAGCGCCTCTTCCAGCGCGTGGCTGATGAAGATGATCGACACGCCCGACTTCTTCAGCCGCTCGACCAAAGAGAAGAAATGGCGCTTTTCCTCCGGCGTCAGCGAGGCGGTGGGCTCGTCGAAGATGATGACCTGCACGTTCTTGCGCACCGCGCGCGCGATCTCGACCATCTGCTTGTGGGCGGCGCCGAGGGAGGAGACGAGCGCGGTCGGGTTCACGTTGAAGTTCAGCGACTGCAGGAAGGTCTGCGCGGCGATGTTGAGGCCGCGGATGCGGTTGAACAGGTTCTCGTCGCCGAGATAGAGGTTCTGCGCCACCGTCATCGAGGGCACGAGGCTGGTCTCCTGGAAGACCATGACGACGCCGTGATCGAGCGCCTGCGCCGGGGTGTGGAAGGAGACCGGCGTGCCGTTGAGCAGCATCTCGCCGCTGGTGGCCTGCGTGACGCCGCACATCATCTTGGTCAGCGTCGACTTGCCGGCGCCGTTCTCGCCGAGCAGCGCGTGAACCTCGCCCTTCTGGAGCACGAAGTCGACCTTCGTGACGGCGGGAACGCCGCGATACTCCTTGGTGACCTGCTTCATCTCGATGAGCGGTTGCATCATGCGGCTCCCGAAGACGGTTTCGAACCGGGGCGGACCTCGACGATGGCGTCGCCGCCCTTGCTGGCGACGAGCAGCCTGTCGCCGTCGGGCAGACAAGAGAACACGCCGTGCCGCGTGCCGTCGGCGCGGCTGTGCCAGGAGGCGACGGGGCGGAACGCCTCGTCGAGCCTGACGACGAGGCCGTAGGAACGCGTCGGCGCCCAGGGCTTCAGCATGCCGAGATGCTTCTGCGCGCCGCCCTGCAGCGGCTCGAGGAAGGTGGCCGAGGGCTTGAGCGAGGGGGCGGCCCAGTAGGCCTCGTCGATCTCCTCGATCATGCGCGCGAGGAAGGCCGGCTCGCGCTGCACGAACTCGATGATCTGGTTGCGCGGCGCAAACAGCGCCAGCCAGTAGCCGCCGGCCGGATCGCGGTGGATGCGCGCCGGATAGCCCGGCAGGTCGGCGAGCACGGGCTGCGGCCCGCGGCCTTCGGCGAGCGCGACGAGCCGGTGCTTCCAGCTTTCCGAGACCACCAGGCGGCCGTCCGGCGCGACGACGATGCCGAGCGGCCAGCCGAGGCCGGAGGCGATGCGGGTCTGGCGCGAGCCGTCGGTGGAGATGCGCCACACCGATCCGTCGGTGCGGCGCTCCATCAGGTCGCGCTTCCATTCGGACTGGCTGCGCCTCGAGGAGCCCTGCGCGACGAGCAGTTCGCCGTCCGAAGCGAAGGCGAGCGCGGTGATGCAGCGCATCGGGCCGTCGCCGAGCTCGTCCACCAGCGCGCGGCGGCCGTCGGGCTCGATGACGGCGAGGCCGCCGTCGGCGAGCGCGGCGGCGATGCGGCCCTTAGGCGACGCCGCGAGCGCGGCGATGTCGGAACCGAGGTCGGCCACCGGTTCGGAGCCGTGCGGGGTCAGACGGCGGATCTCGGCGCCGGCGCTGAAGACGACGCCCTTGCCGTCCAGCGCCAGATCGTCCGGCGCGGTGACGGCGAGAACCAGCCCGGCCTCTTCCAGCAGGCGGTTCGGGCGCAGCGCGCCGTCCATCGGCGGCACGGTGACCGCCGCCTCGCCGCTGCCGCGGAAATTGTCCCAGGCCCGTCTGACAGCGCCGATCACGACTTCGTCCCCCAGTAGTCCTCAAGCGACGTCCAGTTCGGATCGGCATCCGGAATCCTGTACTTGCCGACCCGGTTGTTGTAGATGCCGCCGAGATAGAGGAAGCCCTTGTGCTCGCGGATCGAGGTGATCATCGGATGCGCCTCGCCGCCGAGGTCCCACAGCACGTCGAGGATGGTGCCGTCGGCGTCGAACTTGATGACGCAGCCGGTGTTCATGTTCGGGTAGAGCCAGTCGTCGCGGCCGACCTTCTGCACCATGCGGCGGCGGAAGGAGGGCATGCGCAGCGCAAGGTCGAAGACCGGGGCGCGCATGCCGCAGAGCGCGCACCAGTAGGTGCCGTCGGAGGCGCGGTTGATGTTGTCGGGATAGCCCGGCAGGTTGTCGATGACGACTTCCTTCTGGCCCTTCTTCGGCCCGTCGAAATACCAGCGGGTGATGCGGCAGCCCCAGGTCTCGGCGAAGAGCAGCGACTGGCCGCTCTTCTCAACGCAGATGCCGTTGGGAAGCTGCAGGTTCGGCAGCACGGTGCGCGAGGAATTGGTCTTCGGGTCGTAGCAGATGATGCGGCCGTTGCCGCGGCCTTCCAACGCGTCGACCATCCAGTCGTACATCTCGTAGCGGACGGTTGCCTCGGAAAAGTAGACCTTGCCGTCGGGCGCGATGTCGAGGTCATCGGCAAGGCGCAGGCGGGAGTCGTCGACGATCGAGAGCAGCGAGCGGTTGGTCTCGTCGGAGAGTTTCGTGACCTCGCCGGCGGGCGAGATCTTGTAGAGGCCCATGCCGCCGACGCAGGTGTGCAGGTTGCCTTGCGCGTCGAAGGCGAAGCCGAGCGGGTGGCCGCCGATATGGGCGAAGACCTCCCAGCGCGTGTGGTCGGGCGCGAAGAAGCGGATGACGTCGCCGTGGCGCGAGCCACAGTAGAGGTTGTCATCCTTGTCGAAGATGACGTCCTCCGGCCCGTCGAGTTCGCCGAGCCCGATGGCCTCCACGCCGCGCAGCTTGTCGTTCAGCGCATAGGGCGACGCGGAGCCTTCTGCCGTTTCCGGCAGCGGCGGCAGGGCGAAATAGGTCGGCGAGACATAGGCGCGCGCCAGCACCTTGTGACGGTTCTTGACCCAGCGCACGTCGATGGCGACGGCGGCAAGCAGGATCAGGCCGAGGACGAGGGACGAGGTGCCGCTGGTGAGCCCCATGCGGATCAGGCTGTTCTGCACGAGCAGGATGATGATCGCGCCGAGCATCGCCTTGACGATCGAGCCGCGGCCGCCGCCGAGCGAGATGCCGCCGAGCACGGCCGCCGTCAGCATCGTCACCTCGAGGCCCTTGCCGACGTCGGTGCCGGCGCTGGACAGGCGGGCCGCGTAGAAGGTGGCCGCGAGACCGGTCAGGACGCCGGAGAGGACGTAGGTGGCGCAGATGGTGCGCTTGACGCGGATGCCGGCATTGTAGGCGGAGCGGCGCGAACCGCCGACGGCCATGACGTGCCAGCCGAAGCGCATGCGGGTAAGCACCACGTGGCCCACGATGGCGATGACGATCGCCACGACGAGGCTCGACGGGATGCCGAACACCTTGCCGATCGCCATGAACTCCCAGGCGGCCGAGGCATTGAAGCCGCGCATGATCTGCTGGCCGTAGTCGAGCAGCGCCTGGTCGACCACCGCGCGCACGATGATCAGCATCACCAGCGTGGTGAGGAAGGCGCGCATGCCGAGATAGCCGATGAGCACGCCGTTGACGAGGCCGATCAGGCCGCCGAGCAGCATCACGGCCGGGATGCCGATGGCGAGGTTGATCTCCATCGAATTGATGAGCAGCAGCGCCGCGAGGTTGCAGAAGGCGAAGACCGAGCCGACGGTCAGGTCGATGCCGCCCGCCATCATCACGAAGGTGATGCCGACGATGATGATGAGATACTCGCCGTAGATCTGGGCGATGTCGGAGAGGTTCGAGCCGCCGAGGAAGCCGGGCATCGCCACGCTGAAGAAGGCGAAGACCGCGGCCAGGATCGTGACCGGGATCAGCGTGTCGATCCAGCTCTTGGACAGGATCTCGCCGACGAACTTGTCCGGAATACCGGTATCGCCAGCGTGTCCAGGTTTCCGACGACGCCATCTGCACAGTCTCCAATCGCACGTTCGGGAAAGCGACCGGCGCGGCGGGCGCGCCGGTCCGTCAGGCAGGCGTGCTTGTCAGCCGCCGAACGCCTTCATCTCCTCCAGCGTCCAGCAGGACGAGGGGGTGAGATTGTCCTTGGTCAGGATCTTGAGCGGCGTGTAGAGCGCGAAGGGAGCGCTGCCGGGCTTCGGCTTGGTCTGCAGCAGGATCTTGACCGCCGCGTTGAGGTCGCGCGCCTGGCCGGGAACGTCGTAGCTGACATAGGCGTCGAAGCTGCCGTTCTCGATGTTGTCGCAGGCAGCCGCCTTCGAACCGCCGCCCGACGAGACGAAGTAGACCTGATCCTGCATGTTGGCCTCGCGGATAGCGGCGGCCGTGCCGGTGTCCTGGCCGTCCCAGACGCCAAGGATGCCGCACAGGTCCGGGTTCTGCTTCAGCACGGTCGAGGTGATCGCCTGCGCCTTGGCGGGATCGAAGTCGGCCGACTGGCGGGCGACGACCTGGATCTCCGGGTTCTGCGCGAAGACGTCGTCGAAGGCCTGGTTGCCGATGACGATGGTGGGGGTGGCGGCCTGCCCGGTGATGATGGCGACCTTGCCGTTCTTGCCCGAATCCTTGCCGCACGCCTTCACGATGGCCTGGGCCTGCTTGAGGCCGAGATCGTACCAGTCGGCGCCCACATAGGCGTCGCCATTGGTGACCGACTTGAGGTTGACCTGCACGACGTTGATGCCCTCGGCCATCGCCTTCGGCACGATGCGGTTGTAGGCCTGCTGGTCGAGCGGGTGCAGGATCAGCACGTCCGGCTTGTCGGCGATGAAGCCGTTGGCGGCCTGGACGCCGGCCTCGACGTTCCAGTTCGGGTCGCGCACGTCGACGGTGTAGCCGAGCGCCTTGGCCTGGTTCTGCAGGCCGGCATTCCAGCCCTCGGTGAGGTCGAAGCCCATCGACAGCGGCACGAAGGCGACCTTCTTGCCCTTGAGCACGTCGTAATAGCCCTTCGACTGGCCGTCGTCGTAAGGTTCGGAGACGGCGACGCCCGCCGTCATCACCAGCGCCGCGGTCGCGGCGAGCGCTTTGAGAAGCTTCATTCCAGACATGTCATTTTCCTCCACTTGAAATGACGGTTCAGATGTCCCCGTGCTGAGCGGTCTGTTCGTCACGGGGGTTGAGCAGGGTGTCGACCACGATCGCCGCGAGCAGGATGACGCTCTTGAGGATGCTCTGGACGGTGTAGGTCAGGTTCATGATCGTCATGCCGTTGAGCAGGATGCCGATCAGGATGGTGCCGACGATGACGTTGCGGATGCCGCCCTTGCCGCCCGACAGGCCGATGCCGCCCAGCACGACGACGAGGATGACGTCGTAGACCATGGTCGACAGCGCGAGGCGGGTGTTGATCTGCGACAGGGCGGTGGCCATGACGATGCCGGCGATCAGCGCGATGATCGAGATCAGCACATACTGGACGACGATCATCGGCCGGACCGGGATGCCGGTGATGCGCGCGGCGGCGGGGTTGTCGCCCATGCCGTAGATGAAGCGGCCGGGCTTGAGGTAGCGCAGGAACAGCCAGGCGACGAGCGCCACCAACGCGAAGACGATGACCGGCGTCGGCACGCCGAGCACACGCCCGCTGCCGATCGAATAGAACCAGGACGAGCGGTCGCCGCCGACGTAGACGGCCTCGATCGGCACCAGATAGGCCTTGCCGAAGCCGTAGATGGCGATGCCCATGGCAAGCGTGGCGAAGATCGCCGGGATCTCGACATAGGCGATCAGCACGCCGTTGATGATGCCGACGACGATGACGAAGGCGAGCGCGCAGAGCAGCGCCAGCCACAGCGGCAGCCCGTCATTCACGAGCGAGAGCATCCAGGCGACCGAGATCGGCATGGTCGACAGCACCGACAGGTCGATGCCGCGCCCGATGATGGCGATGGCCATGCCGACTCCAAGGATGCCGAGGATCGATACGTTCTGGACGAGCGAGAGCAGGTTGCCCGGATCGAGGAAACCGGGAAGCGCGACCGAGAAAGCGACGAACAGCGCCACCGCGATCACCAGCACGATACGTTCCTGAGAGAGGCCTCTCAACATCGGTGTGGTCTCCTCCCCACCGCACCCATCCAGGCTGCGAGATCTAATGAATGATGTTCACTAATACGCAGAACTGTCAATCAGATTTTCGGTGCCGGTAAAAAGCAAAATGTGCGATAGGCGGCTGATTTTGCAAAAAACAGACAAATTCTGACCTTGATGGGACACTAATGAATTAGGCCCATCAAAATCCGATGCACAGCGTCCGCCAGCCCTCAGAGAGGGTAGCCGACGATCTTTCCGTCCTCGATCCGCTCGATGTATTCGGTCATGCCGTATCCGACCTGATCGCCCCAGGTGAACCGGGTGAAGCCTTCGGCCACGCGGCTCACGAGAACGCCCTCTTCCGTCTTGCGGCGATTGCGCAGCGGCGCGAGCTGGAGGATTTCTCCGTCGATCCTTACCTTGCGCTTCGCCGTCATCACGCCGAGGCGGACGAAGGCGGGATCCTGCTTGCCGGTCCAGTCGGTCTGCACCTCGAGGTCCATCACCTCCTCGTACTCGCCGTCGACGAGCAGCACGCCCTGGCGGCGCACATTGCCGGACTGGTCGGTGATCTTGAGCAGCATGAAGCCGTCGCCGTTCGGGAAATTGGCGAGGAAGAGGCGGTAGAAGTAGATGGCCTGCCAGTAGCGCGGGCCCCAGGAGTGGTCGCGCCAGCCGTGGCCGTCGATCTCCCAGCTCTGGTCGCCGACCTTGATGACGCCCTTGGCGCGGCTGTGCTGGTTGAAGTGGCCAAGCGAGAAGTCGCGGCCGTACATCGTCTGGACCGTGTCGTCGACCGGCTCGCCGCCATGGACGGGCGATTCCGCCACATGCGTCCACGAGGCGTGGCCGGGCAGCCGCGGTCCCTTTGCGAACAGCTCCTGCGGATTGCGCAGATCTTCCGGATTGTCGACGATGATGAGCTCGCCGTCATAGCTCATCGTCACGCTCTTGAGCGGCTCGTTGACGGTATACTTGATGCCGCCGGCCTCATGCCTGTCGTTGCTGGTGATCGCCGGGCGCTGGAACTGGCAGGCGATGCGTCCGTCCGGAAGGTAGAGGCAGACCGAAAGCTCGGCGTAGCCTTCGTTGACGCGGTTGCCGAGACGCATCCAGCCGCCGAACTCGCCCTTCGAGTCGAAGGCATTCGTGTAGACGCTCTCGTTGAAGTTGACCGACGAGTCCGGCTGGTGCGTGAACTCGTGCTCGGGCCGCATGATGTATTTGTCGTCGCTCACTGTCCGGCCTCCGCCTTGTCGTCGAGGCGCACGATGACCTTCATGCGCCCGCGCTGGATCTGCTCGTCCCGCTGGTTCAGGACCTCGAAACCGTAGGTCGCGAGCCCGCGCCCGGGCTTGGAGGTGGGACGCACCTCCTCGACCGTGACCCGTGAGCGGACCGTGTCGCCGATCTTCACCGCGCCTGAAAAATCCCAGCTGATGTTGACGAGGCCGATGACGCGTTCCCCGAACAGGCCGGTATGCGTCGCCATGCCGATCGCCGTCGCCATCGAATGCGGGCCATGCGCGATGCGGGTTCCGTGCGGCGACGTCCTGGCGAAGGTCTCGTCGACATGGATCGGCGTGAAATCGCCGACGAGGCCGGCGAACAGGTTCACGTCCCCTTCCCCGATGGTGCGGCCCGCCGTCATGGCGGATTGGCCGACTTGCAGTGGAATCATGGTCTGTCCTCAGTTCAGCTTGCCGAGCTCGACTCGGGCGAGCGCCTCGCGATGGACCTCGTCGGGCCCGTCGCCGATGCGCAGGAAGCGGGTTTCGGCGAAGGCCTCGGCCAGGAAGAAGTCCTGCGACAGGCCGGCCCCGCCATGCACCTGGATCGCACGGTCGATCACCTTGCCGGCGGTCTCGGGCACGACGATCTTGGCGACGGCGATCTCGTTGCGCGCGGCCTTGTTGCCGAGCCTGTCCATCGTCCATGCCGCCTTGAGCGTGACGAGGCGGGCCTGCTCTATGTCGCAGCGCGACTGGCCGATCGCCTGGCGGATGGCGCCCATCTCGGCGAAGCTGGAGCCGAAGGCAGTGCGCGACCTCGCCCGCTCGCACATGATCTCCAGCGCGCGCTCGGCGAGCCCGATGAAGCGCATGCAGTGATGGATCCGGCCGGGGCCGAGCCGCCCCTGAGCGACCTCGAACCCCCTGCCCTCGCCGAGGAGAATGTTCTCGGCCGGCACGCGGACATTGTCGAACACGACCTCGCCATGGCCGAGGGGCGCGTGCTCGTAGCCGTAGACGCTCAGCGCCCGCTCGACCGTCACGCCGGGCGTTTCCATCGGCACGAGGATCATCGACTGCTGCTTGTGCTTCGGCGCCGAGCGGTCGCTCTTGCCCATCACGATCGCTACCTTGCAGCGCTCGGAATTGGCACCTGTCGTCCACCACTTGCGGCCGTTGACGACGTAGTGGTCGCCATCGCGGCGGATGTCGGTCTCGATATTGGTGGCGTCGGACGAGGCGACGCGCGGCTCGGTCATGGCGAAGCAGGATCGGATCTCGCCGGTGAGCAGCGGCTTCAGCCAGCGCTCCTTCTGGGCATCGGTGCCATACATGGAGATGATCTCCATGTTGCCGACGTCGGGTGCGTTGCAGTTGAAGATCTCCGGCGCGGCGAGCGAGCGGCCGAGGATCTCGCAGAGCTGCGAATATTCCCAGTTCGACAGGCCCTGTCCTTCCGGGCCGTGGTTGTAGAACAGGTTCCACAGGCCGGCGGCCTTGGCCTTCTGCATCAGCTCCATGGCCAGCGGACGCGGCGACCATTTCTCCGCCTCGCGCGGCGGCTTCAGCAGCGCGTGCTCGTTGGGGTAGACGTGCTCTTCCATGAAGGCGACGAGCTTGTCGCGCAGGGCCGTGGCATGAGGGGACAGTTCAGCGAACATCGATCATTCTCCGTCAGGCGCTCTTCAGCCCGACCTTCTCGCGCTTGATGCGGATGCCGGCGGCATCGCGGTCCCAGGTGTCGTCGGTGATGCCGGCCTCGCGCAGCTTCACCTTCTCGATCTTCGCCGTCGGCGTGCGCGGCAGGCCGTCGACGACGCGCACGTAGCGGGGGATCATGAAGTGGGCCATGCGCGGGCGCAGGAACTCGATCAGCTCGGCGGGATCGAACTCGACGCCCTCCTTGAGGGCCACCACGGCCATGACCTCGTCCTCGGCGATCTCGCTCTTCACCGCCACCGCGGCCGCCTCGCGCACTGCCGGATGGGAGAGAACTTCGGATTCCACCTCGAAGGAGGAGATGTTCTCGCCACGCCTGCGGATCGCGTCCTTGAGCCGGTCGACGAAGTAGAAGTTGCCCTCGGCATCCTTGCGGAAGCCGTCGCCGGTGTGGAACCAGCCATTGCGCCAGGCCGTGGCCGTGGCTTCGGGGTTGCCGGCATAGCCGTGGTTCAGTGCCCACGGGCATTCCGTGCGGACGATGAGCTCTCCGACCGCGCCGACCGGCACCTCGCAATCGTTCTCGTCGACGATCCGCACCTCGACGCCGGAGCGCATCTTGCCGGCGCTGCCCAGCGCTGTCGGATTGGGATCCGATACGATCGGCATCGAGATCTCGGTCATGTTGAAGTGCGTGTGCACCTCGGTGCCGAAGCGCTCGTGGAACTGCGGCGCGGTGTCGTTGAGCGGCACATAGGTGCAGGTGCGCAGCGTGTGGTTCTTGTCGTCGGGGCTCGGCGGACGCTTGAGCAGGAAGCCGCCCATCACGCCGAGCAGGATGACAGTCGTGATCTGCCGCTGCCGGATCGTGTCCCAGAACGTGTTCGTGTCGAAGGCGTCGACCATGACGATCGAGCCGCCATGGACGAGCATGGCAGTCACCGGCATGACGCCGCCGGAATGGAACATCGGCAGGTTGACCATGTAGCGTTCGTCGGAACGCAGGAAGGGCGCCGCCTTCGCCATCGAATAGAGATGCATGTAGGACGACATGACGCCCTTGGACGGACCAGTCGTTCCCGAGGTGAAGATGATCGACTGCATGTCCCACGGCGCGATCTCGCGCTCCAGCGCGGGCGCGGTCGTATCCGTCGACTTGAATGCCTGCGACTGGTGAACCTTGAGGCCCGTGACGTCCTGGCCGGCGCCGCCGAGGACCACGATCTCCTCCAGCCGGCTGAGCTCGACCTCGCCGAGGCGCTGGTGCAGGTCGGCGTGGATCAGGCCGAGGCGGGCTTCCGAGAGCTTGACCGCATGGCGCAGAAGGTTGCCGCGATAGGCAAGGTTGATCGGCACGAAGACCGCGCCCAGCATGTTGAGGCCGAACCAGGCGCGCAGGCAGTCGGCGCTGTTGGGCAGCCAGCACAGCACGCGTTCGCCCTGCTTCACACCCAGCGCCTTCAAGGCATTGGCGGTGGTGATCGCCTCGCGCAGCGTGTCGGCATAGGTCCAGGTCTCGCCGTCCTGGAAGACGGCGAAGACCTTGTCCGGCTGCGCCTTTGTCCAGCGCTCCAGCATGTAGCGCTGGATGCACTGGTCGGGGGGCGGCATTCTGGGATCAAGATGATAGGTCATGGTTCAACCTCGCAGTCATGCTGCCTTCATCACACTTTGGCGCCGTCGCCGCCGCTCGCGATCTCGGCGAACAGCGGCTTGCGCGTGATCTTCATTTCGGCGGCCATCTCGTCGTGCAGGTGCGCCTGGACGAGCGCGGCGGCACGCGCGAAATCCGGCTCGTGCCGGCGCGGCCAGATCGCCGCGATCGCATCGCCGATCGCAGCGTCGAGCATGCCCTTGGCGAGAAGCAGTTCCTCCGCTGTGGCGGCCTGCGCGTCGGCCGTGTCAGGCAGCGCGCCGGGCACGACCTCGGCGATGCCGGCGAGAAGCGCACGCTTCTCCTCGATCTGCCGGGCAAGCGGCGCCTGCGCCCACTCGACGCGCGGCGCGATGTTGTTCAAGAGGTCGATGACGCCGACGGCCTGGCCGCGGGCATAGGAGTCGGCGACGTGCGGGATGACGTCGGAGCGCATGGTGGCGATGATGCCGTCGATCATGCGTTGCAGCGGAATGTTCACGAGGCGCGCTCCATTGCCGATTCCACCTGCAGCAGCAGGCGCGGGATCTGCGCCCCCATGCCGGCCATTCTGAGATCGTTGAAGCCGCGGCGGGCGAAGCAGTCGGTCGCGCCGTAATGCATGATGGCGAGCTTGAAGGTGCCGAACGCCTCCCAATAGGCCATGTCGGCGAGCGAGACCTCGTGGCCGGTGAGCGCGCCGTAGCGGTCGCGCAGCTCCTCGCGCTCGAAGAAATGGCACATATAGGGCGAGCGGCCGCGCCAGGCCTGCAGGCAGACCCAGCCGAGATCCTCCACCGGATCGCCGAGCCGGACCAGTTCCCAGTCGAGGATGGCGGTGATCTCGCCGTCGACCTCGAGGAAATTGCCGATGCGATAGTCGCCATGGGTGATCGAGATGCGCGAGGCGACCGGCGCGTTCTCGCGCAGCCAGGCGGCAGCAAGCTCCAGCATCGGCACGCGGCCAGGCGACCAGCGGGCGAGGTTCGCCATCCAGTTGTCGACCTGCTCGCCTGCCGTACGGCGGACATCCTTGGTGCCGTCGATCGAGGCGACCGGCGTGTCCTCCCAGCGGAACTTGTGCAGGGCGGCAAGGGCAGCCACGAACTGGGTGCCGAGCAGCACGCGCCGCTCCTCGTCGAAGGCCGGACCGCCATCATGCGTCCACGGGATCGGCGCCTCGCCGGGGACGAGGTCGCAGACGAAGAAGGGCGCGCCGAGGATCGAGGTGTCGTCACTGTACCAGTAGACGCGCGGCACCGGCACGGCACTGTCGGAGAGCGCCTTGAGCGTCACGAATTCGGGATAGGCGTGATACGGCCCGAAGATGCCCGTCGGCGGCCCGGCCCGCAGGATCAGGTCGCGCTCGATAGCGACGCCACCCTCCGACCACTTCGCCTGGAAGCCGTAGGTGACCCAGGAGAAGCCGACGGTGAAGCGCCTGAGCGGGCCGATCTCGACCGCGCCGCCCACCTGCGCGCTGGCGAAGGCGGCGAGCGTCGAGCGGATCGCCTCGACGGCGGTCGGGTCGAACGGGACGGGACCATCCCGACGCATGCGAAGGGCACTCGCTGTCATACTGCTGAACTTCCATTATGCACATCGGCGGCGCCGGAGACCGGCAGTCCGAGAAGGCGGCGCATATCGCGGTAGAGGAGACGCGCCATCTCCAGGATCATCAGGCCGAAGGCGAGCGGCATCATCACCAGGATCGGCCAGAGCGGCAGGAAGTTGGTGCCGATCTGCATCGTCCGGTTCTGGACGATGCTGCCCCAGACGAAGCGGAAGATGAACCACATGAAGACGGCATAGACGGCGATCTCGACGATCATGGCCACAGCCGCGATCAGTGCCCGCCGGCGCGGCGGCTGCGCGTCCGCGAAGGTCTCCAGCCGCGGGAACAGCCCGTCGCGATGGGCGATCGGCATCGCCCAGAAGACGAGCAGCGGGAAGAGGATGCGCTCGACGATGTTGTAGGCGCCGGGGATCAGGTCCATCTGCAGGAAATAGCGGCCGGCGACGCTGATGACGGTCACCATCATCATGATGAACAGCATCGAGCCCGCCCCGACCGCCGCGAGGCCCCATTCGAACGCCCAGATCGCTCTCCAGAAACGCATGGGCGGACCTCAGTTCAGGTGGCTCGGCAGCCAGGTGGCAATGCCGGGGAAGAGCATCATCGCTGCGACGACCACAAAGGCGGAGATCGAGGAAAACAGCATGCACGGCCGGAACACCGGTCCGACCGGCGTTCGCGCCGCTGTCGCGGCCGAGAAGGCGACGAGACCGACGGGCGGTGTGAGCAGGCCGAGCGAAATGACGAAGCAGGCGATGACGCCGAACCAGATGAGGTCCACGCCGGCAGCCTGCACCATCGGCAGCACGATCGGGATCGAGAGGACGATGATGGTCACTTCCTCGAGCACCATGCCGGCGACGAACAGGCCCAGCATCAGGACGAGGATCAGCGCGGTCGGATTGGCGACCAGCGGCTCGGCGAAGTGGAGCAGTTCCGTCGGCAGGCGCGAGAAGGACATGAAGCGCGAGAAGATCTGTGCCGCGATGAGCAGCATGAGCAGCATCGCCGAAACCTTGACGGAATCGACCAGCGCGCGGCCGATGTCGCCGAGCCCGACGCGGCGCATCGCGATCATGCCGACGAAGGCCGCGAAGGCCCCCAGCGCACCGGCCTCGCCCACGGTAACGATGCCGCCGTAAATGCCGCCGAAGACAACGACCATCAGCGCCACGACGAAGATGAAGGCGCTGACCGAGCGGCGCGTCGTCGCCGGATCGTCGTCCTCGACCTCGCCGCGCACGCCGTCCTCGACGCCGGGAACGACATCGCCGAAGGCATAGAGGCATCCGACATAGACGAGGATGCACAGAAGCGCCGGCCCGATCGAGCCGATGAACAGGTGGCCGATCGGCGTCTCCGTCAGCGAGCCGTAGATCATGATCAGCAGGCTTGGCGGGATGATGACCGACAGCGAGCCGGAAATGGCTGCGAGCGCTACGGAGAAGCTGCGCGTGTAGCCGACGCGCTGCAGCTCCGGGCCGGCGAGCGTGGCGAGCGCGGCCGCACTTGCCGTGCCGGAGCCGGACACCGCGCCGAGCAGGCCGCCGGTGATGAGCGTTGCGACACCGAGCGGAAAGCGCCGGTAGCCGGCGATGCGGTGGCCGACGCGGAACAAGTCGACGATGACGCCGCCCTTCAGCAGCAGCTGCGCCATGAGGAGATAAAGCGGAATGATCGACAGCGTGTAGGTGGACGCCGTGTAGAACGTATCGGTTCCGATGATGCCGTTGAGCACGCCCGGCCCGATCCACAGAATGATGCCGAGAATACCCGCCCCGAGCAGGCAGGTCGCGACCGCCTGACCTGCCATCATGAAGACGACAATCCACGCGGTGACGGCCCAGATGATCCAGTCCTTGGACATGCCCGATCCCTCGTCCGATCCGACGGCGCCGCGCGAACGCGACGCCGCAAGGATGGTCCTTACTTGGCCAGATAGTCGGCGACGCCGTCCGGCAGGGTGCCGCCCTCGGCCTGGATGAGCTCGGCATAGAGCTTCGCAGCTGCCTTGGCCGGATGGCCGTTGGCCTCGGTCTTCTCGATCCACGCCACCCACGTGTCGGCGGCGGCCTTCTCGATGTGCTGCTTCATCGCGGGCGACAGGTCGTTGATCGAGGTGAACTCGCCGCCATCCTTGGCGATCGACTCGTCCTTCACCTTGGTCAGACGCGTCTGCCACTCCGTCGCATTCGACGCGGCGACCTCGCGGGCGGTCTTGTCGAAGGTCGCCTTCTGCTCGTCGGTAAGCTCGTTCCAGGCGGCGTCGCTGATCGCGAGATAGCTCTCCCAGTGACCGATCGACACGTCGACGATCGAATGGCGCAGCAACTGCTGCAGCGAATAGGACGGCCAGTCGGAGATGGCGATGACGAGACCCTCGATCGTGCCGCGCGACGCCGCCTCGAAAGCCTGCGAACCGGGCAGCGTCACCGGGGTGGCGCCAAGCTTCTCCAGCATGATCGTGTGCAGCGCTGAGCCAGCGCGCAGCGGCGTGCCGTTGAAGTCGGCCGGCTCCTTCAGCACCTTCTTCACGGTCGAGATCGAATAGGGCGCGGTGGCGCCGAGCGCCCAGGCGCGGATGCCCTTGTCGGCGATCTCGTATGCTGATAGAACGTCTTGCCGTCCTTCAGCACCACGTCGGAATCGAGCATCTTCTGGAAGGCGCGTGTGACCATCGGCGAGTCCGTGCCGTAGGCCGGCAGTTGGGTCACGTCGGACAGCGGGAAGCGGCCTTCATGGTACGGCGCGAGCAGAGGTGCTGCGACGGCAATCGTGCCGCTGGTGAGTGCATCCAGTTCCTTGCCGACGCCGACCAGCTCGCCGGCGTAGAAGCGGGTGAACTTGACGTCCGGTATGCCCTTCTCAATCGCATCGGCGAACGGATCCATATGCGCGCCGACCCAGGGGTGCGGCTTGCCGAGGCCGGTCGAGATGATGAGATCGGCCGCGCTGGCGGAGGTGCCCAGCGCCGCACCGAGAAGTGCGGTCGCCGTCACCAATTTACGTGCGAAATGAAACATATGCCCTCCCTTGGGACAGCCGGAATCGTTTCGAGGCCAGGGGGCTCGACATTCGCGGCGCTACATTGGATACGACCGGCCTCCACCGGTCCCGCAAACGTCCCTTCTGCCTGGATCGGCACTCCTCCGGGAACGTCCACATCATTCATGCTAATCTCTTTTGCCGGTTTGTAAACAGAAATGAATCACGAGTCATAATTCATTTCGGTTTGACACATCCGCTTTGCGTCATTAGCGTCCGGTGAGCCATGGCTACCAATCCAACGACAGCAACAGCCGCATCCCGCCTGCCGCGCGAGGTCCGAAAACCCCGGCTTTCCCGCGCGGAAAAGGCAGAGGCAACGCGGGCACGCCTGTTCGAGGCGGCGATCGAGATCGTCGGCGAGCTGGGCTATGCGGGCGCGTCGGTGGCGCTGATCACGGCGCGGGCGAATGTGGCGCAGGGCACGTTCTACAACTACTTCGAGTCGCGGCAGGACCTGCTCGACCAGCTGCTGCCCTCGATCAGCGAGCGGCTGCACGAACTGATCCGCCAGAGGGTCATGGAAGCGCCGGACGACCCGATCGAGCGCGAGAAGGCCCGTCTCGCCGGCTTCTTCGAATTCCTCGAAAAGGAACCGCACCTCTTCAAGATCCTCAGCGAAGGCTCCGTCCAGGCCCCGCGCGGCTTCCGCGCCCATCTGGAAAAGCAGTCGGCGAGCTATCGCCGCGCGCTGGAATATGAGCGACGGCGCGGCAACCTGCTGATCGACGATCCGCTGGAGATCGACATCCTGATGCAGATGCTGATCTCGACCCGTGAATACCTGTCGGGCCGCTTCTGTTATGAGGACGGCGACTTCGTGAGGCCTGCACCGGGCGTCGTCGACACCTATGTGAAGCTTCTGCGCGGCAAGGTCTTCAAATGACGGCAGTCGAAACCGCCCGCGCCGAACGCGGCGACGTGCCGTCCTTCTTCCACATCAACGTCAACTGCTCCGACTTCGACCGGTCGATGGCCTTCTACCGGCTGATCGGCTTCGAGGTCGTCAACGCCTTTGCCGGCGACGCCTCCTTCGGCGAGGTGGGCCTCGGACCCGTGCTGCGGCTGCCCGACGACTGCAAGGGACGCGCCGCGCTGATGATGCTGAAGGGCGACGAGCGCGGCATGCGGCTCGACCTTCTGGAATGGACCTCGCCGCGACTGCCTGCCCCTCCCCCTCGCTCGATGGCCCAGCCGGGCGTCGGCCGCATCTGCCTGCGCACCTTCGACGCCGAAGCGGTCTACCGGCGCCTCTCGGCCGCCGGGCACCTTTGCTACACGGAGCCGACGCGGGTTGTCCTGGGCGGGTCGGTGATCAACGTGTTCTGCGCGGAAGATCCGGATGGGGTGGTGATCGAGTTCATGGAGTTTCTGGGGGCGGCGTAGGGCGTGCCTTTGACGCCCGAGGAAAAAGAGAGCCCCTCACCGTCTCGGGCTACGCCCGATCCACCTCTCCCCCATGCAATGGGGGAGAGGAGTGGCGCCAAGATTTCCGCTGCTACTCCTCTCCCCCACCTCGTGGGGGAGAGGTGGCACGCGAAGCGTGACGGTGAGGGGGAACTCGTAAAGAGCAACCTGACTAAAGCAGCATTGTCGGCATATCCGCGTAAGTCGATAGTTCTCAGCGCAACCGCCGTCGGGAGCCATTGATGGACGACGATGCGTCAAAGCCGTCACGCAGCCGGCGCCGGCCGGGCACGACCGAGCGCGCGCGGGAGCTTCGACACGGCGACAACCTGGCCGAGGGCAAACTCTGGAGCGAACTGAAGGATCGGCGACTGGGCGGCCACAAGTTTGTCCGGCAGTTTCCCATCGGGCCATACTTTGCCGATTTCGCCTGCCGGGAAAAGCGGCTGGTCGTGGAACTGGATGGCAGCCAGCACGCGGATTCACAGCGCGACCGACGACGCGATGCATTCATGCAGCAGGCGGGATGGTCGGTGATCCGATTCTGGAGCCACGAGGCACGGTCGCAGACGCAGTCGGTCTGCGAGACGATCCTGGCGGCACTTGCAGGGGAGATCGGCGAGGAGGTTGTCGCGCGGGATCTGCGGTTTGTGCCTGGTCGAAGGGACGGGTAGCACCGTGGGAGAGGTTTGCGCCAAGTCCCCCTCACCGTCTCGGGCTACGCCCGATCCACCTCTCCCCCACAAAGTGGGGGCGAGGAGTAGCAGCTCAAACCTTGGCGCCACTCCTCTCCCCCATGGCATGGGGAAGAGGTGGCACGCGAAGCGTGACGGTGAGGGGGAACTCGTAAAGAGCCAGCGAGGGCGGCGCACCTATTCTTTAAAATAATCCGGCTTACCCGTCGTCCAGGTCTCACCCCAGAGCTGGCCGCCGCCGTCGACGGTCAAGAGTTCGCCAGTGACGAACTTTCCGGTGGGGCCGCCGAGATAGACGCAGGCTTCGGCGATGTCCCAGGCGTCGCCGGCGCGCATCATGGGGTTGGAGCGCGGATAGGCGGCGCGGGCTTCGGGGGTGTAGACCTTCCAGCCGTCGGTCTCGATGGCGCCGGGCGCGACGCAGTTGACGCGGATGCCGAGCGGCGCCCATTCGACGGCGACGCTCTTCGACAGGCCGATGACGCCGGACCGCGCCGCGATGGTGTGCGCCACGCCGTAGAGGCCGTGCGTGGTGACGACCACGACATTGACGATGCTGCCCGGCTGGCCCGCGTCGCGCCACTTGCGCGCAGCGGCCTGCATCATGAACCAGGTGCCGTTGAGATTGGTGTTGATGACCGCGTTCCAGCCCTTCACGCTGAAATCGATCGCAGCCTGAGGGAACTGGCCGCCGGCGCTGTTGACGAGGATGTCGAGCCGGCCGTGTTCGGCCCAGACGGTGTCGAAGAAGGCGGCGACGCCTTCCGGCTCGCGGACGTCGACCGTGTGGCCGCTGCACTTGAGCCCGTTGGCGGTGATCGCCTTGACGACATCGGCGACCTTGCCCTCGCTGCGGCCGGAAATGACGACATGCGCGCCCATGCGCGCGAACAGCCACGCCGTCGCACGGCCGATGCCGCCCGCGCCGCCAGAGACCAGCACGACCTGGCCGGCGAGCGAACCCTCGGCGTAGACGGTGGGGTGGACCGCGAGGTCGGCGTCGGTGAAGCCGAATTGTTCGGGCGTCTCACTCACCGCTCCATCCCCTTCAGCAGTTCGCCGGCGATGATCATCTTGCGCACCTCGGTGGTGCCGGCGCCGATCTCCATCAGCTTGGTCGAGCGGAACAGGCGGTTGATCTCCGATTCCCAGATATAGCCCGTGCCGCCATGCACCTGCACGGCGAGGTCGAGAACCCTGTGGGTGGTCTCGGCGGCGTACATCACCGATGCGGCGGTGAGCTTGTGGATGTCGCCGCGCCCTCCCCCGCCGATCTCCAGCGGCGCGGCCGCGGCAAGCACGCGGTAGGTGAAGGCGCGGATGGTCTCGACCTGGACATACATATCGGCCAGCATCGACTGCACCATCTGGAACGAACCGATCGGCTTGGCGAACTGCTTGCGCGTCTTGGCGTATTCGACCGACAGTTCCAGCGCGCGCTCGGCGATGCCGAGGCAGAGCGGCGAGATCATCGCGCGCTCGAGGTCGAGCCCGCTCATGACGATGGCGACGCCGCGATTCTCGCCGCCCACGAGGTTCTCCGCAGGCACGCGGCAATCCTCGAACAGAAGCTCGCCGGTCTGGCTGCCGCGATAGCCCATCTTCTTCAGCTTCTGGGCGACCTTGAAGCCCTTCATGCCCTTCTCGACGATGAAGGCCGAGATGCCGTGCGCGCCCTTTTCCCTGTCGGTCTTGGCGTAGACCAGCAGCACGTCGGCCACCGGGCCGTTGGTGATGTAGATCTTCGAGCCGTTGAGCACGTAGTGGTCGCCGTCGCGGCGCGCCGTGGTGCGCATCGAGCCGAGCGCATCGGAGCCGGCGCCGGGCTCGGTCAGGCCGAGCGCGCCGATCTTGCGGCCGGAGCAGAGGTCGGGGAGGTATTTCCTGCGCTGCGCGTCATTGCCGTTGCGATAGATGTTGTTGGCGCAGAGATTGTCGTGCGCGACCCAGGCGAGCGCCATGGCGTGGTTCCAGCGCGCCATGCCCTGCAGGACGAGGCCCGCGGCGACGAGATCGAGCCCGGCCCCGCCAAACTCTTCGGGGATGGTGATGCCGAACAGGCCGTTGTCGCCGATCTTCGGGAAGGCGTCCTCGGGCCACCATTCCTCATTGTCCATCCGTTCGGACAGCGCATAGAGCTCGTTGCGGGCGAAGCGGTCCGCATTGTCGAGGATCATCTGCTGATCGGCGTCGAGGTCGAACAGGTTCGGCTTCTCGTTGAGCCCGGTGAAGTCCTGCATTTTCCTCAATCCTCCCGTTTCAGCCGCGCCCGGCAGCCCTTTCTCCGTCGTTAATGAGATCATTTCATCATTTACGCAAGAGGCCAATGCGCAGTTTTGCCACGGAAACGGCAGGAACCCCTGCCTGACAATGACTTGGCTGCGGAAAAGCACTGCATTGCGGTTGACAACGTTGATGAACTGAAATCATTTAGATGGAGACAAAGCAGGAAAAGCAGCGGGGGAGACCGTGACAGAGCCAGTCCTGATCGAGCGCCGCGGCGCGGTTCAATGGATCACGATCAATCGCGAGGAGCGCCGCAACGCGCTGAACGAGAAGGTCGCGCTCGGCATCCAGGCGGGGCTCGACTCGGCCGAGGCGGACAGGAGCGTGCGCGCCGTGGTGCTGACGGGCGCCGGCGACAAGGCCTTCTGCGCCGGCGGCGACCTGCAGCTCCAGGCGGACGGAACCCCGTTCACCATCGACGCCGCCGACCCGCGCCACTACGTCGCCCGGCTGTTGCGGCGCATGGACGCCTGCCGGCTGCCGATCATCGCCCGCGTTAACGGGCCGGCGCTCGCCGGCGGCTTCGGCATCTTGTGCGCCTGCGACCTCGCGGTGGCCCGTGAAGATGCGAAACTGGGCGTCACCGAGGTCAAGGTCGGCATCTTCCCGATGATGATCCTGCCTTATCTGCTGCGGATCGTTTCCTACCGGCGCATGATGGAACTGTGCCTTACCGGTGAACTGATCACCGGGGCGCAGGCAGTCGCAGACGACATCGTGAACTATGCCGTGCCGGCCGCCGAGCTGGATACGAAACTCGACTGGCTGCTTGCCCGCGTCACCGACAAGTCGCCAACCGGGATCAGGCTTGGCAAGCAGGCGCTGGCGAAGATCCGCGAGATGTCGACAGACGCCGCACTCGAATATGCGCAGTTCATGCTCGCCAACATGACCCGCACCAAGGACGCCCGCGAAGGCATGCTCGCCTTCAACGAGAAGCGCGCCCCCAACTGGACGGCGGAATGAGCCCGATGAGCAAGATCGTTCGCATCGGCTGCGGCGCGGGCTTCTGGGGCGACAGCCCGGAAGGTCCGGCCCAGCTCGTCCGCAAGGGCGACATCCACTACCTCGTGATGGACTACCTGGCCGAGATCACCATGTCGATCCTGGCCCGGATGAAGGCCAAGAAGCCGGAACTCGGCTACGCCACCGACTTCGTGACCATGGTGATGAAGCCGCTGGCGAAGGAGATTGCGGCCAAGAAGATCCGTGTCGTCACCAATGCCGGCGGCGTCAATCCCGACGCCTGCCGCGATGCGCTGCTGGCTGTCTTCAGGGAAGCCGGTGTCGACCTGAAGGTCGCAGTGGTGCGCGGCGACGACCTTTCCGCCCGCGTCGATGCCTATCGCGCGGCGGGCACGACGGAAATGTTCTCCGGCGCCGCAATGCCGGAGAAGCTCGCAAGTGTGAACGCCTATCTGGGAGCCTTCCCGATCGCGGCGGCACTGGACGACGGCGCCGACGTGGTCATCACCGGGCGCGTGGTGGATTCGGCCGTGGTGCTCGGGCCGCTGATCCACGAATTCGGCTGGAAGCCGGGCGACTACGATCTGCTTTCGGCGGGCAGCCTCGCCGGCCATGTCGTCGAATGCGGCACGCAGGCGACCGGCGGCATCTTCACCGACTGGCGCGCGGTGGCGGACGACTGGGCCGACATGGGCTTCCCGATCGCCGAATGCGCCGCCGACGGTTCGTTCGTGGTTTCCAAGCCCGAGGGCACCGGCGGCCTGGTCTCGACCGCCACCATTGCCGAACAGGTCGTCTACGAAGTCGGCGATCCCCGGCGCTACATCCTCCCCGACGTGACCGCTGACTGGAGCGCGGTCCGGCTCGAACAGGTCGGGCCGGACCGCGTGAAGGTCAGCGGCGCGAAGGGGGCGGCGCCCACGGCCAGCTACAAGGTCAGCGCCACCTATGCCGACGGCTACCGTGCGCAGGTGACGATGATGATCGCCGGCCGCGAGGCGAAGGAACGCGCCGAGGCGACCGCGAAGGCGATCCTTGCCCGCTCCGAACGGCTGATGCGCGCCGCCGGCTTCGACGGCTTCGCCGACAGCTCGGTCGAAATCCTCGGCAGCGAAGCGAATTTCGGCGCGCAGGCGCGGGCGGGGGCGACGCGCGAGGTCGTGCTCAAGATTGCCGTGCGCCACGCCAGCAAGGATGCGCTTGGCATCTTCGCCAAGGAGATCTTCCCGGCTGCTACGGCCATGGCGCAGTCGATCACCGGGTTCGCCGGCGGGCGGCCCGAGCCGCAGCCGATCGTGCGGCTGTTCTCCTTCCTGGCGCCCAAGGCCGATATCCGCGTGGCCTACGAGTTCGACGGAAAGACCCGCGAGATCGCGCCGCACCTGCCGAACGATATGCAGGACGATCTGCCTCCGGAAGCGTCGGGCGAGATCCCGGCTGCCACCGGCAAACTCGTGACCGTGCCTCTGATCGCGCTGGCGCATGGGCGCAGCGGCGACAAGGGCGACATCGGCAATATCGGCGTGCTGGCGCGGAAAGCGGACTACCTGCCATGGATACGCCGCAGCGCCACGCCCGAGGCGGTCGGCCGCTACTTCGCGCATTTCGTCAAGGGCAAGGTCGAACGCTTTGAATGGCCGGGGCTGAACGGGCTGAACTTCATGCTGCATGAAGGCCTGGCCGGCGGCGGCATCGCCTCGCTGCGCCACGACCCGCAGGGCAAGGCGCTGGCGCAGATCTTCATGGACTTCCCGGTCGAGGTGCCGGCCGACTGGCTCGCCGAGGGTGGCGCGCTCGACGGATGGGACAAGGACGCCGCAGCATGAGCACGCCGCTGTTCAACAAGGTTCTCGTCGCCAACCGCGGCGAGATCGCCTGCCGGGTGATGCGCACGCTGAAGGAGATGGGCATCGGCTCGGTCGCGATCCATCACCGCGTCGAGGCCCGCGCCAAGCATGTGCGCATGGCGGATGAAGCGGTCGAGATCGCGGGCGACACCCCCGTCGCGGCCCATCTCGACATCGCCCAGATCATCGCGGCGGCGAAGAAGACCGGCGCGGATGCGATCCATCCCGGGGTACGGCTTCCTGTCGGAGAATGCGCGTTTCGCAGCCGCCGTGGCCGAGGCCGGCATCACCTTCATCGGCCCGGATGCCGAAACGATCTCGCTGATGGGCGACAAGATCTCGGCGCGCAACTTTGCCGAAAGCCACGGCGTGCCGGTGGCACCCTCGGTGATGCCGACCGGCGACCTGGACGCCTTCATCAGCCAGGCCGAGGCGATCGGCTTTCCGCTGCTGATCAAGGCCGCGGCCGGCGGCGGCGGCAAGGGCATGAACATCGTGCGCAGCGCCGCCGACCTGCGCGAGGCCGCCCGCCTCGCCTCCAGCGAGGCGCAGCGCTATTTCGGCGACGGGCGCGTCTATGCCGAGACCTATGTCGAGCGGCCGCGCCATATCGAGGTGCAGGTGCTGGGTGACGGCAAGGGCGGCGCGATCCACCTGTTCGAGCGCGAATGTTCGGTGCAGCGCCGCTTCCAGAAGATCATCGAGGAGGCCCCGTCGGCGAACCTGCCGGCGAAGCTGGCAGCCGACATCTGTGCGTCCGCCGTGCGGCTCGCAGCGGCCGCGAACTACAAGAACGCCGGCACGGTGGAATACATCCTCGGCGCCGACGGCCGCTTCTTCTTCCTCGAGATGAACACCCGCCTGCAGGTGGAACATCCGGTGACGGAGATGATCACCGGGCTGGACCTCGTGCGCTGCCAGATCGAGATCGCGGCCGGCAAGGGACTGCCGCTCGCGCAGAGCGACGTGAAGGCCAACGGCCACGCCATCGAATGCCGTATCTGCGCGGAGGATCCGGACCACGACTTCATGCCGGAGACGGGCGTCATCCAGTATCTCGGCGTGCCCGAGGAGGAGTGGCTGCGCTTCGAGAACGCGGTCGACCAGGGGCAGAAGGTGACGGCCGACTTCGACCCGATGCTGGCGAAGCTGGTGGTGCATGGGGCGGATCGCGCCGAGGCCGTGGATCGCTCGATCGCCGCGCTGGATGGGCTGGCTCTCCTCGGCGTCAAGACGAACATCGACTACCTGGCCCGCGTGCTCGACCACCGGGCGTTCCGCGCCGGCGACCTGCACACCGGCTTCGTCGCCGAGCACAAGGCCGATCTGGCGCCGGTGCCGCTGGACGAGACGCACCGCGTGCAGCTGCTCGCGGCGGCCGCGCTCGGCTTCCGCGACTTCCAGGACCTGGCCCTCGGAACGCCGGAGCCCTACGCCGCCATTGGCGGCTGGAGGAACTGACCATGGCCATCAAGCTGACACTGGACGGCAAGGTCCATGACGTCACCATTGCCCGCCGCCGCCCGCATCTGGTGCTTGTCATCGACGGGGTGGAGCACGAGGTCACGAGCCTGCCCGGCCTCGGCGACGGCCGCAAATCCATCTCGGTCGGCGGACACGATGTCGAGTTCGCCCGCGCGCTGCTGCGCGACCGCCAGATCGTCCGCATGGGCGGACGCACCTTCGACGTCGGCGTGGTCGATCCGTTCTCGCAAGGCGGTGCCGGCGGCGGCGGACAGGACGCGCTGAAGGCGCCGATGCCCGGCGCCGTGGTCTCGGTGCAGAAGCAGGCCGGTGACAAGGTGGCGCGCGGCGAGGCGGTCGTCACCATCGAAAGCATGAAGCTGCAAACCGCCTTGCCCGCCCCGCGCGACGGCGTGATTGCGAAGATCCTCAAGGGCGAAGGCGAGACGTTCGAGAAGGACGAGGTGATCGTCACGCTCGAGCCGGAAGGTGAGAAGGCCTGACGATGCGCAAGATCCAGTCCATGATCTCGACGTCGTCGGCGGATTTCCGCCGCTTCGACGCGCACAACCGCAAGGTTCTGGCCGAATTCCGGGAGAAGCAGGAGGCGGCGCGCCATCAGCGGCCGCAGCGCGACCTCGACCGGCTCGCCAAGCAGGGCAAGATGCGCCCGCGCGAGCGGATCGAGAAGCTGCTCGACCCCGGCACGCCCTTCCTCGAACTGTCCTCGCTCGCAGCCAACATGGCCTATGACGGCGACTCGCCGTCGGCAAGCTCGATCGTCGGCATCGGCGTCGTATCGGGCCGCGAGGTTGTCATCCGCGCGGACGACCCGACGGTGAAGGGCGGCGCCTGGTATCCGCTGACCGCGAAGAAAATCGTCCGCGCGCTCGACATCGCGATGGAGAACCGGCTGCCGGTGATTCACCTGTGCGATTCCGCCGGCGGCTTCCTCCAGCTCCAGTCGGAGGTGTTCCCGGACAAATACATGGCCGGGCGCATCTTCCGGAACCAGTCGATCCTGTCGAAGATGGGCGTCAAGCAGCTGTCGCTGGTATTTGGCCACTGCACGGCCGGCGGCGCCTACATCCCCGGCCTGTCCGACTACAGCGTCATCGTGCGCGGCACGGGCGCGGTGTTCCTTGGCGGACCGCCGCTGGTGAAGGCCGCCACCGGCGAGGAAGTGAGCGTAGAAGAGCTCGGCGGCGCCGATATGCACACCTCCGTGTCCGGCACCGCCGACTATCCGGCCGCGACCGAGGACGAGGCGATCCACATCGGCCGCGAGATCGTCGCCCAGTGGGACCGGCCGAAGAAGTGGGACTGCCAGCAGGAGACGCCGGAGGACCCCGCCTACGACCCCGAGGAGATCTACGGAATCATTCCGGACGACATCAAGAAGAGCTTCGACATGCGCGAGATCATCGCCCGCATGGTCGACGGCAGCCGCTTCCACGAATACCAGCCGAACTACGGCACGACGCTGATCTGCGGCTATGCCAACATCTGGGGCTACAAGGTCGGCATCCTTGCCAACAACGGCGTTCTGTTCAACGACTCCTCGCTGAAGGGCGGCCACTTCATCGAGCTGTGCAACCAGAACAACACGCCGCTGGTGTTCCTGCAGAACATCACCGGCTACATGATCGGCCGCGAATACGAACGGCGCGGCATCACCAAGGACGGCGCCAAGATGATCATGGCGCAATCGTGCTCGGCGGTGCCGAAGTTCACCGTGATGTGCAACGGTTCGTTCGGCGCCGGCAATTACGGCATGTGCGGCCGCGCCTTCGACGGCCGCTTCCTGTTCACCTGGCCGAACCACCAGATCGGCGTGATGGGCGGCGACCAGGCGGCGAACACGCTGGCCGAGGTGAAGCTCAACCAGATGAAGCGCGCCGGTCAGGTCGACCAGTCGGAGGTCGACCGGGTGTGGGAGGAGACGCGCAAAGCCTACCAGGAGCAGCTGTCGGCCTACTACTCGACCTCGCAGCTCTGGGACGACGGCATCATCGACCCGGTCGATACCCGCAACGCGCTCGGCATGGCGATCTCCGCCTCACTCAACGCGCCGCTCGCCGACGTCGGATATGGCGTGTTCAGGTTCTGAGACGATGGCCGACCCGATCCGCTTCTACCTCGATTTCGCCTCGCCCTACGCCTACTTCGCGGCGCAGCAGATCGACGGGATCGGGCAGGAGTTCGGGCGCGAAGTCGAGTGGCGGCCGATCCTGATGTGGGCGGTGCTCAAGGCGCACGGCATCGCAGCCCCGATGGATGCGCCGGTGAAGCGCGCCTACATGCTGAACGACATGGAGCGCTCGGCGGCGTTCTTCGGCATGCCCTATCGCAAGCCGGTGAAGCTGCCGCTTTCCTCGCACCTGGCCGGCCGCCTGTTCTATGCGGTGCGCGAGCAGGACTCGGACAAGGCTATGGCGCTCGCCCGCCGCCTCCTGCCCGCCTTCTTCGCCGAGCAGCGGGACATCTCGGACACGACGACCCTGTCCGAACTAGCGGCGGAGGTCGGGATCTCGCCTGAGACGGTGGCCGAGGCGATGCAGGGCACCGTCGGCCGCGCCGGCCTGGAGGCGGCGGTGGCGGAAGCGGTCACAGCGGGTGTGGTCGGTTCGCCACACTTCCTGGTCGACGGCGAGGGCTTTTTCGGTGCAGACAGGCTGCCGCAGCTGCGCTGGTTCCTTGGAGGAGGATGGACGTGACCGCGTATGACGACATCAGCTATTCGGTCGAGAACGGCCGCGCACGCATCGCGGTCAATCGGCCCGACAAGCTCAACGCCTATCGCAACGAAACGGCCGATCAGCTGCGCGACGCGATCCAGACGGCCGGAAAGGATGCTTCCGTCCGCGCCATCCTGCTGACGGGCGAAGGCCGCGCCTTCGGCGCCGGCTACGACCTTGCCACCGTCGACCCGAACGAAACGCCGGCGCTGGACGACGTGCTGCAGCGCCATTTCAACCCGCTGGTCATCGCCATGCGCCAGTCGCGCCTGCCGATCGTGGCCGCGGTCAACGGCCCCTGTGCCGGCGCCGCCGTCGGCATTGCACTCGCGGCCGACATCGTGATCGCCGCGCGCTCGGCGTATTTCTACGAACCCTTCGTCGGCATCGCGCTGGTGCCGGATGCCGGCAACACACTGTTCCTGTCGCGCATGCTGGGCCATGTGCGGGCGTCCGGCATGATGCTGCTCGGCAACCGCATCCCGGCCGAGAAGGCGCTGGCCTGGGGCCTGCTGTGGGATGTGGTGGACGATGCCGACCTCGTGCCCAACCGCCGAGGCAATCTGCGCCCGGCTTGCAAAGCTCGACCCGGCCGCCCTTGCAGGCACAAAGCGCCTGATCGATCGCGCTTCCGAGTTCGGCATCGACGAGCAGCTGGCGCTCGAACGCGACCTGCAGGGCGAGGCCGGACGCACCCCGGCAATGAAGGCACAGATCGCCGCCTTCTTCGCAAAGCGGAAGGGTTGAGCGGTTGACGACGAACGCCGAACTGGAACCCGGGCTGCTCGCGGACGGCTGGGAGCCCATCCGGCCCGGCGCCTTCATCACCCTGATCGGGCCGTTCTATACGCGTATCGTCGCAGGCCGACCCCAGTATTGCTTTCGCGTCGCGACCAAGCATGACAACACGCAAGGCCGCCCGCACGGCGGCATGATCATGACCTTCCTGGACGAAGCCCTGGGCTGGTCGGCGCACATCGCCCGCCCGAACGACCGTTTCTTCACCGTCGGCTTCGACTGCCAGTTCGTCGGCGGCAGCGTCGACGGCGATCTCGTCGTTGCCGAGACGGAGGTGGTGAGCGCGACCAGTTCGCTGATGTTCATGCGCGGCGACTGCAAGGTCGGCGACCGGGTGATCGCCACGGCCAGCGGCATCTGGAAGAGGGTCGGGGGCAAGAGCTCCCCGGGAGGGTGAGGATGGACCAGACGCTCAGGTCAACACGCTTCGTCGACGCCGACAGCCAGGTCGTCCGCGACTTCGCGGCAGAGCATGCGGGGACGGGCGACGACGTTTCGAAGGCGGTGAACCTCTACTATGCGCTGCGCGACGCGGTGTCCTACGACATGCGCACCTTCGGGCTGGACGAGGACCAGTTCGTCGCGTCCACCGTGCTGCAGTCGACGGCCGCGTTCTGCGTGCCGAAGGCGGTGGCTCTGGCCGCACTCGCCCGCGCGGTCGGCATTCCCTCGCGCATCGGCTTCGCCAATGTCCGCAACCACCTCGCCTCGCCGAAGCTGATGGCGCTGATGGACGACGACGTCTTCTACTGGCACGCCTACACCTCGCTCTTCCTCGACGGGAAATGGGTGAAGGCGACGCCCGCCTTCGACATCCGGCTGTGCGAGAGGCACGGCGTGACGCCGCTCGATTTCGACGGGCGCGAGGACTCGATCTTCCAGCCCTACGACCGGGCGGGCCGCCCCCACATGGAGTATGTGGATTTCATCGGCGAATTCGACGACATGCCCTATGACGGCTTTGCCGGCGCGATGCGCACCCATCACGCCCGCATGCTCAAGCACCTGGACGACGAACGGGCCGGCCGCCCGACCACCTGATTCTTTACAACACGATTGGCTGACAGATGACTGAAACCACCTACATTCTTTCCGGTGCGCGCACCGCGATCGGCACCTTCGGCGGCACCCTGTCCGGCGAGGAGCCGGCCTCCCTCGGCGCGGCGGTCGCGGTCGAGGCGATGAAGCGTGCGGGGGTCGAGCCGTCCGTGATCGGCCATGTCGTCTACGGCAACGTGATCCCGACCGGGCCGAAGGACGCCTATCTGGCGCGCGTCGCGGCGATCAATGCGGGCATCCCCAAGGAGACGCCGGCGATGACGCTGAACCGGCTGTGCGGCTCCGGCACGCAGGCGATCATCTCGGCGGCGCAGAACGTCATGCTGGGCGACGCGGAGGTGGCGCTGGCCGGCGGCGCGGAGGTGATGAGCCGCGCGCCGCACTACGTGCAGTCCGCCCGCTTCGGCCAGAAGATGGGCGACGTGAAGATGGTCGACGGGCTGACCGGCGTGCTGACCGACCCGTTCGGCAACGGCATCATGGGCGTGACCGCCGAGAACGTCGCCGAGAAATACCAGATCACCCGCGGCGAGCAGGACGCCTTCGCCGTCGAGAGCCAGAAGCGCGCCGCAGCCGCCATCTCGGCCGGCCACTTCACGTCGCAGATCCTGCCGCTGGAGATCCAGGCGGGCCGCAAGACGGTGGTGTTCGACACCGACGAGCATCCGAAGCCCGACACGACGCTGGAGACGCTGGCGACCCTGAAGCCGGCCTTCAAGAAGGACGGCGTGGTGACGCCCGGCAACGCGTCCGGCATCAATGACGGCGCGGCCGCGGTGGTGCTGGCCTCCGAGACCTACGTCAAGCGCACCGGCGCCAGGCCGATCGGCCGCATCGTCGCCTATGCCCATTCGGGCGTGGAGCCGGGCATCATGGGCGTCGGGCCGATCCCGGCCGTGCGGGCGCTGATTAGCCGTGCCGGCATGAAGCTGACGGATTTCGACGTGATCGAGATCCAACGAGGCCTTCGCCTCGCAGGCGCTGGCCGTCAACCGCGAGCTCGGGCTCGACCCGGCGAAAGTCAACCCCGACGGCGGCGCGATCGCGCTCGGCCATCCGGTCGGCGCCACCGGCGCGATCCTGACCGTCAAGGCGCTCTACTACCTGCAGCGCACCGGCGGCCGCTACGGCCTGATCACCATGTGCATCGGCGGCGGCCAAGGCATCGCGCTGGCTGTGGAGAGGGTGTGAGGGAAAGTTCTCGACGCAAGTCGCGCCGAAGCCCCCTCACCGTCTGCCTTCGGCAGCCACCTTGCCGGGCCGAGCCAACGGTCTCGCCCGTCCTTCGGACCCCCCACTGCGTGGGGGCGAGGAGACGCCAATCGCCGACGCTGCTACTCCTCACCCCCTGCAAGGGGGAGAGGTGGCACGCGAAGCGTGACGGTGAGGGGGTGATTTTGCGTGCCCGGCATCACGCGTGACCTCTTCCTCGTCCCCCTCGTTTCGTGCCAAAAGCCGGCGAGGAGGACATCATGACCAATCCGCTCTATGACGCCCTGGTCCTGCCGCATCGCGGCGGGGAAAAGACGTTTCTCGATCTCGACGGCAAGGGGCGGATCAGTTTCGGCGAGTTCGCCGACCTCGTCGCGCGGATCGCAACGGTGCTGGTCGAGAACGGTGTGAAGCCGGGCGACCGGGTGGCGGTGCAGGCGCCGAAGACGCCGGAGACGCTGGCCGTCTATCTCGCCTGCCAGCAGGCGGGCGCGGTGTTCCTGCCGCTCAACACGGCCTATACCCCCTCCGAGGTCGAGTTCTTCCTGACCGACGCGGCCCCTCGCCTCTTCGTCTGCGACGACGCGTCGAAGGCGGGCTACGCGGCACTGGCGCAGAAGCTCGGCGTCGGGCTGCTGACCATCGCGGCCGACCGGGGCGGCAGCCTGCCGGACGCGGCGGCGAAGGCGCAGCCGATGGCCGACGTGGTCGAGCGCGGGCCGGACGACCTCGCGGCGATCCTCTACACCTCGGGCACCACCGGCCGCTCCAAGGGCGCGATGCTGTCGCACGACAACCTGCTGTCGAACACGCTGGCGCTCACCGACATCTGGCGCTTCACCGGCGACGACGTGCTGGTCCATGCGCTGCCGAT
Organism: Mesorhizobium sp. J428; assembly: GCF_024699925.1. Taxonomy (NCBI): domain Bacteria; kingdom Pseudomonadati; phylum Pseudomonadota; class Alphaproteobacteria; order Hyphomicrobiales; family Phyllobacteriaceae; genus Mesorhizobium; species Mesorhizobium sp. J428. The sequence goes on from NZ_JAJOMX010000001.1 coordinate 637,092, forward strand.
CTACCACACGCACGGCCTGTTCGTGGCCTGCAACATCATGCTGAAGGTCGGCGGCACGATGATCTTCCATGCCGCCTTCAACCCGGACGCGGTGCTCGACGCGATCCCGCGCGCGACCACGCTGATGGGTGTGCCGACCTTCTACACGCGGCTTCTCGGCTCGCCGCGGCTGACGAAGGACCATGTCGCGAACATGCGGCTGTTCATCTCCGGCAGCGCGCCACTGCTGGCCGAGACGCATGTCGAGTTCGAGGAACGCACCGGCCACCGTATCCTCGAGCGCTACGGCATGACCGAGACCTCGATGACGGCGTCGAACCCCTATGACGGCGAGCGCCGGCCCGGCGCTGTCGGCTTCCCGCTGCCGGGCGTCAGCGTCCGCGTTGCCAGCACCGAGGGCAAGGTGCTGCCGCAGGGCGAGATCGGCATCCTGGAGGTGAAGGGCCCGAACGTCTTCAAGGGCTACTGGAACCTGCCCGAGAAGACGGCGGCCGAGTTCCGCCCCGGCGGCTGGTTCATCACCGGCGACATGTCGATGATCGACGCCAATGGCTATGTCCACATCGTCGGCCGGCAGAAGGACCTGATCATCGCCGGCGGGCTGAACATCTACCCGAAGGAGATCGAGGAAGTCATTGATGCGATTCAGGGTGTGGTCGAGACGGCCGTCGTCGGCGTGCCGCATCCCGACATGGGCGAGGCGGCGGTGGCGGTGATCGTGGCGAAGCCCGGCCTCGACCTGGAGGCGGTGAAGGCCACTGTCGGCGAGAAGCTCGCCCGCTTCAAGCATCCGCGCCGCTACGAGATCGTCGCAGAGCTTCCGCGCAACACGATGGGAAAAGTACAGAAATCGCAGTTGCGCGAGAGCTACAAGGACAGCTTCACGGGGTGATCAGGTCGCGATGGACCAACGGAAATCGCGACTGTCCGGCCTTGCGGTCGGCCCTGTCGGCGTGGTCACCTGACCGGCGAGGAGCACATCAGCCATGCGCGCGGCGAGCGGCGATTTTCCCGATTTCGGCCTGACCGAGGATGAGCGGCGCGAGGCGGTGCTTGGCCACTATTATGAGTGGCCGGGCATGGACGGCGAGCGCGGCGAGATCTGGGGCTACACCGGCCACTACGCCTACTTCCCCGGCGACGTAGTCGACCTGCATGTCAGCTCGACGGCGAAGAGCTTCCGGCTGGAGATCCTGCGCGACGGCGGTGTCGAGACGCCGGTATTTTCGCGGGACGGCATCGCCGCGCGCTGGGAGGACACGCCAGACCAGTGCTCGGTCGACGGCTGCGGCTGGGAGACGAGCTTCACGTTCCGGGTCGGCGAGGACTGGCCGTCGGGCGCCTATCGCGCGACGCTGACAGCGGAGGGCCGCGACGGCAGGCCGATCGCCTCGCACCATCTGTTCATCGTCAAGCCGAGGCCTGGCAGACGGCCGGGACGTGTGCTGCAGGTCGCGGCCACCGGCACCTGGCACGCCTACAACAGCTGGGGCGGCTCGAACCACTATCAGGGCATCACCGGGCCGAACCGGGACCAGTTCGCCACGACTGTCTCCAACCAGCGGCCGTGGTGCCGCGGCTTCGTCGTGCTGCCGAAGGAGGCGCCGCGCGTGCCGCTCGACTTCGCCACGCCGATGGCCACCGTGCCGCGCTATCCGCACATGGAATGGGCCTTCGCCACCGGCCATTCCAAGAAATACGCCTCGGCCGGGTGGGCGAGCTATGACGGCCATTTCTTCCGCTGGGCCGAGCGGGCCGGTTATCAGGTCGACCTGATCGGCCAGCACGAGCTGCATTACCAGCCCGACATCCTCGACGGCTACGACTGCGCGGTCTTCGTCGGCCATGACGAATACTGGACGTGGGACATGCGCGACACGGTAGACGCCTGGGTGGCGCGCGGCGGCGGCGCGGCCCGCTTCGCCGGCAACTTCATGTGGCAGACGCGCCTCGAGGACGAGGGTCGGAAGCAGGTCTGCTACAAATACAAGGCGCGCGCCGAAGACCAAGCCTATCTGCCCGGAGGCGACGTGACGCGCGCGACGAATTCCTGGGAGGCGCCGGAGATCGGCCGGCCCGGGGCTTCCACCTTCGGTCTTAACGCCGCCAAGGGCGTGTATGCCGGCTGGGGCGGCTGCGCGCCGCGCGGCGTGCGCGGCTTTCCGGTCTACCGGCCGGAGCACTGGGCGTTCAAGGGCACCGGCATCTACTATGGCGACCTGCTGGGCGCCGAGGGCGGCGTCTACGGCTACGAGGTCGATGGGCTAGACCACGAGATCCGCGGCGGCCTGCCATGGCCGACGGCCGGCAGCGGCGCGCCGGAAGGGCTGTCCATCCTTGCCGTCGGCATGGCGAGCCAGGTCGAGGAGAGCGCCGACCTGCCCGCCAGCGCCCGCTTCCTCGCCGACGAGGACGGCCGCTTCATCGCCGAGACGCTCTACGGACGGCCAAGCGACGAGAACCTCGACAAGGTGAAGCGCTCCAACGGCATGATCGTCAACTTCCCCAAGGGCGACGGCGAGGTCTTCCATGCCGGCTCCTGCGAATGGGTGGCAGGGCTGTTGCGCAAGGACGCGATGGTGGAGAAGGTGACGGCGAATGTGCTGGACCGGTATTTGAAGAGATGAACCGCTCCGCCCCTCAGACCCCCCTCTGGCCTGCCGGCCATCTCCCCCTCAAGCGGGGAGATTGTCGGTTCGAGCGTCTCCGCGAATTCTCGAATGTTGACGATTGGCGAAAGCTCCCATGCCATTCGATCTCCCCCCTTGAGGGGGAGATGGCCGGCAGGCCAGAGGGGGGGTCTCGTTTCGCAAGGTGCTGCCATTGTCCACTGATCCCCGTCCCTCCCACCTCTTCTACGTCACTCGCCTGCGCCGGCCGCTGGTCGACCGCGCGGAGGGAATCTACCTGTGGACGCAGGACGGACGCCGTTTCATCGACGGCTCGTCGGGTCCGGTGGCCGTCAATCTCGGCTATTCCAACCGGCATGTGCTGGACGCCATGAAGGCGCAGATGGAGAAGACGACCTTCGCCTACCGGCTGCATTTCGAGAACGACGCCGCGGAAGATCTCGCCCGCGACATCGCCGGCCGGATGCCGAACGGGCTCGACCGCATCTTCTTCGTCTCGGGCGGCTCGGAGGCGGTGGAATCCTGCGTCAAGCTTGCGCGGCAATGGGCCGTCGCGACCGGCCAGCCAAGCCGCTGGAAGGTGATCGGCCGCATGCCTTCCTACCACGGCGGGACGCTGGGCGCGCTGACCGTTACGCATGACGGCCAGCTCACCGGGCCGTTCGAGGCGCAGATGAGGCCGATGCCGTCGATCCCGGCGCCGACGGCCTATCGCGACCGCGACAACCTCACCATGGAACAGCGCGGGCTGAAATATGCCGACATGCTGGAGGAGAAGATCCTGGCCGAGGGGCCGGAGAGCGTCGTCGCCTTCATCATGGAGCCGATCGGCGGCGCCGCGACCAACGCGCTAGTGGCGCCCGACAGCTACTATCCGCGCGTCCGGGAGATCTGCGACCGCTACGGCATCCTGCTGATCCACGACGAGGTGATGAGCGGCGTGGCGCGCACCGGAAAATTCCTCGGCGGCGACCACTGGGACGGCAAGCCGGATATCGTCTCTTTGTCTAAGGGGATCGGCTCCGGCTACATGCCGCTCGGCGCCATGTGCGCGCCGATGCGCATCGTCAAGCCGGTGCTCGACATGGGCGGCTTCGCGCACGGCCACACCTATGCCGGCAACCCGCTCGCCTGCGCGGCGGGGCTGGCGGTGCTGCAGGAGGTCGACCGGCTGAACCTCGTCGACAATGCGGCGGCGCGTGGGAACGACCTGATCGCGGGGCTGCAGTCCCTGGCCGACCGCTTCCCCTTCATCGGCGACGTGCGCGGCAAAGGGCTGATGACGGCGATCGAATTCGTCGCCGACAAGGAGACGATGCGGAACCTGCCGCTGGAGGTGAACATCGGCCAGCGGGTGCTGGACCTCTGCTACGAGCGCGGGCTGATCGTCTATTTCCGCCGCGTGAAGGGCGGCGTGCAGGGCGACTGCGTGATGGTCGCGCCGCCGCTGATCGTGACGCGGGAGCAGATCGGGGAGATCGTGTCGATCCTGGGGGATGCGATTGCCGTGGCGGCGCGGGAGTTCGGGCTGCCGGTGAACGGGTAGTTGGCAATCGTGAGCGAAACTGCCCCCTCATCCGGCCGCTTCGCGGTCACCTTCTCCCCGCTGGGGAGAAGAGGTCCTGCGCGACCGTCTGCGACCTCCTCTGCCCTCGGGGAGAGGTCCGCCGAGCGAAGCGGAGGCGGGGTGAGGGGGGCGTGCGCCGCGACGCCAGGACCGCGATGAGCCCTCGCCTCCTCATCCGCGACGCCACGCCCGCAGACGCCGAGGCGATCCACCACGCCATCCTAGCCATGGGCGAACTGCTGCGAACGGCGCACAAGATCACCAGCACCCCCGACATCCTTGCCCGCGAGGGCCTGGCGCCAGGCCGTGCCTTCGAGGGGCTCGTCGCCGAGGTCGACGGCGCGTTTGCCGGCATGTGCCTTTATCTGCCGGTGTTCTCGACGTGGCTCGGCAGGCCCGGAGTCTATGTGCAGGATTTGTTTGTAGACGAACGATTTCGCGGCATGAAGATCGGCGAGGCGCTGATCCGGCGCGTCGCCCGCATCGGCCGCGCGCGAGGTGCGAGCCATCTCAGGCTTGCGGTCGACTTCGACAACGAGAAGGCGCAACGCTTCTACGAACGCATCGGCGTAACGCGCTATGCCGACGACCACATCCACGCCGCCTATGGCGAGGCCTTCGACAGATTGAGTGAAGAGGACGGAACATGAAGGCATTCTATGCCGCCGAGCAGAAGCGGCACGACCCCAAGGCATTCCGCACGTCGGGAGGCGTCGCCAGAAATCCGGAAACGCCGGAACGTGTCGAGCGTCTGCTGGCGGGAGCGAAAGCGGCGGGATGCACGGTCCTACGGCCGAACAATCACGGCATGGGTCCGATCGCGGCCGTCCACACGCCGGAATATCTCGATTTCCTCGAACATATCCATCCGCGCTGGCGGCGGGTGGACGGCGCGCCGGAAGAGGTGGTGCCGAGCATTCATCCGATCGCCCGCGACGGCACTTACCCCGCTTCGGCGATCGGCCAGGCGGGCTATCACATGGCCGACACGTCCTGCCCGATCTCGGCCGAGACGTGGGAGAGCGCACAGTGGAGCGCCTGGAGCGCGGTCGAGGCGGCAGACGCCGTGCGGGCCGGCGAACGCGTCGCCTATGCGCTCTGCCGACCGCCCGGCCACCACGCTTTCGCCGACGTCGCCGGCGGCTTCTGCTTCATCAACAATTCGGCCGTCGTGGCGCAGCATCTGCGCAAGGATGCCGCCCGGGTCGCGATCCTCGACGTGGACCTGCACCACGGCAACGGCACGCAAGGCATCTTCTATGCCCGTCCCGACGTGCTGACCGTGTCGCTGCATGTCGATCCGGTGCGCTTCTACCCATTCTTCTGGGGCCATGTCGACGAGCGCGGCAAGGATGCGGGGCTCGGCTACAACCTCAACCTGCCGCTTCCCCGCAAGACGGCGGACGACGGCTTCCTCGAAGCACTCGACGCCGGCCTGAAGCGCATCCGCGCCTTCGCGCCGGAGGCGCTGGTGGTGGCGCTCGGGCTCGACGCTTTCGAGGGTGATCCGTTCGGCGGCCTGTCGGTCTCGACCCCCGGCTTCGCGAAGATTGCGGAGAAGATCGCAGGCCTCGGCCTGCCGACCGTCATCGTCCAGGAGGGCGGCTATCTCTGCGACGAGCTGGGCGACAACCTGACCTCGTTCCTGACGGGGTTCGGTGAGCGACAAGGTTGAAACGCTGTTCGCCTTCGAGCCATAACTGCGACCGCCAATGGGTCCCGGCTGACCTCCGGTCGCCGGGATGACGTCGCGCTAAATCTCCCGCAAAGAGCACTCAGGCGGCGGTAGGGACTTCCGCGCGCATCCACGCGTCGAGGGCCGCCGTTTGCGTGGCGTCCATGTGCAGGCCGCGCTTGGTGCGGCGCCAGAGCACGTCGTCGGCGGTCTGGGCCCATTCGTGGCCGATGAGGTAGCGCACCTCCGCTTCGGTCAAGTCGCCGCCAAAGTCGCGGCCGAGGTCGGCGAGGGAGCGGGCGTCACCGAGCAGAACCTTTGCCCGCGTGCCGTAGAGGCGGGTGAGACGACGTGCCAGGCGGGCGTCGAGGAAGGGGTAGTCGCGAGACAGTGCGGCGACCTGCGCGTCGAAGCCGGTGGCCGGGAAATCGCCGCCGGGCAGCGGCGCGCCGGCGGTCCACGGCCTGCCCTTCTTCCCGAGGAAATGCTCGATCTTCTCCAGCATGGATTCGGCGAGCCGGCGGTAGGTGGTGATCTTGCCGCCGAAGGCGTTGACGAGCGGCGGCTCGCCATGGCCACCCTCGGCCTTCAGCACGTAGTCGCGCGTCGCCTCCTGCGCCTTGGATGCACCGTCGTCATAGAGCGGGCGCACGGCCGAATAGGTCCAGACGATGTCCTCGCGCCGCACCGGCTCGGCGAAATATTCGCTGGCCGCCGCGCAGAGATAGTCGATCTCCTTGTCGGTGATCGCCACCTTGGCGAGGTCGCCCTGATAGTCCTGGTCGGTGGTGCCGATGAGGGTGAAGTCGTCTTCGTAAGGGATTGAAAAGATGATGCGTCCGTCGCGGTTCTGGAAGAAGTAGGCGCGCAGGTCGGAGAACTTCTTGCGGACGACGATGTGGCTGCCCTGGACGAGGCGGACATTGTGGACATCGTTCTGGCCGACGGATCCCGACAGCACATTGTCGACCCAGGGGCCGGCGGCGTTGACCAGAAGCTTCGCACGGACTTCCTCGGTCGCGCCCGAGCGCGTGTCCGCGACCGTGACGCGCCACAGGCCGCCGTCACGGCGGGCACTGGTGACCTTCGCGCGGGTGCGGATGGTGGCGCCGCGATCGGCGGCATCGCGCGCATTGAGCACGACGAGGCGGGCGTCGTTGACCCAGCCGTCGGAATATTCGAACGCCTTGCTGAACAGCGGCTTCAGCGGCTTGCCGGCCGGATCGGTGCGCATGTCGAGTGTGCGGGTGGCCGGCAGCAGCTTGCGGCCGCCGATATGGTCGTAGAGGAACAGGCCGAGCCGGATCATCCAGGCGGGGCGGATGCCCTTGGCGTAGGGCAGCACGAAGCGCATCGGCCGGATGATGTGCGGCGCCATCTTCCACAGCACCTCGCGCTCCATCAACGCCTCGCGCACGAGACGGAACTCGTAATATTCGAGATAGCGCAGGCCGCCATGGATCAGCTTGGTCGAGCCGGAGGAGGTGCCGCTGGCGAGATCGTTCATCTCGGCGAGGTAGACCGAGTAGCCGCGCCCCACCGCGTCGCGCGCGATGCCGCAGCCGTTGATGCCGCCGCCGATGACGAAGATGTCGTGGACCACGCCGCTCATGGGTTCCTCCAGCGCTTTCGCAGGAAGCCGTTCTTGCGGATTTCGAAAGCCGTTCGGATTATTTCGAACCATAAACGAATGTCAAACGAAATGCCACATTGATAGGCGCGCGACATTGTCTCACGCCGGCGAGACCGCCGCAGCGCATGTGAGAGCTGTAGAGGTTCGCTATGCGACCGAAATCGTGTCGAGCGCCGCGCGCAGTGGGGAATTGAGCGGCTTTGGGCGGCGGGTCTGGCGGTCGACATAGACGTGGACGAAGAACCCTTCGGCCGCGGCGACGTCCTCCTCGTTGCGGAACAGGCCGACCTCGTAGCGCACCGAGGACGAGCCGATCTGCGCGACGCGGATGCCCGCGGTCACCACGTCGGGAAAGGCGAGTTCGCCGAAATAGCGGCAGCCGGTCTCGACCACGAGGCCGATCTGGTCGCCGCCATGGATGTCGAGCACCTTGTTCTCGATCAGCCAGCCGTTCACGGCGGCGTCGAACAGCGAGTAGTGGACCACATTGTTCATGTGGCCGTAGATGTCGTTGTCCATCCAGCGCGTGGTGAGCGTGCGGAAGGTGCGGTAGGCGCTGCGCTCGGAGGGAACGGGCCGCGTCATCACCAGGCCGCCCGGTAGATCGTCAGCGCATCCGCCTCCTGCACCTCGCGCGGATTGTTGACCAGGAGGCGCTGCTGCTTCATCGCGTCGGAGGCCATCTTGGCGAGATGTTCCTCGCCGATGCCGACTTCGCGCAGCTTCGTCTGCATGCCGAGCTTCTTCGACAGGGCGGCGAGCTCCTCGATGAAGGCGGCGCAGCGGCCCTGCGTGCCCTCCTCCCTTGCCAGATGCGGGAAGGCATCCGCCGCGATCTCGGCATAGAGATGCGCGGCATCCGGCGCGTTGTAGCGCAGCACATGCGGCAGGACGAGCGCGTTGGAGAGGCCGTGCGGGACGTGGAACGTGCCGCCGATCGGATAGGCGAGCGCGTGCACCGCCGCGACCGGCGAATTGGCGAAGGCCTGGCCGGCGAGCATCGAGCCGAGCAGCATCGCGCCGCGGGCGGCAACGTCCTCGCCGTTGAACACGGCGGTCTCGATGTTGGCGCCGAGGAGCTGCAGCGCCTGCTTCGCCAGCATCCTCGACAGCGGATTGTTGTTGGCGCTCTTCGAGGCATAGGCCTCGATCGCATGCACCATCGCGTCAACGCCGGTGGCGGCGGTGATGGCGGCAGGCAGGCCGAGCGTGAGTTCGGCGTCGAGGATCGCGACATCGGGCAAAATGACGGGAGACGACACGCCGCGCTTCTCTTCCTCGCCGACGGTGATGATCGAAACGGGAGTGACCTCCGATCCGGTTCCGGCCGTGGTCGGCACCAGCGCCAGCGGCAGGCGCGGCCCCTTGGCCTGGGCGACACCCCAGGCGCCGTCGAGATCCTCGCCCGAGCCGAGCAGGAGTGCGACAAGCTTGGCCACGTCGAGCGACGAGCCGCCGCCGAAGCCGGCGACGCCGGTGACACCGGCCACCCTGCCCGCTTCCACCGCCTTCATCAGCGTCGCGCGCGACGGGTCGGCTTCGACCTGGTCGAACACGGTGACGATCGCCCCCGCCGCTTCGAGCGAAGCGATCGCGGGATCGGCGAGGCCGAGCCTGCGCAGGCCGGGATCGGTCACCACCAGCACCTTCGGCCCGAGCCTCCTGCCCGCGATCTCGCCGAAGCGCCGCGACGAACCGGCCTCGAAGACGATCGACGGCGTTGTGTTGAATACGAAGGGGGTCATGCTGTTCCTCCACGGTCTGCGCTGGCGGCGGCCGCGCATGGCTGGCATAGGAGGGACCAGGTTTTCAAGTCCGTCCCGATCGGATAGAAGGGGCCAGGGGACGACCCCTTGCGAAATTCACATGGATGGGACGACCCGTCCCGCAAGGAGCATCCCATGCACTGGACCTACCTTTTCTTCGCCGGCCTGTTCGAAATCGGCTGGGCGATCGGCCTTAAATACACCGAAGGCTTCACCCGCCCGCTGCCGACCGTGCTGACCGTCGCCTCGATGGTGATTAGCCTCGGCCTTCTCGGCCTCGCGCTGAAATCGCTGCCCGTCGGCACCGCCTATGCGGTCTGGACCGGCATCGGCACGATCGGCACCGCCATCCTCGGCATCGCCCTTTTCGCCGAGCCCGCGACCTTTGCCCGCCTCGCCTGCATCGGCCTGATCGCGGCCGGAATTATCGGGTTGAAAACGGTCGCCTGAGATTGACTCAAAGACTTTTTGGAGTCCGTCGCTTGACGCGAGTCGCCAGTCATGAAATCTCTGCAAATCAGCGAAGCAGTGCTGCTTCGCTGACCAGTGAGCGAGAAGCGGGCACCAGCCCGCGCAGCCGCAAATAGCGTGTGTTCACCGAGTTGGGCAACGCGCCGGGCGACCGGCGCGAATGGGAAGTCGTGCGCGGCGGGGCACGGCATCCATCTCCCCGAGGCCGGAAGAGCCGAAGGGAACAGGATTGGGTACGCGCCGGGAACGGCCGGGGGAATGACGATAGCAATTCTGGATGGCGCGATCCGCCATCCGCAAGGAGCGAATCCGGAGCAGCTGCGCGATTGGTCGATACCTTCTCTCGACCATCTGAGCGGCTCCCTCACACGAAGCCTTCTGTCGCGCTCGATGCGCGACCTGTGCGCGAGCATCGGAGCCGAGCAGTTCTGCCTCGCCGACATGTCCCGCAGCCATGCGGAAGAGCCGCCGCGGGTCCTGTGCTCCAACTGGTCCTACGACGCGGTCGAGATCATCGGGTACCGCCTCGATCGAACTGCTGTACCAGAGCCCGTTCGCAGCCTCGCCCGGCGAGACGCCCGTTGCCTTTGAGACGGCGTTCCCGGAGCGGACGCCGCGCGTCGTCGACGAAACGGTGGCGCTGCGCCTGATCGAATTCGGCCACGCAGAAGTGTTCCTGCTCAGGCTGCGCGCCGGCCTGCGGCGGGGCGTGTGCCTGTTCTCCGCCCCCGTGCAGGGCATGATCCGGCGCGAGGCGCTGCCGAAAGCACATCTGCTCGCGAACTACCTGATGTCGCGCTATTGCGAGGAGGTGGGCGACGCGGCGAGCGATCCGCTGTCCGAGCGCGAGCGCGAATGCCTGTTCTGGGTGTCGGAAGGCAAGACGACCGACGAGATCGCGCTGATCCTCGGCGTCTCGGGCAACACGGTCAACAAATACATCGTCAGCTCGATCCAGAAGCTCTCGGCCGGCAACCGGACGATGGCGGTCGCAGTCGCGATCCGCAACGGGGTCATCTGATGAGCGTCGAGCCGGTCGACCTCGCAAGGCCGACAGTCGGCGCGGACGAGCCGCGTCCGCTGGCCGAAATCTCCCGCCTGGCGCGGATGGCGTCGAGCGGGGTGATCCCGGAAGCGATCCGCCGCTGCCGCCGGCTGTCGTCCAGCTTCGGCGCGTCCGGCTTCGCGCTCTATTTCGCCGGGCGCGGCGTCGGCAAGGCGAGGCTCCTGCCCTGCTTCGACGAAGCCTTTCCCGGCCGCTCGCCGGTCACCTCAGCGCTGATCGCCGAGGGCGCCGATACGCTCAGCCGGCACGCGGGCGCCTCCTGCCTGCCGGGCTCCTGGACCATTCCGGGCGCGACGCGGACGACGAACGATCCGTTCTGCGTCAAGCTTCCCGCGATCCTGCGCGACAGAGCGGGCCTGGTCCTGCCGGTGTCGGCGGACTCGGTCTATTCCGGCGTCTTCGTCTTCACCGGTCCCGAGCTGCGCTTCGACCCGGACGAACTGCTCGACCTGCACCGTCAGTGTTTCGAGATGTTCCTGCGGATCGCCCAACTCAAATCGAGCAGCACGTCGAGCTCATCCTCGATCTCCAAGCGCGAGCTCGAATGCCTGCGGCTGACGGCAGCGGGGCGCACCAGCGAGGACATCGCCCGCATCCTCGGCCTCTCGGTCCACACCGCGAACCAGTATCTGACGTCGGCCGCATCGAAGCTCGACGCAGTGAACCGCACCCATGCCGTCACGAAAGCGATCAGGCTCGGCCTGATCGAATAGCAGTCAGGCGACGCGGCGCTCCGGCGCTGGCGCAACCGTCTTGCGGATGCGCGCCCGCTCCAGCTCGTCCTCGAGCCGGCGAGTGTTGACGCCGGGGTCGGGATCGGGTGCGTCGAAGGAGACGTAGTTGACCTCGATGCCGGCATATTCGTCGGTCATGGTCAGCGAGAAGTAGATCGTGACACCGCTTGGCCGCAATTCGAGATCGAGCACGATCTTGGGCGGCGACGACCATGCGACCTGCGCCTCACCGCCATGGCCGAGCCGCAGCGTGCCCGGCATGAAGTAGAGTTCCGCGGCCGAATCCACGATGTCGGAGATGTTGCCGAACCGCTCCATCCGGATGAAGGCGATATAGTCGATCACGTCGACCATGCGCAGCTCGCTCACCACCTCCTGGATCGCGTTGGCGACCAGAGCTTCCCGCGAGGTCGTATGGGGCTGTCGGATCATGCTGGCCTTGGGCTGGGCGATTTCTTCGCCGCGTTTGCGTAGATGATGCGGATCAGTTCGGCCACAGCCTGGTAGAACTGGGGCGGTATCACACTATCGACCGAAACTTGACTGTACATGGAGCGGGCAAGCGCCACCTCCTCGAACACCGGAATGTTGTGCTCTTTGGCGATCTCGCGGATCTTGAGGGCGACGAGGTCCTGGCCCTTTGCCACCACCACGGGCGCATTGTCCCTGCCCCGCTCGTAGCGCAGCGCGATCGAGAAGTGGGTCGGGTTGGCGATGACGAGCGTCGCCTGCGGCACCGCCGCGATCATGCGATTGCGCGCGCGGTCGCGCTGCAGCGAGCGGATGCGCGCCTTGACGATCGGGTCGCCTTCCTGCTGCTTCAGCTCGTCCTTCACCTCCTGCCGGGTCATGCGCAGGTTGGTCCGCCACTGGAAACGCGACCAGATCAGGTCGGCGGCGGCGATCAGCGCCATGATGAGCGTGATCGTGGTGAGCATGTCGGTGGCAATGTCGAGCATCACCGGCATGAAGGATGTCGGGCTGGTTCCCATGCCGTCGAGAAGACGTGCCGGCGCGTTGCGGAGCGTAAACACCACGAAGGCGCCCGCGAGCACGACCTTGGCGACCGACTTGACGAATTCCGACAGGCCTTGCGCGCCGAACATGCGCTTCCAGCCCTCGATCGGCGAGATGCGGGAGAACTTCGGCGTGATGCGGTCGACGGCGAACTGCGGCGGATGCTGGAGCAGCGCGCCGGCCAGGCCGAAGACCATCATCATCGCGAAGATGACGACCAGCGCCCGGGCGATCTCCATGAACACCATCTGCGACAGGCCGATAGCGTCGGCATTGTTGTCGAGCAGCCAGTCGTTCGGCCTTTCCAGGAAGGTCGCCAGGAATTCGCCGAGCCGTATGGCGGTGCCGTAGGCGAAGAAGAAAACGAAGAGCAGGATCGCGACGAAGGAGGCGAAGAGCGGCGTTTCCTTCGAGAAGGGTGTCTGGCCCTTCTCGACGCTGTCACGGATCTTCTTCTCCGTGGCTTCTTCTGTTTTGCTTTCCTTGTCGTCCGTATCCGCCACGGGAGCGAACTCCGATCAGGTTGACCGCCCCGGCAGGGGCTCGCTCACGGCGCGGCTCAGGCCGCTTCCTGGGTCTGAGGAAGTTGCAGAGCGCCCTCGCCAGACAGGCGGATCGCGGTGGAGGCGATCTGCTTGCGGGCCTTGTTGATGTCGTTGGCGGAGACGTTGCCCGGATCGGCCTTGAGTTCGGCCTCGATCATGCGCCGCGCACGCGCGCCCTGGGCGGAGAGGATCGCTTCCGTCAGTTCCGCGCTCGCATTGCGCAGGGCGAGCGTGACGATATCGGCCGCGATGCCGTCGAACAGCGTGACCCGCGCCTTCTGGTCGAGGAAGACGATGTCCTCGAAGGCGAAGAGCTGCGCGCGGATGGCGTCGAGATTGACCGCGCCGGCCGAGGCGAGATCGTCCATCACCTCGTCGAGCTGCGACTTGTCGAGTTCGTTGAGGACGCTGGCCACCCGCATCTGGGCGCCGGAGGCCGCCTTGCCGGAATCGTCCTCGATCAGGGCGGCGCGGACATGCGCCTCCATCATCGCTACCGCGGCCGGCGAGGCCGGATTGAGCGCCAGCATCCGCTTGACGATCTCGCCGCGCACCGGCTTGTCCAGCACGATCATCACCTGCGCGGCGAAGGACGGCGCGAGCTTGGAGAGCGCGAAGGCGGCGGCCTGCGGATGCTCGTTGGTCAGGAACGCGCCGACGCGGGCGGGTTCGATCTGTTCGAGTTGCGGCCAGACCGGCTTCGGCTCGTCCGTCGCCGTCTCGACCGGTCCGTCATTCATCAGCGCCGTCATTTCCTCGGGCGTCAGCGTCTCGCTGAAGATCGTGCCCATCGTGTCGGCGGAATCCAGCAGGCCCGCTCCCTCGGCGAACTCGGCCTCGAACTCGGCGACGATCCGCTCCAGCTCGGCCTGCGGAATGGTGCGCAGCTCGCGCGCACCGTCCATCAGCGCTCTCAGCTCGTCCTGCTTGAAGAACTTGAGCAGGCGGCCGGCAGCCGGCTTGCCCAGCGCCACGAGGATCGCGGCGGCCTTCTGGGTGCGGGTGAGACTGGGGAGATCGGACGTCGCGGTCATTCTTCGGTCTTAGGACTTCGCCGCCGCGATGATCTCGGTCAGCTTGACGCCGAAGCGCGAAGGGTCGCTCTCCAGCACCGTGATCTCGCCGCGGGCGATCTTGCGCCCGTTGACCACCACGTCCACCGGCTCGCCGATGCGACGGTTGAGCGCGACCGTTGAGCCCTTCTGCAGCGCCAGCAGATCAGACACCGGCATCTCCGCGCCGCCGAGCACGATCTGGACCTCCACGGGAATATTCATGATGATGTTCGGGTTCGAGGCGGGAGCCGCGCCGGGGGCGGCGGCGGTCGCGGCCGGGCGCGCGGCGGCCGGCTGCGCGGGGGCCGCCGGCTCTTCCTTCAGCACGCCGCGAAGCTCCTCGATCGCCTTGGTGAGCTCGTCCTCGCCTTCCGTCAGCGTCTTGGCCGTTGCTTCTTTCATTATCCGTCTCCGTAGCCTCGCGCCGATTTCAGTGCGGCACGAGGTTGTTCATCAGATCCGCTTCGGGATCGAAAGGTTGCTTGACCCGCACGGTGTAGTGACCGCCGAGCCTGCCGAATTCGCAGATGAAGAGCGTCTTGTCCTTCGAGGACAACCGCGTCTCGCCCGGCGCCTCGGCCGGCATCTCCAGCACCTGTCCCTCGACCAGCGACGCCACCTGGCCGAGCGTCAGCGTGCCCATCGATACGGTCGCCTCCACCGCCACCTTCGAGCGCATGACTTCGCCACCGAGGCGCGCCTGCCATTCGCCGGAGCCGGCTTGCAGCGCATCGTCGGAACCACGCGTCGACAGGACGATCCGTTGCGGCATGGTCACGCAGAACAGGCCAGACCCGCCTTCGTTGAAGATGCGGAAGATCAGCCGCGCCGACGGGCCGTCGCGGTGCACCTGCTTGCGCCGGTCCTCGCCGGCGATCGGCCGCGGCAGCGGGAAGCGCACGTTGAGCGCCCGTGCGCCTGAGCCGTTGAGCGCCTCGGCAAGGCCCTGGAACAGCATGCCGCTGATGTCGAGTTCCATCGCCGACAGCGGACGCATGATCGGAGCGAGGGAGGAATCGGATGCGGCGCCGAACAGGAGCCCGGTGAACAGCGACACAGCTGCGGCGTCCATCGACAGGATCAGCGCGTCGGGCGAGTTCGTCGAGGGAGCGACCGTCAGCGGCTCGTTGTCGCTTTCGGTCAGGAAGACCTGGGAGATGCGGCCGAGTTCGACGTTCTCGAGCTCGACCTGGAGCAGCGAGGGCAACAGTTGCGACAGCGCCTTCGCGATCGGCGGCAGCGCGCGTTCGCCGAGAGCGCGCGCGGAGGCGGTCACCTTGTCCGGCTCCGCCGTGTCGCCGATCAACCGCTCGACGAGCAGGTTGCGCAGGGCGGCGGGAGATCCGGGGGTGACGCCGAGCGAGCTCATCGGATCAGGCCGCCTTCTTCTCGGCGCCGCCGTTCAGCGTGCTCTGCTCGACGGCGTCGATCGACGGCCGGTCGTAGGAGGAGATGGTCTTGCGGCCGAACTCGATGGCGACCTGCGGCAGCGAGCCGTTCATGTAGGCGATCAGCGTCTGCTTGACGATGATGTAGAGGCGCATGTTCTTCTCGCGCACCGTCTTGATCTTGGTCGCGATCGGGCCGGCGACGCAGTAGGACATGAAGATGCCGAGGAAGGTGCCGACGAGGGCGGCACCGATAAGACCGCCGAGGATTTCCGGCGACTGGTCCAGCGCGCCCATCGCCTTCACCACGCCCAGCACCGCCGCGCAGATGCCGATGGCCGGAAAGCCGTCGCTCATCTGGTTGAGCGCCTGGTAGGCCTTCAGCCGGTCGTGCTTGATGGTCTGGATCTCCTCGTCCATCAGCGCCTCGATCTCATGGCTCTTGGCGTTGCCGATGATGATCAGGCGGCAGTAGTCGCAGATGAAATACATCAGGCCCTTGTTCTTCAGGATCGTCGGATAGGCCTGGAACAGGGCGGATTCTTCCGGATTGTCGATATGCGCCTCGACCTCGTTGCGCGACTTGGTCCTGAGTTCGCGCATCAGGCTGTGCAGGACGCCGAGCACTTCGAGATATTCGGTTTCCTTGGGAACGGCCTGCTTGAACGCCTCGATGACGCCCTTGCCGGTGTCCTTCACCGTCTTCATCGGATTGGCGACGAGGAAGGTGCCGAAGGCCGCGCCGCAGATGATGACCACCTCCCACGGCTGGACGAGCACTTCGATGTGACCGCCCATGGCCATGAAGCCGCCGAGCACGCAACCGAGCGTCACGACCAGTCCGATGATGATTCCCACGGCGACCTGCCTTCGCTGTTTCAGCAGAGGATGCGTAGCCCTTCTTCCTTGCGTGGGGCTTGAATCGGCGGCGGGGCCGACCGGCGGCGATTCAGCTTCACGCAAGGAAGTTGCGCTACTCCTCGACGCTGGCGAGCCACGCGAAGGATCGGGCGCTTGATCAACACCTATGTGAGCTATCAGCTGATCGCGAAGGATATCGGCAAGTCGCTGGACCGCGTCCAGAACCAGCCGGTCGTCGAGCGCGAGACGGAATACTATCTCGAGAACATCACAAAGGTTAAGTCGATCAAGGAGTTCGTCGCGAACGACCGTCTCTTCCGCTACGCCATGAAAGCGCACGGGCTGGAGGACATGGCCTACGCCAAGGCCTTCATGGTGAAGGCGCTGGAAGGCGGCGTCGAGGACAAGGACTCCTTCGCAAACAAGCTCAGCGACAAGCGCTACAAGGAGTTCGTCAGCACGTTCAACTTCGAGGCCTATGGCGAGACCGCGACGCTGTTCAACAAGGCCCAGCAGGGAACGGTCGACAAGTATCTGCGCCAGACACTGGAGGAGAACGCCGGCGACCAGAACGAGGGCGTCCGCCTGGCGCTCTATTTCGAGCGCAAGGCCCCGTCCATCACCAATGCCTACGAGATCCTGGCCGATCCTGCGCTCAAGAAGGCTGCCTTCACTGCACTCAGCCTCCCCGACGCCTTCGGCAATGCGGACATCGACAAGCAGGCAAAGCTGATCGAGGAGCGGATCGACCTTGAGGATTTCAAGGATCCTGAACTGCTGGGCAAGTTCATCAACCGCTTCACGACGCTTTGGGAGATCAAAAATCCGACGGTGTCCGCGGCGTCCCTCGTGACGACGCTGTTCACCCAGCCCGAATACGGCATCTCGACGAACCTGCTGCTGACCATGCAGTCGATGAAAGCCTACTGAGATGCAGGATTCGCTCTACGTCGCCCTGTCCTCGCAGATTGCGCTCGAAAGGCGGCTCAACACGATCGCCGACAACGTCGCCAATGCGGGCACGGTGGGCTTCCGGGCGACGCAGATCAAGTTCGAGGACGTGCTGACCGGCTCCGGCGCCAACGAGACCGCCTTCGTCTCGACCGGCGGCACCTTCCTGTCGCAGGCCAAGGGCGCGTTCCGCGCCACGGAGAACCCGTTCGACCTCGCGGTGCGCGGCGACGCATGGTTCGCGCTCGCCACCCCCGCCGGCCAGGTGATGACGCGCGACGGCCGCTTCTCCATGCTCCAGACCGGCCAGATCGTCTCGGTCGAGGGTTATCCGGTGCTCGACGCCGCCGGAACGCCGCTGCAGCTCGATCCCGCCTCCGGCGCGCCGGTGGTCAGCGCCGACGGCTTCATCCGACAGAACGGCCAGCAGGTCGGCGCCTTCGGCTTGTTCAGCTTCGATCCCGGCGAGAACTTTACCCGCTACGGCAATTCCGGCGTCATCGCCAACGGCACGCAGCAGCCGGTGGTCGATCGGGCCGACACCGGCGTGCTGCAGGGCTATGTCGAGGATTCCAACGTCAATCCCGTCATGGAGATGACAAGGCTGATCATGGTGCAGCGCGCCTTCGAGAGCGCGGGCTCGGCGATCAAGCAGACGGAACAGACCTTCTCCGACGCCGTCAAGACGCTTGGCAGCCGCTGAGGCCTGAACGGTGACCTCGGACTCCTCCGCCACCTCCGGACCGAACCGGCTCGCGGCACTCGAACGCGCCATGGCGCGCTTTACCGCGCCAGACGCGCTCATGCATACGGGCGGCCGTGTCGTAGAAGTTTCCGCGACCCACTACCGCGTGCGCGGCCTGTCGCGGAAGGCCTGCATCGGCGACGTCGTGGAGCATGAGGGGCCAAAGGGGCGGCGCGCCGGCGAGATCGTGCGCGTCACACCGGACGACGTGCTCGTCTCGCCCTTCGAGACGACCGCAGACCTCGCCATCGACACGCCGGTGTTCAACCGCGGCCCGCTTGCGGTGCGGCCCGACCAGAGCTGGCGCGGCCGCGTCGTCAACGCGCTCGGCCATCCGATCGACGGTGGCCCACCCGTCGGCCACGGCGAGCAGACGGGCGGACATGCGGTGAGCGCGATGAGCCGCCAGCGTGTCGAAGCCGCCTTCAAGACGGGCGTGCGGGTGATCGACATCTTCACCCCGCTCTGCTTCGGCCAGCGCATGGGCGTCTTCGCCGGCTCCGGTGTCGGCAAGTCGACGCTGCTTGCCATGCTGGCGGCGGCCGATTCCTTCGACACGGCGGTCATCTCCCTGGTGGGCGAGCGCGGCCGCGAGGTGCGCGAATTCCTCGAGGATACGGTCGGGCCCAAGAATATGGCCAAGACCGTGGCCGTGGTCTCGACCAGCGACGAAAGCGCGATGATGCGCCGCCGCGCGCCGGCGACCGCGATGAGCGTCGCGGAATATTTCCGCGACCGCGGCGACCGGGTGCTCTTGATCGTCGATTCCGTCACCCGCTTCGCCCATGCATTGCGCGAGGTCGCGACCGCGGCCGGCGAACCGCCGATCGCGCGCGGCTATCCCGCCTCGGTGTTCACCGAACTGCCGAAGCTCTTGGAGCGCGCCGGCCCCGGCACGGCCGGCGAGACGGGCTCGATCACCGCCATCATCTCGGTGCTGGTCGACGGCGACGACCACAACGACCCGATTGCCGACAGCGTGCGCGGCATCCTCGATGGCCACGTCGTGCTCGACCGCTCGATCGCCGAGCAGGGCCGGTTTCCAGCGGTCAATCCCCTCGCTTCGATCTCGCGCCTGTCGGGGCGCGCCTGGAGCGGCGACGAGAAGACGCTGGTCGCCCGCCTCAAGGCGATGATCTCGCGCTTCGAGGAGACGCGCGACATCCGCCTGCTCGGCGCCTATGCGCCGGGTTCCGATCCAGAGCTCGACCTCGCGGTCCGCCAGGTCCCGCTGATCTACGAAGCGCTCGGCCAGTCGCCCGGCGACCCGCGCACAAAGGATCCGTTCGCGGACCTCGCACGTCACCTCAAGGCAAGAGAGGCGCAGAATGGCCAGCAAGCTGCCTGAGTGGAAGGACATCTCTATCGTGACCCCGGTCAACGAGCCAAAGAAACGCTGGTGGAAGCGCGGCTGGTCGAAACGGCAGAAGACGGCGAAGGCACCGGAGCCCCGCAAGGGCGTCGCGTCGGTGAAGGGGGTCAGCTGGCGCACACGCCTAGGCCTGTCCAGCAGCTATTCGCGCGACGACATCCTTCTGTTCGCGTCGGGCACCGTGCTGGCCGGCTTCTGCGCCTTCTTTCCCTGGTATGTGTTCCTCAACCAGGACCAGTTCGGCATCCGTGCGGTGAAGCTGGAGAACATTCCTTCGAGCGGCCCCTCGCCCCGCAGCGGGATCGCCGCCAACCGCATCGCTTCCGAGACGGCGACGAAGGAGAACCGGGAAACCGACCTGGACACCTTCACCACCGGCACCACGCCCGCGGAGGAAGAGGAAAAGGACCTTCCGCGGATCATCGAACAGCCTTTCCCGGTCGCCACGCCCGAATTCGAACTCGTCCACGTCGCCAACGGACGCGCGATGATCCAGGACGACCAGGGCCTCTACGTCGTGCAACGCGGCTCGCTCCTGCCCGACAATAGCCGCGTCGCCAAGATCGAGAAGCGTGACGGCCACTGGGTGCTGGTGACGACGGCCGACCGCGTGCTCGAAATCACCAACTAGCCCCGCCGCACCTCCCCTTCCCGCAAGGTCCGCGCAAGTCACGGTCCCTATCGTCGTTTCACTCGCCAGAGAAACGTCGCAAGGAACCGTTGATGGTTCAGTCAGTGCAACTGTTCCAGCTAGCCTCCTTCCAGGCAGACTGGCTGTCGGCCCGCCAGGCGGCGCTGACCAGCAACATCGCCAATGCCAACACGCCGGGCTACCGCGCGGTCGACGTCACCTCCTTCGAGAAGGTGCTGAAGAACTCGACCTCCGCTGTCTCGGTGACGAATCCGGGCCATATTCCGATCGGTGGTTCGGACTCCACCTTTGGCACGCAGGCACGCGCCCAGACCTCGCGGCTTCCTTCCGGCAACACGGTGCAGGTCGAGGACGAGCTGATCAAATCGAACGAAGTGCGCCAGGCGTTCGAGCTGAACACCGCGATCATCAAGTCCTTCCACCGCATGTTCATGATGACGGCGAAGTGAGGGACGCATGGATCCGCTGACAACCTCGCTCCGTGTCGCCGCCTCCGGGCTCACCGCCCAGTCGGAGCGGCTCCGCGTCGTGGCCGAGAACATGGCGAACGCGCAGTCGACCGCCAACAGCGCGCAGGAAGACCCCTATACGCGCAAGACCATCAGCTTCGGCTCGCTCGTCGACCGGCAGAGCGGGGTCGCCTTCGTTAACGTGGCGTCGCGCGCGACCGATCCGGCCGAGTTCCCGACCGAATACATGCCCGGGCACCAGGCGGCCGACGAAAACGGCTACGTCAAGATGCCGAACGTCAACATGCTGGTCGAAATGGCCGACATGCGCGAGGCAAACCGGTCCTACGAGGCCAATTTGCAGACCATCAAGCAGGCGCGCGAGCTCATCTCCATGACCATCGACCTCCTGAGGACCCAGTCATGATCGGCGGCATTTCCCCCGTAGGCAGCATCGGCGCCCGTAGTCTTCTGGAGAACCTGTCCGGCGCGGGCGAAACGGCAACGGGCGCGGACTTCGGCGCTTCGCTCGCAAAGGCACTCTCCAACGCGGCGAGCAACACGGTGACCACCCTCCAGAGCGCGGACCAGGTGTCGATGAAGGCGCTGCAGGGCGGCGACGTCACGGCCCGAGAGGTGGTGGATTCGGTGATGAGCGCCGAGCGCTCGCTCCAGGCAGCGATCGCCATCCGCGACAAGATCGTCACAGCCTATCTCGAAGTCAGCCGCATGGCGATCTGAGGACAAGTATATGAGAGCACTCGCCATCGCCGCGACGGGCATGAACGCCCAGCAGACCAATCTCGAGGTCATCGCGAACAACATCGCCAATATCAACACGACCGGCTTCAAGCGCGCCCGCGCCGAGTTCTCGGACCTGCTCTACCAGGTCGAGCGGCTGGCCGGCGTGCCCAACCAGGCGAACGCCTCCGTCGTGCCGGAAGGCGCGCATATCGGCCTGGGCGTGAAGACCTCGGCGGTGCGCAACCTGCATGTCCAGGGGTCGCTCACCAGCACCGGCAACAAATACGACTTGGCACTGGTCGGCGCCGGCATGTTTCAGATCGAGGGCCCGAACGGCGAGACGTTCTACACCCGCGCCGGCGCCTTCAACACCAACGCCACGGGCCAGCTCGTCACCATCGACGGCAATGCCGTGATGCCGGCGATTACCGTGCCGGCCGACGCGACCGAAGTGATCGTCAACAAGTCGGGCCAGGTCTTCGCCCGCATCGATGGGCAGACCGCGCTGCAGGAGCTCGGCCAGCTGACGCTCGCGACCTTCGCCAACGAGGCAGGGCTCACGCCGCTCGGCGACAACCTGTTCGCCGAGACCGAGGCGTCCGGCCCCGCCGTCGTCGGAGTCGCCGGCGATCCGGGCTTCGGCACGATCGAGCAGGGCTATCTGGAGAACTCCAACGTCGATCCGGTGAAGGAGATCACCGACATGATCTCGGCCCAGCGCGCCTACGAGATGAACTCCAAGGTCATCAAGGCCGCCGAGGAGATGGCCGCAACCATCTCGCAGCGGTGAGCGCGATGCGGCGGCTGGCGACATTCCTCGCAGGTGTCATGGCGGCCACGTTGTGGCTGTCGGCAGCACCTGCCGCGGAGATGGCGGTCGTCGTCACCCGCATCGTCTATCCGGGCGAGACCGTGACCGCCGACACGCTGGACCAGGTGGCGCTGCGGCCCAGTGCGCGCACCACCGCGCCTTTCGTGCAGGACGTCGACCAGGCCGACGGCAAGGTGGCGAAGCGCACCCTGCTGCCGGGCAAGCTCATCCCGGTCAGCTCGCTACGCGATCCCTACATCGTCGAGGCGGGCGAGCCGGTGACAGTCGTCTTCAAGCAGGGCGGCCTGACGATCCAGGCGACCGCCGTTCCGCTCCAGCCCGGCAGCCTGGGCGACGTGCTGCGCCTGCGCAACGCAGACAGCGGCAAGATCTTCACCGGCATCGTGATGGCCGACGGCACTGTCAGGGTCGGCGGATGAGACGCGTCCTCCTCGCCCTCCTCTTCGCCGCCCAGATCGCGGCGCCGGCCGCTTCGGCGGACCTGGCGGAGCCGATCGTGATCGGGCCCGGCGCCGGCGCACCCGCGGTCTATGGCGGCGGCGGATACATCCATGACACGCCGGCGGCGAAGACCGTGCGCTTCTCCGCCAATGGCGGACCTTCCTCGCTGCCTTCGCTGGGTGCGCCGTCGCGCATCAAGGACATCGCGACGCTGCAGAGCTCGCGCGACAACCAGCTGATCGGCTACGGCCTCGTCATCGGCCTGCAGGGTTCAGGCGACAATCTGCGCAGCGCACCCTTCACCGACCAGTCGATCCGCGCCATGCTGCAGAACCTCGGCATCTCGCTACAAGGCGGCCAGGCGCGCGCCAAGAACGTCGCCGCCGTCATCGTCACCGCGAACATGCCCGCCTTCGTCCAGTCGGGCGCCCGCATCGACGTCACCGTCTCCTCGCTTGGTGACGCGACCTCGCTCACCGGCGGCACGCTGGTGATGACGCCGCTGCGCGCGCCGGACGGCGAGATCTATGCCGTCGCGCAGGGACCGGTGATCGTCTCCGGCTTCGCCGCACAGGGCCAGGCGGAAACGGTATCGAAGGGCGTGCCCACCTCGGGCCGCGTGCCCGGCGGCGCGATCGTCGAACGCGAGGTGCCGTCGCAGTTCCGCGAGGACGCGGTGCTGACGCTGCAACTGCGCAATCCCGACTTCTCGACCGCGATCCGCATCACCGACGCGATCAACGAATACGGCATGAACCGCTTCGGCAAGCGCGTCGCCAGCGAGCAGGATGCCCGCACCGTCATGATCAAGCGGCCGGACAATATCTCCTCCGCCCGCTTCGTCGCCGAACTGGAGAACATCCTCGTCGCGACGGATTCGCCGGCCAAGGTGGTCATCGACGAGCGCACCGGCACGATCGTGATCGGCCAGGCGGTAAAGATCTCCAAGGTCGCGATCAGCTACGGCGCGCTCACCGTGCGCATCACCGAGATGCCGACAGTCGTCCAGCCGGAGCCATTCTCGAACGGCGAAACCGCGGTGGAGCCGTCGACCACGATCGACGCCACCCAGGAGGGGGGCGATGTCGCCACGCTCGACGGGCCGGACCTTGAGACGCTGGTCGCGGGCCTCAACCGCATCGGCGTCAAGCCCGACGGCATCATCGCCATTCTCCAGGGCATCAAGTCGGCCGGCGCGCTCCAGGCCGACCTGGTGCTGCAATAGGGATGCAGGAATGAACGCGCGAACGATCGAAATCAGGGTTCCGAGGCTGGCCGCGACCGTGTTCGCCTGCGCGGCGTTCACGGTGGCTGTTTCGGGCGTGCCCGGCGCGACACAGGACCAGACGACGCAGACGTTCAACTCGGCTGAGGAGATCGAGAAGTTCTGCGGCAACATCGCCGACGCCGCGCGCGACCGCCGCTATGCCATCCAGACCCGCGAGCTGGAGGCGCTGAAGGCCGACATCGACCAGCGCGTGAAGCAGCTGGAGGAAAAGCGTGCCGAATACGAGAAGTGGATGAAGCTACGCCAGGCCTTCATGGACAAGGCGACAGAGAACGTCGTGTCGATCTATGCCCGCATGCGCCCCGACGCAGCGGCCGAGCGCCTTGCCGAGATGGAGCCCAGCCTCGCTGCGGCCATCATGCTCAAGCTGCAGGTCAAGCAGTCGGGCCAGATCATGAACGAGATGGAAAGCGCCACGGCTGCGAAGCTGACCAGCATCATGTCGAGCGCGGCGCGAAAGGAAGACCCGACATGAAGCATATCCTCTTGACGGGAGCGCTGGCCTTCGGATTGGCCGGCTGCGGCGCCAACCTGGCAGAGGTGGGCAAGCCGCCGGTCATGTCGGCCGTGGGCACCGGGCTCGATGCCAATCCGCGCTCGAACTACTACTATCCCAAGGCACCGGCGAAGCCGGTGGCGCGCAATTCGCTGTGGGACGACCGCCAGAGCAACCTGTTCACCGACGCGCGCGCGCTGTCGGTCGGCGACGTGCTGACCGTCTACATCTCGATCAACGACAAGGCCAAGTTCTCCAACGAGTCCGAGCGCAAGCGCTCCGCCTCGCGCAACTTCGGCATCTCGGGCGACTACAACATCAACGGCGCCGGACAGGCGGCAGATGCAGGCTTCGACATCGGTTCCACCTCGACCAGCACCGGAAACGGCCAGACGGCTCGATCCGAGGCGCTGAGCCTGTCGGTCGCGGCCGTCGTCACCGACGTCTTGCCCAACGGCAACCTGATCGTCAGCGGCACCCAGGAGGTGCGCGTCAACGCCGAGCTGCGCGTGCTGACGATCGCCGGCATCGTCAGGCCCGCCGACATCGGCGCGAACAATACGATTTCCTACGAGCGGATCGCGGAGGCGCGCATCTCCTATGGCGGCCGCGGCCGCCTGACCGAAGTGCAGCAGCCGCCCTACGGGCACCAGATCCTCGACCAGGTCATGCCTTTCTAGGAAGAGATGATGGCCAAGGCCGCCGCACTCCCCGCACCGCAGGAAGGCGCCCCGTCCAAGGGGCCGTCGCTGGTCGTCCAGCTGGCGGTACTGCTCGTGCTGACGCTGGTCGCGGCCGGCGCGGGCTATTTTTCCGGCGGCATGCTGAAGGGCGAGACGGCTCCCGAGGAGAGCGCAGCAGCAGCCGAGGCCGGTCATGGGGCGAAGAAGGAAGGCGATCACGGCGCCTCGGCACCCGAGGACCCGGCCGCGGCGGACCTGAAGCGCGGCATCTACAACCTGCCGGCGATCACGACCAACCTGGCAGCCCCCACCGACACCTGGATCCGGGTGGAGCTCGCCGGCGTCTTCGAGGGCGAGGCGGACCCGACCGTCGCCGACGCCGTCCACCAGGACATCCTCGCCTATCTGCGCACCGTGAAACTGCACCAGGTCGAGGGGGCCAGCGGCTTCCTCCACCTCAAGGACGACATGGACGAGCGCGCGCGCATCCGCAGCGAGGGGAAGATGACGTCGGTTCTGATCAGGACGATCGTCTTCGAATGAAACGAGCCGCCCTCACCCTCACGGCGCTCGCCGCGCTTACCGCCGGGGCCGCCGCCCAGACGATCGATCTCGGCCAGATCACGCGCGGCGCGGACGGCCAGACCGTCGGCACGATCATCCAGCTCTTCGGCCTTCTGACCGTTCTCTCGGTCGCGCCGGGCATCCTGATCATGGTGACGAGCTTCACGCGCTTCGTCATCGCCTTCTCGATCCTGCGCACCGGCATCGGCCTGCAGACGACGCCGGCCAACTTCATCCTGATCAGCCTGGCGCTGTTCATGACCTTCTACGTCATGGCGCCGACCTTCGATCGCGCCTGGCAGGACGGTGTCAGGCCGTTGATGAACAACGAGATCAACGAGGAACAGGCCTTCCAGCGCATCGCCGAGCCGTTCCGCGCTTTCATGCTCGACAATGTGCGGGAGAAGGATTTCGACCTGTTCGCCGACCTCGCCCGCGAGCGCGGCCAGAACGTTGTCGAGGGACAGGCGGTCGACCTGCGCATCCTCGTGCCGGCCTTCATGATCTCGGAGATCCGCCGCGGCTTCGAGATCGGCTTCCTGATCGTGCTGCCCTTCCTGGTGATCGACCTGATCGTCGCCACCATCACCATGTCGATGGGCATGATGATGCTGCCACCGACGGTGATTTCGCTGCCGTTCAAGATCCTGTTCTTCGTGCTGATCGACGGCTGGAACCTGCTCGTCGGCAGCCTCGTTCGATCGTTTTCCTGATTATTAACCATGCTCCTTACCGGTTTGGTAGAGGAGCGGGCGCTATGACGGTCCAACGCATGACGGACTGATCATCGCAACGACGATCCCAGGCATGATGCCGCCCCGTCATACCGGAAAAGCCCGGTATGTCCCTGTATCCTTACAAAGTTAGGGGCGTTTTCCCATGTCTAGCATTAACACCAATTCCTCGGCCATGCTTGCGCTGCAGTCTCTGGCTGCGACCAACAAGGCTCTCGACACCACCCAGTCGCGCATCTCGACCGGCCTGCGCGTCGGCGAAGCCTCTGACAACGCCGCCTACTGGTCGATCGCCACGACCATGCGTTCGGACAACAAGGCGTTCTCGTCCGTCAAGGACGCGCTCGGCCTCGGCTCCGCCAAGATCGACACCGCCTATACCGGCATGAACAAGGCGATCGAGGTCGTCGATGACATCAAGCAGAAGCTGGTGTCGGCGCTCGGCGCCTCGGACGAGGACAAGACCAAGATCCAGGCGGAGATCGGCCAGCTGCAGGAACAGCTGAAGAGCACGGCGCTTGCCGCGAACTATGCCGGCTCGAACCTGCTCGCCAACGACGACAACGCGACGCCGCTGCAGATCGTCGCCTCCTATGATCGCGCCAGCGACGGCACGACGACCGTCAACCGCATCTCGGTCGACCTGACCAACGTCGTCCTGTTCAACTCCACCGGCGCAGCCGGCGGCCTGCTCGACGACACCATGCTGGTCGACGTCACCGGCGCCGACGACACCACGATCGAGGGCTTCCTGACCGACGTCGAGACGGCCCTGAGCGCGATGGCGACCGGCGCATCGAGCCTCGGCGCGGCCAAGACCCGCGTCGACATGCAGACCGAGTTCGTCTCGGCCCTGAAGGACTCGATCGAGCGCGGCGTCGGCCAGCTGGTCGATGCCGACATGAACGCCGAATCGGCCCGCCTGTCGGCTCTGCAGACCCAGCAGCAGCTCGGCATCCAGGCGCTGTCGATCGCCAACTCCAACTCGCAGAACATCCTCTCGCTCTTCCGCTAAGCCGAGCAGCGACTGTTCTGAACACGGGCCGCGCTCCGCAAGGAGCGCGGCCTTTGCGTTTCCGGCAGCATGGCCCGGCTCCGGGCCGCCACGCCTCTCCTTCCCACGCCGCGAATCACCTTGAAACCGGAGGTCCACTACAGCCTTCCGCACGCCTCCCCGCGCGTCCCAGGCCCTGAAAAACGTTGGTTTTCCGCGCTTAACCGCGCGTTAACCATAAGCCACTACCAATGATTAACCGTAGCCGACAGCGTAGTGGATTTTTAAGGGGGCTTAGAGGTGACATCAATTCTGACCAACGCGTCCGCCATGACGGCGCTTCAGTCGTTGCAGGCCACCAACAAGGCCCTGGAAACCACCCAGTCGCGCATCTCGACGGGTCTTCGGGTCGCCGAGGCGGCGGACAACGCGGCCTACTGGTCGATCGCGACCACGATGAAATCGGACAACAAGGCGCTCTCGTCGATCCAGGACTCGCTCGGCCTGGGCGCCAGCCGCATCGACACCGCCTACACCGCTATCAACAGCGTGGTCGGGCTCGTCGACGATATCAAGCAGAAGCTGGTGTCGGCGATCGGCGCGTCGGAGAGCGACAAGGCGAAGATCCAGTCCGAGATTACGGAACTTCAGAAGCAGCTGAAATTCGCCGCCGACGCGGCGACCTTCAGCGGCGCCAACTGGCTGTCGGTCGACTCGAGCGTCGCCAACGGCAACCCGGCCGACGGCGAACATGCCGACGCCAAGATCGTTGCCGCCTTCAATCGCAGCTCGGCCGGCGACGTCACGCTCGGCACCATCGACATCAACGTCCAGTCCATCAAGCTCTTCGATGCGGCGGCGACCACCGCCGAGAACCAGGGCATCGTCGAGGGCTTGCGGTCGAGCACCACCGGCCTGCGCGACGACAGCGCCACCGTGGCCGTGGCCGGAACCTACAACGCGACCGACGGCTACTCGGTCTACACGCTCACCGTCGAAGGCTTCCTCGACACGCAGATCGAGCAGATGCTGACCGTCGCCGACCAGACGCTCGCGGACCTGACCGACGCTGCAACCGTCATCGGCGCCGCCAAGACCCGCATCGACATGCAGCAGAGCTTCACCGCCAGCCTGATGGACTCGATCGAGCGCGGCGTGGGCCAGCTGGTGGACGCCGACATGAACGAGGAATCGACCCGGCTGCAGGCGCTGCAAGTGCAGCAGCAGCTCGGCATCCAGGCGCTCTCGATTGCCAACAGCAACGCACAGAACGTTCTCTCGCTCTTCAAGTAACGATCAAATATCCTGACATAGCAAACTGATTTCAAAAGGCCGCGTCTCTGACGCGGCCTTTCAATTTTCGCACAAGCTTCGATCTCTAGGCTGCCTCCAGACGGTGTTCCGGGGAGCCCAAAATCCGTGCCTGAGCAGATCCAGCGAATCATCGACAACCTCCAGGCCATGGGTGGCCGCCGGCTGTCGATCATGGGCGCAGTCGCGGCCCTCGTGGTGTTCGTGATCGTGGTCGGCTCGCTCTGGCTCAACCGACCGTCCTTCGAGACGCTCTACGTCGGCCTTGAGCGGTCCGACGTCAACCAGATCGGCATCGTGCTCGGCGATGTGGGCATTCCCTTCGACGTCTCCTCGGACGGCACGTCGGTCATGGTGCCGGTGGGCCGCACCGGGCAGGCGCGCATGCTGCTTGCGGAAAAGGGCCTGCCGACCAGCACGAATGCCGGCTACGAGCTGTTCGACAATGTCGGCTCGCTCGGCCTCACGTCCTTCATGCAGGAGGTGACCAAGGTTCGCGCGCTGGAGGGCGAGATCGCCCGCACCATCCAGTCCATCGCCGGCATCAAGGCGGCCCGCGTCCACATCGTCACCGGTGAGCAGGGCAATTTCCGCCAGGCGCAGCGCCAACCGTCGGCCTCGGTGGTGATCCGCACCGCCGGCCTCGACGCGAGCCGCAGCGCCGCCTCGATCCGCTACCTCGTCGCGGCGGCAGTGCCGGGTCTCGCGGCGGAGAACGTGACGATCCTCGATTCCGACGGAACGCTGCTTGCCGCAGGCGACGACCCGGCCAACAACACGGCGACGCGCTCGATGGGCGTGGAGCGCACGGTCGAGAACCAGATCCAGGACTCGATCCACCGGGCGCTCTCGCCCTATCTCGGGCCGGACAATTTCCGCACCAGTGTCAACGCCGTGGTCAACACCGACACCAAGCAGATCGAGGAGACGATCTTCGATCCGGAATCCCGCGTCGAGCGGTCGGTCCAGGTGGTCAAGGAAGCCAACCAGAACAATCAGAGCCAGTCGACCACCCCCACCTCGGTCGACCAGAACCTGCCCAACGAAGGTGCGCCCGGCGCGGGCGGTCCCTCCTCCAGCGAGAAGAACGACCGCAAGGAGGAAGTGACCAATTACGAGATCAACTCGAAGCGTATCGCGACCGTCAGCAACGGTTACTCGGTGACGCGCCTATCGATCGCCGTCGTGGTCAACGAGGCCCGCATCAAGGCCGTGCTCGGCGAGGGCGCGACGCCGGAGAAGGTGCAGGAGCGTCTCGCCGCCATCCGCGAGATGGTCGCGACGGCCGCCGGCCTGACGGAAAGCCGCGGCGACGCGATCAGCGTCAATGCCGTCGAGTTCATCGACGGCATTGACGGCGAGGCGATCAGCGGGCCGAGCTTCCTCGAGACGGCAGGACGCCATACCGGGACGATCATCAATTCCGGCGCCTTCGTGCTCGTCGTCTTCCTGGTCGTCTGGTTCGGCCTGCGCCCGCTCACCGCCGCGCTCCAGGCGGGTCCGGCCGCGGCTCCCAGCTTCGACGAGATCCAGCGCTCGCTTCCGGGCGCGGCGGACAATCTCCAGATCGCAGCCGGCGGCGCCGCACCTAGCGGCGAAGGCGGCGAGGCGACGACCGCCCAGCTCGCGCGTTCGAACGTCAACCCGATCGACGAGCTGCGCAACAAGCTGAAACCCGCCCCGCAGGACCGGCTCGCCCGGATGCTTGAGCTGAACGAGGAGCGCACGGCGCAGATCCTGCGCAAATGGGCGCATCAGGAGGCGAGCTGATGGCGCTGGCGATCGCCGACTTGCTGCCCGACTTCGCACCGTCGCCCCCGCGCCCGGCGCCCGTTGCCGTGCAGGTCCCCTCCCGCGTCGAACTGGTCCGCCCTGCCCCGCAGCCGGAACCAGCGCCTGTCGACATCGACAAGATCGTCGCCGAGGCGGTCGCGAAGGCGGAGGCCGATCTCGCGCAAAGACTGGAGGCGCTTTACGAGGAGCGCGCCGCCGAGGACCGCAGCCGGCACGAGGAGGAGATGGCGGCGCTGCGCACAACGCTCTCGGTCGAGCTGGCCTCGAAGGCGGCCGCGGCACTTTCCGAGCTGGAGCGCAGGGCGATCGAGGAGTCGACCTCGATCTGCGCGCGCATCCTGGGACAGATCGTCGACGAGAACGTGCGCAACCGCGCGGTGGCGGCCCTCGCAACCGCCGTCGGCAACGCGGTCGGCGACGCCGACGCGATCCGCGTTCGGGTCAGCGGGCCCCAATCCCTGTTCATGCCCTTCGCTGCCGCGATGGGAGACCATGCGCGCCATCTCGAATTCGTCGAGACGAATACCTGCGACCTGACGGTCTCGCTAGACGAGACGCTGTTCGAGACCAGGCTCGGCGAATGGTCGTCCGCACTCACGGGAGCAGTCGGTTGAGCACCGTCAATCACGCGGAACCGCATCAAGAGATTCTGATCATCCGCCACGGCGGGCATGACGACCATGACGACCACCATGGCGGCGCGTGGAAGATCGCCTTTGCCGACTTCATGACGGCGATGATGTGCTTCTTCCTCGTGATGTGGCTGATCAACGCTGCCAACGAGGAGACGAAGGCTGCGGTCGCGAGCTACTTCAACCCGATCAAGTTGACCGACAAGAACGCCAGCCGGCGCGGGCTCGACGAGGAAGGGCAAGGCTCCACCTCCGCCCAGACCCAGGCCCAGAGCGAGACGGACCCGGCGGCATCGATCGCGGGTGTCGGCGCGGCCGAGACCGGCAACATGAAGCAGGAGGTCGCGAGCGAATCGGCCGACGCCGAGAAATACACCGACGAGCACCTGTTCTCGAACCCCTATGCGGTGCTCGCCGAAATCGCGGCCGAGACCGGGAACCTGCAGAACCTGAGCGAGAAAGGCGATGGCGGCGCGCAGCTTTCCGGCCCCGCGACGGGAGCCTCCGGCGGGGAATCCTTCCGCGATCCGTTCGCGCCCGACTTCTGGTCCCAGCAGATCATACCGGGCGTCGACTCGCCTCCAGCCGAGGACAACGCGTTGTCGGAGGCAGGCGACGAAAAGACGCCCGAAGCCGCGCAGCGCGCGGCACAGACCGCGGAAGCAGGGAAGACATCGGATCCGGCCGCCGAAGCCGAAAAGCCGGCCGCGCAGGCCGAGCGCGCACCGGCGAAACCGGTCGATCCCGCCAAGGCCTCGGAAGCAGTGGAGAAGCAGGCCGCCGAAATCCGCAAGGAGATCGCCCAGGCGCTCGGCGCGAACGGCAAGCTCGCCGACGGCCTGAGCGTGGAGGCGACGCCGCAAGGCGTGATGATCTCCGTGACCGACCAGCTCGACTTCGGCATGTTCGAGATCGGCTCCGCCGTGCCCAGGCGCGACCTCGTGCTGGCGATGGAGAAGATCGGCAAGATCCTCTCGGAACGCAGCGGCAGCCTGCACATCTACGGCCACACCGACGGCCGCCCCTTCGCGGGCGGCCAGTACGACAACTGGCGGCTTTCCACCGCGCGCGCCCATTCCGCCTACTACATGCTGGTGCGCTCCGGCCTGGACGAGAAGCGCCTGACCGAGGTGGCGGGCTTTGCCGACCGCAAGCTCAAGGTCCAGTCCGATCCGCTCGCGGCGTCCAACCGTCGCATCGAGATCCTGCTGGAGGCCGCCGGATGAGGCGGCTCTGCCGGGCCATGGCGTTCGGCGCTACGCTCTCGGCCGCGGGCTTCGCGACCGGGCCGGCGGATGCCGCGCTGGACACGTTCCAGATGGTCCGCTCGCTGCAGCTCGTGCAGGACCGCATCGCGGGCGGCGACCACGCCGCCCTGCCGATGCAGCAGAAGATCCTGCAGATGATCGACAAGAAGCTGCGGGAGGCAGGCCCCGACGACTTCCGCGAGCGCAAGAATATCGAGGCGCTGCTGATCTACGCCATGAGCGGCGGCAATCCCGTCACCGTCGACGTCGCCATCGCCCGCCTCAAGCCCGACGAGGCAACCAAGCCGCTCACCGATGGGGTGCGCTTCTACATCCGCGGCGACGCGAAATCTGCCATGACCACGCTGCAGCCGATCGACCCGCGCACGCTCAACAGGGACCTGGGCTCGTTCCTCGCCCTCATCAAGGGTTCGATGACGGCGCCCGACGAACCCAAGCCTGCGATCGCCCTGCTGGACACGGCCCGGCTGCTGGCGCCCGGCACGCTGGTCGAGGAAGCTGCGCTGCGCCGCTCGCTGCCCCTCGCAGCCCGGCTCGGCGACACCGAGCGCTTCCTGCGCGCCTCCAACCAGTATGTGCGCCGCTTCCTGCGCTCGCCCTATGCGACGCAATATGCGGACGAACTGGTCAAGGGCATCGTCACCCTCTACGCCTCGCTCGACCTGCACGTGATCGAGAGCACCATCGCGGAAATGAGCCAGGAGCACCAGAAGGTGATCTATCTGCGGCTCGCCCGCACCGCCGCAATCGAGGGCCTGCGCGAGCTGTCCGATTTCGCCGCGAAGAAGGCGGCGGGCTTCGAGGCCGTCGCCGCGGGCGAGGACGACCCGCGCGCGCTGCTCTATTCGAGCCTCTCCGAGATCGCGTCGGAGAAAGGGCCGGAGATCCTCGAACGGCTGAGGTCGATCGATCGCGACAAGCTCGCGGGACCCGACCGGCAACTGCTGGACGCGGCGATCTCGGTTGCGACCGGGATCATGACGTCGCCGAACGATCCGGCGCCGCCGGCACCGGTCGTGGCTATCGAGCCTGAACCTGCGCCGCAGCCCGTCGCGCATGCGCCGGCGCCCGAACAGCCGGAGCCGCCGCAGGCTACCGACATCGCCGCTGCGCGTCCGGCGCAGCCGTCCGACGATCCGACGCCATTGGCCGTGCAACGCGTCGACCGGAGGCCGGACCCGCCCGCCCGGCCCGTCGAGGCCAGCGCCCCGGCGGAAGAACCCTTGCCCCTCGTCAGCGAGACGCGGCGCAAGCTGGAGGAAATCGACAAGATGCTCGAAGGGGCCAAATGACCAGTCTCGTGTCCGCGTCCAAGTTGGCGATTGCCGAAACGCGTCAGCAGGCCCGAAAAGACGGATCGAAAGGCCACTCCGGTTTTCAGGACGCCTTCCGCGCGTCCGGCGCCGAGCGGCACGGCAGCACAGCCGCGCACGCGCCGGCCCCCTCTTCGCCTTCGCCGATGCAGGGGCTAGCACAGCGGCTGGATGCGTTCGAGAAGATCGCGGGCCTTGTAGCCGAGAGACCGGCGGAGGCTGGAGGCGAGGTTCCGCAACCTGCCGTCGAGCGAGCGAACGCGCGGATCGCGGAAGCCGGGACCCAGTCATCGCCTGCACCGGCGCGGGGGCAGGCGCAACGGCCGGAGACGTTCGAGAAGGTCGCGGGCCTCGCAAACGAGATGCCTGCGCAGGTCGTAGGCGAGGTTCCACAGCCCACCGTCGCGCGAGCGAACGCGCAGATCACGGAAGCCGGGACCCAGTCATCGCCTGCACCGGCGCGGGGGCAGGCGCAGCGGCTGGATGCGTTCGAGAAGATCGCGGGCTTTGTGCCCGAGATACCGGCGGAGGCTGGAGGCGAGGTTCCGCTGCCCGTCGTCGAGCGAGCGAACGCGCGGATCACGGAAGCCGTGACCCAGTCATCGCCTGAGCCGGCGCAGGGACCGACGCAGCAGCTGGACACGTTCGAGAAGATCGCGAGCCTTGTAGCCGAGAGGCCGGCGGAGGCTGGAGGCGAGGTTCCCCAGCCCGCCGTCGAGCGAGCGAACGCGCAGATCACGGAAGCACCGGCCCAGTCATCGCCCGCGCCGGCGCGGGGGCAGGCGCAACGGCTGGACACGTTCGAGAAGATCGCAGACTTGACGGACGATACGCCGGCGGGAGATGCGGCCGAAGTTCCGCAGCGCACTGTTGAGCGAACGAAGGCGCCGATCGCGCAGGCGGCCGTCCCCCTTTCGCCCTTTGACGAAGCGGCCCCCGCGACGAATGTCAGGGCAGGCGACGGAAACGCCATCGCCGGCGACGCCATGCCGAAGCTTGCACAGACGATTGCCGAAGATGCGGGCGCGCAGGTCGAACAGGTCGCCGATCCTGATGTCACCTTTGACGCGGACCCACCGCTGACCAACGACAGGATCGGGCGCACCAAGATGGACGACACAGCCAAGGCAGATGCCCGCCTTACGCCCCCCTCCACTGACGAGAAGGGCAAGCCGGCGCCGAGGGCGGATATGCGGCCCGCACCGGTCGAGGTCGATACGGAAGCCGCGGAAGTCTCCGACACGACAGACAAGCTTGAACCGGCGTCGGAACCCGAGATCCCCGATACGGCGGCCGTGAAGACGGATGCCATGCCGAAACAGCCGGAGGCGGCGGCGACATGGTTGCCGTTGCATGATGCCAGCGCAGCGGCGCCGACGCAGAAGCCGAACGACGACAGACCGGCCGAGACGGTCGCCAAGGCTGCCTCTGACACGAAGGCAATTCCGGCGTCGAATGCTCCGCGCGAGCCGGCAGCGAGCATGGTCACGGAGGCTGCTGTACATGACGTCGCCGCGCCTGACGATGCAACCGCCTCGGATGCGCCCCACTCCGCGCCCGCGGTCACAGGACCGGCCTCCGTCAAGCCAGCCGCCCACGCCACCGCAACCGACGCGCAGGCGCGAAAGTCCCCGCCGGCCGCAGACGTCGCAACCGGCCCGACCAGCAAGCCGGCGCAGGCCATGGCATCGGGCGACAATCGCATCGATCGACAGGATGTGTCCCGGCCAGCCCCCGGCAGTGCATCGGATCAGGCCAAGGTCTCCATGAACGCAGCGGCCCAGGCGCAGCCGGCGCCGCGTGGGACCGGAGGCGATAGCGACGACCGCAGGACTCCCGAGCGCGCGGCATCCGCTCGTGCTACCTCCACAGCCACAACACCTGCCCCAACTGCCACAACGCCTGCGCCTGCTTCTCGCCCGGCCCAGGCAGCGGATGCCACCGCCGTGCATCCAGGATCGCCGTCCGCACCGGCAAACGAGCGCGTCCAATCCGTGGAGGAACCGGCCGAGAAGGAGCCGGTCCGCAGCGAAGCAGGCGACGACGCGAAGCCGGCCGTTTCCGGCGATGCGCGCCCGGCCGATGCTGCTCGTCCCGCGCCCGCCGCGGTGACGGCGGTTTCCATGCAGACCCAGCCGGCCGCTCCCGCCGCGCCAGCGGCTGCCGTGATCGCTACGGTCCGCGCCGACGCCTCCTGGGCAGCCTATTTCCGCGATACCCAGCCGGGAGCCGGCGCTCCGGTCAACTCGCTGAAGATCCAGCTCAACCCGCTGGAACTCGGAAACGTGACCGCCCACCTCAGGGTCAAGGACGACGCGGTGTCGGTGGAGCTGACGGCGGAGACCGCCGACGCACAGCGCCAGCTTGCCACGGATGCCGACACGATCGCGAAATCGCTGCGCGCGCTCGGCATCGACGTCGATCGCGTGACCGTGCAGCTCTCCGCCCGCGCGGACGCGCAGCCGCAGGCCGATGCCTCGAGCCAGCCGCGCCAGCAGGGCTTCGCTGCCGACAGCGGCGCGGGCAGCGCGCGCGAACAGGACGGCGGGTCGCGCCGGGAACAGCAAAGGCATTCCGGCGAGCCGGCTCCGCCATCCGGGCAGTCCGCGGCCTCTTCGAACAGGAGCGCATCCGCACGCTACATCTAGCCGGACGGCATCGTTCGACCTCCCGAAACGACC
This sequence comes from Mesorhizobium sp. J428, assembly GCF_024699925.1. NCBI lineage: Bacteria > Pseudomonadati > Pseudomonadota > Alphaproteobacteria > Hyphomicrobiales > Phyllobacteriaceae > Mesorhizobium > Mesorhizobium sp. J428. Next base: position 673,444 of record NZ_JAJOMX010000001.1, read on the forward strand.
TCCGGCAAGCCGTTCGAATCAATCGGCGATTGCTCCCGGAAAATATGGTTAACGAGTGGTTAACGACCGCGCCCGAAGGGGCCGCGGGCGATACCCTAATTATGGTTAACAAGAATTCACGGATGTTCGCGATTCCGGCCCGGGGCTACCCCTTTTGACAGAAGTGGGGCTTCTGATTCGTGGGGCGGGACAATGATCGTTATCGTGGACGAGCGCGAGCTCGTAAAAGGCGGATTCAGTTCGCTTTTCAGCCGTGAAGGTGTCGCCAGCGCGGGCTTTCTTCCGGGCGAGTTCGACGAGTGGATCGACACCGCCGCGCAGCCCGACCTGAAAGCGGTCTCCGCGGTGCTGATCGGCGAGTGCGGCGAGCACGATCTGTCGCCGCGCCGCATCCGCGACCGCACCGCCGCCCCGGTGATTGCGCTCAGCGAACAGCACTCGCTGGAGAACACGCTCAAGTTGTTCGAGGCGGGTGTCGACGACGTCATCCGCAAGCCTGTCCACATCCGCGAGATCCTCGCCCGCGTCTGCGCCATCCGCCGCCGCGGCGCCGAAGAGGCAAGCTATGCCGAGGTCGGACCGATGCGCATCTACATGGACGGCCGCGACCCCGAGATCGACGGCGCGCCGCTGCCACTGCCGCGCCGCGAGCGCCGCATCCTCGAATACCTGGCGACCAATTCCGGCCGCCGCGTCACCAAGGCACAGGTCTTCAACGCGATCTACGGCGTGTTCGACGAGGACGTCGAGGAGAACGTCGTCGAGAGCCACATCTCGAAGCTGCGCAAGAAACTGCGCGAGAAGATGGGCTTCGATCCGATCGAATCCAAGCGCTTCCTGGGCTATCGCCTCGCCACACAGGCTGCCTGACCCCGACCCGACAGCCCCGCGCAAGTCCCGGGCTGTAGGCTCATCCTCAGCGGCACCACATCCGAGGAGTAACGGAATGAGTCTTTACGGAATGATGCGGACAGGCGTCTCGGGCATGAACGCCCAGTCGAACCGCCTGTCGACAACCGCAGACAACATCGCCAATTCCAGCACCAATGGCTACAAGCGGGCGAAGGCGGAGTTCTCCAGCCTGGTGCTGCCGAGCACGCCGGGCGCCTACAATTCCGGCGGCGTGACGACCTCCATCCGCTACGCCATCACTGATCAGGGCGCGCTGCAGTACACCACCTCGATTTCCGACCTCGCGGTCAAAGGCAACGGCATGTTCGTTGTCCAGGATGCGGCCGGAAACTCCTTCATGACCCGTGCGGGTTCGTTCGTACCCGACGGCAACGGCCAGCTCGTCAATGCGGCAGGCTTCACCCTGATGGGTTATGACGCCTCGAAGGGCGTCCCGACAGCGACCACCAACGGCTTCGAAGGCCTTGTTCCGGTCAGCCTGTCGCAGAACGAGCTCAACGCGACTCCGTCGACGAAGGGCTCGATGTCGCTCAACCTGCCCGCGCTCGCGGAAGATCTCTCGACGGGCGACGTGCCGTCGGACAACCTCGCGACCTCGAAATACACCGCCAAATCGTCGATGCAGGTCTATGACGACCTCGGCGGCCAGGTCGTGCTCGACATCTACTTCACCAAGACCGGCGCCGACACCTGGGAAGTGGCCGTGTACAACAAGGCCGACGCCGGCACGAACGGCGGTTTCCCCTACTCGTCGGCGGCGCTGTCCACCGAGACGCTGACCTTTGACCCGACCACAGGCGACTACACCTCGACCAGCCCGACATCAGTGTCGCTGACGATCCCCGGCGGCCAGGCCTTCACGATCGACCTGGAGAATGCGACGCAGCTCAAGGCGGACTACACGCTGTTCGACTCCTGGTCGAACGGCAACGCCCCGAGCTCGATCGAGCAGATCACCATCGACGGCGATGGCACCCTTTACGCCCAGTACGGTGACGGCACCACCAAGGCGCTCTACCGCATCCCGTTGGCCACCACGCGAAGCGACGACATGCTGACGGTGCTGCCCGGCAATGTCTACAGGCCGAGCAACGAGTCCGGCTCGGTGCTGGTCGGCTTCCCCGAGGACGGCACGTTCGGCTCGGTCGTGTCGGGCGCACTGGAGAACTCCAATGTCGACATCGCCGACGAGCTCACCAGCATGATCGAGGCGCAGCGCAGCTATACCGCCAATTCCAAGGTTTTCCAGACAGGCGCCGACCTGATGGACATCCTTGTGAATCTGAAGCGCTAGCTGAAGGTCTGCCGGGGGGCAGGGCCGACGGATGTCGCTTACGACCGCACTCAACATCGCGAAACAGTCGCTTCAGTCGACGTCGCGCCAGACTGCGGTCGTCTCGCAGAACATCTCGAACGCGAGCAATTCAGACTATGTACGGCGCAACGCCGTCGTCTCGAGCGAGGCGCCGGGCGCGCGCGTCGTCCTCATCCAGCGCGCGGCCAACGAGGCGCTGTTCCGCGCCAACCTCTCCGCGGTCTCATCCTACGAAGGCCAGGGGACGCTGCGCACGAGCATAGATTCGCTCGCGCTGGCGGTGAACGGTGTCGACAACGCCAACTCGGCCGCTACCGCGCTCGGATCGCTCTACGAGGCGATCCAGCTCTATTCGAACAATCCGGCCAACACCTCGCTCGGCGAGAACGCCATCGAGGCGGCGCGCCAGGTGGTGCGTTCGCTGAACGAGGGCACGGCCGCCGTCAGCTCCCAGCGCACCAATGCCGACATGCAGATCTCGGTCGCCGTCGGCGAGCTGAACGGCCTGCTGGCTGACTTCCAGTCTGCCAACAGCGCGATCGTGGCCGGCACCCAGACCGGCCGCGACGTTTCCGACCAGCTCGACCAGCGCGACGCGCTGTTGAAGAAGATCGCGCAATATGTGCCGATCTCGACCATCACGCGCGAAAACAACGACATGGTGCTCACCACCGCGTCGGGCGCGATCCTGTTCGAGACGACGCCGCGCTCGGTGACCTTCCAGCCGAAGCCCGGCTATGACGCCTCGACCACCGGCAACGCCGTCTACATCGACGGGGTGCCGCTGCAGGCCGGCATCGGCGGCGACACCAACGCGACGGGCAAGATCGCCGCCTACCTGCAGCTCCGCGACACGGTCGCGCCCGCGGTCCAGGCCCAGCTCGACGAGGTCGCGCGCGGCGTCATCAGGGCCTTCGCAGAGACGGACCAGACCGGAACCGATCCGGATCTCGCCGGCCTGTTCACCTGGAGCGGCGGACCGGCCCTGCCCGCGGACGGCACGCTGTCGCCCGGGATCGCAGGCTCGATCGCGGTCAACGCGGCGATGGATTCGCAGCAGGGCGGCAATCCGACCGTCCTGCGCGACGGCGGCGCCAACGGCGCGGACTATGTCGCGAACACCGCCGGGAACGCGTCGTTCTCGTCCCTGCTGATCGGCTATTCGAGCAAGCTGGACGAGACGATCCCCTTCGACGCGTCAGCGGGCGTCGGCGCCAGCGCCAGCGTGATGGAATACTCCTCCAGCATCATCGGCTGGCTGGAGAACCTTCGCCAGCAGGCCACGGCGGCCGAGGAGACCAAGGGCGCGCTCGTGTCACGCACCGCGGAAGCACTGTCGAACGACACCGGGGTGAACATGGACCAGGAAATGTCGCTCCTAATCGAGCTGGAACACTCATCGATGCGTCTGCCCGTCTCCTCAAGGCCGTCGACGAAATGCTGGCCAACCTCATTTCGATGGTGGGGTAACGGGCGATGAAATCCTCCTACGTCTCTTCGAACGCGATCAGCCAGGCGCTGCGCTATTCGATGATGAAGATGCAGACCGACCTCGTGTCCGCGCAGAAGGAGAGCACGACGCTGCGTGTCGCTGACGTCGGCCTGGCGCTCGGCTCGCGCACCAGCGAGACGGTGTCGCTCGCCCGCGACGTCAGCCGCCTCAACGGCATCATCGATTCCAACGCGCTCGTCTCCTCGCGGCTGACCTCGACGCAGGACGTGCTGGGCCAGCTGACCGCGCAGGCCGAGGAACTGCGCTCGACGCTCGCGGCGGCCGTGTCCGGTTCGTCCGACCGCGGCGTCGTCCAGGCCGGCGGCGCGGCGATGATGGACCTGCTGACCTCATCGCTGAACACCAGCATCAACGGCCAGTACCTGTTCGCGGGCATCAACACCGACGTGAGACCCGTCTCCGATTTCTCCAATGCCTCCTCCCCTGCGAGGGCCGCCTTCGACACCGCCTTCCAGACCTATTTCGGCTTCAGCCAAACGCATGCCGACGCGGCCGACATCACGTCGGCCGAGATGGAAGACTTCCTCACCAACGTGGTCGAACCGCAGTTCCTGGGCGCGGGCTGGGAGACCAACTGGTCGAGCGCGACGGACGAAGGCATCGTCTCGCGCATCGCGCTCAACGAGACGGCCGAGACCTCGGTCAGCGCCAACATCACTGGCCTGCGTAAGCTCGCGATGGTGTCGGCGATCACCTCCAGCTTCATGCAAGGCAACTTCAGCGAGGCTGCCACCAAGGCCGTCACCGAACGGGCACTTGCCCTGACGGTCGAGAGCATATCGGACATCACCGACCGGCAGGCGCTGGTCGGCGTGACCCAGCAGCGCGTCACCAACGCTTCCGAGCGCATCGACACGCAGATCGGAGTCTTCGAATCCACGATCACCGACATGGAGAGCGTCGACCCCTACGAGGCCGCCACGCGCGTCTCCGCGCTCGTGTCGCAGATCGAGACCGCCTACGCGCTGACCGCGCGGATCCAGAACCTGAGCCTGCTCAAATACATGAGCTGAAACTGAATTCGGACGAGCCATTTCGGGACACGACCAGGCATGTATCAATTCTCCTACGCCGACATTCAGACGGACTCGATCGCCGACGCGAAGGATCGTGAGCGGCAGGTGCTCGACCGGTCGATCGAACTCCTGATCGAAGCCCGGACCGCCGGGGTCGATTCATTCAAGTCGATCGAGGCGATCCATTTCTCACACAAGGTCTGGACCACCCTGCTCGAGGACCTCGCCAGCCCCGACAACGAGCTGCCGAAGGAACTGCGTGCGAACCTCATCTCGATCGGCCTGTGGGTGCTGCGCGAAGCCGAGAACATCCGTCAGGGCACTTCGAACAATTTCGACGGTCTGATCGAGATCTCGCAGATCATCAGGGACGGGCTGCAATGAAGAACACCCTGAAGATCTCGCTCAAGCCGAACGAGAAGATCTACATCAACGGCGCCGTGGTGAGGGTCGACCGCAAGGTATCGATCGAGTTCCTCAACGACGTGCAGTTCCTGCTCGAGAACCATGTCATGCAGCCGGAGAAGGCGTCGACGCCGCTGCGGCAGCTCTATTTCATCGCCCAGATCATCCTGATGACGCCTGGTGCGGCCGAAGAGGCGCGCGCGATGTTCAGGAAGTCGCTGTCGCTGCTTCTCGCCAACTTCACCGACGACGGCATCCTGGCCGGGTTAAAGGAGATCGACCGGCTCGTGGGCGAGGATCAGGTCTACGACGCCCTGAAGGCGATCCGCGCGCTGTATCCGATCGAGGCCATGATCCTCGATAGCAGCGCCCCGCGCCGGCCCGTCCAGCGGGAAGCCTTCGCAGCCGCGGGAGCACGTTGATGTACGTATCCAACTATACCTCGCAGAACACGTCGACATCCTCCACGTCGACGGCGTCGTCCGGCACCATGGTCGACTACCAGTCCTTCCTGAAGCTGCTCGTCGCCGAGATGAAGAACCAGGATCCGACGAGCCCGATGGAATCGACGGACTATGTCGCGCAGCTCGCCACCTTCAGCCAGGTCGAGCAGTCGGTGCAGATGAATACGAAGCTCGACAATATCCTCCAGGCCTCTGTCCTGGCGCAGGCGGGATCGCTGATCGGCAAGACCGTGACCTCGGCCGACGGATCGATGACCGGCACGGTCAAGGAGGTCAAGCTATACAGCGATGGCATCATCGCCGTGCTCGACAACGGCAAAGAGGTCCCTATGCTTCCGGGCGTCAAGATCAGCTAGGACGACCCATGAACGAGGCCGACGCGCTCGATATCGTCCAGGCCGCCATCTGGACCGTGCTGATTGCGTCTGCGCCCGCCGTCGTCGCAGCCATGCTGGTCGGCATCGGCATTGCGCTGCTGCAGGCCCTGACGCAGGTGCAGGAAATCACGCTGACCTTCGTGCCCAAGATCGTCGCGATCCTTCTCGCGCTGGTGCTGACCGGCCCCTTCGTCGGCGCGCAGATCTATGCTTTCTCGGAAGTGGTGTTCCAGCGCATCCAGACAGGCTTTTAGGAGATCGCCCGGAAACTTTACTCTGACGGCCATCTGACGGCGTTTTCTGCGCTTCCGGTGCTCACGGACCCAAATGCCCGCTGCGCGCGTCGCCTATGGCGACCCCGAAACCACCGCCATATGACTCGCCAGAGCAAGTTTCCAGGCAATCTCCAGGCCCACCCTCGCACAAGTTTGGCCCCCTAGTCTGAGCGGAGCGCCATGCGTCGGCGCGTGATTCCGCGAGGATTGCCTTGGCCCTGATCGAGACGCTTCCGAGGTTGACGAACGCCCGCAACGGGCGTGACGTCGGATTCGCCATCGGCATCGTCGCGATCCTGTGCATCCTCTTCCTGCCGATCCCCCCGTTCGTCATCGACATCGGGCTCGCCTTCTCGATCGCGCTGTCGGTGCTGATCCTGATGGTGGCGCTGTGGATCCAGCGGCCGCTCGACTTCTCCTCCTTCCCGACGATCCTGCTGATCGCGACGATGCTGCGGCTGGCGCTGAACATCGCCACGACCCGCGTGATCCTGTCGCACGGCAACGAAGGCACCAACGCCGCCGGCTACGTCATCGGCGGCTTCTCAAGCCTTGTGATGAGCGGCGATTTCGTCATCGGCATCATCGTCTTCTCGATCCTGCTGGTGGTGAACTTCATCGTCATCACCAAGGGTTCGACACGTATCGCCGAGGTCGGCGCGCGCTTCACCCTCGACGCCATCCCCGGCAAGCAGATGTCGATCGACGCCGACCTCTCGGCCGGCCTGATCAACGAGAAGGAAGCGCAGCTGCGCCGGCGTGAACTCGAAGAGGAAAGCTCCTTCTTCGGCTCCATGGACGGCGCCTCCAAATTCGTCCGCGGCGATGCCATCGCCGGCCTGATCATCACCGGCGTCAACGTCGTGGGCGGCATCGTCATCGGCTATGCGCGGCACGACATGGATCTGGGCGAGGCGGCCGAAGTCTTCGTCAAGCTGTCGGTTGGCGACGGTCTCGTCACGCAGATCCCGGCGCTGATCGTGTCGCTGGCCGCCGGCCTGCTGGTCTCCAAGGGCGGCACGCGCGGCTCGGCCGACCAGGCGGTCATGGGCCAGCTCTCGGCCTATCCCCGCGCGCTCTATGTCGCCGCGATGCTGCTGACCATCCTGTCGCTGCTGCCCGGCCTGCCGATGCTGCCCTTCCTGTCACTCGCGATTCTGATGGCCGTCATCGGCTACGTGATCCCGATGCGTCAGAACCGGCAGGCGGCCGAGGCGACGGCGCTCGAGAACCAGAAGCAGGCGCAGAAGGAGGAGGAAGAACGCAACTCGGTCAAGGAATCGCTCAAGACCGCAGAGATCGAGCTCCTGATCGGCAAGCAGCTCTCGACCAAGCTGGTGGTCGCCCACCAGGAGATGGCGTTCCGCATGGGCAAGATGCGCAAGAAGTTCGCCCAGCAATACGGCTTCGTCGTGCCGGAGGTGAAGCTCACCGACGACTTCTCCATTCCCGGCAAGGCCTACCAGATCCGCATGCACGGCACGGTCGTCGCCGAGAACCAGATGCGCGTCGGCGAGCTGATGGTGTTGCTCGGCGCCAAGGAGCCGCCTGACATGCCGGGCGAGGAAGTGCGCGAGCCGGCCTTCGGCATGCGCGCCTTCTCGGTGCCGGAGATGTTCGCCGACGACCTGAAGCGCGACGGCTACGCCTTTGCCGACAACCTGTCGGTGCTGCTCACCCACCTGTCGGAAGTGATCCGCAACAACCTGCCGCAGCTTCTCTCCTACAAGGACATGAAGGCGCTGCTCGACCGGCAGGACCCGGAATACAAGAAACTCGCCGACGACATCTGCACCTCGCACATCTCCTATCCGGGCCTTCAGGCCGTGCTGAAGCTCCTGCTCGCCGAGCGCGTCTCGATCCGCAACCTGCACCTGATCATCGAGGCGATCGCCGAGATCGCGCCGCATGTTCGCCGCACAGAGCAGATCGTTGAGCATGTGCGCATCCGCATGTCGCAGCAGATCTGCGGCGACCTGTCGGAAGGCGGCGTGCTCAAGGTGCTGCGCCTCGGCAACCGCTGGGACCTCGTGCTGCACCAGAGCCTGAAGCGCGACGCAAAGGGCGAGATCCGCGAATTCGACATCGATCCGCGCCTGCTCGAGGAGTTCGGCCAGGAGGCCGGCAAGGCGATCCGCAAGCTGATCGACGGCGGCGAACGCTTCGCCATCGTCACCGCACCCGACGCGCGCCCCTATGTGCGCATGATCATCGAGCGGCTCTACCCGACGCTGCCGGTGCTCAGCCATGTCGAGATCGCCAAGGGCGTCGAGATCAGGGTGCTGGGCTCGGTCTCGTGACCGCCACCCTGCCCGACCTCGTTATCGCGGCGTTCATCACCTTCTGCCGCGTCGGCGCCTGCTTCATGGTGATGCCGGGCCTGTCGAGCGCGCGCGTGCCGTTGCAGATCAGGCTGTTCGTCGCCGTCGCGGCGACGCTGGCGCTGCTGATGAACATGTCGGACCTGGTGATCCCCTATGCCCGCCGGCAGCCGGCCGAGCTGGCGCTCCTCGTCATCTCCGAGAGCCTGATCGGTGGCCTTATCGGGCTTATGGCCCGCTTCTATCTACTGGCGCTGCAGTTCATCGCCAGCGCGATCTCGATGATGGTGGGCTTCAACGGCGGCATGGGCCATTCGATCGCGGAATCGGAGCCGGAATCGACGCTCGCCGCGCTGATCTCCTTCGCCGGCCTGATGCTGCTCTTCGTCCTCGACTTCCACCACGAGATCGTCAAGGCGCTCGTGCTGTCCTACCAGCTGGCGCCGCTCGACGCGTTCTTCAATCCGCAGTCCAGCCTCGTCGACCTGACCGACACGCTGTCCGAGGCGTTCATGGTCATGCTCCGGCTCGGCAGCCCGTTCCTCGCCTATTCGCTGCTGGTGAACCTCGCGATCGGCTTCGTCAACAAGCTGACGCCGCAGATCCCGGTCTATTTCATCTCGCTGCCCTTCGTGATCACGGGCGGCTTCATCCTGCTCTATCTCGGCATGCCGATCTTCCTTTCCCTCTTCGCCGGCAGCTTCGCCAGCGTGACCGTCGGACGTTGACCATGACGAACCGAAGCGACCGCCTGAAGCAGATCGTGAAGCTCCAGAAGAAGGTGACGGAGATCCACGAGATGCGCCGCGCCAACTATCTCGCCCAAGCCGCGGCGGCCGACCGCGAGGCGAAGGAGATCCTGGAGGCGCGCAACGAAGGTTCGATGTCGAACCTGTTTCCGGACGTCTATTCGCGCTTCGTCGAAAAGGCGGTCGCACGCGCCCGCGAAAACGAGACGCTGGCGCAGGCCGAGGGGCTGAAGGTCGCCGCTGAGACTGCCCGCACCAACATCGTGGAGCGGACCTGGCGCGAGGCCCTGCGGGAGGAGGAACGCAAGGCCGAGGAGCGTGCAGCGCTTGATGCCGTCGAGCAACGTCTGGCGCTGAAATAGCGGCTCAAGCCTGCCGCAAGTTTATTCGCCTACGTTTTTCCAACGAAACAGCAGGGGAGAGCACCTTGGCCAATGCCGTCATCGACGCCCTCGGCGGCACCGCGATCGCGCAGCCGAACGCGTCCGTGGACGCATCCGAGAGCCGCGTCGAACGTCTCGCGCGGCTCGCCGCCGTGTCCGATGCCCGCAGCGCTGCCGCACTCGCCTCGCCTCGCGCGGCCGCAGGCAAGGTCCCCGAGACCTTCCAGAAGTTCGAGGGCATGGTGCTGCAGACCTTTATCCAGTCGATGCTGCCGCAGGAGAGCGAGGCGGTCTACGGCAGCGGTCTCGCCGGCGACATGTGGAAGTCGTTCCTCGCCACCGAGATCGCCAACCAGATGGCGAAGGCAGGCGGCATCGGCATCGCCGAGCGGGTGCTCGGCCAGCACTACATGGACGGAGAGAAGAAGGTGGCGGTCTCCGGCCTGCCCGGCGCGGCGGAGAAGTCCGGTCTCGCCGACCAGCGGCTCCTGTCGTCCAGCCTCGTGCAGGAAATGCAGCGCATGATGATGAAATCGCTCGGCGAGGACCTGGCGGCCACCGGCCGCTCGAGCGCGGACTGACGGGGTAGACGATGAGCGACACCACATTCTACAGCCCCAACCTACCGCAGCTCGTCTCCGGCGCGTCCGAGCGGACGCCGCAGGGCAGCGTCGGCTCGATCTCCGCCATCATCGGCCGCATCGAAGAGGCGATCGAGAGCGAGACGGCGTCCATCAGGTCGGATCCGAAATTCGACATCCACGCCTCCAACGCCAAGAAGAGCCGCTACCTCTACGAGCTGAACCGCGCCGTGAAGGGCATCTCGATGAGCGACTTCGCCGAGAAACATCGCGACGCGATCGCGCGGCTGAAGGAGAAGCTCGTCGCCAACGAGGCGGTCATCCGCGCCCATCTCGCCGCCGTGGCAGAGGTGGCGGGCCTGATCCAGACCGCGATCGAGCGCGCCGAGACGGACGGCACCTATTCGACCAGCGCGTTCCAGCGGATCTGACGGGCATGGTGAAGTTCATCGTCGCGGCTGTCTGGATCGTCGCCGTCACGGTGGGTTCGATCTTCTTCGCCTTCTCCTCGACCAGTGACAAACCGGGCGAGGTCGAGAAGCCTGCCCCGTTCTTCGGCGGCCTCGACTATGTGAAGACGGACGTGATCTCGGTTCCGGTGGTAAAGAATGGCGAAGTGGCGGGCTACTTCATCGCCCGCTTCGTCTTCACCGCCGAGCCGGCGCGCATCGCCAAGATGAGCGTACCGATGCAGTCGATCATCACCGATGAGTTCTTCACCTACCTCTATTCCAATCCGCTGATAGACTTCACCCGCGGCGACCGCATCGACATCAACGCGTTCCGCAGCGGACTGCGCGACAACCTGAACAAGCGGCTCGGCGAGGACGTGGTCCACGAGGTGATGATGGAGCAAGTGGACTACTTGTCGAAGCAGGAAATCCGCGACAACGCCATGAAACGGCGCATACCGCCGAAGGCCAAGCAACTGCCGGAAGCTCCCAAGCCGTCCAGCGGGCACTGAGGGGTCAGCTGAAGTTCGGCTTGCGCTTTTCCAGAAACGCCCGCAGCCCTTCCAGAGCGTCCGGGCCGGTTTGCGACAAGGCCGCGCTGAGGCTTTCCGCATAGAGCCCGTCGCTACGGCTCATGTCGTCGATGCGGGCGATCGAGTGGATGACCAGATAGTTGACCAGCGAGGCGTTGGAGGCGATGTCGCGCGCCAGCGCAATCGCCTTGTCGAGCCCTTCGCCCTCGCCGACGAGATAGTGCGCCAGACCCAGCCGATAGCCTTCCGCGGCATCGTAGACCCGCCCCGTCAGCATCATCTCCGTCATTCTGTCCGGCCCCAGGATGCGGCCGATTCGCACCGTGGCGCCACCGCCGACGAAGATGCCTCGCTTGCCCTCGGGAAGCTGGAACCGAACGCTGGGCTCCGCGACGCGCACATGGCAGGATGCGGCGATCTCGAGCCCGCCGCCGATCACCGAACCCGACATCGCCGCCACCACCGGCAGCCCGCCGAACTGGATCGTGTCCATGAGCTGGTGCCAGCGGCGCGAATGCTTCATGACGTCCGCCGGTTCGCGCCGCGACTGCTCTCCGAGGTCGAGGCCTGCCGAGAAATGCCCGCCGGCCCCGATCACGACCACCGCGCGCACGCTCTTTGGCGGCGCGTCGAAGAAGGCGCGCAGCCCGTCCGCGAGCGCGTCGGAGATCGCGTTGCGCTTCTCCGCCCGGTCGAAGGTGAGGATCGCAATATCGTCGCGTAGCTCCACCAGGACATGCCCTGCCCCGTCCGGCAGGCGCGTCTGGGGACTGGTGGTGAGGCTCATGGCTGCTGCAGTTCCGCTGGCATCGACTGTATTGTTCTATATCATAACAATATCGGTCGGTTCAATCGACGCATAGCCGGTAGCGATCGCCGCTTGGCGATTTTGCGGTCGTCCTGCACTATTCGTGTGCAGATCAGGTGCGATTCGCGGCCGTCGCATGCGGTTCGGCCGACGTCGGACCTCCGGTCATACCGCGGTTCCCGGCTTTCGCCGGGCCTGTTCCAAGAGGCGCCATGACGGTCGACACGAAGCCAGGACCTCGCCGCCGCGACGCCCCGGCCGCATCCGCCGAGATGCCCGACAAAGAAGGCATCATCGGCTACAAGCTGCGCCGCGCGCAGCTTGTCGTGTTCCAGGATTTCCTGCAGACCTTCGCCCGGATGAAAGTCCGGCCGGCCGAGTTTTCGGTGCTGTCGATGATCGCCCGCACCCCCGGCCTCAAGCAGACCGAGATCGCCGAGGCACTGGGCATCAAGCGCGCCAACTTCGTCGCCCTGATGGATGGGCTGGAGGCGCGCGGCCTCGCCGACCGGCGCAAGGGCGGCGCCGACCGCCGCTCGCACGCGCTCCACCTGACGCCTGAGGGCGAGCGCTTCGTCAGGAAGATGCTCGCCGTCTGGCACGAACATGAGGACCGCATGGTCCGCAGGCTCGGCGGTCCGCAGGAGCGCGACCGCCTGATCGAACTGCTCGACCGTCTGCTCGCGGGACAGGCCACGGCGAGGGAAGACTAGCCCCTCGGCGCTGCCGCGACCTCGTCCGGAATCGCATATCCCTTGATCCTGCCCGGAGCGTCCGGATCGACGCCGGCCCAGACCCGCGTCTCGCGTGCCTCGATCGCCAGCGCGTCGCTTTTGTAGACCCTGTGCAGGATGTCGAAGGACGACCGCCTGATTTCGCTTGCCTGCGTCTCGATACGGATCACGTCGCCGTAGCGCGAGGGGATGATGAACTTCGCGCCCGTGTCCACCATCGGGATGCCGACGATGCCGTAATGCTTCGTCCAGGCGATCTTCTTCATGCCGATGGCCTTCTCGAGCAGATAGGCCGTGGAGGCGTCGAACATCGCGAAATAGCGCGGATAGAAGACGATGCCGGCCGCATCGCAGTCGCCCCATTCGATCTCGATGTCACGGCTGTTCACCAGCATGGCTAGGCCGCCTCCGGATTTTCCACCAGCACTGCGATCCCCTGTCCGCCGCCGATGCAGGCGGACGCGATGCCGTAGCGCAGGCCTGATCGCTTCAGCTCGCGCGCCACGGTCGTCGTGATGCGCACGCCGGTCGCGCCGAGCGGATGGCCGATCGCGATCGCGCCGCCGTTGACGTTCGTCTTGTCCTCGTCCAGCCCCAATTCGCGGATGCAGGCGAGGATCTGCGCGCCGAAGGCCTCGTTGATCTCGATCCGGTCGATCTTGTCGAGTGAAAGCCCCGCCTCGTCGAGCAGCGCGCGGATCGCGGGTGCCGGTCCGATACCCATGATGTGCGGCGGCACGCCGACGGTCGCCGCCGCGACGATGCGCGCGAGCGGTGTCGTGCCGGCGCGCTCAGCCGCTGCGCGCGAGCCGACGATCGCCGCCGCGGCGCCATCCACCACAGCCGATGAATTGCCGCCGGTCTGCACGCCGCCAAACGCCGGCCTGATCTTCGCCAGCGCCTCGTAGGGCGAGGGACGGACATGGCTGTCCTTCGCCACGCTCTCGACGCCGCGCGGCAGCCGGATGCCGCGGGCATTATAGCCCTCCTGCTCGAATGCCTCGCTCGTCACCGCGACGATCTCGCCGTCGATGAAGCCGTCGGCCTGCGCCTTCAGCGCACGGTTGAAGGAGCGCTCTGCGAAGCGGTCCACTTCCTCGCGGCCGATCTGGTATTCCCGCGCCAGGTTCTCCGCCGTGTCACCCATAGTGCAGGAAACCGCCGGATCGAGCAGCGCCTCCCAGAGGAAGTCCTTGAAGGCGACCTGACCCATCTTGAAGCCGTTGCGGTGCGTATAGGCGGCGACAGGATTGCGGCTCATCGATTCGGTGCCGACGCAGAGCGCGAGGTCGACGCGCTGCTGCTCGACCATGTCGGCCGCCTGCACCAGCACCTCGATGCCGGTGCCGCAGATGCGCTGCACCAGATGCGCCGGGCGCTGATAGGGCACGCCGGCATAGAGGCCGATGTGGCGCGGCGTCATGTAGGCGTCGAACGAGGCCTGCGCCATCGAGCCGGCGATGGTGGTGCCGATCTCATTCGGATCGATGCCCGCTTTGTCCAGCACCGCGCGCGCGGCCTTGATGCCGAGGTCGATCGGCGAAATGTCGGCGAAAGCGCCGGTGTAGTCGACGAACGGCGTGCGCACGCCCTCGATCAGCCAGGCGTCCTCGAAACGGTAGCGGAGGCCTTTTTCGGCGGCAGTCATGCGGTCTTCCTTGCGACGAGAATGTGAGGCGGCGGCGGTTCGGCGTAGAGATCCTCGACCAGGCCGGGGCGCGCGGTGATGACGGCGCGCTGGTTGATCGATCCCTTGTCGGTGATCTCGCTTCGGTCCATCGACGGCGGCGTGTCGAGCACGACCGCGCGGGCCACGAGATTGGCGCTGCCGGTCGAGGTCTTCGCCAGCGCGTCGAGCCTTTGCTGGAAGAGGTCCCTCAGCGCCGGGCTGTGCGCGAGGTCGTGCTCGCTCGCCGCGGCAAGCTCCGGCGCGATCCGGCGCGCGGCGTCCACGTCGAGAAACAGCATCGCGCCGATGTGGTTGCGATCGAGGCCGGTCAGCACCGCCTCCCGCACATAGGGCGCGAAGGCACGGATGATCGCTCCCTTGACGGATGCGAGGTTGACCCAGGTGCCGGTCGACAGCTTGAAGTCCTCCGACACGCGGCCGTCGAAGAGCAGCCCCTTGTTGACGTCGGCGGGATCGACGAACTTCAGCGCATCGCCGATCTTGTAGAAGCCTTCCTCGTCGAAACATTCGGCCGTCTTGTCCGGCTGGCGCCAGTAGCCGGGTGTGACGTTCGGGCCGCGCAGCCTGAGCTCGAGCTTGTCGCCGTCCGGCACCAGCTTGAGTTCGACGCCCGGCGCCGGCAGGCCCACCTCTCCGGGCCGCTCGACCGCCCAGGTCGTGGTGGACGCAAAGGGCGCGGTCTCGGTCGAGCCGTAGCCGGTGATGATCATGACCCGACCGCCGGTGGCCTGGCGCGAAATCCGCTCCAGCCCGTCCCACACATGCTGGGCGAGGCCGGCGCCGGCATATTGCATCAGGTTCAGCCGGGCGAAAAAGCTCTCGCGCAGCCGGTCGTTACGCTCAAAGTGGCCGAGTAGCATCTCGTAGCCCTTAGGCACGTTGAAATAGAGCGTCGGCGATACCTCCTCGAGGTTGCGCACCGTCTTCAGGATGCCGGCCGGCGTCGGCGCGCCGTCGTCGATGTAGAGCGTGCCGCCATTGGCGAGCGTGATGCCGAAATTGTGGTTGCCGCCCGCCGTATGGTTCCACGGCAGCCAGTCGACCATCACCGGCGGCTCGTCCTTGAGGAAGGCGAGCGCGGCGGCGATCATCGCCTGGTTGCAGGTCATCATGCGCTGCGTGTTGATGACCGCCTTCGGCATGCCGGTCGAGCCGGAGGTGAACAGGAACTTCGACACCGTGTCCGGCGTCACCGCCGCGTCCGCCGCTTCCACGACGTCGGTGGGCACGGTGGCCACAGCGCAGTCGAACATGGTCGCCGGCAGGTCTGGCACCGCGTTGCGGGCGACGAGCAGGGAGATATCTTCCGACCAGATCGCCCGCAGTGCCTTGTCGAACGGCGCACCCTCGGCGACGAAGACCATTCCGGGCGTCAGCAGCTTCACCAGATAGCGGAGCTTCTGGTGGTCGGTGGAGACCAGTGAATAGGCGGGCGACAGCGGCGCGAAGGGGATGCCCGCCATCATCGCGCCGAGCGCCAGCAGGCCGTGCTCGACCGAATTGCCGGAAAGGATCATCAGCGGACGCTCGGCCGACAGGCCGCGGTCGATTAGGAACTGCGCCAGCGACCGCGCCTTGGCCAAGGCCTGCGCATAGGTGATGCGTCGCCACTCGCCATGCGGCCCCCTGTCGGCGAGGAAGACGCGGTCCGGCTCCGTCCGCGCCCAGTGGCGCAGCAGATCGGTCATCGAACGGGGATAGTCGTCCAGCCGCGCACGCGGGCGGATCAACAGCGTCCCGTCCGCGCGCCTCTCCAGCTCCGCGGCGAGATCGCCCATCCGCACCGGCCGCATGCCGGGCACATCGACCAGCGGCATTCTTCTCCTCCCGGATACTGTTATCTTGTATAACAATCTTGTGGCGGTGGTTCAAGGGCGCATGACTGTTTGCGCATTCAGTCAGAGCCGCTCAGCCCCTCCATCTGCCACGATCGGCGAAGAACGAAAGCCTTACTCCCGCAGGCCCAGCATCGCACGTGCCTCGGCCGGCGAAGCTATCTCGCGGCCGGCTTGGCGCGCGCAGCCGGCGAGTGCCTCGATCAGCTGGCCGTTGCCGGTCGCGCGCGTTCCGTCGGGCAGGTAGAATGTGTCTTCCAGCCCCGTGCGCAGCATGCCGCCGAGCTCCGCCGCGCGCTGGTGCACCCGCCAGATCTCGGCCCTGCCGATCAGCGTCGCCTGCCAGCGCGCGCCTTCGATCCGGTAATTCAGCAACAGCTCCAGCAGCGCGGCGTCGACGGGCATGCCCGAGGCGACACCCATGACGAAATTGTACTGCGCCGTTCGCGCCATGCCGTTCGCCACATACATGCCGACCGAACGCACGATGCCGGTATCGAAGCACTCGAATTCCGGCAGCGCGCCGGCCTCGGCCATCTCATCGAGGAACGCCTTCACCTTCTCGACCGGATTGTCGAACAGCATCGGCGGCCAGGCCCAGGCGCCGTCGGCCTTGATCTTGAGATAATTCAGGCTTCCGGCGTTGCAGGCGGCGATCTCCGGCCGCGCCGCGCGGATGCAGGCGAGCGGTCCGGCGATGTCCCGGCCGACCGTGCCGGTCGTCTGGTTGACCACGACGCCCGGGCATGCCTGCCGGATCGCCTCGCAGACGGCCACCGCCACGTCCGGCTCCCAGCTCGGCAAGTGGCCCCTGCCGGCGCCCTGCTGCCGGAAGTGGATATGGATGATCGAGGCCCCGGCGTCATAGGCCTCGCGCGCCGAGGCGGCGCATTGTTCCGGCGTGACGGGAATAGCGTTCTGCGACGGGTCTGTCAGCACGCCGTTCAGCGCGCAGGTGAGGATCGCCTTATCCATGGTCGGGCTCGATCTCCGCGATGAGCTGGCCCGCCGCCACCTGCGCGCCTTCGGCCACGTGCAGCGCCGCGACGACCCCGTCGATGGCCGCGTTGAGCGCGTTCTCCATCTTCATCGCCTCCACCATCGCAATCATGTCGCCCACGCTCACTGCCTGCCCCGCGACCACGCCCACCGCGCGGACCACGCCCGAGACGGGGGCCACGATGCGGCGCGGGTCTTTCGTCGCCGGCGGCCGCACCAGAGGATCGGGCTCGTGGAAGATGAAGACCGTGCCGTCCCGGTCGAGATGGACGTCGCGGCCGTCGAACAGGAAGCCGGCCCGACGCGACACGCCCTCCACCGAGAAGGCGATGTCGTCGTCACCGAGCCGCACCGCCTCGATCGCGACCGCCTCTCCGCCGACGGTGACGCCAACCAGCCGACCTCGCTCGAAGCGCACTTCCGTCTCCAGTCGATCCGTCCCGCAGGCGAGTGTGATCGGGCAGTTCGCAGCGCCGGTGGAACGGAACCAGCTGCCACCGTCGCGGCTCGCCAGCGCCACCGCGGCGATCGCGAAATCGAACGCAGCGGGCTGCGGCGCGTCGAGAATGGCAGCGCCCTCGCCGATCCAGCGGTCGATCAGCCCGGTGGTCATTTCGCCCTGCCGGAACGCTTCGGCGGACAGGAGGTCGATCAGGAAGCGGCGGTTGGTCGCAATGCCGAGAAGGGTCGAGCCGTGCAGCGCCGCGACCAGCCGATCGATCGCCTGCGCCCGGTCCGGCGCGTGCGCGATCACCTTGGCGATCATCGGGTCGTAGTAAGGCGTCACGACGCCGTCCTCTGCCACGCCGGCATCGACGCGCACGCCGTGCCCCTCGGTCGGCCGCCAGCGCAGGATTTGGCCGCTCTGCGGACGGAAGCCGTCATAGGGGTCCTCGGCATAGAACCGCGCCTCGATCGCATGGCCGCGCAGGCTCACCTCATCCTGCGTGGCCGGCAAGGCCTCGCCTGATGCCACGCGCAACTGCCACTCGACCAGGTCGAGGCCGGTCACCATCTCGGTCACCGGATGCTCGACCTGCAGCCGCGTGTTCATTTCCAAGAAATGGTAAGTGCCGTCCTGCGCGACGATGAACTCCACCGTGCCGGCGCCCTCGTAGCCGACCGCCCTCGCCGCGCGCACGGCGTCCGCGCCCATGGCGAGCCTGAGCGCCGGCGTGACGAAGGGCGACGGCGCTTCCTCGACGATCTTCTGGTGCCGGCGCTGCGCCGAGCAGTCGCGCTCGCCGAGATGGATCGCATTGCCGTGGCGGTCAGCGAAGACCTGGATCTCGGTATGCCGCGCATCGATGACGAGTTTCTCGATCAGCACCGACGGATCGCCGAACGCATTCTCGGCCTCGCGCCGGGCGCTTTCGAGCGCTGCCGCGAAATCCCCCGCCCGGTCGACCCGGCGCATGCCGCGCCCGCCGCCGCCCGCCGCCGCCTTGATCAGCACCGGGAAGCCGATCCGCTCCGCCTCCCGCGCCAGTGTCTGCGGAGACTGGTCCTCGCCCTCATAGCCCGGCACCACCGGCACGCCGGCTTGCGACATCAGCCGCTTGGCGCGCGCCTTGTCGCCCATGGCATGGATCGCGGTTGGCGGCGGGCCGACGAAGATCAGCCCCGCTGCCACGCATGCCTCGGCGAACGCCGCATTCTCGGACAGGAAGCCGTACCCAGGATGCACCGCGTCGGCGCCAGCGGCGCTCGTGGCCTCGATGATCGCGCCGGCATTCAGGTATGAGTCCGCCGGGAGCGGACCGCCGATCCGCACCGCCCGGTCAGCCAGCCGCACATGGGGGGCGTTCGCATCGGCATCGCTGTAGACCGCGACGGTTGCGACCCCCATCCGCCGTGCGGTGCGGATGATCCGGCAGGCGATCTCGCCGCGATTGGCGATGAGGAGGGAGCGGATCATGCGGATACCTGGCGACGAAGCCCGTGACGGTGAGCGGGTGTTTTTGCGATCGGGGGATTCTGCATCATCCTACCGCCCAGCCCGGCCTGCGCTTCTCCAGGAACGCCGCCGTGCCCTCCGCACCCTCGGCGCTGCGCAGTGCGATCGCGGACAGTTCCGCCGCGCGGTCGATGATCCCGCCGGTCGGCGCCAGCCGCGCCTCGGCGATCAGACCCTTGGTGGCGGCGAGCGCGCCAGGCGCGCAGCGCAGGATTTTGCGCACGCAGGCTTCGACCGCCGTGTCGAGATCGTCCGCCACCTCGTGCACAAGACCGAGCGACAGCGCCTCGTCGATGTCGATGAAGCCGCCCACGACGGCCAGCCGCTTGGTCTGGCCGTAGCCGATCCGCTCGATCAGCGGCGGCAGGATCTGCGCCGGCAGGATGCCGAGACTGGTCTCGGGCAGGCCGAATCTCGCCCCGCGCGACGCGATCGTCACGTCCGACACGCAGGCAAGCCCGAAGCCGCCGCCGAGCGCGGCGCCCTCGACCGCTGCGACGACGGCGACACCCGTCCGCGCGAACTCGGCCAGCATCTCGCCGAAGGCGCGATTGACGGCCGCGAACGGATCGGGCCGCCCTTCCACCAGCGGCTCTGCGCGCGCCTTCGCCATGTCGGCGATGTCGCCGCCGGCGCAGAACGTGCCGCCGGCGCCGCGCAGCACGATCACGCGCACGCTCCCGCCCGCCTCGGCCGCCGCAAGGGCCGCGCGCAGCTCGCGCACCATCGCCAACGACATGGCGTTCTTCACCGCCGGGCGATTCAATGTCAGCGACAGAACGCCGTCGCTCTCCTCGGCGAGGATGGTCTCGTAATCCGCCATCAGTGCGACTTTGCCGCCTTGTTGCTGGTGCCGGGCAGCGTGCCCTCCAGCTTGCAGATGATCGACAGCATCACCTCGTCCGCGCCGGCGCCGATCGACACCAGCCGCGTGTCGCGATAGGCGCGGCTGACCGGATTGTCGGCGGTGAAGCCCATGCCGCCCCAATATTGCAGGCAGGCATCCGTCAACTCGCGCGCCAGCCGCCCGGTTTTGAGCTTCGCCATCGAGGCGAGCTTGGTCACGTCCTTGCCCGAGACATACAGCTCGATCGCGCTCCAGGTCAGCGCCCTGAGCAGCTCGACCTCGGCGCGCAACTCGGCCAAGCGGAAGTGCACCACCTGATTGTCCAGGATCGACTTGCCAAAGGCCTGCCGGTCACGCGTGTAGTCGATGGTGAGGTCGATCAGCCGGTCGAATCCCTTGATGGAGCTCGCGGCGGAATAGAGCCGCTCCTCCTGGAACTGCAGCATCTGGTAGGTGAAGCCGAAGCCCTCCTGGCCAATGACGTTCGCCTGCGGCACGCGCACCTCGTCGAAGAAGAGCTGCGCGGTGTCGGAGGAATGCATGCCGATCTTGTGGATCTTCTGCTTGGTGATGCCCCTGGCGTCCATCGGCACGCAGATCAGCGACTTGTTCTTGTGCGCCGGCCCGTCCGACGTGTTGGCGAGCAGGCAGCACCAGTCGGCCTTCAGCCCGTTGGTGATCCACATCTTCTGGCCCGTGATGACATAGTCGCCGCCGTCCTTGCGCGCCGACGTTTTCGCCGCCGAGACGTCCGAGCCGGCGCCGGGTTCGGAGACGCCGAGGCAGCCGACGACATCGCCGGCAATCGACGGCGCGAGGAAGTTCTTCTTCACGTGGTCGGACCCGAAGCGGTTCAGCGCCGGCGTGCACATGTCGGTGTGCACCCCGATCGCCATCGGCACGCCGCCGGCATGGCACAGGCCCAGCTCCTCCGCCATCACCATCGAATAGGAGAAGTCGAGGCCAAGCCCGCCATATTCGGTATCGTATTTGATGCCGAGCAGGCCGAGATTGCCGAGCTTCTTGAACAGCTCGTGCGACGGAAACTCCTCAGCCGCCTCCCAGGCGTCGAGATGCGGATTGATCTCGGTGTCTACGAACTTCGCCACCGTGCGGCGGAGGTTCTCGTGTTCGGCAGTCAAGTGCATGCGGTTTCTCCCTACGATCTTTCCCCCTCACCGTCTCGGGCTTCGCCCGATCCACCTCTCCCCCATTGCATGGGGGAGAGGAGTGGTAGCCTCGGCGATTGGCATCTCCTCTCCCCCAGGCAGGGGGAGAGGTGGCCGGCGAAGCCGGTCGGTGAGGGGGTGCATCACCAGTTTCGTCGTCTCTACATCCTCGCCACGCCGAACGTGTTCGCCCGCAGCTCCCGCCGCTCGCCCTCCGCCGCGACCGCCAGGCACAGCGCAAGGACCGCCCGCGTGTCGCGCGGGTCGATGATGCCGTCGTCCCAGAGCCTTGCGGTGGCAAACAGCGCGTCCGACTGCGCCTCGATGCCGCCGCGGATCATCGCGCTCTGCTTCGCGAGCGCCTCCTCGTCGACTGCGCCGCCCTCCCGCGCGGCCTTGCCGCGCGCTACGATCTCCATCACCCGCGCCGCCTGTTCGCCGCCCATCACCGCAGTGCGCGCCGACGGCCAGGAGAAGATAAAGCGAGGCGAGAAGCCCCGGCCGCACATGCCGTAATTGCCGGCACCATAGGAGCCGCCGATGACGAAGGTGAACTTCGGCACGCGCGCGTTCGCCACGGCCTGGATCATCTTCGACCCGTGCTTGATCGCACCGTCGGCCTCCGCCTGCCTGCCGACCATGTAGCCGGTGGTGTTCTGCAGGAAGACCAGCGGCGTGCCGGACTGGTCGCAGAGCTGGATGAACTGCGCCGCCTTGGTCGATCCCGTCGGCATGATCGGCCCGTTGTTGGCGAGGATACCGACCGGACGGCCATCCACGAAGGCATGGCCGCACACCGTTTCCGACCCGTAGACCGCCTTGAACTCCAGGAATTCAGAGCGGTCGACGATCCGCGCGATCACCTCGCGCATGTCGAACGGCGTCCGGTCGTCGGCGGGCACGATGCCGAGCAGTTCGTCGGGATCGTAGACCGGGGCGGAGACGCTTCGCGGGCCGCCCGCCACCTCGTCCCACGCGAGATGGCGCATGATCTGCCGGCCGATCGCGAGCGCCTGCACATCGTCGTCGGCCACATATTCGCCAAGTCCCGTTACCCGGCCGTGCACGTCGGCGCCGCCGAGTTCCTCGTCGCTGGCATCCTCGCCGATTGCGGCCTTCACCAGAGGCGGGCCGGCGAGGAATATCTTCGAGCGGCCCTTCACCAGAACGACATAGTCCGACAGGCCGGGCAGATAGGCTCCGCCCGCCGTGGACGAGCCATGCACGATGGCGATCTGCGGTATGCCGGCGGCGGAGAGCCGCGCCTGGTTGGCGAAGGAACGGCCGCCCTCGACGAACATCTCGGCCTGATAGAGCAGGTTGGCGCCGCCGCTCTCGACCAGCGAGACGATCGGCAGCCGGTTCTCCAGCGCGATCTCTTGGCAGCGAAGCGCCTTCTTCAGCCCCATCGGGGGGATCGTCCCGCCCTTGATGCCGCTGTCGTTCGCCGTGACGACGACGCGCTTGCCGGCAACCACGCCGATACCGGCGATCGAGCCGCCGCCCATGATGTTCCTGCCGCCGTCGTCGTCGTGCATGCGATAGCCGGCGAGCGTCGAGATTTCGAGGAAAGGCGCACCGCGGTCGAGCAGCCTTTCGACACGTTCGCGTGGAAGAATCTGGCCGCGCTTCTCGAACGTCTCGCGCCGCGCGGCCGAGTTCTGCCGCACCCGCTCCTCCAGTTCGCGCACCCTCGCGAGCTTCGCCGCCATCGCCTCGACATTGGCCTTGAAGGTTGGCGAGGCGGTGTCGATCGCAGAGGACAGCACCGGCATCAGCCAGCGTCCTTTCCGGACAGGACATCGGGCACGACGGCGCGGTGGAAGCCGTCGAAGGGTTCGGTTCCCCTGCCCTTGCCGATCGGGAACAGCGCCGAACCCAGCGGCGAGCCACCGTCGATCGGCACCGTCACGCCGGTGACGAAGGATGCGGCCGGCGACAGCAGGAAGCAGATGACGGCCGAGACCTCCGCCTCGACGCCGATGCGCCCGAGCGGCACATGCTTCTTCAGCGTCGGGATCAGCGCCCGCGTCATGCCGTCATAGGTGTCCATGCCCGACGAGGCGACCCAGCCGGGCGCGACGCAGTTGACCCGCACGCCGGCCGGCCCCCACTCGTAGGCCGCCGTCTTGGTGAGGTTGACCATGCCAGCCCGCGCAGCCCCCGAATGCGCCATGCCCGGCATGCCGCGCCACATGTCGGCCGCCGTGTTGACGATCGCACCGCCAGCCGCCTCCATCGCCTGGAGGTAGACCTCGCGCATGACAAGAAAACCGCCGGTCAGATTGTTGGCGACGACGGCGTCGAAACCCTTCTTCGAGATCGACTGCATAGGGGCGGGAAACTGCCCGCCGGCATTATTGACCAGTCCGTGAATCCGCCCGCGCGCGGAAACGATCGACGCGACCGCCGCCTTGACCGCCTCCTCGTCGCGGATGTCGAACGCGCGCGCTTCCGCCGAGCCGCCATCCTCGGCGATCTCGGCCAGCACGCCGTCCAGCTTTTCCTGCCTGCGCCCGGTGATGACGACATGCGCGCCGAGGCTTGCAAGCTCGTGCGCCACGCAGCGGCCGATACCCGACCCGCCGCCCGTCACCACGATCGTCTGTCCGCTGAAACAGTCCTGTCGCAGTATGCTGCGATACGTCATCGGCCTCCTCCCCGAGGTGATCGGACGCTAGACTACGTTGACGTAAACGTCAAACGACTGGTAATGACTCGACAGCCTCGGAACATGTCCGGGCCACCCATCAACCGCCGGCCGGCGCGCCATGCCCGCCCGCACTCAGGAGGACGCCATGAGCGTGGAAGACATCGCCGCCAAGATGAAGGACAAGGTCGCCGCCAGCGGCTTCGACCGCTCGGTCAAATTCGACCTCAAGGGCGAAGGCGTCATCGTCATCGACGGCACGACCGTGTCCACCACCGATGCGCCCGCCGACTGCACGATCACCATCTCGCTGGACGACTTCAAGGACCTGATCGCCGGCGAACTGAACCCCACCGCCGCCTTCATGACCGGCAAGATCAAGGTCGCCGGCGACATGTCGGTGGCGATGGCGCTCAGCCAGATCGTGTGATTCCGATGGCGGTCAGTCGCCCCTGCGGATGGCCGCCATGTTCATCGTCTCGCGCAGCCGGAACCCGATGGACTCGTAGAGCCTGATCGCTGGCGCATTGGTCGTGTAGGCGTGCAGGAAGGCGGTATCGCCCGCCTCCTGGATCTTGCGGGTGCCGTAGAGCGACATCAGCCGCCCGAGCCCCCGCCCCTGCACGTCGGGATGCGAGCAGACGCCGCTCAGTTCCCGCAGCCCGTTCGGTCCGAGCCGCTGGCCGGCCATGGCGATCAGGCGTCCGTTCTCTCGGATGCCCCAGAACGGGCCGAAATCCTGTGCCCTGAGCGAGAACGGCCCGGGCTTCGTCAGCGTCGCAAGCTCCAGCATGTCGGCCGCGTCGGCGCGCCCGAGCGGCCGGATGCGCTCGTCATCGGCGAAGGCGACAGGCGCATCCGCCACCATCTGCACCAGCGTCGCCTGCGTCGCCGGCTCGAAGCCGTGGGGGAAGGCGAGCGGATCCTTCTGCACGAGCAACAGCGTCCCGCCCGGCTCCGCGAGCTCGCCGAGCGCGGCGATGCTCTCTCGCGTCTCGTCGCCGGTCGCGGCGAAGGCGGACATGTCGGCGGGGTAGCGTTTCGCCAATGCCCCGCCCTCGGCGAGCGCCGCGTGGCGCGAGACGAGCGATGTCCAGATCGGTCTATCGAGAAGATGCGCCATCGTCCGGATCCTCCGCGCGCCGCTGGAGCGGCCGCTCGGCGAGCCGGTCCTCCATCGACGCGAGTTGTTCGAGAAGCCCCGCCGGAAGGTCGCGGCAGAGATCGGCGACCGCCGCTTCGATCCGCGGCCAGATCATCGTCTTGCCCTCCTCCACCGCCTGTCGGCCGGCCTCGGTCAGCGTGATGACGCGCCGGCGCTGGTCGTCGGGCGGCGCCTGCGCGGTGACCAACCCCATCCTGGCCAGCTCCGAAACCGCACGCGTCGCGCCAGGCTGCGTGATCCCCAGCGCCTCCGCGAGGTCGCCGATGCCGAGGGGTCCCAGCCGATCGATAGCGGCGAGCGGCGGGTAGAGCGCTGGCTGCACCGCTCCGCCAAACCCGTCGATGATCTTCTGCGTATCGGCCTGCAGCCGCTCGCCGATACGACGAAAGCGTGTGCCGAGGCACAGATAGCCAAGCGCGCGTACTACATCCTCCGTCATCATAGAACTCGCTGTAGATATATAACTGCTTATATAAATGCCTATAGAGCCTTGGCGTCAAGCACCCTGGGACGGCCACCCTGTTCGTTGACGTCATCTGGGCGAGCTGGGACTATGAGCAATGACCTATGATCGCCAATGGCTCGAACGGGAATTCCGCGCAAAGGCAAAGCTGAAGTTCGTCTTCTTCTGGGGCCACCAGCCTTCAAAAGACGGAAGGCTGACGCCTGCATGCTTCAGCCAATGGTGGCCTTCGCCTTTCAAGGTCGAGGGTGTCACTTATCCTACCGCGGAACACTGGATGATGGCGGGAAAAGCCCTGCTGTTCGGCGACGATGACGCAGCAAAGCGAATACGCGAAGCCGGCGGTCCCAGGCAGGTCAAGGAACTCGGACGTCAGGTTCGCGGCTTCAACGAGATGCGCTGGTCCGCTGCCAGACGCGATATCGTCACCACCGGAAATCTCGAAAAATTCCGCCAGAACCCCGCACTCGGCTCCTTTCTCCAATCGACAGGGAAGGCCGTGCTTGTCGAGGCGAGTCCTGTCGACCGGATCTGGGGCATAGGTCTCGCAGCGGACGACGAGCATGCCGAGAATCCATTGCGGTGGAGGGGCGAGAACCTTCTCGGGTTCTCGCTCATGGATGTTCGCGACAGTCTGGCTGGGAGCTGACCGCTCAGGCGGCCAGCGCCGCCTTCGCCGCCTCGCTCTTGCGGCCGGCCGCCTTCAGCACGCCCTGCGCGCCATCCAGCGCGCCGTCCCTGAGTTCCAGCGCCAGGAAGCGGTGCTTCTCGTAGGGGCCGGGCATGGCGAGCCGATCGGTCTTCTCCGCCGAGAAGCCAAAGCGGGCGTAATAGGGCGCGTCGCCCACCAGCAGGATGGCTCCATGGCCAAGGCGCGCGGATTCCGCGATCGCGTGCTTCATGAGCGCCGAGCCGATGCCGGCCGACTTCAGCGACGGGTCGACCGCGAGCGGGCCGAGCAGGAGCGCGCACCTGTCGCCCGCCTCGACATCCCACAGCCGCACCGTCCCGGCGGCACGCCCGTCCTCGCCACGCGCGACGAAGGCGAGCCCCTCGGACGGCAGACGGCCGCGGCGGATCTTCTCCGACGACTTGCGCTTGCGGCCCGGGCCCATGGCGCGGTCGAGCAGCGCCTCGCGGGCAGCGATGTCGCGGGCGGATTCGGTCTGGATTGTGAAAGCAAAAGCGATGGAAGGGGCAGGCACGGCGGTCACGGCATTGTCCTCGGGTGTGCGGTCAACGCACCCCCAAAGCGAGAGTTGCAGGAAAATCGGTGGATCTGGTCGATTGTCCCAGGCGAGGCACGACGCCTCGCCTGTCGCATTTTTGTGCAGCCCGGTTAGGGCGTTAGCCTCGTCAGATGACGTAGGCCCGCAGCGGCTCGAAACCGTTGAACGCGACCGCCGAATAGGTGGTCGTGTAGGCGCCCGTGCCCTCGATCAGCACCTCGTCGCCGATCGTCAGCGACAGCGGCATCGGATAGGGCGTCTTCTCGTACATCACGTCCGCCGAATCGCAGGTCGGGCCGGCGAGCACGCAGGGTGCCGTCTCGGTGCCGTCATGCGCGGTCACGATCGGGTAGCGGATCGCCTCGTCCATCGTCTCGGCGAGACCGCCGAACTTGCCGATGTCGAGATAGACCCAGCGCACGTTGTCGTTGGCCGACTTGCGCGAGATCAGAACCACTTCCGACTTGATAACGCCCGCATTGCCGACCATGCCGCGGCCCGGCTCGATGATCGTCTCCGGGATCTGGTTGCCGAAGTGCTTCGACAGCGCATCGAAGATCGCCTGGCCGTAGGCCTGCGCCGCCGGCACGTCCTTCAGGTAACGCGTCGGGAAGCCGCCGCCCATGTTGACCATCTTCAGCACGATGCCCTCGTCGGCGAGCGTCGCGAACACGCGCTTGGCGTCGCCCAGAGCCTTGTCCCAGGCGTCGAGGTTGGTCTGCTGCGAGCCGACGTGGAACGACACGCCATAGGCGTCGAGGCCGAGCGACTTCGCATGGCGCAGCACGTCGACAGCCATCGCCGGCACGCAGCCGAACTTGCGCGACAGCGGCCACTCGGCGCCCTCGCCGTCGGTCAGGACGCGGCAGAACACGCGGGCCTCGGGAGCGACACGCGCGATCTTCTCCACTTCCTCGACGCAGTCGACGGCAAAGAGGCGGATGCCGAGCTCGTAGGCGCGCGCGATGTCGCGCTCCTTCTTGATGGTGTTGCCGAAGGAGATGCGGTCCGCAGGCGCACCCGCGTCCATCGCCATCTCGACTTCGGCAACGCTCGCGGTGTCGAAGGACGATCCCATCGAGGCAAGCAGGCGCAGGATCTCCGGCGCCGGGTTTGCCTTCACCGCGTAGTAGATCTTGCTTTCCGGCAGCGCCTTCTCGAAGGCGCGGAAATTGTCGGCCACGACGTCGAGGTCGACCACCAGGCAGGGGCCGGCGGGACGTCGGGTGGCGAGGAAATCGAGGATGCGCTGGGTGGCCATCGGGTCTCTCCATCGCGCGGATGCGCGCCATTGCTGCGAGCGAGCGGGCACGCAGCCTCGCTGTCGCGGTCAAACAAAGGCGGGACGCGTATCCGATGGAACCAGCCGGTGGAGACCCCGGAACCATCGAAAGCCATCTCGCGGCGATGAACCTTGGTCAGCCCGACCTCGGTTCGCTTTGTCTGCCTTGGCTTGGAGGGGAGACCCGTCCGCACTGCCGGCAATGAGGGTGTGCCTCAGAGGAGACCGGCATGTGGACAACCGGCTTCCAACAAGGCCCGCACCGTCGTTGCTTCAAGGCGTCCTCGGATCGGCGGTTGGCCGCTGAACCGACCGGGTTCGTTACTCCCCGGTTACCTGCCCTCGCCTCGCCATTCCGAGGTTCGGGGGACGCCCACAGGCACGTGCGACTTTGGGCAAGCGCGGATGTAATGAGAGGGTGTGTCACAATCAAGGAAAAAGTGGGTGCGGGGCGGATTTTTTTCGTGAGGTCGCGGCAGATGTTAACGGGTTGTTTCGCCGGAGGATTCCGGCGTTTCTAGCGCAGCGCTTTTCAGAAAGGCAAAGAGCACATCCGCACGGACCGCCGCTAGGTGGTCCCCTGCCCGACATAGCGCGACGGCGGCACGCCCACCAACCGTGCGCCCGCGCTAGACCCCCGCCACGCGCCGGCGCGTCTCGGCCTGCTGCGCGGCGCGTCTCAAGGCTTGCGGCGGCTGGCCGAAGCCGCGCAGGAAGGCGCGGCGCATGCGGGCGGCGTCGCCGAACCCCGCCTCCTCGGCGATTCGCTCCAGCGGCGCGTGGCCGCTCTCCAGCGCCCGCCGCGCCGTTTCCAGCCGCAGCCGCTCCACCGCCTTGGCCGGCGTGGTGCCGGTCTCGGCGAGAAAGGCGCGGGCGAAGTGGCGCGGGCTCATCGCCGCCTGATCGGCCAGTTGCTC
The DNA here is from genome assembly GCF_024699925.1 of Mesorhizobium sp. J428. NCBI lineage: Bacteria > Pseudomonadati > Pseudomonadota > Alphaproteobacteria > Hyphomicrobiales > Phyllobacteriaceae > Mesorhizobium > Mesorhizobium sp. J428. The sequence goes on from NZ_JAJOMX010000001.1 coordinate 702,485, forward strand.
GACCGTCAGCGGCTCGGCGAGATGCGCGCGCATCCAGTCGGTCAAGTCGGCGAAGCGGCCGCTGCGGCCGGCCAGTTCCACCGGCGGCGCGAACTGCGACTGGCCGCCCGGCCGGCGCTGGTGCACCACCAGCTCCTGCGCGACGCGACGCGACACGTCGGGCCCCAGGTCCTCCTCGATCAGCGCCAGCGCCAGGTCGATGCCGGCGCTGATTCCGGCCGAGGTCCATATGTTGCCGTCGCGGATGAAGATGCGCTCCGCGTCGAGCTTCACCTTCGGATTGAGCCGCGCGAAATGCTCGGTGCTGCCCCAGTGGGTCGTCGCGCGCCGCCCCTCCAAGAGGCCCGCCGCGGCCAGGATGAAGGCGCCGGAACAGACGCTGGCGATCCGCCGTGCCTCGACGGCTCCCAGCCAGGCGACGATCTCGCGGAACGCCCCCATCGACCGCACGATCTCGCCACCGGAGACGATCACCGTGTCGAACGGTCCGTCGCGCATCGGCGCGGCCGACATCGAGAGGCCCGACGAGCTCGCCACCTCGCCGCCGCCCGGCGCGATTGCGGCCAGCGCATAGGATCCCGGGCGGAAGCGCTCCGCCATCTCGAAGGCCGCCACCGGCCCGGCTGCGTCGAGCAGCTGGAAACCGGGATGGAGGACCAGCGCGATCGATCGGGTCATGTCTGTTTTTGCACGAAATATGTCATTTCGGACATGCTGCGCCGGCGCTAGGCTGCCGTCAAGTCGACTGGCGAGGAGATATCGCGATGACGTTGCGGATGGCGCTCTGGGGGGTGCTCGGGCTGATCGTCCTGTTCGCGCTGGCGGCAGGCGGCTGGATCCTGTCGCTGCCCGCCGCGCCCGTCGCCAGTGCCGCGCCCGCCATCCCTTCCGGCGAGGCCCAGGCCGTGCTCGACGCCCTCAAGCCGCCGAAGCGCGAGCGCCCGGTGGTCGCGATCCTCGGCATCAACGACGCCACCGAGACCACCGACTACCTGATGCCCTACGGCATCCTGCGCCGTGCGGACGTGGCGGAGGTGGTGGCGCTCGCCACCGGCCCGGGGCCGGTCGCGCTCTTCCCGGCGCTCAAGGTGGAGCCGGACGCCACAACCGCCGAGTTCGACACGCGCTATCCCGACGGCGCGGACTATCTCATCGTCCCGGCAATGAGCCGCGACGACGATCCGGCCGCGCTGGACTTCATCCGCGCGCAGGCCGCCAAGGGCGCCATCGTCATCGGCGTCTGCGCCGGGGCCAAGGTCGTCGGCGCCGCCGGCCTGCTGGACAAGCGCAAGGGCACCACCCATTGGTACTACCTGAAGCAGCTGCGCGGCCTAAGCCCGACGATGGATTACGTTCCCGACCGCCGCCTCGTCGTCGACGGCCGCGTGGTCACCACGACGGGCATCACCGCCTCCATGCCAATGTCGCTGACGCTGATCGAGGCGATCGCCAGCCGCGACAAGGCGGAGGCCACGGCCAGCGAACTCGGCTTAGAGAGCTGGGACGCGCGCCACGACAGCAGCGCCTTCACCTTCACTCGCCCCTTCGCGCTGACGGCGATCGGCAATTCGGCCACGTTCTGGGGCCGCGAGACCTTCGGCATCCCGCTGCAGGCGGGCATCGATGAGGTGGCGCTCGCGCTCGTTGCGGACGCCTGGTCGCGCACCTACCGCTCCCGCGCCCTCACCTTCGCGGCGACCCCCGAGGCGGTTGTCACCCGTGCCGGCCTGCGCATCCTCCCCGACCGCGTCCAGGCCGAGTGGCCCGCCGCCACGCGCCTTCCCGCGATCACCGCTCGGCCGGCGCAGGCGCTGACCGCGACGCTGGACGCGATCTCTGGTCGTTACGGCGCCCGCACCTCAGACTTCGTCGCGATGCAGCTCGAATATCCGAAGACCGCGGCGAGATAGCCGCGACGATGCGTCCCGCCCGTCCCCGATACGGCATCCGCCCCTTGCGCTCGTCCGTCCGGAATGGTTTAGGCACCGCTTCCTGACGGTCGCGACGGCCGGATTCCTCATCGGCTGGGCACGCATGATCCGTCTCGAATCCATCTCCAAGCAGAACGGCAAGCAGATCGTCTTCATCGAGGCGTCGGCAACGGTGCAGCGCGGCGAGAAGGTCGGCCTTGTCGGCCCCAACGGAGCCGGCAAGACGACGCTGTTCCGCATGATCAATGGCGAAGAGCAGCCCGACGAAGGCCAGGTCTCGATCGATAAGGGCGTGCGCATCGGCTATTTCAGCCAGGACGTCGGCGAGATGTCCGGCCGCAGCGCGGTGGTGGAGGTCATGGACGGGGTCGGCCCCGTCAGCGCCCTGGCGGGCGAGATGGCCGAGCTGGAGGCCGCGATGGGCGATCCGGACCAGGCCGACCGGATGGACGACATCATCGCCCGCTACGGCGAGGTGCAGGCCAAGTTCGACGAGCTCGACGGCTATGCGCTCGACGGCCGCGCGCGCGAGGTGCTGGGCGGCCTCGGCTTCTCGGACGAGATGATGAACGGCGACGTGGCCAACTTGTCGGGCGGCTGGAAGATGCGCGTCGCGCTCGCCAAGATCCTGTTGATGCGGCCCGATATGATGCTGCTGGACGAGCCGTCGAACCACCTCGACCTCGAAAGCCTGATCTGGCTGGAGTCCTATTTGAAGGGCTTCGACGGCGCGATCCTGATGACCTCGCACGACCGCGAGTTCATGAACCGGATCGTCGGAAAGATCATCGAGATCGACGGCGGCACGCTGACCTCCTATTCCGGCGACTACGAGTTCTACCGCGAGCAGCGCGCGCTGGCCGACGTGCAGCAACAGGCGCAGTTCGAGCGCCAGCAGGCGATGCTCGCAAAGGAAATCGCCTTCATCGAGCGCTTCAAGGCGCGCGCCAGCCATGCCGCGCAGGTGCAGAGCCGCGTCAAGAAGCTGGACAAGATCGAGAAGGTCGAGCCGCCCAAGCGCCAGCAGACGGTCCGCTTCGAGTTCCAGCCGGCGCCACGCTCGGGCGAGGACGTGGCGACTCTGAAGAACGTCTCGAAGAGCTATGGCAGCCGCACCATCTATGACGGCCTCGACTTCCAGGTCCGCCGCCGCGAGCGCTGGTGCGTCATGGGCGTCAACGGCGCAGGCAAGTCGACGCTGCTGAAGCTGATCGCCGGCGCGTCCGAACCGGACGCCGGCACGGTGGCGCGCGGCCCGAGCGTGAAGATGGGCTATTTCGCCCAGCACGCGATGGACCTGCTCGAGGGCGATCACACGGTGCTCCAGTCGCTGGAGGATTCATTTCCGCAGGCCGGCCAGGCGCCGCTGCGCGCGCTCGCCGGCTGCTTCGGCTTCCACGGCGACGAGATAGAGAAGAAGTGCCGCGTGCTGTCCGGCGGCGAGAAGGCGCGGCTGGTGATGGCCAAGATGCTGTTCGACCCGCCGAACTTCCTGGTGCTGGACGAGCCGACCAACCACCTCGACATCGCCACCAAGCAGATGTTGATCGAGGCTCTGTCGCGCTTCGAGGGCGCGATGCTGTTCGTCAGCCACGACCGGCATTTCCTCGCCGCGCTGTCGAACCGCGTGCTGGAGCTGACGCCGGACGGCATCGAGGCCTATGGCGGCGGCTACACAGAATATGTCGCGCGCACCGGTCAGGAAGCGCCCGGCCTGCGTAGCTGACGGACGCCCGGCCTACCCTGCAGAAATGAAAAGGCCCATCCGGACGGACGGGCCTTTCTAGTCAGGGCCTCAGCCCGCAGACGATTGTCAGGTCACTGCACGCCCTTGAGCGTGAAGGCCATGACGTAGTCGCCCTTGTCGGCCGAATAGGGCGCGCCGCCGACCGAGACGAGCACATACTGCTTGCCGGTCTTCGGCGAGACGTAGGTCATGGGCGTCGCGCTTGCACCGACCGGCAGCGGATACTTCCACAGCTCCGTGCCGTCCGCGGCGTCATAGGCGCGGATGTAGTAGTCCTGGTAGCCCGCGAAGAACACCAGGCCGCCGGCCGTCGCCGAGGTGCCGGCATAGGTCGGCAGGCCCATCGGCATCGGCAGCTTGGACTTGATGCCGAGCGGGCCAAGCTGTTCGGCCGTGCCGGCCGGGACCTGCCAGGCGATCTTGCGGGTGTTCATGTCCACCGCCGTCACCGTGCCGAAGGGCGGGTTCACGCAGGGCACACCGAGCGGCGAGACCCACATCTCGGTCGCCATGCCGTAGGGCGTGCCGCGCTGCGGCGACGGTCCATGACCCGTGTCGTCGGCGTGCACCTTCTTGGCGAAGGCGTCGTAGCCCTCGCGCGGCACCAGCGCGAAGATGCTCGGCGCCCGCACGTCGTTGAGGAAGACGCGGTTGTTCGGCACGTCGACCGAGACCGAACCCCAGTTCAGGCCGCCGATGTTGCCAGGCTGCGAGATGGCGTAGTTGAGGCCGATCGGCGTGAAGTCGCCCTCGTAGCGCAGCTGCTTGAAGGCGATGCGGCAGGCGAGCTGGTCGAACATGGTCAGCCCCCACATCTTCGCCTCGGTCAGGTGCTCGGCGCCGATCGTCGGCATGCCGACCGAATAGGGCTGCGTCGGGGAGAGATATTCCTCCGGCGCATGGCCCGTCTGCGGCACCGGCTTTTCCTCGACGTCGGCGAGCGGTTTGCCCGTCGTACGATCGAGCAGGAAGAGCTGGCCGCGTTTGGTGGTCTGCAGCACCGCCGCGGTCGTGCCGCCCTTGCCGTCGGGCAGATCGAGCAGGGCGGGCTGCGACGGCAGGTCGTAGTCCCAGATGTCGTGATGAACGGTCTGGAACTTCCAGCGCTCGCGGCCGGTGGTCACGTCGAGCGCCACCAGCGAGGCGTTGTATTCGTCCGCGAAGGGCGGACGGTTGCCGCCGAAATAATCCGGCGTGGTGTTGCCGAGCGGCGCGTAGATCAGGCCCAGCTTGTCGTCATAGGCGGCCGTCGTCCACATATTGGGCGTGCCGCGCGTATAGGTCTGCCCCGCAGGCGGCAATCCGGTGATCGCAGGGTTGCCGAGATCCCAGGCCCAGTCGAGCTGGCCCGTCACGACGTTGAAGGCGCGGATGACGCCCGACGGCTCGCCGACCATCTGGTTGTCGACGACCCAGCCGCCGACGACGATCTTGTCGCGCGCGACCAGCGGGGCCGAGGTCTGGAAGTAGAAGCCGGGGATGACCTCGCCCATGTTCTCGCCCAGCGAGACGACGCCGTTGTTGCCGAAGGTCGGGCAGACCTGGCCCGACTTGGAATCGATGGCGAACAGGCGCGCATCGACCGTGGTCATGATCAGGCGCGTGTTGCAGAGCTGGCCCTGGACCTGCTGCTCGGCCGGCAGCTCATAATATCCGATGCCACGGCAGCGCTGCCAGAACGGCCCCTTCGCCTGCGGATCGAACTTCCAGCGCTCGGCGCCGGTGTCCGCGTCGAGCGCGATGATGACGTTGCTCGTGGTACACGAATAGACAGTATCGTCGATCTGAAGCGGCGTGTTCTGGTCGATGCCGATGTCGCCGCGTCCGCATGCGATAGGTCCACGCCAGTTCCAGATTGCCGACATTGCCGCGGTTGATCAGGTCGAACGGCGAATAGCGCAGCCCGGCCGTGGTGCGGCCGTAGGCCGTCCAGTTTGCAGGCGCGTTGTCGCCCTTCGCCGCGGTATAGGCGGCCATGTCGGCCGAGGGGCGCACCACGCCGTGCGGCACGAAGGCCAAGCCGAAGCCGATGACGAACAGAACCGCCGCCAGCGCCGCACCTGCGCGGTAGAGGCCGGAGCGCGCCGTCGGCGCCGCGGAAGGCGTGAACAGCAGCGCAAACCCGGCGAGCGCGAGAGGCGCCATTACACGGGCGAACACGGGCCAGAATTCGGCGCCGGCTTCCCACAGCGCCCACGGAACCGTCAGCACCGCGACGGCCAGCACGAGCAAACCGCCGCTCGCCTTGCCGCGCCACAGCAGGATCGCCGCGACGAGATAGGCAATGCCGACGATGAGATAGTAGACCGAGCCGCCTAATCCGATCAGCCAGCCGCCTGCCGCCGCGAGGCCCAGCCCTATCAGGCCAAGCACCACGGCATAGAGTTTCGCAAGAGCTTTCATGCACCGTTCCTGTTGAGTAGCCGGCCGCACGGCCGATATCTGACGGCGAAAACGGGAGGAAATCGCGCCATCGAACACGGAAACGCGCAGCGCCAAGGGCATCCGCTTGACCGGGCACCAGCGCACCGGTCATGACGTGGGCTCATAGTCCTTTCGTCTGACTGCGACAATTGGTCCAGAGACCGAAACCTGTGCCGCCTGACCGGTTTCCGCGGGAGCGGCCGCGATGGCCGATCCAGGAATGGCCGGGCTTCAGAAGGTCTGCCGCTTCGCTCTCGCCAACCCGTGCGCCACGAGCCGGTCGATGAGCGTCGGATAATCGACGCCGCTCGCGGCCATCGCCTTCGGATACATCGAAATGTTGGTGAAGCCGGGAATGGTGTTGAGCTCGTTGAGGCGGATGCCGAAATCCTCCGTGACGAAGAAGTCGACGCGCGCCATCGCATCGCAGCCCGTCGCCCTAAACGCCTGTGCCGCCAGATCTTTCAGCCGTTCCTCAACCTCCGCCGGAAGCTGAGCCGGAACGATGATCTTCGCCCCGTCTGCGTCGACATATTTAGCGTCGTAGCTGTAGAAGCCGTGGCTTTCCGCAGGCGCGATCTCGCCCGGCCGCGAGACGAACAGGCCGCCCTCGGGCGCTTCGAGCACGGCGAGCTCGATCTCCCGGCCCTTTATGAATTCTTCCACCAGGAGCTTGTCGTCATGGCGGAAGCCGAGATCCAGCGCTGCCGCGTAGCCCGCCTCGTCGGACACCTTGCTCACGCCGACTGAGGAACCGTGCCGGGCCGGCTTGACGAACACAGGCAGACCGAGCGCCGCCTTCACCTCGGCGAAGGACGGAGCCGAGTCCTCGATGACCGTCAGCGAACGTGCGACGGGCACGCCGGCCTGGAGCAGCAGCTGTTTGGCGATGTCCTTGTCGAGCGCGACCGCCGAGCCGAGGATGCCGCAGCCGACAAGCGGTACGCGCGCGGCCTGGGCCAGACCCTGCACCGATCCGTCTTCGCCGTTGAGGCCGTGCAGCACCGGAAAGACGATATCGACCGGCGGAAGGTCGCGCGCAGCACCCGCATCGATCGCCAGCAACCGGCCCTGCCCGCCCGCGGTCAGGCAGAGCTCCGTGCCGCTGTCCGGCCTCGCCAGCGCCCCGTCCGAGAAGCTGCTCGCCAGCCACCGGCCCTCGCGCGTGATGTAGACGGGAACCGCGTCGTATTTCTCCGGATCGAGCGCGGCCATGACGTTCGTCGCCGACATCACCGAAACCTCGTGCTCGGAAGAACGCCCGCCGAACAGGACGGCGATGCGGAGTCTGGCGGCGTTGGTCATGAAGATGTCCCGGCAATTCTGATCGCCTCCCGCCTAGTCCCGATGCTGGGCTGATCGCAAGCGGAAAGCGGCGTCGCATGCCGCTGCCGTGCTGCTTCCTCCTCCCTTCCCCCTCGCCCGCTCTCCTGCCATAAATATCGAACGATCCGGCGTCTGCCGTTCCTGATTCTCGAACGACGGTGTGAACATGGACACCCTCACCCGCATGCGTGCCTTCATCGACGTGGTGGAGGCGGAAGGCTTTTCCGCCGCGGCGCGCAAGATCGGCCGCTCCAAGGCGCTGCTGTCGAAATATGTCCGTGAGCTGGAGGACGAACTCGGCGCGCTGCTGCTCAACCGCACTACGCGCCAGTTCTCGCTCACCGAGGCCGGCCACACATATTACAAGCGCGCTTCGGAGATCCTGCGCGAGATCGACAGCCTCGCCGATACGGTGCGCGATTCCTCCGGCGATGTGCGGGGCCGCATCAAGCTCACCGCGCCGCGCACCTTCGCCGACGCACCGATCGGCCAGTCGATGATCGATTTCGCCAAGGAGCATCCCGACATCGTGCTGGACATCCATCTCGACGACCGCTTCGTCGACCTCGTGGAGGAAGGCTACGACCTCGCCATCCGCATCACCCGGCTGGAGAGCTCCTCGCTGATCGCACGCAAGCTGTCGCCCTTCGGCATCAGGATCTGCGGCGCGCCGGAACTGATCGAGAAATATGGTCGCCCGACGCGGCCGCAGGACCTGACGCGCATGCCCTGCGTGATCGACACCAACGGACGTTGGCTGTCGAACTGGCCCTTCGTCAACGAAGCGGGCGAGCCGATCACCGTGCCGGTGACCGGGAGGCTGGAGGTCAACAGCCCGCAATCGGTACGCGCCGCCGCTATCGCCGGGCTCGGCTTCGCCACCATGCCCGACTTTATCGCCCGCCCGGCGCTGGAGGACGGCACGCTGGTCTCCGTCCTCGATGAGTTCGTGCCGACCGGCGGCGGCATCTTCGCCGTCTATCCGCACCGGCGCTACCTGCCGGCGAAGGTCAGGGTCTTCGTCGACTACCTTGCCCAGTGGTTCAAGAAATACGACGCCGCCTGATGTCCCAATTTTGCCCGCATTGGAAGGCATCTGTCGCGGCGCGCTCGGACACGAGGGGACGGATGCCATTTCCCGAAAAGAAGCGATGGATCGTGGCGGCGGCCCTGTCGTCAGCCCTGCTGTGGTCTACGCCCGCCTGGGTTCATCCGCACGTCTTCGCCGAAGCCAGCCTCGAGGTGAAGCTCGACCCCTCGAGCAACGTCTCCGCGCTGCGCCATGTCTGGCGCTTCGACGACCTGTTCTCCTCGACCGTTCTGGTCGAGTTCGACACGAACAAGGACCTGAAGCTCGACGAGTCCGAGCTGGCGGAAGTGTCGAAGACGATCTTCGAATCGCTCGCCGAATACAACTACTTCCAGCTCGTCGAGGCGGACGGCAAGGACGTCGCGATGAGCGCGCCCGACCAGCTGATCGCCACGCTGGAGGACAACCAACTCATCGTCCTGTTCGAATCCAAGCCGAAGACGCCGTTCCCGCTCTCCGGCAAGATCGATTTCGGCGTCTACGATCCGACCTTCTACACCGCGATCGACTTCACCGAAGACGACAACATGAAGGTCGACGCGTTGCCCGCCTCCTGCAAGCGCCAGGTGATCCGTCCCGACCCGGACGAAGCGATCTCGCAGAACCAGGCGACGCTGACCGACGAGTTCTTCAACGATCCGGCGGGCACCGACATGAGCAAGATCTTCGCGACCAAGCTGGAGATCACCTGCCAGGCACAGGGTTGAACGACATGCAGCACAAGACGGTTCGGATCGCGCTCGCAACCCTCGCGACGGTCTTTGCCCTGACCCATATCGCGGCGCACGCCCACGCGGCGAGCTCGCTCGGCATCGGCACCAACGAGGCCGTGCTGCCTTCCACCGGCTTCTTCTCCGGCGTGCTCAATTGGGTCAACGCCCAGCAGCAGGGCTTCTACCGTCAGCTTACCGGCGCGATGAAGTCGATGCGCGACGGCGGCGGCGGCGCATGGCTGCTGGTCGGCCTCTCCTTCGCCTACGGCATCTTTCACGCCGCCGGCCCCGGCCACGGCAAGGCAGTCATCTCGTCCTACATGCTCGCCAATGAGGTGGCGCTGCGCCGCGGCGTCATGCTGTCCTTCGTCTCGGCCTTCCTCCAGGCCGCAACCGCGATCGTGGTCATGACGCTGGTCTATTTCCTGCTGCGCGGCACCAGCGTCTCGATGACCGACGCCACCTGGTTCCTCGAAGTGTCGAGCTACGTCTTGGTCACCCTCTTCGGCGCCTGGCTCCTGTGGAAGAAGGCCGGTGTGCGGCTGGTCTCGCGCCTGTCCGGCCACCCGGCCCACAGCCTCTCCGCGGCCGTCGCCCACTCTCATGCGCATTCGCATGCCGGGCATGGCCACAATCATGCACACGCGGCCGCGCATGCGCTCGCGCATGATCACCATGATCACGATCATGATCATCACGGGCAGTCCCATGCGCACCACCACGACCACGCGCATCACGCCCATGGCCCGGGCGAGGTCTGCGAGACCTGCGGCCACAGCCATGCGCCCGACCCTGCACTTCTTTCGTCTGAGCGGTTCGACTGGCGCGCCGCCTGGGCCGCCGTCGCGTCGGTCGGCATCCGTCCCTGCTCCGGCGCGCTGATTGTGCTGACCTTCGCCTTCCTGAACGGCCTCTGGGTCGCCGGCATCGCCTCGGTGCTTGCCATGGCGCTCGGCACTGCCATCACCGTCTCGGCGCTGGCGACGCTCGCGGTGACGGCGAAAAACGTCGCGGTGTCGATCGCCGGCGACGGTCGCATCGGCAACCGCATCCACGTCACGGTCGAGATCGCAGGCGCCGCCTTCGTCTTCCTGATCGGCCTGGCGCTGCTGATGGCGACGATATGAACGAGCAAACCGGCCCCTTGGTCAGGTGCAGTCGGTGGGCTCGATCGTGAATGAGATGACTTCGCCGCGGAGCCGGTAGTTGTAGTCCGCGCCGTCGACCCTGCCGGCGGCGAATTCTGGTTTCCAATGCGCGCATAGATCGGACAGAAGGCCAGTCTTCATCGTTTCAGCGGTGACACCCGGAAGGCTGTCGTCCAATTCATAGTGATAGACATAGCGCCGACCGTCATAGTCGATCCGCACGATGGTCGTCACGTCGTCGCCCTTCTTCGGCAGATCAGCGTTGAGGCTGGCTGTGACGATGCGCGGAATGACAACCGACTTAGTAACCTGGGTGCTTGTGACAGCACCGACGACTGCAAGGACGGACGCCAGGTGGGGAATCCGCAGAACCTTCTGCAGTGCTCCCCCGATCAAGCCGCCAAGTCCTCCCAGGATCGCCCCCACGAGACCATGGATCACCCAGTTGGGAAGATCGATCAGCCCAGCGAAGAGCCAGTCCATCAGGCGAGTTCCTCCTCGACATAGACCCTCACGATCTCGTCGAAGCTGGTCTCCGCCTCGAAGCCGAGTTCCCGCGCCCGCCGCGCCTCGAAGCGCGTAGGCCAGTTCTTGACGATCGACCACACGGCTTCGTCGGGCGCCTCGCGGATGAGGCTCACCACGTTCGAGCCCGCAACCCGCTCCAGCGCCTCGATCTGCTCGCCGACTGTCACGCCCACGCCCGGCATGTTGAGGTTGCGTCTTGGCCCGACGAGATCGCCGTCGATGCCGGCTGCGCGGATCAGGAAGCCGACCGCCGAACGCGGGCTCGCATGCGTGTGCACCACGGAGCGCGGCACCGGCAGGATCGCCTCCTGCCCGTTGAGCGGCTCGCGGATGATGCCGGAGAAGAAGCCCGAGGCTGCCTTGTTGGGCTTGCCCGGCCGCACGCAGATGGTGGGCAGCCTGATGCCGATGCCGTCCATGAAACCACGGCGCGTGTAGTCGGACAGAAGCGCCTCGCCGATCAGCTTTTGCGTGCCGTAGGAGGTCATCGGCGTCGGGTGGAACTCGTCCGGAATGACATCCGGGAACGGCGCTCCGAACACCGCGATCGAGGAGGTGAAGACGACGCGCGGCCGGTAGTCCGCCAGCCGGATCGCGTCGAACAGCATCCGCGTGCCGTCCAGGTTGACCCGGTAGCCGAGGTCGAAATTGGCTTCCGCCTCGCCCGACACCACGCCGGCGAGATGGAAGATGACGTCCGGCCGGCGCGAGACCAGCGTATCGACAGTGTCGGGGCTGGCGATGTCGCCGACGAAGACCGAAGTCTCTGCGTCAGGGATAGAAACGAGATCGGCCGCGACAATGTCGTGCAGGTCGAGCGCGGTGATCGGCCTGCCGGCGACCTCGCCGTCCCGGGCGAGCCGGGCGACCAGCTTGCGGCCGATCATGCCGGCCGCTCCCGTTACCAGGATACGCATCAGCGCCCCCCACCCTGCGCACGGCCGCGCAGCCAGAACACCAGGAAGAAAGCGAGCACGAAGAGGACGGCGACGCCGCCCGCGGCCACCGGCGAACGCTCGCCGACGAAGAGCATGATCTTCGGCAGGTAGAAGGCGACGATGCCGAAGCCGAGCAGGATGACGAGGGCGGCGATCGCCGAATTGCGCGTGCGCGGGTCCATCAGAGCGTCCAGCCTCCGTCGATGGGAATGGCGGTTCCGGTGGTGAAGGCAGATTCGTCAGAAGCGAGATAGACAGCCAGCGCCGCGATCTCCGAAGCTTCGCCGACCCGGCCCATCGGCTGGCGCGACACGAACATCTCCATCGCCTTGTCCTTGCCGCCGACCGATTTGCCGAGATCCTCCACCCGCCCTTCCCAGGACGGCGAGCGCACCGTGCCGGGGCAGATCGTGTTGCAGCGGATGCCCTGGCGGATGAAGTCGATCGCGACCGATTTGGTCAGGCCGATCACCGCGGCCTTTGTCGTTCCGTAGGCGTAGCGGTTGGCCGCTCCCTTGATCGACGAAGCGCCGGACGACATGTTGACGATGGAACTCGACGTCCCGTTCGCCTTTGCCCGCGCCAGCATGCCTGGCAGGAAGGCACGGATCGTTCGATGCATGGATTTGACATTGAGGTCGAAAGAGAAATCCAGGTCCTTCTCGGACGTGTCGAGCGCGGTGCCGTGATGGACGAAGCCGGCGACATTGACGAGGATGTCGATCTCGCCGACCTTCGCCGCATAGGATTCGACCGCTTTCGTCGACAGGATGTCGAGCTTCGCCTTCTTCGCCCGCGCCAGCCCGTCGAGCTTGTCACGCGCGATGTCGGAGGCGAAGACCGTCGCCCCTTCGGCGACGAACGCCTCGGCGATCGCGCGGCCGATCCCCTGCCCCGCCGCGGTGACGACCGCGATCTTTCCCTTCAGCCTGCCGGCCATCGAGTTCCTCCCGTCAGTGCCGGTGCGCCGCACTTCCGTCGGCGCAGGCGCCATACTCCACCTCGATAGTGGCATGGCCGATGCCGTGGCGCGATGCAAGCCGCTGCTTGATCGCCGTCACCGCGCCGAACGCGTCCGCGCCGTCATTGAGGCAGGCGTGCAGGGTCGCGATGTTGCGCGATCCGTCCATCGACCAGACATGCATATGGTGCACTTCCCGCACATCCTTCACGCCGCTCTCGATGTCCTTGGCCACGGCATCGCGGTCGATGCGAGACGGCACACCTTCCAGCAGCACGGTGCCCGCTTCCTTCATCAGCGACCACGCGCTGCGGAACAGGATAACGGCAACGAGCGCCGACAGGATCGGATCGATGGGGGTACCATCCCGTCCAGATAATGATCAGCGCGGCGGCAAGCGCCGCGACCGAGCCGAGCAGATCGCCCATCACATGGAGCATCGCCCCGCGCATGTTGAGGTTCTCGCGGTCGCCGCCGTGGAGAACGAAGAAGGCGGCAATGTTGATGCCAAGGCCCACGAGCGCCACCGCCAGCATCGGCCAGCCGAGGACCGGCTGCGGCACCGCGAAGCGCTCCACCGCCTCCCAGCAGATCCAGATGCCGATCGCGAAGATGGTGAGGCCATTGGTATATGCGACGAGCGTCTTCACGCGATCGAAGCCATAGGTCATGCGCGCGGTGGCCGCCCTGCCAGCCAAGCTGAACGCATACCAGGCAAGCACGAGGGACACCGAGTCGGTAAGCATATGGCCGGCGTCCGCCAGCAGCGCCAGCGATCCCGTCACGAGGCCGCCAACGGCCTCGGCGACCATGAAGCCGCCGGTGAGCAGCGCCGCGATAAGAACCCGTGTCTTGTCCGCGCCTTCGGCATGATTGTGGGAATGTCCGCCATGCGAATGGCCTTCATGCCCATGAGCATGGTCATGATGATCGTGGTGGTCGTGCGAATGGTTGCCTGCCATGGTCCAAAGCTCCGTCTGTTCGCGGACGGCTTACACCCGGACGGCGACGTTATGCTATTCCACCTGGAGCGGCCGCAGATCCTCCAGCCGGCGCTTCTGCTTGCCGGCGGCATCGAAGTTCGCCGGATCGAGCCAGGCCTCGTAGGCGCGCTTCAGCGCAGGCCATTCCTTGTCGATGATCGAATACCAGGCAGTGTCGCGGTTCTCGCCCTTGACGACCAGGTGCTGGCGGAAAATGCCCTCGAACGAGAAGCCGAACCGCTCGGCCGCCCGCTTCGACGGCTCGTTGCGGTTGTTGCATTTCCACTCGTAACGGCGGTAGCCGAGGTCGTCGAAGACATATTTCGCGAAGAGATATTGCGCCTCGGTCGACAGCCGCGAGCGCTGCATCTTCGGCCCCCAGTGGATGTTGCCGATTTCGATCACGCCATAGGTCGGGTCGATCCGCATCAGGGTCTGCCGGCCCACCGCCTCGCCGGTCGCCTTGTCGATGACGGCGAAGAACAGCGGGTCCTCGCTCGCCTCGACTTTGGCGAGCCAGGCATCGAAGGTCGCCCTGTCCGGCGGTGTCGTCTCGAACAGCCAGCGAAAGCGGGCATCCGATTCGCCCTCGGTCGCGGCCCTGTAGAGCCCGTCGCCATGCTTCGCCGCGCTCAGCGGTTCCAGCCGGACATACCGCCCCTCCAGCACGATGCGCTGCGGACGCGGCCGCGGAGTCCAGTTCGAGAGATCTTCCATGGGTCTTCCCTTGAAGGCGCGCGCCGGAATATGCTTCGCGCCGATTTGACTTCCATACTAGGTCAGAATTCTGGCTCAATGGATTGAGCCAGTTGCCAATTCCAGTCGGAACACGAAAGCCCATGACCCTCCATACCATTGCCGCCTTCGACCGCATCGGCGAGGAAAATGCCTTCGCCGTGCTCGCCCGCGCGACCGCGCTTGCGCAGTCCGGCAAGGACGTCATCAATCTCGGCATCGGCCAGCCCGACTTCCGCACGCCCGAGCACATCGTCGAAGCAGCCATCAAGGCGTTGCGCGACGGCCATCACGGCTACACGCCTGCCACGGGTCTGCTCGCCTGCCGCGAGGCGGTGGTGCGCCGCACGCTGGCGACGACAGGCGTCGAGGTGTCGCCGGAGAACGTGATGATCCTGCCCGGCGGCAAGCCGACCATGTATGCGGCGATCATCATGTTCGGCGAACCGGGCGCCGAGATCATGTATCCGGACCCCGGCTTCCCGATCTACCGCTCGATGATCGAGTTCACCGGGGCGACGCCCGTGCCGATCCCGGTTCGCGAGGAGAACGGCTTCGCCTTCTCGGCCGAGGAGACACTGGCGCTGATGACGCCGAAGACGCGGCTGATCATCCTCAATTCGCCCGCCAACCCGACCGGCGGCGTCACGCCGAAGGCCGAGATCGAGAAGCTGGTGAAGGGGCTAGAGAAACATCCCGACGTCGCGATCCTTTCCGACGAGATTTACGACGTGATGACCTATGACGGCGAGGTGCACACTTCGCTGCTGACCTTCCCCTCGATCCGCGACCGGCTGATCGTCCTCAACGGCTGGTCCAAGACCTGGGCGATGACCGGCTGGCGCATGGGCTGGTCGATCTGGCCGGACAAGCTCTACAACCTCGTGCGCAAGCTCGCGGTCAATTGCTGGTCCTGCGTCAACGCCCCGTCGCAATATGCCGGCATCGCCGCGATCGACGGCCCGCAGGACGACGTCGACAAGATGATGCGCGCCTTCGACCGGCGCCGGAAGGTCGTCGTGGAGGGATTGAACGGGCTGCCCGGCATCTCCTGCATCACGCCAAAGGGCGCGTTCTATGCCTTCCCGAACATCTCCGGGACCGGCTGGAAAGCCAAGAAGCTCGCCTCCGCCCTGCTTGAGGAAACCGGCGTGGCGCTGATCGGCGGACCGGACTTCGGCGTGCTCGGCGAAGGCTACATGCGGCTGTCCTACGCGAACTCGGAGGAGAACATCTTGAGGGCGCTGGAGCGGATCGAGGGGTTCCTGGCGACAGGTGTTGAAAAGGTATAGTTTCTATACCATATTGTGCTATGAGCTTCGAATTCGACGCGGAAAAGAGCGCTGCGAACAAGAGCAAGCACGGCATCGATTTTATCGAGGCGCAAGCACTCTGGAACGATCCGCTTTTGATCTTGGCGCCAGCGCGTTCGGAAGACGAGCAGCGTTTTCTTGCGGTCGGTCGTATCGGCCTGAAGCATTGGTCGGCCGTCTATGCACTGCGCGAAGGCCGAATCAGGCTGATTTCGGTGCGCAGGTCCCGGGAGCAGGAAGTTGAATACTATGAAGGCGAGTGAATTCGAGAGCCGTTTCGATGCCGGCGAGGATGTCGCTGAGCTTGTGGACTGGTCGAAGGCGCGGCGTCCGAACGTCGAGAGTCGGCGCGTAAACATCGACTTTCCCGCATGGGTCGTACAGGGTCTGGATCAAGAAGCCCGCAGGCTTGGCGTCACACGGCAGGCGCTGGTCAAGCTCTGGATCGCAGAGCGTCTCGACTCATAGCTCTTTCTCGAACCAGTGTTCCGCATAGGGATTGTCGTTGTAGCGCGGGATCGCGCGGTATCCCCGCTTGGCATACATCGCCTGCGCTTCCTTCAAGGTCCCGTTCGTGTCGAGCCGCAGCAGATCGAACCCCGCCTCCGACGCGAGCGCTTCCAACCGTTCCATGATCCGGCTCGCGACGCCGAGACCGCGGGCGGAGGGTGACGTCCAGACGCGCTTGACCTCGCCGATCCCGTCGTCCAGCGTCTTCAATGCACCGCATCCGACCGGCTCGCCATCGAGACGCGCAACGACGAACCAGCCTTTCGGCGGCGTCATTTCGGCCGGATCGAAATTGTTGCCCGCGAGCGGGTCGAAGCCGGACGGAAAGCGGCGGGCGAGCTCGGCATAATACTGCTCCAGACAGGACCGGGCATCCGGACTGTCCGCCGGCTCCAGCGCCACCGCCACAGAAGCCGCGCGCAGCAGATGTTCGATCTGCGCCATCGCCTTCACGACCAGTTTGCGGTCCGGCTCGCGCAGCGACCCCAGAAGCCGCTGCGCCGCAACGTCGGACAGACGATCGTAAGCTTCGAACTCGACCTGACCTTTCGTCGTCAGCCGTGCCTGCCGCGCACGAGCGTCCCGTTCATCCCTGACGAGCTCGACCATTCCCTGTGTTTCCAGCGATCGAATGAGCCTGCTGAGATAGCCCGAGTCGAGACCGAGCCGCTGGCGCAGCGGCTGCAGGCCGATCCCGCCGGAAAGTCCGATCTCGAACAAGACCCGCGCCTCGCCGAGCGGGCGACCGCGCGCAAGATAGCTCTCTTCGAGCACGCCGATGCGCTTCGTGAAGGCGCGGTTGAACCGCCTGACCTGATCGATCTCCGTCCGATACATTAGTTGACTTTAGTCAGATATATAGCCCGACTCAAGTGCGAACCGGACTTACCCGCGCCCCACGAACGGCATCTTGGTCGCCATCACCGTCATGAACAGCACGTTGGAGGCAAGCGGCAGGCTGGCCATGTGCAGGACGGCGTCCGCGACGTGCTGCGGGTCCATCGTCGCTTCGACGGCGATCTCGCCGTTGGCCTGCGGCACGCCCTTGGTCATGGGCACCGCCATCTCGGTCAGCGCGTTGCCGACGTCGATCTGGCCGCAGGCGATGTCGAACGGCCGGCCGTCGAGCGCGATCGTCTTGGTCAGCCCCGTGATCGCATGCTTCGTCGCAGTGTAGGGCACGGAGCCCGGACGTGGCGCGTAGGCCGAGATCGAGCCGTTGTTAATGATGCGTCCGCCCATCGGCGTCTGGTGCCGCATCATGCCGAAGGCCGCCCGCGCGCACAGGAACGAACCGGTGAGATTGACGTTCACCACGTCCAGCCAGGTCTCGACCGGGATCTCGTCGATCGGCGCGCCCTTCGAGCCCATGCCGGCATTGTTGAAGAGCAGGTCCAGCCGTCCGAACTCGGACTTGATCGCAGCGAAGAGCGCATCGACCTCGGCAGGCTTCGTCACGTCGCAGGCGACCGCGAGCGCCCTGCCCGGCACCGTTCCCACGCGCGCAACCGTCTCGTCCAGCTTCTCCTTGCGGCGGCCGGCGAGAACGGTGTCCCATCCGTCCTTCAGGAACGCAGCGGCGACCGCCGCGCCTATGCCGGTTCCGGCCCCGGTGACGAGCGCTACTCCCTTGGCCATGAAATCCTCCGCGTGTTGGCGCGGCGAACCTTGCAGAAGCGGGTGTGGGAGGCAAGCGGCCCGACGTCGGCAAAAAAAGGCGGCCATTGGTGGCCGCCCAGTGACTGGATCTGCTTGGGAGGATGAGAGCAAATCCGATGGTTAAAATTACGATACGAATCTTAACCAAGGGTTAACGTTCGGCTCAGCCGAGGAATGGCAGGAATGGCCGCCCCAGCAGTGCCTCCACGAAGGTGTAGGCGACGAAGGCGGTGAACAGGACCGCGAAGATCCGTGCCGGCCGCCGGTCGTCTCGGCCGAGGAGCGAGGCGGACACCAGCGCGAACGCGGGAATGGCGTGCATCGCGTGGGTCGCGAAGAAGTGGGCGATGCGCAGGTCGCCACCATCACGCGACCATCCCATCAGCGCCAGACCACCCGCGTCGCTCGTGCCGCCGCCGACCCAATGCCCGCCCATCGAGGCCATCGTGCCCGCGGTGACGAGCGTCAGCGGCAAGGTAAGTGCGAGACCGAGCACGACGCCCTCCTTCACCGCCGGAGAAAGGCCCGTCGCAGGATTGCGCGCGATCTGCCAGGCATAGACGGCGGTGATGGAGGTCAACAGCACCGCCAGCGGCCCCATGATCGAATAGAGCACCATTCCGGCCGTCGTCGTGTTGAAATGCGAGGCGGTGCCCAGGGCCGCCGCGCCGCCGACCCAGGCGATCTCGAGCACGATGGCCCCGATCACGGCGGTCACATAGGTGCGATACCAGCGCATGCGTCTCGTGCCGGCCGGCAGAAGACGCGCGAACAGGACGAGCGTGAGCAGATAGACGGCAAGCGCGAATTCGAACTTGAGCGGCTTGTCCCAGACATTGATGCCGAGGAACTCGCGCTGATCGACCAGGGCGGCGAAGGCGGTGGGCGCCATCGCGGCGAGCATCAACACGCCGAGGTCGAAAAGGCGGGGCTCGCCCGCCCGGAAGGCGGCGAGCGCGGCGAACAGGTTTCCGGGCCTGGCCGGACGGTCGATCAAGGCGATGGCGGACATGGTTCTTCTCCGACAGTGGCTCAGGCCGGTTGCCCGGCCGGGCTGCGCAACCGCGCGGCACGAACGGCTGAAAACAGCAGGAAACCGGCCGGCCCGAACAAGAAGGTCAGCACGAGGCATGGCACGACGAGGATGAAGCCGATCCCCTCGGCGCGGGCGGTGCGGACAAGCCAAGCACCGACGAAGAGGTCGAAGGCGAGGAAGTGCAGCCAGCCGGCAAGGAGGAGTTCGCGCGTCTCGAACAGCAGTTCCACATTGGCAAGACTGTCGAAGCCGCCCTGCCCGCCGCTCCAGAGGGCCAGCACCAGTCCCGTATAGGCGACTGACAGCAGAAGCGGCACTGCCACGGCGGCGATCATGTCCGAGGCTCGGGGAATGAACGGGCTCGCCAGCAGAGCGATCCAGCCGACGACCGCCACCATGTTGGCGACCGTGAAAACGAAATCGGGTTCCATACCGTTCTCCCTCTCTTGACGTTGTCAAAATCAAAGCTGGAGCAATTTCTTGACACCGTCAAGATTTATTTTTGACGGTGTCAAGATTGCGAGGGCCAAGCCTGCGGCCTAGAGTGCAGCCGACGAACGGAGAGGAATCGCGATTTGGAAGACGGAATTGACCGGGTGCCGCGGGAGGAAGAGCACCACAAGGCACCGCACCATCACGGCGACCTGCGCGACGCACTGCTGCGTGCGGCCGAGGCCGAACTGACGGAAAAGGGCATGGAAGGCTTCACGCTGCGCGGCTGTGCCAAGCGTGCGGGCGTGTCGCATGCCGCGCCGAAGCACCATTTTCGCGATGCGAACGCGCTACTGACGGAGCTGGCGGCAGTCGGGTTCGGGCGGTTCGTGCGGGCGATGCACGCCCGCCGCGACGCGGCCGAGGACACGCCCCGCGCGCGGCTGGTGGGCGTGGGCCTGGGCTATATCGACTTCGCGCGGGAGAACCCGGCGCTGTTCCGTTTGATGTTCTCGTCCTTCCGCCCGGATTTCGAGACGGCCAGCCTGATGACGCAGGCCAGGGATGCCTTCAATCTTCTGGTGGAGAGCGTCGGCGATCTGCGCGGCGTCGATCCGCGCAGCGACAAGTCGGCGATGCGCGACGTCGCCGCCGCCTGGGCGACGGCGCACGGGCTGGCGGACCTGCTCCTCTCGGACCGGATCAAGTTCATGGCCGAGATTTCGGACAGCGCGCCCGAGCGGCTCTACGCCGACATCATCAGCCGGTCCGTGCCGGACGGGCCGGTGGGCGGCGACTGATCCGCCGCCCTCGCAGGGTCGATCAAGCCGGGACCTTCGCTGCCGACACTGTCGCCTCGACATGGTCGACCAGCGCGTCGGGCAGCTTGAGCCGGCCGGCGAGCATGTCGAGATAGCCGCGCTCGGCGCGGGTCTCGGGCTCGATGGCAAGGCGCGAGGCAGTGTAGAGCTCCACCTTCTGCGCATCGGTCTGCGCGGCGGCGACCAGCTCGTCGAGATTGAACGGGCGCTCCAGTTCGGCGGTGAGGAACTGCTCGGCCTCCTCGCCGATGCCGGAGAGCTTCAGCCTGTCGGCGATCTTCGCCCGCTCTTCGTCATCGATATGCCCGTCGGCGCGTGCCGCCAGGATCATCGCCCGCACCAGGGTCAGCGTGAACTCCGCTTCGCCCTGCGGCGCCTGGGACGGATGGAAGCTGGTGTCGGAGGGCGGCGGAAGCAGTTCCGGCCCTTGCTTGGCAGCCTCGGCAGGCTGGTTGCCGTTCTGGTAGTTCTGATAGGCCTTGTAGGCGAGGCCCGCGATGGCCGCGAGGCCGCCCGCCTTCAGCGCCTATCCGGTGACGGCGCGGCCTGTTCCGGTGCCCAGAAGGATCGCAGCGATCGCACCGGTGGCGATCGGATTGTCCTTGGCGAGCTGGACGGCCTGGCCCGCCTTGTCGCGGACGGTTCCCTGGCCGCCGGGGATCTGGGTTCCGAGAAGATCGTCAAGGAGTTTCTTGGGATCGAACATACGTTCTCCTTCGATGGGGCCTGACACGGCCGGTCGCTTCCGCCGAGCCAGAGGTAGGCAGGCGATGGCGACATTGCAATGACGATGAGGCGGCTTGCTAGCCGCGGCGGCCGATGTGTTCCTCGCCACGCCGCCGGGCGAGCTCGACCTGGCGCTGGCGTTCGGCGTAGCGGTCCCGGTCGGCGTCGCTGCGCACCTCGTGGCAGTGCGGGCAGGACACGCCGGGATGGTAGTGCGGCGAGGCGCGATCGGCGGCGGTGAGCGGCATCCGGCAGGCACGGCACAGCTCCGCCTCCCCTTCCTGCAGGCCGTGACGCACCGCCACGCGCTCGTCGAAGACGAAGCACTCGCCGTCCCACAGGCTCTCCGCGGCGGGCACCTCCTCGAGATATTTCAGGATGCCGCCCTTGAGGTGGTAGACGTCCTCGATGCCGAGCGAGCGGACATAGGCCGTCGCCTTCTCGCAGCGTATGCCGCCAGTGCAGAACATCGCCACCTTGCGGCCTTCGAGCAGCCCGCGGTTCGCGTCCGCCCAGGCCGGGAACTCGCGGAACGACTTCGTCGCAGGGTCGATCGCGCCGCGGAAGGTGCCGATCGCCACCTCGTAGTCGTTGCGTGTGTCGATGACGACCGTGTCCGGATCGCCGATCAGTTCGTTCCACTCGCCCGCCGGAACGTAGGTGCCTGCCGCCAGCGCCGGGTCGATCTCGGGCCGGCCCATGGTGACGATCTCGGCCTTGAGCCGCACCTTGAGCCGGTGGAACGGCATCTCCGAGGCGAGGCTGAACTTGAGCTCAAGATCGGCGAGCCCATGCGCGGCAAGGCGTTCGACCAGAGCCTCGATCGCCTCGTCGCTGCCCGCCACCGTTCCGTTGATGCCCTCGCGCGCAATGAGCAACGTGCCCTTGATCCCCTGCCCGCAGCAGAACGGCGCGAGATCGGCGCGCAGCGCGGCCGGGTCCCCGATCGGCACGAACCTGTAGAGCGCGGCGACCCGGAAAGGTCTGTCGGGGGTGGATCGATCCATGACCGCTGCGCCTACCCCCTCGATGAGGCGATTTCAAGTAAGCTCGGATTTTCAAGCCTTTGCCGGCACGGAAGCTCATTGCCCGCCCGCCGCCCCCGGAAAATCGATCCCCGCGTTCCCGGGCTGCCTCATTCTTGCGGAGAACCAGCAAGGGAGAGGCAACCATGTTCAGCAAGAAAATTCGAAGCGAGATCGAGACGATCGCCACACGCAGCGGCCTGGAGCCGGCAGCACTGCTGGCGATCGCGGAGGTCGAAGCGGCCGGCAAGGCCTTCGCCAATGTCGACGGCCGGCGCGAGCCGCTGATCCGCTTCGAAGGGCACTATTTCGACCACCGTCTGCCCGCCGACAAGCGCGCTGCCGCACGCGCGGCAGGTCTTGCGGACCCAAAGGCGGGCGCGGTGAAGAACCCGGCCTCGCAGGCGGCACGCTGGAGGATGCTCGCGAAGGCGGCCGCGATCGACCACAAGGCCGCGCACGAATCCGTCTCCTGGGGCCTCGGCCAGGTGATGGGCGCGCATTGGGAATGGCTGGGCTATGCCAGCGTCGACGCACTGGTCGCCGAGGCGCGAGCCGGCGCCGGCGGGCAGGTCGCGCTGATGGCGCGTTACATCGAGAAGGCCGGGCTTGCCGGCGCGGTCCGCCGACACGACTGGGCCGCCTTCGCCCGCGGCTACAACGGCCCCGACTACCGGCGCCACGGCTACGACCGAAAGATTGCAGCGGCCTATGCGAAATATGCGGAGGAGATCGCAGCGCCGTCGCTGACCAACCCCCCGCTGCGGCGCAGGTCGACGGGCAAGGCCGTGCGGGAGTTGCAGGACCTTCTCGCGTCCGCCGGCTATTGGGTGTCCTCGGACGGCGTCTTCGGCCCGAGGACGGAAGCCGCGGTGCGGGACGTTCAGCGAGCGCGGTCCCTGGACATCGACGGTGTCGCAGGCCCGAAGACGATGGAAGCGCTGAAAAGAAGTTCGATCGAGGCTCCGTTAGCGAGCATATCCGACGCTCCATCGCCAGCCAGATCGTTCTGGCCCTGGTTCGCAGTCTGGCTGCGCGGTCTCTGGCGCGGTTGATGGACTTGGGGGCCGCCATCTGTTAGGCGGTGCAGCATCGATCGTGTCAGGGGATGCGCCTGGAATGGCTCAGAAGACCGACCTCCTTCTTCCCGTCATGACCGGTCAGCCGGTCATTCCCGTCATCAAGATCGGCAGGCTGGCGGATGCCGTTCCGCTGGCGCGGGCGCTGGCGCGGGGCGGGTTGAAGGCGATCGAGATCACGCTGCGCACGCCCGTCGCGCTCGATGCCATCAGGTTGGTGTCGAACGAGGTCGAGGAGGCGGTGATTGGCGCCGGCACCATCCTCAACCGCAAGCATTTCGAAGGCGCCGTCGAAGCCGGCTCGCGGTTCATCGTGAGCCCGGGGCTCACGCCGCAGCTCGTGGCGGCCGCCGACGAAAGCAGCGTGCCGCTGCTGCCGGGGGCGGTGACGTCGAGCGAGATCATGACGGCGCTGGAGGCGGGCTATTCGCTGCTCAAGTTCTTCCCGGCCGAACAGGCCGGTGGCGCGGCCTATCTGAAGTCTCTGTCCTCGCCGCTGGCAGGCGTGCGCTTCTGCCCGACCGGTGGCGTGACGGAAAAGAACGCGCCAACCTACCTCGGCCTGCCCAACGTGCTGTGCGTCGGCGGATCCTGGGTGGCGCCGGACGAACTGGTCGCCGACGACAAGTGGGCGCAGATCGAGGAACTGGCCCGGCAGGCGGCCACGCTGTCGAAGCCGCGTTGACATAATCATAGCACGCCGAAACGAAACCGGGGCCTGACGGCCCCGGAAATATCGTCCGCGAAAGAACGACTCAGTTGGTGTCGAACTTGGCGACCGACAAAAAGGTCACCGCCTTGCCGGTGAAGCGCTGCGGATCGGGCGCGCGCGCCACCTGCTGGAAGCCGGCCGTGTAGACCTCGCTCGGCGCCTGGCGGATCGACGAGACGGCGAATGCCTTGCCGTCGGGCCGTGCCGGCTTCAGGACGGACGGGGCAGGCGCAAGCGTGCGGTCGACCAGTCCGGTCTTGATCGGAACCTGGACCGGCTTCGGGTCCGGCTTGCTGTCGGTGGATACGGGGCGTGCGGACTTCGGCGTGGTCGCAGGCCCAGCGTTGAGCGCCACGACCGGATCGCCCCCGCCACGCAGCGCGTCGCGCGGGCTGGCAGGGCGCTCGCCGACGGCGGCGACCTCGCCCGTTTCGCCCTGCTCGACGGCGTCCGTTACCGTCGGACGCGTCTGCGGCACGAGCGCGGCAAGCACGACCGGAGCCTCCGGACGGGTGTGCGGGACGGGAATTCCATTCAGCTCGGCCGGACGGTTTTCCCTCGCCAGGACGGTTTCGATGGCGAGTTCACCCGCGGTCGCCGTCGGCTTGCCGGCAATCGCCGTCACAGCCGGCGTGGCCGTCGCGGCAGCGGCAACCGCCGTCTCAGGCGCCGTGTAGGCAGGACGAGGCATGGGAATCGGCACGTTCTCGGCCACCGCCTGCGCGGCCTCGCCAACGGTCAGATCCTGGGCAGCCGCCACCGCGGGAGCCACCTCCGCAACGACATCCACAGACGGACGCGGCGCGAACACAGGCGCCGGGACGTCGCGCAGCGGCAGCGCAGCGATGATCGTCGCGGGCGTCTCCGGCTCGGGCTGGGCGGCCTGGACCGGGACCTCCACCGCCGGCGCAGCAGCCGGTGCGGAGGCAACCGCGACCGGGGCCTTGGCCACCGAATCGTCGACCCCGCCGGTCTCCTCTTCCTCGTCGGCGCCGCCGCCGAACAGCGACGCCAGGAAGCCGCGCTTCTTGCCCGCAGGCTCGTCGGCGCTAGCATAGGCCACCGCAGTGCCCTTGCGCTTCTGATAGGCGGCCACAGCCTGATCGTAGCCCGGCAACGGCTTGCCGTCGGTCGGCACATGCATCGTGCCGCCCTTCGGGAACACGGCAGCGAGCTCGGTACGGTTCATCTTCGGCCAGTGACGGACATTGCCGACGTCGAGATGGACGAAGGGCGAGCCGGAAGTCGGGTAGTAGCCGACGCCGCCACCCTGCAGGCGTAGGCCCGCATAGCGCAGTTCCTTCAGCTTTACGCCGGGGATGAAGAAGTCCATCGCCTTGCCGAGCATGTGCTGGCTCTTTTCGGCAACGCCGCGGCCGCGCTTGCGCAGCATGGAGTTCGTTGCCGGCGAACGGTAGGCCGAGACGACGTGGATGTAGCCGCTCGCGCCGACATTCTTGTAGACCTGCCACACGACGTCGAAGAGCCGGGGGTCCATCTTGGTCGGCTCGTTGCGCCGCCAGTCACGCAGGAAATTGTTGAGCTGCTTCAGGCCGGACGGAAGATACTTGCCGTTCTTCTTGAACGTGATCTCCGCCTTTTCGCCGGTATGGATGTAGTAGAGCTTCAGAGTGCGGGTTTCGGCGCTCGCGGCAGAGCCCGCGCCGAGGATGCAACCGAACGCCAGCAACAGGCTGGCACACCAGTGTTGCCAAGAAACAGATCCCGCGTCCCGTCCACTTTGGGGTCGTCCGATGCTGGTCAAAACGTCTCGCCTTGTCGGCTGATGGTTGGTCCCCGCGGGATGATTCGCAGGCAAATGCGCCTACGATCATCGTGCCTAATGGTTAATCACAGCTTAGTGAAGCCCAAATGCGGTGACACAATGGCAGCATGTTGGCAAGCGCGTGAGGCCTTCCGGCATGGTAAATGAAGGCCTTTCGGGAGAGGATAGCGGGGAAATTCAGCCCTGCGCCGACATCGGGCGCCCCTCGTCCGGATCGATCCCGTATTCCTTGAGCTTCCTGTAGAGCGTCGAGCGGCCGATGCCGAGTCGGCGTGCGACCTCGCTCATCTGGCCTTTGTAGTGCTCGATCGCAAACAGGATCATTTCCAGCTCGACATCGGCCAGCGTGCGCACGTTGCCGCCATCGTCCAGCGCCCGCACCAGGCCGAAACGGCCTGAATAGGCCCGGTCGGCAGCCCCCGGGGCAGCGGGCCGCTCCGCCGGTATCGAGACCGCCGCCGCGGCGGCGGGTGCGTCGGCATAGGCGTCGAGGTCGACCCCGTCGACTTCGAGCCTGATCTGGGGGAAATCGTCCACCGTCAGCATGTCGCCGTCGGCGAGCACCACGGCGCGGAACACCGCGTTCTCCAGCTGGCGGATGTTGCCCGGCCAGTCATAGGCCATCAGCATGGCGAGCGCCTGCGGCATGATGCCGTGCACGCGGCCGCGATGCTCCTTCACCTGTATCTGGCGGATGAAATGCGACACCAGCGCCGGGATGTCGTCGCGGCGGTCGCGCAGCGGCGGCACGGAGATCGGGAAGACGTTCAGCCGGTAGAAGAGGTCCTCCCGGAACAACCCGTCCTTGACCCGCTGCAGCAAATCGCGATGCGTCGCCGAGATCAGGCGAATGTCGACCTTCTGCGTGCCGCGTGCGCCGACCGTCTCGATCTCGCCCTCCTGCACGGCCCTGAGCAGCTTTACCTGCACGTCGAGCGGCAAGTCGCCGATCTCGTCGAGGAAAAGCGTGCCGCCATTGGCCTCGACGAACTTGCCGGAATGCTTCTCGGTCGCGCCGGTGAAGGCGCCCTTCTCGTGTCCGAACAGGATGCTCTCGACCAGGTTTTCCGGGATCGCGCCGCAGTTCACGGTCACGAACGGCTTGCCCTTGCGTTCGCTCGTGCCCTGGATCGCGCGCGCGACGAGTTCCTTGCCGGTGCCGGATTCGCCCTCGATCAGGATCGGGATGTTGGAGGCGGCGGCCTTCTGTCCGAGCCTCATCACGCGATCCATCGCGGGACTTGAGGTGACGATGTCGCGGAAGGTGAGCGTTCCGGCGGGGCGTCGCCGCGTCTGGCGCGCCTCGCCTTCCATTGCCTCGACCTTCAACGCATTGGCGATCGCCGTCCGAAGGCG
The DNA here is from genome assembly GCF_024699925.1 of Mesorhizobium sp. J428. Classification (NCBI taxonomy): domain Bacteria; kingdom Pseudomonadati; phylum Pseudomonadota; class Alphaproteobacteria; order Hyphomicrobiales; family Phyllobacteriaceae; genus Mesorhizobium; species Mesorhizobium sp. J428. The sequence goes on from NZ_JAJOMX010000001.1 coordinate 729,464, forward strand.
TTCCGGCGAGACCGGCTTCACCACGAAGTCGAAAGCGCCCTCGCGCATCGCGCCGACAACCGATCTCGATACCGCCCTGCGACGTCTGGACGATGACCGGCGCCGCGATGCCGCGCTGACGCAGCCGCCGCAGCACGTCGAGCCCGCCGACGCCGGGCATGACGAGGTCGAGCACGACTGCGACGATGTCCGAACCGCCTGGGCCGTCGAAGGCGACCATGCCCGCTTCCCCGCCTTCGGCGAGGATGGTGCGATAGCCGAACTTGGTCAGCGCCGCGTCGACGAGACGGCGCTGCACCGGGTCGTCATCGATGACGAGGACGGCGCCGCCTGCGACAGTCTCCTGCGCTCTCGGGGACGTAAGTTGATTCATGGTGCCTCAACTTGGCACAGGCTCCTAAACAACGGCTCAACAAAGCCGGTATACGAATGCTTACGGCCGGTTTAGGAATGCCGTACACTTCGACAGGATCCGGAATGCTGAACGACTTCATCGCCCGCACCCATCTTGCGCCGCAAAGCGCCGCGGCAAAGGCGCCGACGACCGGCGCCCTGCCCGAATGGAACCTGTCCGACCTCTATCCGTCGATGGACGGACCGGAACTCGCAGGCGACATCGCCCGCGCCCTGTCGGAATCGGCAGCGTTCGAGACCCGATGGAAGGGCAAGCTCGCCGACGAAGCCGAAAAAGGCGGGCTCGGCGCGGCGATGGCGGAATACGAGGCGCTGGAGGAGTTGATCGGCCGCATCGTCTCCTATGCGGGGCTCGTCTATTCCGGCGACACGTCCGACCCGAAGCGGGCAAAGCTCTACGGCGACGTCCAGGAGAGGATGACGGATGCGAGCGCGCATACGCTCTTCTTCGCTCTCGAACTGAACACGATCGACGACGCGGCGATCCAAGGAGCGTTCGAGCGCGATACCGGCTTTGCGCGCTACCGGCCGTGGATCGTCGATCTGCGAAAGGAAAAGCCCTACCAGCTCGAGGATCGCGTCGAGCAGCTGTTTCACGAGAAGTCGGTGACCGGCCGCGGCGCCTGGAACCGCCTCTTCGACGAGACGATGACCAGCCTGCGCTTCACGGTCGACGGCGAGCAACTGACGCTGGAGCCGACGCTCAACAAGCTTCAGGATGCGGATCAGGAGGTTCGCCGCAAGGCGTCGGAGGCGCTGGCAGCGACGTTCAAGGCCAACCTGCGCACCTTCACGCTGATCACGAACACCTTGGCGAAGGACAAGGAAATCTCCGACCGCTGGCGCGGCTTCGAGGACATCGCGGATTCGCGCCATCTCGCCAACCGCGTCGAACGCAGCGTCGTCGACGCGCTCGCGACCGCCGTGCGCGAGGCCTATCCGAGCCTCTCGCATCGCTACTACGCGATGAAGGCGAGATGGCTGGGCCTCGACAAGCTCAACAACTGGGACCGCAACGCGCCGCTGCCGGACACGCCGCAGGCGATGATCGGCTGGGACGAGGCCAAGCACACGGTGCTGTCGGCTTACCAGCTCTTCTCGCCCGACATGGCCGAGATCGCCCGCGCCTTCTTCGACCGGAGCTGGATCGACGCCGCGGTCCGCCCGGGCAAGGCGCCGGGCGCCTTCGCGCATCCCACTGTGCCGTCGGTCCACCCCTACGTGCTCGTCAACTACATGGGCAAGCCGCGCGACGTGATGACGCTGGCGCACGAGCTCGGCCACGGCGTGCATCAGGTGCTTGCCGGCGCGCAGGGCGCGCTGATGGCGTCGACGCCGCTGACGCTTGCGGAGACAGCGTCGGTCTTCGGCGAGATGCTCACCTTCCGCTCGCTGCTCGACCAGACCCGCGAGCCGCGCGAGCGCAAGGCGATGCTGGCGCAGAAGGTCGAGGACATGATCAACACGGTCGTGCGCCAGATCGCCTTCTACGAGTTCGAGCGCAAGGTGCACACCGAGCGGCGCAACGGCGAACTGACCTCCGACCGGATCGGAGAGCTGTGGCTGGAGGTGCAGTCGGAGAGCCTCGGCCCGGCGATCGCGCTGCAGCCAGGCTACGAGACGTTCTGGACCTACATCCCCCACTTCATCCACTCGCCCTTCTACGTCTACGCCTATGCGTTCGGGGACTGCCTGGTGAACTCGCTCTACGCGGTCTACCAGAACGCCGAATCCGGCTTCCAGGAGAAGTATTTCGACATGCTGCGGGCCGGCGGCACCAAGCATCATTCGGAACTCCTGGCGCCCTTCGGCCTCGACGCCTCCGACCCGCAGTTCTGGGCCAAGGGCCTGTCGGTGATCGCCGGGCTGATCGACGAGCTCGAAGCGATGGGATGAGCCGCTTGGCGGCTTCGCTCGTTCGCGCTAGATTCCGGACCAAGGAGCCGGGCGATGAACATTCCCCTCAAGAAGCAGCAGGCACAATGGATCGCCGACCAGGTGAGCTCCGGCCGCTACCGCGATGAACTCGAGGCGATCGAGGACGCTATCGCAGCCAAGATGCGCGAAGACGAGGCGGACTGGGCCGCGGCCAGGGAAAAACTGCGCGACCGGATAAGGTCCGCCGAGGACGACATCCGCAACGAGCGGACAATACTGGCCGATAAGGCTTTCTTTGAAAGCAAGCGCCAGATGATCCGCGATCGGTATCTCAAGTCCGGGAAATGATGCCCTACAAGGTTTCATTCTCCACGGAGGCCAACAGCGACGTCGATTCAATCCTATTCTACATAGCAGCGGACAGCCCTGCGACAGCGCTGAACTTCGTCGACCGTCTGGAGTCTCGGATCGTCGAACTGCTTTCGTTGACGCCATCTGCCGGCAAGCGGATCGGCCGGGCACGCTACTTCTCGTTCGGCAATTATGTGGTTGCTTACATCGTGAACGAGGAAGCCTCCACGGTAACGGTCGTGCTCGTTGCCGAAGGACATCGCAACTGGCGGGCCGACCTCGATGATCGTTTACCGTCATGACCGCCTTCACTTCCCCCACCCCCTATGACGGCTCGTCGCGCCCATTCACCATCGGCTTGAAGCCGATCGATCCCGCCGAGTGGATCGCGCCTGCCGACAACCTCGAAGCGATGCTCGCCGAGAAGGATCGCCTGAACTGCGAGATTCCAGATCTCGTCTTCGTCGAGGAGCGCGGCACGCGCGAAGCGCAGGGGGAACTGCGCGACCTGCTGGCGGCGCATCTCCTCGAATGCCAGCCCGCGCTGTATCGGCGCGACGGAAACGCGATCTCGGTCGACGGTTTCCGGACGGTGGAACTGGCCGACACCGGCCGCGCGCCACTGCTTGCCGCCGCCGGTCTCGTCGCGGACGACCTCGTGCTGATGCGCAAGGACGACAATGGCTGGAGGCTCGTCGCCGCCTCGCTGTGCTTTCCTTCGTCCTGGACCCTGTCGGAGAAATTCGGCCGGCCGCTGCAGCAGATCCACACGCCCGTCCCCGGCTTCGGCGAAGGCACGCGGACGGCGGACGTGATCCAGCGCATCTTCGACAATCTCCAGCCGGGCCAGCCCGTGATCCGCTGGAACTGGTCGCTGCAGGCCGACCGCGCGCTCTACAAGCCGCTCTCCTCGGTCCAGCGCGACGAGCGCGCCGCGGCAAGACCTCCGCGCTTCGCCGACGGCGCCGCGTCGGCCTTCATCCGGGTCGAACGCCAGACGCTGCGCAAGCTGCCCGTTTCAGGCGACATCGTCTTCACGATCCGCATCGACCTCGACCCGATGTCGGCGCTGAAGACGCACCCGGACGGCACCCGTCTGGCGGCCGGCCTCGCCGCGCAGCTTGCGGCGCTCGACAGTGCACAGGTCGACTACAAGGGTTTCGGCGCCGATCGCGACCGCCTGATCGCGGATCTGAAACAAGTCGCCGCCGGGTAACCCTGTTCTGGCAAACCGCTTTCCGCTTTATTGTGACAGGCTAATATGGTTTGACCGGGCTGCGGCCTTTCAAAAAGGCCGGATATTGAAGGAGTTTTTAAAGAATGGCGGAAAAGAACTGGCCGATCTACGGCGAAATCAGCGGGCCCGTGGTGATGATCGGCTTCGGATCGATCGGCCGGGGCACGCTGCCGTTGATCGAGCGCCATTTCAAGTTCGACAAGGCGCGCATGACGGTCGTCGACCCGTCCGGGGAGAACCGCAAGCTGCTCGACGAGCGCGGCATCGCCGTCGTGACCGAACACGTCACCAAGGACAACTACAAGAAGCTGTTGACTCCGCTGCTGACAAAGGGCGGTGGCCAGGGCTTCTGCGTCAACCTCTCCGTCGATACCGGATCGGTCGACCTCATGCGTCTGTGCCGCAAGCTCGGTGTCCTCTACATCGACACGGTCGTGGAGCCTTGGCTCGGCTTCTACTTCGACGCGGAAGCCGACAATGCCAGCCGCACCAACTATGCGCTGCGCGAGACGCTGCTGGAGGAGAAGCGCAAGCAACCCGGCGGTCCGACGGCGGTTTCGACCTGCGGCGCCAATCCCGGCATGGTGTCGTGGTTCGTCAAGCAGGCGCTGGTCAATCTCGGCAAGGACATCGGCCTCGACTTCGAACAGCCCGCGACCTCGGATCGCGAAGGCTGGGCCAGGCTGATGAAGAAGGTCGGCGTCAAGGGCGTCCACATCGCCGAGCGCGACACGCAGCGCACCAAGAGGCCCAAGCCTCTCAACGTGTTCTGGAATACGTGGTCGGTCGAAGGGTTCATCTCCGAGGGGCTGCAGCCGGCCGAGCTTGGCTGGGGAACCCATGAGAAGTGGATGCCGAAGAACGCGCGCGAACAGAAGCACGGGTCCAAGGCGGCGATCTTCCTGGAGCAACCGGGCGCCAACACACGCGTGCGCACCTGGTGCCCGACGCCGGGACCGCAATACGGTTTTCTCGTCACCCACAACGAGGCGATCTCGATCGCCGATTTCTTCACCGTGACCAACAAGAAGGGCAAGGTGACCTACCGGCCGACCTGCCACTACGCCTACCATCCCTGCAACGACGCCGTGCTGTCGCTGCACGAGATGTTCGGAGCGGCCGGCAAGGCGCAGCCCGTCCATCACGTGCTGGACGAGAACGAACTCGTCGACGGCGTGGATGAACTGGGCGTGCTGCTCTACGGTCATAGCCTCAACGCCTACTGGTGCGGCTCGCAGCTCTCGCTCGCGGAAGCGCGCAAGCTTGCCCCCAACCAGAACGCGACCGGTTTGCAGGTCACCTCGGCCGTGCTCGCGGGCATGGTCTGGGCGCTCGAGAACCCGAATGCCGGCATCGTCGAGGCTGACGAGATGGATTTCCAGCGCTGCCTGGAGGTCCAGACGCCCTACCTCGGGCCGGTGAAGGGCTACTACACCGACTGGACCCCGCTCGCCGACCGTCCCGGCCTTTTCCCGGAGGATATCGACGAGAAGGATCCCTGGCAGTTCCGCAACATTCTGGTGCGGTAACTCCACGTGCAAGGTCTTGCATTCGCCCGGATAACGCGCGATGCAAACCATGTAGGGGGACTCACTACAGGAGAATCGCCGATGCCGAATGCGCGCACGCTCTTATCGGCCACACCGCTTGTCGCGCTTCTGGCGCTGGCCGGTTGTCAGGCAACCGGCCCCGGCCCTGGAGGTTCCGGGCCATCTGCCTCGCGCCCCTCCGGCGTCGAGGGCGAATGGCTGTCCACGGACGGCGTGGCGATGTCGCGCTTTACCGGCGGCTCGTTCGAAACGCTCGCGGTCGATACAGGCAACAAGCTCGCGACCGGCTCGTATCGCTATGCCGACCAGCGCACGATCGAGATTTCCGTCACCTCGATCATCCGCCAGACGACGTCCAGCGTGAACTGCGCGCTGGTGACCATGCAACAGCTCAACTGCACCAGCTCCACCGGCCAGCAGTTCGTCCTGGTGCGCAAGCAAGCCGGTGCATGAGCGCCGGACGCTAGCGGACTGATGTCGGAGGGCGGCACGTGATCGCCCTCCTCGCGGTCGCATTCCTCTCGGTTGCGATCCTTCCGCAGCTTTGGGTCCGCTGGACGATCAACCGGCATGCCGCGGACAGGGCGGACTATCCCGGCACGGGCGGAGAGTTGGCGCGCCATCTGCTCAACCGCTTCGACCTCGCCCATGTGAAGGTCGAGATCACCGACAAGGGCGATCACTACGATCCGGACGACAAGGCGGTGCGGCTTTTGAAGCAGCACCATGACGGCCGCTCGCTCTCCGCGGTCGCGATCGCCGCGCACGAAGTCGGCCACGCCATCCAGGATGGGCGCGGCGAGCGCGCGCTCCAGGCGCGCCAGTCGCTGGCAAGACTGGCCATGCAGACAGACCGGATCGCGTTCTGGTTCTTCCTCGCCGCCCCGTTCTTCGGCATCCTCGCCCGCAACCCGCTCGCCTTCGCCGCCGTGCTCGGCCTGGGCGTTGCCCTGCTTGGGGTCCGCGTTCTCGTCAATCTCGTCACGCTGCCGGTGGAGTTCGACGCCAGCTTCGGCAAGGCGCTGCCGATCCTAAAACAGGGACGGTATCTCGACGACGGCGACCTGCCGCGCATCCGCAGCGTGCTCGCCGCGGCCGCGCTGACCTATGTCGCCGGCGCGCTTATCTCGATGGTCAACCTTGCGCGTTGGATCAGCCTGTTGCGATAGTGCGGAAAAATCATCGGGAGGAGACATGCCGGATCATTTCGACGCGCTCGAGACACGTGCGCCCACCGAGCGCGAGGCGGACAATTTCTCGCGGCTTCCAGCCTTCCTCGCCCAGGCGATGGCGAAGGCGCCGGGACTGGCGGCGTGGCTTTCCGGGCACGACCCGGCAACGATAACCGACAGGCGCGCGGTGGCCAGGCTTCCAGTGCTGCGCAAGTCGGAGCTGATGGAGTTCCAGCAGAAGGATCCGCCTTTCGGCGGCTTCGCAGACACCTCGCAGCTGAAGGGCGGACGCGTCTTCCTGTCGCCCGGTCCGCTGTGGGAGCCGCAGGCGGCGGGCGCCGACCCCTGGCAGGCCGCGCGCGCCTTTCATGCAGCCGGCGTGCGCCCGGGGGAAATCGTCCACAACGCCTTCGCCTATCATATGACGCCAGGCGGCTTCATTCTCGACGAGGGCGCGCGCGCCATGGGCTGCACAGTATTCGCGGCCGGCACGGGCAACACGGAGATGCAGGTGGATGCCGCCGCGAGCCTCAAGCCCTCGGTCTATGCGGGCACGCCGGACTTCCTCAAGGTGATGCTCGACAAGGCGGCCGAAATGGGCCGGGATCTTTCCTCGATCAGAAGGGGCCTCGTCTCGGGCGGTGCATTGTTCCCCTCGCTGCGCGAGGAATACCGCTCCCGCGGCGTTTCGGTCCTGCAATGCTACGCCACGGCCGAGTTCGGCGTCATCGCCTACGAGACCGCGCAGGCCGACGGAACGCCCCTGCCTGGCATGGTGGTGAACGAAGGGCTGATCCTGGAGATCGTCAGACCCGGCACAAACGAGCCGGTTCCCGACGGCGAGGTCGGCGAAGTCGTGGTGACGTCGTTCAATTCCGCCTATCCGCTGGTGCGGCTCGGGACCGGCGACCTGTCCGCCGTCATCAGCGAGCCCTCGCCCTGCGGGCGCACCAACACTCGCATCCGCGGCTGGCTCGGCCGCGCCGACCAGCGCACCAAGGTCAAGGGCATGTTCGTCGATCCGAAGCAGATCGCCGCCGTGCTCGCGCGCCATCCGGAGATCGCGAGGGGCAGGCTCGTCGTCACCCGCGACGGCGAGCGCGACGCGATGGCACTGCACGTCGAGGCCGCGGATGGCGCCGGGACGGACGCCGCGGCGGTCGAGGCAACGCTCCGCGACGTGACCAAGCTGGGCGGCGCGGTGCTGATCGCGCCGGCCGGCAGCCTTCCCAACGACGGCAAGGTGATTGCGGACGAGCGCGATTACCGCGCCTGAACCCGGCCCGAATCCGCTTGCATCGGTCACGGGCCGGTGGAAGATTGCCGTTACCGGGTTTGCAATATCGCTGACACCTCACCCCGTTAGGAAGGTGTCGTGGCGAAACATGGGAGACGAAAACATGCGGAAAACAGCCTTGATCGGGGCGCTGTCGGCATCGGTTCTTGCGATGTCCACAGCTGCGTCCTTTGCCGACTACACGCTGAACATCCTGCACATCAACGACTGGCACAGCCGCATCGAGAGCAACAACAAATACGAGTCCACGTGCTCGGCCGAGGAAGAGGGCAAAGGCGAGTGCATCGGCGGCGCCGCACGCCTCGTTACTGCGATCGCCGACCGCCGCAAGGCGCTGGAAGGCCAGAACGTGCTGCTGCTCAACGGCGGCGACAATTTCCAGGGCTCGCTGTTCTATGCAACCTACAAGGGCGCGGTCGAGGCTGAGTTCCTCAATCTGATGAAGTTCGACGCCATGACCGTCGGCAACCATGAGTTCGACGACGGCGAGCCGGCACTGAAGGGCTTCCTCGACGTGGTGAAATTCCCGGTGCTGAGCGTCAACGTGAAGGCTGCCTCCGCCTCCACCATTGTCGACCGCATCAAGCCGTCTCTCGTTCTGGATGTCGGCGGCCAGAAGATCGGCATCGTCGGCGCCGTCACCACCGACACGCCGGAGATCGCCTCGCCGGGTCCGAACATCACGATCGAGGACGACATCGCCACCATCACCGCCGAGGTGAAGAAGCTGGAGGCCGAGGGCGTCAACAAGATCATCGCCCTGACCCATGTCGGCTATCCGCGCGACAAGGAAATGATCGCCAAGATCCCGGGCGTCGACGTGGTCGTCGGCGGCCATTCGCACTCGCTGCTGTCGAACACCGACGCGAAGGCCGAAGGCCCCTATCCGACGATGATCGACAACCCCGGCGGCTACAAGGTGCCGGTCACACAGGCCGCGTCCTACTCGAAATATCTCGGCGAGTTTGCCGTCACCTTCGACGACAACGGCGTCGTCAAGGAAGCCAAGGGCGACCCGCTCTTCCTCGACAAGTCGATCACTCCGGACGAAGCGGTTCTCGCCCGCATCAAGGAGCTCGGCGCACCGATCGAGGAGCTGAAGAAGAAGGAAGTCTCCGAAGCGGCCGCCGCGATCGACGGCGACCGCAAGTCCTGCCGCGCCGTCGAATGCACGATGGGCAACCTGATCGCCGACGCGATCCTCGACCGCACCAAGGACCAGGGCGTCACCATCGCCATCCAGAACGGCGGTGGCATCCGCGCCTCGATCGACCAGGGCGTCATCACCATGGGCGAGGTCCTCACCGTCCTGCCCTTCCAGAACACGCTCGCCACCTTCCAGCTCTCCGGCAAGGACCTGAAGGACTCGATCGAAGCTGGCCTCTCCGAGATCGAGGAAGGCAAGGGCAAGTTCCCGCAGGTCGCGGGCCTGAAATATACGTTCGACAAGTCGGTCGCGCCGAACGGCGGCCGCCTGAAGTCGCTCGAGGTTCAGGAAGGCGGCGCCTGGGTGCCGATCGACGAGGCCAAGACCTACACGATCGCCACCAACAACTTCGTCCGCGCGGGCGGCGACGGCTACAAGCTGTTCGCCTCAAACGCCCAGAACGCCTACGACTTCGGCCCAAGCCTCGAGCAGGTCGTCGCCGACTATCTCGAGAAGAACCGGCCCTACACGCCGAAGCTCGACGGCCGCATCACTGAGGTGACACCGGCTGCGGCTCCGGCCGCCGAGCCGGCACCGGCTGCAACGCCCGCTCCCGCTGCGACCCCCGCGCCGGCCACGACGACGGAACCCGCTGCCAAGCTGCCCGAGCTGCCCGCGGCCTCGAACAACATCGCGACACAGCCGCCGAAGGTTGAGACGGCTCCCGCCGCACCCGCCCCTGCGGCTGCGCCCACCACGCAGACGGCTGCCGCTCCTGCGACGCAGGCCGCCTCCCCGGCCACACATACGATCGTCGCCGGCGACAACTACTGGAATCTCGCCAAGGAAATCTACGGTGACGGGTTCCTGTGGAAGAAGATCTCGGAGGCCAATCCGGGCCTGAAGCCCAAGGAACTGCCGATCGGCGGCACCCTGACCATCCCGCCGAAGGGCTGACGCTCACCTCGTTGAAATCGAGCCGGGCCGTCCGTTCGCGCGGGCGGCCCGGTTGCCATTTGCCGCAGCCACCAAGACGCTGTGCGCATTGAATTCCCCGGCTCAGCGGCTAAGTGTGCCTCGATGGAAACGGGCTGATGGACGCGGGCGTGGAGACAAGAGAGAAGCAGAACCACATGACGGGCCCCCTGCCTGCCGGCCACCCGCCCGTGCGCAAGGGCCGCATCGGCGTGCTGCTCGTGAATCTCGGCACGCCGGACGGGACGGATTACGCCTCCGTGCGCCGCTACCTGAAGGAATTCCTGTCTGATCGGCGCGTGATCGAACTGCCGGCACTGATCTGGCAGCCGATCCTCCAGCTTTTCATCCTCACCACCCGTCCGCAGAAGACGGGTGCGAACTACCGCAAGATCTGGAACACGGAGCTCGACGAGTCGCCGCTGCGCACCTTCACGCGCGGCCAGGCGGAGAAGCTTGCTGCCGCGCTATCCGACAACCCGGACATCTCGGTCGAATGGGGCATGCGCTACGGCAATCCGTCGACCGCGAGCGCGCTCGATCGCCTGCTCCAGCAGGGCTGCGACCGGGTTCTGACCTTCCCGCTCTATCCGCAGTATTCCGCTACCACGACGGCGACCGCGAACGACCAGCTCTTCCGCGCGCTGATGAAAATCCGCAACGCGCCGGCGGTGCGCTCCGTGCCCGCCTATTACGACGAGCCGGTCTACATCGACGCGCTGGCGGATTCACTGAAAGGCCATCTCGCCAAGCTCGACTTCGAACCGGAGGTCGTTCTCGCCTCCTATCATGGCCTGCCGAAGGTCAATCTCGAGAAAGGCGACCCCTATCATTGCCACTGCCTGAAGACGACACGACTGCTGCGCGAGAGGCTGGGCTGGGACGAGAAGCGGCTGATCAGCACCTTCCAGTCGCGCTTCGGCGCGCAGGAATGGCTGCAGCCCTACACCGACAAGACGGTCGAGCGATTGGCCAAGGAAGGCGTCAAGCGCATCGCCATCCTCAACCCAGGCTTCTCGGCCGACTGCATCGAGACACTGGAGGAGATCGACGGCGAGGTGCGCGAGGTGTTCCTGCATGCCGGCGGCGAGCGCTTTGCGCACATCCCCTGCCTTAACGACAGTCCTGAGGGCATGACCGTCATCGAGAGCCTGGTCCGGCGCGAACTGTCCGGCTGGGCGTAGGCAGGGCGGAACCGCTTACCCCGGACGGCGTTCTCCCGCGTCTGAGGGGGAACAGGATGATCCGCAAGCTTGATCTCAGGACCGGCAATCCGGTCTGGACCGCCTATCGCGCACCGCGCATTCCAAGCACGAGGCTCACCCGCGACATCCGCACCGATGTTCTCGTGGTCGGCATGGGGATCTCCGGTGCGATGATCGCCGAGGCGCTCAGCTGCGACGGTCACGACGTGGTCGTCATCGACCGCCGCGGACCGATGAAGGGATCGACGGCGGCGACGACCGCGCTGGTGCAGTACGAGATCGACCAGCCGCTGACCCGACTGACGCGCATGATCGGCAAGGGGAAGGCCGAGGCAGCCTGGCGACGCTCGCGCCTCGCCATCGCCAATCTCTCCGGCCATCTGGATGAGCTCGGCATCCGGTGCGACAAGCATCCACGCCCTTCCCTGCTGCTCGCCGGCACGGTGCTCGGCGCCGAGGGCCTGCGCGCCGAGGCGGAAGCGCGCCGCGCCGCCGGCATTGCGGCGGAATACCTGACGCGCGGCGAGCTACGCGGCCGTTTCGGCATCGATCGCGCCGGTGCGATCCTCAGCCTCGACAATCTCGCGGTCGATCCGCGCAAGATGACCGCCGGCTTCCACCTCGCCGTGCAGCGGCGCGGCGCGCGCTACCATTCGCCGGTGGAGGCGACGACTTTCTCCTTCTCGCAGTCCGGCGTCGAGGTCGGCACGCGGGAGGGTCCCGTCATCTCCACGCGGCATGTCGTTCTGGCGACGGGCTACGAACTGGCTTCGATCGCGCCACCCAAGGGGCATCGGGTCGTCTCGACCTGGGCAATCGCGACCAAGCCGCAGAGATCGGCGCTCTGGCCATCGGAAGCCTTCATCTGGGAAGCTTCGGACCCGTACCTCTACATGCGCGCGCTCCCGGACGGGCGCGTGATCTGCGGCGGCGAGGACGAGGACTTCCAGGACGAAGCGGCACGCGACGCGCTGATCGATAAGAAGACGGCGCTGATATCGCGCAAGCTCGGCCGGCTGCTGCCGTATCTGGACCCCACGCCGGAGTTCGCCTGGACCGGCTCGTTCGGCACCACCGCCACCGGCTTGCCGATCATCGCGAAAGTCCCGCGCCACCCGCGCATCCATGCCGTCATGGGCTACGGCGGCAACGGCATCACCTTTTCGCGCATGGCGACCGAGATGATCCGCACCGACCTTGCCGGCGGCCGCGATGCCGACGCCGCACTCTTCGCTTTCCCCGAATAGCAACCCGGGCGGGGATTGTTGCGCGCCGAGATTGTAACGGACACGGAACGCGCTTAAATCGTTGAGCACAGGCGACGCGAAGCGGGCATCCGTCCGCCAAAACGGGGGTTCTCATGGACTTTTCTGGCCTCGATATCGTGATACCGGTCCTCGTGGTCCTGGTGCTCCTGCTGATCTTCGCAGGCATCAAGACCGTGCCGCAGGGCTTCAACTACACGGTCGAGCGTTTCGGCCGCTACACGCGCACCCTCACCCCCGGCCTTAATCTGATCATCCCATTCATCGACCGCCTCGGCGCAAAGATGAACATGATGGAGCAGGTTCTGGATGTTCCGACCCAGGAGGTCATCACACGCGACAATGCGATCGTCGCAGTTGACGGCGTCGCCTTCTTTCAGGTGCTGAACGCGCCGCAGGCCGCCTACCAGGTGTCCGGCCTGCAGAACGCTATCCTCAACCTCACCATGACCAACATCCGCTCGGTCATGGGCTCGATGGATCTCGACGAGCTTCTGTCCAACCGCGACGCGATCAACGAGCGGCTGCTCAAGATCGTCGACGACGCGGCAAGCCCTTGGGGCATCAAGATGACCCGCGTCGAGATCAAGGACATCAATCCGCCGGCCAATCTCGTTGAATCCATGGCCCGGCAGATGATGGCGGAACGCAACAAGCGCGCCCAGATCCTCGAAGCGGAGGGCCTCAAGCAGGCACAGGTTCTGGAGGCCGAGGGCCGCAAGGAGGCCGCCTTCCGCGACGCCGAGGCCCGCGAACGCGCCGCCGAGGCCGAGGCCCGCGCCACGCAGGTCGTGTCGGAGGCGATCGCCAAGGGCGATGTCCAGGCGATCAACTACTTCGTCGCGCAGAAATACACCGAGGCGCTGGCGAAGATCGGCTCCGCCACCAACAGCAAGGTGGTGCTTATGCCGATGGAGGCGTCGTCGCTGATCGGCACGCTGGGCGGCATCGGCGAGATCGCCAAGGAAGTGTTCCGCGCAGAGGGCACCGCCGGCGCGCAGCGCCTGGCTGGCCGCACCCCACGCGTCCCGCCGGAAGGCGGGAACTGAGGCCGTCGCCTCGTTCCAGGCGCAGGGAGGTAACGCATGCTCGAACGGATATTCTTGGAGCTCGGACCCTGGAACTGGATGGTTCTCGGCTTCGTGCTGCTCGCGCTGGAAATCCTCGTCCCGGGCGTCTTCCTGCTCTGGATCGGCATCGCGGCGATCATCGTCGGTGCGCTGTCGCTGCAGTTCTGGGACTGGGCGGCCTGGACCTGGCAGGTGCAGACGCTGCTTTTCCTCGCCTTGTCGCTGGTGGCCGCCTATGTCGGCCACCGCGTCAACAAGGCGCGCGAGACCGACAGTGACGAGCCGCTGCTCAATCGTCGCGACGCCCAGCTCGTCGGACGCACGGCAACGCTCGAAGAGCCGATCCGCGAGGGCCGCGGCCGCATCAGACTGGATGACACGGTCTGGAAGGTGATCGGCCCCGACGCCCAGCCGGGCACGCGCGTGCGAGTCGTCAGCGCACATGGCGGCGAGCTGACCGTCGAAACAGTCTGACCGCGGTCAGGCCGCGCCGATCCTCAGAAGGTCGTGCAGGTGGACGATCCCGACCGGCTTCGGTCCGTCCACGACCATCAATGTCGTGATCGCGGACGAGTTGATCAGCTGCAGCGCGGTGGCGGCGAGCATGTCGGGCGAGATCGTCTTGGGATTGAGCGTCATCACCTGCTCGACGCTGAGCGAGAGCAGGTCGCTGTCGATGTGACGGCGCAGGTCGCCGTCGGTGATGATGCCGGCCAGCGCGCCCTCCGCGTCGACGATGCCGACGCAGCCGAAGCCCTTGCGCGAGATTTCGAGAATCGCCTCGCGCATGCTGGTGCCGGACTGGACGATGGGCAGCCGGTCGCCGGTATGCATGACATCGCCGATCAGCGTCAGGTTGGCGCCGAGCTGGCCGCCCGGATGGAACGTGCGGAAATGGTCGGCCGTGAAACCCCTCGCCTCCAGCAGCGCCACCGCGATCGCGTCGCCGATGGCGAGTTGCAGCAGCGTCGAGGTGGTCGGCGCCAGTCCGTGCGGGCAGGCTTCGGGCGCGCGCGGAAGGCAAAGCACGACATCGGATTCCCGCGCCAGGATCGAACCGTCGTTCGAGGTGATCGCGATCAGCGGGATGGAGAAGCGGCGCGCGTAAGACACGATGCCCTTGAGTTCGGCGCTCTCGCCCGACCATGACATGGCGATGACGACGTCGTCGCTAGCGATCATGCCGAGATCGCCGTGATTCGCCTCGGCCGGATGGACAAAGAAAGCCGGTGTCCCGGTGGACGCAAGTGTCGCGGCGAGCTTGGAGCCGATATGGCCACTCTTGCCGACGCCGGTAACGATCACACGGCCGGAAATGCCTGAAATCGTGGAGACCGCATCCGCGAAAGGCCCGGCGAGCCCGTTGTCGAGGGCCGCTGCGAGAGCCGCCATTCCTGCCTGTTCCGTCGTGATCGTCCGCACCGCGGAGCGGATCGCGGCGGCTCGGTCTACAGATTTGCGTTTCAGGCCTGCATGCATGGCGCCCGGATTAGCGCGTCGCCCTGTTCCTGTCCAACGCTGTTTCGGGGCAGCGGGGGCTTCTCAACTCTCCATTAACCATCGCTGTTTACGGTTCGGTAAGCATGGCGCAAGCAGCGCCGTGGCAAATTCGAGTGGTCATGCCGCGTCTTCGAACCCCTTCGTCGCGCCTGCTGCGCAGCCGGGCCTTGCTGCTCTCGGCCGGCGCCGTGCTGGTTGCGCTCTCGCCGGCGCTCGCCCAGGAGGCCGGCCTGCGCGGGGAGGTGACCGAGGCGGACATCAGGCGGGACCTCGTCTCCCGCCCCTCGCCCCTCTATCCGGTGACGCCGCCGACGCCTGAAGAACAGCGCGCGGCCAATCCAGCCTATATTCCGGAAGGTCCCCGCGCGACCGAGGAAGAGGCCGCCCCCACCGAAACGCTCTCGACCTTGTTTCCCGAACCGACGGGTGATGCCGCAGCGCTCGGAGAACCCGAAGCGGCGGAAAGACCCATCGGCGTGCGCAAACGCCCGACAGAGACGGAAGCCGTTCCCGAGGAACCGGCCCCGGAGGAAGAAGAGCCTACGTCCGCCAATCCGCGCGCGGAGAAGATCGATTCGGAGGACGAAGAGCGGAATATCCGCATCGAGCCCGAGAACGTCCGCACCGCCGGCATCGAAAGCCCGGAGCCGGAGGAGGAGGAAAATCCCTACGCGCCGCTCGGCCTGCGCCTCGGCACCTTCAATGTCATCACCACGCTGGAACAGGGCCTCACATGGACCTCCAACGCGACCTACAGCCCGGAGCCGAAATCGGCCTTGCTCTCCGAGACGACGCTGCGCCTCAACGCGGCATCCGACTGGTCCCGGCACTCTGCGAACATCAACGCCTATGGCACCTACCGCAAGTCGATCGACGGCGAGCCGGTCACCGATCCGTCGGCCGGCATCGACGCCACGCTCACCCTCGACTTCGCCGACGACCTGCGCGGCATCGGCAAGCTCGGCTACGCGCTGAAGCGCGAGGACGCCGACTCGCCCGTCGAGCTCCCCGCGGAGGTCACGTCGCGGCCGATCCGCCAGGAGATCACCGGCAGCCTCGGGCTTGAGAAGGATGTCGGCAAGCTGCGCTTCGCCGCGACCGCCAACCTGCTGCGCCTCGACTATAGTGACGCCGATCTCAGCGATGGCGACACGCTCTCGCAGCGCGAGCGCAATTCGACGCTGGTCACCGGTGTTCTTCGCGCCGGCTATGAGATTTCGCCGGCGATCACGCCCTTCGTGGAACTCGAATACGGCCGCCGCAGCTACGATTTCACGCCCAAAGACGGAAACCAGCGGTCCTCCGACCGCATGGCCGCTAGGCTCGGCACGGAACTCGATCTCGGCGAAAAGCTCTCCGGCGAGCTGGCGCTCGGCTATGTGACGGAAAAATTCGACGATGCCGCCCTCTCCGACATCTCGGGCATATCGGCGAGCGCCGACCTGTCATGGTCGCCGCAACGCGGCACGACGGTCGGCTTCAACGCCTCGACCGAGGTGGAAGGCACGACGACTGCAAACGAGAGCGGGTCGATCTTGTATTCGGGAACCGTCTCGCTGCAGCGGGAGATCCGCGCCAACCTGTCGGCAAACGCCTCGCTCGGCCTGTCCTGGCGCGATTATGCCTCGACCCCCGACCACGATCTCACCTGGCGCGGCGAGACGTCGCTGACCTGGTGGCTCAACCGCTATGCCGGGGTGACCGGGCGCTACCGGTTCGAGCACCTGACCAGCACCAAGACGGAAAGCGACACGACGGTCCACAACGTGTTCCTGGGCGTCACGCTGCAGCGGTAGCGGCCGTGCCGTACACTATTCGGTAGGCTTCACCTCGGCCGACAGCCGCTCGATCGCCGACTGGACATGGCCACGCATGTCCGGCCGCCAGAGGCCGAAGGCGATGTTCGCCTCGATGAAGCCTTCGGGAGAACCGCAGTCGAAGGTGCGGCCGCGATAGTGGAAGCCGTGGAAGGTCTGAGCCCTGGCGAGCGTCAGCATCGCGTCGGTGAGCTGGATCTCGTTGCCCGCCCCGCGCTCCTGCGTGGCGAGAATGGAGAAGATCTCCGGCTGCAGGATGTAGCGCCCGTTGATGAACAGGTTGGATGGCGCAGTGCCCGGCTTCGGCTTCTCGACCATCTGCGAGATCTCGAAGCCGGTGTGGACATCCCTGCCCTTGCCGACGATGCCGTATTTGTGTGCCTCGGCGGGATCGCATTCCTGCACGGCAACGACGTTGCCGCCCGCCTCCTCGTAGAGCTCGACCATCGAGGCCATGCAGCTCTTCTGCGACTGCATGATCATGTCGGGGAGGAGAAGCGCGAACGGCTCATCGCCCACGAGTTCGCGTGCGCACCACACGGCGTGCCCGAGGCCGAGCGGCACCTGCTGGCGCGTGAAGCTCGTCGTGCCCGCCTCCGGCTGCATCGCCGACAGCTTGTTGAGCGGCTCCGTCTTGTTGCGCTCCCGCAGCGTCGCGTTGAGCTCGAACTGGATGTCGAAATGGTCCTCGATCACCGCCTTGTTGCGGCCGGTGACGAAGATGAAATGCTCGATGCCGGCGGCGCGCGCCTCGTCGACGACATACTGGATCACCGGCTTGTCGACGACGGTGAGCATCTCCTTCGGGATAGCCTTCGTCGCCGGGAGAAAACGCGTTCCGAGCCCAGCGACCGGAAACACTGCCTTGCGAATCTTCTTCCTGGACACCTTTTCCTCCGCGCCGGTTTCACCGACGTTGGTCCGACACTTTCATGCCGGAATTTAGAAATACTGAACATTTCCGCAACTGACCAAGCGGAATGCGCATTTGACGTTCAAGTTCCGTATCGTCTCTATGGTAAACTGAATCCTAACCCTCTTCTCCGATGAATTGGCTTCCGAAACGACGATGGAGGCAAGTATGTTCATTCGCAGAACGACGATCCGCGCGGGGGTTGCCGCTCTTGCGGTCACGCTCGGCTCGATGGTTGCGGCTGCGCCCGCCCTCGCCGATGCCGGCTTCAAGCGCTGGATCGCCGATTTCCGGGGCGTCGCCGCCGGAGCCGGGATTTCCGGCAGCACCTTCGATCGCGCTTTCCGAGGGGTCAGCGATCCCGATCCGGAAGTGCTCGAAAAGGCGCGCTACCAGCCGGAGTTCACCGCTCCCGTATGGGACTATTTCGACAACCGGGTGAACGAGGATTCGGTTCGCGTCGGCCGCGAGATGGCGCGCAAATACAAGTCGACCCTCGACAAGATCGAGGCGCGCTTCGGTGTCGATCGCCACATCCTGCTCGCCATCTGGTCGATGGAATCGAACTACGGCGAGATCCTGAAGAACGACAAGGTGATGCGCAACGTCGTGCGCTCGCTGTCGACGCTCGCCTATGCCGACAAGAAGCGCGCCAAGTTCGCCCGCACGCAGCTGATCGCGGCGCTGAAGATCCTGCAACGCGGCGACATCGACGAGAGCCACCTGACCGGCTCGTGGGCCGGCGCCATGGGGCACACGCAGTTCATCCCGACGAGCTTCATCGCCTACGGCGTCGACTTCGACGGCAACGGCCGCCGCGACATCTGGAATTCGGTTCCCGACGCGCTCGCCACCGCGGCCAACCTGCTTGCCAAGAACGGCTGGCAGTCGGGGCAGACGTGGGGCTACGAGGTCACCCTGCCGCAGGGCCGCAAGTTCCCGGGCGGCAAGGCATCCATCGCCAAGTGGACCGACATGGGCATCACGAGGGCGAGCGGCAAGCCGTTCCGCTCGACAAGCATGTCGGCCGAGCTGAAGGTGCCGGACGGACGTTCCGGCCCGGCCTTCCTGGCGACGAAGAACTTCTTCGTGCTGAAGGCCTACAACAATGCCGACAAATATGCCCTGGCAGTCGGCCTCCTTGCCGACCAGATTGCAGGTTACGGAGAACTCGTGAACGACTGGAACCGGCCCTTCACGAAGCTGACCTTCGCGGAGAAGCAGGAATTGCAGAAGCGGCTGCTCACGCTCGGCTATTACGAAGGCGAACTGGACGGCAAGATCGGCACCGGCTCGCGCGAGGCGATCAAGGCGTTCCAGCAGCGCGCCGGTCTCACGGCCGACGGCCATCCGAGCAAGGAAGTGCTGACGACGCTTCGTCAGAAATAGTGGTGGGTTTTGCGACACACGGCGTTTCGGAACATCTCATCCAGGGCCATCGCGATCCTCACGGTCGCGGTGGCCGCGGCTTTTTTCGTGTCGTCGATCGCACCCGTCTTCGCCCAGGATCGCCCGCGTTCGCTTTTCGACTTCCTGTTCCGGTCGAACAGGCCACGGCCGGAGGTCGAGATTCCGGAGAAGTTGCCGCCCCCCACGATCAAGCGCAAGACGCCCGCGAGTGCGAGCGAACGCAGCACGCCGGCGCCGGAAGCCGTCGCCAAGGCTGAGAATGCCCGGGTGGTGCTCGTGGTCGGCGACTTCCTGGCGAGCGGCCTCGCCGAGGGGCTCGAGAGCGCCTATGCCACGCTTCCCGACGTGCGCGTCGTGGTGAGGGCGAACGGCTCTTCAGGCATCGTCCGCGACGACTTCTACAACTGGCCGGCTGAGATCGGCGGCATCATCGAGCAGGAAAAGCCTGCGGCGGTGGTGGTCATGCTCGGCGCGAACGACCGCCAGGAAATGCGCGTCGGCGACGTGCGCGAACCGAAGCGTTCCGAGAACTGGATGAAGGAATACGAGCGGCGCGCCGTGAATCTCGCCAAGGCGGTGACCGATCGCTCGATCCCGCTGGTCTGGGTCGGAATGCCGTCGTTCAAGAACTCCACGATGGCGTCCGACATGCTCGCCTATAACGACGTCTACCGCTCGGCGGCCGAGGCGGCGGGCGGCAGCTTCGTCGACATCTGGGACGGTTTCGTCGACGAGAACGGTGCCTTCGTCTCGACCGGTCCGGACATCAACGGCAACCCGGTGAGGCTGCGCTCGGGCGAAAACGGCATCAACCTGACACGGCCCGGCAAGCGCAAGGTCGCCTTCTACGCCGAGAAGCCGCTGGAGAAGATTCTCGGCACGGCCAGGCCGGCGCAGATCGGTGCGATCGGCCCGAACGGGCTCGTGCCGCAGGCGCCGGGCGCGGTCGCTCCGGTCGACATCGATCGCACCGTTCCCATTTCGCTGTCCGATCCGGAACTGAACGGCGGACAGGAACTGCTGGGCGCGACATTCAAGCCCGGCGTGGAAAAGCCCCAGACCGCGGCGGAAAAGCTTACCAAGGAAGGCATCGCACCGCGGCCGGTCGCCGGCCGGGCCGACGATTTCGGCGACGGCGTCCCGGCGAAATCCGCAACCGGAATTCCCCCGGCGGCAGCGGAGAAGACGACGGCGATCGCGAACTGACCGCCGTCGCCGTTGATCCAGCCTATCGCGGCAGGACCGAAGATCCCATCAGATGCTCGTCGATCGCGCGGGCGGCCTGCCGGCCCTCGCGGATCGCCCAGACGACCAGCGACTGGCCGCGCCGCACGTCACCGGCGGCGAACAGCTTGTCGACAGAGGTGCGATAGTCCTTGTCGTTGGCCACGACATTGGTCGAGCCGCGCGCATCGCGGTTGAGCTTCAGCCCTTCGGCCGTAGACGCAAGCCCGTTCTCCATCGGTCCGGCAAAGCCGATCGCGATGAAGGCGAGATCTGCGCGGATGACGAATTCGGTGCCGGCGATCGGCTTGCGCTTCTCGTCGACCTCGCAGCACTTCACGCCGGTCAGCGCGCCGTCCTCGCCGATGAACTCCAGCGTCGCGACCTGGAACTCGCGCTCCGCGCCCTCGGCCTGGCTGGACGAGGTGCGCATCTTGGTCGCCCAGTAGGGCCACACTGTCAGCTTGTCTTCCTTGACGGGCGGCTGCGGGCGGATGTCGAGCTGCGTGACGCGGACGGCGCCTTGGCGGAACGCCGTACCGACGCAGTCGGATGCGGTGTCGCCGCCGCCGACCACCACCACATGCTTGCCATTGGCGAGGATCGGATCCGCCGCCCAGGCGACGGAGGCGATCGGCTCGCCGCCGACGCGCTTGTTCTGCTGCACGAGATACGGCATCGCATCGTGCACGCCGGCGAATTCCGTGCCCGGAATGCCCGCCGGGCGCGGCTTTTCGGAGCCACCACAATAGAGCACCGCGTCATACTCGGCGATCAGTTCGTCGAGCGGCTTGTCGACGCCGACATTGACGTTGCAGAAGAAGGTGACCCCCTCGCCCTGCATCTGCTCGACGCGGCGGTCGATATAGTGCTTCTCGATCTTGAAGTCGGGAATGCCGAAGCGCATCAGCCCGCCCGGACGGCTCTCGCGCTCGTAGACATGCACCTCGTGCCCGGTGCGGCCGAGCTGCTGCGCCGCCGCCATGCCGGCGGGCCCCGAGCCGATGATGGCGACCTTCTTGCCCGTCTTCGCGGCCGCCGGCTGCGGCACGATGTAGCCGCTGTCATAGGCCTTGTCGGCGATCGCCTGCTCGATCGTCTTGATCGCGACCGGGATGTCCTCGAGGTTCAGCGTGCACGCCTCCTCGCAGGGCGCCGGGCAGATGCGGCCGGTCCACTCCGGGAAGTTGTTCGTCGAATGGAGGTTGCGGATCGCGTTGTCCCAGTCGCCATTGTAGACGAGGTCGTTCCAGTCCGGGATCTGGTTGTGGACCGGGCAGCCCGTCGGGCCGTGGCAATAGGGCACGCCGCAATCCATGCAGCGCGCGGCCTGTTTCTCGACCTCCTTGTCCGACATCGGCAGCGTGAATTCGCGAAAGTGCCGGATGCGGTCGGAGGCCGGCTGGTACTTGTGCACCTGCCGGTCGATCTCAAGAAAGCCTGTTACCTTGCCCATCGAAGTTCCTACTCACGATCCACGGGAGCATCCCGCAGCCAATTCTCTACTTTCAGTCCGGGAACGCGATCGAATTCGCGTTCGTTGTCCGTCACCAGCGTCACCCCGAGTGCCACCGTGTGAGCGGCGATAAGCATGTCGTTCTGGCCGATTATCCTGCCTGTGCGTTCCAGCAATGTCCGTATGCGCGCGTATGCAAAGTCGGCTGGCGTATCCCAAGGTGCGATCTCAAAACTTGCCAGGGTCTGCTCTATCAGCCGCTCCAGCTTGGGCGAATCCGCTTTCGTGTAACCAAACCTCAGTTCGGCAGCCACGATGATGCTGGTTCCGAGGTCTCCCACTTCCAAGTTCCGCACCCGATTTGCAGCGGCACCATTCGGAAACTTGTAGATGTTCGAGACCACATTCGTGTCGAGCAGATACCTCACTTCGGAAGGTCCAGGTCCACCGGGTCGGGCGGGAAATCCTCTATTTCCGGAAACTCGTCGTCGGTCAGCGGCGGTTGCTGCCGCAACCAGTCGATGAGCTCGCGAGGAGACCTCCGTTTCCTGCCGGGTGAGATCGTAAGGCTGCCGTCGGCCTGCCTGCTGATCGTGACTTCATCTCCCTCAAGCTCGAATTCCTTAGGAATGCGCACCGCCTGACTCCGCCCATTGCGGAAAAGGCTGGCGGTGCGCGTTTTGTTGTCGTGTGCGTTCACCGAACCTCTCCTTATGGCATATGACAAAGCATATGCCATAAGTCGCTCTATTTCAACGGACCCTTACTCTGCCGCGACCCCCATGCGCGAGCGCTCCATCTCGATCAGCGCGCGGCGATATTCGACCGGCATGACCTTCCGGAATTTCGGCCGGAACTCCGCCCAGTTGTCGAGGATGTGCTTGGCCCGCGTCGAACCCGTGTAATGCAGGTGGTTCGAGATGAGCTGGTAGAGCCGCTCGTCGTCGTGCCGCGTCATGTCCCCGGACACGTCGACGCGGCCCATATGGGCGATGTCGCCGCCATGGTGATGCAGCTTTTCGAGCAATTCGTCCTCTTCCGGCACCGGCTCCAGGTCCACCATCGCCATGTTGCAGCGTTCGGCGAAGTCGCCCGCCTCGTCGAGCACATAGGCGATGCCGCCCGACATGCCCGCCGCGAAGTTGCGGCCGGTCTTGCCGATCACGACCACCACGCCACCGGTCATGTATTCGCAGCCGTGGTCGCCCACGCCCTCGACGACCGTGATGGCGCCCGAGTTGCGCACGGCGAAGCGCTCGCCGGCGACGCCGCGGAAGTAGGCCTCGCCCTCCGTCGCGCCATAGAGCACGGTGTTGCCGACGATGATGGAGTCCTCCGCCACGATCCGCGCATCGTCCGCCGGACGGATGACGATACGGCCGCCCGACAGGCCCTTGCCGACATAGTCGTTGCCGTCGCCCACCAGCTCGAACGAGACGCCACGCGCCAGGAAAGCCGCGAAAGACTGCCCGGCGGTTCCGGTCAGCTTGACGTTGATCGTATCGGGACGAAGCCCCTTGTGACCGAAGCGCTTGGCGACCTCACCCGACAGCATCGCCCCGGCCGAGCGGTCGACGTTGCGGATGGTCGCCTCGATCGTCACGGGCTGCCGGGCGACGAGCGCCGGCTCGGCCTCGGCGATCAGCCTGCGGTCGAGAACGTCGTCGATCGGATGCTTCTGGGTCTGCGTCCAGTAGGTCTCTTCCTTCGGCGCGTCCGGCTTGTAGAACATGCGCGTGAAGTCAAGCCCCTTCGCCTTCCAGTGATCGATCACCGCCCGCTTCTCCAGCAGGTCCGACTGGCCGATGATCTGGTCGAGATGCGTGTAGCCCATCTGGGCGAGCAGCTCGCGCACCTCGTCGGCGACGTAGAAGAAGAAGTTGATCACGTCCTCGGGCGTGCCCTTGAAGCGCTTGCGGAGGACCGGATCCTGCGTCGCCACACCCACCGGACAGGTGTTGAGGTGGCACTTGCGCATCATGATGCAGCCCGCCGCGATCAGCGGCGCCGTCGAGAAGCCGAACTCGTCGGCGCCGAGAAGCGCGCCGACGATCACGTCGCGGCCGGTGCGGAGCCCGCCGTCGACCTGAAGCGCCACGCGGCTGCGCAGGCCGTTCAGCACCAACGTCTGGTGCGTCTCGGCCAAGCCCATTTCCCAGGGCGAGCCGGCATGCTTGAGCGAGGTCAGCGGCGAGGCGCCGGTGCCACCGTCATAGCCCGAGACCGTGATGTGGTCCGCGCGCGCCTTGGCGACGCCGGCGGCGACCGTGCCGACGCCGACTTCCGAGACGAGCTTGACCGACACGCCGGCGGCCGGATTGACGTTCTTCAGGTCGAAGATCAGCTGCGCGAGATCCTCGATCGAGTAGATGTCGTGATGCGGCGGCGGCGAGATCAGGCCGACGCCCGGCGTCGAATGCCGGGTCTTGGCGATGGTTGCGTCGACCTTGTGGCCGGGCAACTGGCCGCCCTCGCCGGGCTTGGCGCCCTGCGCGACCTTGATCTGCATCATGTCGGAGTTGACGAGATACTCCGCCGTCACGCCGAAGCGGCCCGAGGCCACCTGCTTGATGGCCGAGCGCTCCGGGTTGGGAGAGCCGTCCGGCAGCGGCTTATAGCGGTCCGGCTCCTCACCGCCCTCGCCCGTGTTCGACTTGCCGCCGATCCGATTCATGGCGATCGCGAGCGTGGTATGCGCCTCGCGCGAGATCGAGCCGAACGACATCGCACCCGTCGAGAAGCGCTTGACGATCTCGGACGCAGGCTCGACGCTTTCCAGCGGCACCGGCTTGCGGCCGGCATCCTCAGCCAGCTTGATGTTGAACAGGCCGCGAATGGTCTTGGCCCGCGCCGCGGCGCTGTCGAGCTCGGCCGAATATTCCTTGAACGTCTCCCACGACTTCTTGCGCACCGCGTGCTGCAGGGTCGCGACCGCGTCGGGCGACCACATGTGCGCCTCGCCGCGCATGCGGAACATGTATTCGCCGCCGACGTCGAGCGCGCTGCGCAGCACAGGATTGTCGCCGAAGGCGTCCGAGTGGCGGCGCACCGTCTCCTCGGCGATCTCGTCCAGGCCGACGCCTTCGATCGTGGTCGCGGTGCCGGCGAAGTAGCGATCGACGAACTCGGACTTGAGACCCACCGCGTCGAAGATCTGCGCACCGCAATAGGACTGGTAGGTCGAGATGCCCATCTTGGACATGACCTTCAGGATCCCCTTGCCGATCGACTTGATGAACCGGCCGACGAGCTCGCCCGCATCCACTTCCGGCGGGAACTCGCCGCGCTTGTGCATGTCGAGCAACGTGTCGAAAGCCAGATACGGATTGATCGCCTCCGCACCGTAGCCGGCGAGGCAGCAGAAGTGATGCACCTCGCGCGGCTCGCCGGTCTCGATGACGAGGCCGACCGACGTGCGCAGACCCTTGCGGATCAGGTGGTGATGCACCGCCGCCGTCGCGAGCAGCGAGGGAATCGCGATCCGGTCCGGCCCGACCTGGCGGTCGGACAGGATGATGATGTTGTAGCCGCCCGCGACCGCCGCCTCGGAGCGCTCGCACAGCCGCTCAAGCGCACCGTGCATGCCCGCCGCCCCTTCGGAGGACGAGTAGGTGATGTCGATGGTCTTCGTGTCGAACCGGTCTTCGGTGTGGCCGACCGAACGCAGCTTTTCCAGGTCGCCATTGGTGAGGATCGGCTGGCGCACTTCGAGCCGCTTCTTGCGCGAGGTTCCGACCAGGTCGAAGATGTTCGGCCGCGGTCCGATGAAGGACACCAGGCTCATCACCAGCTCCTCGCGGATCGGGTCGATCGGCGGGTTGGTGACCTGTGCGAAGTTCTGCTTGAAATAGGTGTAGAGCAGCTTCGACTTGTCCGACATGGCCGAGATCGGCGTGTCGGTGCCCATCGAGCCCACAGCCTCCTGGCCGGTAGTGGCCATCGGCGACATCAGGATCTTGGTGTCTTCCTGCGTGTAGCCGAAGGCCTGCTGGCGGTCGAGCAGCGTCACGTCGCGGCGCGGCTCGCGCGGCGCCACCGGCTTCAGGTCCTCGAGGATGATCTGCGTGTTCTTCAGCCAGTCGCGATAGGGATGCTTCGCGGCGATCTGCGACTTGACCTCGTCGTCGGAGATGATGCGGCCTTCCTGCAGGTCGATCAGAAGCATGCGGCCGGGCTGCAGCCGCCACTTCTTGACGATGTGCTTCTCCTCGACCGGCAGCACGCCGGCCTCGGACGCCAGGATCACCCGGTCGTCGTCGGTGACGATATAGCGCGCCGGCCGCAGGCCGTTGCGGTCGAGCGTCGCGCCGATCTGGCGACCGTCGGTGAAGGCGACCGCCGCCGGCCCGTCCCACGGCTCCATGAGCGCGGCATGATACTCGTAGAACGCCTTGCGGTCGGCGCCCATCAGCTTGTTGCCGGCCCAGGCCTCGGGGATGAGCATCATCATCGCATGGGCCAGCGAATAGCCGCCCTGCGTCAGGAACTCGAGCGCATTGTCGAAGCAGGCCGTGTCCGACTGCCCCTCATAGGAGATCGGCCACAGCTTCGAGATGTCGTTGCCGAACAGCTCCGAATCGACCGAGGCCTGCCGCGCCGCCATCCAGTTGACGTTGCCGCGCACCGTGTTGATCTCGCCGTTGTGCGCGACCATGCGGTACGGATGCGCCAGCTTCCACGACGGGAAGGTGTTGGTCGAAAAGCGCTGGTGGACGAGGATCAGCGCGGATTCGAAGTCCGGATCCGAGAGGTCCTTGTAGTAGGCGCCGACCTGGTAGGCGAGGAACATGCCCTTGTAGACGATGGTGCGCGACGACAGCGACACGCAGTACGCGCCGACGTCCTTGTTGTCGTGCTCGTGGTAGAGCCGCCCCGAGATCACCTTGCGCAGGATATAGAGCCACCGCTCGTACTCGTCGTCGGACGAGGCCTCGGCGGGGCGGCCGAAGAAGACCTGCCGGTGCACCGGTTCGGCGGCTGCGATGTCAGGCGCCTTCGACAGCGACTCGTTGTCCACCGGCACGTCGCGGAAGCCGAGCAGCGGCACGCCTTCCGAGGCAGCGCTCTCGCGAATCAGGTCTTCGACGTGGAGGCGCTTCGCCTCGTCCCGCGGCATGAACCAATGGCCGACGGCATATTGGCCGACCGGCGGAAGCTCGACACCCTGCGCCGCCATCTCGCGGCGGAAGAACTTGTCCGGGATCTGGACGAGCACGCCCGCGCCGTCGCCCATCAGCGGATCGGCCCCGACCGCACCGCGATGCGTCAGGTTTTCGAGTATGAACAGCCCGTCCTTGACGATCTGGTGCGACTTGACGTTCTTCATCTGCGCGATGAAGCCGACGCCGCAGGCGTCGTGCTCGTTGCGCGGATCATAGAGGCCGACGCGGCCCGGCTGCGTTTTGACGGCGCGCGCATTGCCCTGCGTACGGGCAGCAAGCTCCGTCGTCAGAGATGGCGTCATGTCCGTCATCGCTTCATCCTCCTGTTCGATCGGGGAATCGGTCCCCGCACCCATCGCGCGCAAGGCCGGAATGGCGCGATGATACGCCAATTCCGGCCATCGTAACGACGATAATTAAGACAGTAGTGCTGTCCTATATTTTGTATGGCAGAAATCGGGCGGCCACACAAGACCGAATTGCAAAGGTTGAGGTCAGGCCGCGTATTTTTAATGCATGAGGCGTGCGGTCACTGGAAATTTTCTTTCGCCACAGGCCGGCAGGCGCAAATGCCGCACCGGACGGCAAGCCGGCCGCTGACCGTCGCCCGCCGAAAGACGCTTGCACAAGACGATCTGAACGAACAGTGTCCCGCCGCACCGCAGAACAGGGGCCAGCATGATCTTCTCCTCCGACAACTGGGCCGGCGCCCATCCATCCATCGCCGAGAGCCTCGTCAGACACGCCGGAGGCTTCGCACCGGCCTACGGGACGAGCGACCTCGACAAGGCGGTCGACGCCACGTTCAGCCGGATCTTCGAACGCGATGTCGCCGTCTTCTTCGTCGGCACCGGCACGGCCGCGAACTCGCTCGCCATGGCCGCCTGCTACAGGCCGGGCGGCGTGGCCTTCTGCCATTCCGAGGCGCACATGATCGTCGACGAGTGCGGCTCGCCCGAGTTTCTCGCCGGAGGCATCCGGCTCTGTCCAGTTACGGGCGCGCGCGGCAAATTCAGCCCGGACGCGCTCTCCGCGGCGATCGATCGCTATTCGGCCCGAGTCGTTCATTCCGGCCAGCCCATGGCGGTCTCGATCACCCAGGCGACGGAGGTCGGAACAGTTTACTCGCTGGACGAGATCGAGGCGGTGGCCGGGATCGCCCACGCCCACGGATTGCCCTTGCACATGGACGGCGCGCGTTTCGCCAATGCGCTCGTGGCGCTGGAGACTACGCCGGCGGAAATGACCTGGAAGCGCGGCGTCGACCTGGTTTCCTTCGGCGGCACCAAGAACGGCTGCTGGTGCGCGGAGGCGCTCGTCGTCCTCGATCCGGCAAAGGCTACCGAGATCCCCTTCCTGCGCAAGCGGTCGGCGCATCTCTTCTCGAAATCCCGCTTCATCGCGGCCCAGTTCGAGGCCTATTTCGCCGAGGATTTGTGGCTCGCCTCCGCCCGCCACGCCAATGCGATGACGAAGCGGCTGGCGGACGTGCTCTCCTCGTCCAACCGCGTCAAGCTTGCCTGGACGCCGGACGCGAACGAGGCCTTCGCCGTGATGCCGCGCGCACTGATGGAAGAGCTGAACGCCCAGGGCGCCCGCTTTTACCCCTGGGCGACGCCTGCATCCTATGAGGAGCCGGTCGCCGACGACGAGACCTTCTGCCGCTTCGTGACGAGCTTCGCCACCCGCGACGAGGATATCGACGCGTTCCGCAGGCTTTTGATGTCGAAATAGATCCTGACCGGATTGTCAGGAGCTCCGCCCGCCCCTGCTGGCTGGGCGGACCCGGGCCTCCTAGTTGTGTCATGGGCGGATCGCCAGTGACGGAACAGGAGCCACACGATGTCCTCATTCGCGGAATTCATGGACCGGCGCGAAGCCGCGGCCGAAGCGTATGTGCGCGGCCGGTCCGACAAGGTCGAAGCCATGGCCTCCGAAACCGAGCCGTCGACCTTCTTCGGCCCCGACGGCAAGGTGCTCGCCGGCAGGAGCGCGATCGTCGAATCCTACCAGGCGGGCGCCTCGCGGTTCGGGTCGGATGGAGAGAGCCGGCTGGACGTGATGCAGTCTGCCGAGGGCGGCGACATCGCCTATTGGTGCGGCATCCAGCGGGCGATCGTCGACCTGGACGGCAAGGCCGTCCCGATGAACTTGCGCGTGACCGAACTGTTCCGCCGCGAAAACGGCGAGTGGCGGCTGGTGCACCGCCACGCCGATTTCCTGCGGGAGTAGGAAACGGAAGCGGCGCCCGAAGGCGCCGCCATGATGTGCCGTGAAGGCTGGATTACGCGGCCGCTTTGGCCTCGATCTGCTTCGAAGGCTTGGCCGCGGTCGCAATCGCGATCTTGCGCGGCTTCATCTCTTCCGGAATGTTCCGCTTCAGATCGACATGGAGCAGGCCGTTCTTCAGCGTCGCGCCCGTTACCTCGACATGGTCGGCGAGCTGGAAGCGGCGCTCGAACGCGCGGGACGCGATGCCGCGATAGAGCAGCTCCGAGCCCTCATTGGCGCTTTCCTCGGACTTCTCGCCCTTGACGGTCAGCACGTTGCGGTGAGCCTCGATCGAGATCTCGTTCTCGCCGAAGCCGGCAACCGCCATCGTGACGCGGTAGGCGTCCTCGCCGGTGCGCTCGATATTGTAGGGCGGGTAGGTCTGGCCGCCGTCGGGCTGGCCGATCTGGTCCAGCATCGAGAAGAGACGGTCGAAGCCGACGGTGGAACGATAGAGCGGCGAAAAATCAACAGAACGCATGGGTGTTCTCCCTTGAGCAACAAGTCTTGCGTGATGACCGACTCTCGAAAACCCGTAGCGGCGTTTCCTGTCGGCCAGTGACCCCTTCAAGGCGGCCACGACAGTGATTTGGGAACGGCATTTTGCGATTTCAAGGATTTTTCGCTCCACCTTCGATGAACGCAGGATGAACCGCCGCTTCGGATGCCGTTCAGGCCGGAACGTCTAGAGTTCGACCATGGATCAAGGGTCGATCGGGGCCTGCGATCCCGGTTCGGGTGTATCGTCCCTTCCACCCGGGCTTGAATCGGCCGGAGGCGGCATGTCCGCTTCCGGCCATTTTTTACCGATCGCGAGGATGCGGGACCGCTCGACATCCGACGGTTACCTCGGCGCCTTTGACATGCCCCGAGCCTTCGGAGGCTTTGCTTTTACGGCCGTCCTCCCTATCAAGGATCGCAGTGCCACCGGATTCTTCAATGACCGAATCTCTGGTCGACATTCCCGAAAACCCCGCGCCCGACTGGGGCGAGGTCGAACGCTTTTCCGCCCATGACGGCCGATCCATCCGCTATGCCCGCTTCCCGGCGCAGACGCGGCCGCTGAGAGGCACCGTCGTCATCCTCGCCGGGCGCAACGAGTGCATCGAGAAGTATTTCGAGACGATCCGGGGGCTCTCTGCGCGCGGCTTCGGCACCGCCATCATGGACTGGCGCGGCCAGGGCGATTCGGAGCGGCTGCTGCGTGACCGCGCCCGCGGCTATGTGACGAGTTTCGACGAATACGTCTCGGATCTGGAAAAATTCTTCGACGATGTCGTCCTGCCGGACTGCCGCGGCCCCTATTACATCCTCGGCCACTCGACCGGCTCCCTGATCGGACTGCTCGCGACCCCGCGCCTTTTCAACCGCGTGCGGCGCATGGTCCTCGTGGCGCCGTTGGTCGAATTCGTCGGTCTGCCGGTCTCGATGACGGCGCTGCGCCGGATGACCGCTTTCCTCTACAGCCTCGGCCTCGGCACGCTCTACGTCTCCGGCGGCCCGCGCCCGAAGGGTGGCTATCCCTTCGCCGCGAACAAGCTGACGACCGATCTCGCCCGCTTCGCCCGCAACACCGCCCTGTTCAACGAAGCGCCCCATCTTGCGATGGGCGGGCCGACGGTCGCATGGGTGCACGCGGCCTGCGTCGCGGCCGAGCGCGTGCGCGATCCCGATTTCGCGGCAAAACTGCACATTCCGACGCTGTTCGTCGCCGCCGGCGGCGACGAGGTCGTGTCGACGCCGGCCATCGAGGCCCTGTCGCGGACGATGCGGTCCGGATCGGTCGTCACGATCGACGGCGCGCGCCACGAAATCCTGCAGGAAGCCGACATCTATCGGGAGCAGTTCTGGGCGGCCTTCGACGCGTTCATACCCGGCGAAGACGCCGAGGACTGACCGCGCTCAGCCGTTGATGAGTTTCAGCGCCTTCTCATGCAGGACCGGATTGGCGCTGGCGAGGATGTCGCCGCCGCCTTCGGCTGCCCCGCCCGTCCAGGTCGTCACCACGCCGCCCGCCTGCTCGATCAGCGGGATCAGCGCGACGATGTCGTAGGCCTGCAGGCCCGCATCGACCGCGATGTCCGCATGCCCGGCGGCCACCATGGCAAAGGCATAGCAGTCGGTGCCGTAGCGCGGCAGGCGCACCGAGGCTTCCAGCCGGTCGTAGCGCTCGCGCATCGCGCCCTTGAACAGCGCCGGCGTGGTGGTGAACAGGGTCGCGTCGGAAAGCGCCACCGTCGCGCGCGTCGCAAGCCTGCGCGGCCCGCCGGGCCCCTCGAAATGCGCGCCGTCGCCGAGCGCGTAGAAGAGCTCGCCGGTGAAGGGCTGCGACATCAGCCCCGCCTTGGCGTCGCCCTCGATCGTCAGGCCTACCAGCGTGCCCCACACCGGCAGGCCGGAGATGAAGGCGCGGGTTCCGTCGATCGGATCGATGACCCAGACATGGCTGGAGGTGATGTTCTCCGCGCCGTGCTCCTCGCCCAATATGCCGTGGCCGGGATATTCGGATAGGATAAGCGCCCGGATGGCGCGCTCCGCCTCGCGGTCGGCCTCCGTCACCGGATCGAACCCCGACGCTTCCTTGTTGGATATCGAGCCTTCCATCCTGAAGCGCGGCAGCGTCTCCGCGGCCGCGACGGCGGCCAGCCGGCGCATGAAGTCGGCGCTGACGGTCATGTATCCCCCTGTTTCGTTG
Organism: Mesorhizobium sp. J428; assembly: GCF_024699925.1. Lineage (NCBI taxonomy): Bacteria > Pseudomonadati > Pseudomonadota > Alphaproteobacteria > Hyphomicrobiales > Phyllobacteriaceae > Mesorhizobium > Mesorhizobium sp. J428. Next base: position 761,473 of record NZ_JAJOMX010000001.1, read on the forward strand.
CCTATCTGCCACATTTGGAGGCAGGCAAATCAGTGTGAATTATTTTTAAGCGTTTCGCCTTGACATTTGTGCAATGCAGCAAGATTGTAACGACAGACGGGTTCGCCCGTCTATGCCCTCCTTGGGCGTTTCCTCCCTAGACTTGGACCGCGTCGTGCGAACGATGCGGTCTTTTTTTGTCCGGCCGGAGCGGATGCGGGCGGCTATTCGGCGGCGAGCGCCGGGCGGTCGAAGAAGAAGTCGGCAAATGCCATCAGCCGCGCGGAGAACTCGGTCAGGTCTTCCGCCAACGCCTCGAAGCCGGCCGACTTCTCGTAGGTCCGCTCGTTCATGTAGAGGCCGCGGTTGATCTCGATCTGCATCGCGTGCAGGCCCTTGCCCGGCCGGCCGTAGTGTTCGGTGATGAACCCGCCAGCATAGGGCTTGTTGTGGGCGACCGTGTAGCCCATCGAGGTCAGGATCGCGATCGCCTGTTCCGACAGCGGCCCCGCCGCCGATGCGCCGAACCGGTCGCCGAGGATGAAATCCGGCCGCAGCCCCGCCTCCCCCACCCGGATCGAGGCCGGCATCGAGTGACAGTCGATCAGGATCGCGCGGCCGAAATGCGAATGCGCCCGCATCAGGAGACTGCGCAGGCGCTGGTGATAGGGCTTGTAGAACAGGTCGATGCGCGAGAGCGCCTCCGCCAGCGGCAACCGGCCCGAATAGATGTCCTGACCCTCGCCGACGATACGAGGGATGGTGCCGAGCCCGCCCGCGACACGCGCCGAGCGCGCATTGGCGAACGGCGGCAGGGGTTCGGCGAACATCCGCGGGTCGAGCTCCCACGGCTCGCGGTTGACGTCGAGATAGGCGCGCGGGAAGTTGGCGGCGAGCAACGGTGCGCCGAGCGAGGCGACGCCGGCGAAGAGTTCGTCGACATAGCAGTCTTCCGAACGGCGGATGCCCTCGCCGTCGAGGCGGATCATGCCGAGGAAGCGCTCCGGGTAATAGCTACCGCTGTGGGGCGAGTTGAAGACGAAGGGAACGACAGGATCCGCGGGCGCGATCTCGAAAAAGGGTGTCGTTTCAGCGAAGTCCGCGCCTGCGTTCATCAATCTTCGGTCGGTTGGATAGGCCATGCCGGCAGTTCCCGCACCGTGCCACCCGCACGGCGTCCTGTCCAGTGCGGCTGCCGGCAGTGGGCGCGCGCGTTCACTTGATATTTACCCGCCGCCTTTCATATACAGAACATGGTTAACGGGCGGGTTTTCATCCGCCTGCACATGTGATTCGGACGGGACAATGGCACGAATTCTCCTTGCGGAAGACGATGACGACATGCGCCGCTTCCTCGTGAAGGCGCTGGAGAGGGCGGGCTACGACGTCTCCGATTTCGACAATGGCGCATCGGCCTACGAGCGGCTGCGCGAGGAGCCGTTCTCGCTGCTCCTGACCGACATCGTCATGCCGGAGATGGACGGCATCGAGCTCGCCCGCCGCGCGACCGAGATCGACCCGGACCTGAAGGTGATGTTCATCACCGGCTTCGCCGCCGTCGCCTTGAACCCCGATTCGAAGGCTCCGCGCGACGCCAAGGTCCTGTCGAAGCCCTTCCACCTGCGCGATCTCGTCAACGAGGTCGAGAAGATGCTGCAGGCGGCCTGAGCGCCGCCCGCCCCCTGCCCGGCTCCGCTGGGCGCGCTCATTTCCCCGCCATTTGGCTATTGACGCCCGGCGTCAGGCATGATGTATGCGCCGCGTCGGATGGGCGTGTAGCTCAGCGGGAGAGCACTACGTTGACATCGTAGGGGTCACAGGTTCAATCCCTGTCACGCCCACCATTCGAACTTCATGATTTAGTTGGATTATTTAGTGTTGCCAGCTCGCGCGAGGAGCGCTCGGCCAAAACCCAGCAACAAGCTAGCAACAGCCGGCAGAGACTTCCCGGGCTTTTGAGGTATCTCGCGAGAAGCCAAAACGCCTTCGCAACCGAACCGAGAACCAGCAAACCGCACGCCATGCATGAGCGTCGGAGCGAGGCGCAGAGCGGACCTTGTCGACGCGGCGCTCCTTCTGGCTCCTGTCGAAGACCTCCCCTGCCACAAACGACGATTGTATTGGGTATGCCAATCCGCCGCTGACATCTGTCGGGGGAAGGGCGATGAAGACGTGTAACGCGCAAGAACACATGGCATTTACCGGGATTAGGCGGGAACAGCCGGGATCAGGCGAAAAATGCTGGAAATCCACAGGGTTGCGGGCGAAGGGGCGGTAGGCGGCGTTGGGGCGGCGCGCAACTTTGAAAAGGCGAAAAAAGCAGGATTCCGGTGCCGAAAAACGCAATGAAATCAATCCGAGGTGGGAAATCGCTTCCCACCTTGCCACATTTGCGTGGAATCGCCGCAAGATACTGAAAGCATTGAGATAACTGCACGCCCCGGCCACACGTGAATTGTGGCGAGGTGGGAACTCTTGTTGCTTTCGGCTCAGCTGCATTTCACAGCAAGGTCTCCACCCATCGAGGTCCGAAATCCGGAAGACCGCTACATCGGCACGCGACAAACTTCTGCGATCGTGGACAGCAGGTTCGGGCCAGCTTCCTTCTTCGCGAAACTGAACGATCCCGTGTCGCGGTTTTCACGGAAGGGTGTCAGCGCCAAGGCAGTGAAGTTGAGGTCGGTCCCGAACGGGCGAAAGCCGGTGTAGGCGCCAAACAGGCTCTTGCCGTTCACCTCACCGCAGACGATGTCACCGTCGCGGCGGAGATTGCGGAACTGCAGGGCGACGGGATCATACGTCCCAACGTTGAAGGCACGAACCACGATCTCGAAAGTAGGTCGGGGGAAGGTGCGATTGGAGTCGTCGATGATCGTCTGAGCCTGGGCCACCCCAGAGGCGGCAATCAAAGTCGTAAGGGCAAATAACGCTCTCATCTGATCCTCCCAGTTCCCAACACTATCGCAATCCCGGCATGCAATCGACGCCAACTATTTGAGTGGTCTCAAATGGTTGATCCTCCAAGAGTGCTACTGATAGCCTGCTAAGGGGCTTGGGGGAGACCATTGGACACATACTGACGGCCAGCGGCGCGTGATCATTCTCTATTGTTGCCGTGCCTAAGCCCGCGATCGCGCGGGCAAGTGCGTTTATTGCGTTCACGCCATCCCACGAGATCTAGCGGACGATTAGGAAGCCTCGCGTTTGCCGGTGCCGGGCGCGGCGGCTGCCGCTTTCAGTTCGGTTCGTATCCGGTTTTCCAGCCATGGTGCCAACGAGCGCGCCTCGGCCTCGTCGGCCGGATTGTCCATACGGGAAACAAGCGCCTGCAGATGTCGGATCGTCTCGGGCATAAGCGCGTCGGCCGGCAGCTTCACGCCGTCTTCGCGATAGACCCGGCGCAGGACCTGGTCGACGACGCGCATTGCCTCGGCCGGAACGACAGCTGTGACGATGCTTTGCGTCTGCATCTGCACAAGTGGCTCGCCTGCTAGAACGCTGATCGGGATACCAGCAGCTGCTGCGATCCTTGTCGCGTTTGCAAACGACGCTGTCCTGCTCTTCGCAAGATACTTCTCAAGCGTCTTCTTCGGAATTCCTGTGCGCTCAGCCATGGCGGGAACACCTCCTCCGGCCTGTATGGCGTCGCGAATTCGCTGCAGAAACGCTTCTTCGTCGGCGTCGTCTCCCATTTGAATAAAATCTTCTCCATCCACCCCGAATGGGGTTGATTGACACCCCACTTGGGGTTATTGCTATCGATACGGCCCATGATCTCGGGCCAGATTTCTACTGCATGAACCAACAAAAAGCCGGGTGTCCGGCCTCAAGTCGGGAAGTTCGATGGCACGACGAATTTGGAACCGTCACACGATCCTCGCCGAGCTTAGGTCGCGGGGCATGACCCTGGCCAAGCTGGCGGAGATCTACGAGATCAGCCCGCATTCGGTCTGTCACGTCTGGAAGCGCCCCAACGCAAAGGCCGAGGCAGCCATCGCCGATTTCCTCGGCGTGCCGGCCGAGGAGCTGTTCGAATTCGATGGCCGGTATCCCAAACGGACCGCCGTCGTCCTCTCTAGCAAATACGACACGCCGCCTGCGAGTCCGAATCCCAACGGGAGGGCGGCAGCGTGATCCGGCGCCTGATCAGAAGTCTTCTGGCCGGAAGCGCGCGGCCGGCCTCGCATCCGCCGCAGGGGCGCGTTCCGACCTTTGCCGAGCGGTTGGAGAGAGCTGAGGCCGAGGTAGATCTGCCTCCGTGGTTTTCCACTCGCTCTCGAAGGGAAGAGCATCTTCCCGAACCCGTTTCATGCACTTCCACGCCATCTCGTGGATGTGTTGAACCCGGGCTTCCTGCTCGCGGGTCATGCGGTCCGACCAGCCTCTCGGAAAGGCTTCGTGACCGATGATCGCCTCCAGTTCGGCAGCGAAGTCCTCGTGGCTTGCATACAGCTTGGCCAGCGCGGTTCTGAGCAGCAGCTCATATGCCGAGAGCTGCACCTCCAGCTTTTCGACGCGATCCTTCAATGGTTCCTGCATCGTCTCCTCCAATTCGAGGTTCGAGGGGATGAGAGGTTCCGGGCGGCGGTGGTGCGCCGTCCGGAACCGACTGATCACCGACGCTAGCCGGAGACGGTGCGTCGCGGAAAGGTCAAATCGCACGGCGGATTTTGACAGCGGAGGGCTCGTCTAATGCCCGTTCCGTCAAATCCCGACGCGATCGTTGACATCGCCATCGACCTGATCGACGTGCCGGCCGGGCGCAGGAAGCTCGATCCGAAATGGGTCGAGACGCTGGCCGGCCTGTTCGCCTCGCAGGGGCAGCTGTCGCCGATCGAAGTGATCGCCCGGAGCGACCGCTTCCAGCTCGTCTTCGGCGCGCACCGCCTCGCGGCAGGCTCGAAGGCCGGCTGGAGCACTATCCGCGCGGCCGTGAAAGATGCCGCGACCTTCGCCTCCGAGGCGGAGATCAAGCTGCGGGAAATCACCGAGAACCTCGCCCGACGCGAGCCCTCGGTGCTCGATCGGTCCGTCGACATTGCGACTTGGCGGGAGATCTATAACGCCGCTCACGCTATCTCAAAGGGCGGACGGAAGCCGAAGGACGCCGACCAGCAAGAACTTACTGCAAAGTTTGCAGTAAGTTTCACGCGGGCCGCTCAGATAGCGTTCCAGCTATCCGAGCGCAGCATTTTCCTGGCCGTCAAGATCGCCTCGATCCCGGCCGATCTGCGCGACGCCATCGCCCTTTATCCGATCGCCGAAAACCAGTCCGAGCTGCTGCAACTCGCCTCCGAGCCGGTGGGCCGGCAGCAGTTGATCGTCGGTGTCTTGACGCGCACGGCGCGTCCCGCAGCCTCGGTCAGCGATGCAATCGCCGAGATCGACCGGGCGCCGAAGCCTCGTCCCTCCGCGGCCTGGGAAAAGCTGTCCGGCGTGTTTTCCCGCATGAAGGAGAAGGACCAGAACCGCTTCTTCGACCTGCATGAAGGCGCGATCCGGCGCTGGCTGGCCGAGCGGGGCGGCTGATGAAAAAGCCCCGGCGCGACACGTTCACCGCAGACCTGTTCCGCGACTATCAGCCGGAGCAGGTGGTCGATCGCTTCGACCCGGAGGCGGTGCAGGCGTGGTCACTGTCGGGGCGCCTGTCGAAGGCGGTCGCGATCACCATGGACGAGGCCGGCATGTCGCGTGCCGAGATCGCGGCCGAGATGACGGACATGACCAAGGTCGCCGTCTCCAAGTCGATGCTTGACGGCTATGCCAGCCAGGCGCGCGAGCAGCATTCGATCTCCGCCGTGCGGCTGGCCGCACTGGTCGCCGTCACCGGCGATGCGCGCGCCTTGAACGTGCTTCTCGAAGAAGCCGGGCTGATCGCCGTTCCGAAAAAATACGAGGCGCTGTTGCGACGCGAGATGGCCCGCGAGGCCCGCGAGCGCGCGGCGCGCGACGAGCAGGCTTTCGATGCCGAGTGGAGGGCAAGACGATGAAGGACATGCTGCAGGACATAAGCTCGCTGATCGCCGTCGCGCTCTTTGCCTACGGGATACTGTCGCTGGCGGACGTCGCCAGCCTGCTGGTACTGGCCGGGCGGGTGCTGAATTGAGCGCGCGGGCGTCCACCGTCTCGCGCCGGCTGGCCGCGCTGCGCCGCGCGCTGCTGGTCCAGGAAATGGTGCTGATCGGCACGATCGTCGCCGCCCTGCTGATGGGCATCGCCTCGATGCTCGGAGCGATCTGATGTCGCTGCTGTCCCTGATCCTTTCCGCGCCGGCCCTTCCCGGCTGGCTGCGGCAGGCGCCTGCCGTCTCCTCCTCCCCGGCGGCAGGCGCTCCTCTTTGCGAGCGCTGCCACGGCGCCGGCATCGTCTTCGACTGCGCCCACTGGCCGCGATGCGGATGCCCTGGCGGAGCGGTGGCGCATCATTGTTCCGGCCGGACGGTCGCATGCACCTGCAGGGAGGGGGCGGATGGCTGACGGAACCGCGATCGAGTGGACGGATGCCACCTGGAATCCGGTGACGGGGTGTCAGGTGACGTCCCCGGGATGCCGCTTCTGCTATGCGATGAAACTGGCGGGAACTCGCCTGCGAAACCATCCGAGCCGCGAAGGCCTCACCGTCGAAACCAAGAACGGCCCGGTGTGGACGGGTGCGGTGCGGTTCAACGAGGGCTGGCTTGATCAGCCCCTGCGTTGGACGAAGCCGCGCAAGATCTTCGTCTGCGCGCATGCCGACCTGTTCTATGACGCTGTTCCCGATGAGTGGATCGACCGCGCCTTCGCCGTCATGGCGCTTGCCCAGCAGCACACGTTTCAGGTGCTGACGAAACGCCCCGACCGCATGTGCCGGTATATACGCGCCGGCCGGCGCCTGACGTTGTCTGATGGCTCGACCGTGAGCTGGGACAAGCCTCTTGCAAACGTCTGGCTCGGAACCTCCGTCGAAGATCAGCAGCGCGCGGAGGAGCGGCGCCTGCCACTATATCTAGTTCACGCCGAAGGGTGGCAAACTTGGGTAAGCTACGAGCCTGCGCTCGGGCCCATCTACTGGGATGGATGGGAGTTCATCCGCTGGCTGGTGGCCGGCGGCGAGAGCGACATGGACGGCGTCAGCGCGCGACCTTCACATCCGCACTGGCACCGCCTCGCGCGGAATTTCTGCGCCGCGCACGGCATCGCCTTTGACTTTAAGCAGTGGGGTTCGTGGGCAGCAGCCTGCCAGATGACGGACCGAGAGGTGGATGCGCTCTTCGGTAATGGCGGTGCCTGCAAGGTCGAAGAGATTGTGCTGCGGGCCGATGGAACGCAGCGTCAGAGCGGCTCGTCGGATGCGTTCGGTGGCTACCGGCCAGTGGTCATGTTCCGGGTCGGTAAGAAGCACTCCGGCCGGCTGCTCGACGGACGGCTGCACGACGCATTCCCGCAGGGAGGCGCACTGTGACCCGATGCTGTCCGCACTGCGGTCTCTCAAGCCCCACGCTGCTCCCGTCGCTGACCTTGGATCACGACAGGAACACGATCACCCGTGGTCTAGTAACAGTTCGTCTAAAGCCAGCGGAGTTCCTGGTCTTCGTAGCATTGGTGTCTGCGTTCCCACGGCTTGCTCGCAGAGAACAGCTCCACTCCTCGCTGGTGGCTGCCCGGTCGGAGTGGGACGAGCCCGAGCCACGCATCATCGACGTCTATCTCGCTAGGATCAGACCCTCGCTCGGCCGTCTCAACCTGGGAGTCAGATCAACTCCCGGAATGGGCTGGGAGATAGTCGACCAATTGGGAGCCGCTCGATGAAGGAGTGGCTGACCCCAAGCGAGATCGCGGCCGAGGCGCTGCCGGACCTGCCGGCGACGAAGCGGGGTGTCCAGCTCTTCGCGGAACGCTACGGCTGGCTCGACCATCCCGCGCTGGCACGGCCACGCAAAGGACGCGAGGGTGGCGGCGGAACCGAATTCCATATCCATCAGCTGCCGACGCTTGCCCGGATCGAATATTGCCGCCGGCATCAGATCGCCGGCGGCGATCCGGCCCCGTCCGAGCACATCACCATGTCCGTCGGCGCGACCAACGCTCGCGCGACACTCGAACGCGACGCCCGCCTTGCCATCATTCGCGCCTTCCGACGCCTGTCGGACGGGCTGGCGCTCACCCAGGTCAGCCGCCTGCAGATCTTCACGGACCGATATAACCAGGGGCTGATCGAGATCGAGGGATGGATCCTGAAAGCGGTCCCTGCGGTTTCAAAGCGCTCGCTGGCGCGGTGGCTTTCATCTGCTGCGAAGGGCAAGGCGCTCCAGCTCGGACACGACCCCGCCGCCGCCCCGCAAGGGAACCGGCGTGCTGCACACGGCCAACGGCGGCCGATTGCGTGATCACATCCTCGGCGTGCTTGTCGCGAAGCCGCACTTTACGGCCGACGAAGTCCGGACCGACTGCATCGCCGAGTTCGGAAAGGAGATCGTGCTGCGACACGGTGAGGTCGGCGCAATGCCGCCGCTTCGCACCTTCCAGCACTTTCTCAAGGCGCTGAAGGTCGAAGAGCAGGTGCCTCTCGCGCTCGTAACGAACCCGGACAAGCACCGCTCCCATTTCGCGCTGTCGGGGACCGACGCCTATTCATGGGTGAAGGATCCCAACCAGCTCTGGCAGGTCGATGCGTCTCCGGTCGACGTCATGTGCCTGGATGGCCGCCACTCGATCTATCTCTGCATCGATATTGCCACGCGGCGCGTCGTGATCACCACCTCGAAGACGCCGCGGGCCTCTGCCGTGAACCTGATGACGCGCAAGGCCCTGCTGGCCTGGGGTGCGCCTGTGGCGGTGAAGACCGACAATGGAACGGACTTCACTGCGATCGAGACAATCAGCCTGTTAGATGCGCTGAACATCGATGTCCAGCGATCCACCCGCTACTCGCCCCAGGAGAAGGGCCATGTCGAGCGGGCGATCAAGACGTTCCAATATGGATTCTGCACCAAACAGCCCGGCTATATCGGTCACGACGTCGAGGACCGGAAGGAGATCGAGGCCCGCAAGGCGTTTGCCGCCCGCCTCCATTGCGACGACAAGGACGCCTTCTGCGTCGAGCTGACGGCGGCGGAACTGCAGGCGCGCATAGACCGGTGGGTGGTCGATTACGAAACCTCCGAGCATGAGTTCGTCGGCCTCGGCAAGGTCATACCCGCCCAGCTCGCCGCTGCTTCCGTCAAACCGATCCGCACCGTCGACGAACGCGCGCTCGACGTGCTGCTCATGCCCCTTGCCGGCGGCGGCGGCATCCGCACCATGTCCAAGAAGGGGCTGCGGATCGACCATCACTACTATCAGGCCCCCGAGATCCTGCCGCGCACCCAGGTGTTCGTCCGACTGGACCCCGGCGATGCCGGCATCGTTCGCGCCTATTCCCCCGACCGGCACGAGTTCCTGGCCGTGGCCGTCTGCTACAGCCTGGCCGGCGTCAATCCCGTCGAGCGGCTGAAGGAGGCGCGGGCAAAGCGCAAGGCGGTCGAAAGAAGCCGCATCGACCCGGCGATCGCGGCGACGCGTCATATCAAGCCTGGTGACTACTTCCCCCGCCACATGGCGGTAAAGGAGGCCGAGGCCGCCGAGCGCATGAAGGGGCTGGAGAACGTCGTTCCGCTGCCAAGACGGACGCAGGATCATTCGACGCCGCAGATCGCCGCCGCCATCGAGTCTTTCGATGCGCATTTGAAGGGGCCTCGAAGAGCGGTTTTCGACGATGCGGCAAAGATGCGCCACCAGCGATTGGTGGCCGAACTCTCGGGATCCGACGATCGCGCCGGCAACGTCACTCCGCTGCGTCGCGAAGAGGCGCCCGCTCAGCGCTTTGCCCGCATGATCGAGATCGAGCGCCGGCGGGATGCTGGCGCGCCGCTCAGCGAAGACGAGGCGCATGAGCTCGGCAGCTACCAGCAGAGTTCAGAATACAAGTCCCGAAAGGCAATGCTGGAAGATTCCGGCGACCAGGCGCCAGTCTCGCGTTCCTGAAAAAAACACCCGGCAAGGCCGGGCTTCAAAATGACTACGAGGAGCCTTTAATGCAGCAATCTCAGCCTGGTAGCAAGAGTGGAACGCTCGCGCCGCTCAAGAACGTCACCACCTGCCTGGATGTAGCGTTTCGTATCATCGATCAACCTGCCGGCGTCGACCGGCTCGGGATGTTCTTCGGACCCAGCGGCTATGGCAAGTCGAAGGCGTCCACGTATCTCCAGAACAAGGTGAGAGCCGCCTATTTCGAAGTTTTCGACTTCTGGACACGAAAGGTGTTCGTCGAAAGCCTGCTCATAGAACTCGGCGGCAAGCCTCGCGGCACCATTGCCCATATGATGATGGAGATCCTGGAGCGCCTGCGCGACGACCCCGACCGCCTGATCATCATCGACGAAGCTGACAAGCTCGTCGACAAGGGCATGATCGAACTGGTCCGCGACGTTTACAAGGGCGCGGGCGTGCCTGTGCTGCTCGTGGGCGAGGAGCAGCTTCCGCAGAAGCTCGCGAGCTACGAGCGCTGCGCAAATCGCGTCACGGCCTACGGCATGGCAAACCCGTGCGACCTCGAAGACGCGATCGTGCTCGCACGCGCCTATCAGCCCTCGATCGAGATCGAGGAGGATCTGCTGCGGCGCATACTGAGCGCGACGAACGGTGTCGCCAGCCGCATCGTCGCCTCGCTCAACGAGGTGGCGCAGTTCGCGCGAGCGCGTCGCGTCAGCCGTGTCGGCCTGGCAGGTTATGACGGTACCATTTTCACGGGCCGGGCGCCCTCGCGGAGGGCCGCCTGATGTCCGCCGTGCTCAAGATCCGTGTTGCAGGCTGTGAGCCGATCCGACGCGGGCAGGAACATCTCTGGGCGACGATGATGGAGGCTCGGAGCGCCTTCACGGTCGGCGACATCTACAAGAGTTCGGCTGAAAGCCACCGCTCGAACGTCTCGACCTATATGCGACGGTTGGAGAACGCAGGCTACATCGAGCGGACAGCTGAGAGCCGGCTCGGGCGCAACGGCACCTCCGAGCCGATGTTTTGCGTTTCCAGGCGGCAATCCGCCACGCCGGTCATTTCCCGCCAGGGCGATCGAAGCACCGTCGGTCTGTCGCAGCAGAACATGTGGAACGTCATGCGACGACAGCGCGCCGGCTGGACGGCCAGCGAACTTGCCGTGCTTGCGAGCACTGACGACGTCGTCGTCGCCCGCGCGACGGCGCTCGCCTATTCGACCCGGCTGGCCCAGGCCGGAGCGCTGATCGTCATAGATGCCGGCAAGCCTGGCACGGAGCGCTGCTGGCGGCTGAAAGGCAGCGCGGACACGGGACCCAAGCCCCCGAAAATCCTGCGGTCGAAACTCGTCTACGACCAGAACACATCGCGGATCCTTGGCGACATCCTTGCCGAGGAGGATCGACCATGAACCGTGGGCCGAAAAAGGGCCTTCGACCGACCGGGCCGAGCTTCCTCGAAAAGGCCGCGGCCGCGTGGGGCACGCTGCTGCCGGAGTGGGTCGCGGAACTCGCTCGCCTTGCGGATAGGGAGGGCCTCTCCGGCGCGGGCAGGCATATCGGTTATAGCGCGTCCGCCGTCTCCACCGTCATCGCGAACAAATATCGTGGCGACATGGGCAGTGTTGCCGGCAAGGTGCGCGGCGCGGTGATGTCGGAAACGGTCAATTGCCCGGTCCTCGGCGAGATCGGCCGCGACCGCTGCCTGGACTGGCAAAAGAAACCTTTCGCCGCGACCTCTTCCCACCGCGTCCAGATGTTCAAGGCATGCCGAGGCGGGTGCCCGAACGCGCGGCAGAAGCCGGACGGAGGCGCGTGATGTCCAGGAGCAACGCGACACTCATTGCCAGTCATATCGAGCCGATCGTCCAGCAGCTCGTCGACCAGGAGGTTGCGCGGCTGATGGAGCCGGTGGCGCGGCGCAGGACCGCCGCCCAGATGGAGACGGACGAGATCATGTCGGCGGCGCGCGCGGTGGGCGAGCTCACCGACCGGCTGCTCCAGGCCCGCTATGCCGGGCAGGGCGAGATCACGGCGCGCAAGAAGCTGTTCATCGCCAATCTCAAGCTCGCCACCGTGATGCGTCGGCACGGGAGGCTCAAGTGACGAAGCTGTTCGAGCAGGCCGCCGAGGTCGACATCCTCGACGCCGCCGGCCGTCTGATCGCGGATCCGGAACGGGCGGTGGTGAGCCGCGCGGCGATCGTGGCGTTGGCGCAGCTTGTCGAGCGCGCCTGGGAGATCTGCATCGAAGCCGACCTGCTCGCGCGGGCCGTCGCCTTGCCGGCCGACGCCGCCAGCGAACACGCGATCCGCACCCAGGCGGAACGCGTCCGAACCCTCATGGCCGCGCTGAGCGGCGAAACCCAGGAGAAGACCGATGGAAGCAGTGATTCTTGAAGGCCGCCCGACGGGCGAGACGATCGTCAACGGCCGCGCCTACATGCCCGACGCCAAGGGCAATCTCGTGCCGGTGGAGATGATCAAGGCCGAGCACAAGCTCGAAGACGAGACGGTGCGGAAGATCTTCGGCTACGCCGACGAACTGTCGGCGCAGGTGACCCGGTTCAAGCTTCACACGTTCGACGATCTCGAAGCCTTCGAAGCGCTGCTCGCCCAGGAATACGGCTCTGCGAAGGGCGGAGCGAAGGGCAACAAGACGTTCATGACCTTCGACGGGCTGAAGAAGGTGCAGGTGCAGGTTGCCGACACGATCGATTTCGGGGCGCAGCTGCAGATTGCCAAGGGCCTGGTCGACGAATGCCTGACCGAGTGGGCCTCCGACGCCAGGCCGGAGATCCGGGCGATCGTGACGCGGGCGTTCAACACAGACAAGGAAGGTCAGATCAACCGTGCCGAGATCTTCATGCTGCTGCGCCTCGACATCGAGGACGAGCGCTGGAAGCGCGCGATGGACGCGATCCGCGACGCCATGCGGGTCGTCGGATCGAAGATCTACGTCCGGTTCTACAAGCGCGCCGACCACAAGGCCCGCTGGGAGCCCGTCACGATCGACATGGCCAAGGCGTGAGGAGGTGGGGATGAACATCCACCAGCGGATGAAGCGCGAATTTGATCTCGCCAGGACCTATGCGCGCGACGGCGCTTTCCACACGGGCGCGAAGATCCTCCGTGACCTCTCAAACGAGGTGAAGTCGCACGCCGAATATTGCGACGATCTGCTCGCAAAGGCGATAGGCGCTGACCCGCTGAACCTCGCCGGCTCCGGTCCGACGCTGATCGAGCCGAGGGAGGGCTGAGAGGTGGTCAACGCAGCTACACTCGGTCCCGAAGCCGCCATCCTCGACATCCTCGCCGACGAGGACGACGATTTGCATATCGGCGAGGCTTTGACGGTGCTGCTCAACGTCGTTGCCGGCATCTGCTGCGAAGACCGAAATCCACACGAGCTGGCGATCGAGTTCGGGGTGAGGCTCGGGCGCCACGTGTCCGACGAGGTGGATCGCCAACACAGGGTGCTGTCATGAGCGGTGCCATCGCCACGCTCGGTTACAGCAGCCGAACCGAGGCCGTCTTGGCCATGCGCCGGCAGGGACGGACCACGCGCGAGATCGCGGAGGCGATCGGTATCGACGTGAAGACGGTCAGCGCGCTCGAATGCTCCGCGGCGCGCTGGCCCAAACACGCTGGTGACCACGTTCCTAGACCGTCCTTCGACGTGGTCGCCAGCATCTCCCTCAACACAAGGCAGAGGCTCCGGCCGGCCGCCGCAGCGCGCCAGATGAATGTCGAGCAGCTGATGCGGCTCATCATCGAGAAGGTAGCCGAGGACGGACTGGTCGACGCTGTGCTCGATGATCGCGACCTCGTGCAGGAGCTGCGCTGATGGACCATTGGCAACGCATCCGTCAGATCGAAGACGTTCTCGCGCGTGTGCTCAATCGCGGGTGCTTCGAAGTCGTCCAACGGGACGGCGAACGCTTGGTGAGAGCCCACCTCATCGGCCCGCCGGAACTTTGCGAACTGGTCGACGGGCAGCCGGTCCTCCTCCGTTCTATCGCCGAGGATCTTGAAAGGGCGCTGTCATGAACCCGACCGCCGCCATCCATGTCGCGAAGAAGCAGCTCGGCCTCGACGACGACACCTATCGCGACCTGCTGCAGCGCGTGACCGGGAAGCGTTCGGCGGGCGACATGTCCGAAGCCGAGCGGCAGGCCGTGCTTGACGAGATGCGGCGCCAGGGGGGCGGTTTCAAACCCGGTTCAAACGGGTCTCGAAAGCCGCTTGAAGGCCGGTTCGCGAAGAAGCTGCAGGCGCTCTGGATCGCCGGCTGGAACCTCGGTGTCGTGCGCGATCGCGACGATGCCGCGCTGATCGCCTTCGTCCGGCGGCAAACGCATATCGACCATGTCCGCTTCCTCGTCGACGCGGCCGAGGCACGCAAGGCGGTGGAGGCGATCAAGGGATGGCTCACCCGCGAGGCCGGCGTCGACTGGAGCGACGGCAGCGACAAGCCGGCCTGGCTGCGCGAGCCGGGCGCACAGATCGCCATGGCGCAGTGGTCGCTCCTGGCGAACGCCCACGTCGTCGAACGCGACTTCACCGCCTTCCACAACTTCGTCCAGGCGCGCGCCTTCCGCCCACTCGGCCAGATGAAGGCGGGCGAGTGGAAGGGCATCATGAACACGCTCGGCGAGCGGGTGAGAAAGGTGCGGGGATGAGCAAGCGTCGTCGCAAGAGCTGGCTCCTCAAGCTCGACCGGGAAACCCTGCAGCGCATGGCTGCAGAGCTGTGGACCGGGCATGCCGGGCTTCTCGACCAAGGCTACTGGCTGTCGCCGAAGTCGGGCATCTGGCGCGCCGCCAATGGCACGTTCACGGCTCGGCTGGCTTATCGCTCGCAGCGCAGCGACCTGGTCTCGTCGCTGGTCGTGACGATCCGCGGCATCCAGCCGGAGGCGAGCCGGTGAGCGCGCTGCCGCACGTGGGGGGGGGGTGACCTCATGACCCCATGGCCCTTCGGTTCCCTGATGCCGTTCAAGTATGGCGCGATCATCGCCGATCCGCCGTGGTCGTATCGCATGCGCTCGGAAAAGGGCTACGAGAAGAGCCCCGAGAAGCACTACGCCACGATGGATGAGGCGGAGATCTCCGCTTTGCCGGTCGCGCATCTCGCCGGCGGCGACTGCCTCCTTTTCCTCTGGTCGACCTGGCCGCATCTGCCGATGGCAATGCGCGTCATGTCGGCTTGGGGCTTCAGCTACAAGACGGGCGGCGCCTGGGTGAAACGGACGCCGACCGGCAAGCCCGTGTTCGGGACCGGCTACCTTCTTCGCTCCGCAACGGAGCCGTTCCTCGTTGGGACGATCGGCGAGCCGGCCACCCGGTCGAAATCGGTCCGGAATCTGATCGACGCATTGCGGCGCGAGCACAGCCGCAAGCCGCCCGAGATCCGTGAGATGGTCACAAGGCTGATCCCCGACCGCTTCGCATGCGAGCTGTTCGCGCGTGAGCCCTGGCCGGGCAATGACGTGTGGGGCCAGGAAGCGTCCAAGTTCGCGGGAGAGGACGCTTGACGGCCATGGCCCGCATCCGCCCGATCGACCCGCCGCCGCTCCTCGTCTGGAGTGAGCTGGCGGCGATCGACCGGCTGCAGGTGCAGCGCGAGGAACTGATCCGGCGGATCAAGCTTCTGCCGCCGCGTTCCTTCCGTCGCGTCGAGCTGGAGGCGCGGCTGCGGCTCGTGACGGCGCAGCAGCTCGAGCTGCAGAACACGCTCGGGGACCGGCTTTGACGCACGATCCTGACCGCTCCTGGTTCTCGCCTCTGCTCAACCGAATCGCCGATGTCGCCGGCGTACGCGCCGCGCTGATGCTCGGCCGGGAGAAGGGTTGCCAGACGGTCTACATCCCGCGCCGTTTCGGGCCGCAGCACTGGCTGCCGAAGCTAGTAGGCGACGAGGCCGCAGCGGCACTGGCGAAGGAGTTCGGCGGCAGCAAGATCGATATTCCGCCCGCGCTTGTCGGGCAAAAGCGCAAGCGCCGGGCCGCCATTGCCGAAATGACGCAGAACGGATACTCGATAGCGAGGATCACGCACGCCCTCGGCGTCGCGAAGTCAACCGTCAAGGACCATCGCCGCAGACTGCGCGGTGATGAGGACGACGGCCCCCAAGGCAAACTCTTCTGATCAGCAAGGGGGGCCGAAACCGGCCCCATGATCCGGCGCCCGGACAGGCCCACAACACCCCCGAACCGGCCCGGTCCCGCTCTCGCGGGCCGGCCCTTTCCACACCGGGGGCCACGATGGACGCCGAAACCCGCCAAGCCGCAACCGCGATCGCCAACGCCAAGGGCTGGGAGCCGCCGGCGCTGCTGGCCGTGATCGAGATCGAGAGCGCCGGCAAGGTGTTCGCGACGGTCAACGGCCGCAAGGAACCGATGATCCGCTTCGAGGGCCACTATTTCGATCGGCGGCTGCCGGCCGACAAGCGCGCCGTGGCGCGAAAGGCCGGGCTCGCCAGCCCTACCGCCGGCGCGGTGAAGAACCCTGCCTCGCAGGCGGCCCGCTGGGCGATGCTCAATCGCGCGATCGAGATCGACGCGACGGCGGCGCTGGAATCGGTGTCGTGGGGCCTCGGCCAGGTGATGGGCTCGCACTGGGAATGGCTCGGCTATTCGAGTGTCGGGAACATGGTCAATGTCGCCCGCTCGGGGGTCTCCGGCCAGATCGACCTGATGGTGCGCTACATCGAGAAGGCAGGCCTGTCGGACGAACTCGCACGGCGCGACTGGGCAGGCTTTGCCCGCGGCTACAACGGGCCGAACTACAAGAAGTACGGCTACGACACGAAGCTCGCGGCAGCCTATCGCCGCCAGCTCGGCTCGTCGGCGCCGGTCGCGCCGTCGACGAACGAAGGCTTGCTGCGGATGGGATCGAAGGGCGACGCCGTCCGCGACCTGCAGACGCTGCTGCGGCGCGCTGGCCACGCGATCCATGTCGACGGCGATTTCGGACCGGCGACGCGCGACGCGGTGCGGGCCTTCCAGACGGCGGCCGGCCTCGACGCGGACGGTATCGCCGGGCCGGCGACGCTCGCCGCGCTCGATCGCTACCGGCAGTCTGCCTCGCCCGCCGTCGAGAAACCTTCCGGCTGGCTAGAGCTGCTGCTCGCTTTGCTGAGGAGCCTGTGATGGACCTCGCCGTCATCCTTGGACTTGTCGGCGCCGCAGGGCTGTTCCTGTCCACCGGCTTCGCCTGGCTCTCAAAAGGTCGGCTCAGCTATCTGCCGGAATGGCTCGATTGGCTGATCGCCTTCTTCGTCGTGCTGCTGCTGATCTCATTCGGCGCGCTCGGAACGCGTGAGGCCGACGTCCACGACGCCGCGAGCGGATGGTCATACCCGCTGTCGTGTTGCTCGAACTTCGACTGTCGCGAGGCGACGACGGGCGAGGTGCAGGAGCGGCCCGAGGGCTTCGTCATCGCCGGCACCGGCGAGGTCGTGCCGATGACCGACAAGCGGATCCGCAATTCGCCGGACGGCAAGTTCCACTGGTGCGCGCACCAGGCCGGTGTCGATGCCGGTCGCACGATCTGCCTGTTCGTTCCGCCGCGGGGGTTCTGATCATGATCGCGGCCATCTTCGCCTGGTTCGCAGCATTGCTGGCAATGGCGATCGGCGCCGGCGTCTTCGTGGTCTCGTTCATGCTCGGCCGCATCGACTATTCGCGCAACCCGACCCTCGTCGTGGCGCGCTGGGCCGGCGCTGGCCTCTTCCTGCTCGGCCTGGCGCTGGCGGGGACTAATATCTGGGAGCTGTTCTGATGGGCCTCGAAACCATCCTGATCGCCGTCGCCGCCAAGGTCGGCGCGCCGCTGGTGAAATCGATCCTGGAGAAGAAGATCGGCGGCAAGGCGGGCGAGATCGGCGGCGCCGTAATCGACGCGATCGCCGGCAAGGCGGACGTCACGCCGGACGAGCTGCCGAGGCTGCCGACCGACGAGCTGGAGGAGGCCGTGCGCCAGGTCGAGGCCGAGGCGCCGGAAATGATCGCGGCCTTTGTCGAGCAGCAGCGGGAACAGAACCGGTTGCAGCTCGAAGAGATGAAGACGGAACCGGCGTGGACCTGGGCCTGGCGCCCGGCCGGCATGTGGATGTTCAACGCACTGGTGGTCTGGGCACGTCGTCCTGGTCCCGCTCGCCAACATGATCGTCCGAACCCTTGGCGGCTCTTCGACGATCGAGCTGATCGTCGATGTCGGCACCTTCTTCTCGCTCTACCTGACCTTCTCCGGCTTCTACATGGGCGGGCACACGGTCAAGGCGCTGGGCGAGAGTGCCGTCACGACGGTGCGCAGCTGGAAGGCCCGCGCATGAGGGCGACCGACGCCATGATCGAGCAGGCCGAGGCCCGTGTCGCCGAGGAGGTCGATGCGCGCGTGGCGCGCATCCAGGAGAAGCTTGCCGTGCGTTCGTCGCGGCTCGTCTGTGACTGCGGCGAGGAGATCTCGCCGGCCCGGCGCGAGGCGTATCCCAATGCCCGCGACTGCATCGAATGCGCGCGGCGCATGGAACGCATGAGGAGACGCGCGTGATGCTTCAGGAAATCAAGGACTGGCTGGGGGTCGCCGCACTTCTGATTTCGGTGGGGGGCTTCCTCTACGCCTGGCTAAGCTCCGGCGCGAAGAAGGCGATGACGGACCTGGAGGTCTTCAAGAGTGCCGAGGCCGAACGGTGGGAGAAGATCGACGCTGTGTTCATCGAGCATGAGCGCCGGGTCCAGTCGATCGAGAACGAACTGAAGCACCTTCCCAGCCAGAAGTCGGTCCACGAGCTGCAACTGACGCTCAAGGACATGCAGGTCGAGATGGCGAAGATCGGCGCTTCAGCGGATCAGTCGGCCCGGACCGCCGCCCGCGTCGAAACCTACCTCCTGGAGCATGGCAAGTGAGCTACGCCGAACATCTCGAAGCCGACGCCCGCCTGGTCATCCTGCGCGAACTCGCCAGGCAAACCGGCGGCAGCCTGAACGAGAATATCCTCGTCAAGGTTCTTGACGCGTTCGGCTACCATCGCTCGCGCGAATGGGTGCGAACCCAACTGCGCAAGCTCGACGATGTCAGCGCGGTCAGATTGACCGAACAGGGCACAGTCATGATCGCCTCGATCACCCGCGCCGGCCTAGACCACGTCGAGCGCCGCTCGGTCCTCGAAGGCGTGGCGCGCCCATCTCCGGAGGCGTGACATGGCGAAGCGTT
This sequence comes from Mesorhizobium sp. J428, assembly GCF_024699925.1. NCBI lineage: Bacteria > Pseudomonadati > Pseudomonadota > Alphaproteobacteria > Hyphomicrobiales > Phyllobacteriaceae > Mesorhizobium > Mesorhizobium sp. J428. Next base: position 780,677 of record NZ_JAJOMX010000001.1, read on the forward strand.
CCGGCCGCGGCCGCCTGTCCGGCATGGAACAGCTGCCGGAGGAGGCATCCCCGATCATCGCCGCGGCGGCCGAGGCGCTGCGCGACCGAGAGCGGACCCAACTCGACATCTACGAGGAGTTTTTCAACGCCCTCAACGCGCTGAAGCGCGGGCACCGCGGCGAGCTCGAGTTCACCATCCCGTCGTTCTCGGCGTTCAACCGCTACTCGATCAGGCTCGCGACGCTGACCCGGCGGCTGGAGGAGACCCGAGAGATTGCGGCGGCGATCTCGAAGCGCTTCGATGCGGAGGCCTCCGACGACCTGACGCTCATTGCGGCCGAGGCGATCAAGACGCTCGTCTTCGAGGTGTTGACTGCTGCTGGCGAAAGCGGCGTCGACCCCAAGGGCGCGATGCAGCTTGCCGGCGCTCTCTACCGCGCCACCCAGGCGCAGGGTGTGTCGACCGCAAGGCGCATCAAAGTCGAGAAGGAGTTCGGCGACAAAGTGGACGACGCCGTCGAGACGATCGTGCGCGAGAAGGGAATGACCGCCGAGACCGCCGAGGCGATCAAGGCGAAGATCCTCGGGGTGAGGAAGACGTGAGTTCGACCGATCTCTTTGGGAGTAATTCGGTGCGCCGCGATGCGACCTTCGCGGATGCCGGCTCATGTCGTCTGACCCTCACCCGCGACTGGGGACCTGGGCGCACCGCCTGTATGATAGGCTGCAATCCTTCGCGTGCCGGTCGAGCTAGCGACGATCCGACTTCCTTGTGGTGGATGCGATGGGGGCAAGCGCTTGGTTTCGGCAGGTTCGTAGCCGTTAACCTTTACCCGTTCATCAGCAGCAGCCCGGCGGAATGTCGCACGCGGGCGGCTTGGCAAGAGAACGGCCCTGACTGGCTCGCTCGCGACCTGATGCAGGCAAATCTCGATGTCGTGGTGCGCGAAGCGAAATCGGCGGACATGGTGATTGCCTGCTGGGGCGCGATAGCTTGGGACTTGGAATGGGCCGAACATGTCATTGAAGCTATCCAGTTCGGGGATGAGCCATGGCCGGACCTCTATTGCTTTGGTCGAACCGCGGGCGGTGCACCCACGCATCCGATGGCGCGCGGCAAGCATAGGCTTCCGCGCGACGTTGAGCCAAAGCTCTGGCGGGCGGCGCGATGACCGCACCGATCAGTCAGGCCGACTGGGCGCAGCTCCGCCGGGAGTCGATCGAGATCATGCCGGAGCTGGCCGACAAGCTCGGCCTGCCGAATGTGCTACTGCGCTACCAGGGCGACACGGTTGCCGAGCTGGAAAGCGGCACGGCCCTCCTGGTGATCGAGAAGAGCCGACGCGTCGGCCTCACTTGGGGGCTCGCCTCCTATGCCGTGCTGCGCGCCGCCAGGGCGCGCTCGGCCGGCGGCATGGACGCGATGTATATCTCCTACTCCCAGGAGATGACCCGCGAGTTCATCGACGCCTGCGCCATGTGGGCGCGCGCCTATGCGATCGCCGCCGCCGACGTCCAGGAGTTCATCTTCGACGACACGGATCCGCGCACACCGGACGAGACGCGTCAGATCAAGGCGTTCCGGATCCAGTTCGCGTCGGGCTTCGAGATCCTCGCACTGTCATCGGCGCCGCGGTCGCTGCGCGGCAAGCAGGGCCTGGTCATCATCGACGAGGCGGCCTTCGTCGACAGTTTGAAGGAACTGCTGAAGGCCGCACTCGCCTTTCTCATGTGGGGCGGCCAGGTCGTCGTCTGCTCGACCCATAACGGTTCCGAGAACGAGTTCAACGTGCTCGTCCAGGACATTCTCGGCGGGCGGCGCAAGGGCAAGCACAAACGCATCGACTTCGACCAGGCGCTGCAGGATGGGCTGTTCGAGCGCATCTGCCTCGTCACCGGCAAGGAATGGTCGGCGGAGGCCGAGGCGGCCTGGCGCCAGGATATCATCGACTTTTATGCCGACGGCGCTGACGAGGAGCTGTTCTGCATCCCGTCGATGGGCTCCGGCGCCTGGCTCACCGCTCCGCTGATCGAAGCGCGCATGACGCTCGACCCGGAAGAGGCACCGATCCTGCGCGTCGCGCTTCCCGCCGATTATCTGCAGCGCCCCGAGGTCGATCGGCGGCACCTCCTGGCGGCACAGATTGACGGTCTCGACGATGCGCTGAAGCTGCTTAGCCCGAAGCACATTCATGCGTTCGGCTACGACCCGGCGCGGATGAACGATCCGGCTGTCATCACGCTGCTTGCGGTCGACGGCCTCCTCAGGCGTCGCACGGCCCTCACGGTCGAGTTCAGAAACGTGCCGTTCGATGAGCAGAAGGCCATCGCCAGGCAGATCATCAGGGCTACCCCACGCCTCGTCGGTGCGGCCGTGGACGCGACCGGGATGGGCATGAACCTTGCCGAGGATCTCGGGCGCGAGTTCGGCTTCTACATTCCGAACGACGATCCCACGAAGGTCGTCTACGGCCTGGTGTGGCAGGTGAAGCTCTCGACTGGCTGGTACAACGAGCACATGCCCCCGGTGAAGGTCGCGTTCGAGGATGGCGCGATCGCGCTTACGAAGGACGTCGAACATCTCGCCGACCTGCGGCTGGTGAAGGTGATCCGAGGCGTGCCGACGATCCCGGAGGAGCGGGTCGCCGTCGCGGGAAAGAAGCGCCACGGCGACTTCGCGGTCGCCCTGGTGCTCGCCTACGCCGCCAGCCGCCTGCAGTGGCACGAATACGGCTACACGCCGGTCGGCCGGCCCCGAACGAAATACGACGAGGCGGACGCCGCGACTGGCGACATGCGCATGACGGCCGATGAGAAGCCGCGGCCATTCCGCATGGCAAGCCTGCGGCGGGGCGGAGCATGGTGATGGAGAACCGACATGGCTGAGAAGCGCGTGCAGCTGCTCGACGCGTTCGGGCGGCCAATCAACCTTCAGGCGCTGAAGGAAGAACAGGCTGCCCCGACGATGGGCAGCGTGCGTCGCCATGATGCGATGCATCCGGCAGCCGGCCTCACCCCGGGCCGCCTTGCGTCGATCCTGCGCGAATCGATCGAGAACAATCCGGAAGCCTACCTCGCGCTCGCCGAGGACATGGAGGAGCGCGATCTGCACTATGCCAGCGTGCTGTCGACCCGCAAGCTCCAGGTCGCTGGGCTGGAGATCACGGTCGAGGCCGCTGGCGAAGACGCCGAGTCGGTGAAACATGCCGACCTGGTGCGCGAGTTCATCGAGCGTGACGCCTTTGAAATCGAGCTGCGCGACATCCTGGACGCGGTCGGCAAGGGCTTCTCGGCCACCGAGATCTGCTGGGACAGTTCGGAAGGCGACCACAGGATCCGCGCCCTGAAGTGGCGCGATCCGCGCTGGTTCGAGTTCGACCGGGTCGACGGCGAGACGCTCCGGCTGCGCGACAACGCCGGCCCGGTCGAGCTGACCCCGTTCGGCTGGGTCATTCACCACGCAAAGGCCAAGTCGGGCCTGCCGATCCGCGGCGGCCTGGCGCGCGGCGCAGCGTGGGCCTTCCTGTTCAAGTCCTTCACGATCAAGGATTGGGCGATCTTCGTCGAAGCCTACGGCCAGCCGCTGCGCCTGGGCAAATACGACGCCGGGGCAACCAACGAGGACAAGGACAAACTGCTTGATGCGGTGACCTCGATCGGCACCGATTATGCGGCCATCGTGCCGAACGGCATGGCGATCGAATTCATCGAAGCAAACCTGAGCGGCAGCCACGAACTCTACGAGAAACGGGCGGACTGGCTGGACCGCCAGATCTCCAAGCTCGTGCTCGGCCAGACGGCGACGACGGATGCGATCAAGGGCGGCTACGCCGTTGGCAAGACTCATGACGGGGTGCGCGCCGATCTTGAGCGCGCCGACGCGAAGCAGCTCGCCGGCACGCTCAACCGCGATATCTCGGTCCCGCTCGTCGCGCTCAATTTCGGGCTACAGAAGAAGTATCCGCGGATCAAGATCGGCCGCCCGGAAGAGATCGACGTCGACAAGCTCGTGGCCAACGTCGAGAGGCTGGTGCCGTTGGGCCTCGAAGTGGGCATGGCCACGATGCGCGACAAGCTTGGCCTTCCGGATCCGGCCGCTGGCGAAAAGCTGCTCCAGGTGCGACGCCCGGACGTGCCGGCGGCGGGTGTCGGTCCTGACGGAAAGCCGCTGCCGCAGGCTCCCCCACCGCAGCAGTCGCTGCAGCAGGAAATGTCGCCCACCGACGCGATCGACACCGCCGTTGCCGGGACCATCGACGATTGGGAGCCGCTGGTCGGTCCGATCGTGGCAGGCCTCGCCGGCAGGATCGCAGCGGCCGGCTCTCTCGACGAGGTCAAGCAGATCCTCGCCGAGCGCTTTCGCGACATGGATCTCTCCGCGCTCACCGAGCAGCTCGCCCGGGCGGCGTTTGCGGCGCGCCTGGCCGGTGAGGCCGACGAAGATCTCGCATGACGATCACGCTCGACCCGCTGCCGCCGCGAGAGGCAATCGCCGCCCTGGCGCGTCGTGGGGCGCGGCTCGAAGAAAGCTTCGCCTGGCAGGACGTCTGGCAGGAGACGCATGGCGAGATGTTCACGGTCGCGAAGTCGGCCGGTTTCGACATTCTGAGCGACATCTATGCCGCCCTGCAGAAGGCGCTGGCCGAGGGAAAGACCTTTCGCGATTTTGCCGAGGAGCTCACCCCCGTGCTTCAGGCAAAGGGATGGTGGGGGCGAAAGGCGACGTTCGACCCGCTGACCGGGGAGCCGGTGATGGCGCAGCTCGGCAGTGTGCGCCGGCTGCAGACGATCTTCGACACGAACATGCGCGTGTCGTATGCGGCCGGGCATTGGGCGAGCTTCGAGCGCAACAAGGCATCCCGCCCGTTCCTCCGCTATGTCGCCATCCTCGACGAGCGGACGCGGCCGGCCCATGCCGCCCGGCATAATCTCGTCCTGCCCATCGACCATCCCTATTGGAACACCTGGGCGCCGCCTTGCGGCTGGAATTGCCGTTGCACCCTGCAGAGCCTCAGCCAGCGCGACGTCGACCGCATGGTGGCCGAGGGCGTCCCGCTGAAGTTCGAGCCCCCCGAGGATACATTCCGCGACTATGTGAACAGGCGCACCGGCGAGGTGAGCCGCGTGCCGGACGGCATCGATCCGGGCTGGGCCTACAATCCGGGAAAGACCGGTCATGCGCCTGCGCTCGCCCAGGCGGAGGCGAAGATGGCGCGAGGGCTATTCGGCGAACTGCCGCGCATGTGGCCGCCGCCGCCCGGAACTCAAGCCGAGCTCGATAAGCTCGCGACGCGTCTGTCCGAGGCACAGGCCGATTGGGAGGACACGCTCACGCCGCACGAGGTCGAGGCGATAGCCTACTACAAGGGAACAGGCGCGCGCCCGATGAACGCGATGCTACGCGGTGATGAGGCCACGCTGGAAGAATATGAGGAAGAGGACCTCGATATCGCTCGCGCGCTCGCCGACGACCTGGATGAGGCGATCGGCCGGGCAACTCTCCCCGCTAACGTGCGCACCTGGCGCGGGGTGCCGGATAGTGTCGCCGAAGGCTTTCGCGGGCTGAAGCCGGGAGACACGCTCCGGGACGACGGCTTCTTCTCGTCTTCACTGAATCAGCGTGTCGCGGAATCGTTCGGCGACTTCGTGATCGAAGTGCGTGTGCCGGAAGGTGCGCCAGCGATCGCGTTCGTGCATTTCATTCCGGACGTCAATCATGTAGAATACGAGGTGCTGGTGGCGCCGGGCGTCGAGATGACGGTCGTCGAGGTTCGCCCCGAAGGGCTGGTTGTAGAGGTGAAGCGAAAGTGAGCGTGGACAGGAACATGTTGGAAGCGGATCTCGCCGGGCTCGTCCCGAGCGGGCGCGCTCGCGACACATACCTGCGCCTGGGTGACGATCGCCTTGCCGCCGCCATCGCTAGACTGCGCCGCGACGAGGCTCGCTTGCGCCGCGACGGCCATATTGCAAGCACAGGCTTTGGCCTCCAGCTCGTCTCCGAGCAGGATCGCTCAGGAGCGTGAGTGCCCCTTGGATGGTCCCTGAGGCCGTCCAGAACCTTCAATACGCCTCCTACCCCGTTTAAAACCGGTTTTACGGCGGTGTTTTCGTCCGACCGGGGAGACATCTTTTGAGTTTTGGCAGATTGACCTCCGATCGGGTCTCGTGACAGCCTGATCGTGGCGCAGGTCGCGCCGGCCTGCGCCGGCGTCCCTTAGCCAGAACGACTGGCACTGGATGGCCGAATTCGGCCACCCGACTGACACGCCCGCCGCTGGCTAGATGCGGCGATGTTTCGTCCCTCAACCTTCACTTCGCTGCACGCCGCCGCCGATACAGCCGGCCTGGCGCTGTGCGCGGCGTTCCCGCTGCCCGCCTTCGAGGATGACAAGATCCCGGAGTGGATCAATCTGCTTCCCGCCGGCGCGATCATCACGACGGTGGACGGACGCGGTCCCTACAAGGTCCCGAGCGCGCCCGAGGTGGTTCGCGCCAGCCTGCAGCAGGCGGCCGGACCGATGGTCCTCGACGAGAACCACGCGACGGACATTGCCGCCGCCAGGGGAGAGTCGGCACCGGCGCGGGGCTGGATCGTCGAGCTCGACGCTCGGTCGGACGGCATCTGGGGCAAGGTCGAATGGACGAGGTCCGGCCTCGAACTGATGGCGGAGAAGGCCTACCGCTACATCTCCCCGGTCATCACACACACGAAGGACGGCACCGTCCTCGAGATCCGGCGCGCGTCGCTGGTCAACAAGCCCAATCTGCGCGGCATGGCTGCGCTTCACCAGGAGAACACCATGGACCTGCTTACCAAGCTCCTCGCCGCGCTCGGCCTTCCGGCGGCCACGACGGAAGAAGCTGTGATCGCCGCCGTCACGACGATGCATGCCCAGCAGGCCGCGTCGTCGACTGCGCTCCAGGCCGCTCTCTCGCCGATCGCCAAGGCAGTCGGCCTCCCGGAAACATCTGACGCGGCGGCGGTGCTGGCCGGCGTCGAGGCGGTGAAGGGCGGCGACCAGGAGGTCACCGCGCTGCAGGCGGAACTGACCCGTGTCGCGACCGAGCTGAAGTCCCTGCAGGAGGGCGGCAAGAAGAAGGCTGCCGAGCTCTTCGTCGACCAGGCGATCAAGGCCGGCCATGTCGGCGTGAAGCCGTCGCGCGAGCGCTTCATCGCGCTCCACATGGCCGATCCGGTCGAGACCGAGAAGATGATCAACGCCATGCCGACGCTCGGCGTCGGAGGGCAGGTGGTCCCCAACACGCCGCCCGCAGCCAATGGCGAGATCTCGCTCAATGCCGAGCAGATTGCCGTCGCAAAGGCGCTCGGGGTCGACCCCAAGGCCTACGCCGATACGCTGAAGAGAGAGCGCGAAGCCGCGCTCTGAAACGAAACCCCACGAGGATCCGCAGATGACCCTTTCCGCCGACCGCAATACGCCCCGCGCCGAGGGCGATATCCAGAAGCAGGGCATGGCCGCCTCCGTGGTCTGCTACGCCGGCGGCATCCTGATGCGTAACGCCGCCGGCTACCTGACCAAGGGCGCCACCGCGACCGGTTCGGTCGGCGTCGGCATGGCCCTCGAACGCAAGACCGGCGGCGCGTCGGCCGGCGACGAGAAGATCAATTTCCGGAAGGGCTCCTTCTGGTTCAAGAACTCGACCTCGACCGACGCGATCACCGTCGCCGAGATCGGCGACATCTGCTTCATCGTCGATGACGAGCAGGTGGCCAAGACCAACGGTACCGGGACGCGCTCCCCTGCCGGCTTCGTCGAGGACGTCAACTCGTCACTTGGTATCCTGGTCCGCTTCGACGAGGTGCTCACCCGCCTCTACGTCGAAGGCATCGCCAACCCGGTCTGATCGGCCTTTCCACACCCAACAGGAATCCGCCACCATGCTCATCAATAGCGCCAATCTCGACCATCTTCGGATCGGCTTCACGACGGCCTTCCAGGCTGGCCTGTCGCAGGCTCCGAGCCAGCACAAGCGCATCACCACCACATTCCGTTCGACGACCGCCATGAACGACTATGGCTGGCTCGGTGACCTGCCCGGGATGCGCGAATGGACCGGACCGCGTGTGATCCACAGCCTCAAGCAGTACAACTACCGGGTCGAGAACAAGTCCTGGGAAGAGACGATCGGCGTCAACCGCGATCATATCGAGGACGACAATCTTGGCATCTATGCACCGCGCTTCACGGCGATGGGCCAGGCGGTCGGCTCCAGCTTCGATACGCTGTCCTTCGCCCTGCTGAAGGCCGGCTTTGCCACCGCCTGCTATGACGGCCAGTATTTCTTCGATACCGATCATCCGGTGCTGGACGAGAATGGTGCGCCTCAGTCCGTGGCCAATACGGACGGCGGCGCGGGCACGCCCTGGTTCCTGATCGACTCGAAGAAGCCGATCAACCCGGTGATCCTGCAGATCCGCAAGGACGCGCAGTTTGTCACAAAGGACGATCCCCGCGACGACCGCGTATTCATGAACAAGGAGTTCCTCTACGGCGCGGATGGCCGCTGGAACGTCGGCTTCAGCTTCTGGCAGTGGAGCTGGGGGTCGAAGCAGACGCTGAACGCCGCTAACTACGCGATCGCCCGTGCCGCGCTCGCCGGAATGAAGGGCGATTATGGCCGGCCGATCGGCGTGACGCCCGACCTCCTCATCGTGCCGCCGTCGCTGGAAAGCGCCGCGCGCAAGCTGCTCAATTCCGAAAATGCCGCCGGCGGCGAGACCAACGAGTGGAAGGGCACGGCCGAGCTGCTCGTGGTGCCCTGGCTCGCCTAACGCATTCGGCGGCTGGTGCCCCTGGCCGCCGATCTGCCCGCCGGCAGTGTATCGCCGGCGGGTCTTTTGGAAGCAACCTCATCCGGAGTGTTCACATGCTCAAGAGAATGGGCCTCGTCTTCGCCCTGGCGGCCAGCGTGTTGGCCGCGTCGTTCACCGCCTTCGTCCTCCCCGCTTCGGCGGCCGCCGAGCCGTTCGTGTCGGCGCTCACCCCGTCCGGCTCCTACGCGATTGTGTCGATCGCACCGGCGCTGCTGATCTTCGTCTTCGTGTCCCTGGTCCTGCTCGGCGTGCCGGCTCGTATCGCCTTCCGCGCCGCCAGGCGCTGGGTGGGGGCCGGTCTTACGCGCGTGTCCGACCTGTTCAGTCCGCGACCGCTTCCATCGCCGAGTTGAGGGGGCGGCGATGTAGGACTGATCCGCCGGGCGCGATCCCGGCGGGTCTTTCGAAGGACGGCCCGCGCGGCCCTCCTCCCAAAGACCCGGAGATAGACATGGCGAAAGCATCAAAGCCGACTCGAGCGGTCGAAGTTCCCGAGGGCGCAGCCGTGGCGAAAGCCGCGGTGGGCAAGCGTCCGGTCGACGCGGGCGGCGCGCAGCCCGACCCGACCTTGGCCGAGGAGCACGTCGACTCCTCGGCGACGAATACCCCGAGGGGGAGCTCTGGCACGGCTCGCGAGGCCTCCAGCGCCGGTAGCGGTGTGGCGATCGACGGATCTGCCACCGGGACACAGTCCGGCTCCCCGAACCCTTCCGAAGATGCCTCCCAGGCTGTGACCGAGGGCGGCGGGACCGGTGCTTCAGAGGCCGGTCCCGCCAGCGCCGCGTTTCTGGTTCCGGAGGACGTGGTCAATGAGGCTCACGCGAAGTATCCGCTGCTGTTCGGGGCGTGGGAGGCGTGGAGAGCCGCGAGCCCGGATGCGCCGCCGACCTCGATCCAGATCAAGTCGAAGGTTGAGGGGTTTCGCCGCGCCGGCATCGCGCATTCCCGCACCCCGACCGAACACCCGATCGGCACCTTCAATCCCGACCAGGTTGAGGCCTTGCTCGCCGAGCCACATCTGACCGTGAGGTTCGTCTGATCGTGACCTACGCCGTCAAGCAGGATCTGATCGACCGGTTCGGGGAGAAGGAACTCCGCGAGCTGACCGATCGCGTCAATCGCCCGCCGACCACGATCGACGACGTCGTCGTCGGCCGTGCCCTGGCGGACGCTGACGGCCTGATCGACGGCTATGTCGGCAAGCGTTATGCGCTGCCGCTGGCGGAAGTGCCGCCCATGCTCACCAAGACCGCCGCGGATCTCGCGCGCTACTTCCTGCACGGCAAGGCGGCGGACAAGGACAGTCCGGTGACCGCGGCTTACAACCAGGCTGTCGCCTGGCTGCGCGACGTGTCGAAGGGCCTGGTCGAGCTTGGCAACGGGGCCATCGAGCCGCAGGCCGCCGGCGGCGGTTCGGTGAAGACCAGCCGCCCGAACCGCGTCTTCACCCGCGACACGATGGGGGGCTTCTGATGGCGGATGGCCTCACCCTCAGGCTCGACGATCTGGAGGTTCGCCGGGATCTTGAGCAGCTCGTGCGCCGCGCCGACAATCCGGAGGCCGCGTTCCACGCGATCGGCGCCTATATGGTCACGGCGACCCAGCGCCGCTTCGAGCGCGAGACCGGGCCGGACGGCCAGCCATGGCAGCGGCTCTCGCCGCGCACGGCAGCCAAGCGCATCGGCTCGCGCCGGCGCGGCTATGAGAACATCCTGCGCGTAAAGGCGCGGCTCTATTCGAGCCTCGCCTACGAGGCCTCCGCCGACCAGGTCGCGATCGGCACCAATGTCGCCTACGCGGCTGCGCAGCACCTCGGTGCCGAGATCCAGATGCCGGCGCGCGAACAGGACATCAACCTGTCGATCGGCAAAGGCCGGCGGCGCTTTGTGCGGGCATCTTCCAAGCGGAAGGAGACCCGCCGCGTCTCAGTCGGCGAGCACGTCATCCGCATCCCGGCGAGGCCCTATCTCGGCGTCGATGAGACCGACCAGGCCGAGATCCGCAGGATCGTCGAGGATCACTACAGGGGCGAGGCACGATGAGCGCGGTCGCATCGATCATCGAACGGCTGAAGCCGGACACGGACGCGATGTTCGCGATCGTCGAGGGCGCAGGAGGCTGGGCTGCGCTGAACGGCAAGCTGCCGACCGCGCGGCCCGCCGCCTATGTCGTGACGCTCAAGGAGGCCGGTGGCGACAATGAGCGCATGACTGGGCCGGTGATGCAGAAGCTGGAGAGCGACATCGCCGTGATCATCGTTACGGACAATGTCTCCGATCCCATCGGCGGTGCAGCCTCCGACGATATCGAGGTGCTCAAGCAGTGGGTGCGCGCGCGCCTGCTCGGTTTCACGCCGGCGGGCGCCGACGAGCCGCTGATCTTCGTCTCCGGCGAGCTGCTGCAGACGCGCAACGGAAGCGTCTGGTGGGAAGATGTGTTCGGCAACGCCGCCTATATCGAGGAGCAATTCTGATGAGCGACAAACCCTATGTCGAGCCGATAGGCGGCAGCTATGTGGTGGACGAGGCGACGGGCTCGGCCCGCCGCGTCGGCGGGACAGAGGAGCCGAAAGGCGCCCGCCCGCGCCCGGCCGATCTGGACCGCGCCGCCAAGGCGCAGCGCAGCTCTCCTGACGAGGCCGGACCGGCCGCGAAGAAAGGCAAATAGCCATGGCCAAGCGGTACTGGCGCAAGCTCGCGCTCCTCGCCAAGGTCGAGACGGTCTACGGCACCGACGCGGTGCCCGCCGGCGCGGCCAATGCGATCCTCGCCATCAACGTGACGCACAGGACGATCGTCGCCGACCAGCTGACGCGCGACCTCATGACCCCCTGGATGGGCCATCAGGGCGTCATCCTCGACGGCGTCGTCTCGACCCTGGAGTTCCAGGTGGAGCTTGCCGGCTCGGGCACGGCCGGAACGGCGCCCGCCTACGGCGCCCTGCTGCGGATGTGCGGCATGGCAGAGGCCGTGTCCGCGGGCGTCTCGGTCACCTATACGCCGGTATCGGCCGGCTTCGATGCGGGCACGATCTATTTCAACCAGGACGGCGTGCGCAAGATCATGCTGGGCACCCGCGGCAACGTCTCCGCCGACCTGGCGCCCGGTAACGTCCCTCGCCTGAGGTTCAGCTTCACGGGGCTCCTCGGGACCATCACCGACACGGCTCTGCCGGCAGTGACCCTCACGGCGTTCAAGAAGCCGGTGCCGGTCAATCCCGACAACACGACGCTCTCCCTGCACGGGCTCACGCTGATCGGCGAGCGGTTCACCTTCGACCTCGGCAATGTGGTCGAGAAGCGGATCCTTATCGGCGAGAAGAGCATCCAGATCACCGATCGCAAGACGGTCGGGTCGATCGTTGCCGAGGGCGTCCCGATCGCGACGAAGAACTGGTATTCGACCGCGCTCGATCACACGGTTGGGCCGGTCGAGTTCGAGCATGGCGTCACGGCTGGCAACATCGTCACGATCGGAGGACCGTCGGCGCAGATCGGACCGCCGGAAGACGGCCAGACGCAGGGCATCATCAACAACACGCTGCCGCTGATGATGCTGCCTGACGCCGGCAACGACGAGCTGTCGATCGTCTTCACCTGACCGCTGCCGGGCGACGCCCGGCGGCACCCACCTGACCGGGGCGTATTACCCGCTCCTTCAAACGCCGTTGAACCGGCTTTCGAGGAGGCTTTTGCACGCCATGAAGTTCAAGCTGACGACCGAATATCTCTACTGGTGGCCGGTCACCATCACGCTGCCGGACGAGAACCAGCCAGGAAAGTGGGTGAAGCAGAACTTCACCATGCAGTTTGCCGCGATCGACGAAGGCCGCGCCAAGGAGATCCACGCTGAGATCTCGGCGCTGCCGAGCGAGGAAGAACGCAACGCGCGCAAGCATGACCTTCTCGTCGAAGCCTGCCGCGACTGGCGCGACGTGATCGACGGCAACAAGCAACCGCTGCCCTTTTCCAGGGAACTGCTCGTCCAGGCGCTCGGCGTCGTCTGGTACCCGAACCGGGATCTACGAGGCCTGGGTGAGATCGCTCGCCGGCGAGGAGGCCCGAAAGGGAAACTGACCGAGGCCGCGCGGGCATGGGCGTTCAACCTGCTCGGCCGTGACGATCCGACGAAGCCGATCGAGATCGATGAGGACGTGGTGGCGGATTTCGCGGCGCTCGGCGTCACCGTCGAACGACCGCTGGAAGACGAGGCAAAGGAAGAAACCGACGTGTTCCTGGTGTGGGACAAGAACTGGCCGGCGCTGACTGCCTTCCTGGCGGTCGAAACGCAATGGCGCGTCCTGTCGATCGGCATGGCCGGCGTGGTCCGGCGGCTCGGCCTCGACTATGCGGCCGTCGACGTCGTGATGCGCCGCCTGAAGATCAAGAACGCCGTGTTCGAAGATCTCCAGGCGATGGAGCGCGCGGCCCTGAAGGCCTTCGGCGAGATCGCAGCGAGCGAGGACGGGGCATGAGCCTGAACTTCGCCCTCGTCATCGACGGCAATGCGTCCGGCGGCAAGCGCGCCGCGAACGAGGTGACGGTCGCGGTCCAGGACCTCGGCCGGGAGGTGCGCAACACGTCGGCGAACATGCAGGCGGCGGCGAATGCGAACCGCCAGGCCGAGACGTCGCACCGGGCCGCGACCGAGGCGATCCGCGGCGAGACGGCTGCGCAGCGGGACCTGACGGCCGCCATTCTGCAGTTCGCCGGCGTCCGCGCCCCGACCGCCGACAGCGGGCTGGCGGCACGGCAGGCCGATCTCGACGCCTATGGCTCGGCGCTTGACCAGATCCGCGCCAAGCACGTGCCGCTGTTTGCGGTGCAGCGCCAATATGGCGAGCAGCTGGAGGAGATCGCGGCGGCCGCGCGCGTCGGCGCGATCTCGGAGGACGAGCGGGCGGCGGCCGCCATGCGGGCCAAGGCCGCCTACGACCTGCAGATCATGTCGCTCACCCGCGGCGGCGCCTCGACCAAGCTTGCCGCGCACGAAATCCAGAACCTGTCGTTCCAGGTCAACGACATCGCCATGATGCTGATGTCGGGTCAGTCCTTCGGCATCATCATGGCGCAGCAGGGCGGCCAGATCGCGCAGATCTTCGGCAAGCGCGGCCTGGCGTCGATCATGCCCGAGCTCGCGGCCGGCATCGCGTCACTCATCTCACCGACGACACTAGCGCTCGCCGCAATCACCGCGTTATGCTATGGGGCGGAGTGGGCCTTTTCCTCAATGCAGGAAGAGGTGGCCAGCACCGATGATGTGCTGAAGCGCCACGACGAGACGATCCGCGCGATCAATGACGCGTGGAACGTGGCCCTCCAGGGTCCTGAGAAATACGCTTCGCGCAGCCGCCTGCTGCTGTCTTCGGTCGCACGCCAGAACCTTGTCGCAGTGCAGGCTGCCGCTCGCCAGGAGGGGCGTGACTTCTTCGGCGAAGCGGGCACCATCCGTAATCGCGTCCCGGGTGGCGGCGATTTCGCCGTCAGCGGAGAATTTCGACCTTTCGATGAGGCTTTGAGACAACTCCGCAGGGGGGTCATCGCCGGCAAGCCGGATTTCGACGCCTTCTGGGCCTCGATCAACCAGAAGGTCACCAGCGAGCCAGGCCTGCGCGTGCTGGGCGATCGGCTCATTCTACTCAGCCAGGACTTCTTCGAAACCGATCGCGCGGCAAAGGAGGCGGCTAAGGCTGTCGAGGCCACAGGTAGAGCCGCGGCGCAGGCGGCCGAGCGCTTCGACACCTACATGGCGTCATTGGGCAGGCTGAGGGAAGGTAATCAGAACCCGCTGTCCGCGATTGAAGAGGCGGAACGCGACTATGCCCGTGCGGCGGGCTCGGCGAACTCGCGCGAGGAACGCGACGATGCCTATGACGCCTACCAGCGGCGGCTGCAGCGGATCCGCGAGGCGCAGGAGATCGCGCAGCTGCAGGCCGGCGGCGGCTTTCCCATGCCCGCGCCCAACCGCGAGGATGCGCTGCCCTCCGCCAGCGACGTGCTGCGCGGCCAGGATGAGCGGATCCAGTTCCTGCAGCTCGAGGCGCAGCTGATCGGCGCATCCGACCAGGTCCGCGCCCGGCTGATGGCACGACTCGAGGCGGAGCAGGACCTGCGCCGCCGCGGCATCGACCTGCAGAGCGAGGAAGCGCGGTCGATCATCGCCAATGCGGAGGCGATCGCCGAGAGCGAGGTCAAGATCGACCGCGCGGCGCAGGCCTGGGAGCGCTGGCGCTCAGCCGGCGAGGACGCAATCGACGGCGTCGTTGACCGGCTGCTGGAAGGCGACCTTGCGGGGGTGCTCGAAGGGCTGGGGAAGGACGCAGCCAAATACGCGGTGGACATGCTGATCAAGAACCCGTCGAAGAACGCGGCGTATAATTCCGGCCTGCCGACCATGGAAGACGCCGGCGGCATCATGGGCCTTCTGGCAAGGATGTTCGGCGGGGCCGACAAGACTGCCGAGTCGGCGATCGGCGCGATCTCTGGGCAAACGGTTGCCTCCATGAACGTCACGGCCGCCACCGTGATGATCAACGGCGGCATCGGCGGACTGGTCGGAGGCGACCCGGCCGCGAACGTCACCAAGCTGCTGTCGCCCGCAAACAGCAACGACCCGAATGTCGGCTCGACGATCGACTTCATGCGGGCCGGCGGCAAGGCCGGCGTCGGGCCGGACTACAATGTCGCCAATGCCACGGCCTTCATCCGGCAGTATGCCGAGCAGATCGGCATCGACCCTGACATTGCGCTTCGCGTGGCGCGGTCGGAAGGGCTGGCCGATGGCGTCTGGCAGTCGAACCTCTCCCGGAACGGCTTCCGTGAGCCGTCCTACGGACCGTTCCAGCTGCTCAAGGGCGGCGCCGGCACCGGCTACGGAACCGGTCTCGGCAATGCTTTTCTCCGGCAGACGGGCCTCGATCCTGCCGACCCGGCGAACTGGCAGGCGTCGACCGCCTTTGCGCTTCAGCAGGCCAAGCAGGGTGGCTGGGGACCGTGGTTCGGTGCACGCGACCAGGGCATTACCGGTTTCATGGGCATCGACCGGAACGCTCCCAACGTGGACCCGGCGGAGGTCCTTAAGTCTTTCCAGAGCACGAGCGATGCCGTGTCCAAGCTCGGCAAGGTGGCGCTGCCGGCATCCGAGAACCTCGACGTCTTCGGGTCCAGCCTCGGCGATATGGGCAAGTCGCTCCTCGGCGGCCTCGGCTCGGGTGGAGGCGGCGGTGGCGGAGTCCTCGACTGGATCATGAAGCTGCTCGGCGGCATTCCCGGCTTCGCCGGCGGGACTGAGGGCGCGCCGGAAGGCTGGGCCTGGGTCGGCGAGAACGGACGCGAGCTGAAGAGGCTGCGCCAGGGCGACGTGATCCGCTCGGCGCCGCGCTCGCAGCAGATGGTGGCCGAGAGCCAGGTCGCCGCCAGCCTTGCCGCCGGCCGCAACCATCAGGCGGTCGCGCCGCTGCTGATCCCGCAGAAGCAGACGATCGTTCACAACTACGCCGGTGACGACGTGACCTCGACCCAGGAGAGCGACGGCGAGGGCGGCGTGCGCGAGGAAATCTTCATCGAACGCAAGGTTGCCGCTGCGATCGCCCGGCCGGGATCGGCGGCCAACAGGCAACTTCGTGCGGGCGGCTTCAAGCCGAGGAGGGCGCGCCGGTGACGCTGCCCTCCTATCCTCCCGAACTGCCGAGACCAAACCGTGACGGCTACAGGGTTGCGCGCGGCGACGGCCGCACGATCGGCCGAACCGACGCCGGTCCGCCGCCCCGCCGCCGCCGCTTCTCGGCTGTGCCGAAGACCGTCTCCTTCTCCACCGACCTGTCGCTCAGCCAGAAGGCGCGCTTCGACCGGTTCTACGAGGAGGATACCGCCGAGGGCGCGCTGCCGTTCCTGATGCCCGACCCGGCGACCCACGGGACGCCGCTTCTGACCGCCGGCGGCACACCGTTGCTGACCGCCAGCGGCACGCCCTTGCTCATCTCGCGGATCTGGCTTTGCCAGTTCGGCGACCAGCTGCCGACCGAGACGCCGCGCGGTGTCGAGTGGCGCGTATCCTTCACGCTCCTGGTGCTGCCATGAGGACCATCTCCTTCAATGCGCGGCTGGCGGCCGATGCCGAGTCCACGGACGAGATCGAGGTGGTGCTGATCAAGATCACGCATCCGCTGCTCGACGCGCCGATCCGCCTGTCCTCGGACAACACGGAACGGCTGTCCGTGGATCCACTTGCCTACGTCACCCGCTCGACCTGGCTGACCGACGACGGCTCGCCGTTCAAGTTCATCCTGATGGGCACGCAGATCCCCGACGAGACGAGCGAGGAAGCTCCGTCAGGCAACATCGTCATCGCC
Source organism: Mesorhizobium sp. J428 (assembly GCF_024699925.1). NCBI lineage: Bacteria > Pseudomonadati > Pseudomonadota > Alphaproteobacteria > Hyphomicrobiales > Phyllobacteriaceae > Mesorhizobium > Mesorhizobium sp. J428. The sequence goes on from NZ_JAJOMX010000001.1 coordinate 797,843, forward strand.
GATCTCGACAGCGAGATCGCCGAGGTTCTGTGCTCCACGACGGTGCCCGCTACCGTATCGATGGCGCTGGTCTATGCGTCGAGCCCGGACGTGGTCGAGCACGAGTTCCTCGACATGAAGCTGCGCTCGGCCGAGATCGACGGCGACCAGATCGTGCTGTCGTTCAGCAAAGAGCCGGTCCTGGAGGAGAGCTACCCAGCCGCCCGGATGACCAAGGAACGCTTTCCGGGGCTCTACGCATGAGCCACTGGAGCACGCCCTTCGTCGGCATTCCCTATCTGGACAAAGGCCGGTCGGTGGCCGGCGTCGACTGCTGGGGCCTGGTGCACCTCGTCTTCACGCGCCACCTGGGGATCGCCGATTTCCCGTCCTACGCCGATCGCTACGCTAGCGACGACGAGCGAGCCGAGATCGCGGCCATTGTCGCCGGCGAGGCCGAGCTGCCGATCTGGAGCCGCATCGGCGACGCGCCGCGTCCCTTCGACATCCTGTTCTTCCGGCGCGGGCGATGGGACTCGCACGCGGCGCTCGTCGTCGACGGACGGCGGATGCTCCACACGTCGGCGCAGGCCGGCCAGTCGGTAATCGCGCGCTTCGACACGGGCCGCAGGCCGACAGTGTATCGGGCACGATGGAGGCCGGCGGTGAACGCGCTCGTCCCCGTCACGGCCATGCGCCACATCGACCCAGCGACGGCGCGGGTCGCTGTCGAGCTGCCGGAGGGACTGACGATCGCCGAGATCGTCGAGCACGTCATGCCCGGCCTGCCCGAACCGGCTCGCGGCCGCGTCCGTGTGGTGCTGGTGACACCGAAAGGCGAGATCGCCATCCGTCGAGGCCTGTGGCATCGCGTGCGGCCACACGCCGGCGTGCATGTCGTCGTGCGGCTGGTTTCCGGCAAGAGCGCCTTGAGCTCGCTGCTGACGATCCTGGTGTCGATCGCCGCCGCGGCGCTCGCCGGTCCGCTGGCCTTCCTGCTCACCGGTCCGCTCGGCACCTCGTCGATTGCCTACGGTGTCCTGAAGGCCGGCATCACGCTGGCGCTGACAATGGTCGGCGGCCTCCTGGTCAACGCACTGATACCCCAGGACACGCCGGAAAAGGAGAAGCCGGCCTTCGCGATCGGCTCCTGGCGCAACCGGTTCACGCCGAACCAGCCCGTGCCGGACCCGATGGGACGGATCCGCATCTCGCCGCCTTTCGGCGCGTCCAGCTTCACCGAGGTAGTCGGCGACTACCTCTATTCCCGATCGCTGTTCGTGATCGGCGAAGGCCCGATCGAGATCTCGGAGCCGAAGATCGGCGACACCCTTATCTCGGAATACGATGAGGTGCAGGTCGAGATCCGCGAGGGCTGGCCGGCCGACGAGCCGCAGACGCTCTATCCGCATCAGGTGTTCGAGGAGTCGCTGAGCGTCGACCTGACCCGGCCGATGCCGCGCGACGACTACGGCAACATCATTGCCGGCACGCCGGAATCGAAACCGGTGAACCGGTTCACGGCGAACGACGCGTCGGGCGCCGGCATTCTTCTGTCCTTCCCAGCCGGTCTCTTCGCTGTCGACGACGACGAGAAGGCATGGGGCATCAACCTCGATGTCCGCTACCGTCTGGTGGGAACCGAGGACTGGACGTCGGGGCCATCGCTCAATCTCTGGATGAAGAAGAAGGACCCCTTCTTCCGCATGATCCGGCTCGAGTTCCCGGCGCGTGGCCGCTACGAGATCGAGATCGAGCGGATGTCGCCCTCCGATCCGACCGATCCGGACGACAAATACACCTATGTGATGCGCTGCACCTGGGCGGGGCTGCAGTCCTACCGCCCCGAATATCCGCTGAACTACGGCAGGCCGCTCGCATTGGTGGCGATCCGGGTCAAGGCGACGTCGCAGCTCAACGGCACGCTCGACACGTTCAACTGCATCGCCGAGCCGCTGCGCAAGGATTACGACTCGGGCACAGGGACCTGGATCGTCCGCAAGACGCGCTGGGCGGCTTCCTACGCGGTTCATGTGCTGCAGGCGCCCGGCAACCCGTTCCCGGTTCCGGACGAGGAAATCGACTGGCCAGCCTTCGAGGCCTGGCACGACTACTGCGTGCTCAAGGGCCTGACCTACGACCGTATGCACGATTTCGACGCCTCGCTGCAGGAGGTGCTCGCGGCGATCGGCGCGGCCGGGCGCGCCGCCATCCGCCACGACGGCAGAAAGTGGACCGTCGTGGTCGATCGGCCGCGCGAGTTCCCCGTGACGCATCTGAGCCCGCGCAACTGTCGCGATTTCCGCCTGGCGCCTTCCTACTTCGATCCGCCGGACGCGTTGCTTGTGCAGTTCCTCGACGAGACGGCCGACTTCGCGCCGCAGGCGCGGCTCATCCCATGGCCGGTCGATCTAAGGTTCGCCACACAGGCTGCGCTGGCCGCCGATCTCGCCCATGACGACGGCGCAGAGGCCGAGGTCCATTCGGACACGCTCGACCTCAACAACGGCATCTGGGTGAAGTCGGGCGCTCCGGGAACAGGGTCCTGGACGAGGAAGGTGATGACGCGCATCGAGGAGATCGATCTGCCCGGAAGCGTCAATCCTGACAGGGTCTTCGTCGAGACCCGTCGGCGCCAGCACGAGATCATGCACCGCGCTGTTGAGTCGTCCTGCGTGCAAGACGGGAACATCCGGACCGCGACACCTGGCGACCTGGTGATGGCCTCGCGCGACGTGATCCGCCGCGTCAGACATTCGGCCAGGGTTAAGGCGGTCGACGGCAACATGGTCGTGCTCGACGATGCCTTCGAGATGGAAGAGGGCGAGACCTACGCGATACGGTTCCGCGTCTATGTGCCGCCCGCCGGCGAGGGCGACGAAGGCTCCGACCACTCGGTTGTCAGAACGATCGCGACCTTCGCTGGACGCACCAGCGTCGTCTACATGACCGGCACCGGCGAGGCACCGGAGCCGCGTTCGATTGTGCATTTCGGGCCGGCGGCGTCCGACTCGATCCCGCTCATTGTTGCGGCGATCGAGCGCGGCAGCGGCGACACCTCGGTGCTGCACATGCTGCCATCGGCCGAGATCATCGACGAGAAGACCGACGCGGAGATCCCGTATCCATGGACGGGGCGGACCGGCCCGATCTATCCGGACCTCAACGTGCCGGCCCCGGCACGTATCGTCCAGGTGCTGACCGGTTTGACGGGAACCGAAGACCCGGACGGCCTGTTCGTCTACCTCGCGCCGGGATTGGGCAGCCCGGCGATCATCGTGTCCTACAAGCTGCGGCATCGGCTCGCTGGCGCGGGGAGCTGGGCCGGCACGCTCACCTGCTCCTCGGCCGATGCCTGGATCGACGTCACCGGCTACGCCGCGGGCGACAGCGTCGAGCTGCAGCCGCAGGCGGTCAGTGTCGGCGGGGTCGAGGGTGATTGGGGCACGGCAATCACCATCATTGTCGGAAACGATGATGAGGACCTGCCGGTCGTGCTGCCGGATGCCAGCGTGACGGCAGGCCTTGGGCATTTCGAGATCGCCTTCGTCACCGGCCCGGACACGAAGACCGTGAAAGTTCAGGTCTACCACAACACGACCGGCAGCCCGCCCACGGCGGCCGACAAGCTCTGGGCGCCAATGACAGTCGAGGTGAACTCGCCCTACAGCCGCGTCTATGGAGACCCGTCCCGGACCAACGACTTCGCCAATTCAGGCTACGACAGCGATACCGTCTGGACGAAAGGCACCGGCTTTACGATTGGCGCGGGCAAGGCGACCGGTGTCCCGGGCACGGCGTCCTCGATCACCCAGGCGCTACCTCCCGAAGCCGGAGCCGAGTATCGCTTCGCGGTCGATGTAACCCATCGAGCCGGCAGTGTCGCGGCCCGCTTTAGCGGCGGGGGCGGCGTGACCGGCACGCAGATGAACACGACCGGCCGGCTTCGGGACACAATCACAGGCATCTCGGGCAACACGGTATCCGGCTTCCGGAAGGACGAGTTCTTCGACGGCGACCTCGACAACGCCGTGCGCTTCAAGAAGACGCCGTCCTGCCTGGCACCGGGTGCCCATTATGTCTGGCTCGAACCACTCAACGAAGACAACGCCGGCGGTCCGATGTCTGGCCGCTTCGACGTGTTTGTCGACTAGGAGAAATACATGCCCGAAGGAACGATATCGATCGATCTACCTCCGTCCGACACGCTCGCGGAAGTAATCGGCAACGTCGCCGGCGTGCCCAATACGGTTCGCCAGAGCTTCGAAAAGCTCTCGCAGCAGCTCGCCAGCACCGGGCCTCTTGCTCAAAAGATCGCGGCCGTCTCCGCTGGCGTTCAAAGGCGGCTTAGCCCTGCGGCGCTCGCAACGACCGGCGATGTCGTGCTGACCGGTGAACAGACGATCGACGGGACGCTCACCAGCGCGACGCGCGTGGCTGTGTGGAAACAGTCGGCGGGCGCAACAATCACCTATGCGGACGGCTCGACGAACTCTCCCGAGAACGGCGTTTACGACACGGCGGCGGGTGCGTGGAGCCGTGCGGCGGATGCAAACATGGCCGCGGAACTTGCGAACGCGGCCATTTACGTCTCGGGCGGGACTGATAATGGCGGGGTCACGCTCTTCTTCGGGATCGCCGATGACGACGAGCTAGGAACCGACCCTTGCCTGGTCGTGCAGATCGACGCGAACGACAGCGTTGTGGATCTGGATGACCGTGTCTCCTCCGCCGAGGACGAGATCGAAGCCGCGCGCGGCGGCGAAGCTGATCTCGCAGCGGCGATTGGCCTGAAGGCAGACGCCACTGCCCTCGCTGACCTTGCAGCAGAAGTTGACCTGAAGGCAAACGCCGATGCCGTGGTCAACAAGAGCGGCAACGAGACGATCGCCGGTATCAAGACGTTCAGCTCTCCGCCGGTCGTGCCGGGCGATTCGTTCTCGATCGCCGCGACGAACGGGCTTCAGGCTGCACTGGATGGGAAAGCGAGCAACACGGCGCTGGCGGGCGAGATCGCCCGGGCGACTAACGCCGAGGCCGCGCTTGCGCTGGTGAAGGCCAACATTGCTTCGCCGACATTTACCGGCACGCCTAATGCGCCGACCCCTGCCGATACGGAGAGTGGAACGAGGGTGCCGACCACACTCTATGTGACGCGCAAGCAGCGGCTTTTGGGGAGCACGCGGCCCGTCGACACGCCGTTCTATTCCGACGGAAAGCTGGTGCTGGAGACGGACGCCGCAGGCGCCACGCACTTCATCGATCCGGTGACGGGCCACCGCTCGATGCGCAACCTGGTGCTCGACGGCGGCCGCGGCCCGGCACAGAACGGCATTCTGCCCGTCGCCTTCGACCGAACCGGCAACGTCATCTCCGGCTACTCGGACGGCGACTACATCCAGTTCCACCCGGAGCGCTTCGCGGGCGTCGTCGTCCAGGGCGACCACAACAAGATCTCGCAGCTGTGGTGGATCGAAGACAATCACCATCGCGGGGCGCAGATCAAGCGCCAGCTCACCTATTCGCAGCACGGAGTGACGGGCTATCGCTGGGTCAAGTATCCGGACATGGCTGCCGGCGAGCCCGGCATCGTCATCGCAGAATTCAACGATCATGACCTGATCCGCGACCGCCACAAGAGCCGCCGCGTGCATGTGCACCCGAGCGCGCCGACGGAAGTGCCGACCAAGATCGTCATGGTCGTGGTCAACTCGCAGTCGAATGGCGTCGGTGCGGGTCCGACCAATGCCGCGTTCCCTGGCATCGGGAACAATGCACAGACCACGCGCAAAGCCATGCCGCTGCGCCGGCTCGTCCACTCCGCCACCGGAGCGCAGCTCTACAACAAGCTGCTGATGTTCAACGGTGGCGTTATCCCGCATCAGGACGGCGCCACCGGCCCCATCGCCGCGCTCGACGCGGCACAGATCGCCAGTCTTCAGCCGCTGGTCGAGGGCACGAATGCGGTCGCGACGAACCGCGAGACGTTCCTCGGTGCGCTGGCGCATCACCTCAACGGTCCGAACGGCTACGACGGTTCAGCCTACATCATCGCCGCGACGCTCGGGGTCGGAGGAACCGGGTGGAAGGATCTGTTCTACGATGTTGACGATGTCGGAGCGGAGAGGCAGCAGGCATACCTCAACTGCCTGATCGCCATCGAGCGGGCGCAGGTTCTCGCGACGAACGTCGGCCTGCCGCTGGAGGTGCACTTCGTCGTCGACCAGGGCGAGAACGACATGGCGGCGGGCATCAGCACCTACCAGGCCCTGATCGAGGAGTGGCTGCCGATCATGCAGGCCGATGTCGAGGCCATCACCTCGCAGGCCGTCACGCCGCAGCTGTTTCTGGCGCAGACCATGTGGGCGCGTGGCACGGAGAACAGGCCGGCAGACAGTTCGCTCGCACAGGTCAACGCGGCCATCGCCAATGCCGACGTCCATATCCTGCCGCCCGCCTACTTCGCGGATTACAACGGCGATACCGCGCACTATCCGGGCTGCGAGCACCAGTGGCGCGGCGCGCTCTACGGCGAGGTGATGGCCGACTGGCTGATCCGGGGCAAAAATTCGGCGCTCTACGCCACGGCCGCCACCTACTCCGGGGCGACCATGCAGGCGACATTCACGCATCCGCTTCAGCGTGACAACGATACGATCGTGCCGCCCACGGCAGGAGGTATCTCGCACAACAACTCGGCCGGAACGACTGTCTCGCTTTCGGCCGTGCGTCTGAACCAGGCCGATCCGACCAAGCTCGATCTCGCCTTCGGGGCTTCCGTTCCGGGTGGCGCCGCGGAGACGTTCCGTGTCGGTCATGGCGCCCAGGTATCGACGAACGCGCTTGGCTTCGACGTTGGACTCCGCTCCGTCTGGCGGAGATCGGACTGGGAGCGGTACTCGATGCTCGACGGGCGGCCACTCTACATATTCGCCAATCTCCAGGAAATCGTCGCTCCAGCGGCGTAACAGAAAGGACAATCCCGTGACCGGCTCGATCCCGAAAATCCCTTTTGCTCTCCCCCATATCCCTGCGCGACCGGCGTTCACGGTCCCAGGGGCCGAAGGGCGTATGCTCGACTTCGAAGACATCGAACTCTGGATACAGCCCGATCTTGGAAATGTGCGGACCGGGGCGGGCAATTATCTGTCGATCACGGGACGCAAGGGCTGGCGGGCGCAGAGCAACGACGCCAAGATCGCCCTCGGGACCGGGATGGCAAACGCGATCCCGACGATCAATATGGCGGCAGGCGTGACGACATTGGGAAAGCTGCCGCTGCATGTGCCGGGATACATCATAAGCGGCAGCTACTTTGTCGCCGTCCTGTTCAGATGGGCATCGACGGCGGTGTTCGATGCGACGGTCTATCGCTTCATGTCGGCCGGGATCACGGGCGGCGCGGATGTGGAGTTCTACTCGACTTCTAACCGGTTGGTGCTGCGTCACACCGATGCGCTGTCGCAAACGGCTGTCCTGACGATGGCCGCCAACACCAGCTATCTGGTCTGGGCGTCCTACGATGCCGCCCTCAATCAGGCAAAGGTAGGTATCAATTCGGCATCGGCGACTGCGTGGTCCACGAATGCGCTCACGGGGGCCGGAGGAGCTGGGCGCGAGATCGTCATCGGTTCCGTTCTGAACGCCGAAAAGACACAGGGATCGCAGCCGCTGCTTGGCGAGGTGCGGGGGTTCTGGGCCGGTCGCACACCATGGGTCGCACCGGAAACTGACACGGTGCGGGAGGCCTTCCTGCGCGAAATCGCTTCGCTTTACCCCGACGACATCACATTGTCCTGATCGCGGCATTGCTTGGACAGGCTCGGCGCGAACATCTGCTCGATCGAGCCGGCGCGCGGTCGGCACTGCTCCGGTGCCCGGCGCGCAGCCGGCGAGGCAAAGGGCAAAGAGGATCAGAATTCGCATGGCACTCCCCGGCTTGGGATCGGGGAGTTGGAAAGCCGCTGACGCAACCGCTTACGCCTTCGGGCCGAAGCCCTGTTGTATAGCGCAAGCCTCCCCGAACCGAAGCCGGGTCGGTGAAAACGCTCCCCGGATGCACCGGAGAGCGTTGCGGTCCCTCGGACCGTTCGTCAGCGGGGTTTCCACGCCCCAGCGCGCCGTTTGAACGCGCCAGGGCGGAATCTAGTCGCGGCGGCTCTCCGCTGCAAGGAAGGAAAGACGAAACAGCCGGGCGCAGCCGGCACATGTGGATGACCACGGATGGCCCGGAGTTTGCTCCGGGCAGCGGGACCGCCGCCAAGCTGATACCCGCCCGACAGCCAGATCACATACCTGTCGCACCCGCTGCCCACGGAAGACCGTGAGCCAGACGAGCGTGACCGATTCCTGGACACCCTTAAATGCCCGTTGAAAGCGAATTCACACCTGTTTCATCGACACACCCGCCGGCGCCTTATATCGGCGGCAAACGCAGGCTCGCGGCCGAGCTGGTGCGCCGCATCGCGGCGGTGCCCCATCGGACGTACGCGGAGCCGTTCGTCGGAATGGGAGGCGTCTTCTTCCGCCGCGATCGCAGGCCGCCGGCCGAGGTGATCAATGACCGCAACGGCGAAGTGGCAAACCTTTTCCGAATCCTGCAGCGCCACTATCCGCAATTCATCGAGACTCTGCGCTTCCAGATCTCCGGGCGGAAGGAATTCGAGCGGCTGAAGGCCTCGGACCCGTCCACGCTGACCGATCTCGAGCGCGCCGGCCGATTCCTCTATCTCCAGCGGACAGCCTTTGGCGGCAAGGTGGCCGGGCAGAATTTCGGCGTCGATCCTTATGCCGGCGGCGGCTTCAACCTCACCCGGCTGGTACGGTACTCGAGGGCGTTCACGAGCGGCTCGCCGGCGTCGTGATCGAGTGCCTGGACTGGCAGGGGTTCATCCGCCGCTATGATCGGCCTGGCACGCTCTTCTACCTAGATCCGCCCTATTGGGGCTCGGAGGGCGACTATGGGAAGACGCTTTTCGACCGGTCGCAGTTCGCGCTCCTGGCCGAGGTGCTGCGCGGGATCAAGGGGCGGTTCATCCTGTCGATCAACGACCGGCCGGAGGTGCGGGAGGTATTCGCGGGCTTCGAGGCCGACGGCGCGGAACTGCTTTACTCGGTGTCGGAAGGCAAGCCGGTCGAGGCGAAGGAACTGATCATCAGCGGGCCTGCGCAATGAGTGGACATCAGCAGACCCAGCCGGGCGTCAGCGCCTTGACGCTCCTCGGCCGGCGCTCCATTTCTGTGCCCATGTCCTCAACCCGGCTGGAAACCATAGGCGATCTCGTCGATGGCGGCTACTCGCTGCACTACCTGTGCTGGTGCGGCCGACACGGCTGGCTGGACCTTGAGGGTATCGCCGAGGGCTTTGGCCGCGATATCCGCTACCTGCACGACAACCTAACGCGCCGTCTGTCGTGCGTAGCCTGCAAGCGGAAGGGCCAGATCACGTATCGGCTACACGGACCATTGACGGATGGAACGCCCGTCAGCCGGGAGCGGCCTCGGATGCTCTATGGGGCGGGCTGAGCCGTTTCGCTCGTGGTGCCATTTGAACTTGCGCACCGCGCCATTTGATTTTGCGCGCTACAAGACGGCGTTTACTTGGACCGGTTCTGACGGTCGGCCTGTTCTCACAGGCTGGCTTTGCGGAAACGATGCCGCATTCCGATGCCGCTGCGAGGCCAGCAGTCCGGCTTTGGGCAGATCGTCTCCGGGCTCGTCAATGGCGCGCTGGGGCTGAAAGAAGACGTGCCGGCCGAGATGGCCGAGCCGTCAGCTTACAGGCGGACCTGAGTGGGTGATGCATCTCTGCGGGAAACACCGGGATGCATTTCCGTTCCAATGGATCTTGCTTCGAACAGGCCGACTAGAATGGGGCCGTTAGCGGGTAGTCCGCTTTTGGGCATTGAGAACCCAATAGCCCTTGAGCAATTGCCGGATCACAACGGCGATGTACGCAAAGATACACATTTCTCCCAGTGGCCAATATGCCAATGAAGACATAGCGACTGCGCCCGTTATGGGGAAGGCGGATCCGGGCATCCGAGTTGATCCTAGCGACCCGGCTTTGGCGCGGCGAAATAAGTTACCACCAATGTCAGGACGGTTGGGCTCCCGGCAACGACGCCGGCCGTGCGGTACCGGCCGTGCAGAGGGCGACCGTACCTGCCCAGCCGACCGACGAAAACTCTTCGGTGAAAGTAGCTATCCACGATAAAGTCTGGCGACGATGAAATTGCCGCATCTGTCCGCGAAACCAGAGCTGGATCATGGTCGCCGAGATTGCCGCTAGTGTCGAGCCGGCTGCCAGAATCAAAGAGTGTCGGGGCGAAACCATCGCGAAAGGGAGGCGGCCAAGCCGCCTCCCTCGCAAGTTCGACTTACTTCTGCCAGCTCTTGACCAATTCGTCGTAGCTGACGGTCTGTCCCTGGTCCTTCTCGTTCTCGATCTTGAGCTGCGGCGCGAGGTTGCCCTTCTTGACTGCGTCCGCGTTCCAGTAGGCGAGATCGTGCTCTTCGGCGAGCTTCGGGCCGATATCGCCCTGGACGCCTGCACGCTCGAGACGCGCCAGCACCGCTTCCTGTTCGGCGCAGAGCGAGTCCATCGCTTCCTGTGCCGTCTTTGCGCCAGACGACGCATCGCCGATCGCCTGCCACCAGAGCTGAGCCAGCTTCGGATAGTCAGGAACGTTCGTGCCCGTCGGCGACCACTGCACGCGGGCCGGCGAGCGATAGAACTCGATCAGGCCGCCGAGCTTCGGAGCGCGATCCGTGAAGCTCTTGTGCTGGATCGTGCTCTCGCGGATCAAGGTCAGGCCGACATGGCTCTTCTTGACGTCCACCGTCTTGGAAACCACGAACTGCGCGTAGAGCCATGCGGCCTTGGCGCGATCGTCGGGCGTCGACTTAAGCAGCGTCCAGGACCCGACGTCTTGATAGCCGAGCTTCATGCCGTCCTTCCAGTAGACGCCGTGCGGCGACGGAGCGAAACGCCATTTCGGCGTGCCATCCGCGTTCACCACCGGCAGGCCCTCCTTCACGAAGTCCGCCGTGAAGGCTGTGTAGGTGAACATCTGCTGCGCAATCATGCCCTGCGACGGAACCGGACCGGATTCGCCAAACGTCATGCCCTGCGCCTCCGGCGGAGCATAGGCCTTCATCCAGTCCAGATACTTCTGGATGGAGTAGACGGATGCCGGGCCGTTGGTGTCACCGCCGCGCGCGACGCAGGAGCCGACAGGACGCGAGTTCTCGTCGACCTTGATGCCCCATTCGTCGACCGGGAGACCGTTTGGCAGGCCCTTATCGCCGTTGCCGGCCATTGACAGCCACGCATCGGTGAAGCGCCAGCCGAGCGACGGATCCTTTTTGCCGTAGTCCATGTGGCCGAAGACCTTCTTGCCGTCGATCTCGCGGCCGGTGAAGAACTCGGCGATGTCCTCATAAGCCGACCAATTGACCGGAACACCGAGATCGTAGCCGCACTTGGCCTTGAAGTCGGCCTTGTTCTTCTCGTCGTTGAACCAGTCATAGCGGAACCAGTAGAGGTTCGCGAACTGCTGGTCGGGCAGTTGATAGAGATTTCCGTCCGGCGCGGTGGTGAACTTCGTGCCGATGAAGTCGGCGATATCGAGGTTTGGATTGGTGACGTCCTTGCCGGCGTTGGCCATCCAATCGGTCAGGTTGCGGGCCTGCTGGTAGCGCCAATGGGTGCCAATCAGATCGGAATCGTTGACGTAGGCATCATAGACGTTCTCACCCGACTGCATCTGCGTCTGCAGTTTTTCGACGACGTCACCCTCACCGATCAGATCATGGGTAATCTTGATGCCGGTGATGTCGCTGAATGCCTTGGCAAGCGTCTTCGACTCATATTCGTGGGTCGTGATGGTTTCCGAAACGACCTTGATGTCCATGCCTACGAAGGGCTTCGCAGCATCGATGAACCACTGCATTTCGGCTTCCTGCGCAGCGCGGTCGAGCGTCGACATGTCGCCGATCTCCGCATCGAGGAAGGCTTTCGCTTCGTCCATTCCGGCTTGGGCGTTGCCTGCTGCCAGGAGCAGGACAAGCACCGAGGTAGATGTTACAAGCTGCCGTCGCATGAGTTTCCTCCCTTATGAGTGTTTACGACTGTGATCGGAGCGGTCGCCGGCATGCGGCCGCTCCACCGTTTTTCCCTCTAGACGTAGCGGAATACGCCAACCGCGTAGACCAACGAGAGAGCGAGAGCCCACCATAGGTTCGGCCCGACGAGGCCGAGCCATGCGAGGTGGATGAAGGCGCTGCCGAGCAGCGATAGAAAGAGACGATCCCCCCGGGTCGTTTCGAAACGCAGGACCCCGACGCGTGGATTGCCGCCGGGCGAGGCGTATTCCCAGACCGCCATCAGCGAGAGCAGAAGGAAGATCGTCAGGAAGAACAGGGCGGTGGGGAACGTCCAAGCCATCCACCCTGCCCCCAGCGACCCGAACCAGTCGCGCGTGCCGTCCTTGACGGGCACGAGGGTGGTCAGCCCGAACACGGCCGCCGCGTAGACGGCAAGCACGATGGCGAGGGGGATCTGCCAGTGGCGGGTGGCGGTCATGTGCTTTCTCCCGCAGTTCGCTCACCCTTGGAGGACGGCTCCAGCGTTGCGGCAGCCAACACCGAGCAGACGCCAGCGAGATGGGCATAACGCATGCCAAGGCGTCCCGAGAGCTGACAGAGACTCGGCATCGACGACTTCGGATCGCAGGTCGGCAAGATCGTCTTCCACGTCGGAGAGGACGACATTAGGCTTGTCGACCAGGAACATGTCGGCAGGAAACACCGACCAATAGGTCGGCTGGTCGATCTCCACCGAGTCGATTCCTGATGCCGATATCTTGTCGAAGATACCTATGGCGAGCTGGCGCACTTCCTCGATCATGATCGCCTGTCGACCGCTCATCACACCCTCCCCAGGGCAAAGCCCTTGGCGATGTAGTTGCGAACGAACCAGATCACGAGCGCACCCGGAATGATGGTGAGCACGCCGGCCGCCGCCAACACACCCCAGTCGAGGCCCGATGCGGACACCGTGCGGGTCATCGTCGCCGCAATGGGCTTGGCGTCGGTGGTCGTAAGCGTGCGCGCGATCAACAGCTCCACCCACGAGAACATGAAGCAGAAAAAGGCGGCGACGCCGATGCCGCTCGCCACCAGCGGCATGAAGATTTTCACGAAGAAGCGCGGGAACGAATATCCGTCGATGTAGGCGGTCTCGTCGATTTCCTTCGGGACGCCGGACATGAAGCCTTCGAGGATCCACACCGCCAGCGGCACGTTGAACAGGCAATGCGCCAGCGCCACCGCGATATGCGTGTCGATCAGCCCGAATGCCGAGTAGAGCTGGAAGAACGGCAGGGCGAACACCGCCGGCGGCGCCATCCGGTTTGTCAGCAACCAGAAGAACAGGTGCTTGTCGCCGAGGAACCGGTAGCGCGAGAAGGCGTAGGCAGCGGGCAGCGCGACGGAGATCGAGATCACCGTGTTCAGCACCACGTAAGTGATCGAGTTGATGTAGCCATTATACCAGGACGGGTCGGTGAAGATCACCATGTAGTTCCGGAGCGTCGGGTTCTGCGGCCACAGCGAGAAGGTGCCAACGATCTCCGTGTTGGTCTTGAAGCTCATGTTCACGAGCCAGTAGATCGGCAGCATCAGGAAGATGATGTAGAGCGTTGGCACCAGCCACCAGAACGGCACGGTATCCCCTCGCCTGCGCATGGCGCGGGCGACCGAATCCTGGCCGGCACCGGCCGGCGCGTTTGCTACGGCCATGTCGCGCGCGGCCGCGCTGGTCTGCGGCTCAGCCATCGTTCCGCTCCGCGCCATAGTTGGTCATGACGGTGTAGAACACCCAGGACAGCAGCAGCACGATCAGGAAGTAGATGATCGACATCGCCGCCGCCGGGCCGAGGTCGAACTGGCCGACTGCCATCTTCACGAGGTCGATCGACAGGAACGTCGTCGAATTGCCCGGCCCGCCGCCGGTTACGACGAATGGTTCCGTATAGATCATAAAGCTGTCCATGAACCTCAGCAGCACCGCGATCAGCAGCACGCGGTTCATCTTCGGCAGCTGGATGTAGCGGAAGATCGCCCAGCGCGATGCGCCGTCAATCTTGGCGGCCTGGTAGTAGGCGTCGGGGATCGAGACGAGGCCGGCATAGCAGAGCAGCACGACGAGGCTCGTCCAGTGCCAGACATCCATGATGATGACGGTGAACCACGCATCGAAGGAATCGTTGACGTAGTTGTAGTCCCACCCGAGCCCGTTCAGCACGTAGCCCAGCAGGCCGATGTCGACGCGGCCGAACACCTGCCAGATGGTGCCGACGACGTTCCAGGGGATGAGCAGGGGCAATGCCATCAGCACCAGGCACACCGGCACACCCCAGCCTGAGCGCGGCATGTTGAGCGCGATAAAAATGCCGAGCGGGATTTCGATGGCGAGAATGACGCCCGAGAAGATCAGGTTGCGCCCCATCGCTTCCCAGAAGCGGTCGGACGTCAGCATGTCCTCGAACCATTCGGTGCCGGCCCAGAAGAAGACGTTGTTGCCGAACGTGTCCTGCACCGAATAATTGACCACGGTCATCAGCGGGATCACCGCCGAGAACGCCACCAGCAGCAGCACCGGCGCGACCATGAACCAGGCTCTGTTGTTCCAGGTTTTATCCATGGTCAGACCTCCATCCGCCAGGAATCGGCGTAGAGATTGATGCCGGCCGGGTCGAACGTCACCCTTGGCTCCGCTGGCACGCTCTCGTCTTCGCCGAGAATGGCGACGAGGTCTTTCCCTTCGAATGTCGTGCGCACGATCTTGTGGCGCCCGATATCCTCGACCTTGGTGACGGAGACCGGCATGCCGGTCGACCCGAGCCGCACGAATTCCGGCCTGATGCCGAGTTCGATATTGCCTTGCGGTTGCGACTTCGGCACGGACGGCAGCTCGATGCGCTGGGCGCCGATCCGCGCGCCATTGCCTTCGATCGCCGCCGGCAGGACATTCATGCCCGGCGAGCCGATGAAATAGCCGACGAAGGTGTGCTTCGGCCGGTTGAACAGCTCGGCCGGCGTGCCGATCTGCACGATCCCGCCGTCATACATCACGACAACCTGGTCGGCGAAAGTCAGCGCCTCCGTCTGGTCGTGCGTGACATAGACCATGGTGTAGCCAAAGCGGTGGTGCAGCTGTTTCAACTGTGAGCGCAGCACCCACTTCATGTGCGGGTCGATCACCGTCAGCGGCTCGTCGAAAAGGATCGCGTTGACGTCCGAGCGCACCAGCCCGCGGCCAAGCGAGATCTTCTGCTTCTGGTCGGCGGTGAGGCCCCTCGCCTTGCGCTTCGACCATTTCTCCAGGTCGATCATGGCGATGATCTCGCGCACCTTGCGGTTGACATCGGCCTCGGGCACACCGCGATTTCGTAATGGAAACGCCAGGTTGTCATAAACCGTCATCGTGTCGTAGATCACCGGGAACTGGAACACCTGCGCAATGTTGCGCTCCTGCGTCGACAGGTTCGTCACGTCGCGGCCGTCGAACTTCAGCGCCCCATGCGATGGGTTGAGCAGTCCGGAGATGATGTTGAGCAGCGTGGTCTTGCCGCAGCCGGACGGACCCAGCAGCGCATAGGCGCCGCCGTCTTCGAAGGTGTGATGCACCTCGCGCAGCGCGTAGTCCTTCTCGGACTTCGGGTTCGCGCCGTAGGCGTGGCGGATGTGGTCGAGTTCGATCCGTGCCATCTATGCCGCCATTGTCTGGGTTGACGTCATCGAGCGGCCGGCGTCGTCGAACACCAACACGTGGCGATGGTCGATGAACACATCGACCCGGTCGTCCGGCTTGAAGGTCTGGATTCCCGCGGCCAGCATTACCCAGCGCGCGTCGGCGAAATCGAGGTGGACGAAGCTTTCCGAGCCGGTGATCTCGGTCACTGTCACTCGCGCCGTCACCGACACCGCGTCGCGGTTCGGCCTGGTGACAGAAAGATGGTGGGGCTGGAAGCCGATAGTGTAACGCCCGTCGGCAATCCCCGCGACATCCGCAGGCACCGGGAGGTTTACCCCACCATCAAGCAGGAAATTCGCGCCGCGCTTTTCCAGTGCGATCGTATTCAACGGCGGATCGGCAAAGGTCCGCGCCGTGATCAGGTCGACCGGCCTGCGGAACACCTCGATCGTCGGTCCGAACTGCGTCACGCGCCCTTCCGACAGCGCCGTCGTGTTGCCGCCGAGCAGCAGCGCCTCGTGCGGTTCGGTTGTCGCATAGACGAAGATCGCGCCGGTCTCGGCGAAGATTTTCGGCAATTCGGCCCGCAGTTCCTCGCGCAGCTTGTAGTCGAGATTGGCAAGTGGTTCGTCGAGCAGAACCAGCCCCGCCTTCTTGACGATCGCCCGCGCCAGTGCGGTGCGCTGCTGCTGCCCGCCGGACAGATTGAGCGGCGTCCGGTCGAGATAAGGCGTCAGCTTGAGAAGGTCGGCAGCCCGCCTCACCTCGCCATCAATGATCGAGCGTTCGGCCCCGGCGACGCGCAGCGGCGAGGCGATGTTTTCGTAGACGGTCATCGCGGGGTAATTGATGAACTGCTGGTAGACCATCGCGACATTGCGCTTCTGGACTGGCACTCCGGTGACATCCCGGCCGTCGAAGAACACCGCGCCACTGGTCGGCCTGTCGAGGCCCGCCATCAGCCGCATCAAGCTGGTTTTGCCAGACAGCGTTGGCCCAAGCAGCACATTGAGCGAACCGTGCCGAAGCGTCAGCGATACGTCGCGGATGTGCTCCGCGCCGCTGACCACCTTCGAGACGTTCCTCAATTCCAGCATTGCTCCTCCCAAAGCGCCGCGTCTGGCTGGTGTTCTATTCTATGCCGCTTCCGTCCGTGCCCCACCTGCAACGTCGCGCAGGTACCCCTCCAGCACACGCGCCTCCTCAGGAGAGAGCCTAAGCCCGCGCTTTGTCCTGCGCCAGAGAACATCTTCCGCCGTGACAGCCCATTCATTGCGGATCAGGTAAAGCACTTCGGCCTCATAGAGATCCGCGCCAAACTTCTTGCCCAGGTCGGTTGCCGACTTCGCGCTTCCCAACACCTGCCGCGCGCGCGTGCCGTAGAGGCGCACCAGCCGCCGCGCGTGTGCATGCTCGAGGAAAGGGTAGCCGGACTTCAGCTTTTCCACCTCGTCCTCGAAGCCCGTCGGCGCGAAATCGCCTCCGGGAAGCACAGCATCGTGCGTCCAGGAGCGGCCCTTCTTGCCAAGATGCTTCTCGATCTTCTGCAGCATCGATTCCGACAGCCGGCGATAAGTCGTGATCTTTCCGCCAAAGATGTTGACGATCGGCGCTGAGCCGTTGCCACCCTCATCCTTCAGCACATAGTCGCGCGTCGCCTCCTGCGCCTTGGAAGCGCCGTCGTCATAGAGCGGTCGCACGGCCGAATAGGTCCAGACGATGTCCTCGCGCGTCACGGCTTGTGTGAAATATTCGCTGGCCGCGGCGCAGAGATAGTCGATCTCGGCATCGCTGATCGAAACGACATGCGGATCGCCGTAGAAATCCTGGTCGGTTGTCCCAATCAATGTGAACTCTTCTTCGTAGGGGATCGCGAAGATGATCCGCCTATCCTTGTTCTGGAAGAAATAGGCGCGCGGATCGTCGAACTTCTTTTTACGACGATATGGCTGCCCTGCACGAGGCGCACATTGTGCACGTCATTCTGGCCAACCGCGCCCGACAGGACATTGTCGACCCACGGCCCAGCTGCGTTGACAAGTAGCCGCGCCTTGACCTTTTCGGTCTTCCCGCTACGCAGATCTTCCAGCCCGATAGACCAAAGGTCGCTCTCCCGCCGCGCACTCACCACCTTCGTGCGCGTCCGGATCACCGCGCCCCTGTCAGCGGCGTCTCGCGCGTTCAGCATGACCAGCCTGGCGTCGTTGACCCAGCCGTCCGAATACTCAAATGCTTTGGAAAACAGCGGCTTCAACGGCTTGCCGGCCGCATCCTGCCGCATGTCGAGTACGTGTCGCCGGTAGCATCTTACGCCCGCCGATATGGTCGTACAGAAAAAGCCCCAATCGGATCAGCCATGCCGGCCGGATGCCCTTTGCATAAGGGAGCACGAAGCGCATCGGCCGGATGATGTGCGGCGCGTTCTGCCACAGGACCTCGCGCTCCATCAGCGCTTCGCGCACCAACCTGAACTCGTAATGTTCGAGATAGCGTAGCCCGCCATGGATAAGCTTGGTCGAGCCGGACGACGTCCCGCTTGCAAGGTCGTTCATCTCCGCAAGGAAAACGGAATAGCCGCGACCCACGGCGTCACGCGCCACGCCGCATCCATTGATGCCGCCTCCGATGACGAAAATGTCATGGATCGCGTTGTCCACGCCGCTCCCTCTTTGCTTTCGCACCCGCAGCATTTTTGCCTTGATCGAAAGTGAGGCGGATTATTTCGCAATAATATCGAATGTCAAACGAAAACGCGCGGCAATGCTCGCGGAGACTCCGATATGGGCCCGCCGACGACGTGCCATGACGCTCTATCGTCACCCCGGTTCTAACGCGACAGGCGCGGTATGCCCTTGGGCCGGAGCTGCCGCTTCTGCGCTGCGATGCGATCGACGTAGGCATCATGAGCCGAGATTCGTTGTCGGCTTTAGAAATTCTGCTAGCTGTCGTCGTCGCGGCTTGAGCACGAAATACATCGCATGCGATGTTGCATCTGTTCTGAAGATTGCACATCGGAGATTGTCGTTTTTGAGAATCAATTAGACATTAGGTTGCAGCGACAAGAGGCGCCAAATGAAAGTCGGCAGTGCGCGGAATTCGCGCCATGGCTTCGCTGTCCGACTGGCGAAGGATGGGTGATATGTCGGAGCTGAGGACCTGAGACCTTCTCTCCTAGGCTATCGAGATTTTCGGTAGTTCGGGCTTCCTCGGCCTATCACGCCACCATGGATCTCCTTCTCTAGGTCTACGCCGTTTACGTGCACTGTTCCATCTTCGGGGAAGAGTAAATGTTGCAAGAGCAAATCGCAGATCGCCTTCTACCTATCCCATCACTGTAGAGTTAGGATAGTTCCCCATTGAAAACATGTATCCAAACGCTGGATGCGCCGTTGAATTCTTGTTCAGCGACATAATCAAAAGAGAGCTCGCCAGCGCTTTTTTCCCGACTAATGGATACACGGCAACTTCAGCATTTTCGGCCCGGGTAAGCCAGATTGTCTGATACGTACACACTTGACGAATTCCGCAGGTGCCGTAAGGTAAGGTCGTCAAATGACATCATGTTAGGAGGACAAATAGATGGACTTCTCTAGAGTATTGGTTGCCGCTACTGCATTGATTGTGTTCAATATACCCAGCTACGCTGCCGAGAGGAGATTAGGCGCCGGCCTGAATACGCCAACTGCCGCTGATCTGAGCCCGCAAGGGTTCGGTGGCGCGACGCGCGGCTCGGCGCAACTGTTCGCCGTCGTCAACGGCGCTGACGGCTCGCGTGCCCGTGGCAAGGGCGATGCGGGGACTCCTGGTGGTGCAAAGCTTGGCGTCGGAACTTATGATATTCGGTTCTCGCGAGATATCACTGACTGTTCGTTCACCGGAAACATAGGGGGCACCGGCTTTGACAGCCCCTTCGGCTTTGTTTCTTTCACCAAGCGCTCAGGCGCGGGCAATGGCGTGTTTGTCCAGACGCGTAACCAGACCGGCGCTTTGGCTGATCTGAACTTCCATCTCTACGTCGATTGTTAATCGGCGGCACGACTATCTGTCCGGGGGGAAAAATCCTCCCGGACACTCCTGTTAAGACCGCCTATACTGCGGTTGCCATCGCCCGGTCTGCAGCGTTAACTGCAACATGCAGTTGGCAAGAGAATCGGTGCCCGGCGTGAACCCAAAACTCTCGCAGTCGGATCTGGCCTCCGAGTGCTTATCCGCGTAGACGAGTTCTGTGGCGAAAACCAACAACGATGCAGTGATGATGAAGGAAAGCAGATAGTTCAACATACGCATGTTGGTTTCTCCTCGCTATCTAACTAAATCAGTCGGATATATTGAGACGAAAATCCATCTTATCAGATGAAATTACCTTTAGGGATTCTCCCCAGCTGAGGCAGTCCCTCGCTTTCTACAGATAGTGTGCAGTCCACAATAATACGGAGCACGCCGCAAAGCCGAACATGCAGATAGCCGAGCGGCTTCCCGTCAACTTCACCCCGGTTCCTCACCGCTGGGATGCGTTCTCGTTCACGGCGGCGAGGCCTTTGAGTGCGTCGCGGCTGCCGGTGCCGGCGGCGGCTTCGAATATGCGGCGGGCATCTTCGCGGCGGTTGAGGTTGAGGTAGGCGTAGCCGCGCAGCACCATCAGGTCGATCCGCTCTGGGGCGATCTGCGCGCGCTGGTCGAGCGCGATCAGGGCCTCGATATAGCGGCCGTTCTCGAACGCGCCGAGCGCGCGTTCCGCCAGGATGCTCGACTGCAGTTCGGCCACCCGGCGCCGCTGCTGCGGCGCCTTCGCGGCTGCGACCGCAGCGTCGTCGACGAGGCCGGCGCGCAGATAAGCAAGGCTCTGGCCATAGGCCGCGTCGCTGCGGGCCTGGCCGTCCGTCGTCGCCAGGGCGCGTTCGAAGGCAGCGGCCGCTTCCAGGGGCCGGTTCGCGTCCATCAGGCACCAGCCGCGGTCGAGCGCGCCCTGCGCCGAGAGCGTCGACGGATGGATCGTGTCGGCGCAGCCGCGCGGGCGGCTCGCCGCATGCCCGGCGCGGCCGCGCTCTCGCTCACCGCATTGTTCCGGGGCGCTGCGAGAACAGGGGCGGTCTCGACCGCAACGGATTGCGTCGACGGGGAGGCAGCAGGCGTCTCCACCGCGACAGAAGTCGGTGCGCCGCCGGCCGGCTGGCCGCGCGTCCGCTCACCCACGGCGAGGATGCGCTCGGAACGTCCGCGCCAGATACGCTTGAGCTCGGCCAGTGCCGCCGCATTGCCGAGCTGCTGGTACGTCAGCGCCAGCCCGTAGGCGGACGGTTCGTCGTCGGGGTTCCAGGACAGCGCGGTCGTGAACCATTTCCCGGCCGTTTCGAACTGGTTGAAGGCGCGCGCATACCAGCCGAACTGCTGCGCGGCGGCAACGTCGCGCGAGCTCGCGGCGGCCGCAGCCATGCGCTGCAGCACGTCGGGCGGCACGTCGACGCGCGGCTCGACCCCGAGCAGATTGGCGACCGCGGCGAGATAGGACGAGCGCGTCTCGTCATTGGCGTCGCGCCACGGGTAGAGGACGCTTTCGGCCTCCTCGAAAGCCTTGCGGGCGACGAGGACCAGGGAAAGGCCCTGCGAGGCCTCGGCGCTGTCCTCGATCCCCCGCGCCGCCCTGAACCACTTCTCGGCGGCCTCGCTCTGGCCGTGCCGCAGGTTGTACCACCCCAGGAGCAGGCTGTCGGATGCCTTCCCCTCGGCGGTCGCGAGCTTCTCGACCCGCGCCAGCTGTTCCGGCGAGGCGTCTACCGCCGGGTCCGCGCCGCCGGCCGCCACGCCCTTGCGCGCGAGATCGTCGCGCACGGGCGCGAACTCGCCGGCGCCCGCCGCGTCGAAGCGCTCGAGCGCCAAAAGCTCGTCGGCCATCTCCGAGGGCAGCAGCCGCACTGCATTCTGAGCCGTCGCCAGGCGTTCCTGCGTGTCGTCGCAATTGGTGAGGATGTAGCGGTAGGCGTCGCGCGCCCGGTTCGCCCGCTGCGTTTCTGCAAAGGCCTCGGCAACCCGCCAGAGCACGTCGACCTCGCTGCAGGTGAGCAGGCTCGGATTCCCGGAACCGATGCGGATCACCGTGTCGTATTGGTGAAGGTTGGAGGCGTTGACGAGCTGCTCGCGCGCCTCGGCGACGGCAAGCCGCTCCAAAAGGTCGGGCGGCGGCGTCCAGCCAGGTTCGTCCGTCCGGCGCTGCGCAATGGCGCGGCGCGCCTCGGCATATTTGCCGGCGGCATAGAGCGCCCAGACAGCCTCCAGCTTCTCGTCGACGTTGACAGGAACCGCAAGCGGATCGGCAGGCGGCGTCCAGTCGGGATAAAGCGCCTTGAGGCGGGCGATCTCGGCCTCCAGGCGCTTCGTGTCGCCCTGACGGGCGAAGTAACGCAGCGCCGACTCGTCCACCTTCGGCCGCTGGCCGGCCTGATCGGGTGGCGCCCCGGCGGGCGGCGGCACGGCAGAAGGGGCGGGCTGCGCCTGCGCGGTTTCCGCCGGCGGCATCTCCTGCTGCACCTCGATCACATCGTCGTCGGGAAGCTTGAGCCTATGCGGCGGGACGGTTCCGGTCGGGCGCGGATCCCATGGCGGCACGACGTCGTCGGCAATCGCATGAAAGCAGGTGCCGGCCCCAAGCAGGGCAGCGGCCGCCAGTCGGATCGCGCCTCTCACGGCAGGCATCGTCCGCCCCCGCTCCGCAGATGGGACAGGGCCAGGAGATGGAGGGTGGAGGGATAGTAGAGCGTGGGCGAGAAGCGCCGGAGTTCGTCGGGGATGGGCGCACCATCGACGACGCAGTCGATCAGCGCCGGCAGGATGCGGTAGCCCGGATCGTCCAGCCGGTCGCGCGCGCCACCACTGCTCAAATGCACAGTCGTGGGGGTCGTATCGGTCCCCGCCATTCCCTTGCGCAGCCTCCTCAAGACTTCCACCTGGTCCGTCCCGTCCCGAATAAGATAGAGCGGAATCCGCAGGGCATTATAGCCAAACTCGGCGGGAAAGCCTTCAGCCGATTTCAGTTCATCCCCAAGTGCAAGCCAGTCGGGCGGAAGCTGGCGGGGGCCGAGCTTGACGGCGCGGACCAGCCTGACCCCGTCGCGGCGAAGGCGCTGCCAGTCATAGGCCGGGGCCAGCGACGCCAGCACGGGAAAGGCCTCGAAGACCCAATAGGACAGGTTCACCACCGGGCCGTCCTTGCGGCCGTCGGCGTCGAACCCGGTCACACCCGGCCGCAGCAGCATCACGCCGCCATATTCGTAGACAACCGACCTGCCGATCGCCTCGGCGAGGCGCGCGGCCGTTGCGGTCAGGTCCGCCCGTTCCCAGCCCTTGCCGGCCAGCGCGAGCGCATAGGCGATCAGGATGTCGCCATCGGAGGCATTGTTGGGGTCCGTGACGTGCGGATTGGCATTCTCCTCCCAGCGCCATGCCGCCAGCCCGTCGTCGCGCAACAGGAGTTCCGTGCGGGTGAACGTCCAGATCTGGTCGAAATCGGCCATGTTTCCGGCGAGGTAGGCGAGGATGAGGCCATAGCCCTGGCCCTCGCTGTGCGAGATGCCTCCGTTGCCGTCGTCGACGACACGCCCGTCTGGCATCACGAAGCGCGCGCGATAGCTCTCCCACTCATCGGGCCGGACGGTCGGCTCCGCGGCCGCGGCAAGAGAGGTGGTGAACATCGCGATCGCCGCTGCCCAGAGCCAGCGCCTCACCGCCGCCTCCCGAGACGACTCAGCAGGAACGTCGTTGTCGCGCCGAGCACGACGCAGGCGAGGATGAGGGCAAGGGAGTAGGATAGGATATTCGCCGAAAGCCAGTTGGCGGCGATGAGCCGGTAGTTCCAGATCGACGGCGGCACCGTTTCGACGAATTCGAACTGCCCGACCGGCACCGTGTCGACCTCGCGCGTCGCGGGGTTGAACGAGGTAATGTGACCGGACAGCTCGTCCCAGTTGCGAAGATCGGTGAACGCCACGAGGTTTGCGCGCAGGGCTGCCGCATCGGGCGCGACGATCACCGTCCATGTTCCCGACCCCGCCGGATTGCTGCTTTGTGCGACCACGAGGCCCGACGTGGGTGGCGGCACATAGGCCCCCTCCTCCTCCGGCGCGAAGCGCAGCATGTCGGAGGTGATGTTGAAGGTGCGCTGCAACCATTCGCGGAAGTCGCGCCAGGTGCTGCCGAACCAGGACCCCGTGACCTGCTTGCGCCACTCGTCGAGCGTCGGTCCGGCTGGAGCCGGACTCCCCGATGCACCTGCCTCCCAGTCGGCATCGCTTTCGACGGAAACGCCAACCTGCTGGAGTATCTGCTGCGGAATGTCGGCCGCGCCGCCCATGATAATCGCATTGCGCATGCCGAGTCCGTCCTGCGACGCGACGAATTCGATCGGCAGGATACGGCCGGCTGATCTTGCCATGCGCGCAAGCAGCGTCGCGAGGCCCGAAAGCCCGTCATCCGTCGTGCGGTCCACCATGACGGCAATTGGATCCGCCGAGCGGCCGTAGGGGAAGCTCGTGCCCGAGAGTGCCGACAGGTTGGGACGCTGCGCGATACGTGCGAAAGTCGGCATGTCGAAGCGGGAGGTGTCGAAGAGCGCAAAGCGCGGCGTATCGTTTGCCGCCGTACCGGGGCTGCACACCTCGTCGGCCGCCGTGCGCAGATCCGCCTCGAGGACAATGCGGTTCAGGCCGGGCTGGATATGCTGCATGGTAAAGTTGATGGGGAAGCGGTTGAGCACCGCACCCTGCGTGGCCGTGATCGGCATCGAGGCCGCGACGCTGCCGTTGACATACACATTGATGAGGCTGCCGGGCTCGACCTGGTCGGAATAGGCCGCGTCCAGCAGGATACGCGCCTCGCCATAGGCTTCGGCATAGAAGTCGGCGGGCACGCCGAACTCGAACTCGGCCGTATAGCGGCGGCCGGAGAACTGCTCGGAACGCAACCCCATGTCGGCGAACGGCACCTGCTTTCCGGCAAAAATCATCGGCGCGTTGGGCGTACGCCACGCTTCGGTCACGAAGACGTCCCGCTGCACGTCCAGCGACCTGTCGACCGGTGCGGCAAGGCTGTCGAGGGCCGCACTCCACTGCGCCCTGTCGCGGCCACTGACGAGGTAGACCGGCGCTTGCCCCTCGCTTGGCGGCGCGAAGGCGCTGAAAGCGCCTTCGATTGCGGGCAGCGCATATCCAAAGGAGGAGAGCTCCTCGGCCGTCCCGAGCAGCACAACCAGGTCTGCCGCGGACTGGCCAGGCGGGCGGGAACTCACGCTGATCTCGATGTCCGGCGTGTTGATATGCCGCGCAAGCGCCTGGGAAAGCCGCATGAGATCGTTGGCGATATCGAGGCGCGCCAGGGCCGGGGCGACAATCGCAACGCGAACCTTGCCTGCGGCATCTCCGCCGACCGCGGAAAGCTCCTCGGCGGTCGCGAGTTCGGCGGCGGCCGGATCCTCAAACGAGAGGTAGGTCCCGCTCGCCGCGATTTCGGTCCACAGTTCGTAGGTCGATTCGATTGTGCAGTCCGTCCGGTGGCGGTGGCGGGCCGAGAAGCCGATCTCGTTGCGCCCGGCGCGCAGCACACCGGCCGGAATCGCAACCTCTCTGCTGACGACCCCATCGGGCGCTGAGACCTGTTCCTCGTGGATCGCGGTTCCGTTCACGACGAGGCTCAATTTGGAACTTTCAGGCGCGACGACGACGGCGTTCTGGTAGCCGAAGGTCAGTGTCGCGGGCGACGCGGCCTGACGGGGGGAAAGGTAGATCGCCCAGGTGCTGCGGGCCTGCTCGCCGGCAAGGGTCAGCTTGGCGTCGGGCAGCAGGAAACGCCTGAACCGGGCCGGCTCCGCCGGCGCCTCAGGCTGGGCGGGCGGCGGCGCGGCCTCTTCGTCCGGCCGAACCGCCGGATCGTCGGCCGGCGCCGACGGCGTCGGGCGCTCCGGGCTCATGTCGAACGGTGCGTTTTCCTGCGCCGGCGCGCCGGAGGCGAAAGCCAGCATCAGCGCGGCGACCAGCACTGCCCTCATCTGGATGCCTCCGTGCTCCGCGCCTCGTCCTTGTCGCCCCGGGCGCTCCGGAAGAAATAGACGAGGCCGCGATAGGTCTGGAACATCGCCAGCCGCAGGAACCAGATCGTCCCCATCAGGACGCCGGGATTGCGCCGCCGCGCGCTCTGGAACTGCGTCCACTGATCCGCGCTGGCGAAGACGAGATCGGCGACGTAGCGGTGATGGTCCGCTACCGAGCGGATATATCTGCAGCCGATGGCGAGCCCGTCCGCAGATCGCTGCGAGTTGCGGATTTCCACTGGCAGAATCGCGGTGCCCGCGCCGGACAGCATCTCGAACCGAATGTTGACCTCGCCATCGCCCAAAGCATCGAGAGCGTCGCCGCGATACACCTTGATCCGCGCCCCGTTGACCGAGACGTCCTCGATCGTTCCCGGATACCAGATGCCGTCCCGCCCAAGCTCGCAGCGCCGCTTGATCTTGATCCGGCGCGTCGCGGCCCGCTCCCGCTTCTCCGACACCACGCCGAGCGCACAGCCCGCCATGATGAGGTTCAAGAGGTTCCACCCTCCGACGACCAGCGTGACATCGGCCTTGTAGGGCTCGGCATAGACCCGCCAGGCCGCGACCAGCGTTGCGACCGTCAGGAGAGCGAAGATCACGAAGAACGGCCGGCTGAGCTCCGAGAGCCGGCTGACCGCTACGGATTCGTCCTTGGCCGTCACCTTGAACGTCGGCTTGCGCGGATTGAGCATCACCGAAATGACGGCCGGTAGAAGGTGGACCGATTGGATGTATTCGTAGAGTTCCGAAATCCACGGCCAGCGGAAACTGCCGTAGAGATAGTTCTGCATCATCAGGTTCACGATCATGTAGCTGAACGTGTAGGCGAGGAACTCGCCGCCCGAGGCCGTGAAGATCTGCAGGTCGAAGAAGAGATAGAACAGCGGCGCAAGAAGGAAGATGGTACGCGGGAAGGGAAACAGCCAGAACAGCGTCGAGGACATGTAGCAGAGGCGCTGGGGGAAGCTCAGCCCGCGCTTGAGGAGCGGGAAGCGGAACCGCAGGATCTGCATCATGCCCTGCGCCCAACGGCTGCGCTGTCCGATGAAGCTCGCGAAAGTCGTCGGCTGGAGGCCGGCGATCAGCGGTTTGTCGACATAGACGCTGTTCCAGCCCCGTGAATGCAGCTCGATCGCCGTCTCGCAGTCCTCGGTGATCGAGATACCCGAGAAGCCGTTCGATTCCATCAGCGCGGCGCGGCGCAGGACCGCCGCCGAGCCGCAGAAGAAGGCGCCGTTCCACTTGTCGAGGCCGCGCTGGATGATGCCGTAGAACATCTCGTTCTCGGACGGCATCTTCTCGAACGTCCTCAGATTCCTTTCGAGGGGATCGGGATTGAGGAAGAAGTGGGGTGTCTGCACGAGGAACAGTCGCGGGTCGTCATTGAAGTATCCGACCGTCTCCCGCAGAAAACTGCGCGTCGGCGCGTGGTCGGCATCGAAGACGGCGATCAGCTCGCCTTGTGAATGGGCGAGACCGTTGTTCATGTTGCCGGCCTTGGCGTGCTCGTTGCGTTCGCGCGTGAGATAGCGGGCGCCGAGGTCGGTGCAAAGTTGCTGCAGCAAGGTGTGCCGCTCGAGCGCCGTCTCGGCCTCCACGACATGGGCGGCGCTGCGCTTCTGCACCGTTCCGCCGTCGTCGAGCAGCCAGACGGTGAACTTGTCGGCGGGATAGTCCATCGCAAGCGCCGCCGCGATCGTGTCGGCCAGAAGCTGCGGGTCCTCGTTGTAGCTGGGCACGAAGACATCGACGGTCGGCAGGTTGGATTCGTCAGTCACGATCTTCGGCGGCCGCGACCGCAAGGGCTTGGCGACGATGAACAGGCTCAGCCCGAGCATGAACACGCTGTACATCTCGGCGAGGTAGAGCAGCAGCCCGGGAATGAAGTTCTCAAGCTGGCTCACGGGCGGCAGCGTGCTCGTCGTGCGCCAATAGGCGTAACGAAGGACGATGGCGGTTCCAAGCGCCAGAGCGACGAGACGCCAGTTGCCTTCGGCCCGCAGCAGCTTGAGGATCATCATCAGCACGAGCACGACAGTGCCGGCGATCAGATGCGTCTGGAGGTTGATCGGCAGCGACACGATCAGAAGGACCAGCGCCGCCGAAAGGGCCCAGACCAGGACAAGGAGAAACTTGCTCATCTCGACCGTACCCGACCAAACGGTTTCGTGTCGCGTGACTGCCCCTCAAGTCCGCGCATCATCTAAACGTCTGCGCCACTGCAGATTGTCTTAACGCACGGCGAAACGACCGAGTTCGGTAAGTTTTCCGTTAACGGCATCGCCTCGGCCGCCGGCAATGCTATCCGCCGCTTGGCGGCGGAGGCACGATCGGCGTCGTCCCTTCGCCCGGCGGTGGCGGCACCACAGGGGCGCCGGCGGGAGGAGGCGGCACGGGCTCTGGCGCCGGCTTCGGCGGCGGCGATGCGCTCGTGCGCACGGTTCGCCGCACCGCTGGCGGCTGTGCGGGCTCCGCAACTCCGTCAACCCACGAGCCATCGGCCGGATTGACCGTCTCGCCGGTCCTGCCGAGGCGAGGATCCGGATCCGGCGCATTTCCGCACGGGTTCCAGCCGCCCGGCAGCGATGCGTTGATGGTGTAGCCGTACATCATCGCCAGTAGCGAGCGCTCGGTGGCACCGCGCTGGCAGATGCGCATTCTGACCTGGATCGACCCCTGGGGCGAGAACGGGCCGGCGTTCTTGGCGCTCGTCATGCGCTGCCAGCCATAGAGGCACATGTCGCCCGACCCGTGCGTGCCGACCGCGTAGCCGAATGGGCCGTAGCTGTTTTGCGCATATAGCGGTGACCGGCGCATCGCCACGCCCGGGAAATAGGCCCGCAGTTCACGGCCGATGTCAGACGCGGCGAGGAAAGGATCGCCCGCGCGGGACGTGCCGGAGCCCTGCCCCATGCGACCGAAGATCTGTATCCTGATCATGTTCTGCCCCGACACCGCCGTGTCGGATGCAAGCACGATCTCCTGCTGGATGGCATTGCTGTAGGTGCGCTCGATGACGCCGGTGACCGCCGGACCACCAGGCGGCGGCAGCGCGAACGCCTTTGCGGGCTCCACGCTGCCGTTCAGTGCATGACGCGTCACGGCAGGCCCGCCGCAGCCAGCCAACGCCAGAACACAGAAACTCAGCGCCGCCGCAGAGCAGATATGCCAACGCGGAAAGAACGCGAGGACCAAGACAAGCCTCGAATCATTATATGCCCTCCGGCATCGTAGATCGCCTTGTCCGCTTTGCGCGCAGA
Source organism: Mesorhizobium sp. J428 (assembly GCF_024699925.1). Lineage (NCBI taxonomy): Bacteria > Pseudomonadati > Pseudomonadota > Alphaproteobacteria > Hyphomicrobiales > Phyllobacteriaceae > Mesorhizobium > Mesorhizobium sp. J428. Next base: position 826,920 of record NZ_JAJOMX010000001.1, read on the forward strand.
TAGTGGCGCCGGCACCGGTTCATCCACAACGAGGGTTGGCGACACTGGTTCCAGGCCGACCCTACGCGGCTGCGCCGCGATAATGCTCACGTGAGCCCGCCGTCCGCCAGGATGGTGCGGCCGCTGATCCAGCGCGCGTCGTCGGAGACGAGGAAGGAGACGATGCCGGCGATGTCATCGGGCTGGCCGATCCGGCCGAGCGGCGTCGCGGCGCGGATCTGGTCGCCGCGTTCGGCGATGATCGCCGTCGTCATGTCGGTCTCGATCACGCCCGGCGCCACAGCGTTGACGGTGATGCCGCTTGGACCGAGTTCCTTCGCATAGCCTTGCACCATCGCAACAATCGCTGCCTTCGATGCGGCATAGACGGTGCTCGTCGGGATCGGGCTATAGGCGAGGCGCGAGGAGAAATGAACGATCCGCCCGCCCTGCCCCGCCATGGCGGCCGCCGCCGCTTTGGTCAGCATGATCGAGCCCAGCACGTTGGTGTCGAACATCGCCCGCACATAGGCCTCGTCGACCTGGGCCAGCGGCCGGTACGGGCCGATCCCGGCCGTATTGACCAGCGCGTCGAGTCGGCCGAAATGTCGCTGCGCCTCCTCGACCATCCTTATGGCGTCGCCGTCGACGCCGATATCGCCCTTGACCGCGAAAGCGCTGCCGCCCGAGGCCGCGATCTCGTTGACGAGCACCTCGGCCTCCGCCGTCGCCGAGCGATAGCCGATCGCGACCGCGGCGCCGTCCGCCGCGAGCCGCCGCGCCACCGCAGCGCCGATGCCCCGTGAGCCGCCGACGACCAGCACCACCTTGCCTGCAAGCTTCTCGGCCATGGCTTTCTCCTTATCTCTGCTGCCGCCAGGCGCCGTCCGGCACGAGGTCGAGCGGGTTGTCGATCTTGAGGCTGCGGTCGACCGGCTTGGCAGCCGCCTGCAGCACCCGTTCCTCCAGTGCGTCGAGATAGGCCGCGCGTCCAGCCGCATCGACGCGCGGCGCGCCATAGGCAACGAAGGGCGGCTCCAGCTCGTATCCCATATATTCGAGGCCGAGATGCTGGATCTGCCACAGCACCTGCCGTTCCAGTTCGCCATAGGCGGCGCCCGCGCCGAAGCGCGCCGTCGTGCCGCCTGACGTGAGCGACACCATCGCACGCCGGCCGCGGAAGACGCCGGTGTCGAAGCGCAGCCCGTCGGCATAGCCGAAGCCATAGGAGAAGACGCGCTCGCCCCAGCCCTTTAGGATCGCCGGCACCCCGCCCCACCAGAGCGGGAACTGCAGGATGAGGAGATCGGCATCGGCCACGCGCTTCTGTTCGCGCGCGATGTCAGGCGCATAGGTGCCATGGCGCGCCGCGTGCGCCTGCTCGGTCTGATAGTGAAAGACGTGCCGGTCGGCGACCGTCAGGAAATCGTGACGGCCGGCAACCGGATTGAACCCTTCGCCGTAAAGGTCGGAAATCACCACCTCATGCCCGGCTCGGGTCAACGCATCCCGCGCGCGGTCGCGCATCGCGGCATTGAACGACGCAGGCTCGGGGTGGGCGTAGACGATGAGGACGTTCATGGCCGGAGGAAGATCCTGGCAAGCGCTGTCATCAAACCCATCATCCTCAGAAATTCACCTTGTCTGCGCCCTTGAGCTGCAGGATGTCGCGGGCCTCGGCGGGTGTGGCGATCTCGAGGCCGAGGCCTTCGATGATCGAGCGCACCTTCGTCACCTGCTCGGCATTGGTCTTCGCCATCCGGCCCGGACCGAGCCACAGCGAATCCTCCAGCCCGACGCGCACATTGCCGCCCATCGCGGCCGCCTGCGCCGCGATCCGCATCTGGTTGGCGCCCGCCCCCAGCACCGACCACGAATAGCTGTCGCCGAACAGGCGGTCGGCCGTCCGCTTCATATGCGCCACGTCCTCCGCATGCGCCCCGATCCCGCCCAGGATGCCGAACACCGACTGCACGAAGAAGGGCGGCTTCACCAGGCCGCGGTCGACGAAATGCGCCAGCGTGTAGAGATGGCCGATGTCGTAGCACTCGATCTCGAAACGCGTGCCGTTCTCCGCACAGGTCGTCAGGATGTTCTCGATGTCGGCGAAGGTGTTCTTGAAGATGCGGTCGCGCGAGCCTTCGAGATAGGGCAGCTCCCAGTCATGCTTGAACTCCTTGAAGCGGGCGAGCATCGGGTAGAGGCCGAAGTTCATCGAGCCCATGTTGAGCGAGGCGACCTCCGGCTTGAAGGTGGCGACCGGCTGCAGCCGCTCCGCAATCGTCATGGTCGAGGCGCCGCCGGTGGTGATGTTGACCACGCAGTCGGAGCGCTGCTTGATCACCTTGAGGAACGGCTCGAAGGCAGCCGGCGACTGGTCGGGCAGGCCGTTCTTCGGATCGCGCGCATGCAGGTGCACGATCGCCGCCCCCGCCTCCGCCGCACCGATCGCCGCATCCGCGATCTCACTCGCCGTCACCGGCAGATGCTCCGACATCGACGGCGTGTGGATCGAACCCGTCACCGCGCACGTGATGATAACCTTGCGAGGGGCCATCGGCGATCTCCCTTGTCTGTCGGCGTCAGGCCGCGAGGCCCAGCAGGCCGGCGGCATTGGCCGAGGTGATCTTCCTGATGTCGGCCTTCGACACCTGATGGTCGAGGAGATCGGAAACGATCATCCGGTAGCCGTCGACCGGCTTCGGCGCCTGGGTCAGGCCGAGGTCGGAACCGAGGATCGTGCGGTCGACACCCGCCACCTCCATCATGTGGATCAGGTCCTCGGTCTCGTGCTGCTTGGCGCGGCCCGGGATGAACATGCAGATCGAGTGCTCCATATAGGCGCCCAGCTCGACCAGCCCGCGGATGTCGTCGTCCGAACAGCCGACAATGTAGCTCGGATGATTGACCATCAGCTTCCTGACGCCCCGCTTCTTCGCTTCCTCGAACAGGGCGAACAGCTCCGGCACGTTGAGATGGCCGCCCGCCAGGATCACGTCACCCTCTGCGATCAAGTCGCAGATCTGCTTGGCCTCGTCGATCAGCCTGCCGTTCGCGTCGAGGACGGTCAGCGGGATCGGCGCCAGCATCGGCTTGGCCGTCTTCGGGAACGACTTCGACGCATAGGCCTCGATGTGGTTCTTCGCCGCGAAGGTCGGGAACCAGACGATCTTGCCGCCGAGCTTGATCGAATGGTCGACGGCGTGCGGGTTGATGCCGCCCGACGCATTGTTCAGCGCGACGCCCGAGAACAGCTGCACCTTCGAATCCGGATAGATGTCCTTCAGCACGGCGCAGTGCGGCATGCCGACATAGTAGTGATCCTTGTAGAGCAGCGCCTTGAAGCCTGCTTCCTCGGCCATCCGGAACGCCTCGGTGTGCCCGAGGATGCGTGGCATCGCGGCCGGGCCGGAATGGCAGTGCAGGTCGATCGCGCCGACCAGCAGATCGGCGACCTCGGCCTTGCGCGCCGCGCTCATTTCCGGAAGCGGCACGATCATCGGATAGTCGGTGGTGGTGTCGGCCATGGTCGTTCTCCTTGCTCTTTTGCGGTCACGCGCTCTTGGCGCCGACAGCGGAAATGTCTGCGTAGGCCTTCAGCGCCGCCTGGCGCATGAAGCCCTGGTCGGACGCGACGATGAACGTCGTCGCCCCCATCTTGTGGAACCGGTTGGCATCGTCGGCATTGGCGACCATCATCGCCACCGGCTTGCCCACCTTCTTTGCCGCGGCGATGATCCTCTCGCAGGCGGCCATGATCTCCGGCGCGTCCATCGCGGGTGCGCCGAGCGCCACCGTCAGATCGCCGCGGCCGATGAAGACGCCGTCCAGCCCCTCGGTGGCGACGATTGCATCGATGTCGTCCAGCGCCTCGGGGTCCTCGATCATCGCGATGAAGGTCACGGATGCGTCCTGCGCGTCGACATGCGGCCAGACCCCGACGGCGCCGAAATTGCCGGCGCGCGTCGTGTTGGAGAAGCCGCGCCGGCCGCCGCGGAACCGGCAGGCCCGGGCGATCTCCTGCGCCTTGGCGACCGAGCTCACATGCGGCACCAGCACGCCGGTCGCGCCGTCGTCGAGCACTGCGAGAATCTTCGCGGCACTCGGCTCGGCCACCCGGACGATTCCCGCGGTGCCGGACGCCCGGGCGGCGAGCAGAGCGTGGTCGATCGTCACGCGATCCCACGGCGCGTGCTCCTCGTCGATCACCACAAACTCGAACCCGGCCTGGCCGAGGATCTCGACCGGATGGCTGGAGGGCGTCTTGACGAAGGTGCCGACGAGGGTCTCCCCGGCGACGAAGCGCTGGCGGAAACCGGTTGAAGCGGGTTGGGCAGGCATGGGCTTGGTTCCGTTGCTGTGGGTGGCCGGTCAGGGCGCCGGGGTCATGAAATTGGGCAGCCAGAGCGTCACGGCAGGCACCAGCGCGATGAGTGCGAGCAGACCGATGCAGATGAAGAACATCGGTATGACCTCCTTGCTGACAGCTCCGAGCGACTGGCCCGAGATGGCGCAGACGACGAACAGGCAGACCCCGACGGGCGGCGTGACCATGCCGATCACGACGTTCAGCGTGACCATGACGCCGAACTGGACGAGGTTCATGTCGATCACCTCGGCCACCTTGAGCAGAATCGGCATGGTGACGATCATCACCGAGATCGGCTCCAGGAACTTGCCGAGGATCAGCAGCATGATGTTGATCATCAGCAGGATCACCAGCTTGTTGTCGCTGATCGAGAGCAGCTGGTTGGCGAACGTGGTCGGCACCTGCTCGATGGTCAGCGCGAAGGCGACGATCGAGGCCATGGCCAGGATGAACAGCAGGCCGGAGGTGGCGATCGCGGTCGAGATCAGCGACTGCCAGACCTTGTCGAAGGTCAGTTCGCGGTTGAACAGGCCGACCGCAAGCGAATAGGCGACAGCGACCGCGGCCGATTCCGTGACGGTGAAGACGCCGGTCTTGACGCCGCCGACGATGATGACGGGCAGCATGAGCGCCGGGATCGCCGCCCACAGGGCCTTCCAGCGCTCGTTCCACGGCACGCGCGGCATGCTGGGATAGTCGTTGCGCACGGCCTTCCACCAAGCATAGGCGAGCAGCGACACGCCGAGGATCAGGCCCGGCACCACGCCGGCGATGAACATTTGGCCGATCGATGCGCCGGAGAGCACGCCAAACACGATCATGGTGATCGACGGCGGAATGAGCGGATCGATCACGGAGCTCATCGCCACGAGTGCTGCGCCATAGGCCTTCGGAATGCCCTGCTTGGCCATGGCCGGGATCATGAACGAGCCGATCGCGGACGCCTGCGCGATCGCGCTGCCGGAAATGCCGGCGAACAAGGTGGAGGCCAGGACGGTCACCAGCGAGAGACCGCCCTTGAAGTGCCCGACCAGCGCGTTGGCGAAGCCGATCATGCGGCCAGACAGACCGCCCGAGTTCATCAGGCTCCCGGCCAGCAGGAACAGCGGGATCGTCAGCAGCACGAACTGATCGACGCCCTGCAGCATGCGCTGAGGCAGCGCCATGACCAGCGCACCATTGCCGGTCAGATAGAGATAGAGCAGGCCGCCGGTGCCGAGCGCCAGCGAGATCGGGATGCCGAGAACGAGGAAGGTGGCGAAGATTCCGAGGAACGGGATCATGATATGCTCTCCGCGTTCACTGGAACCGAGACGGGGCGGCCGGTCGCCACGCACCATGTGTCGTAGGCGAGCCGTCCGAGGAAATGGACAAGGAGAAGCGCGCAGCCGAGCGGCACGGCGACGTAGATCCAGAACACCGGCACCCGCAATTCATCGCCGGTCAGCGACATCCAGATGAAGTCGATCGCGGGGATCATCTGAGCGCCGAAGCGGAGCGCATGGCCGATGCCGGACTGGATGATCATGTAAAGAAAGATCGTCACCGGAATCGCGGTGACGAGCCGTATCGTCATGTAGACCCACGGTGATACACGCGTTGAAAACAGGTCGAGGACGACCATCTCGCCGCGATGATAGGCGTAGCCGATGAACAGGAATGTCTGCCACAACAGGATGTAGCGGCAGAGCTCCTCGGCCCAGATCAGCGACGAGTTGAAGATGTAGCGGGCGATGACCTGCACCACCATGATCGTGACGATCACGCCCATGGAAGCGCCCGCGAGAAACTTGATGACCCGTTCATACCCGGAGAACAGGGTGGTCGGGACCGAATGTGTCGTCGTCATTCAGAGGTTCGCCTTCAACGCGGCCACACCACCTTGGACAGCATGGCCGGGACCAACGGGCGGCGGTCAACGCCGCCCGTGAGGTTATGGAGGGATAGGGGCGATCGCCCCGGGGGTGCCTCAGGCCATGCCGCGCGCGGCGGAGACGAACTCGGCGATCAGCGGATCCTTGGCGCTCCAGGTCTCGACGATCGGAGCGACCTTGGCCTGCATTTCGGCAAGATTCTCCAGTTCGTGGATCTGCACGCCCTTGGCCTTGAGTTCGTCGCGGCCGGTCAGGTCCTGAGTCTTCGTATATTCGAGCGTCGGAGCGACCGACGCACGGCCGGCCTCGCGCACCGCCTTCTGCAGTTCCTCCGGCAGTCCGTCGAACACCGCCTTGTTCATGGCGATGACGTTGTGCCACGGATAGTGGCCGGTCAGCGTGAAGTTCTTGCCGACCTCCCACAGATTCTCGCCGAGCATCGAGGAGACGTTGATCTCCACCGCGTCGATGACCTTGGTCTCGAGCGCGCCGTAGACTTCGCCGTAGGGCATGCCGACCGGCGACACACCGACGCCTTCCCAGATCGCCTTGTGCAACGGCACCGGCAGGATACGCGTCTTGAGCCCGGCGAAGTCCGGAACCGACTTTACGACCTTGGCCGCGGACAGGAAGTGGCGCTGCCCGATATCCGTGGTCTGCAAGCCGACGAGACCCGCCGGCGCGAGGTCGTCCAGCACCTTCTGGCCGATGTCGCTCATCGCGACCTTGGTAAAGTGGTCGTAGTCCTTGATCAGGAAGGGAAGCTGGTAGGCGTCGAGCGCCTGGCGTCCCGTCACCAGCGGGAACAGCACGCCGGAACAACCGCACAGTTCGTTGGTGCCGGCCATGGCCGACTCCAGGTTCTGCTTGTCCTCGCCGAGTTGGCGGTTGGGGAAGATGGTGATGTCGATCGCGCCGGGCACGAGTGCCTCGAGCGCCTTCTTGAACTCCACCGCGGCGATGTGGCCCGGATGGATCTCGTTGGCGGCATGGGCGAGACGCATCGGGATCGGTGCGGCGCGCGAGACGTGGGGCATGGCAAGCGTTACGGCCATCGCGCCTGTCGACACGATGAGCTGTCTGCGGGTCAGCATGAACGTTTCCTCCGTTTCGTTATGCAGAACGCTGTTTCGTTCAATAGTTCCTTGATCAAATGACCCTGTCAAGCGGGATCAGGCATTTTTTGCGACACGGCGCAATCGTGGCAACTGGTCTTGACAAGAACCGCTGAGACAGCTTTCTAATTTTAGATCAAGCGTTCCGTCAGACAGAACGACTAGGGAGAGAAACGATGTACGACCCGAGCGACCCAAGATCCCGCATGGCCGCAAGCGCAGCCGCCTCCAAGGCAGTCGCCCCACAGGCTTTCGCCGGTGCCGATTACGGCCTCTTCTACGAGATGGCACCACAGGTCGTCGGCGACGGCGCGAGGACGTGGCTGACCCGAGGCCAGAACTTCCTGGTCGCCCAGAGCGAGGTCGACGCGGGCGGATCTTTGCCGCGCGCCGGCCAGGCCGACGAATACGTTCTGCTGCTCCCCGACCGTGACACGCCCGCCGTCATCGAGGCCAACGGCGAGCGCGTCGAGGTCGACGGCTTCTCGCTCGTCATCCTCCCGCCGGGCGACAGCCGCATCACCCTGCCGAAGGGGGTCGTGCGACGCGGATCTTCTCGACCCGGTCGGACGACCTGAACGCGCTCTGCTCGAACGCCGAGTCCTACGCCGAGCAGCACCCGAATGTCGCGCTGCTGGAGCCCTGGCCCGATCCGGTCGGCGGCTTCCGCATTCGCGCCTACAGCCTCGACGTGCCGCCGACGCCGGGCCGTTTCGGCCGCATCTTCCGCTGCACGACTTTGATGGTGAACTATCTCGAGCCTCAGCACGGCCCGCGGGACATCACCAAGCTGTCGCCGCATCACCATGACGATTTCGAGCAGGGTTCGCTGGCCCTCGACGGCGCCTTCACACACCACCTGCGCTGGCCTTGGACCACAAACCTCAACGTCTGGCGCGATGACGAGCATGCGCTCGTCCAATCGCCTTCGCTGACTGTTATTCCGCCGCCGGCGATCCATACCTCGCGCGGCATGGAGCCGGGCCTCAACCAACTGATCGACATCTTCTCGCCGCCGCGTGTCGACTTCGCGAAGCAGGGCTGGGTGCTGAACGCGGACGAATATCCGATGCCGGCCCATCTGGCCGATTGACCGTGCGTGGTCTGTCGTCCTTCAGCGGGCTTGCTCCGCGCGGCAGGAACGATAAGTCTGGCACTGGTGCCGATGTCGTTGAGCGGCGCGGAAGGGGTAAGAACGCGGTGAAGGACGGCACGAATGGCGAGACATCACGCGGAGGGTCGATCCAGGCGGTCGAGTTCGCACTCGAGATCTTGGAATATGTGGCACGCGGCCAGACATCCGTCGGCGTGTCGGAAATGGCGCGCGCCTTCGACACCACCAAGAGCCGGATCCACCGGCACCTGCAGACCCTCGTCTCCGCCGGCTATCTGATCCGCAACGAGGAGACCGAGCGCTATTCGATCAGCGCCCGGCTGATGGCGCTCGGCCAGGCCGTCAGCGAGAGCTTCGAACTCGCCACAGCCGCCCGCGACGTCGCGCGCGAGCTGCGGGACCAGACCGGCCACGCCGTCGCCATCAGCCAGCCCGAGAACGACGGCATGCGCATCCTCCTGGTGATGCCTAGCCGGTCCAACATCGAGATATTCGTCAAGCCGGGCTCGCTGCTGGCCTACAATTCCAGTTCACAGGGCAAGATCTCGCTCGCCTTCGGCGACGAACTCGTCTTCGCGCGCGTCCTGTCCGAGCCGCTGGAAATGCGAACGCCCTATACCATCACCGACCCGGAGCAGCTCCGCCGGGAGGTCGAAGCGATTCGCAAGCGCCGCTGGGCGGTCGGTCCCAACGAATCGATGATCGGCCTCAACGCACTCGCGGCCCCGATCTTCGATGCGCTCGGCAGCTATGTCGGCTCGATCGCCATGACCGATTCGGTTCAATACATCCCCGAGACGCCGACGACCGACCAGGTTCGCCACCTCCTGGCGGCGGCCGCCAAGATCTCCGCCAATCTCGGCTTCCGACCGAGGAAGTGATCGGAAGAGAGGTCAGCTCACCCGCTGGCCGCCGCGCCAGACGGAGCGAACCGTCGGCAGCCCGTGATGGTGGCGCACGCGCACCAGGTCGGCCCGCTTCTCCAACGCGATCTCGCCTCGGTCGTCGAGCCTGACGGTGCGCGCAGGCGTGGAGGTCACCAGCGCGACGGCCTCGGGCAGGGATATCGCCCCCTCCCCCTCGGCCAGCAGAAATGCCGCATGGATCAGCGAGGAGGGGATGTAGTCCGAGGAGAGCACGTCGAGGATGCCGGCGTCGGCGAGGTCGCGGGCCGCGATGTTGCCGGAATGCGAACCGCCGCGAACGATATTCGGCGCGCCCATCAGCACGCTCATCCCCGCCTCGTGCGAGGCGCGGGCCGCTTCGAGCGAGGTCGGGAATTCCGCCAGCCGCACCCCGTCCGCGATCGCCTCGTCGACATGGGCGAGCGTCGCGTCGTCATGGCTGGCGAGGGTGACGCCTGCCGCGCGGCAATGCTCGGCGACGGCCCTGCGATGGACGGCCGAATAGCGCGCGGACTGTTCCCTGCGGGTCGCGACATAACGCTCGAACGCCTCGTCCGAGAGGCCCCGCTTGGTCTTGTAGTAGAGCGTATACTGCTCCATCGTCTGGAACTGCCGCTGGCCGGGCGCGTGATCCATCAACGAGGCGAGCCGCACGTTGCGGTCGGTCTTGAACTGTTCCAGCGCGTCGAGCACGTCGGGCGACGAGACCTCGCAGCGCAGGTGCAGCAGATGGTCCGCGCGCAGCCTGTCGTGTCCCTGCGCCGTCTCGATCGCGTCGGCCAGGAGGCGCATTTCGTGCGGATCGAAGCCGCCGTCCTCGTCCGAGCCCATGCGCAGGCAGTCGAACACGGTCGTGATGCCGGAGGCCGCGATCTGCGCATCATGTGCCTGCACCGCGGCGATCGCGTTCCAGCGTACGCCGGGCCGCGGCGAATAGTGGCCTTCGAGGTGGTCGGTATGGAGCTCGATCAGGCCCGGGACGAGGTAGTCGCCCTCCAGATCCTCGCCCGTCGTGCTCGACGCCGAAATGTCCGCGATACTGCCGTCGCGGATGAGCACCGCGCCGGGCCTCACCTCGTCGCGAAGGACGATCATGGCGTTGCGGAGAACGGCTTCCTGCGGCATGCGGGCGACTTCCCATTGCGATCGGCCCGCCGGACCTTCGGTCGCGGGTCTGCAACTGGTCGCTTAGGAGATTTGCATGACAGTTTGACGAAGGCCCGTGGGCAAGTCAGCGGGATCAGCTCGGACCGGTCGGCGGTGCGATCAGCCGCTGCCTCAGCGCGGTGGAGACGTTGTCGAAGATGAACACCACGATCAGGATCAGGATCACCATGTAGGCGACGTTCTCCCAGTCGGAATTGGTGCGGATCGCTTCCCAGAGTTTCAGGCCGATGCCGCCGGCTCCGACGGCGCCGATGATGGTTGCCGAGCGCGTGTTCGATTCCCAGAAGTAGAGCGACTGCGACAGGAACACCGGCAGCACCTGCGGCACCACGCCATAGCGCTGTACCACGGCCGGCGCCGCCCCCACCGAGCGCACGCCCTCGCGCTGCTTATCGTCGATGTTCTCCAGCGCCTCGGAATAGAGCTTTCCGAGTGTGCCGGTGTCGGTGAAAAAGATTGCCGAAATGCCGGCGAGCGGCCCCGGTCCGAAGGCGCGGGTGAAGAACAGTGCCCAGATCAGCATGTCGACCGAGCGCTGAAAGTCGAAGAAGCGCTTGGCGACCTGGTTGAGCAGCCGGTTCGGCATGATGTTGCGCGCCGCGATAAAGGCGAGCGGGAAGGCGATCAGCGAGGCAAGCACCGTGCCGGCAAAGGCCATGACGATCGTCTGCAGCAGCTTCGTCCACACGTCGAGATGCTGCCATTCGGCATTGTAGAGGATGTTGTTCCAGGCGAGCGACAGGTTGGTGCGCGACGGATCGATCCGCTCGCCCGACACGATCAGGTCGAACACCTCGCCAGCGGATTTTCCCCAGAAGGGCGAGTTGATGTCGAAGACGAAATTCGCCCAGCCGAGGAAGCGGTGGCGGATCTTCACCTCGTCGCTCTCGATCTCCGCGCGGCCGGGAACGCCGAAATAGACGATCACCTTGTCCCCCGGAGAGCGTTGGCTGGCCCAGGACGGCAGCGGCCCTTGCGCGTTGACCGCTTCATTCTGGACGATATCGAGCACCAGCGTCTCGTCGCCTCGTGTGACGGTGACCTTGTCCGGGCGGATGTCGACCGTGCCCGCGCCGCTGAAATCGACGGTCGCGCGGACGACCTCCTCCGTCGGCGAGATCGGGGCTGCCCGGACAGACGGCGCTGCCGGGCTGACCGATTCGCTCGGAACGGAGGTCTTCCCGCCGACCGGCCCAAGGAAGCTGCCCGAGGAACTCGATGCCCCGCCGCCCGAGCCGCCGGTGGACGCCGCCCCCCTTACGACCATCGCTTTCTCGCGCACCAGCCAGTCCGGATTGCCATTCGGACCCAGCGGATCGAATCGGGTGAACGTCACCTCAAGGTGATCGTCCCGCAGGTCGATATTGGGACGGATCTCGTAGGACACCCAGTCGGCGAGATAGGCGCCGGCGATGTCCCACTTCGCATTGGCGAACACGCTGCCGATGGAAAAGAACCACCAGGCGAACACAAGGTAGAGAACGAAGCCGCCGACGCCTGCCAGCGAGCTCAATTGCTTGCGTCGCGACCCTTCCAGCGCCGTCGGATAGCGGGCCGCGACGTCCCTCATGTCGGCGGTGATCTCGGTCGTCATCGTCAGGCTCCGCGGCCGAATTCGAAGGCCTGCTCGCCCACCAGGCGGCGCCGCAGCCAGGCGGAGAACTGATCCACCGCGACGATCGTGCCGAACAGGAGAAGGACGATCGCGAGTGTCTTGGCCTCGTGCGTCTGACCGATCGACAACCGCAACGCCTCGCCAATGCCGCCGCCGCCCACCGCGCCGATGATCGTCGACGCCCGCACGTTGATCTCAAAACGCAGCAGGAAATAGGAGACGAAGTTCGGCATCACCTGCGGCACGATACCGAACCAGACGCGTTCGACCCAGCTGCCACCAACCGCGCGCAGGCCCTCGTCGGGTCGCATGTCGGCATTTTCGACCACCTCGAAGAACATCTTTCCGAGCGCGCCGATCGTATGGATCGACACCGCGAGGATCGCCGGGATCGCGCCGAGCGAGAACACGGCGAGGAAGAAGCCGGCGATCACGATCTCCGGGAAGGCGCGGAGGATTTCCATGAAGCGGCGCACAAAGAAGCGCAGCCAGCGGTTGGCGACGAGGTTTCGCGCGGCGAGGAAGCACAGCAGGAAGCCGAAGAAGAACCCGATAAGGGTCGAGAGCAGCGCGATGTTGAGTGTCTCGATCATCAGGTAGACATATTCCGGGACGTAGAGCGTCTCGGTGAAGTAGGTGCGGCCTTCCGGATAATCGTATTTGAGGCTCCCGTCGTCATAGGGGGACGGCAGGTCGAACAGTGCGCGCCACACTTCCCAGCCGTCGCGCGGTATAAGCTGGCCGACGAAATCGAAGAGATGCGGAAGCCGGTCGAAGAACTTGCCGGCGTTGGATTCGTTGGCAAACCAGAGAGATCCGGCCATCGCAACGACCAGAAACACGACGCCGCCAAGCGTATAAAGGCGACGTCGCGAGGCGAGTTCACGCCAATGGCGCTCGACCAGGCTGCCGCTCTCCGACAGCATGGGCTTCGGCGCAGCCGCCGTCTCTGTGATCGCGCTCATGGGGTCCCCGCAAGAGAAACGCCGCGAGGTTTCCCCCGCGGCGTCGCCATTCATTCCAGGATCACGAGCCGATCTTGGCTTTGCGGGCGTCGATGATCGGCTGGTAGAAGTCGGTGGTGACCTCGGTGTAGCCCTTGAAGTCGCCACCCTGGATCGCCGAGAAGCAGGCCGCGTCGGTCGTCGGCAGGTTCATCATGAAATCCTTAAACTTCGACTTCATGTCGGCGTCCATGGAGGTGCGGACGACGATCGGGCCGTTCGGGATCAGCGGCGACTTCCAGATCTCGGTCAGGTCATCCATGTCGAGGATGCCCTTGTCGACCATCTTGCGCAGGTTGCCGGAGGAATAGCCCTCCGAGAACTCGCCGACGCCCGAGCCCCAGGTGGTGCCGGCATCGAAGGTGCCCTTCATCACTTCGAGGACGAGGTTCTCGTGGCCGCCGCCGAAGCCGGTCTCGGAGAAGTAATCCTTGACAGGGACGCCACCGAGATCCTTGGGCAGCGTCACCGCCGGGATCAGGTAGCCGGAGGTCGAGTCCGGATCGGCGAAGCCGAGCTTCTTGCCCTTCAGGTCGGCCAGCGTCTTGATGCCGGAGTCCTTCTTGGCAACCATGATCGAGTAGTAGCCGGTGGCGCCGTCGGTCTGAACAGTGGTCAGGATCGGCTCGACCGCGTCGGCTTTCTCGAGATAGACCTTGGCAAAGGCCGAGGCGCCGAGCTCGGCATAGTCGAGCGTGCCGCCCAGGAGGCCCTGCACGACGCCGTCGTAGTCGGCTGCCGGGAACAGCGAAACCTTTTCGACGCCAAGGACCGCCGGGAGCTTGTCGACCATGCACTGGAAGTTGCGCAGGCGGTCGGCTTCGTTCTCGCCGCCGAGGATGCCGATGCGGAATTCCTTGAGGTCTTCCGCCTGGGCCGCGTTGGCGAGCGCGCCGAGCGCGACGGCGGCCATGAGTGCTTTCCTGAACATGTCGTCTCTCCTGTTGCGAGCGGGCAGCCGCCGCGCTCCGGTCTCGGTCTGATGCTGGCCCGTCACGAGGGCGATGCGATCCCGTCGCTCACAGCCCGGCGAAGGCGGGTTCGAGCGGTCCGGCGGATTGGAATTTCCGGGGTTTTTCCGAAACGATGCTGGTGGACGTGATCTCTTCGGGAATGTCGTCCGCATCGGCGCCGTAGACGCGCGCGACGGCCTCGCGGTCGAGGTCCTCCGGCCCGCCGTCGAACACGACCTTGCCGCCGGACATGCCGATGATGCGGTCGCAATAGCTGCGAGCCGTGTCCAGCGTGTGAAGATTGGTGACGACCGTCAGCCCTTCGCGCCGGTTGATGTCGCGAAGTGCGTCCATCACGATCTTGGCGTTCAGCGGATCGAGCGAGGCGATCGGCTCGTCGGCGAGGATCACCTTCGGCTGCTGCATCAGGGCGCGCGCGATCGCGACGCGTTGCTGCTGGCCGCCCGACAGCGTGCCGGCGGCCTGCAACGCGGTCTGCGCGATGCCGAGCCGCTCCAGCGCGTTGATGGCGAGGATGCGCTCGTCACGGCTGAAGATGCTGAGCAGGTTGAGGACGGTGGAGCGATGGTTGAGCCGGCCGAGCAGCACATTGGTCAGCACGTCGAGGCGCGGCACGAGGTTGAACTGCTGGAAGATCATGGCGCAGTCGCGCTGCCAGTTGCGCAAGGGTGCGCCGCGCAGCGTCGAGACTTCCCGGCCGCCGAAATGAATCGACCCCACGGAGGGGTCGACAAGACGGTTGATCATGCGAAGCAGGGTCGACTTGCCGGCGCCGGAACGGCCGATGACGCCGACCATCTGGCCTTCCTCGATCTCGATCGTGACATTGTCGACGGCGGTGTTCCTGCCAAATCGGCGCGTCACATTGGTGATCTTCAGCATCCGCGACTTCCCCACGTGGGGATTTACCCCTTCGCATCTGCGAGAAGCGCTATGGGATCAACATGAAACCGGCGTGTCCGTTGGATGACGGTTTTGTTACGATTCACAGCGGCGCGAGCCGCTGGAACCGGGCCTCACCCGCCGTGCTTTTCCAGGAACGCCTCGGCGCTCAGAGAGCGAAAGTCCTCCAGCGCGTCGCGCAGGCGCTGGTGGTCCCAGTCCCACCAGGCGAGTGCCTGGTAGCGCCCGGCCGTCCTGCGGTCGAAGCGCTCGCGGATCGGCCTGGCGGGAACGCCGGCGACGATCGTGTAGGGCGCGACGTCCTTGGTCACCACCGCGCCGGCGCCGATCGCCGCGCCGTCGCCTACGGTCACGCCGGGCAGCACCGTCGAGCCGTGGCCGAGCCAGGTGTCGTGGCCAATCGTCACCTTGCGCGCCCGCCGCGCGGCAAAGAAATCCGCCTCGTGCTCGGCGTCCGGCCAGTAGTCGGAGGCGCGGTAGGTGAAATGGTGCAGCGTCGGCCGGTCGACCGGGTGATTGGTCGCGTTGAGCCGGACGGAGGCCGCGATGTTGGCGAACCTGCCGATCTCGGCGCACCAGACATGGCAGTCCTGCATCAGGTAGGAATAGTCGCCGATCTCGGCCTCCGCGATGCGGCAGCCTTCCGCGATCTCCGTGTAGCGGCCGAGCCTGGTGTCGCTGACCTGCGCAGAGGAATGGACGAGCGGCTCTTCGGACAGGCCCTTGGACATCAGGCGGCTTTCTTCGGTGCAAATGCGGTGACGTCGATGACATGGTCGGCGACCGCCTCGCGCACGTCCTGGTCGTGGAAGATGCCGAGCATGGCGACGCCCGCACGTTTCTTCTCGCCGATCATGTCGATGACGATCTGCCGGTTGGCCGCGTCGAGCGAGGCGGTCGGCTCGTCGAGCAGCAGGATCGGATGGTCGGTGATGAAACCGCGCGCGATGTTGACGCGCTGCTGCTCGCCGCCGGAGAAGGTGGCAGGCGGCAATTGCCACAGGCGCCCCGGCAGGTTCAGCCGTTCCAGCAGCGCACGCGCCCTGCCCCGCGCCTCCTCCCGGTCCTCGCCACGCGCCAGCAGCGGATCAGCGACCACGTCGACGGCCGAGACGCGCGGCACGGCGCGCAGGAACTGGCTAACATAGCCAATCGTGTCGCGGCGGATCGCCAGCACGGTGCGCGGTCCCGCCGCCGCCAGATCGACCAGATGGCCGTTGTGGGAGACAATCACCTGGCCGGCGTCGACGCCGTAATTACCGTAGAGCATCTTCAGGATCGAACTCTTTCCCGCACCCGACGGACCGCCGAGCACGGCGCATTCGCCCGCCTTGAGCGAGAAGGAGACATTACGCACCACGGGCAGCTCCACGCCGCCGCGCAGATGCATGACGAAGCTCTTGGCAACATCGGAGACGACGAGGGGGGTGGGCATGTCACACCTGCAAAATCGAAGAGACGAGCAATTGCGTGTAGGGCGCGCGCGGATCGTCGAGGACGCGATCGGTGAGGCCGTGTTCCACCACGACGCCGTCTTTCATCACCATCATCCGGTGCGAGAGCAGACGCGCCACCGCGAGGTCGTGCGTGACCACGACGGCCGCGAGCCTGAGATCGCTGACCAGCCCGCGCAACAGGTCCAGCAGGCGCGCCTGGACGGAGACGTCGAGCCCTCCGGTCGGCTCGTCCATGAACACCAGCCGCGGCCCGGTGACGAGGTTGCGCGCGATCTGCAGCCGCTGGCGCATGCCGCCCGAAAACGCGCGCGGCTGGTCGTCGATCCGGTCGGCGGATATCTCCACGCGGCCGAGCCAGTCGATCGCCGTCTCGCGGATGCGGCCGTAGTGCCGGTCACCAACGGCCATCAGCCGCTCGCCGACATTGGCGCCGGCCGAGACCGACATGCGCAGGCCATCGGCCGGGTTCTGGTGCACAAAGCCCCAGTCGGTGCGCATCAGGAAGCGGCGCTCCGCCTCGCTCATCCGGTAGAGGTCGCGCCACTGCCCGTCGCGCATGCGGTAGGAGACGAGGCCCGAACTCGGCGGCAGCCGCGTCGAGACGCAGTTGAGCATCGTCGTCTTGCCCGAGCCGGATTCGCCGACCACGGCCAGAACCTCGCCCGGCCACAGCTCGAACGAAACGTTCTCGCATCCCCGGCGCGCGCCGTAGGATTTTGAGAGCGAAGTGACGCGGAGCAGGGGTTCGTCGGTCACGACACAGCCTCCGCCTTTTCTCCCAGCTCGCCCACTGTACCCCTCAGCACGTCGCGTCTCGCAATGATCCGTGTCGGAGCAGACAAACATCCGTCCGCCGCGGTCGTCGAGGATCACCTCGTCGAGATAGACATGCTCCGCGCCGCAGAGCGCGCAGGGCCGGTCGAAGGTCTGCACCTCGAAGGGATGGTCCTCGAAATCGAGGCTCACGACCTCCGTAAAGGGTGGAACGGCGTAGATGCGCTTCTCGCGCCCCGCGCCGAAGAGCTGCAGCGCAGGCGACATGTGCATCTTCGGATTGTCGAATTTCGGCGTCGGCGACGGGTCCATTACATAGCGCCCCTCGACCTTGACCGGATAGGCATAGGTGGTCGCGATGCGCCCGTGCCGGGCGATGTCCTCGTAGAGCTTGACGTGCATCAGGCCGTATTCCTCGAGCGCGTGCATCTTGCGTGTCTCGGTCTCGCGCGGTTCGAGGAAGCGCAGCGGCTCGGGGATCGGCACCTGGTAAACGAGCACCTGGCCTTCGGTCAGCGGATGCTCCGGGATGCGATGCCGCGTCTGGATGATGGTCGCCTCCGCCGTCGAGGTCGTCACCGCCACATCCGCAACCTTCTGGAAGAAGGCGCGGATCGACACCGCATTGGTCGTGTCGTCTGCGCCCTGGTCAATCACCTTCAGCGTGTCGTCCGGCCCGATGATCGATGCCGTCACCTGCACGCCGCCGGTGCCCCAGCCATAGGGCATCGGCATCTCACGGCTGGCGAACGGTACCTGATAGCCCGGGATCGCGATACCCTTCAGGATCGCACGGCGGATCATCCGCTTCGTCTGCTCATCGAGATAGGCGAAGTTGTAGGTGGCAATTGCGGTCATGACACAATTCCCGGTGTCCGGAGTGCGCTTGCGGATCGCACATAATTGTGCGATCCTGCGCATGGGGTGGGGATCCGTGAATGAAGAGGGAAGCGCTTCTTCGAGAGCTGCGCGCCCTGGCGCGAAAGCAGGGAAGAACTTTCGAGGTCTTCACCGACAAGGGCAAGGGATCGCATTACCGCGTCAGATTTGGCGACCGCCTGACGACCGTCCAGTCCGGCGACCTGTCCAAGCTGATGGTCGCCAGGATCAAGAAGCAGCTCGGGATTGACGAATAGGAGCATAGAGCGATGATGGAATATGTCTTCCCTGCCTTGATCGAAGCCGATCCCGACGGTGGCTATCTGGTGACGTTTCCGGACGTGCCGGAAGCGATAACCGCTGGCGAAACCCTGGCCGAGGCCCGTTCGAACGCAGTCGAAGCGCTTGGCCTGGCGTTGCGCGGCGTGCTGACGATGGACCGTTCGCTGCCATCGACGCGCTCCACGAAGCCCGGATTGATCGACATCGCCGTCGATCCGACCACCGCTCTCAAACTCGCGGTCGTCGAGGCATTCAACGAAAGCGGGCTGACGAAGTCGGAACTTGCCCGCCGACTGGGACGAGTCGAGACCGAGGCCCGTCGCATCCTCGATCCCGATCACCCGACCAAGCTGCCCCTCCTGCAGGAAGCGCTTGCCGTTCTGGGGAAGGATATCATCGTATCGGTCAGGGGCGCCGCCTAGGATTTTCATTCCGCGGCCTCCCGGCGATCGTCCTCGAGCTGCCCCGCTTCGAATTCCGCCCGCATGCGCCTTACGAGGTCGAGTTCCGCCTGGAAGTCGACATAGTGCGGCAGCTTCAGGTGCTCGACGAAGCCGGTCGCCTGGACATTGTCCGAATGCGAGATGACGAACTCCTCGTCCTGTGCCGGCGCGACGAGGTCCTCGCCGAACTCCGCGGCGCGCAGCGCCCGGTCGCACAGCGCCATTGCCATTGCCTTGCGCTCCGACTGGCCGAACACCAGCCCGTAACCGCGCGTGAACTGCGGCGGCGCCTTGGCCGAGCCCTTGAACTGATTGACCATCTGGCACTCGGTCACGCGGATCGAACCGAGCGGGACGGGAAAGTCCAGTTCCGGCACGTCGAGCTCCAGCTCGGCCTCGCCGATCCTGATCTCGCCAACGAAGGGGTGGGTGCGCGCATAGCCGCGCTGGGTGGAGTAGGCGAGTGCGAGCAGAAAGCCCTCGTCGCCGCGCGCCAGCGCCTGCAGGCGGGCGTCGCGCTCAAGCGGGAATTCGAGCGGCTCGCGCGTGATGTCGGCGACCGGCATGCCCGCCGGCACCGCGCCATCGGCCTCGATCAGCCCCTCCTCGCCCAGCAGGTCCGAAACACGCGGCATCGGCGCAGTATCCGGCTCGCGTTGCGTGGGCTCCTCAGCCGGTGCATCACCTGCCAGTGCCGGGTCGAGCAGGCGATGCGTGTAGTCGAAGGTCGGCCCGAGAAGCTGCCCGCCCGGCAGATCCTTGTAGGTCGCCGAGACGCGCCGCTCGACCTTCATGGCCGCCGTGTCGAGAGGCCGCGTGTAGCCGAAGCACGGCAGCGTCGTGCGATAGGCGCGCACGAGGAAGATCGCCTCGATCATGTCGCCACGCGCCTGCTTCATCGCCAGCGCGGCGAGTTCGCGGTCGTAGAGCGAGCCCTCGGCCATTACGCGGTCGACCCCGAGCGCCAGTTGCTCGACGATCTGGTCGAGCCGCAGCGCCGGCACCGCGCGGTCGCCGCGCCTGCGGTCGGCCAGCAGCGAATGGGCATTTCGGATGGCGGCCTCGCCGCCTTTCACCGCGACATACATGGCTCAGCCTCCCGCCTGTCCGTCGCCGATCCGCGTCGTGCGCGGCAGGCAGACGATCTCGTCGCGCGACACCAGGATCAGGTCGACGCCGCGCGGAAACCGCGCGCCGTTCTGCCGCCACTGCGCGGTGAAATGGCGCGGCATGGGCGTCGGCGCCACGGTTGCGGTTCTCTGGATTCCCGGCCCCGCGAGCACCAGCGGCGGGCCTGCGTCGAAGCTCTCCACCTGCAGCACGATCGTGGTCGACCGGTCGGGGTAGTCCTGCGAGCCCTGCGCGAAACTCTCCAGCGCGACCAGCTCGTCCGGCGCGGCCGCGAAGGCGAAATGCGCCTCGGTCGCGATCGACGTCACCGGCGCGCCGCTGTGGAAACCGAGCCAGTTGCGCACGTCGACGTTCGACAGCTGCCGGTCGAGCCAGACCGGCGTGTCGTGGTCGCAGAGTGCCAGCGCGACCGCTCCGGCGAGCGGCGACATGGGTGCGGGAGGTAAGGTCACGGCAGAGACGGAACGGTGGCTGCCCGGCCGCGCCATCGCATCCATCACCGCGCGGAACACCGATTGCGCGTCGAAGACAGGAGCCCGGAAGCCGCCCTGGATTACGGCCGTCGTCGGCATCAGTCCTCTCCTCTCACCATGGTGAAGAAGTCGACCTTCGTGGCGGCGACCTCGGCCGCCCGGCGCGCGGCATGGGCATCGTGCTCCTGCCGCAGCGGCGAGAGGATCAGCTCCTCCAGGCGCGACCGCAGTTCCGGCTTCTGCCAGAGCGCATCGATCGTCGCGGCGATCCGGGCCTTGTCCGCGTCGCGGCCGAGTGCATAGGAATGGCCGACCTCGCCGCCTGCGAGCCGAACGGTTGCGCGCGTGACCGTCGCCTCGCCGGCGTTGAACGGCGCGCCACCGCCGCCCATCCGGCCCCGCACCGTGACGAGGCCGGTCTCCGGCCCGCGCACAGGTTCGGCCATGATGTCGAAAGCAGCGGCTGTCCAGAGGTCCGACAGCCGCGCCGCCGGGGCATGGGCGAGCACCGCCATCATCTCCCGCCGCAATTCGCTTTCGGGCCTCGCGCCCGTCTGGATGTGCATGCCGCAACTCGACTTGTCTAGTGTTATAGACAACTATATGATGGCTTCGATTAGACCTCTCGCATGACGATCTGATGACAGCGACCGTTGCAGAAACCTCCGCCGACAGCTCGATCCGCCGCAACAGCGGCGTGTCGCTCTGGCGCCAGATCTCCGACCGGATCCGCCGCCTGGAGACGGACGGGCAACTCGATGCGGAGGGCCGCCTGCCGCCGGAGTTCAAGCTGGCCGAAGAATTCGGCGTGAACCGCCACACGGTCCGCAGCGCCATCTCGCATCTCGTGCAGGAAGGTGTGCTGCGCACCGAGCAGGGTCGAGGCACCTTCTTCCGCAGTCGTCCCCGCCTCGCTTATCCGATCGGCCGGCGCACGCGCTTCTCCGCCGGCCTCGAGGGCCAGGCCTCGACGCTCCAGACGGCGCTGGTGGACTCCGCCATCGTTCCGGCCAATGTCCGCGTCGCGGAGGCGCTCGACATGGCGCCGGAAGCGCCCGCGGTCTGGCTGAGGACGGTAGGCCTTGCCGACGGCGAGCCGGTGTCGACGGCCGAGAGCTGGTTTCCGGCGGACAGGCTGGGAGGGATCGCCGATGCGTTCCGGCGCACGGGCTCGATCACCGCGGCGCTCGCCTCGCTCGGCGTCGCGGACTACACTCGCCGCTCGACGGTGCTCACCGCCACCCATGCCGGCGACGACGATCTGGCGCGGCTGAAGCTTGCGCCCGGCGCCATCGTGCTGGCGACAGAGAGCGTCAATGTCGATCCCGCCGGCAGGCCGATCCAATATTCCCGGACGCGCTTTTCGGCGGATCGTATCGAACTGACGATCGAAAACGGCTGACCGGCCGCCCGGATTATCGGGCAGCCGGTCGGAAGATCGGAACGCGGCGCGAGGCCGCCCCGGTCAGATTTCCTGATAGGCGGCGATGACGGCCGCGACCTGATCGGAGTTCATCACCTGGATCTGGGCGGTCGTCAGCGCCTGGACCTGGTCGGCGTCGAGGGCGTCGATGTCCTCCACGGCGAGGCCGGAGATGGCGCCCGTGTTGATGGCGGCAATGTCACCGGTCGAGAAGCGCTCAAAATCCTCGGTCTCCATGGCCGCGATCTGCCCGGAGCCTAGCACCGCGGTCTGGGCCTCGGAGAACGCCTCGATCTGGTCGGCGGTCATCGCCGTGATCTGCGACGCGGTCAGGCCGACCGCCGCCTTGACGCTCAGCGCGCCGACCTGATCCTCGGTCAGGGCGCCGATCTGGTCCGTCGTCAGCGAGGCGACCTGAGCCGCAGTGAGCGCGCCGACCTGGTCGGTCGAGAGACCGCCGATCTGGTCAGTGGTCAGCGCTGCGATCTGCGTCGGCTTCATCAACGCGATCTGCGAGGTCGTCACGGCCGCGAGTTGGTCCGTGGTCAAGGCCGCAACGGCATCGTTCGACAGGCCCGAAATGGCCTTCGTGCTGATGGCGGCAATCGCATCGGTCGACAGCTCAGCGATGTCGTCGGCGCCGAGCGCCCCGACCTGCGTCGCGCTCAGCGCACCGACCTGCGCCGTCGTCAGCGCCCCGACCTGATCCGTGCTCAACGTCCCCACTTGCGTGGCGCTCAGCCCGATGATCGCCTTGGTGCTGATCGCGCCGACCTGCTCCTCGCTCAGCGCGCCGATCTGGTCGGCGGTCAGCGAAGCCGCCTGGATCGCCGTCAGCGCCCCGGCCTGCTCGGCCGAGAGATCGCCGATCTGATCGACCGTCAGAGCCGCGATCTGCGAGCCCTTCATCATGCCGATCTGGCCAGTCGTCAGAGCGCCGACCTGGTCGGTGCTCAAGGCCGCGACGGCATCGTTCGACAGGCCGGAGATGGATTTCGTGCTGATCGCGGCAATCGCATCGGTCGACAGTTCGGCGACATCGTCAGCGCCCAGTGCCCCAAGCTGCGTCGCGCTCAGTGCGCCGACCTGTGCAGTCGTCAGCGCCCCGACCTGGTCGGTGCTCAATGCCCCGACCTGGGTGGCAGTCAGGCCGAGAATGGCCTTGGTGCTGATGGCGCCGACCTGCTCCTCGCTCAGCGCACCGATCTGGTCCGTCGTAAGCGACGCCACCTGGGTCGCGGTCAACGCACCGACCTGGTCCGTCGAGAGATAGCCGATCTGATCGGTGGTCAGCGCGGCGATCTGCGCCGGCTTCATCATGCCGATCTGGCCAGTCGTCAGTGCCCCGACCTGATCCTCGCTCAGGGCCGCGACGGCATCGTTCGACAGGCCGGAGATCGACTTGGTGCTGATCGCGGCGATCGCATCGGTCGACAGTTCGGCGACATCGTCAGCGCCGAGCGCGCCGAGCTGCACCGCGCTCAGCACGCCGACCTGCGCCGTCGTAAACGCGCCCACCTGGTCGGTGCTCAGCGCCCCCACCTGCGTAGCGGTCATGCCGATGATCGATTTCGAATTGATCGCGCCAACCTGCTCCTCGCTCAGCGCGCCGATCTGGTCGGTGGTCAGCGAGGCGACCTGCGTCGCAGTCAGCGCACCGACCTGGTCGGTCGAGAGATCGCCGATCTGGTCCGTCGTCAGAGCCGCGATCTGGGTGCCCTTCATCATCGCGATCTGGCCGGTCGAGAGCGCACCGAGCTGGTCGGTGCTAAGTGCTGCGACCGCGTCAGCGGAGAGACCGGAGATGGACTTCGTGCTGATCGCGGCGATCACGTCGGTCGAGAGCTCGGCGACGTCGTCAGCGCCCAGCGCTCCTAACTGCGTCGCGCTCAAAGCGCCGACTTGCGCCGTGGTCAGGGCCGCGACCTGGTCCGTGCTCAGCGCGCCCACCTGCGTGGCGGTCATGCCGAGGATCGACTTCGAATTGATCGCGCCGATCTGCTCCTCGCTCATGGCGCCGATCTGATCCGTGGTCAAAGCCGCGACCTGCGTGGCGGTCAGTGCAGCGACCTGATCGGTCGAGAGATAGCCGATCTGGTCCGTGGTCAGCGCGGAAATCTGCGCCGGCTTCATCGCGGCGATCTGGCCCGTGGTCAATGCGCCGACCTGGTCCTCGCTCAGCGCTGCGACCGCATCATTGGTCAGGCCGGAGATGGACTTCGTGCTGATCGCGGCGATCGCATCGGTCGACAGTTCGGCGATGTCGTCAGCGCCGAGACCGCCCAGCTGCGCGCCGGTCATCGCGCCGACCTGTGCGGTCGTCAGGGCTGCGACCTGATCCGTCGAGAGGAGAGCGACCTTGGCCGAGGTCAGGCCGAGGATCGCCTTGGTGCTGATCGCGCCCACCTGCTCCTCGCTCAGCGCGCCGATCTGGTCGTTGGTCAGGGCAGAGACCTGCGTCGCCGTCAGCGCGCCGATCTGGTCGGTCGATAGGTCGCCGATCTGGTCCGTCGTCAGTGCCGCAATCTGCGTGCCCTTCATCATACCGATCTGGCCGGTCGTCATCGCGCCGAGCTGGTCGGTGCTGAGCGCTGCGACGGCGTCATTCGACAGGCCGGAAATAGCCTTGGTGCTTATGGCAGCGATCGCGTCGGTCGAGAGTTCAGCGACGTCGTCAGCGCCAAGTGCGCCGAGCTGCAGCGCGCTGAACGCACCGACCTGCACCGTCGTCAACGCGCCCACCTGATCGGTGCTCAGGGCGCCCACCTGCGTCGCGGTCAGGCCAAGGACGGCCTTGGTGCTGATAGCGCCAACCTGCTCTTCGCTGAGCGCACCGACCTGGTCGGTGGTCAGCGACGCGACCTGGGCGGCGGTGAATGCGCCCACCTGCGCGGTGCTCAGATCGCCGATCTGGTCCGTGGTCAGCGCAGCGATCTGCGTGCCTTTCATCATGCCGATCTGGCCGGTCGTCAGCGCGCCGAGTTGGTCGGTGCTGAGCGCTGCGACCGCTTCGTTCTTCAGGCCCGAAATCGACTTGGTGCTAATGGCGACGATCGCGTCGGTCGACAGCTCGGCGACGTCGTCAGCGCCCAGCCCGCCCAGCTGCGCCGCGCTCAGGACGCCGACCTGCGCCGTCGTCAACGCGCCCACCTGGTCGGTGCTGAGCGCGCCGATCTGGGTGGCGCTCAAGCCGATGATGGCCTTGGTGTTGATGGCGCCGACCTGCTCCTCGCTCATCGCTCCGATCTGGTCCGTGGTCAGCGCGGAGATCTGCGCCGGCTTCATCGCGGCGATCTGACCGGTGGTCAGCGCGCCGACCTGATCCTCGCTCAGCGCTGCGACGGCGGCGGTGGACAGGCCGGAGATCGCCTTGGTGCTGAAGGCGGCGATCTCTTCGGCCGAGAACTCAGCGATGTCGTCGGCGCCGAGCGCGGCGAGCTGCGTCGAACTGAACCCGCCGACCTGATCGACGGTCAGAGCCTCGATCTGGTCGGTCGTCAGCGCCCCGATCTGCGTCGCGGTCAAGGCGGACACCTGGGTCTTGCTGAGGCTCTCGATCTTCGTGCTGTCCAGCGCGCCGAGCTGATCGAGGGTAAGGCCCCTCATGCCGTTGGCGGAGATCGCGCCGAACTGGTCCGCGCTCAGCGCCTCGAAATCCTCCTGCTCCATCGCTGCGATCTGCGTCGCGGAGAGCGCGTTGACCTGGGCGGTTGAGAGGGCCCCGATGTCCTCGGTGGTCAGATTGGCGATGGTCGTCGCGGACATCGACCGGATCTGATTGACGGTCAGCGAAGAAACGATGGAAGTCATGAGCGGCGCCCCCAGAGATACGCGTTACCGGTATGATGGCTTCACCACGCGGCTGGGGGAGATCTCGACGAGGGTCCACGCAGCCGGAGGCATTTGCCGCGCCTACTGACAGGTTGTCCGTTTGGCGGGCCGGCAATGGCAGCCCCCAGGCGGCGCCTCGTTGGACGCTTTCAAGCTAGGCAACATGGCCCTCTTGCAGGAGCCCGGGCATCGGAAGCGCATCATGCTGCCGGAGCCAACGGCTCCTCGTCCGACACCTTGTTCACGCGACCGCCCCGGCTGTGCGGGACGTGCGTCGCGAAACTCCTCTGCCCGATTGAAAATTCACCCGGCCAGAGCTTCGCATGTGTCAAATACGACGAGACCTTCTAATTTTACATTAACGTTAAAGGCTCTTCACCGCGACCGCGGCGGCCCAGGAACACAGCGAGAAGCCGGCCGCGCCTCAGCGCGGCCGGGCAACCTTCACCACCACCTCCGCATCCTCAGTCAGCGGAATATGGTCACTCTCCCGTCCGTTCACCGAGATTCCCGCTTCCCCCTCGACCGCGACGCGGATGCGGATCGTCCTGCCGTCGAGCTTAAGCGTTGCGGCAAATCCATCCCAGCCGGACGGCAGCGACGGCTTCACGATGAGCCTGTCGCCTTCCCGCTTCAGCCCCAGGATGCCCTCCACCGCCGTGCGGTAGAGCCATCCGGCGGAACCCGTATACCAGGTCCAGCCTCCCCGGCCGGCAAGAGGACCTTCCGAGTAGATGTCCGCCGCCACCACATAGGGTTCGACCCGGTAGCGTTCGGCCGCATCGGCGTCGAGCGCATGGTTGACCGGGTTGAGCATGCGGAAGCCGTCATGTGCCTCGTCGCCGAGGCCGAGCTCCGCCAGCGCCAGCACGAACCAGGCGGCCGCATGCGTATACTGCCCGCCGTTCTCGCGCACGCCCGGCGGATAGGCCTTGATGTAGCCGGGCTCCTTGTCGGTCTTGTCGAAGGGCGGCTTGAACAGGCGGATGATCCCGATGTCGGGCTCGACCAGCCGCTCCCGCGCCGACGTCATCGCAAGGCGCGCCCGTTCCGTGTCGCCCTCGCCGGAGAGCACGCTCCACGACTGGGCGATGGAATCGATCTGGCATTCGTCCGCGAGATGCGAGCCAAGCGGAGTGCCGTCGTCGAAGGAGCCGCGGCGGTACCAATCGCCGTCCCAGCCGGAGCCTTCGAGCGCCTGCTTGAGCCGCGCGGCATGGGCAAGCCACTTATCGGCCCGCGCGGCATCGCCTCGCTTCTGCGCGAACGGCGCGAAGTCGTTGAGCGTCTTGAGCAGGAACCAGCCGAGCCAGACGCTGTCGCCACGGCCAGCCTCGCCCACCCGGTTCATGCCGTCGTTCCAGTCGCCGCCGAGGATCAGCGGCAGGCCGGTCTCCGCCGTGCGCACGATCGCCAGATCCAGCGCCCGCGCCGCGTGCTCATAGACGCTCGCCTTCTCCTTCGACACTTCCGGCGTGAAGAAAGAATCGTGCTCGCCGGGCTTCAGCGGATCGCCGAGGATGAAAGGCAGTTCCTGGTCAAGAATCGAGGCGTCGCCCGTCACCTTGATGAAATGTGAAGCCGCATAGCCGATCCACACGACGTCGTCCGAGATCATCGTGCGCACGCCGGCTCCGGTGCGCGGCAGCCACCAGTGCTGCACGTCGCCGTCCGGGAACTGCCGCGAGGCCGCATTCAGGATCTGCGCCCGTGCCAGTTCCGGATCGTGCAGCAGCAGCGCCATCGTGTCCTGCAGCTGGTCGCGGAAGCCGAACGCACCGCTGGCCTGATAGAAGCCGGCCCGCGCGCGGATGCGGCAGGCGAGCGCCTGGTAGGGCAGCCAGTGGTTGACCATCGCGTCGAGCGCCGGATCGGGCGTCTCGACCTGGACCGTGTCGAGGAAGCCGCGCCAGCTCGCCTCGTTCTCGGCGAGGCGCTGGTCGAAGCTGAGTGCCCGGTGACGCTTCACCAGGCTTACAGCCTCCTCGTTCGACGTCGCATCGCCCATCAGCCACAGCATGTCGAAAGACATGCCGGGTGCGAGCTCGATATCGCGCGCCAGCGCCGCGCAACCGTCGAAGCCCGGCTCCACCTTGCCGGACAGCGCGCTGCCCGAGGCGACGGCCGCCGGCTGCGTCACCGATCCGGCCTGGCCGAGGAATTCGAGCCGGTCGGAGGTGCGGTGCGACGGCGCGACGTCCGACGCCAGGAACGCGACCCGGTCGCCATAGTCGAGGCTGTAGGCGTTGCGCGCGAGAAGCGCGCCTGTCTCGGCGTCGTGCGAGGGCACGATCATCGGCGCAGTGCGGCTCCGGCTGGTGCCCAGCACCCATTCGGCATAGCCGTAGACCCGCAGCCGCTTCGTTGCGTCCCCCCGGTTGGTGACGCGCAGCCGCGTCACCTTCACGGGCTCGGCCGGATCGACCACCATCTCGGCGCGCACCGACAGTTCGTCGGTCCTGGCCGTGAAGACACTGACGCCTTGCCCGTGTCGCGCCTCGTAGCGCGCGCCGGCAGCCGGCGCGAGAGAGGCGAAGGGCGACAGCACCGACCCGCCATCCAGGTCGCGGATGTAGAGGCCTTCGCCCGGCCGGTTCGTCACCGGATCGTTGGTCCAAGGCGTCAGCTGGAAGTCGCGGCTGTTGCGGCTCCAGGTGAAGGTCGAGCCCTCTGCCGAGACGTGGAAGCCGAAGCCCGGATTGGCGATGACGTTGATCCAGGGCTGCGGCGTGGCGCGGGCGGCGGCCAGCCGCACCACATAGCTGCGCCCGCCATCGGCGAACCCGCCATAGCCGTTCCAGAACTCGAGCCCGTCGCTGGTCACCGCCGGCGCCCGCGTGTCTGCGCTTCCCACACGCGGATCCGGCGAAACGGGCGGCTGCGGCGCGGCCAGCTGTTCCGCCTCTGCGCGGTCGATCTGGTCCTCGATCTTGCCGTTGCGGGTGTGCAGCACGATGAGGGCGGAGGCGATCAGCGTGCGGTAGGACCGTTCGTCCATGAGGTCTCGTCGCACTGCGAAGATGTGCTGGCGCGGCCCGAACTCGTTGCCGCGATGGCGCGCATTCTCGCACAGCCAGTCGATGGCGTTCTGCAGGTCCTGCACGTAGGAAGACGACTGCTCGTTGACGACGACGAGGTCGACGAGCAGGCCTCGCGCGCGCAGATATTCCTGCACCCGCAGCGCCTTGGCGACGATCTCGATGTCGGCGACGTCGGCGATGCGGAGCGCGAAGATCGGGAAGTCGCCCGAGATGCTCATCGGCCAGAGCGCCGCCTGCGATCCCATGCCGGTGGCGATCGTCTCCGGTGCTGCGCGAAGCGCGGGATGCGGATAAAGCAGGTAGCGCGCCAGCTTCTGCACATTGGCCGCCTCGGCCAGGCTGAAGCCGACATGGCGCGTCTGCACCTGCGAGCGCGTCCAGGCGTGCATCGACTGGCGTGCAAAGCTCTCCGGATGGTCGATCCGGCCGATCGCCTCCTCGAGCTGCGCCCTGTCGGCCGCGGCGATGGTCCAGAACGTGACGCTCACCTTCTTGTGGGCGGGGATGCGAATCCTGCGCCGCAGCGAGAAGATCGGGTCGAGCACGAAGCCCTGCCCGCCGCCGAGCCGCGCGCCGTCGTCGAACGCGGCCGGATTGCGGATGTCGCGGCCGCGGCCGATGAAGGCGCGCCGGTCCGTCTCCGCCTCGGTCTCGCCGGTGTGGCTGGCGCCGATGGTCAGGAAATGCGCCGCCGCGATGCTCTTGTCTGAGGGTGCGCGCTTGCGGCGCTCCGCAAAAATCACGCCGCGCGCGGAATCGATCTCCGTCTTCACGAACATCTTGGAGAAGGCCGGGTGTGCACTGTCGCTCGCCTCCGGGGCCAGCGCCAGTTCCGCGAAGGAGGTGACCTCGATGACGCGCTCGCTGCCCGAATGGTTGAAGATGGTGACCTGCCTGCCCTCGCCGTCCGCCTCGGTGGCGACGATGCACTCTAACTCGCTGCGCAGAGTGCCGACCGTCTTGAGGAAGGTCGACTTGTCGTCCGAGAAGATGACCTCGCTGGTTTCTTCGGCCGCGGCCTTCGGCTCGCCGGTCGCGGACCACCACTCCCCGCTCTCCACGTCGCGCAGGAAGATGAAGGAGCCCGTGCGGTCCTCCACCGGGTCCGGCTGCCAGCGCGTGATCGACAGGTCGCCGAGCCGCGCATAGCCGGCACCGGTCGACGACAGCATCAGCGAATAGGTGCCGTTCGACAGGACGTTGGTCGCCTTCGGCGCACGGATCGGGTCCGCGATCTTGCGGATGTCGGGCGTCTCGTCGACCTGATCGAGCTTGCTGCGATCCGGCGCCTCGCTCCGCACCGTCGTGATCGGGATGTCGCGCGGCGCCTTTTCCTGCAGCAGCAGCTCGGCCGCCTCGATCACCGGATCGGCGTGGAAGCGCTCGCGCATCCGGCCCTCGTGGATCACGTTGGAGATGGCGACGATGCACATGCCCTGATGGTGGGCGTAGTAGTTGCGCACCACAGCGCATTCATGCCCTTCCGGCACGCGGGTCGGCGTGAAGTCGACGGCATCGTAGAAACCGTAGCGGCCGACGGCACCGATGGAGGCCAGCCGGTCGAGATTGTCGACGGCCACATGCGGCATGAACTGGCTCGCCAGCACCGTCGCATAAGGCGCGATGACGACGTTCTGCCCAAGGCCGCGCTTCAGCCCGAGGCCCGGCACGCCGAAATTGGTGTACTGGTAGGTCATCTCGCGGTCGCGGGCGTTGTAGGCGGCTTCCGAGACGCCCCACGGGATGCCCTTGGAACGGCCGTAGGCGATCTGGCGCTTGATGACCTGGCGGCTCGTCTGTTCGAGGATGCTGCCCGGCGGCTCGTTCATCACAAGCGGCGGCATCAGATATTCGAACATCGATCCCGACCAGGAGATCAGCGCTCCCCTGAAGCCGATCTCGACGATCGGCCGGCCGAGCCTGAACCAGTGCTCGGTCGGCACATCGCCCTTGGCGATCGCGAAAAGGCTGGCGAGCCGGGCTTCCGAGGCAAGCAGATCGTAGCAGCTCTCGTCGAGCTGGCGGTCGTCGACCCGGTAGCCGATGGACAGGAGCTTGCGGTCCTGCCGCAGCAGGAAGGAGAACTCCATCTTGAAGGCGATGGTGCGTGCGCGGCGCGAGATATCCGACAGCCGGGCACGCAGCGCGCTGAGCTTCTCCTCCTCGAAATGTGCGTCGGCGATGTGCGCCTCGCACACGGCCTGGAGCTTGGTCGCCCAGGTGACCAGCAGGTCCGAGCCGGCCGTGCCGGTTTCCTCGTGCAGGGCGCGGGCGAGCCTCAGGATCTCGCCGGCGTTCACCGCGAGGTTGAGCGTGCGGATCGCTGCTGTCTCCGGTTCGCTCTTGATCGATTCGACGGCGCGCCGCATGCCGGTGACGCGTTCCACCAGGCGCTGACGCACGGGGCGGATCTGGCGCCTGTCGTCGGGAAGCGCAGACAGCGTCAGCTCGAACATGCCGGTCGTGTCGAGAACCCCTTCCAGGTCGCCCTGCAGATAGGCGGCCGGCGCCTCCGCCCATTCCTCGAAGGCCCGCGCCACCGCGATCAGGTGGCCGGCGAAATTGCCGCTGTCGACGCTGGAAATGTAGCGCGGATAGAGCGGATTGAGGGTGCGCGTGTCGCGTACCAGTTGTAGAGGTGGCCGCGATCCTTATCGAGCTTGTCCACCGTATCGAGGGTTGCCGCGATGCGGTCGGTCGCGTCGTTGAGCGAGATCCAGCCGAAATCGCGCGCGGCGATGGTCGACAGGAGATACATGCCGATATTCGTCGGCGAGGTGCGCGGCGCCTCGACGGGATGCGGCGTCTCCTGGAAATTGTCCGGCGGCAGGAAATTGTGCTCCGCCGTGACGAAGGTCTCGAAATAGAGCCATGTCCGGCGCGCGACGCGGCGCAGCTTCTCGCGGTCGGACTGCGTGACCTCGATCTGGTCCTCGATCTCAGCCGAACGGCTGACCAGCCATGCAATGGCCGGCGCGGCGATCCAGATCACCGCATAGGCAAGCGCCAGGTAGAAGCCGGTCGTGCCGCCGAACGCCGCGATCACCACCGATGCGACACCGATCACAACCGATCCGAACATCAGCCGGTAATAGGGCGCGATCCCCTCCGACTGCGCTTTCTGAACCTGCGAGGCGGTGCGCCATTCGAGCAGATTGCGGCGGGACACGAACATGCGGTGAAGCGTGCGCAGAATCGCGTCGCCCATCATCCAGGCCGAGTGCGCAATCAGCACGATCTTCAGCGCCACCTGCGCCGAGGCGAAGACGAAGTCGCGCACGAAGGCGGCGAAATGGCCCCTGAGCGTGTTCTCCGCGCTCTTCGGTGTCAGGCCGTGGATGATGTCAAAGGTCGGCCCGATGAACAGCGCGACGACGAGCAGCGCCATCCACTGCGAGGCGATCGTGAACGGCATCAGCGCCCACGCCGCCACCGCGGCCATGATCCAGAAGATCGGCGTGAGCGTACGGCGCAGGTTGTCGATCATCTTCCAGCGCGAGACGCCGCTGATGCCCGAGCGCAGGTCGAAGATGAACGGCAGCAACTGCCAGTCGCCCCGCGCCCAGCGATGGTGCCGCGACGCATCGACCGGATAATGCGCCGGATAGTCCTCGACGACCTCGACGTCCGTTGCCAGCGCGGCGCGCGCGAAGGCGCCCTCAAGGAGATCGTGGCTCAGCACCGCGTTCTCCGCGATGCGGTCCTTGAGCGCCGCGATCATGGCGTCAACGTGGTAGAGGCCCTTGCCCGTGAACGTGCCCTCGCCGAACACGTCCTGGTAGAGGTCGGAGACGGCGAAAACATAGGGGTCGAGGCCCCGGTTGGCCGAGAAGACCCGCTGGAAGAACGAGGACTCCTCGCCGGAGGTGAGTGAGGGCGTGACGCGAGGCTGGAGGATGCCACAGCCGCGGACGACTTTGCGGCGGGCCACGTCGACGACGGGCCTGTTCAGCGGATGCGCCAGCTTGCCGGCCATCTTCGTGGCGGCGTCGCGCGTCATCCGCGTGTCCGCGTCGAGCGTCAGCACATGGACGACGTCGGGCGGCAACGGATGATCGAGCGGCAGGAAAGTCGTGTCCGGGTCGCCGCGCAGCAGGAGATTGAGTTCGTCCAGCTTGCCGCGCTTGCGTTCCCAGCCCATCCAAACCCCTTCCGCCTCGTTGTAGAGGCGGCGGCGATGCAGCAGGTGGAACCGCTTCGCCACCCCTTCGGGATAGCGTTCGTTGAGCTGGGCGATCTCAGCGCGGGCGTGGGCGAGCAGTTCGAGATCCTGGTCCGACTGCTCGGAGCGGCTGTCGGGCCAATCGGTCAGCAGCGCGAAGTAGAGCTCGCCCCGCATATTGGCGAGGTGATGCACCTCGATGCGGTTGATCAGTTCCTCCACATCGCCGCGCGAGCCGATCAGGGCCGGGACGACGACCAGCGTGCGCGCCTCGGCTGGAACGCCGTCGCGGTATTCATATCCCACGAGGCGGGTCGGCTTCATGAAGACGAGCATCAGCGTATTGAAGAGCGCGACGGCGCCTTCCATCGCCGGGAAGGCGAACAGGACCAGAAGCAACGTCGTCCATTCGCTCGACAGCCCGGCTGCCCGCGTCACGGTCCAGGCGGTCAGGATGAACAGCGCGGTCAGCACGGCGACGGGCGCCGCAATCGATAGCCAGCCGCCGCGACGCAGCGCTCGCATCAGCCGTTCCGTCGGCTTGGGCCGGTAGCCGATGGCGCGCTCGAGCTCGCCGCGGCGCGGACCTGCGAGGAAGAAGCCGATATCGGATTCGTCCGATCCACCGGCTGCCGCCGCCATCTGCAGCGCCTTCTCGGTCACGTCGTGCTCAGTGAGGCGCGAGCGGCGCGCCATGTCCTCGATTGAGGTGCGGTACTGGTCGCGCGAGGCGAAGTCGAGGTCGGAGAAGTTCGACGCCTCGCGCAGCATCGCGTCGATCAGGCTGACGCCCTCGAACCAGCCGGTCCAGTCGACGTCGTTGACCGTCCGGAAACCGCGGATGATGTTGCCGGTGGTGACGTTGCCGCTGGCGAGCGTCCGGTGCTCGGTGCGCGTGATCTCCTCGGCATCGGAGCCGTATTTCTCGAGCTCCCGCTCCAGCCATTGCAGGGCGGTGCCGGCGCTGCGCGAGCCATCGCGCAGGCGGTAGAGAAGCTGCGTGGCAAATGAGGCGTCGCTGGCATGGGCGGTGTAGCCGCTCAGCATCGCTTCCTGCGCCGCCGGGTCAGCCTGCTGCGCCAACTGGTCGGCGATCTGGTTCGCGGTCCGCCGCATCAGCCGCGCGCGGTCCACCCGCACCGCCAGCCGGCGAAGGTTTTCCGCCAGGACGAAGCGGACGAAGGACGGCAGCGCCCAGATCTCGCCGATCCGGAGCGGCTCCACTGACTGGTAGCCCTTCACCAGCGCGTGCAGCGTGTCCGGCGAGATCGTGCTGTCGGTGTGGCCGACATAGGCCCAGGCGATCAGGAGCGTGCGCGGCACCGAGGCGCCGTTGGGCAACTTCACGGTCGGCAGTTCGCGATAGAACCGCTTCGGCAGGTCGCGGCGGACCTGTACGATGCTTTCCTCGACGAGGTAGTTGTTGTCGAGCAGCCACTGCGCCGCCGGCGTGATGGTCTCGCCCCGCGCCTGCGCGGCGTTGGTGTCGTTGTAGACGGCGAGGATGCGGGCAGCGTTCTCCTTGATGCGCGCATGGAAGTCGCCCTCCCCCAGACCCGGGAAGTTCGGGATGCGTCCAGAGGCGAGGTCGGCACCCAGCCGCCCGAGCCGCTCCTCCTGGAAGAAGTCATACCGGATCGGCTGTTCTGCTTTCGGCGGCAGGGGATGCACATCCGGATCGGTCCGGAGTGACTTCACAGAGGCGTTCATCAAACGAAGATCCAGGTGGCGAACGTCACATCGGCAGGTCAGACAAGCGCCGGCCGGGCGCGCCTAAAATCGTTTAGAAAGTGAACGGTTCCGTTGCAATACGCCGCTCCTCACAAATGAACATTCTTTGTTTCAATTGGCTACGTGAGGGAACCCGAGGGGCGGCCGGGCATTCTTGCGTTCGGGACAGCAGGCTCTGTTGTCTCAGAGGTGTGGTTGCCGTGTTTGTCTGCGGCATCTTGTCCGGCAAATCCGGAACGCACGAAAAAGGGATGTCGATATCCACGCGAAGCAACTGCAATACGCCCGATATGCCAACGGTTCGAACCATTTGCGTTCACAGTCCCGTGATCACGCAGCGTTACAATCGCGGCATGAGATTTGTAGTCGATTTCGGAACGTCTGCCATGTTTGGCCCATTGTCTGGCGACATGCCTCTCTACATGGTGCGATGCACAAAGCCTCGGGTGGAGTAAACGAGTGACACTGCTGGAAGTTTATTGGCGGGCGTTAAACTATCTTGCCCCCAAGGGCAGGAGCGTGCTGCTCGTCTGCTGCTCCAACATAATTCTGGCAATGGTGATGATCGCCGAGCCGATTCTCTTCGGCCGGATCATCGATGCGATCGCCAGCAAACAGGACGTGGTGCCCACGCTGATGCTGTGGGCGGGCCTCGGCCTCTTCAACATCGTCGCCTTCGTCCTTGTCGCCCGCCAGGCCGACCGGCTGGCGCACCGCATGCGCGTCGAGGTGCTCACCCGCTCCTTCTCGAACGTCATGACCATGCCGCTGTCGTGGCACTATGAGCGCGGCACGTCGAACGTGCTGCACACGCTGATCCGCGCCGTCGATACGCTGTTCGGGCTCTGGCTCGAATTCATGCGCCAGCACCTGACGACGGCGGTCTCGCTGATCCTGCTCATCCCGACGGCGATCGCGGTGGACTACCGCCTGTCGCTGGTGCTGATCGTGCTCGGCGTGATGTATTTCGCCATCGGCCGCTTCGTGATGCGGCGGACCGAGCAGAACCAGAAGGCCGTCGAGGCGCACCACCACAAGGTGTTCGCCCATGTCAGCGATTCCGTCAGCAACGTCGCGCTGCTGCAGAGCTACAACCGCGTCTCGCAGGAGACGCAGTCGCTGCGCGTCTTCGTCGACCGGCTGATCAAGGCGCAGTATCCGGTGCTCGACTGGTGGGCGCTGGCCTCGGCCATGCACCGCGTCGCATCGACCATCTCGATGATGGTCGTGATGATCATCGGCGCCTTCCTCGTCTCCAGGGGCGAGCTCCGCGTTGGCGACATCGTCGCCTTCACCGGCTTCGCCTCGCTGCTGATCAGCCGTCTCGACCAGATCTCGGCCTTCGTGAACCAGATCTTCGAAAGCCGCGTGCGGCTGGAGGACTTCTATCGCCTCGAGGACGCGACCGAGATGCGCAAGGAGCCAGACGGCGTCGACGCGCTCGGCCATGTCGCCGGCCATGTCCGCTTCGACAATGTCAGCTTCGCCTTCTCGAACGCAGCCCGCGGTGTCTCCAACGTCTCCTTCGCCGTGGAGCCCGGCAAGACGGTAGCCATCGTCGGCCCGACGGGTGCGGGCAAGACGACCCTGATCAATCTTCTGCAGCGCGTCTACGATCCGCAGGAGGGCTCGATCTACATCGACGGCGTCGATACCCGGCG
The DNA here is from genome assembly GCF_024699925.1 of Mesorhizobium sp. J428. NCBI lineage: Bacteria > Pseudomonadati > Pseudomonadota > Alphaproteobacteria > Hyphomicrobiales > Phyllobacteriaceae > Mesorhizobium > Mesorhizobium sp. J428. The sequence goes on from NZ_JAJOMX010000001.1 coordinate 863,227, forward strand.
CGTTACCCGCGCCTCGCTGCGCAGCTCCATCGCGACGGTGTTCCAGGATTCGGGCCTGCTCAACCGGTCGATCGAGGAGAACATCCGTGTCGGCCGCGCCAACGCGTCGAACGACGACGTGCACGAGGCGGCATGCGCGGCTTCTGCGCACGAGTTCATCCTCGGCAAGACCGACGGCTACGACACGCTGGTCGGCGAGCGCGGCGGGCAGCTGTCGGGCGGCGAGCGCCAGCGCATCGCGATCGCGCGCGCCATCCTCAAGGACGCGCCGATCCTCGTTCTCGACGAGGCGACCAGCGCGCTCGACGTCGAGACCGAGGAACGGGTGCGCGCCGCGGTGGACGAGCTGCGCCACAACCGCACCACCTTCATCATCGCCCACCGGCTCTCCACCGTGCGCGACGCCGATCTCGTGCTTTTCATGGACGAGGGCCGTATCGTCGAGCAGGGATCGTTCGACGATCTCGCCACCCGCGACGGCCGCTTCGCCGCCCTGCTCAAGGCCGGCAGCCTGATCGCCGATCGCAAGCCGGCCGGCGTGGTGGTGCCGTTCGGCGTTCAGGCCGCCTGAGTTCCAGAAGGCATCGCGGCGGGAGGCTTCCCGCCGATTGCATTCGGCTCCACGATCGATCACCTTCCGATGGAACGGCGTCGCCGACGAGGCGGCGCCCCATACGGGGACGATTCGTCGATGGACTGGAACAAGCAACGGCTGGACGAACTGCGCGCCAGATATGGCGCGGACAAGGGCGGCGAGATCCGCGATCCGGCCTTCCGCAAGGTGGCGGAGAAGATCTTCGACACCCGCGGCACGCGACTGGCACCCTATGCCGGGGTGCCGACCTTCCTCGCGGCCCCCTACCTTCCCCTCGCCCCCCAGGCGCCCGACTTCGGCGACCTGCAGGTGGCGATGCTCGGCGTGCCGATGGATCTCGGCGTGACCAACCGCAACGGCTCCCGCTTCGGCCCTCGCGCACTACGCACGATCGAGCGGATCGGCCCCTACAACCACGTGCTGAAATGCGCCCCCACTCATGAGCTGCGGGTCGCCGACATCGGCGACGTGCCGTTCCGCAGCCGCTACCAGCTGGAGCAGAGCCACGAGGACATCGAGCAGCACGTGGCGAGGATCATCGGCGCCGGCGTGATTCCGCTGTCGGTCGGCGGCGACCATTCGATCAGCCACCCGATCCTCAAGGCCGTCGGCAGGGACCGTCCGGTCGGCATGATCCATATCGACGCGCATTGCGACACGGGCGGGCCGTTCGACGGCACCAAGTTTCATCACGGCGGTCCGTTCCGCAATGCAGTGCTCGACGGCGTGCTCGACCCGACCCGAACGATCCAGATCGGCATACGCGGGCCGGCGGAATATCTGTGGGAGTTCAGCTACGAGTCCGGAATGAGCGTGATCCATGCGGAGGAGATCGCGGCGATGGGAGTGCCGGCGGCGATCCGCAGGGCGCTCGAGGTCGTCGGCGACGGCCCGACCTACCTCTCCTTCGACATCGACAGCCTCGACCCGGCGTTTGCACCCGGCACAGGTACGCCGGAGGTCGGCGGGCTGACGACGCGTGAGGTGCTGGAACTGCTGCGCGGGCTGAAGGGCGTGAACCTCGTCGGCGGCGACGTGGTGGAGGTCGCGCCGCAATACGACGCGACCAGCAACACGGCGCAGGCCGGCGCGCAGGTTCTGTTCGAGATCCTCAGCCTGATGGTGTTCAGCCCATCGGTCGGAGGCGCGTCTTAAATTCTCGCTGTCTCTCCCTTCTCCCGGTTCACCGCGAGAAGGTGCCCGAAAGAGGCGGTGGAGTGCGCCCTGCCGGGTTCCGCAGGGAACTTGCCTACGCGTCCAGCACCAACAGGTCCGCCGGCGAGAAATGGACCGTGGTCTGGTCGCCGGGTGCGGGCGGTGGGGAGGCGGGGTTGTTGAAGGTGTCGAAGGACAGCTTGTTGCTTCCGGCATCCGCATTGATGCGGATGACCGAGCCGAGGAAGTTGACCGCGGTGATGGTGCACGGGATCGCGACGGCGCGGGCACCCTCCTTGGCCATCGAGATCGCCTCCGGCCGCAGTGCGAGCGTCACCTTGTCGCCGGGCTTCTCGCCACCAAGGTCGCGGCCGAGCGCCACCGGCACGCCGCCGACCTCGACCGCGCCGGAGGCCGCGTCCTTGACCACCGCCTCGATGACGTTGAGCGTGCCGACGAAGCCGGCGACGAAGCGCGTGGCGGGCCGGTTGTAGACCTCGAACGGCGCGCCGACCTGGTCGGCCCGGCCGGCATTCATGACGACAATGCGATCGGACATCGACATCGCCTCTTCCTGGTCGTGCGTCACGAAGATGGTGGTGATGCCGAGATCGCGCTGGATGGCACGGATCTCGTCGCGCAGCGATACGCGCACCTTGGCGTCGAGCGCCGACAGCGGCTCGTCGAGGAGAAGCAGGCGCGGCTTGGGGGCGAGCGCACGCGCCAGCGCCACGCGCTGCTGCTGGCCGCCGGAAAGCTGGTAGGGATAGCGCGCGCCGAACTCGCCGAGCTTGATGAGGCCCAGCATCTCGGCGACGCGCGCGTCGATCTCCGCCTTCGGCCGGCCGGCCACCCTGAGCCCGAAGCCGATGTTCTGCGCCACGGTCATGTTGGGAAACAGCGCATAGGCCTGGAACACCATGCCGATGTTGCGCTGGTTGGGCTTCAGCCCCGTCACGTCCTTGCCGGCGACGATGATGCGGCCGTCGGTCGGCTGCTCGAAGCCTGCCACCATGCGCAGCATCGTCGTCTTGCCGCAGCCGGACGGGCCGAGGAAGGAGATGAACTCGCCCTTGTCGACGTCGAGGTTGAAGTCCTGGACGACCGTCGTCGCCCCGAAGGACTTCCGCACATGCTGGATCGAGAGGAACGGTTCCGACATGGGTTCTTCCGGTTAGTGGGGCTGGGCCGGCGCTTTGGGAGCGAAGCGCGACACAACCTGGATCAGGGCCATGCAGCCCCACGTGATGGCGAAGGCGATGACGGCGAGCGCGGCGGGCTCATAGGCACGGTTCGCGCCGAGGAGCTGCATGAACGGGCCGAAGGCTGGACGGTTGAGAAGTGCTGCCATCGTGAACTCGCCGATGACGATCGCGAAGGTGAGGAAGGCGCCCGAGAGCATACGGCCACCAGCACGTTAGGCAGGATGATACGGGCGAGGATCGTGACCCACCCGGCGCCCAGCGACTGCGCCGCCTCGGTCAGCGTCGCAACGTCGATGGTGCGCAGGCCGGTGTCGACCGCGCGATACATGTCCGGCAGCGCCAGCGTCGCATAGCCGAACATCAGGAGGATGTTGGTGCCGAGCGTCGAGCCGGTGAGCGGCAGGAAACTCGACGTATTGTAGAGCCGGATATAGCCGAAGACGATGACGATGGCCGGGATGACAAGCGGCAGGAGCGTGATGAACTCGATATAGGGCCTGAGGCCGGGCAGCCTGAGCCGCACCCAGTAGGCGGTCGGCACGATCAGGAGCACGCCGAAGATGATGGTGGCCACCGCCATGCCCACCGAATAGAGGAACGTCTCCTGGAAGCGCGGATCGGCCAGCACGCGCGCATAGGCGTCGAAGGAATAGACACCGCGGCGCATTTTGAGCGAGAACTCGGTCATGCCGACCAGTGGCAGGATGAAGTAGACGATGCCGGCGATCAGCGCGGCCCAGGCCCAGAACTTCTTCATTTGAGCCAGCGCTCCGAGCGCGCGCGCAGCCAGATGTAGATCGTGTTGGCAATGCCGGTGACGACGATCATGCCGAAAGCGAGCGCGTAGCCGAGATGCGGATCGCCCAGAACGTCGCCGCGGATCTGCGCGAAGAGCAGGATCGGCACGATCGACAGCGACGAGCCGGTGAGCGCGATGGCCGTGGCGACGGCGCCGAAGGCATTGGCGAAGAGCAGCGCCAGCGTGCCGAGCAGCGACGGGAACAGGATCGGCAGCGCGATCATGGTCCAGCATGCCGGCCGGTAGCCCCGAGAATGCTTGCCGCCTCGCGCCACTCTCGCTTCAGCCCGTCCAGCGCCGGCGTGATAATCAGGATCATCAGCGGGATCTGGAAGAACAGATAGGTGATCGTCAGGCCCCAGAAGGACAGGATGTTGAAGCCCATCGCCCTGAGGTCGATGCCGAGATCGGTGCGCAGGAAGACCGTGACGAGACCGATCGGACCCAGCGTGGCGATGAAGGCGAAAGCGAGCGGCACGCCGGCAAAGTTGGACGCGACGCCGGAAAAGGTCAGTAGCGGCGAACGCACCCATTGCGGCAGGCCGCCGAGCACGACGGCTGCGGCCATGGCGAAGCCGACGAGGCAGCCGAGGATAGCTGAAGCAAGGCTGATGCGGATGGAGATCCAGTAGGCCGCCATGATCGACGGCGTGAACAGGCCCTGCACGTTCTTGAGCGTGAACTCGCCGGCCGGGTTCTGGAACGCCCCGATCACGATGTTAATCGTCGGCAGGATGAGGAAAAGAAGCGCAAAGAGCAGGAACGGCGCCACGCCGAGCCAGTCGAGCGGCAGCCTGAAGCGGATATTGGCGGGCTGCGCGGGAGGGGCGCTGGGCGGCATCTCGGTTTCGCTCGCGGGAGGAGCGCCTGCCCCGCCGGATTGGCGGGACAGGCAGGCTCGGGTGACGTCTTACTGCACGTTGGCGCCGACGACCTTGTCCCAGCCACCGGTGACGGCGGCCTTGTTGTCGTTCACCTCTTCCAGCGTCGGGAAGTAGGCGGCCTCGTAGGAGGCGGCCGGCGGCAGCTTGTCCATGACGTCCTGCGGGATCACGCCGCGCTTGGCCATGTCGTTGAAGCGGATCGGGTGGCAGTAGCCCTTGAGCCAGCCGAGCTGGCCCTCGTCGGAGTAGAGATACTCCATCCACAGCTTCGCCGCGTTCGGATGCGGCGCGTAGGCGCTGATCGCCTGGACGTAGACGCCGGCGAGCACGCCCGACTTAGGCACCACGACCTCGACCGGCGGGTTGCCGGCGAGCGTGTCCTTGGCGGCGAGCGCATTATAGTCCCACATCACGACGATGGGGGTGGCGCCCTGCGCCAGCGTGCCGGCCTTGCCGATCACCGGAACGAAGTTGCCGGCCTTGTTCAGCTCGGCGAAGAACTCGAGGCCCTTCTCGCCGGCTTCCTTGCCCGACTTGCCGCCCGTGGAGATGCCGGCGGCGAGGGCCGCGAGGATCGCCTGGTTCGAGGCGCGCGGATCACCGGCGAGCGCCACCTGGCCCTTGTGCTCAGGCTTGAGCAGGTCGGCCCAGTCGGCCGGCGCGTTCGGCACGAGGTCCTTGTTCACGAGGAACGACATCACGCCGTAATAGTCGCCGTACCAGTAGCCCTCCGGATCCTTGGCGCCCTCGGGGATCGAGTCCCAGGTCGAGACCTTATAGGGCTGCACCAGGCCTTCGGCCTTGGACGACGGGCCGAAGGCCAGGCCGACGTCGATCACGTCTGGCGCCTGCGGGCCCTTGTTGTCCTTGTTCGCCTTGATCGCCTCGATCTCGTCCGCGGAACCCGCGTCGGGATTGAGCTCGTTGACGGTGATTTCCGGATACTTCTTCTTGAAGCCCTCGATGACCGCGCCGTAGCCGCACCAGTCGTGCGGCAGCGCGATCGTGGTGAGCATGCCTTCCGCCTTCGCGGCGGCTTCGATCGCCGCCAGGTCCTGAGCCGACGAAATCGCCGACGAGGCCATCAGCGTCGCCGCCGTGACCGAGAGAACCTTCCCCATAGCCTTGAACATATTCTTCTCCTTGAGACTGACGCCCACAGGCACCGGCAACGCGGGTAGCCGTTTCCCATGACAACTGGATGAACGTTATGCGAAGTCTGCGCCCTGCCGAAATTAAAGCGTTTTCCGACTTTCCCCGCAATCAGGCCGCAGAATTAATTTCTTCGGCTAACGACCGGGATATTGGCGGACGACCCTTGCCGCCCGCCTCTCCTCAAAGCTTGCCTTCGATGGCGTTCTCGAGAACTTCAAGCGCCGCCTTCTTGGTGAACTTGACCGGATTGGAGCCTGTCGACGGATCGGCGACCGCCATCTCGGCGATCATCGCCTTGCGCTTCTTGTCCATATCCAGGCCCTTGATCAGCTCGGGCAGCGTGTTCGGCACCTTCAGCTGCTTACGTAGCTTGAGCACCGCCTTGGCGAAGCCCTCATAGCCGCCCTTGATACCGAGATAGGCGGCAGCACGCGCCAGCCGCTCCTCGATGGCGGGACGGTTGAATTCCAGCACATAGGGCATGAAAACGCCGTTGGTCATGCCGTGATGGGTGTCGTAGAGCGCGCCGATCGGATGCGACAGCGAGTGGATGGCACCCAGCCCCTTCTGGAAGGCGGTGGCGCCCATGGCGGCCGCGCTCATCATGTGGGCGCGGGCGGTCAGGTCGCCCGGATTGGCGACGGCCTTGGGCAGGTTCTCGAACACCAGCCGCATACCTTCCAGCGCGATGCCGTCGGCCATCGGATGGTATCCGGGCGCACAATAGGCTTCCAGGCAGTGGGCGAGCGCATCCATGCCGGTGCCGACGGTGATGAAGGCCGGCATGCCGACCGTCAGCTCCGGATCGGCGATGACGATCTGCGGCAAGAGCTTCGGATGGAAGATGATCTTCTTGGTATGGCTCTCCTCGTTGGTCAGCACCGCGGCGCGGCCGACCTCGGAGCCGGTGCCGGCCGTGGTGGGCACCGCGATGATCGGCGCGATCTTCGAGGCGTCGGCGCGTGTCCACCAGTCGCCGATGTCCTCGAAATCCCAGACCGGACGGGTCTGGCCGGCCTGGAAGGCGATCAGCTTGCCGAGGTCGAGCGCCGAACCGCCGCCGAACACGATCGCGCCGTCGTGCTTGCCCTTCTTCCAGACCGCGATGCCGGCGGTAAGGTTCGCCTCAACCGGGTTCGGCTTGACGTCGGAGAAGACGCCGTAGGGCACGCCGGCATCGTCGAGGATCTTCAGCGTCTTGGCCACAACCGGCAGCTTCACGAGGCCGGGATCGGTGATGAAGAGCGGCTTCTTGATGCCCGCGGCCGCCAGCGCATCCGGCAGTTCGGAGACGCGGCCGGCGCCGAAGCGGACGGTGGTCGGGTAGTTCCATTTGGAGACGAGCTTGGTCATGGGGTACTCTGGAGAGAAAGTCAGGTGGTCGCGTATGTTCGATGGGCCGCCGGAGCGGTCAGCCTTGCGCCGGGCTGCCGGCCGGACAGGATCTTCTCCGCCACGCGATCGACGAAGCCGCGCATGCCGGGAACCGTCAGCGCCTCCGCATGGCCGATGGTCCAGTAGTGCGCCGCCGACGGCTTCCTCGGAGGGAAGAGCCGGTCGTCAGGCAGATTGACGAACAGCCCACGGTAGCGCTCGAGCTCGCCCGCGGCGGGCGGGTCCCAATCAGCGGCGAAGGACCGCTCCACGGCGCTGCCGCGCCCGAGCGCCGTCACGGCCTCGCGCAGCTCCCGCGGAATCTCGCGAACGGCCTGATGCGCCTGGTAGATGGTCTCGCACCGCTTTCCGGCGCCGGCGCAGTCGAAGAGTTCGTCGGGCGCAACGCCGAAACGCGCCGACATCGCGCCGTGGACAAGGCGCGTGATCTCGACCAGCTCGGGATCCGTGTTCCGATGCGCCCAGTGGTGGCGGGCGGCAGCGGTGAGTAACGCGCCGTCGTCGATGCCCAACACGGACAAAAGGGTCGGCAAGACGCTGCCGTCGCGCGCGACGGCCCAGTCGAACGAGATCGCTCTGACCCTGCCGCTTGCGGCCGAGATCGCCCGTTCGAGGAGGAGGTCGAACTGGTAGTCGACCCGGCGTCCGATCACCACCTTTTCCAGAAACTCCGGGAAGGACTGTGCGTCGCGCCTACGCGAATATTGGGCCCAGCGCGACGGCAGGTAGCCCGCCCAGTGGCGGAACGCGAAGATGAAGGAAAGGTCGCAGTCAGCAAAGCAATCGGCCAGCTTGCGCAGGGCTTCCGGCGGAAACATCGTCACCGCCTCCGCGGAGAGCACCAGCTTGCTGGCGCCCCGGGCGTTCGCGTTGTCCACCACCTTGCGCAGCTCGGCCGGATTCCAGTCCGGGCCGATGGCATAGAGCAACAACCCGTGCTGCCCGTCCGGCCCCGGCGGATAGACTAAGCCCGCCGCGAGAAACTCCTCGCGGCGTGCATCCATGAAGGTCTGGAACGAGGTCGTGCCCGTCTTGTGCATCCCGCCGTGGATGAAGACCTCGAGCCTGTGGCCGTTGGGCATCAGACCTGTCTCAGATGATAGCTCTTCGGCCGCGTGAGGTTGTCGTAGCCGATGGCCGAGAGCGCCGCGCCCTTGCCGGTGTCCTTGACGCCGGTCCACACCAGAGCCGGGTCGAGATAGTCGCAGCGGTTCATGAACAGCGTGCCGGTCTCGACCCTGTCGCCGATCTTCTCGGCGTGCTCCAGGTCCCTGGTCCAGATCGAGGCGGTGAGGCCGTAGGGGCTGTCGTTCATCAGCGCGATCGCGTCCTCGTCGCTGCGCACCTTCATGATGCCGACGACCGGGCCGAAGCTTTCCTCGCGCATGACGCTCATCTGGTGGTCGACATTGGTCAGCACCTCGACCGGCAGGTAGGGCGAGCCGGCGACGTCGCGGCCGTCCTTCGTGTTGAGATGCGCCGTCGCGCCCTTGCGCAGGGCTTCGGCCTTCTGCTCGCGGATGAAGTCGGCGAAGCGCGCCTGCGCCATCGGTCCCATCACAGTATCGGCCTTGGTCGGGTCGCCGAGCGTCCAGTTGCGGCTCTCGGCGATGAAGCCGTCGACGAAATCGTCGTAGACCTTCTCATGCACGTAGATGCGCTCGATGCCGCAGCAGCACTGGCCTGAATTGTAGAATGCGCCCTCGGCGAGGTTGGCGATCGCGTGATCGAGCTTAGCGTCCGGCAGGACATAGGCCGGGTCCTTGCCGCCGAGTTCGAGACCCATCGTCATGAAGGTCCCCGCGCCCGCCTTCTCGATCGCACGCCCGCCGGCGACCGAGCCGGTGAAGTTGACGTGGTCGATCTTGCCCGAGGCGAGCAGCTTCTCGGTCTGCGAATGGTTCATCACCAGGTTCTGGAACAGGCCCTTCGGCAGCCCCGCCGCATCGAACGCCTTCTGGAAGCGCTCGCCGACGAGGAGTGTCTGCGCGGCGTGCTTGAGGATGACGGCCGAGCCCGCGATCAGCGCCGGCACGATGGTGTTGACGGCGGTGAGATACGGATAGTTCCACGGCGCAATGACCATCACCACGCCGAGCGGCTCTCGCTTGACGTAGCGCTTGAAGCCTTCCTTCGGGTTCGACGCCATGACCGGCTTCAGCGCCTGTTCGGCGATCTCGACCATGTACTGGACGCGTTCCTTCACGCCGCCGAACTCGCCGCCATACTTGATCGGCCGGCCCATCTGCCAGGCGAGCTCGGGCACGATCTCGTCCGTCATCCCGACCAGCGCCTCGAGCATGGCGAGCATATATTTGCAGCGCTCGGCGGCCGGGCACGTCGACCCACTTCGCCTGCGCCGCCTTGGCGCGCTCGACGGCTGCATTGACCGCCTGGTCTGTGGCCACCGGCCGCTCGGCATAGATCGAGCCGTCGACAGGGGATTTGATCTTGACCGTTTCGGTCATGGGCATTTCCTCGTGTTCTTGAAGTGTCAGTATCTCTCGAAGCCGCGGTGCAGCTCCCAGTCGGTGATGCGGCGGTCGTATTCGAACTGTTCCCAGCGCGCAGTGTGGACGTAGTGTTCTACCACATCCTCGCCGAGGGCCGATTTCAGCATCTTCGACTTCGCCAGCGTCTCGGTCGCCTCGCGCAGGGTCTTCGGGATTTCCGGCAGCTTAGACGCCTGGTAGGCGTCGCCGACGAAGGGCTTCTGCAGCTCCAGCTTTTCGTCGATGCCAGCAAGACCGGCGGCGATCAGGGCAGCGAAGGCGAGATAAGGGTTTAAATCCGCGCCGCCGATGCGGCACTCCATGCGGATGCCCTTGGTCCCCTCCCCGCAGAGACGGAAGCCGGCGGTGCGGTTGTCCTCCGACCACATGATCTTGGTCGGTGCGAAAGTGCCCGACTGGAAGCGCTTGTAGGAGTTGATGTAGGGCGCGAGGAACCAGGTGAATTCCTTGGCGTATTTGATCTGGCCGGCAGACCACTGCTGGCCGAGCTTGGATAAGGTCCACGGCTCCTTTTTGTCGAAGAAGAGCGGCGTCTTGCCGTCGGCGCTCCAGAGCGAGTTGTGGATGTGCGACGAGTTGCCGGCGAGCGCATAGTTGTACTTGGCCATGAAGGTGACGGCCTTGCCCTCCTGGTCGGCGATCTCCTTGGCACCGTTCTTCAGGAAGACGTGCCGGTCGGCCATTTCGAGCGCCTCGGCATAGCGCACGTTGACCTCCTCTTGGCCCGGCCCCCACTCGCCCTTGGAGTTCTCGACCGGGATGCCGGCGGCGTGCATCTCGTTGCGCAGCCGGCGCATGTAACCTTCTTCCTTGGTGGTGATGCCGATCTGGTAGTCGCCGATATGCTTCGAGGCGGTTTCGAGGTTCTGCCAGTGCTTGGCGCGCGCCGTGTCGTAGGTCTCGCTGAGCAGGTAGAATTCGAGCTCGGACGCGAAATAGCCGATGTATCCGCGCTCTGCGAGGCGAGCGACCTGCTTGCGCAGGATGGCCCGCGGCGAATGCGGCAGATCCTCGTGATGGTGATGGTCCTGGATGTCGCAGATGACCAGCGCGGTCTTTTCGAGCCACGGCACCCGGCGCAGCGTATTCATGTCGGGCTTCAGAACAAAATCGCCGTAGCCCTGGCTCCAGCTCGCCGCCTTGTAGCCGGGCACCGGCTCCATATCTATATCGAGGGCGAGCAGGTAGTTGCAGCCATGCGTCTCGTCATAAGCGGATTCCGCAAAGAACGAGGCGAGGAAGCGCTTGCCGAACAGCCGGCCCTGCATGTCCACGCCGCAGGCGAGCACGGTGTCGATCTCGCCCGATGCGATCGCCTTCTTCAGGTCTGCGAAGGAAAGATTTCCAGCCACTGGCGGCTCCTCAATACATATACATGACGACAGTTCGCACCCGGCCGGTTTCACCCGGCCGGGTGCATGTTCTAGCAGGCAATCAGGCTTTCGCCTTGTGTTCCAGCGCGAATTCTTCCTCGGGCGACAGGATCAGCTTGTGCCGGCCGACCAGGGCGAAATAGACGATGCCGACCGCGAACCAAAGGATGACCCATATCACGCCCTTGAAGAAGTTCGGATCCTGGACCTGATAGAACAGGGTGGTCAGTGCGATGATGATCGTCACCACGGCGCCGGGAACGCCGAACGGGCTGCGGTAGGGGCGGTTGATGTTCGGCTGGTTCTTCCTGAGCAGGATGAAGGAAATCGCCTGCGCGATGTAGGAGCACATCGCGCCGAACACCGCCATGTTGAGCAGCACGGAGCCGATCAGCGAGCCGGCCGCCTCGCCGCCGAGCGAGAACCACATCACCAGCATGATCGCCAGGCCGAGGATCGCGCCGCCGAGCATCGCGACATGCGGGGTCTTGTAGGTCTGGTGCGTCACCGACAGGCTGTTCGGGAAATATCCCGCGCGCGCCAATGAGTAGACCTGCCGTCCCATCGCGAACAGGATCGTGTGGAACGAGGCGATCAGGCCGATCAGAGCGACGAGGCCGAGAACCACTGCCCCGGCATCGCCGTAGATCGCCCGGAAGCCGTCGAGCAGCGGCTCGGCGGACGAGCCCAGCGCGAAGGAGCCGATGCCGATCACCGACGGGTTGAGCAGCACGATCATGAAGGCGGAGACCACCAGCGTCAGGAAACCGGCGATGATGCCGCGCGGCATGTCGCGCTTCGGATCGACCGATTCCTCGGCCGCGAGCGGAAGCTGCTCGATGGCGAGGAAGAGCCAGACGGCGAAGGGAAGCGTCGCCAGGACGCCTGAAAAGCCGAACGGGAAGAGCGGGCCGTTTCCTTCGGGCAGTTCGACCGCCGCACCGTCGGGCCCGACGCCGATGTTGAGCGCCCAGCGCGAGAAATCCATGTTGGGGATGGCGGATAGCCAGAACACCACCAGCACCGCCAACGACGCCAGCGTGACGATCAGCGTCACCCGGAACGACAGCGCCACGCCGAAGACGTTGAGCGCCAGGAAGGCGATGTAGGTGATGATCCACCAGACATAGGGCGGGATATCGCCACCCACGATGCCGCCGACATAAGAGCCGATGAAGAAGGCGATGACGGCCGGCGTCACCACATATTCGACGTTCTCGCACAGGCCGGTGATGAAGCCGCCCCACGGCCCCATCGCGGTGCGGGCGAAGGAGTAGGCGGCACCGGTGTGCGGCAGCGCCGGGCTCATCTCGGCGATGCAGAACACCAGTCCGAGATACATGATCGCGATGATGATGCCGGCGACGAGCATGCCCCCCCAGCCGCCGGTGGCGAAGCCGAAGTTCCAGCCCGAGAAGTGGCCGGAGATGACCGCGCCGACGCCCAGGGCCCAAAGGTGCCGGACATTGGCGTGCCGGACGAGTTCACGCGCTTCGAAATAGGACTTGTCGCGGCGTTCGTATGCTATGCCGCCTGCCTCGTGTCGTGACGTGTCAGCCATCAGAGTATTCCCCTCTCATGAATTGGCATGTTGAGCCGGCCGTTCTCCGCCGGTATGGGACTGCTGCTGTTCAAGCCCCCGCAGGATGCCTGCAAGGCGTTCCGCCCAAATCCGTTGCCCGGCTTCGCCGGATACTTCGTCGTTGCGGATTTCGATCATCGCGCAGGCGAGGCCGCGCGAGCGCGCATGCCTTTCCAGCGTGAAATAGACCCGGTCTGCCGGGCTGTAGGGTTGGTTGACACCGACGCACAGGTGTTTGTCCCGGCGCAGCGCAGATATCATCGGGCCGGCGAGCCGCTCGTCCTCGTCGTGGATGATGCCGATCTGCCAGGGACGCGGCTGCCCCTTGTAGACCGGCGTGAACGTATGGATCGCCACGATGCGCGTCTCCAGCCCGGCGGCGAGGCGCCGGTCGATGACGTCCGACAGCGTGTCGTGGAAGGGAGCATACGAAACCGCGACCCGCTCGGCGCGACCCGCAGCGGAAAGGCCGGCATTGCCGGGGATCACCGTCAGCTCGCTCGTTTCAGGAACCAGGTCCGGCGCGTCGAGCGGGCGGTTGCAGTCGATGACGAGCCGCGAAATGCAGGACTCGACGAGAGGACCGTCCAGGATTTCCGAAAGACGACGGGCGACCGGAAGCGCGCCGGGATCCCACGCGATGTGGCGCACGAGATCCGAAGGGGCAAGGCCCAGCGTCCCGAACCTGCGCGGCAGATGGTTGGAAGCGTGCTCGCAGACGAAAAGGTATGGACCCGCGCCATCCGGATTGACGACCCGAACCGGCACGTCGTGGCCCTTGCCCGCTGATCGCTCGTCCAACGCCAAGACACCCCTCACCGCGCTGTACCGTTTGATACGTCTTACTGTTCATTGCGCAGGCAAGTATGATTTCATACATAGTTGAGGACTTTGTCAAACGGTAAACGCGCGGTGCCGGTGGACAACGAGGTCGTTCGCGGGAGGGAGAGGCATATGTCGTCGAGCATCGCCGAAACGATCGCCGCCAGGATCGACACGATGCCGAGCGGGGAGCGCAAGGCTGCGCATGCGCTGATAGCCAATTATCCGATGCTCGGCCTGCGCACCGTTGCCGAATTCTCGGCGCGCGCCGGCGTCTCCTCCCCCACCATCCTCCGCTTCGTGGCGAGGCTCGGCTTCGGCAACTATGCCGAATTCCAGACCGCGCTGAACGACGAGCTGGCGGCCCAGTTGCAATCGCCACTGTCCCGCACCGGAAACAGGCGGCAGGCGCGCGAGGGCGAAGCCTCCCCCTGCTCGCGGCAACGCTGGACAATGTCTCGGAGACGTTCCGGGTGGTGTCGGAAAAGCAGCTGGGCGAGATCGTCTCGGTGCTGTCCGACACCAGGCGCAGGGTTCACCTCGTCGGCGGCCGCTTCACCGATCCGATCGCACGGTATCTGACCGCCCACCTCGCCATCATCCGGCCGGGTGTGGTGCATCTCGACGGGCAGGAAAACCTGTGGCGCGACCGGCTGATCGACATGGGAAAGCGCGACGTGCTGCTGCTGTTCGACATCCGCCGCTACCAGGACAGCCTGCTGGCTTTCGCCGAGAAGGCGGGTTCGAGGGGCGTGACGATCATCCTGCTGACCGATCAATGGCTGTCGCCGATCGCCCGTTTCGCCACCCACGTGATCGCCGCCCGCACGTCGGTTCCATCCGCCTGGGATTCGTCGGCGGCGCTGTTCATCCTCGCCGAGCACCTGATCGCCGGTATCACCGACAGGCTGCCGGAACAGAGTGCGGCGCGCATCAGCGAGATGGACGCGCTACGGCGCGAATAACGCAGTCGTGATGCAATGCAGCATCACACGACACGTCTGGCGCACCACATTACCAAACTTTAAGATGACACCGGTGGCGACGACGACGACATGTCGTCTGGTGCGTTTCGTGATGCACGCCCGGCCGGGACCGCCAGGCGTGTGAAAAACCTTTAGCGAACGGCATGCCAGGACGCGGGTGGGCGTCGAGGCATCGAACCGGAGTAGCGAATGTCGTTCTGGAAACAGGCACTTGTATCGGTAGTGCTGCTTGCCGCGGCCTTTCTGGGCTGGGCGAAGTTTTTCCCGGGCGCAGGCGACGTGCTGGCCCGCTGGGGCGTCGACTGGGTGCCGTTTGCCACCGCCGACGCGCGTCCTTCCGAACAGGCGCGGAATGCGGGCGGCAATGGAAACGGCCAGCCGCGCATCCAGCAGCCCGTCATCGCCGCCACGGTCACGCAGGAGACGATCAACAGCCGGCTGTCTTCGATCGGAACCGGGCGGGCGAAGCAGACGGTCGCCGTCACGCCCTATGCATCGGGCCGGATGACGGAAATGCTGGTGACGTCGGGCGCCACCGTGCAGGAGGGCGAGATGATCGCGCGCCTCGACGACGAGACGGAAAAGATCGCCGTCGATCGCGCCAAGTTCGCGCTGGACGACGCGCTGGCCAAGCAGGAGCGCATCCAGCAGCTACGCGCCACCAACACGGCGACCAACGTGCAGGTGAACGAGGCCGCACTCGCCGTCGACAATGCACGGCTTGCGGTCCGCGATGCGGAGCTGGCATTGGAGCGCCGCTCAATCCGCGCACCCATCTCCGGCATCGTCGGCATCCTGCCGGTCGCGGCGGGCAACTATGTCGCCACGACCACCGAGATCGCCCGCATCGACGACCGCTCCTCGATCCTGGTCGACTTCTGGGTGCCTGAGCGCTACGCGAGCATGATCGAGGTGGGGATGCCCCTTTCCGCCGCCTCCGTCGCGCGGCCGGGCGAGGCCTATCAGGGCAAGGTCAGCGCGCTCGACAACCGCATCGACGATCAGAGCCGCACGCTGCAGGTGCAGGCCCTGCTGGAGAACCCCGACGACCGGCTGCGCGCCGGCATGTCGTTCCAGGTGACGATGGAGTTCCCGGGCGACGTCTTCCCGGCCGTCGACCCGCTGGCCGTCCAATGGGGATCGGGCGGCGCCTATGTCTGGCTGGTCAGGGACGGCAAGGCAGTGCGCACGGACGTCAAGATCATCCAGCGCAACACCGATTCCGTCCTCGTGCAGGCGGCGATCACTCCCGGCGAGATCGTGGTGACGGAAGGTGTCCATGCGGTGCGCGACGGCCAGCCGGTCACGATCGCTCGCACCAATGGGGCGTCGGAAGCCTCGCCCGCCGCGTCGGCGCAGACCACGGCCAGCGGAACCTGACCGATGAGCGGCGCCCCCCAGGCCAGCCCGGAAAACGGCATAACCGCGCTGTTCGTGCGGCGGCCGGTGCTGGCCTTCGTGCTCAACGTCCTCATCATTGTCGCAGGCATGGCTGCCTTCCTTGCAGTCGAGATCCGCGAGCTGCCGGACGTCGACCGGCCGGTGGTGACGATCAATGCAGACTTCTCCGGTGCGGCGGCCGAGACGATCGACCGTGAGCTCACCTCGATCCTCGAAGGCGCCGTCTCGCGCGTCTCGGGCGTCAAGTCGATCTCGTCTTCGTCCTCCTTCGGCCGCAGCCGCGTCACGGTGGAGTTCAACGACGGCGTCAACCTCGACGTCGCGGCCTCCGACATGCGCGACGCGATCAGCCGCGTGCAGAACGACCTGCCGGACGATGCGGACGTGCCGCGCATCGTCAAGGCGGACGCCAATGCCGACGCGGTCATGCGCCTCGCCGTCACCTCCGACACGATGTCGATCGAGGACTTGACCATCTTCGTGGAGGACCAGATCGTCGACGCCCTGTCGGCCGTTTCCGGCGTGGCGGACGTCCAGATCTTCGGCGATCGCGCGAAGATCTTCCGCGTCGACATCAACCAGTCGCGGCTTTCCGCGCTCGGTCTCACGGTCGCCGACGTCCGCAACGCCCTCGCCTCCGTCGCGTTCGACACGCCTGCCGGCTCGCTGACCAGCAACTCGCAGGATCTCGTTGTGCGTGCGACCGCATCCGTCTCGACGCCCGAGCAGTTCGAGAACCTCGCGGTCGGCAACAACGCGGCGATGATCAAGCTGCGCGATGTCGCATCCGTCACGCTGGGCGCCGACATCGGCCAGTCGTCGCTGCGCGCCAACGGCAAGCCCGGCATCGGCCTCGGCATCATCCGCCAGGCGCAGTCGAATACGCTGCGCATCTCGGAAGGCGTGCGCGCCGCGATCGCCACGCTGAACGAATCGCTGCCGCCGGGCGTTGCAATCCGCATCACCAGCGACGACGCGATCTTCGTGGACGGCGCGATCCATGAGGTGGAGATCGCCCTCGGCCTGTCGGTGTCGCTGGTGCTGCTCGTCATCTACATGTTCCTGCGCGACTGGCGCGCCACCCTCATCCCAGGCCTGTCGCTGCCGGTGGCGCTGGTCGGGACAATCGCCGCGATCTACCTCGTCGGCTTCTCGCTCAACATCCTCACCCTCCTGGCGCTGGTGCTGGCGACGGGCCTCGTCGTCGACGACGCGATCGTGGTGCTGGAGAACATCCGTATGCGCCGCCGCAACGAAGGCATGGGGCCGCGCGCGGCAGCCGTGCTTGGCGCGCAGGAAGTCTTCTTCGCCGTCATCGCCACCACCGCGACGCTGGTGGCCGTGTTCGTGCCGCTGTCCTTCCTTCCCGGCCAGACGGGCGGCCTGTTCCGCGAGTTCGGCTTCGTGCTGGCGATCTCGGTGACGCTGTCCGCCGTGGTCGCGCTCTCGCTCTGCCCGATGCTCGCCTCGCGCATGCTGCGCGGGCATTCGCATGAGGAAGACAACGGCGTGCTCGCCCGCATCGGCGGCGCCCTGGCCGGGCTCTACAAGCGGCTGTTGCGGGCCTGCCTCGACGCGCCGCTGATCCTCGTGCTGGTCTCGCTCCTGTTCGGCGCGGCCGCCTGGGGCGTGTCGGGCGCCATCAAGTCGGAGCTCACGCCTCCGGAAGACCGCTCGCAGCTGTTCCTGCGCATCAACGCGCCGCAGGGCGTGTCGATCGATTATCTCGGCCAGCGGATCAACGAGATCGAACGCATCCTCCAGCCACTGCGCGACAATGGCGAGCTGACCAACACGTTCGGCATCGCGGGCGCGCAGGGGTCCTCCAACAACGGCTTCCTCGTGCTCACCCTCGCTCCCTGGAGCGAGCGCGAGCGAACGCAGCAGCAGATCGTCGCCGAGGTGGAACAGCTCGTCGTGAACGTGCCGGGCGTGCGCGTCTTTGCCAACCAGCCCAACAGCCTCGGCATCCGCGGCGCGGGCAGCGGCCTGCAGTTCGCCATCGCCGGCAACAGCTACGCCGAGCTTGGACAGGCAGCACAGGCTGTCGTGGCGGAACTGGAGAAAGATCCACGCTTCACCCAGCCGCGCCTCTCGCAGGACACGACCCAGCCGCAGCTGTCGGTCGAGATCGACCGCGAGCGCGCCTCCGACCTCGGTATCGACATTACCGGCCTCGCGGAGGCGATGCAGGCGATGCTTGACGGCCGCGAAGTGGGCTCGGTCTTCATCGAGGATCGCAGCTTCGACGTGAAGCTCGTCTCCACCACCAATCCGATCAACGACCCGACGGACCTGGAGAACATCTTCCTCAAGACGCGCGACGGCCGCTTCGTGCCGATGTCGACCATCGCGTCGCTGACCGAGCGTGCCGTGCCGCCGTCACTGGCGCGCGAGCAGCAGCTGCGCGCGGTCGCAATCACCGCAGGCCTGAGGCCCGATTTCGCGCTCGGCGAAGCCTATCAGGTCGCGCAGGAGATCGCCCGTCCCCACCTGCCGCCTGGCTCGCGCATCATCCCGCTGGCGGAGACCGCGACGCTCGGCGAATCCACCGGGTCGATGCTCACGACCTTCGGCTTTGCGATCGTGATCATCCTCCTGGTTCTCGCGGCCCAGTTCGAGAGCTTCGTCAGCGCGATCATCATCATGGCCACGGTTCCGCTCGGGCTCGCCTGCGCGATCTTCGCCATGCTGCTCACCGGGACCAGCCTCAACGTCTACAGCCAGATCGGACTCGTGCTGCTCGTCGGCATCATGGCCAAGAACGGCATCCTGATCGTCGAGTTCGCCAACCAGTTGCGCGACCGCGGCCAGGGCGTGCGCGAGGCGATCGAAAACGCGGCGAACATCCGCCTGCGGCCCGTGATGATGACGATGATCTGCACCATCCTCGGCGGCCTGCCGCTGATCCTGGCGTCCGGCGCCGGCGCCGAGGCGCGCATCGCGCTCGGCTGGATCATCGTCGGCGGGCTCGGTCTCGCCACCGCCTCGACGCTGTTCCTGACCCCGGTCGCCTATGTCCTGCTTGGCCGTTTCGTAACGCCGAAGGTCGACGAGGAAAAGCGCCTGCATCGCGAACTGGAAGACGCCGAGGCGCTGGAGAAGCGTCTGTCTCCGGCGGAGTAGGAGGCCGGCGGTAGCGAGGCGAGGACGCGCTTCTGCTTTTCGTCAAGCGACTCCGCATCTCCCGGACGTCATCCTCGGGCTTGTCCCGAGGATCTACCGACGTCGACGAGAGCGCAAGGACGTTATCGTGAACTGGTTCGGCGGCAGTAGATCCTCGGGACAAGCCCGAGGATGACAGCATTGGAGAAAAAGGCCGCGCCGGTTTCCCGGCGCGGCCTTCTTCATCGAGCGTTCAGCTCACTGCGACTTGGTCGGATCGACGCGGCCGATCTCCACCCATTTGCCGTCCTTGATCTGCGAGATGAAGATCAGGTCGCCGCCCTGGTGGTCGTTCGGGCCGTATTTGACCGGAACGTCGCCGGAGATCACGTCGGTATATTCGAGGCTTTCCACACCCTTCTGGAAGCTCTCGGCCGTCAGGTCCTTGCCGGCGGCCTCAAGCCCCCGGATCAGCACCGTCGCGGCGCCGTAGCCAAGGATGGCCGCGGTGCCGGCCGGCTCACCGGTCTTGGCCTTGTAGTTGTCAGCCCAGGCCTTCACCTCCGGATTGTCCATGCGGGCTTCATGATCGGTCCACCCGGCGGAAGCGTAGTAGCCTTCGGTCACGCCCTCCGGCACCTTGGCAACGGCGGTGTTGAAGCCCGCCGACGAGCCGATGAATGCCGCATCCGTCCAGCCGAGCTTCTTCGCAGTGCCATACGCCACGATGGTCTGCCTCACGCCAACGGCAGTCGCAACGATGTCGCACTTGGCGTCGCGCAGCTTGGAGATCGTGCCGACGAAGTCCTGCTCGTCCGGCTTGTGCGTGGTCTCGGCCGCGAAGGTGAGGCCAAGCGCCGTAGCCTCGTCCTTCGTGCCTTCATAGACTTCCAGGCCGAAGTCGGTCGGCAGGTACATCGCGCAGACGTTCTTCGCGTTCCTTTCCTTGGCGAGGTAGCGGACGCCAGCGCGCATCTGGTCGTAATAGGACGAGAAACCCGCATATTTGTAGGTGATGTCACCCTCGAGCATCTGCCGGGCGGCGGTGAGCGGGCCGATATTGGCCACCTGCTTGGCCTGCATCATCGGGAAGCCGGCGATGTTATGCGGCGTGCCGAGATTGAGGATCATCGCGAACACCTTGTCCGAGTTGATCAGCTTGTTGAAGTTCTGGACGGCCTTCGGCACCTGGTAGCCGTGGTCCTCCACCACGAAGCGGATCTTGCGGCCGTGGATGCCGCCCTTCTCGTTGACCTCGTCGAACATGACCTGCGCGGCCTTGATCGCGCCGACGTTGAAGGCGGCAAAGATGCCGGACAGGTCGCCGTTCGAGCCGATGACGATCTCGGTGTCGGTGACGCCCTGGGTCGCGAACGCGGCCGAACTCATGCCGAGCGCCAACCCCGCCGCGAGAATGGATGTCCTGAGTGCAGTTTTCATAAAGGTCTCCTCCTGGTTTGTGACGTGAGTCATGCGGCGTCCTTGCCGTACATCTCGTCGATCAGCTTCTTGTGTTTCTTTTCAACGAAGCTGCGTTTCAGCTTCATCGTGGCTGTCAGTTCCTCATCCTCTGCGGTCAACAGCACATCGATCAAGCGGAAATCCTTGATTTGCTCCACCCGGGCGAACTCGCGGTTGGTGTCCTCGATCACGCCCGCGATCAGGTCGCGCACCTCCTGCGCGGCGCACAGCGAACGGAAGTCGGAGAACGGCACCCTGTTGTCCTGCGCGAACTTCTCGACGTTCTCCTGGTCGATCATCACCAGGCAGGAGAGGAACTTGCGCCTGTCGCCGATCACCACCGCGTCGGAGATGTAAGGGCTGAACTTCAGCCGGTTCTCGATCTCGGCCGGCGTGATGTTCTTGCCGCCGGCGGTGATGATGATGTCCTTGGCGCGGCCGGTGATGGTGAGGAAGCCCTCATTGTCGATGCGGCCGACGTCGCCGGTCTTGAGCCAGCCGTCGGGCGTGACGGTCTCCGCCGTCTTTTCCGGCTTGTTCCAGTAGCCCTTGAAGACGTTGGCGCCCCGGTAGAGGATCTCGCCGTCCGGCCCGATCGCGACCTCGCCGCCAGGCACCACCTTGCCGATGCTGCCGGTCTTGTAGTCCTCGATCACGTTCACCGAGATGACGCCGGAGCTTTCTGTCATGCCGTAGCCTTCGAGCACGGTCACGCCGATGGCGCGGTACCAGCGCAGGAGATCGGGCGAGATCGGCGCGGCGCCCGTCGTGCCGCGGCGCAGCCGCTCCAGCCCGATCATCCGCCTGAGGTTCTTCAGCACCGCGAAGTCCCAGAAGGCGTAGGCGAGGCGTGTGCCGAGCGGCACTGTCCTGCCCTCCTCGATCAGCATCTGGCGCTTCATGCCGGTGGCGACCGCCATCTTGTAGGCGAGCTTGCCGAGCCGGGTTGCTTCGTTCGACATGATCGTGATGCGCGAATAGACCTTCTCCCAGACGCGCGGCACGGCAGTGAAGACATGCGGCGAGACCTCGCGGACATTGTCGAACACCGTCTCCGGGCTTTCGGCAAAGTTCACCGTCGAGCCCATGCCGATCGGGATGAATGCGGTGATGAGCCGCTCCAGGATGTGGCAGAGCGGCAGGAAGCAGACCTGCTCGTCACTCTCGGTGACCGGAAGGGTGATTGCCGCGCCGATGATCGAGACGATGATGTTCTCATGGCTGATCATCGCGCCCTTGGGCGGGCCGGTTGTGCCGGACGTATAGACCAGGATGGCGGTATCCTTGGCCGAGGAATTCGCGATCTCCTCCTCGAAACGGTTCGGGTTCTGCTTCAGGAAGTCGCGACCGATCCGGTAGAGGTCGTCGAGGAAGATCACCCGGTCGTCGGAGAAGCCGTGCAGCCCGTCGCGGTCGTAGACGATCACCCAGGCCAGCCCGGGCATCTCGTCGCGCACCGACAGGTATTTGTCGAGCTGCTCGTCGTTCTCGACGAACAGGAAGCGGCTGTCGGAATCGTTGACCAGATATTTGAGCTGGGCGGCGGAATCGGTGGTGTAGACGCCGGATGCGATGCCGCCGACGCTCTGCACGCCGAGATCGGTGTAGAGCCATTCCTTGTTGTCTTCCGACAGGATCGACACCACCTCGCCGCGCCGCAGGCCGAGCGACAGAAGGCCGAGCCCGATCAGGCGTGCATTGTCGTAGAACTCGGTCCAGGAATAGGCGAGCCAGATGCCGTAGTCCTTCTCGCGATGCGCGATCTTCTGGCCCCAGCGCTTGCAGCTCTCGCGGAACAGCTTCGGCAGCGTGTCGCAGCCGTCGAAATAATACGGTCCCTTCGCCAGGTCCTCGTTGAAGGAATGGCCGTTCAGCGTCCGCTGGGCGGGGATCTTGCCGGCAATCGTCATGCTGTCCTCCTCCTCACCGCCACGTCTTCTTCTGCTTCCAGCGCTTCTGGCCGCGCTGGGTCTCGCCCTGGACGCCGAGATAGAATTCCTGGATGTCCTTCGAGGCGAGCAGCCGCGCAGAGTCGTCGGCCATCACCATGCGGCCGAGCTCCATGACGTATCCGTAGTCGGCGACCTCGAGCGCCACCTTGGCGTTCTGCTCGACAAGCATCATGGTGACGCCCTGCTCGCGGTTGAGCCGGCGGATGATGGTGAAGATCTCCTTCACCAGCAGCGGCGAGAGGCCGAGCGACGGCTCGTCGAGCAGCATCAGCTTCGGTCGCGCCATCAGGCCGCGCGCAATCGCGAGCATCTGCTGCTGGCCGCCCGACATCGTGCCCGCCGCTTGCCGACGGCGCTCCTTCAGGATCGGGAAATAGCCGTAGACCATCTCCTCGTCGGCCTTGATGCCGGCGGTGTCGCTGCGGACATAGGAGCCCATGCGCAGGTTCTCCTCGACTGTCAGCAACGGGAACACCTCGCGCCCCTCCGGCACGTGGACGATGCCGGCCTTGACGACGCGGTCCGGCTCCTCGCCGGCGATGTTGCGGCCGCCGCACCAGATCTCGCCCTTCTCCGGGTTCATCACGCCGGAGATGGTCTTCAGGAGCGTCGTCTTGCCGGCGCCGTTAGCGCCGAGCACGGTGACGATCTGACCCTGGCGCACGTCGAGACTGACGCCGCGGATCGCCATGATCGGCCCGTAATAGCTTTCGAGGTTGCGGACCGACAGCACGGCTTCCGCCGTGGAGGATGCGAGGTTGATCGCCTGCTTCAGCATCACGCGACCACCCTTTCGTTCTCGTCGGCGACGCCGATATAGGCCTCGATCACCTTGGGATGGTTCTGCACCTCCTGCGCCGAGCCGATCGCCAGCATCTTGCCGTCGGCGAGCGCCATCACCCGGTCGGAGACCGAGGCGACGAGGTGCATGTCGTGCTCGACCATCAGCACTGTAATGCCCATCTGGGTCTTGATGTCCTCGATCCAGAAGGCGACGTCCTGCGTCTCCTCGACCGACAGGCCGGACGCCGGCTCATCGAGCAGCAGGAGGCGCGGCTCGATCGCCAGCGCGCGGCCCATCTCCACCACCTTGCGCACGCCGTACGGCAGGCCGGCGATGTATTTCTCGCGATAGGCCTGCAGGTCGAGGAAATCGATCACCTTCTCCACCGCCTCGCGGTGCCGCCGCTCTTCCCTGCGGACGAAGGGGGTGAACAGCATTTCGTTGAACATGTTGCCGCGGCGGTGGCGATGGCGGCCGACCAGAAGGTTCTGCAGCACGGTCGCCTGGTCGAACAGTTCGATGTTCTGGAAGGTGCGCGCGATGCCGAGCCGGGCGATCTCGTGCGGCGCCTTCTTGAGGATCGACTCACCCGCGAAGCGGATGTCGCCGGCGACCGGGTCGTAGAAGCGCGAGACGAGGTTGAAGAGCGTCGACTTGCCGGCGCCGTTCGGTCCGACAAGGGCGAACACCTCGCCCTCCTCGACCGAGAAGGAGACATTGTTCACCGCGGTGACGCCGCCGAACTTGAGGGTGACGTTTTCGACTTCCAGCAGGCTCATCGCATGCGCTCCGTCTTGAGGTAGCTCCGCTGCCGGCGGAACATGTCGCGGCGGTAGAACGGGAACAGCTCGAAATAGGTGCGGATCTTCAGCCAGCGGCCGTAGATGCCCATCGGCTCGAACAGGATGAACAGGATCAGGATCGCGCCGAACACGGCCGACTCCAGCCCCGGTATGGTGATCGCGGTTCCGGTGATCGAGCCGACCCAGTCGCGCAGCTGCGCGATCGCCTGCGGCAGGAGCGCGATGACCATGGCGCCGAAGAAGGCGCCGTGGATGGAGCCGAGCCCGCCGATGACGATCATCAGGAGC
The DNA here is from genome assembly GCF_024699925.1 of Mesorhizobium sp. J428. Classification (NCBI taxonomy): domain Bacteria; kingdom Pseudomonadati; phylum Pseudomonadota; class Alphaproteobacteria; order Hyphomicrobiales; family Phyllobacteriaceae; genus Mesorhizobium; species Mesorhizobium sp. J428. Next base: position 887,485 of record NZ_JAJOMX010000001.1, read on the forward strand.
ATCTGGATCGAGATGATGATGGTGAAGGTCTCGTTGTTGAAGATGCCCGCGAAGTGCCCCATCAGCGCGCCGGCAAGGCCGGTGATCGCCGTCGACAGGCCGAAGGCGACCGCCTTGGTGCGTGCGACGTTGACGCCCATTGCCTGCGCCGAGATCTCGGAGTCGCGCACCGCGGCGAGCGAACGGCCGAGCGGCGTGCGCAGGATGTTGCGGTAAGCGAGCACCACCAGGACCGTGACAAACAGGATCAGACCGTAGAACCGCACCGGCGTGGCATAGCGGTCGAACTGGATGCCGAAGATGTCGATGGTCGGCGCCAGCAGGCCGTTGATGCCGCCGGTGAGCGGCTCGGCGATGACGATGAGGTCGTCGACCAGGATCGACACGGCGAGCGTGCCGATGGCGAGGTAGATGCCATGCAGCTTCGACGTCGGGATTGCCAAGGCCACGCCGGCAAGGCCGGCGATGATGCCCGCGAGCGGCAGCGACAGGATGAAGGGCAGGCCGAGCCGGTCCTGCAGAAGCACGTTGGCGTAGCAGCCGACGGCCAGGAAAGCCGCGTGGCCGAGGCTTGCCTGGCCGGTCTGTCCGACGAGCAGCATCAGCCCCATGCCGGCGATCGCCCAGATGAGCACGTTGGTGACCTCGCCGAGCGCGAAATCGGACAGGACGAAGGGCAGCACGAGCATCGATGCCATCAACAGCAGGTACCAGAAGGCCTGCGCGCCGTGGCGGAAGAGGTTGATGTCGGCGTCGTAGCTGGTCTTGAAGACGGTGCGCATCGGTTACACCTTCTTCCTGTGGATCTGGGCCAGGATGCCGTGCGGCCTGAACACCAGGATCACGAACAACAGCAGATAGGGCATGATCTGCGAGTAACCGGCGGCGATGTAGTAGGAGGCGAAGGGCTCGATCAGCCCGACGATGATGCCGCCCAGCAACGCGCCCGGAAGCGAGCCGAAGCCGCCGATGACCGCCGCCGCGAAGGCCTTGATTCCGAGCAGCCCGATCGACGGGTCGATCGATCCCTTCGAGGCGAAGAGGATGCCGGCAACCGCCGCGACCATGCCGGCCAGCGCCCAGATCAGCGAGTGCACGCGCTTGACCGGGATGCCCATGTAGTAGGCGGCGAGCTGGTTCTGCGAGGCGGCCTGCATCGCCACGCCGAGCTTGGTAACGTTGAAGAAGAAGTAGAGCAGGATCGTCGAGATGATCGTCACCGCGATGACGACGATCTCGTCAAGGCCGAGCACGAGGCCGCCGAAGCGCACATCCTTGCCGGCGATGGGCGATTCCAGCGCGATCGGCTCGTTGCCCCAGATCAGCCCCGCCGCGAAGCGCAGCACGAAGCCCATGGCAATGGTGAGGATCACGATCGAAACCTGGGACTGGCCGAACATGCGGCGCAGCACGATCATCTCGATCAGGTAGCCGAACAGGCCCATCGCGGCGATGGCGATCGGCACCGAGAGCCAGAACGGCAGGCCCCAGAACTGGTCGTTGGTGAGGCCGAGCGTGATGAAGGCGCCCAGCATCATGAAGTCGCCCTGGGCGAAATTGACCGCTTCCGTGGCCTTGTAGATGAGCACGAAACCAAGCGCGATGAGGCCGTAGACACAGCCGTTCGCAAGGCCGCTCACAAAGAGCTGCAATACGTCCAAAGACGTTCTCCTCCCAATGTCGTCGCGGTCTTATGCCGCGTTTGGTTCGACTATAGACGGCCGTGCCCCCAGCACAAGCCGCGCACATTCACTAACGTTTATGGTGCGATGAAGACCTTTCCATTCGGCTTAGCCAGCTCTTCCGGCACCCTTTTCATCGCGTCCGCGAACGGAACGATCGCCGTCACGTCGGTCGACCAACGTCCGTCGGCGAAGCGCTTCTGCGCCTCCATCACGGCAGCCCCCTTGCGCTGCGGATCCGTGGACCGCATCCACTCCGTCAGCCAGAATCCCTCGATCTTCTTGTGCATGAAGATCAGCTGTCCGGGCTCCTGGATCGGCGTCTCGGCCTGGTCGAGCCGCCCGTATATGATCCACCGCGCGCGCCGCGGCATCGCGTTGAAAATCGTCGCCGCCAGCGGCCCGGTCACGGCATCGAGCAGGATGCGCGGCTTTTCATTCTTGCACGTCTCCGCCAGCCGCTGCCCGAAATCGGGCGCTTCGGCGTTCAGCACGATTGCCGCCCCCGCCTTTTCCAGGAGCGGAATCTGGTCGTCGCGGCGCACGATGGCAATCGGACGATATCCCTCGTCGCGCGCGATTCCCATGATCAGCTTGCAGAGCTGGCTGGCGGCAGCGGTCAGGATGAAGGCCTTCTCGCCCTCCTGCTTGACGATGTCGAACATTGCGATCGCCGTCAGCGGATTGACGATCATCGCCGCGCCGTCGACATCCTTGACGCCGTCGATCAGCGGCAGGCAGGCCGCCGCCTCGGCGACGGCATACTCCGCCCAGGCACCCCAGTTGGAGATGCCCGTGGCAAACGCGACCCGCTTGCCGACCAGCTTCTGCGCGCCTGCATCTTCGCCTGCCGCGACCACTTCGCCGACGCCCTCGAATCCCGCCGGCTGCCCCTTTGCCCGAGGCTGGCCATACATGCCCTTGATGAACATGACGTCCGACGGGTTGATCGAGGCCAGCGCGACCTTGACAAGCACCTGGCTGGCCTTCGGCGTGGGGACGGCAATGGTGCCAGGCGTCACATAGGGCTCCATCGCCTCCAGCACGCTTCCCGAGGGACGGGTCGTGTAGCCGTCGTCGTTGAGGAGCAGTGCGCGCATGGTGGCGGGGAGCGTCATCGTCGGGGTCCTACGGCTTGAGGATCAGCTTGCCCGCGACGGCACGGTCGTGGATACGCCTAAGCACGTCCTTGGCCTCGGCGAGCGGGTAGATGCCTTCGATCACCGGCTTGAGCTTTCCGGCCACCAGCCAGTCCATCAGTTCGTGCATGTTCTCCTCATGCGCCTGCGGCTCCTTGGCCGTGAAGGTGCCCCAGAACACGCCGACGACGCTGAAGCCCTTCACCAGCGCGAGGTTGACCGGGAACTGAGGTATCTTGCCGGAGGTGAAGCCGATGACGAGCAGGCGGCCGTTCCAGGCCATCGAGCGCGCCAACACGTCGAACATGTCGCCGCCGACGGGATCGTAGCCGACGTCGACGCCCTTGCCGCCGGTGGCTTCCTTCAGCGTCTCCCTGAGGTTCTCGTAGCCGAGCGTGATGTCCGCGCCCGCCGCCTTCGCGACCTCGCGCTTCTCTGGCGTGGAGGCGACCGCGATCACCTTAGCGCCCATGATCTTGCCGATCTGAATCGCCGCGAGGCCGGTGGTGCCGGCGGCGCCCAGCACGACGAGCGTCTCGCCGGGCTTGATCTGCGCCCGCTGCTTCAGCGCGTAGTGCGAGGTGCCGTAGCCGCAGATCAGCGCGCAGGCATCCGCGCCGGAGACATTGTCGGGCAGCTTGACGACGACGGACTCGTCCACGCCGATCTTCTCGGCATAGGCGCCGAGCGGCGTGAAGGAGACGACGCGGTCGCCAACCTTGAACTTCGTCACGGCCTCGCCGACGGCGGACACGCGGCCGGCCATCTCCATGCCGGGGACGAAGGGCGTCGGCGGCTTGGCCTGGTAGAGGCCCTGAACCAGCAACCCGTCCGGATAGTTCACGCCGATCGCCTCCGCCTCGATGACGACGGTGCGGCCGGTCGCCTTCGGCTCCGGCCAGTCCGCATAGTCGAGGTTCTCGATCGGTCCGTATTCGCGTGCGACGATCGCCTTCATTGTCGTCACACCTTTTCCTGCGTGTATTTCTTCAGTTCCTGCCGGGCGATCTGCCGGCGGTGCACGGCGTCCGGCCCGTCGACGATGCGCAGCGTGCGCAGGTTCTTCCAGGTGCGCGCCAGCGGCGTGTCCTGGCTGACGCCGGCCGCGCCATGCAGCTGCACCGCCTCGTCGGCGATCTTCAGCGCGACCCTCGGGGCGACGACCTTGATCTGGCTGATCCACGGCGCCGCGGCCTTGGGGTCGCCCTGATCCATCATCCAGGCCGCCTTGAGACAGAGCAGGCGGGCCATCTCGATCTCCATCCGCGCCTCGGCGATGATGTCGTAGTTGGCGCCGAGCTTGGCGAGCGGTTGGCCGAAGGCCTCGCGGCGCATCGAACGGCGGCACATCGTCTCCAGCGCCATCTCGGCCTGGCCGATCGCACGCATGCAGTGATGGATGCGGCCCGGGCCGAGACGGCCCTGCGCGATCTCGAAGCCCCTGCCCTCACCGAGCAGCAGGTTCGATGCCGGCACGCGCACATTGGTGAAGCGCATGTGCAGGTGGCCGTGCGGCGCGTCGTCGTCGCCGTAGATCGTCATCGCGCGGACCTTCTCGACGCCGGCGGTGTCGGCCGGCACGAGGATCATCGAGTGCTGCGCGTGCTTGGGGCCGTCCTTCGAAGTGCGCACCATGACGATGTAGATGGCGCAGCGCGGATCGCCCGCGCCCGAGGACCACCACTTCTCGCCGTTGAGCACGTAATGGTCGCCGTCGCGCTCGCAGCGCATCGAGATGTTGGTGGCGTCGGAGGAGGCGACGTCGGGCTCGGTCATCAGGAAGGCGGAGCGGATCTTGCCCTCGAGCAGCGGCTTCAGCCACTTCTCCTTGTGCTCGCTGGCGCCGTAGCGCTCCAGCACCTCCATGTTGCCGGTGTCCGGAGCCGAGCAGTTGAACACCTCGGCGCCGATATGGGCCTTGCCCATCTCCTCGGCGAGATAGGCGTATTCGACAGTCGTCAGGCCGTAGCCCTGGTCGGAATTGGTCAGCCAGAAGTTCCAAAGGCCGCGCTCCTTGGCCTTCGCCTTGAGGCCTTCGAGGATGTCCGACTGGCGCTTCGTGAACGACCAGCGGTCGCCGTCCTTGCCGACCTCGGCGAGGAACTCCTCGTCGAGCGGAATGACCTCGTCCCGGATCATCGCCGCCACCCGCGCATGGATCGGCTTCAGCTTCTCGGTCAATCCGAGGTTCATGTCACTCATGGTCTTTCCTTGCCTTTTCCACCTAAGCCGCCGCGCGCGAACGCCACGACCTGGTCAACGATATTGTCGATGTCCTGCCTGCTCTCGCCGGGGCGCGGCTTGTACCAGAAGATCGGCGAGTTGAGCGCCATGAACATCATCTGGTTGGCGATGCTGAGATCGGCGAAGTGCATGTCGCCCTGGTCGCGCGCCCTCGCCATCTGCAGCCGGAAGACGTTGCTGTACTGGGACCGATACTCGACCAGCTCGTTCAGCTGGCTGCGCTGCTCCGGCGTGGTCGCGCCGCGCAGATGCATCTCGACACCCTCCCAGACCACGCGCTGATACGCCCGGGTCACGATCATCTGCCGCACATGGGTGTGCGCCATCTTCGTCCAGACAGCCACCGCCGGCTCGTCGAGCGACCGGAAAGGCTCGATCGCCGCGAAGTTCATATCCATGCCGGTGCGGAAGATCTGCGCAAACAGATCCGCCTTGGAGGAGAAGTGATGGTAGATACGGCCCTTGGTCGCCCGCAGCCTGCGCGCCACGTCGTCGATGGACGTCGCCGCATAGCCGCGTTCCATGAAACATGCGGCGGCCGCATCGAGAATCTCGACGCGTGCCCTTTCGGTAACCGGCTCGCCGGCGCCAACTTCGGCCAGAACCATGACCTCCCTTTCCCGCAGACCTTTTGTGCGGCGTTGCCGATCGGGTCTTTACGGACAGGCAAATAATGAACATACTACTCGGTATGTTGTCAACGCGGCATCCGGCCCGTCCGGAGAATAAGCCCGCGAGGGGGAGGAAGAATGGCCTATCTGGACGAACTGTTTTCGGTTGCCGGCAAGACGGCGCTGGTGACCGGTGCCGCGACCGGCATCGGCCGGATGATCGCCACTGCCCTCGTCCAGGGTGGCGCCCGCGTGCTGATCGCCTCGCGCAAGGCCGCCGACTGCGAGAAGGTCGCCGCCGAGCTCAACGCGCTGGGCGCGCCGGGCAGCGCCGAGGGATTCGGCGCGGACGTGAGCACCGAGCAGGGCGTCGATGCGCTGGCCGCCGAGGTGAAGGCGCGCACCGGCAAGCTGCACATCCTAGTCAACAATGCCGGCGTGTCGTGGGGCGCCCCGCTCGAGGCCTTCCCCTATTCGGGCTGGGCAAAGGTGCTGAACGTCAACGTCACCGGCCTGTTCCACGTGACCAGGCAGCTCCTGCCGCTGCTCGACGCGGCCGCGGGCGACGACGACCCGGCCCGCATCATTAATCTCGGCTCGGTGATGGGCACCCAGCCGCTCGCCGACGACGCCTATTCCTACACCGCCTCGAAGGCAGCCGTTCACCACCTGACGAAGACGCTCGCCAACGAATTCGCCAGCCGCCGCATCACCGTCAACGCGTTTGCGCCGGGCCCCTTCCAGAGCCGCATGACGGCCTTCGCCACCGCGAGCGACGACCAGGCCAAGACCGTCGGCAGCCGCGTTCCGCTGGGACGCATCGGCGCGCCGTCCGACATCGCCGCGGCCACCCTGTTCCTCTGCGGCCGGGGCGGCAGCTACGTCACCGGCGCAATCCTTCCGCTTGACGGCGGCCAATCGGTCCAGCATGGCATGACGCTGTTCAAGGAATGAGCGGCGAGGGCAGCCATGCTGCAGGGAAGGAAGGAGCCGGTCACCGTCGACGTGATGGTCCGGCTGGTCGGCAAGGAGGTGGGGGTCTCGCCCTGGCGGACGGTCTCGCAGGAGATGATCGACCGCTTCGCCGACGCCACGGACGACCACCAGTTCATCCATGTCGACCCTGAGCGCGCCAAGGCAGAGACGCCCTATGGCGGCACGATCGCGCACGGCTTCCTGCTGCTGTCGTTGCTCTCGCCGATGACCTACGAGACGCTGCCGCCGCTGGAGGGCGCAGGGATGGCGATCAACCACGGCTTCGACAAGATCCGCTTCACTGCGCCGGTTCGCTCCGGCGCGCGCGTGCGCACCCGTTTCGTGCTGGCCGAGATGAATGCGCGCCCCTCCGGCATGGTCCAGATCGGCTACGACGTGACAATGGAAATCGAGAATTCGCTGAAGCCGGCGCTGACCGCGCGCTGGCAGACGATCGCGGTGATGGACCGCAGGGACGAGCCGGCATGAGCGATCCGAACGCGCTGGATGCGGGGGCGCTGGGCCCCTACCTCGCCGGGTATATCGACGGCTTCGGCACGCTCGACGAGATCGTCAAGTTCAACGCCGGCCAGTCCAACCCGACCTATCTGCTGAAGACCTCCACCGGCCGCTTCGTGCTGCGCGCCAAGCCGCCAGGCGAACTCTTGAAATCGGCGCACCAGGTCGACCGCGAATACCGCGTCATGAAGGCGCTGGAACATACCGACGTGCCGGTGCCGCGCATGCTGCACCTGTCGGGCGACGACTCGCCGATCGGCCGCCAGTTCTTCGTCATGGAGTTCCTCGACGGCCGCATCCTGTGGGACCCCGCGCTCGGCGAGATCGCCACAAATGCCGAGCGGGGCGCTATCTACGATTCCATGAACGCGACCCTGGCCAAGCTGCACGGCGTCGACATCCAGGCGCATGGGCTTTCCGACTTCGGCAAGCCGGGCAGCTATTTCGAGCGGCAGCTCACCCGCTGGACCAGCCAGTACCGCGCCTCCGAGACCGGCGCGATCGCCGACATGAACCGGCTGATCGAATGGCTGGAGAAGCGCATCCCCGCCGACGACGGGCTGGTGTCGCTGGTGCATGGCGACTACCGGCTCGACAACATGATGTTCGCCAGGGACAGGCCAGAAGTGATCGCCGTGCTCGATTGGGAACTGTCGACGCTCGGCCACCCCTATTCCGACATCGCCTACCAGTGCATGCAGTGGCGGCTGCCACACTCCTCCGGCTTCCGCGGTCTCGGCGGGGTCGACCGCAAGGCCGTCGGCCTGCCGAGCGAGGAAGAATATGTCGCGCTCTACTGCCGGCGGCGCGGCATCGCCGGCATCGACAACTGGACGTTCTATCTCGCCTTCTCCTTCTTCCGGCTCGCCGCGATCTGCCAGGGCGTCTACAAGCGCGCGCTCGACGGCAATGCGTCCAACCCGGAAAAGGCGAAGACCTATGGCGAAGCGGTCCGCCTCCTGTCCGCACTGGCTGTTGAACTGATCGACGGAGAATGATGTGGCGCGTTTTTCAGGGCTGACCGCGATCATCACGGGCGCCACGGGCGGCTTCGGCCGCCGCACGGCGGAACGGCTGGCCGAAGAGGGGGGGCGCCTCGTGCTCTCCGACGTGCGCGAGGAACCGCTGCGGGAATTCGCCGCCTCGCTGCCGACCGAGACCGCGATCCGCGCCGGCGACATTTCGGACGAGGCGCTATCGGAGGCGCTGGTCGCGCTCGCAGTCGAGCGCTTCGGCGGGCTCGACATCGCCATCAACAATGCCGGCGTGGCGCAGAGCTTCGTCAAGCTGCCGCTGGTGCCTTCGGACGAAGCTCGGCGCATCCTCGAGATCGACCTGCTCGGAGTGTTTTTCGCGCTCAAGCACCAGCTGCCGGTGATGGAGAAGCAGAACCGCGCTTCGGGCCGGCTCGGTGCCATCGTCAATATCGCGTCCGTGGCAGGCGTCTCCGGTGCGCCGCGGCTCGCGGTCTATTCCGCCGCCAAGCACGGCGTCGTCGGCCTCACCCGCTCGGCGGCGGCCGAATACGCCACCAAGGGCATCCGCGTGAACGCGGTCTGCCCCTCCTTCGCCCGCACCGCGATGGCGCTCGACTTCCTGAAGATGTCGCCGGCCGGCATCGAGGAAAGTGCCGCCAACCTGACGCGCGGCGTGCCGATGAAGCGGCTGGCCGAAGTGGACGAGGTGGTCGAGGTGATCCTCTTCGCCTGCGACCCCAAGAACACCTTCATGACCGGCCAGACCTTCGGCGTCGACGGCGGCATCACCGCCATCTGAGCCGCCTACTGGACAAGCGCAGCGTCGGCCGCCGCCTCTTCCAGGAAGTCGAAGGCATAGGCCGAGAACGACCGCCAGCACTCGACACGGAACGTCGCCTCGCCGGTGCGCCAGATCACGACCTCGATCTTGCCGAGGATGGTGCGCGAGCACGCGCCGACCGGGAAAGCGGACAGCGACAGGTCCTGCGGGCAACCGGCATTGAGCGTCGCCTCCGCTCCCCTGCCCTCGACCAGGATCGCGGTGTTGCGGTGTGAGATGTCGACGGCGGAGTGAAGCGCCTTCGCCTTGGCGCAGTCTGCAAGCGGATCGCCGCTGGCGGTGTCGATGACGAGCCACTCGTCGGGGCCGAGCCAAAGGGCTGCGCGCCCGCCGGACTTCGACAGGGCGGATGTCTTCGGCTTCACCGGCAGCTTGACACCGACAGCCTTGGACAGCGCAGCGACGCCATCCGGCCCGGCGCGCAGCGACAGGCGCGCGGCGGGTTCGGCGGGCGTGACCGTCACGGCGGGATTGGCGACCGTGCGGCCGGCGAGCGGGTGGGTGCGCAGCAGCTCAGCCATGGAGACGCTCTCCCTTCTCATCGAAGAACACCTGCCCGACCACCTCGACCTCGATGGTGCGATCCGGCATCGGCACGTGAAGCGTCTCACCCATGCGGTCGAAGCCGCCGGCGACCAGCGCCAGCGCGATGGAGCGGCCGCAGTTCTCCGACCAGTAGCTCGACGTCACATGGCCGATCATCTTCATCGGGATCGGCTGTTTCGGGTCCTCGACGATCTGCGCGCCCTCTTCCAGAACCACCTTCGGATCCTTCGTCCTCAAGCCGACGAGCTGCTTGCGGCCCTTGGCCGTGAGGTCCGCGCGCTTCAGGCCGCGGATGCCGACAAAATCGGTCTTCTTCTTGCCGATCGCCCAGTCGAGGCCGGCGTCCTGCGGCGTCACCGTGCCGTCGGTGTCCTGGCCGACGATGATATAGCCCTTCTCGGCGCGCAGGATGTGCATCGCCTCGGTGCCATAGGCGCAGGCGCCGTGCTTCTGGCCTTCGGCCCAGACGGCATCCCAGACAGCGGCGGCGTAGTCGGCCGGCACGTTGATTTCAAAGCCGCGCTCGCCGGTGAAGGACATGCGGAACAGCCGCGTCGGCACACCGCAGATCCTGCCTTCGCGCACCGACATGTGCGGCATGGCGGCGTCGGACATGTTGATGCCCTCGACCAGCGGCTGAATGATGTCGCGACTCTTCGGACCCTGAACCGCGATGACCGCCCACTGTTCGGAGATCGAGGTCAGCCAGACGTCGAGATGCGGGAACTCGGTCTGGAGGTAGTCCTCCATGTGGTTCATCACGCGGGCAGCGCCGCCGGTCGTCGTGGTGACGTGGAAGCGGTCGGCTGCCAGCCGGCCCACGACGCCATCGTCGTAGATGAAGCCGTCCTCGCGCAGCATGATGCCATAGCGGCAGCGGCCGGGCTCCAGCTTCTCCCACGGATTGGTGTAAAGCAGTTCCATGAACTTCGCCGCATCCGGGCCGACGATCTCGATCTTGCCGAGCGTCGATGCGTCGAAGATACCGGCGGCCTTGCGCACGGTGACGCACTCGCGGTCGACGGCCTTGTGCATGTCCTCGCCGGCGCGCGGATAGTGCACCAGGCGCGCTTCCACTGGCCGACATCCTCGAACACCGCGCCGAGCTTTTCCTCCTGCGCATGGAACGGCGTGCGGCGGGTCGGGTCGAACAGCTTGCCCTTGGCGTGGCCGATCAGCGCGCCGAAGGTGACGGGCGTGTACGGCGCGCGGAAGGTGGTGAGGCCGACCTCCGGCATCTCCTTGCCGAGCGCTTCCGCCGCGATCGCCAGGCCGTGGATGTTCGACGTCTTGCCCTGGTCGGTCGCCATGCCGTTGGTGGTGAAACGCTTGACGTGCTCGATCGAGCGCATGCCCTCGTGCACGGCCTGGCGGATGTCCTTCGCCGTGACGTCGTTCTGGAAGTCGACGAAGGCCTTTCCGGTCGATCCCGATCCGGCGCCCGGGGCAGCACCCACTATGCCGCCGGCCCAGCTCTCGGTCGTATCGGCCTTCAGCTTCGTTCCTGAAACCTTGGCAGCACCGGCGGCTTTCGCCGCCTTCTCGCCGGCGGCGAGCGCTTCCTTGACGGTGTCGGCGAGCGTGTCGGTGCCGGCGCAGGCGCCGACCGAAACGCAGTCCTGCGCATAGGTGCCCGGCAGGAAGCGGCGCGTGGCGCTGTCGAAGGCGACCTTGCCGCGCGACTGCGAGAAGAGATGCACCGACGGCGTCCAGCCGGCCGACATCAGCAGCGCATCGACCGGGATCGAGCGCTCCGGCCCGCCCGCGGACGCACGGACGGAAATGGAGGAGACACGCAGGCCCCCCCGACGCCTTGACCACCGTGCGGCCAGGCAGAACCTCGATGCCGAGGCGGCGCGCCTCGTCGAACAGCGGTCCAGCCGGGTTGTCGCGCAGGTCGACGATCGCCGCGATGGAAGCGCCGGCCTTCTTGAGGTCGATCGCAGCGGCATAGGCCGAATCTCCGGCCGTGAAGACGCCAACATTCTTCCCGACCAGCACGCCGTAGTGGTTGAGATAGGTGCGCGCGGCCGACGCCAGCATCACGCCGGGCTTGTCGTTGCCGTCGAACACCATATGCCGCTCGATCGCGCCGGAGGCGAGGATCACGCGCTTCGCCCGAACCTGCCACAGCCGCTCGCGCGGCAGGTCGCCGGGGGCGGCGAGATGGTCGCTGACGCGTTCGACCAGACCGACGAGGTTCTGGGCGTAGTAGCCGAAGGCGGTGGTGCGGGTGAGCACGCGGACGTTGCCGAGCGCCGCGAGCCGCACCGCCGTCGCCTGCGCCCAGTCCCAGCCGGCCGCGCCATCGATCGTGGCGCCTGCCTCGAAGCGCAGCGCGCCGCCAAGCTGAGCCTGCTCGTCGGCGAGGATGACACGCGCGCCGCTTTCGGCCGCGGCAAGGGCTGCGGACAGACCGGCCCCGCCGCCGCCCAGCACCAGCACATCGCAATGCGCGTAACGCGAGGCGTAGCGGTCGGGGTCGGCCTTGTCCGGCGCGACGCCCAAGCCCGCGGCTGCGCGGATGTTGGGCTCGTAGACCGATTTCCACGCCGCCTTCGGCCACATGAAGGTCTTGTAGTAGAAGCCGGCCGAGAACATTGGCGAGGCGATGTCGTTGACCGCGCCGACGTCGAAGGCGAGCGACGGCCAGCGGTTCTGCGACACGGCGGTCAGGCCGTCATAGACCTCCTGCACGGTGGCGCGGACGTTCGGCGTTTTCCTTGCCTCGTCGCGGTGTATACCGACCAGCGCGTTCGGCTCCTCGGCGCCGGCCGAGAGCACGCCGCGTGGCCGGTGATACTTGAACGAACGACCCATGAGATGAACGCCGTTCGCGAGCAGCGCGGAGGCCAGAGTGTCGCCCTCGAGCCCCTGATAGGACGCGCCATCGAAGGAAAAACGGACGGCCTTGCCGCTGAGGCGGCCGGCGCCGGTGGTGCGAAATGCCGCGGTCATTTGCCCGCTCCCTTCGGCTTCTCGTTCAGCTGGTCCGGCGGGCGGTTGCCCCACGCGGCGGGGCCGCTGTCGCTGGCGCTGATCGCCGGCTTCTTCTCGCCGGCCTTGTATGTCGTCAAAAACTTGTCGGAGACACTGTCGCGCACCGCGTTGAAGAACCGCCCGCAGCCGTGGATATGCCGCCAGCGCTCGTAGACGAGACCCTTCGGATTCGAGCGGATGAAGAAGAACTGCGCGAATTCCTCATCGGAAATCTCGGCGATGTTCGCCGGCCGCGCGATGTGCGCCTCGCCGGCGCCGCGGAACTCAAGCTCCGGGCGCTCTTCCTCGCAATAGGGGCAGTGAATCAGAAGCATCAGTGCGTAACCCCCGAAGGAGACAGTGTTTCGATCGATGCGAGGATGCGCCTGCCGGCTAGGTCGGGTGCTTCCAACTGCGGTAGGTGTCCAACGTCCTTCAGCACCTCGAAGGTCGAGCCCGGCATGATCGCATGCAGCTGGCGACCGCGTGAGAGCGGAATCCACGGATCCTTTTCGCCCCACAGAATGGCCACGGGGCACCGCATCTGGTCGAGCTTCTCGGCGAACTCGCTTGTGTAGCGTTCGTCGGCCTGTGCGAACTGCCGGTAGAAGCTGACCCGTCCTTCCGCGCTCAGCCACGGATCGCATAGCTGCTGGAAGTCGTCATCCGCGAGATCGTTGATCAGCGCACCCTCGATATAGGCGCCGACGATCGCGCGATGGATGTGCGGTGGAACGCCGACGAACGCGTCGATATGGCGCCTGACATGGTCGAAGAATTCGGACCCCCAGGGGTTGAGCGCAACGACATTCATCATGACGAGCGCCCGGTAGTCGACCCCGTGCAGAAGGTGGGCCCGCAGAGTGACGGCCCCGCTCATATCATGCGCGACGACGCAGGGGTTCTCCAACCCCCAGATTTTCAGCATCTCGGCGAAGACCTCGCCCTGCACATTCAATGCCGTTGAAGCGCGGGCCGGCATTTCTGACCTGCCATAGCCGGGCATGTCGAACCAGTAGACCGTGTGGCTCTTGGCAAGCAGGGAAATCACCCGGTGCCAGCTGAACGACGACCAGGGCCAGCCATGCGCCAGGACGAGGGATGGGCCGTTGCCGGCCATACCCCACGCAACCTCACCGGCTCGTGTGTCGGTCCTGTGATCGACGGTCCACACCCGCGTTGACCTCAGTGCGCCACGGCGGCCGCGGCCGCTTCGTCGATCAGCCGGCCGGAGCGGAAGCGCTCCAGCGTGAAGCCGGCATTGATCGGGTGCGGGTTGTCGTTGGCGATGGTGTGGGCGAAGACGTGGCCGGAGCCCGGCGTCGCCTTGAAGCCGCCCGTTCCCCAGCCGCAGTTGACGTAAAGGCCCGGCACCGGCGTCTTGGCGAGGATCGGCGAGCGGTCGGGCGTGACGTCGACGATGCCGCCCCAGGAACGCAGCATCTTCATGCGGCCGAACATCGGGAACATCTCGCAGATGGCGTCCAGCGTATGCGTCAGGATGTGCATGCCGCCGGTCTGCGAATAGGAGATGTACTGGTCGGTGCCGGCGCCGATGACCAGTTCACCCTTGTCGGACTGGGAAATGTAGGCGTGCACCGTGTTGGACATGACCACGCAGGGGAAGACCGGCTTGACCGGCTCCGACACCAGCGCCTGCAGCGGGTAGCTTTCGAGCGGCATCCGCACATCGGCCATCTGCATCAGCACCGACGTGTGGCCGGCCGCGACCACGCCGATCTTCCTCGCGCCGATGAAGCCGCGCGTGGTCTCGACGCCGGTGACATGACCGTTGGACGAGCGACGGATGCCCTTGACCTCGCAGTTCTGGATGATGTGGACGCCGCGGTCCGACGCCGCGCGCGCATAGCCCCAGGCGACCGCGTCATGGCGGGCCGTGCCGCCGCGCCGCTGCAGCGTCGCGCCGACGACCGGATACCGCGCGTCGGCCGAAATGTTGAGCGGCGGGCAGTAGTCCTTGGCCTGCTGCGGCGTCAGCCATTCGTTGTCGATGCCGTTCAGCCGGTTGGCATGCACGTGACGCTTCAGCGACTGCACGTCGTGGACGTTGTGCGCCAGCATCATCACGCCGCGCGCCGAATACATGACGTTGTAGTTGAGGTCCTGTGACAGCCCGTCCCACAGCTTGACGGCGTGGTCGTAGATACCGGCGCTCTCGTCATACAGATAATTGGAGCGGATGATCGTGGTGTTGCGGCCGGTGTTACCGCCGCCGAGCCAGCCTTTTTCCAGCACCGCGATGTTGGTGATGCCGTGCTCCTTGGCGAGGTAGTAGGCGGTCGCGAGCCCGTGGCCGCCCGCGCCGACGATGATGACGTCGTATTCCGAGCGGGGCTCGGGCGAAGACCACTGCTCCTCCCAGCCCTTGTGGGCGCGCATGGCCTCGCGGGCAATCGCGAACACGGAGTATTTGCGCATCGTCTTGACCTCTGGACGGGTTCGGCACCGGGAGCATGGCGGCCCCGCGGACACCGAGCGTATCACTACCGAAAATGCGTCGGAAGCAAGTGCGCTGTTTGCGACGGCGCTTGCCGCTTTGCGCCATCGCGCAAACAACCCGTTCTCCGACCCCGGCCGAACCTTTCCACCTGCCGTACCACATCCCGGTTGTATTAACTTTTAGTTGCATTAAAGAGGATATACTGTAATCTTAAGTTGCATATCGATCTTGGGGAGGGGAAGGATGGCGGCTGATCTCGGTTTGTTGGTGCCCGAGTTTGGGAAAGCATGCCGTGAGCTGATCAAGAATTGTCAGGCACGCGGCATCGAGATGCGACCCAATGAAGGGCTGCGAAATCCGTGGAAGCAGGCGAAATACTGGCGGCAGTCGCGCTCGATCCAGGAGATCAACGACAGGATCGCAGGACTGAAAGCAGCGGGTGCTCCGTTCATCGCTCACATGATCGACAGTGTCGGCCCCCAGCACGGTCCTCCGGTCACCAACGCCTTGCCGGGCGCGAGCTGGCATCAGTGGGGTGAGGCACTCGATTGCTTCTGGGTCGTTGGCGGCAAGGCCGAGTGGAGCACGACTAAGAAGGTCAACGGTCTGAACGGATACCGCACCTATGCCGAGGAGGCGGTGAACCTCGGCCTCACTGCCGGCGGCTTGTGGACCTCGATCAAGGACTGGCCGCACGTGCAGAAACGTGCGGCTGCCAGTCCGCTCAGCGGCGGCTTGTCCTGGCCCAAGATCGACGCGGAAATGCGCACCCGCTTTCCGAATCCATAGTCTCCGCCGAGCGGGAGTTGCAGCAAGTGCCAAGAACATATTTCCGCAAGGCAAATGCCGGCGACGTTCTGGTCTCGGGAATTGCCGTTTCCTCGCTGCAAGAGGGGCTGAATGCCCTGTCGGTCGTCAACATTGTGGCCGACGGCATCTACGGTTCGAACACGCGGGATGCCGTAAAGGCTTACCAGAGCTCTGCCGGCCTTCCGCCCACCGGCGAAGTCGACGACGCGACATGGCGATCGCTGATGCGCAGCGACGAACCCTCGATCTTCGCCCGCTGCCTGCAGGTGACAGCACATTTTGAGGGGACCGGATTCGAACGCTGCGTCGGCAACTTCGATGGCGCAGGCCTCACCTGGGGCATCATCGGCTTCACGCTGTCCAACGGCGAACTGGGTGCGGTGCTGAAAACGATAAATGCAACGGTCCCCAACCTCCTGAGCAAGGCATTCGGCAGCGACGCCAAGACGATCATGGAGGTGGTCGCGCTGCCGGCGGCTGAACGCATCGCGTGGGGGAATTCAGTTTCGCGAGGGTCAAACAATTTGTCCGTCGCCGAGCCCTGGCGCACCTACTTCCACGATCTGGGCACTTACCGCGAAGTCCAGTTGATCCAAATGGCACGCGCGCGCGACATCTACTGGGCTATCGCGACGCGCGACGCGGACAGTCTCGCCATGCACGAGGAATGCGACTACGCACTGCTGTATGACGTGGCGGTGCAGAACGGCGGTATGGAGAGCAAAGGTCGGCGCAAGACGGCGCTGCAAGAGTTCGCCAAACTGAACCCGGACACGCCAACCGGTCGGCGTCGCGTCGTCACCGAAACAGTGGTCGTCACATCAAAGAAGGTTTGGCAAGCGGACGTGCGAAGCCGCAAGGCGGCGATCTCCGACGGCGCCGGCACGGTGCACGGCGGGAGATATGTCCTGGAAGATTGGGGCATCATGGCAGGCGTAACACCGCTCGATCGGAACGCCTGAACACGCGCCTGTGGCCTGGACCCGTCGCGCGGACGAGCGGCGACGTCAACGAAACTTGCGCTGCGCGTCGAGCGCAAGCCCGAGACCGACGCTGCCGAAGGCGTCGCCCTCGACGACACGCGCACCCGGAAACATGGCGCGGACGGCGTTGCGCATCTGCGGGATTGCGGTCGAGCCGCCGGTGAGGAACAGCGTCTCGATCTGCGCCGGCGCGAGACCGGCGTCGCGGACCGTGGCCGAAGCGATCTCGACGATGCGGGCGATGGCGGGCGCGATCGCCGCGTTCATCCGCTCCTGTGTCAGCGGAATGTCGACCCTGTCGTCGACGAGCGGCAGCGGAATCGATGCGAGCGGCTGCGCGGTCAGCTCGATCTTGGCCTGCTCTACGCGTCCGGCCAGCGCATGCCCCTGGCGATGGCGGACAATGTCGATCATGCGCTCGACCAGATCCGGCTCGGCCGCCTCCTGCCGGATCTGCCTGAGATCGGTCATGGCGCGATTGGAATAGAGCTGGTTGATGCGCTGCCACGTGGCGAGGTCGTTGAAATAGGAGACCGGCAGGTTGCGCTTGCCATCTTTGGTCGGCGTGCCGTAGCCGAGAGCCGGCATGACGTTGGCGATGCTGATCAGCCGATCGAAATCCGTGCCGCCGACATGGACGCCGGAATTGGCGAGCACGTCGGCCTTGCGGTCGGGCCGGCGCGCGCCTTGCGGCGATACGCGCACGATCGAGAAGTCGGACGTGCCGCCGCCGATATCGACGATGAGCGCCAGTTCCTCGCCGCTCACGCTCTGTTCGTAGTCGAGCGCGGCGGCGATCGGCTCGAACTGGAACTCGATGTCGCGAAAGCCCTGCGCGCGTGCCGCCTGCTCCAGCTCGGACTGCGCGGCGCGGTCGGCGGTCTCGTCGCCGTCGACGAAATGGACCGGGCGCCCGAGCACGACGCGCCCGACGTCGCCGCCCGCGGCCGCGTCGAGCTGCCGCTTCAGGTTTTTCAGGAACAGGCCGATGATGTCGGTGAAGGCCATCGAACGCGCCTTGATGCGCGTCTTCTCATTGACCAGCGACGAGCCGAGCACGCTCTTGAGCGCCCTCAGCAGCCGGCCTTCCGAATTCAGCGTGTAGTCCTCGATCGCGCGGCGGCCGTAATAGGTGCGATCGTCCTCGAAATTGAAGAAAACGGCGCTCGGCAGCGTGACATGGTCGCCCTCGAGCGGCACGAGGCGCGGCCGCCCGGCCCGCATGATGCCCACGGTCGAATTTGACGTGCCGAAGTCGATCCCGCCGAAGCTGGTCTGCATGATGGTGGCTCCGCTCGGGATGCTGGAAAGAGGAGCGGGATAGTCGCGCAGGCGCGGCAAGTCCACCACCAAACACGAAAGGCAGGTATCCTCTCGACAACCGCGATCGATTCTGCTAACAGCCGCCGCAATTCGCGGTGGGTGTCCATCGCGGACGCCTTTCGCTTACCCGTCCGTCTCACGACCAGCCAGGCCAGCGACAGCGTTTTATCCCGGTTTCGAAGCTACAGGATCGCACGTGCAGGTGCTCGTCCGCGACAACAATGTTGACCAGGCGCTCCGCGCTCTGAAGAAGAAAATGCAGCGCGAAGGCATCTTCCGCGAGATGAAGATGCGCGACCACTACGAGAAGCCGTCGGAGAAGCGCGCCCGCGAGAAGGCGGAAGGCATCCGCCGCGCCCGCAAGATGGCCCGCAAGAAGCTGCAGCGCGAAGGCCTGCTGCCGCCCTCGCCCAAGCCGGCGGCGACTGCCCGTCCCGCGGCTCGCTGATCTCCGCCGCTATTTCGTCCCTTTCGGGCCATAGGAACGTGGCGCGGTTTCGGCCGCGCCATTTTCGTTTCATCGCCTGTGGGGACAGGTTGCATTCGAGCGAAAGCCGGTCGCGGGGGGAAGACCGGTCAGAGGACGAAGGGATTCGCCTGCGATGAATGATGTGCGTCTCAACCGCTCGGCCACCAGGGGCGCGGCAGTTGCGCTGCTTCTGGCCGCCGCACTCGGGCTCGCCGGCTGCCAGACGGCCGCGATCAGCGACATCGCGACCGTCGAGGAGGCGCAGGGTTCTTCGGAGAACATCTCCTCGCTGACGGCGGTGATCGCGCGCAACCCGAACGATCCGGAAGCCTACAACGTGCGCGGCTTCGCCTATGGCCGCGGCGGGCGCTACACCGAGGCGCTGAAGGACTTCGACACCGCCATCAAGCTCAATCCCGGCTTCTACCAGGCCTATGCCAATCGCGGCTTGATCTACCGCTTCCTCGGCAGGAACGCGGAAGCGATCGCCGACTACAACCGCTCGATCCAGCTCAATTCGAGCTACGACACCGCCTATATCGGCCGCGGCGAGGTCTACCGCACCTCCGGCCGCACCCAGGAGGCCTTCAACGACTTCGAGAAGGCTATCCAGCTCGACACGACCGATCCCCGCGCCTACCATCGCCGCGGCCTGCTCTACCAGATCCGCGGCCAGCACGACTTCGCCATCGAGGATTTCTCGACCGCGATCTCGATGTCCGGCGGCTCGCCCGAGCCGTACAACGGCCGCGGCCTGTCCTATCTGGCACGCGGCGACGAGGACAATGCGTTCGCCGACTTCAATACCGCCATCAGCCTCAACGACAAGGTCGCCGAGAGCTGGGCCAACCAGGCGCTGATCTACGAACGCCGCGGCGACAAGGCACGCGCGGCCAAGTCCTACGCCCGCGCGGTGCAGCTCGATCCGAACTACAAGCCCGCCGTCGACGGCCTCTCGCGTACCAAGACCTCCTGATCCGGCATGCCGGCCGGGAACCATGCGCCGCGCCGGAAGTTGTGCTGTCTCAGATGGACATGTGCTCAGCTGGAGTTTCCAAGATGATGAAGGTTCTTGCTTCCGTCACCCTTCTCGCAGCGATCCTGGCGACGCCCGCCGGTGCGCAGAAGCAGGGCGTTGAACTCGGCGTGCTCGACTGTGTGATCGATGGCGGCACCGGTTTCGTCTTCGGCTCGACAAAGGATCTGAGCTGCACATTCCGTCCCGCCAACACCGCCAATGCGCCCGAGGACTATTTCGGCGTGGTGCGTAAATACGGGCTGGACGTAGGTACCACCGGCACGACCTTCATGCAGTGGGTGGTGCTCGCTCCGACCGCCAACATCTACGCACCCGGCGCACTGGCCGGCGACTATGTCGGGGCAAGCGCCGGCGCGACGGTCGGAGTCGGCGCCGGCGCCAATCTCCTGGTCGGCGGCTCCGGTTCCTCCTTCACGCTCCAGCCGCTGAGCGTCGAGGCGCAGACGGGCCTGAATCTGGCTATCGGCGTCAGCTCGTTCCAGCTGCGCAGCGCGGACTGATCCTTGCCCGCACGAGCCGCCCTTCCTGGGCGGATTCTCGACCGATGATTGCATTGACGCGCATCGATTTCACCAATCCTTAAACGCGCCTGTCTAGGGTGCCTCCCGTGTGGAGGTGCCTGAGTTGCGGCGTTTGAACAGACTGTCGATCTTCAAGAAGAACGGCGGACGTCGCAGCCTCCAGTCCCATCTCTTCGCGATCATGCTGTTTGCCGTAGTGCCGGTGGTTGCAGCGACTGCGCTTGCCGTCTGGCAGGCCGGCACAGCCTTTCACAGCTCGTCGGAAAGCCGACTGCGCGATACTGCACAAACCCTCGCAAACGCCGTCGAGGCGGAACTCGTCGGCACATTCACCTCGCTCTCGACCCTTGCCAATCTCTATGCCGGCGGCCGCAATACCGCCCAGTCGTTCGAACCCTGGCTGAACGAGGCCGGCACCCATCTCGGCGGAACGCTGCATGTCGTGGCCAGGGGATCGACCGACACAGGGCCGGGCAACGCGGCATACGCGACCGGACTGCGCGCGATCGAGAGCCGCAGCCGCGCCATCTCGAACCTGATCGATCCCGCCCTGGGCAAGGACGCCCGCATCGCCCTCGCGGTGCCGTTCGAAACCGTCGGAGGGCAGCTCCAGGCGCTCGTCTTCGTCGCGGGACCTGACAGGCTCGTGCACCTGCTCCAGGGGGCCGGACTGGAAGGGTCGGATTTCCTCGTCGCCGTGACCGACGGCGCCGGCCATCTCGTCGGGCGCTCGCGCGACGCCGACAGGTTCATCGGCAAGCCGGTGCCCGACTGGGGCAAGCTTCAGGGCATGGACCGTGCCAGCGGCATCTTCGACGCAACGACCAAGGAAGGCAGCGAGGTCATGTTCTCCTTCCGCAAGCTCGCCGGCACACCGGGCTGGGTCGTGGTCGTCGGCGAGAATCTGGATGCGTTCAACGCGCGCTGGCAGGGGCCGCTCGCGACCCTTGCGCTCAGCGCGATGATCGCCTTTTCCATCGCGCTCCTCGGCGCCGTGTGGATGGCACAGCGCATCCTGGCGCCCGTGAAAGCGCTGGCCGCCTATGGCCGCGGTATCGCCGAGGGCGAGCAGCTGTCCGACGGGGCACACCTGCGGCGCTCCTCGATCGCCGAGTTCGAAAGCCTCCGCGAGAGCTTCATCGCCGCGCAGACGGAGCTGCGCGAGCGGGCGGAGCGCGAGAAAGAGATCGCCGGCACGCTAGCGTTGAGCGAACGGCGCTACCGCGCGGTCGCCGAGGCGGGCGCGCTGGTCTTCTGGCAACGCGACCGCGCCGGCCCGATCACGCAGGTCACCGGCTGGCGCGAACTCACCGGCCGCAGCGACGCCGACGCCGTCGGCCTGGGCTGGATGGCCAGCGTCCATGCGGAGGACCTGCCGGTGGTGGAATCCGCCTGGGCCGAATGCGTTGCGAAGGGCAGCGACGTCGATGTCGAGGCTAGGGTTCTCACGCCGGCGGGATGGAAATGGGTCAGGGCCCGCGGCGCACCGATCCGCGATGCGGCGGGAGAGATCGTCGAATGGGTCGGCTCGCTGGAAGACATCGATGCCCGCCGCAACGCCCAGGCGCGCATCGCCCACATGGCGCACCACGATTCGCTGACCGGGCTCGGCAACCGCGCCCTCATGGCCAGGCGCATGGCCGAGGCGATCCAGGCAACACGCGACGGCGGCTGCTCGGCTTTGCTGTGCATCGACCTCGACCGCTTCAAGCTGGTGAACGACACGATGGGCCACCCGGTGGGCGATGCCCTGCTGTGCGCGGTCGCCGCGAGGCTGAAGCAGTGCGTGGCCGACACCGATGTCGTCATCCGCACCGGCGGCGACGAATTCGCCGTCATCCAGGCGAACTCCAGCTGGGCGACGGCGAGCCAGCTGTCGGCGAAGATCGTTAGGTCGCTGTCCGATCCTTTCACGCTGCGCCGCCAGCCCGTGTCCATCGGCGCGAGCATCGGCGTCGCGTTCATCGACGATCCGCGCATCGGGGACAGCGAGTTGATGCGGCGCGCCGACCTCGCCCTTTACGCAGCGAAGACGGCCGGGCGCGGGCAGTTCCATCTCTTCGACCCGAGGACGGACCTGCCGCGCCGACCGGCAAGACCGAAGCCGGCCGTGCGCGAGAAGATGCGCAGCCGCTGACCGGCCGCCCTGGCGCAAGTGCTCCGCCGGACTGCCTCCTGCCCCCGAGGCGCATCTCCGGTAATTGCTTCGACAGGCAAAGGCGCTGCGAAATGGTCGAACGATCCGGACAGCGGGTAGACTGGCGCGCGCTGTGGGCGAGCGGCGACCTCGGCCTGTTCTGCTTCGTCAGCCTCGGTATTCTTCTCCACGCCACCATGGAAACCATGATGGCGACGATCATGCCGGCCCTCGTAGGCGACCTCGAGGGCGTGACGCTCGTCGGCTGGACCTTCGCCATCTACGAACTCGGTGCGATCGTGGCCGGCACGGCCGCCGGCCGGCTGGTGTCCTATGTCTCCCTGCGCGGCAACATGGTCGGCGCGGCCACTCTCTACGGCTGCGGGGCGCTGATTTGCGCGCTGGCGCCGACGATGCCGATCCTGCTGGCCGGGCGGCTGATCGAAGGGCTCGGCGGCGGCGGGCTCGTCTCGCTCGCCTATGTCTCGGTCGAGCGGTTGTTCGCGCGGGCGATCTGGCCGCAGCTCTTCGGCATCATGTCCGCCATCTGGGGCGTGGCCGCGTTCAGCGGGCCGCTGCTCGGCGCCCTGATCTCGACGGCCTTCGGCTGGCGCTGGACCTTCGGCGCCTTCGCGATCGCCGGTGTCGCCATGGCGGCGGTCAGCTATGTGGTGCTGCGCATGCCCGAGGCGCGGCGCGTCACCGGCGACGAGCCGCCGCCATTTCCGGTTCCAGCGCTCGCCACACTGGCCTGCGCTGTGATCCTGATCGCGTTTGCCGGTGTCACGGCCAGTGCCTACGCCTCGCTCGCGCTGCTGGCGGCAGGCGTCTTCGGCCTGTGGCTGTTCTTCAGGGTGGACGCGCTGATGCCGCGGTCGCGCCTGTTTCCGCACCGGCCCTTCGACTGGTCGACGGCGCTGGGATCGGGCATGACGATGGTCGCCGCCCTGTCCGTCTCGACCGTGTCCTTCGCGATCTATGCGCCGTTGCTGCTGACCAGCCTGCACGGCGTCCCAGTGCTGACGACGGGCTACATCATCGCGGCCGAATCGATCGCGTGGTCGATCCTGTCGATCCTCGTGGCGGGCGCACCGCCGCATCGCGAGCGCCTCATCATCGTCGGCGGCGCACTGATGATCACGGCGGGGCTGGCCGGCTTCTCGGTGGCGATCCCCGCCGGCAACATCCCGGCGATCCTCTTTTGTGCGCTGCTGCAGGGCGGCGGCTTCGGCATCGCGTGGCCGTTCGTGACGCGGATCATCGTCGCATCCGCTCCCCCGCAGGACAGCACGGTCGCCTCCTCGGCGGTACCGGCGCTGCAGCGGATCGGCTACGCGACGGGGGCGGCGGCCGCCGGCATCGTCGCCAATTCCAGCGGCTTCGCCGAGGGGCTTTCGGGCGAGACCGCGGCAGGCGTCGCCCGCTGGCTGTTCCTCGCCTTCCTGCCGCTAGCGCTGATCGGCTGCGCGGCGGCGATCAGGATGTCGCGCGCCGGCTGACGGCTACAGCTTCTCCGCCCAGTCGAGCACGTAGGCCGCCACCTTCTCGTGGCCCGGCTCGGCCGCGAGGAAATGCGACAGCCCGGGGAACTCGACGAAATCGGTGCGCGCAGCCGACTTCTTCTGCTTGCGCCAGATGGCGCGGGACAACGCGGGCGCCACGGTACGGTCGTGCTCGGCCGCGGTGACCAGCAAGGGCTGCTTGCGCGCCTTCGTATCAACGCCGACGCCGATGCCGGTGGCCGCCTGCGCGAAGAGACGGCCCGAGGTCGGCACAACATACTTGTCGTAAGCCTCGTCACGCAGCGCCGGCGGCGCGGTGTTGGCGAAGCGGGCGTCGAACGTCGCCTTCGGCAGCGTGTAGGTGCGGTTCCAGGCGTTCCAGCGCAGCAGCACGGGAATGGCCGCGGTGAGCGACAGAAAGTCGGGGATGACACCCGCGATTGGACCCGGGTCCAGAGCCACGCCGGCGACGCCGTATCCCCTGTCGAGCAGGAGCTGGGTCACCAGCCCGCCCATCGAATGGCCGATGATCAGCGGCTTTTCCGGCAGCGTGTCGATGAACTTCGCGTAGTGATCGGCGATCGCGCCGGCGGTCAGCCGGCCAAGACCTTCCGGCGGGTTCGCGCGCAGTTCCGCGGCGGTGCCCTTCTCAAGATAGGGCCAGGTCGGCGTATGGACGGTGTAGCCAGCTGCCTCCAGCGGCTTGCGGAAGTTGTCCCAGGACGCCGACGTCATCCACGCGCCGTGGATGAGGACGATCGTATTGGTGAGGCGGTTGGGGTGGGAAGTCGTGGCCATCTCGGTGCTCTCCTATGGGGGGTGGCGGCATCGCTGTGTCTCTATAGTTTTGATTTAATCGTGCGCGATCTAATCGTCAACGAGTTCACAATTAGTTGATCGGCATTGCGATAAGATCGCGCACGATCTAAATGGACCGCATGACCGACGCCCCTTCCCCGCTCGACATCGATTTCGTCGCCCACCCCGAACTTATGGATCAGGTCACGCTCGACGTGATGCCCTGCTTCGCGATCTATTCCGCCGCCAATGCGGTGACGCGATTCTATCGCAAGGCGCTCGCCGAGACCGGGCTGACCTATCCGCAATATCTGGTGATGATGGTGCTGTGGGAGACCAAGGGCGTCACCATGAAGGCCCTGGGCGAACGCCTCGGGCTGGACTCCAACACCTTGACCCCCCTGGTGAAGAAGCTGGAAACGCGCGGGCTGGTGACACGCGCCCGGAGCAAGGCGGACGAGCGCCTGCTCGACATCGCGCCCACCGAAGCCGGCATGGCGCTGCGCCGGACCGGCTGCGAGGCGGCGATCGCCATGACCGCCAACTCGGGCGAAACCTTCGAGAGTCAGGCGGAGCTTAGGGCGCGCATCATGCGGGTGCGCGACGGGCTTGACGCCTTCGCCGCGGACATGCCGGCCGATGCGGCCTGAGCTCAGTCCAGCGGCTTTGCCATGTTGGTGGAGTGCGAGCGGAAGCCGAACTTCCGATAGGCCTCGGCTGCGCCGTCATTACCTTCGATGACGTGCAGCATCATCCGCGACAGGCCGCGCTCCCGCGTCAGGCGCTCCGCCTCTTCGAGGAGCGCCTTGCCGACGCCCTTGCCACGATGCCTTGTCGCGACCACAAGCGCGTCGACCTTGCCGTAGCGGCGGAATTTCTCCGCGAGATAGCTCTCGCCGGTGGCGACGTGACCAGATCAGCAGGCCCGCCGGCTCGCCGTCGATTTCGGCCAGCACCACAGCCGCGTCCCATTCGGCCAGGATCTCCTCCGCCTCTATCGCCCCGATCTCGGCCGTTTCCGCATCGACCAGCGATTCGCCCGAGATCGCGTTCTCATGCCGATTGAGATCGAGCAGCAGCGCCGTCATGACGGCACGGTCGGAAGGCTGATACGGCCGCAGCAGGATCGTCACGGCGCGCCACCCTCGACGCGCAGCAGGTCGAGGGCCTCCCGCAGCGCGGCCAGATGCGCCTCCCCTTTTCCGTCCGACCAGCCTCCGACCGGGTCGGCCTCGACGTCGGGCGACCAGTAGTCTGTATGGGTGAACAGGCGCGGGCTGAGCCATCCGCCCGGCTTTCTGATCTCGACCTGGAACTCCTTGACGCCCCAGCCGAAATTCTCCCGCACCGACCCCGAGATCGGGTCGCCGCTCCATAGGAAGTTGCCGAGGTCGTAGATGTTGCTCCAGCGCGTCGCCGCAAAGCAGGCGGCGTGGTGCACGGCCCAGACCTTCGGCTTGCTGTTGTACCGCACGTCTGGCTCGGTCGCCTTGTTCGACTGCGGTGGCGAGGTGGAGAACAGCCGCTCCGCGATACCCTTCCGAAGTTCCTGCCCATCCTGCGCCATCAGGAACTCGGCATGCGTCAGCGGACTGCCGACTGTGACGAAGTCGCTGATCTTCCAGGACGGCTGTATGGCATCGCCGTCCCGCAGCGAGACATAGAGGCCCCATTGGGCGGCACGGAACTCGGAGACGTCCGTTCCTGCCGGCGCCGATCCGTCCGCCAGCGTGGCGAAACGACCGACGGCGCGGATCGTCTTCATCAGCGCGCCGTGACCTGCCACGGTCATGTCGCGCGGCCGGCGCTCGTCCCAGAGAAGCTGCAGCAGGTCGTAGGCGAGGATCGAGCCAAGGCTGTGGCCGACCACTACGATCCGGTCGTATTCCGGATCATCTGAGAGCTTGCGCAGGAGCCCGAGACCCCGTTCCCGCACGGCGGCGCGCTGTGCAACCGTCTCGGGCGTCGCCCGCGCATAGCTCGCCACATCGCCGAGATAAGGCAGGAGGAGACGGTCCCCAATCCAGGACAGAAGTGCCGCGATCGCCGCGACGACCACGGCCACGAACGGGCTGAGGACCACCGAGACGGCGACCAGCAGCCCGATCGCCAGATAGACGGTGGCCGCCACCATGGTCGCGCGATAGATCGGCAGGGCGTCGGACGGGATCGTGCTCTTGTCGCGCCAGAGCAGTTCCTTGATCCAGGCGAAGAGCCGCGACCGGGTGCTCCCCTGCATCAGGTCGGCCCAGTAGAGCTCGTAGAAGTCGGTGCGGATCTTGACCTTCTCCGCCTTGGGTGGATGGAAGACGTAAGCCGTTACGATGCGTCGCAACTCGTGCGATCCGGTCCGCTCGTCGGGGCTGATCCACGTCTTGGCGCCGTTGGGGTGGCCGGCGGCCTCGACGACCTTCGGGTCGCGGGTCCACACGCCCTCGACAAAGCTGCGCAGCGTCGACATCGGCCACTGCTCGCCCATGCCGTGAACCACGACAACGGCCTGTTTCAGCCGCCTCTCGTCCGCCGGCGGCCCGTCCTCCGGCTCTGTCGTTTCGGGGGCAAGCGCCAAGCAGATACTCCCTGCGGCAAACGTAAAATCTACTACGACATGGTCCTGGACGGAAGGGTAGCTCGCCGCAGCAGGCCCCTAGCGCACGTCGCGCTGCTCGAACCATTCGACGACGAGGTCGCGCACCCACTCTGCGCCGACGCCCGTCTCCAGCGCACCGGCATATTCCGACAGCCGCATCGCCGCGGTGAGAAGGAAGATGCGCCGCAGGCTCACCTCGCGTCCCGACGCCGCGGCATAGGCGCGGGCAGTGCGCGCGGCGAGGTCGGGAGCGACGAGCGATACAGGCGCAAACTCGCGGTGCACCGGCCCGAAGCCGGAATCGGCGAAGTCGAAGATCCCGTTCAGCCGCCCGGCCCTGACATCGAAGGCCATGTTCCAGCCATGGGCGTCGAAGAAGCCGTAGCGCTCGCCGAGCGGATCGGGCGGCAAGTTCCGATAGGCCGCAATCGCCTTGCGCCCCTCTTCGGCGATCGAACGCGGCAGACGCTCCCACACTGGTGCCAGGGTCTCATCGTGCGTGTCCCACCAGCCGACGGGTTCCGCCCCGGCGGCGCGCATGGCCTGCGGCTCGATCGCGTGCAGGTCGGCGAAGAAGCGCGCGAGATCGCCGGCGAGCCCGTCGCGTTGCGCCTGTGTCAGCGCATCATAGGCGGCTCGCTCCAGCGTGACGCCGGGCAGCTTGTCGTGACGGGAAAAAAGCGGCGGCCCGTCATGCAGCGTCATGCGGGGAACGGGCAGAGAGACACGTGGCGCCACCGCCTGCAGCAGCCTGGCTTCGCGCCGCAGCGCCGTCTCGGCCTCCTCGCCTTCGGGGAACTTGAAGATCAGCCGGTCGTCGACCTCGATCGCGAGGCTGTGCCAGCCTTTGCCGGCGACCGAGAAATCCGCGTCGGCGAGTTCGGGAAAGACCGTTTCGACGGCCCGGCGCAGTTCCGCCGGGACCGTCTGAGGTGGCGTCAGGATGCTCAGTGATCCAGCGCCTTGACGATTTCCTCGGTCATCTTCTTGGCGTCGCCGAGCAGCATCATGGTGCCGTCCTTGTAGAACAGCGTGTTGTCGATGCCGGCATAGCCGGAGCCGAGCGAGCGCTTGACGAACAGGCAGGTGCGGGCCTTGTCGACGTCGAGGATCGGCATGCCGTAGATCGGCGAGGACTTGTCGTCGCGCGCGGACGGGTTGGTCACGTCGTTGGCGCCAATGACATAGGCGACGTCGGCCTGCGCGAACTCGGAGTTGATGTCCTCCAGCTCGAACACCTCGTCATAGGGCACATTGGCCTCGGCGAGCAGCACGTTCATGTGGCCGGGCATGCGGCCCGCGACCGGATGGATCGCATATTTCACCTCGACGCCCTTGGCCTTGAGCTTGTCGGCCATCTCGCGCAGTGCATGCTGCGCCTGGGCGACCGCCATGCCGTAGCCAGGCACGATGATGACCTTCTGCGCATTGGCCATCAGATAGGCGGCATCGTCCGCCGAACCCTGCTTGACCGTGCGCTGGATGCCGTCGTCGCCGGCAGCCGCCGCCGTCTCGCCGCCGAAGCCGCCGAGGATGACGGAGATGAAGGAGCGGTTCATGCCCTTGCACATGATGTAGGACAGAATCGCGCCGGACGAGCCGACCAGCGCGCCCGTGATGATCAGCGCGAGGTTGCCGAGCGTGAAGCCCAAGGCCGCCGCCGCCCAGCCGGAATAGGAGTTCAGCATCGACACGACGACCGGCATGTCGGCGCCGCCGATCGGCACGATGAGCAGCACGCCCAGCACCAGCGAGGCGATCACGATCAGCCAGAAGATGGTGTAGCTCTGCGTCGTGACGAGCAGCACGATCAGCACCACCAGCGCGATGCCGAGCGCCGCATTGATGACGTGGCGCATCGGCAGCAGGATCGGCTTGCCGGACATCCGCCCGTCGAGCTTGAGGAAAGCGATGACCGAGCCGGTGAAGGTGATCGCGCCGATGGCGACGCCGAGGCTCATCTCGACCAGCGCCTGGCCGTGGATGTCGCCGATGGTGCCAATGCCGAAGCTTTCGGGCGCATACATGGCGGCTGCCGCCACCATCACTGCCGCCATGCCGACCAGCGAATGGAAGGCGGCGACCAGCTGCGGCATCGAGGTCATGGCAATGCGCCGCGCGGTGATCGCGCCGACGCCGCCGCCGATGGCGAGGCCGACAAGGATCAGGCCGAAGCCGCTCGCCGACGGAGTCGCCAGCGCCAGCGTCGTGACGATGGCGATCGCCATGCCGATCATGCCGTAGATGTTGCCCTGGCGGCTGGTCGTCGGATGCGACAGACCGCGCAGCGCCATGATGAACAGGACGCCGGAGACGAGGTAGAGGAAAGAGGCGAGATTGGCGGACATCGGCCTTACTTCTCTTTCTTCTTGTACATCGCCAGCATGCGCTGGGTGACGAGGAACCCGCCGAAGATGTTGACCGAGGCGAGCACCAGCGCGACGAAGCCGAAGCCGGTGGCAAGGCCTGAGGCCGAGATGCCGACCGCGAGCAGCGCGCCGACCACGATCACCGACGATATGGCGTTGGTGACGGCCATCAGCGGCGTGTGCAGCGCCGGTGTCACCGACCAGACCACGTAGTAGCCGACGAAGATCGCCAGCACGAAGATCGCGAGGCGGAAGACGAAGGGATCGACCGCGCCGCCCGACACGCCGTGCGCCACAGCGCCCGCCGCGTCGGCGACATTGCTGTCAGAGAGCGCGATGCGAACCGCCGCGACCGCCTGGTCGAGCTGGTCCAACGCCCTTTCGAGAGCCGATTTTTCCATTATGCCTCTCCCTTCTTGGCCGCCGGCTTGCGCGGGTCGCGCTTCTTGGGCTCGGTCGTCTCGACAGGCGTCGCCGGAGCGGCCTCGGCAGCCTTGGCAAAGGCCGGATGCACGACGGCGCCGCCATTGGTCAGCATCGTCGCCTTCTGCAACTCGTCCTCCGGATTGATCCGGATCGTCTTCGTCTCCTTGTCGACCATTGTCTCGAGGAAGGCGAACAGGTTCTTGGCATAGAGCAGCGAAGCGGATGCGGCGATGCGGCCCGCCACGTTGAGATGGCCGACGATCTTCACGCCGTTCGCCGTGGTGACGACCTTGCCGGCTTGCGCGCCGTCGACATTGCCGCCGCGCTCGACCGCGAGGTCGACGATCACCGAGCCCGGCTTCATCGAGGCGACCATCGCCGCCGAGACCAGCTTCGGTGCCGGCCGGCCGGGGATCAGCGCCGTGGTGATGACGATGTCCTGCTTGGCGATGTGCTCGGCGGTCAGCGCCGCCTGTTTCGCCTGGTATTCTTTGGACATTTCCTTGGCGTAGCCACCGGCGGTTTCGGCCGCCTTGAACTCCTCATCCTCGACGGCGAGGAACTTCGCGCCGAGCGAGGCGACCTGCTCCTTGGCCGCAGGCCGCACGTCGGTCGCGGTCACCACTGCGCCCATGCGGCGCGCGGTCGCGATCGCCTGCAGGCCGGCGACGCCGACGCCCATCACGAACACCTTCGCAGCAGGCACGGTACCGGCCGCCGTCATCATCATCGGCAGCGCCCGGTCATATTCGGCCGCCGCGTCGATCACTGCCTGGTAGCCGGCAAGGTTCGCCTGCGAGGACAATACGTCCATGACTTGGGCGCGCGTGATGCGCGGCATGAACTCCATCGCGAATGCGGTGATCCCGGCCTTCGCCATAGCCTGCACGGCGGCGTCGTTGCCGTAAGGGTCCATCGTCGCGATGACGACCGCGCCGGTCTTGTAGCCCTTGAGGTCGGACGGACGGCGCACCCTGAGCACGACATCGGCCTTCGAGACATCGGAAGCCTTGCCGATGGAGGCGCCTACCTTGGCGAATTCGTCGTCGGGAATGCGGGAACCCTCGCCCGCGCCCGTCTCGACGATCACGTCGAAGCCGAGGCCGGCAAGGCGCTTGACGGTTTCCGGCGACGCGGCGACACGCGGTTCGCCCGCGCCTCCCTCAGCCGGCACGAAGATGATCTGCCCCACGCCTGGTTATCCTCCCTGGAAGTCGAGCCTGCGGGTGATCCCGCCGAAGATGTATCGATCCGTCTGGCGGCGGTCGGCCGCCGACGGCAGCCTAGCGAAGCAGGAAAATCCCGACTGCGCAGATCAGGACGAACAGGATGGTCGAGGAGACGAATCCGCCGCCGGCGAAGAAACCGAACGCCATGGCGATCATCAGCGCTGCGCAGACGACCGTGCCGTATTTCACGAGATGGATGAAGAGCGAATAGGTCTTCTCATGCTCGGAGTAGTCCATCTTCGCGCCCATCTCGACCGGACCCGTCGGCGAATGATCAGCCATCGTCTGTTTCCCCTGCAAAGTGACCGTGGGCCGACATAGCGAAAAGGTTACGTGATCGCAATGGCGTCGATGCCGCATCGCGACGTCTTCCCGCGGAATGCCATTATGCAAGGGCGATGCGCCGGCCGATGTCCAGGCTTTCGAGGAAATCCTCGTCATGGCTGACGACCAGCAAGGCGCCGTCGCACCGCTCCAGCGCGGATTCGATCGCGGCGACCGAATGAAGGTCGAGATGGTTGGTCGGTTCGTCGAGGATGAGCAGCGCCGGCGGCGTGCTTCCGCCCAGAACGCAGGCCAGGCCGGCGCGCAGCTTCTCGCCGCCGCTGAGTTCGGCGGGCGTCTTCAGCGCCTCGTCCGCCCTGAACAGGAAGCGCGCAAGCGCGGCGCGGCACATATTGTCGTTGTCCTGTGGATTGATCCGCCGGAAATTGTCGACGAGCGTCCGGTCCGGATCAAGCAGCCGCACATGCTGGTCGAGCATGGCAAAGGGCACATGCGGCACGACGGTACCGAACAATGGCGCGAGATCTCCCGAGGCAAGCCGCAACACGGTCGTCTTGCCCGATCCGTTCGCACCGGTGATCGCCACACGCTCCGGCCCGACGATGGAAAAGCTAACGTCCCGCACCACCGGCCGCTGTGGATCGTATCCGCCGGTCACATGGTCGAAGGTAAGCACCGCCCGTCCCGCCGGGAGGCCTGTGCCCGGAAGTGCGAAGGACAGGTTTCTCGCCCGCTCGACATTGGCGCGCGCCTCCTCCAATGCGGCCGTCGCCTCCGCGCGCTGTCGCGCGGCGAGGTTGCCGCCGCGCCCCCCGCTCTGCTCGGCCCGTTCCTTCTGTGCATCGAGCAGGATCGGCGCCTGTCCGCCGCGGGCGCGCGCCTTCTGGCCGGCTGCATCCCGCCTCGCCTTCCGCTCGCGCGCAAGCTGGATTTTCTCCTCGGCGAGCTTCGCCTGCCGCTCGGCCGACGCAAGGGCCGATTCCGCATTGGCAAGTTCCTCGGCCTTGCGCTCGGCGTAAAGGTCCCAGTTGCCGCCATAAACCTTCGCGCCGAGGCCGGAGAGTTCGACGATGCGGTCCATCTGCCGCAGGAGGGCGCGGTCGTGACTGACCACGACGGCCCCGCCCCGCCATCGCGCCAGAATCCGCCCGACCAGCGCGCGGCCGGCCGCATCGAGATTGTTGGTGGGCTCGTCCAACAGGATCATGTCGGGGCGATCGAAGGTCAGCGCGGCGAGCGCAATGCGCGTGCGCTGGCCCCCGCTCAGCGACGACAGCGGCCGCTCCAGCTCCATGCCGGCGAGACCGACGGCGGCGAGCGCCTCGGCCAGCCGCTCCTCCAGCGTCCAGTCGGCCTGCGCCACATCATCGGCGGAGCCTTCGCCGGCCAGCGCCCGGCGCAATTGCGCGAGCGCGCCGGCAACGCCGAAGGCGCCGGCCACCGTCTGACCTGGACCGGCGGGCAGCTCCTGCCGCAGGACGCGGATCGTTCCCGCGCGCGTCACCGTCCCCGCAAGCGGAGCGAGTTCGCCCGTCGCGAGCTTGAGCAGCGTCGACTTGCCGGAGCCGTTGCGCCCGACGATGCCGGTGCGCTCCGCGCCGAAGGAGAGATCGATGGTATTGAAAAGGCTGGTGCCGTCAGGCGTGGCGCAGAAGACGGCGTGGAACGAGAGAATGGGCATGGCAGACTGCGATAACGGTTGCAAAGCGGGCGAAAGCTGCTTGCACTCCGAAATCCATGGCCTGCGATCCTCATCGTTCGTCGAAAGCGACTAGATAGGCGGCGAGGCGTGCTCGATCAACCCTTGATTGGCACCTTCATTCGCCGCGCCCC
The DNA here is from genome assembly GCF_024699925.1 of Mesorhizobium sp. J428. NCBI lineage: Bacteria > Pseudomonadati > Pseudomonadota > Alphaproteobacteria > Hyphomicrobiales > Phyllobacteriaceae > Mesorhizobium > Mesorhizobium sp. J428. Next base: position 920,773 of record NZ_JAJOMX010000001.1, read on the forward strand.
GCTTGCTGTGCTGCGGCGAGCGGCAGGGAAGCGCCATGCGAACCTACCACTCGCCAAGCTCCACGACGGAGCAGAGTCCGACCCGGTCTGACGTCTAGGACAGCCAGCGCTTGCGCCGCTTGTAGTGTTTCACATCCTTGAACGAGCGCCTGCCTTCTCCGCCGACACCGAGGTAGAATTCCTTCACGTCCTCGTTTTCGCGCAGCGCCGCCGCGTCGCCGTCCAGCACGATACGGCCGGATTCGAGGATGTAGCCATATTTGGCATAGCGCAGCGCGACATTGGTGTTCTGCTCGGCAAGGAGGAAGGACACGCCCTGCTCCTCGTTCAGCTTTCGCACGATCTCGAAGATTTCTTCCACAAGCTGCGGCGCCAGTCCCATCGACGGTTCATCGAGCAGGATCATCTTCGGCCGGCTCATCAGCGCGCGGCCGATCGCCGTCATCTGCTGCTCGCCACCAGATGTGTAGCCCGCCTGGCTGGCGCGCCGCACCCTGAGACGCGGAAAGTAGTCGTAGACCATTTCAAGGTCCTGGCGGATCGCGGATGCCCCGTCGCGGCGCGTGAAGGCGCCCGTCATCAGGTTGTCCTCGACCGAAAGGTGGCCGAAGCAATGCCGGCCTTCCATCACCTGGATGCAGCCCCGCCGCACGAGTTCATTCGGCGACAGCGACTGAACCTCCTGGCCCTCGAACAGGATGTTGCCCTTGGTCACAGCGCCGCGCTCGGCATGCAGCAGATTGGAGATCGCCTTGAGCGTCGTCGTCTTGCCGGCACCGTTTGCCCCGAGCAACGCCGTGATGCCGCTCGCCGGCACGGTGAGGGATACGCCCTTGAGGACGAGGATGACGTGATCGTAGATCACCTCGATATTGTTGATCGAGAGGATCGGCTGGGCCGTCTCGGGCATCGGCACTGCGTTCGACATCAGTCTCTTCCTCTACTTGTCTGTTCGATCATCGCAGCCAGCCGCTTCGGCAAGACCAGCCGATAGCTCCGCCTCACGATGGCATCGACTTCGTCCCAGTCGGGACCGCGGTCGAGCCGCATGCCAATCCATCCCTTCGGACCGACGTAGGGCGGCACGAAGAAGGTGTCCGGATCGGCACCGACCAGCACCTGCTGGCTGCCGGGCGGCGCCTTGCACCAGACCGAGACACGGCCATCGCCGGTCTTCACCATCGCGAAGATCTTGTCCCTTACCCGGAAGGTCGCGTCGCCCCACGCTTCCTTTTCTACGGCCTCGGGCAGACCCAGGCAGATGGAGCGGAGGTGCTCTGTCACCGCTTCTGACTGGCTCCGGTTCATCCTCGTCTCATCGAAAATGGCCGGCCGGTTGCCCCGGCCGGCCACGCTTCGTCACTTGCACTCGGTCGAGATCGGCCAAGGCTTGTTGGCCTCGGCATATTCCTTCGCCTTGACCTCGACGAGCGGGTCGATCGCAGCGCGGTCGGCCTGCATGACGTCTGACGCCTTGACGAACTTCGAGCCGTCCCATTCAAGGATCCATGCCCCGGCATGCCCGGTATGGTTGGCGCAGGTCGTCTTGAATGGCGGAATCATGCCATCCAGTCCGAGCTCCTTGATGCGCGCCTCGGAGAAGTCGAGGTTCTCGAGACCCCAGCGCACCTGCTCGGCATTGACGACCTTGGTGCCGAACTTATCCTGGGCGACCTTGATGCCTTCAACCCCCATGGCCGCGATCAGCACGCCGCGCTGGTAGAACACCGTGTCGAACTCGCCGGGTGCTGCCTGCGACTTGCCGGCGTCGATGACGAGCTTCTTGATGTCCTTCATCGCCTGGGCTTCGTTGTTCGGGAAGCTCCACGACACGGCACGATAGCCCTTGCCGGCCTCGCCGACGAGCTTCAGGTCTGCATCATGGCTCGCCCACCAGATGCCGAGGAACTTGTCCATCGGATACTTGGTCTTCGCGGCTTCGGTCAGCGCGCCGCCGTTCATGGCGCCCCAGCCCCACATCAGCACGAAGTCCGGCTTCTCGCGGCGGATCTGCAGCCACTGCGCCGACTGGTTCTGCATCTCCTTGAGGCCGACCGGGATCGGCAGCAGGGTGAAGCCGTGCTTGGCGGCCAGCGCCTCCATCAGCGGGATCGGTTCCTTGCCGTAGGGATGGTCGAGGTGCAGCAGCGCGACCTTCTTGCCCTTTAGGTTGTCCAGGTTGCCGTCGGCGATCGTGTTGAGCAGGATCGAGGCACCGTCCCAGTAAGACGACGGCGGATTGTAGGCCCATTCGAAGGTCTTGCCGTCCTGCATGGCCGAGAAGCCGTAACCGGGCGCCAGGATCGGGATCTTGTCGACATGCGACTTCGGCAGCACCTGCAGCGTGATGCCCGTCGACCAGGGCTGGGTCAGAACCGCGTTGCCCTTGGTCTTCTCGTAACACTCGACGCCCTTTTCGGTGTTGTAACCCGTCTCGCACTCACTGCCGTCGAGCTTCACGCCGTTGATGCCGCCGTCGCGCTCGTTGAGCATGTTGAGATAGTCGAGCTGGCCGTTGGCGAGCGGCGTGCCGCTCGTGGCGAAGGGTCCGGTCCGGTAGGACAGGTTCGGCACGTGCAGCACGTCCTGCGCGAAGGCAGGCACGGAGAAGGCCCCGGCGACGAGCACACTCGTCGCCAGAAGGGTCGATTTCAGGATCTTCCTCATTCTCATTTCCTCCACTAGTCCGTTTTCCCGATGTGGTGGGGTGAACCAACCCCGTCTCCTGCGGCCTGGAACAAGTCCTTGGCCGCGATCAGCGCCGCCCCTCAGTGAGGGAACGGCCAGATGATAAGCTTCTCCCTGAGCACAGCCCAGAACCGCGCCAGCCCGTGCGGCTCGACAATCAGGAAGAAGATGATAAGCGCGCCGACGACCATGGTGTTGAGATGCTCGACCATCGAGGAGCTGACCGGAATGCCGAGCGCACCCGGCAGGAAGCTCAGCACGACCGGCAGCGCGACGATCAGCAAAGCGCCCAGGTAATTGCCGAGGATCGAGCCGAGACCGCCGATGATGGCGATGAACAGCACCCGGAACGACAGGGGGATGTCGAACAGGTTCGGCTCGGCGGCACCGCGCCACAGGAACACGAACAGCGCGCCCGAGATCCCGACGATGTAGGATGACACGAAGAAGGCCGACAGCTTGGCCTTCATCAGGTTGATGCCGACCAGTTCGGCGGCGATGTCCATGTCGCGCACGGATTTCCAGATGCGTCCGATACGTCCGCGCGTGATGTTTATGGCAAGGATCGTGACGACGGTGACGACCGCAAGCACGAAGTAGTATTGCGTGATCGCCTTGGCGTTCGGACCTGCCACGACGACGCCGAACATCTCGATCGTCGGCACCTGGATCGCGCCGGAGGCCGAGTAATTGTAGAGCCAGGCCCATTTCTCGAACAGCCACACGAGAAAGAACTGCGCCGCGAGCGTGGCGATGGCGAGGTAGAAGCCCTTGATCCTAAGCGACGGGACGCCGAACGCCACCCCTACGGCGGCCGAGAAGAAGCCGGAGAGGGCAATCGCGATCAGAAGGTTCATCTCCGGGAAGATCGTAATCAGCTTGTAGCAGGCATACGCCCCCACGCCCATGAAGGCGCCGGTGCCGAGCGAAAGCTGCCCCGCATAGCCGGTCAGGATGTTCAGCCCGAGCGCGGCCAGCGTGTAGATCAGCACCGGCACCAGCAGTGCCTTGAATGCGAACTCGTTGGCGGTGAGCGGCAGCACGACCCAGGCTATGGCAAGGATGACCGCCAGCAGGATGGCGTCCTGCCGGACGGGAAACAGCGCGTGGTCGGCTTCGTAGGTGGTCTTGAACTGGCCTGCGGTCCTGTAGAGCATGTCGTCCTCACACCCGCTCGATGATGCGTTCGCCGAACAGGCCCTGCGGCCGGAACAGCAGGACGATGAGCGCCAGCACGAAGGCGAACCAGGTTTCGGTGTTGCCGCCGAGCAGCGGCTGGCCCCAATAGATCTCGAACAGCTTCTCGAGGATGCCGATGGCGAGCCCGCCGACGATCGCGCCAAGCACGCTTTCCAGCCCGCCCAGCATCAGCACCGGCAGCGCCTTGTAGGCGATCACCTCCAGCGCGAAGGAGACGCCGGCGCGGGAGCCCCAGACGATGCCCGTCGCCAGCGCAATGACGCCGGCGATGAACCAGACGACGACCCAAATGGTCGACAGGGAGATGCCGACGGACAGTGCGGCCTGGTGGTCGTCGCCCAGCGCGCGGATGGCGCGGCCCATCTTCGACTTGTTGAGGAAGAGGAGGAGCGCTGCAACCAGGAGCACCGCGCCGACGACCGCGGTCACGTCGCGCTGCTCGATCGAGAGAAAGCCGCCGAAGGGCTCGAACTCCCACGAGCCTGTCGGGATGCCAAGCTGCTCGGTGATCATCACCTTGTTCTCGCCGCCGAAGATGATCTCGCCGAAGCCGATCAGGAACAGCGTGATGCCGATGGTCGCCATGAACAGGATGATGTCCGGCTGGTTGACCAGCGGCCTCAGCACCACCCGCTCGATCGAAACGGCGAGCAGGAACATGACGAAGAGCGTCAGCGGAAGCGCGAGCCAGGCAGGCACCCCCTTCTCGTGCAGGCCGACCAGAGTCAGCGCCGCGAAGACGACCATGATGCCTTGCGCGAAGTTGAAGATGCGCGACGACTTGTAGATCAGCATGAAGCCCAGCGCGATCAGCGCATAGAGCACGCCGGAGACCAGCCCTTCCCACAACACCTGCATGAGGAAGTCGGGCGCGCCGAACATGTCGGCGAACGGCTTGATGAGGATGGAGTTCAGGAATTCCATGCCGTTGGCCTTTCAGTATCCGGCGCGCATTCGTTCATTGCATCACCCTGCCAGCTGCGGGAACAGGCCGAGCAGGCCGACCACGATGAGGTAGATCGCCACGATGTAATTGAGCAGCCGCGGCATCAGGAGGATGAGCACGCCGGCGATCAGCGAGACGAGAGGGGTAAGAGGAAGAGTTCCGAGGTCCATGATCGTTCCTTTCAGTGTGCGACGCCAAGATAGGCGTCGATGACGTCCTGGTTGGACTTGACCTCCTCCGGCGTGCCGTCGGCGATCTTGCGTCCGTAGTCGAGAACGACCACCCGGTCCGAAAGGTCCATGACCACGCCCATGTCGTGCTCGATCAGTGCGATCGTGGTGCCGCGCTGCCGGTTCACGTCGAGGATGAAGCGGCTCATGTCCTCCTTCTCCTCGAGGTTCATGCCGGCCATCGGCTCGTCGAGCAGAAGCAGCGACGGCTCCATCGCCAGCGCGCGGCCGAGTTCCACCCGCTTCTGCAGCCCGTAGGGCAGCTTGCCGACCGGCGTGCGGCGGATGTGCTGGATCTCGAGGAAGTCGATGATCTCCTCGACCGCCTTGCGGTGCTCGATCTCCTCGGCAAGCGCCGGCCCGTGCCACAGCATCTGCCAGCCCAACCCGCGCTTCATCATCACCGAGCGGCCGGTCATGATGTTGTCGAGCGTCGACATGCCCTTGAACAGCGCGACGTTCTGGAAGGTGCGGGCGATCCCCTGCCCCACGGCATGGTGCGGCTTCATGCCGACGCGTTCCTTGCCGCGGAAGACGATCGTGCCCTTCTGTGGCGTGTAGAAGCCGTTGATGACGTTGAGCATCGACGTCTTGCCGGCGCCGTTGGGGCCGATGATGGCGCGGATCTCGCCTTTGCGGATGTCGAAGGAGATGTCGGTGATCGCCTTCACGCCGCCGAAGGCGAGCGACACGTTGCGCAGGTCGAGCAGCACCTCGCCATCGGCCATGCCCTCCAGCTTCGACGCGAATTCCCTGGGGTCCACCGGCCGGTTCATTCCGCAGCCTCCCGCACGGGTTCCGCCGCGCCACCATAGGTGGGCGCGTCGACGATCCTGACGGTCGCGGCGATCTTTGCCTTACGGCCATCCTCGTAGGTGATCTCGGTCTCGACGCGCTTCGACGTCGAGCCGTCGTAGAGCGCCTCGATCAGTTCGCCGTAGCGCTCGGCGATGAAGGAGCGGCGCACCTTCTGGGTGCGGGTCAGCTCGCCATCGTCCGCATCGAGCTCCTTGTGCAGCACGAGGAAGCGCCGGATCTGCGAGGCGGCCATCATCGGCTCGGTCGCGAGCTTGCGGTTCGCCGCGTCGACATGCTCGGCAACCATCCTGTAGACGTCCGGATGGTTGGCGAGCTCCTGGTAGGAGGCATAGGCGACGTTGTTGCGCTCGGCCCAGGAGCCGACCGACTGCAGGTCGATGTTGACGAAGACCGCGCAGAAGTCGCGCCCGTCGCCGAAGGCCACCGCCTCCTTGATGTCGGGGAAGAACTTCAGCGCGTTCTCGATGTATTTCGGCGCGAACAGCGCGCCCGACTTCAGCCGCCCCACGTCCTTGGCGCGGTCGATGATCTTGAGATGCCCGTCGGCATTGAAGAAGCCGGCATCGCCCGTCTTCACCCAGCCGTCCGGCGTCTTGGTTTCCGCCGTCGCCTGATCGTTCTTGTAGTAGCCGATGAAGGTGCCGTCGGAACGGTAGAGCACCTCGCCATTGTCGGCGATCTTGATCTCGACGCCCGGCGACGGCAGCCCGACCGTGTCAGCCTGGATCTGCCCGTCCGGCTGGGCGGTGATGTAGACCGTCGCCTCTGTCTGCCCGTAAAGCTGCTTCAGGTTCAGCCCGATCGCTCGGTAGAAGCGGAAGAGCTCCGGCCCGATCGCCTCGCCGGCGGTGTAGGCGACGCGCAGCCGCGACAGGCCCATGCGGTTCTTCACCGGCCCGTAGACCAGGAACTCGCCCAGCGCGTATTTCAGCCGGTCCCACGCGCCGACGCTCTCGCCGTTGAGGATCTTCTCGCCGACCTTGCGCGCGTGCGCCATGAAAGTGTCGAACATCCGCTTCTTGGTGCGGCCGGCGTCCTCCATGCGCACCATCATCGCGGTGAGCAGGCCCTCGAACACGCGCGGCGGCGCGAAGAAATAGGTCGGCGCGATCTCGCGGCGATCTTCCGTCACCGTCTCCGGGCTTTCCGGGCAGGCGACGCAGAAGCCGGCCGTATAGGACTGCGAATAGGAGAAGACGTGGTCGCCCACCCAGGCGAGCGGCAGGTAGGCGATCGTCGTCTCGTTCTCGGTGAGGTGGTCGAAGGCGTTGCCGTGCAGCGCCGACTTCACGAGATTGTCGTTGGAGAGCATCACGCCTTTCGGCCGCCCGGTGGTGCCGGACGTATAGAGCATGATGCCGAGATCCGAGCCCCTTCCCCTGGCGATCTCTGCCAGCCAGGCCTCGGCGGCGCCGTCGACCTCGAGCCGCTTCAGGCCGGCCTCGCGCACCTTCTCGTAGTCGTGCAGGCGCTTCGGGTCGTAGTCGCGCATGCCGCGCGGCTCATCGTAGACGATGTCGTGCAGCGACGGCACTTTGTCGGCGATCGACAGCAGCTTGTCGACCTGTTCCTGGTTCTCGACGACGGCAAAGCGGACCTCGGCGTGGTCGAGCACGTAGGCCATCTCCTCGGCGACCGAGTCGGCGTAGACCGGCACCGGGATGCCGCCCAGCGCCTGCACCGCGGCGAAGGTCCAGTAGAGGCGCGGGCGGTTCGAGCCGACGACGGCGACCTTGTCGCCGCGCACGACGCCGATCGCCTGCAGGCCGAGCGACAGCGCCCGCACCTCGGCAAGCTGCTCCTTCCAGGTCCAGCTCTGCCAGATGCCGTAGTTCTTGAAGCGCATCGCCGGGCGGCCAGCGAAGCGCTCGGCGTTCCACAGCAGATACTTCGGAAACGTATCAAGCGGCCTTTCGGCGGCAGGTGCCGTCGAATCCATCTCGCCAACTCCTCCCGGTCCGCATTATTCGCGGTTTGTCCGGATTTTGATGCCCGTATGGCAGACGCGCAACCTATCTTTCGAAGTAGATGGCGCCGCCGGCCGGATCCAATCCCGTGACTGTTCCTCGACAGGGAGAGTTTCACGTTGCGGCCTGCGGTTCAACGCCGCCATTGACAGACAGGTCGGGGAATTGTCAGTTAGCGCTGCGCCAATCATTGTCCCCGGCTACGCCAAGGGCGCGCGCGACGGGCAAAATCAATCGTCTTCGTAGTTTCCAAGCGCTTCGACGTCGAAGACGACGATTCGCGAATGCTCGACGCGCAGCAGCCCTTCCGCCTCCAGAGCCTGCAGGCTCTTGCTGACGACCGGCCGCGACACGCCCGCCAGCAGGCCGAGTTCCTCCTGCCCGATCTCGATCTCCGGTTTCGTCACCGGATAGAGGATCGGATTGAAGAACCAGGAGATGTTGCGCGCCACCCGCGCCTTGGGCGACAGGATGCGATCGTATTCGATCGTCGCGATGAACTGGCCCATGCGCTCGTTAAGCTGCCGGACGAGGAAGCGGTTGAAGCCGGTCGAATTCTCGTAGAGCCACATGAAGGTGGCGCGCGGCATCATCGCCAGCCGCGTGTCGGCGATCGCCACCAGATCGTATTTGCGGGGCTCGTCCTTGAGGACCGAACCCTCGCCGAACCAGCCGCCCGCCCCCGCGCCGGCAAACGTCATCGCCTTGCCGCTGGCCGAGATGGCGCTGATCTTGACCAGGCCGCTGATCACCCCGGTCCAGTGGTCCAGCTTGTCGCCGCGATGGCAGATGTAGCCGCCTTTCGAGAACTGCTTCTCGATCACGCCACGGCGCGCACGCTCGATCTCCTCGGAAGTAAGCTCCCGGGCCCAGATGGCGTTGCGGACGAAATCGTCCCTGGTTTCCTTCATCGACTGCTATGTTGGCCCAAGGACGGCCGTAAATGCAAATCCACGATCAAGCGGCGCGTGCGACCACGCTCGCCGTGGGGATGATGGTCAGCGGCGCTGGCTCGCCCTTCGCAGGCTTGCCGAACAGAAGCCGCTGCTCGGCCGGCGTTGCGTTGAAGAACGGATAGCGCCGCAGCGTCTTCTGCAGATTGATGGCGCAGTTCGAGTCGTAGAGCATGACTGGCACCGTGAACGGTGGATAGGCGCGCGGCTCGCCGACCTGCACGGCGCCGAAGATGCGGCGATAGAAGGCCGTATGCTCCTCGCGCACAACGCAGATGCAGCTCGTCGTGTCGAAATACGAGTTGGCGGCCACAGCCAGCCGCAGCGTCACATAGGGCAAGGCCGGAAAGACGCCGACGATCGACGGATCGGCCGCGAACAGGGTCGGGTTGATGAAGGTCTCGCCCCGCGCCAGCCGCGGTCCGATGATGTCCTCGAAGGTGCTCAAGATCGACGAATACGGCTCCGCCGCGGTCATGTGATGGATGCGCACCGTCGAGATGAGCTGATCTTCGAGCCAGACGCCGAAGCGGTAGCTGTTAGGCGTCTCGTCATACGCGTCGGTCGTGATGCCGTCCGCGGATTCGGGTACGAAGCCGTGTGCGCGATAGGCGCGATAGCGCAGCCGGCAGATCGCCTCGAAGTCCTCGCCGCTGTCGCAGCGACGGTATTCGATGCGTTCGAGCATGGCCGAGACCTGCGCGACGAAGCCGGAAGGCTTCACGTCCACTTCAAGCGACTGCGCCACAGCGCGCAGCGCTGTACCATCCGTAATCATGCCGATCTTCCCCGAAATCCGCCGTACGAGGACGTTAGGAAAATCGACATCCTAGTAAAAGCCGAAAATGGTATTTCGTGCGTTTACCTATAGTTAACCTTAACGAACGGTAAATTTTCGCTAAATTTTAGCGTTTTTGGCTGAAGACGGCGGAATTTCGGGAGACAGGACGGCAATCGCGCCGCTCACTCCGCGCTAGGCGGAAAGGTGGTGCGAGGCGCGGCGGACAGCGTGGATGTCCTTCGCAAAGGGCCAGGTCGTGGTCGACATGGTCTCGATGCCCGAGGCCGACAGGGCAGAGCCGAACAGGAAGCCCTGAACCAGGTCCGGCTTCACGTCGAGGGCGAGCACCTTGAGCTGTTCGAACGTCTCCACGCCTTCGATCGTGACGGAAAGGCCGAGCGGGCGCGACAGGTTCACGACGCCGCGCAGCAGGTCGAGCGAACGCTCGTTGCGGGTGATGTCCTCGATGAAGGACCGGTCGATCTTGACCTTGTCGAGCGGCAGCGTGTGCAGGTAGCTCAGGCTCGAATAGCCGGTGCCGAAGTCGTCAAGCGCGATGCGGACGCCCAGCGCCTTCAGTTCCTCGAGGAGCACGCGCGTCGAAGACTTGTCGTCCAAAAGCGCCGTCTCCGTGACCTCGATCTCCATACGGTCGGGCGCGAGGCTTGCCTCCGTCAGCGCCTCCCTCACCAGCGCAACGATGTTTCTGCTGCGAAAATCCTTGGCGGACAGGTTGATCGAGACGCGGATGTGTTCCGGCCACTTGGCGCATTCGGCGCTGGCGGCCTTAAGCATGAACTCGCTGATCGCCGAGATGATGCCCATTTCCTCGGCGAGCGGGATGAAGACGCCCGGAGAGACCGGTCCGATCTCCGGGTGGTCCCAGCGGCAGAGGGCCTCGCAGCTTGCGATGCGCATCGTGTCCATCGCCACGATCGGCTGGTAGACGACGCGCAGCAGCTTGTTCTCGACCGCGTGGCGAAGGTCCGCCTTCAGCACCTGGCGGTTGCGGAACTCCGCATCCATCGTCGCTTCGAAGACCTGCCAGCCGTTCTTGCCGAACTCCTTCGCCTTGTAGAGTGCGAGGTCCGCCTTGACGAACATTGAATCGACGTCGGTCTCGCTCACCTTCGCCAGCACGGCGCCGGCGCTCGCCTGTATCCGCAGCGAATGCCCCGCCACGTCGACCTCGCCCTGAAGCGCCTCGAAGATGCGCGAAAGCTCGAAGTGCAGCGCCTCTGTGCTCTCGACCTTGTCGAAATAGAGCATGAATTCGTCGCCGCCGAAGCGGCTGATCTTGACGTTCTCGCGGGCGAGCCCGGCGAGCTTCTGCGCCACGGAATAGATCATGCCGTCGCCGACCGGGTGGCCGAGCGTGTCGTTGATGTTCTTGAAGTCGTCGAGGTCGACGACGGCGAGCGCGCAATTCCGCTGCTGGTCGCCGCTGATGAGGTATTCCGCGACCATCTCGTGGAAATAGGCGCGGTTCGGCAGGCCGGTGAGGTTGTCGTAGCGCGCCATGTAGCGGATCTTTTCCTCCGCCTCGACGCGCGCCGTCACGTCCTCGAAGGTGATGACGCCGAGTTCGTCGCGGCCCTCGCGGGCCGAGAACTCGAAGTGCCGCCCGTTGGTGAAGTTCACCAGGAGCTTCCGGTCGCGGCCGTCGCGCAGTGCGCGGGCCAGCTGCGTCTCGACGTAATGCGAATCCCGCATCGACAGCAGCCCGCCGGCAACGCCGCGCATCAGCAGCGCCTTCAGCGTCCGGCCGAGCAGCTTGTCGGGCGAGGAGACCGAGAACAGGTCGGCTGCCTCGGCGTTCGCGACGGCGACGCGGCCCTCGCTGTCGAGCATCACCAGGCCGTGCGACATCGTGTTGAGCGCGCGGTCGAAGCGCAGCGCCAGCCCCTTCGCCTTCTTTTCCTCGCTGATGGCCGTGAACAGCACCGTCCGCACTGTCCTGGCCATCTTGACGATGGTGAACATGAACGGGACGACGAGCAGGCCGAGCGCGAAGTGGTAGATGTCGCCCTTCAGCATGAAGCCGGCAGCGATCGGCACGATCACCGAAAGCGACAGGATCACCACCATCTTGCGGGAGCCGAAGTTGCGCCCCGCGATCGTCACCGTCATCGCGAGCACGAGCGACATCCCGGCGAGTTCGCCGAAGAGGTCGGGCACAAGATAGAGGCAGACGAAGGTGAACAGGCCGACGGTCAGGCCCTGGATGGTGCCCGCCACGATGTAGTAGCGCTCCCATTCGAGAGCCGATTTGTAGGTCAGGATCTGCGAGGGGTCGACACGGCGTAGCGCATAGTAGCGGCCGACAGCAGCGGCCACCAGCATCAGGGTGAGGACGAGATAGATCGGCTGCTGCGTCTTCCAGAGAACGAGCGATCCGATCAGCCCCTGCGCGAACGCGCCGACGAGCAGGACATTCGTCTCGTCGAACAGCGACCTGACGAAGCCAATGTAGACGTCCTCTGAGATGTCGTCAGTTTTGTTTTTTTTCATCGACTGCGCGGCCGCGGAAGCTTCGCGGTTATGACATGGCCGTCTTAAGAAAGCCTTAGACGACAATGCGGCGCAAGCCCGCAGACATCTATTCCGCCGCCTGAAGGTTGGGCTCTACCGGCGGTGAGACGAGACGGTCGACCAGCCGCGCCCGTTCGCCCCTCGCCTTTTCGACATTGCGCATCTTGACGTGACCGTAGCCGCGGATGAGGGCTGGGACCGATGCAAGCGCCACGGCCGCGTCGACCGAAGGCGGCGAAAGGTGCTTCTCGATCAGGTCGAGGTCCGCCTCGTAGTCCGCGATCAGCCTGCGCTCCATCTTGCGCTCGGCAGTGTAGCCGAAGATGTCGAACGCGGTGCCGCGCAGCCCTTTGAACGCTGCAAGCACGCCGAACCCCTTCATCATCCACGGCCCGAAGGAGGATTTCCGTGGCAGGCCGTCCGCACCCTTGCGGCCGAGGATGGGCGGCGCGAGGTGGAATTCGAGCCGGTCGAAATCCTGGAACTGGGACGCAAGCTGCTTGCGGAAGGAGCCGTCGGTGTAGAGCCGGGCGACCTCGTATTCATCCTTGATCGCCATCAGCTTGAAGAGGTTGCGCGCGGCGGTCTCCGTCACGGCCGTCGACCCCGCGACGGCGGCGGCTTCCGCCTTGCGCAGCCTATCGATGCGCTCGGCATAGCGCCGCGCATAGGCCGCGTTCTGATAGGCGGTCAGGAACTCGACCCGCTTCGCGACGATCTCGTCCAGCGTCTGCGCCAGCGGCGCGGCCACCGCACCCTGCACGGACTGAACGAGCTTGCGCACCGTCTCCGGATCGTGCGCGGCGCGGCGCCCCCAGCGGAACGCGGCAACGTTCATCTTCACCGCCTCACCGTTGAGCTCGATCGCCTTCTCGACCGCCTCCGCCGACACCGGCAGGCCGCCGTACTGATAGGCGAAGCCGAGCATGAACATGTTCGCGCCGACCGAGTTGCCGAACAGCGTCGTGGCGCTGCGGGTAGCGTCGAAGAAATGCGCCTTGTCGTCGCCCACCGCCTGCCGGATCGCCTTCTTCAGCCGCTCCGTCGGCAGCGAGAAGTCGGTCGAGCGCGTGAAATCGCCGGGCATCACCTCCGCCGTATTGGCGACGAAGAGCGTGCGGCCCTCGCGCGCCGAGGCGAGCACCTTCTTCGCGCCGGAGACCACCAGGTCGCAGCCCAGCACGAGGTCGGCCTTGCCGGCCGAGACGCGGATGGCGCTGATGTCGTCCGGCGTCGGTGCGATGCGGACATGCGAGAACACCGCCCCGCCCTTCTGGGCAAGGCCGGCCATGTCGATCATGCCGCAGCCCTTGCCTTCCAGATGCGCCGCCATGCCGAGGATCGCACCGATCGTCACCACGCCAGTGCCGCCGATCCCGTCGACGACGCAGGCCCAGCCGCCCTGGCCGAGCGGGAAGAGCGCCGGCTCCGGCACGCCTGCCAGAGGATCCGATGCGCTCGCGACGCCTTCCGCCTTGCGCAGCTTCGCGCCGTGCACCGTCACGAAGGACGGGCAGAAGCCGTTGACGCAGGAGAAGTCCTTGTTGCAGCTCGACTGGTCGATGCGGCGCTTGCGGCCGAATTCGGTCTCGACCGGCTGCACAGAGACGCAATTCGACTTCACGCCGCAGTCGCCGCAGCCCTCGCAGACCAGCTCGTTGATGATGACCCGCTTGTCCGGGTCCGGGAACGTGCCGCGCTTGCGGCGACGGCGCTTCTCGGCGGCGCAGGTCTGGTCGTAGAGCAGCACCGACACGCCCTTCACGTCTCGCAGCTCGCGCTGCACCGCATCGAGATCGTCGCGATGGCTGAAGCTGACGCCGGCGGGGAATTCGGCCTTGCCCGCATATTTGCCGGGCTCGTCGGTGACGACGGCGATCCGGTCGACGCCCTCCGCCCGCACCTGGCGGGCGATCATGTCGACGGTGAGATTGCCCTCATGCGGCTGGCCGCCGGTCATGGCGACGGCGTCGTTGTAGAGGATCTTGTAAGTGATGTTGGCCTTCGAGGCGAGCGCGAAGCGGACCGCGAGCGAGCCGGAATGGTTGTAGGTTCCGTCGCCGAGGTTCTGGAACATGTGCTCGCGCTTGGAGAATGGCGCCTGGCCGATCCACTGCGCGCCCTCCCCGCCCATGGCGGTGAAGCCGACGGTCGAGCGGTCCATCCACAGCGCCATGAAATGGCAGCCGATGCCCGCGCCGGCGATCGAGCCCTCCGGTACCTTGGTCGAGGAATTGTGCGGGCAGCCCGAGCAAAAATAAGGCGTCCGGTTGGAGACGTCCTTGGTGTCGGCCAGCATGGCCTGGTACTGCTTGAGCTGCGCCACCCGCGCGGCGATCTCTTCCGAATGGCCGATCTTCTTCAGCACCCGCTCGCCGATGGCGATGGCGATGTCGTTGGGATCGAGCGCCCCCTTGGCCGGGAAGAGCCACTCTCCCCGCGCGTCCTTCTTGCCCTCGATCAGCGGCTGCATCGCGGTGCCGTAGAGGTTTTCCCGCATCTGCACTTCGATCAGCGAGCGCTTCTCCTCGACCACCAGCACGGTCTCGAGGCCGCGGGCGAATTCCGAGATATGTTCGACGTCCAGCGGCCAGGGAGCGGCGACCTTGAACAGCCTGAGACCGATCTGCGCCGCCCGCGCCTCGTCGATGCCGAGGTCGTCGAGCGCCTGGCGCACGTCGAGATAGGACTTGCCGACGGTGATGATGCCGATCTTCGGCGCACTTCCGCCCGAATAGATGATCTTGTTCAGCCCGTTGGCACGGATGAATGCCGCCGCCGCCGCGCGCTTGTAGACGTGCAGCCGCTCCTCCTGGCCCATCTGGTCGAGCTCGTGGCGGATGCTGAGCCCGCCGGGCGGCAGGTCGATCTCGGGCAGCACGATGTTCAACCGGTCGAGCGACACGTCCACCGACGCGGTCGATTCGATATTGTCCTTGACGCATTTGATCGCCGTCCAGGTGCTGGAGAACCGGGACATGGCAAAGCCATAGAGGCCGTAGTCGATCAACTCCTGCACGCCGGCCGGATTGAGGATCGGCATCATCGTATCGACGAAGAGAAACTCGGTCGCATGCGCGTTCGTGGATGATTCGGCCGTGTGGTCGTCGCCCATCAGCGCCAGCACGCCGCCATTCTTCGAGGTGCCGGCGAGGTTGGCATGGCGGAACACGTCGCCCGAGCGGTCGACGCCCGGCCCTTTGCCGTACCAAACGGAGAACACGCCGTCGTGCTTGCCTTCGCCGAGAAGCTCGGTCTGCTGCGAGCCCCAGACGGCGGTGGCGGCAAGCTCCTCGTTGAGACCGGGCTGGAAGACGATGCTGGAGGCTTCAAGCTGCTTCTTCGCGCGCCAGAATTGCTGGTCAAGGCCGCCGAGCGGCGAGCCGCGGTAGCCCGAGACGAAGCCTGCCGTGTCCAGCCCGAGGCGGCGATCGCGTTCGCGCTGCATAAGCAGCATCCTGACGATCGCCTGCGCGCCCGACAGAAAGATTCGTTCCTTGGAAAGGTCGAACTTGTCTCCGAGCGTCACATCGTGAAGCGTCATCAACGATCTCCTGCGGACGGCTGGGTATCACCTGACCGCCCTCCGTGGAAGCAGTGTTTCTGTGGCAGTCGACAACGTCAAACGAAATCAACGCGATCCGCAAAAGAGCAATCGCCGCCACGCATGCGGCTATCCAACGAATATTTTATGTCGTCGGGATGATGGCAGGCGAAATTTCCTGAGCGGCGATCCGCAGGAATCAACCCCGGCCGGGACAGCCCGCCTCGTTGGTGACGTCGAGCTTGCCGTCGGGACGGCCCTTCAACTCCGGATTCGGCGTATAGACCGGTCCGACGACGAGGGGGCGATCCGGCAGCACCTCCTGGTCCAGATTGGATGCGATCGTCGTCTCGATTTCCTGCCGCACGGCGCCGTCCGGTCCCTCGATGCGGATCGCGACCGCGTAGGGATGGTCCTTGCGCACGCAGCGCAGCGGCGGGCTTTCCAGCACCGCCTTGTCGAGCTTCGGCCAGATCCGCTGCCGTACCACGATCGGCTCGCCGCCGGCCGGATCCTCGAAGCTCGCCACCGCAGTCTGCCCGTCCTCCATCGGCCCCAGCGGCTTGAGCGTCACCAGATAGGTCGCCGTGGCGACGCGGTAGTTGAAGACGAACAGCTTGCCCGAGATTTCGAACAGCTTGCCGGGACGGCTCTCGTCACGGCATGCTCCGAGAGCCATCAGTGCGATGGCGACCGCCAAGACGAAAAATCTAGGCATCGACCGTCCTTCCCTCGTCGTCGCGCCGGCGGCGGTAATGCCGCCGCGCCTTCTGCCGGTTTCCGCACACGGTCATGTCGCACCAGACACGGCTGCCGTTGCGGCTCCTGTCCAGGAACAGCCAGCCGCAATTGCCGCAAATGCGGATGCGCCGCTGCATCTCGGGAGCAAGCAGCGAGAGCGCCGAGACCGCCACGGCAGCCTCCAGCTCGATCGTCCCCTGCCCTGCTCTCAGGCCGGCCTGGCCGGCGGCGAACATCACCGGCGCGGCCTCGAGTGCGCGCGCGCACTGGTCGAGCAGCGGGGCCAGGCGCTCGGATCGGATGGCGCCGCTCACCGACGCGTCCCTGAACAGCGCATCCGTCGTCTCGCGCAGCGCGACCATCCGCGGCTTCGCGCCTGACGGATCGGAAACCACCAGCGTATTGCCGCCGATCTCTTCGGCGCGGAAGGCCGTCGCCGCCCTGGCGAAACGGACGATCTCGTCCGCCTGCTCGAATCTGTCGAACCTCCGGTCCGGATCGTCGCGCAGCACCACCGTGTTCGCCACGTCGAGCGCAAGCACTTCGCCCGAGAACCGGTGTGGCGTCCAGATCGTTTCCATGCGGAAAATCTAACTTGTAAAATACATCTTGCAAGTTAGTTTGTCAGGAAATGTTCCTCGCCGCGACAGGAAGCCTCTGTCGCCATGGGTCCTGCGCCGACGCCGATGGCCTATTTCCTGCAGCAGATCCTGAACGGCGTGCACATCGGCGCGATCTATGCCCTGCTCGCCTTCGGCTATGCGATGACCTACGGCGTCCTCAGGCGCGCAAACCTCGCGCACGGCGCGATCTTCGCCTTCGGCGGTCAGGTCGGCATCCTTGCCACGGTATTCGGCTGGAACGTGCTGTGGCTGACGCTTCCCGCCGCGCTGGGGCTGGGCGTTGTCCTCGCCTTTGCCTTTGCCGGCCTCGCCTCCCACCTGATTTCCCGCGCGGTACTCGAACCGCTGCGCGCCGGCAATCCGAACACGATCGTTGCCGCCACGCTCGCCGTCGCGATCGTGCTCATGGAACTCGGACGCCTGGCGATGGACAGCCGCGACCTCTGGCTGCCGCCGATCCTTGCCCGCACCGTCGTCTTCTGGCGCGACGGCGTGTTCCTGGTCACGCTGACCGCGATCCAACTCGTCGACGTGGCGATCGTGATCCTCTCAATCGCGATCGCGGCGGTCTGGCTCTCCCGGTCGCGCTTCGGCCGCGGCTGGCGCGCGATCTGCGACGACCCGTTGGCGGCCGCCATGTGCGGCGTCGACGCACGCCGGACATTCCGCGCGACGGTCGTCGCCAGCGGCATGCTCGCGGCGCTGGCCGGTGTGCTGGCGGCGATCCATTTCGGCAATATCAGCTTCGACACCGGTCTCGTCTTCGGCCTGAAGGTGCTGTTCGTCGCGGCCCTCGGTCTCGGCGGCTCGCCGCTCGCCGCGGCATTCGGAGCGGCCGGCATCGGCATCGCGGAATCGCTGTGGACCGGCTATTTCGCCGGCGAGTGGCGCGACGCCGGCATCTTCTCCGCGCTCGTCCTGCTGCTGGTTCTCCGCTCGGCGGATCTCGCCCGCGACAGGAACGTCTGAGTTCCGCAGCGATATACGACCAAAGTCGCGGCGGACTCGTAGTTTCACCATGCTGTCTCGCAGTGCACAAAAGTGTTAGGCACGGTTTCGGCAATGCGGCGATGCGAATCGGCGCTTGTTTCGTGTGCGTATTTTCGGCACTAGGAGACAGCGGCGGAGATCGCAAAGCGACACGACGCGTGACATGGGAGGAAGATTGATGGCGGGGCTTCTGGCTCTCTCGCGCCTGATCGACGGACTCAACGAATTCATCGGCAAATGGATATCGTGGGCGATTCTCGCCGCGGTCCTGATCAGTGCGATCAATGCGATTATCCGCAAGACGCTCAATACGTCTTCGAATGCCTGGCTGGAGATGCAGTGGTATCTCTACGGCGCTGCATTCTTGCTCGCAGCCGCTTACACGCTGAAGCAGAACGAGCATATCCGTATCGACATCGTTTACGGCGCCTTTTCGCGCCGGGTCCAGCACTGGATCGACCTGCTCGGGCACGTCTTCTTCCTGATGCCCTTCGTGCTTTTGATGATCTACTACTTCGTGCCCTACTTCCTACTGTCCTTCCGGTCCGGCGAGGTCTCCACGAATGCGGGCGGCCTGATCATCTGGCCGGCGAAGCTGCTGCTGCTGATCGGCTTTAGCCTGCTCGGCCTGCAGGGCATCTCGGAGATCATCAAGAAGATCGCCGTCATGCGAGGCGACATGGAGGACCCCAACCCCTTCATCTCGGCGCATGAGGCCGCCGAGCTCGAAGCCAAGGCGCTGGTCGAGGAGCTCAAGCAATGATGGAGTTCATCGCCCAGAACATGGCGCCGATCATGTTCTTCTCGCTCATCATCTTCCTGCTCATCGGCTATCCCGTCGCCTTCGCGCTCGCCGCGAACGGCCTGCTCTTCTTCTTCATCGGCGTCGAGCTCGCGCCGCTGTCGAACGGTTCGATCAATCTGTCATGGCCGCTGCTCTACGCCTTGCCAGAGCGCTTCTACGGCGGCGTCATGGCCAACGAGACGCTGCTTGCGATCCCTTTCTTCACCTTCATGGGCATCGTGCTGGAACGGTCCGGCATGGCGGAGGACCTGCTCGACACGATCGGCCAGCTCTTCGGCCCGATCCGCGGCGGCCTTGCCTACGCGGTCATTTTCGTCGGCGCGCTTCTGGCGGCGACGACAGGCGTGGTGGCGGCGTCTGTCATCGCGATGGGCCTGATCTCGCTGCCGATCATGCTGCGCTACGGCTATGATCGCAGGCTCGCCTCGGGTGTCATCGCGGCATCCGGCACACTGGCGCAGATCATCCCGCCCTCGCTCGTGCTGATCGTCCTCGCAGATCAGCTCGGCCGTTCCGTCGGCGACATGTACAAGGGTGCGTTGATTCCCGGCCTGATCCTGACCGGCATCTACATGGGCTACATCCTGTTGATGTCGATCATCCGGCCCAAGTCGATGCCGGCGCTGCCGCTGGAAGCCCGCACGCTCGGTTCGGGCATCACATCGCTCGCCGTCGCCCTGCTCGTCGCCTCGGTCATCGCCTACGGCGCCCATGTGTGGCTTTCCCCCACCCACGGCGACAACGCCGACATTCTCGGTGCCTGCGTGGGCATCATCCTCATCTACGTCGTCGCTATCGCCGACCGGTCGATGAAGCTCGGCCTGATGTCGCGGCTCGCCCAGCAGGTCATCATCGTCCTGATCCCGCCGCTGGCGCTGATCTTCCTCGTGCTCGGCACCATCTTCCTCGGCATCGCGACGCCGACGGAAGGCGGCGCCATGGGCGCGGTCGGCGCGCTGATCATGGCCGCCGCCAAGGGCCGGCTGACCCTCGACGTGATCAAGCAGGCGCTCGCCTCGACAACCCGCCTGTCGGCCTTCGTGATGTTCATCCTGATCGGTGCGCGCGTCTTCTCGCTCACCTTCTACGGCGTCAACGGCCATATCTGGGTCGAGCACCTGCTCACCTCGCTGCCGGGCGGCGAAGTCGGGTTCCTGATCGCGGTGAACATCCTGGTGTTCCTGCTGGCGTTCTTCCTCGACTTCTTCGAGCTCGCCTTCATCATCGTGCCGCTGCTGGCCCCGGCCGCGACGGCGCTCGGCATCGACCTGATCTGGTTCGGCGTCCTGCTCGGCGTCAACATGCAGACGAGCTTCATGCATCCGCCCTTCGGCTTCGCGCTGTTCTACCTCCGCTCGGTGGCGGCGCGCGCACCCTATCTCGACAAGGTCACCGGCCGGCAGATAGCGCCGGTCACGACCGGACAGATCTATTGGGGCGCGGTGCCGTTCGTCTGCATCCAGGTGATCATGGTGGCGATCGTCATCGCCTTCCCCGGCATGGTGATGCACTACAAGGGCAGCGGTCCGGTCGTCGATCCGAACACGATCAAGATCGAAGTGCCCGGCTTCGGCGGCCAGGGCGGTGGCCTGGGCGCACCGGGAAGCCTCGGCCTGCCGCCGCTCGGCGGCTCGCAGCCGGCGCAGCCCGCACAGCCCTCCGGCAACGATCTCAGCCAGCCGCCGAGCTTCGGCGCGCCGGCGCAGCCTGCCCAGCCGGCGCCGTCGAACGACCTGTCCCAGCCGCCGAAGTTCTGACGGCGGACGGAGCGGAAAACAAAGATCCCGGGGCGTCGCCGCCCCGGGGTTTTCTTTTCGACCGGGAAATGTCGGTCAGCCGAGCTTGCCGGCCCGCTGTTGGATCATCATGAACGTGTCGTAGGTGTATTCCGAGATCTGCGCCCAGAGATAGGCGTCCTTGCGGAACTCGGACTGGTTGTCGAATATCTTCTTGAACATCGCATTCGAGGCGCCGATCTCGGCATAGGTCGCCGCCGAGGCATCGAACGCGGCGGACAGGATCTCCTGGCTGAACGGCTTCAGCACCGCCCCACCCGCGACCAGGCGGCGAAGCGCCGCCGGGTTCTTGGCGTCGTAGTTCGCCATCATGTCGCAGTTCGCCGCCTCGCAGGCCGCGCGCAGCAGCGACTGGTAGTTCTTCGGCAGTTCGTTCCACTTGGCAAGATTGACCAACGCATGCAGCGTCGGGCCGCCCTCCCAGAAGCCCGGATAGTTGTAGTATTTCGCCACCTTGTAGAAGCCGAGCTTCTCGTCGTCATATGGCCCGACCCACTCGGCCGCGTCGATCGTGCCCTTCTCCAGCGCCGGATAGATGTCGCCGCCGGCGATCTGCTGCGGCACGACGCCGAGCTTTTCCATGATCTTGCCGGCGAAGCCGCCGATACGCATCTTGAGGCCCTGCAGGTCGGCGACCGTGTTGATCTCCTTCCGGTACCAACCACCCATCTGGGCGCCGGTATTGCCACAGGCGAGCCCGTAGAGGCCCTGCGTGGCGTAGAACTCGTTGAGGAGCGCCTCGCCTCCGGCATGGTAGATCCAGCCGTTCATCTGGCGCGCGTTGAGCGAGAACGGCACGGCGGTCGCGAGCGCGAAGGTCGGGTCCTTCCCCCAGAAGTAATACGAGGCGGTGTGGCACATCTCGACCGTGCCCGCTGCTGTGGCATCGGCAGCCTGCAGGCCGGGGACGATCTCGGCCGCGGCGAAGACTTGGATCTGGAAATTGCCGTCCGAAGCCTCGTTGACATATTTCGCCATCGTCTCGGCCGCGCCGTAGATCGTGTCGAGCGCCTTCGGGAATGAAGACGTGCAACGCCAGGCAATTTTTGGCGAGCTCTGCGCGATGGCAGGCGCGGCGAGCGTCGACGCCGCTGCGGCGCCTGCGCCGGCCAAGCCGGCCTTGGTGATGAATTACGACGATCCATTGAATATCCTCCCAGATGTGGATCCAACGGCTCCGGCAGGACATTCTGTAATAGGGAATTATGGTCGCCCCGCCCGACCGTTGGTCCAATCAATGCACGCTGGACCAATCAAGTAAAGACGGGTGAAAATACCCGACGCGCCACCCCGCTCCGGAAACGAAAAACCCCGGAGCGTCGCCGCTCCGGGGCCAATCAGGCAATACGGTCGGGTCAGATCTTGCCGGCGCGCTGCTGGATCATCATGAAGGTGTCGTAATTGTACTCCGCCACCTGCGCATTGAGGTAGTACGAGCCGCGGAACGCGGTGATCGAATCCCAGATCTTCTTGAACTCGGGGATCGTCGACGTCATCTCGGCATAGACCTCGTTCGACTTGTCGAAGCAGGCCGACAGGATCTCCTGGCTGAACGGACGCAGCTGCGCGCCGCTGGCGACCAGGTTCTTGATCGCGGTCGGGTTCTTGTAGTCGTATTTCTGCAGCATGTCGGCGTCAGCGGCCTGAGCGGCCGTGCGCAGCAGCGCCTGGTAGTTCTTCGGCAGCTCTTCGTACTTCGCCTTGTTGAACAGGAAGTGGACAGTCGGACCGCCTTCCCACCAACCCGGATAATAATAGTACGGCGCGACCTTGTAGAAGCCGAGCTTCTCGTCGTCATAGGGGCCGACCCACTCGGCCGCGTCGATCGTGCCTTTCTCCAGCGCCGGATAGATGTCGCCGCCGGCGATCTGCTGCGGCACCACGCCGAGCTTCTCGACGACCTTGCCGGCGAAGCCGCCGATGCGCATCTTCAGGCCCTGCAGGTCGGCGACGGTGTTGATCTCCTTGCGGAACCAGCCGCCCATCTGCACGCCCGTGTTGCCGCCCGGCAGGCCGTAGAGGCCCTGCGTGCTGAGGAACTCGTTGAACAGGTCGATGCCGCCGCCGTGATAGTGCCAGGCGTTCATGCCGCGCGCGTTGAGCGCGAAGGGAACCGCTGCACCCAGCGCCCAGGTCGGGTTCTTGCCCCAGTAGTAGTAGGAGACGGTGTGGCAGGCCTCGACCGTGCCCGCCGTGGTCGCGTCGGCCGCCTGCAGGCCGGGGACGATCTCGCCCGCGGCGAAGACCTGGATCTGGAAATTGCCGTCGGTCGCCTCGGACAGCATCTTCGACAGCACTTCGGCGCCGCCATAGATCGTGTCGAGCGACTTCGGGAACGACGACGTCATGCGCCAGGTGACCTTCGGCGCGCTCTGGGCGATGGCGGGCGCGGCAAGCGCCGTGGCGGCGACGGCACCGGTGCCGGCAAGACCCGCCTTCTTGATAAATGACCTGCGATCCATGATTTCTCCTCTCGGGACTTCCAGTCGAATCTGTTCGCGTTGCAGGGAAATGCCCACGCGACCTCCACTTAGGCGGGCGATACATACACGCCGCCGCGCTTCTGTCTAGGATTTCAGAGCCTTACGATATGACTACCGTATTTCTACCTTAGACTATGGTTTAAGATCGTCCAGATGCTTCCCCGGCCCGGCCGACGCCGGATGCATCCCGTGGATTTCGACCGCGGACAGGTGTAGGAAGCGGCCTTGAACGTGACACTGCCAAATGCGGAACGCATGCCCATGACACAGCCCCTCGTCGCCGTATCGACCGACGTCCGCCAGTTCGAAAACTACACCTGGCACGCCGCCCCGAAGCAGTATCTCGAAGCGGCGGTAGCGGGCGCGGGCGTCTTCCCCATCCTCGTCCCCTCCTTCGGCGACCGGCTCGATCTCGACGAACTGCTCGACCGCGTCGACGGGGTGATGATCACCGGCTCGAAATCCAACGTCTATCCCGGCCTCTACGGCGGCGATCCGAGCGAGGCCAACGGCCCCTACGACCACGACCGCGACGCCACCACTCTGCCGCTTATCCGCAGGGCGATCGAGCGCGGCGTGCCGCTGCTGGCGATCTGCCGCGGCATCCAGGAGCTGAACGTCGCGCTCGGCGGCACGCTGCACACCGAAGTCCAGGAGATCGAGGGCCGCATGGACCATCGCGCTCCGGTCAGCGACGACCAGGACGAGCGCTTCGCCATCCGCCAGCGCGTTTCCATCAAGCCCGGCACCTGCCTCGCCGGCATCTTCGGAGCGGGCGAGGTGCCGGTGAATTCCGTCCACCGGCAGGCGGTCGACCGCCTTGGCGAGCGTCTCCAGGTCGAGGCGGTCGCGGATGACGGCACGGTCGAGGCCGTTTCCGTGGTGGGTGCACCGGCCTTCGCGGTCGGCGTGCAGTGGCACCCCGAATACTGGGTGAAATCCGACGACGCCTCGGCGAGGATATTCAAGGCCTTCGGCGATGCGGCCCGCGCCCACAGCGCGGCGCGGTCGGGACTGCGCGTCGCAGCGGAATAGAGCGCCGGTCTAGCGCGGCTTCCGAGCGCCCGGATTGACAGAAGCCGTTTCCGGCACGGGCGTCAGCGGTCTGCCCTCGGTGAACCACGAGACGAGGTTGTCGACCGCGAGGTCCGCCATCGCCGTGCGCGTGTGCACCGAGGCGGAACCGACATGCGGCAGCAGGCTGGCATTGGCGCTCTTGAGCAGCGCTTCCGGCACCTCCGGCTCGTTGCGGAACACGTCCAGCCCCGCGGCGAGGATCGTCCCGTCTGCGAGCGCTTGCGCCAGCGCGTCCTCGTCCACGGTCGAGCCGCGCCCGACATTGACGAACACGCCGTTCGGTCCCAGCGCTTCCAGCACCTTACGGTCCACCGCCTTCTCGGTCGAGGAGCCGCCCGGTGCGACCGAGATCAGCGTATCGACCGCGCCGGCGAGCTCGATGAGTGTCGGATACCATGTGTAGGCCACGCCTTCGACGGCGCGCCGGTTGTGATAGCCGACCGGCAGCCCGAATGCCTCGATACGGCGGGCGATCGCAAGCCCGATCCGGCCCATGCCGAAGATGCCGACGCGGCGTCCGCGCAGCGTGCCGCGCGTCAGCGGATAATTGCCTTCCGACGCCCAGCGGCCGGCCCTCAGCCATGCCTCGGCCTTCGGCAGTTCGCGGACCGTATTGAGCAACAGCCCGATCGCCGTGTCCGCCACCTCTTCCGTCAGCACGTCCGGCGTGTTGGTCACCATTACGCCGACGGTGCCGGCATGCCGCGCGTCGACCGCGTCATATCCGACGCCGAAATTCGCGATGATCTCCAGATTCGGCAAGGCGTCGATGAAGGCGGCGCTGATCGTCGTCATCGCCGACATGCCGCGCACCTTGTCGGCGATCTGCGGCGTTACCAGTCCGGGGTCGGCGGCGGGCAGCGCCACGAGTTCGAACTCCCTGCCGATTCGCGCCACCGCATGCGGGTGGAGCAAGTCGGGCACAAGCACCGCTATCTTGTTCGTCGATCCCATTAAGTCACCTCCGGCCGACTGTTTAAACGATGCGCAATCGCGTTTGAAGGTGCTCGCACCCGTTTGCGGAATGACGTTCCACCTCCGTCAGGAAAGACGGAACGCTTTCCTGGAAAGCGCATTGACCTGCAGATCGGACGATCCCCGTCCGAGCGAAACCAGCCATCACTGAGAGCTGACCAAAACCTGGAGGAAATCGTGAAATTCAAGACCGTTGCAGCCGCCACGGCGGCTTTCCTCATGCTTGCCGGAGCGTCCTTTGCCCAGCAGGCCCCGCAGGGCACTGCACCTACCGCGCAAGGCACCCCCGCCTTCGCTTCGGATGCCGAGAAAGCGATGTACGAGCAGAACATGAAGTCGATGAGCGGCTTCTTCACCGACCAAACCATGGGCACGCTCAAGCCCGATGCCGAAGTCAAGGCGACATTCGAAGCCATGGACGCCGACAGCCAGGCCGGTATGAAGTCCGCCTGCGAAAAGGCGATGTCCGATCGCGGCTCATACGGCACGGTGACGACGGCTCTCTGCCAGCAGGTTATGGTGATGTAGTCCAGCCGATCTGGTTCGCAGCAGGATGTAAAGAGGGCGCGGAGCCATTCGCGCCCTCTCAGCGTTGCGACGGCCGGCCTGTCGATTGCCTGACATGCAGCTCCGGCCGGATGAGGTCGGGCGTGACGGGCTCGTGATTGCCGCCGAGCCGGTCGAGAAGCGCGCGCGCCGCGCGGCGGCCGACCTCCCTCTGGCCGTTCCACACCGTCGTCAGCGCCGGCGTGGCGATCGCGGCCTCCTCGAGGTCGTCGTAGCCGGTGACGGAAATGTCGACGCCCGGAACCAGCCCCGCGCGCGCGATGCCGTTCATGAGGCCGATCGCGACCAGATCGTTCCAGCACACCGCCGCCGTCGGCTTGTCCTTCAGCGCCAGGAACTGTCCGGTTGCCTCGAAGCCGCCCTGTTTGGTGCGAGGGCCGGGAACGCGCCAGTCCGGCTTCACCTCCAGCCCGGCCTTCTCCATCGCCAGCACGTAGCCACGGTAGCGGTCGCGGCCCGTCGAGGTCTGGTCCGTGCCGCCGATCATCGCGATGCGGCGGTGGCCGAGCGAGATCAGGTGGTTGGTCGCGAGTCCGATGCCGTAGGCGTCGTCGCCGCGGAACACCGGCACGAGCGCCCCCTCGACCTGGCGCGCGATCAGCACGACGGGCAGGCCGTTCTCCTCCATCATCTCGATGTCTTCGCGCGGTGTGCCGATCGCGGGCGACATGATCACTCCGTCGGCGCCGAGCTGCAGCAGAGTGTCGATGAAGGTGCGCTGCTTCTCGAGCTGGTCGTAGTGGTTGGAGAGGATGAAGGTCTGGCCGCTGCGGTCGAGCTCGCTTTCGATCGAGCGCAGGATTTCGGCGAAGAACGGGTTCATGATGTCGTGCACGACCACCCCGACGATGCCCGAACGAGAGGTCCTCAGGCTGGCGGCGCGGCGGTTGTAGATATAGCCGATCGTCCGCGCATAATCCTTGATCCGGTCGCGCGTGGTGTCGGCGACCAGCGGACTATCCCGCAAAGCCAGCGACACGGTGGCGGTCGATACTCCAAGCGCATCCGCTATGGTCGAAAGCTTGATTTTCTGCGCCAGCCCCCCCTCCACCGCCGGTGAGTTAAACAGTTTAAAGAAACTATGTCAGAGGAGCGTGGCGATCAAAGCTTTTTTGCCAGATCGCTCGATTCCGAGTTCGGCTCGGTGACGCTGGCGAGGCGGAGCTCGCGCTCGCGGTGCACGATGTAGAGGCCGCTCGCGACAATGATGGCGGCCCCTATGACCGTGTATCGGTCAGGAATGTCGCCGAACAGGAGGTAGCCCCACAGCGTCGCCCAGATGATCTGCGCATAGGGATAGGGCGCGAGGCCCGAGACCTGCGCCCGCTTGTAGGCGTGGATGATCAGCCAGTGCCCTAGCCCGCCGAAGAAACCGAGCGAGATCAGGACGGCCCAATGCAGCAGGTCGGGCGGCACCGATCCGGCGAGCGGAAGGGCGGGCGACATGAACACCACAGGCGCGAGCGCCGAATAGAAGATCAGGCTCGCGGACGTCTCCGTCGCCGCCATCCGCCGCGTCATCAGCACGTAGAGCGAATAGGAGAGCATCGACAGCAGCGCATAGGCGTGGCCGAGCCCGAACGTGCCGAGACCCGGGCGAATCACGATCACCATGCCGAAGAAGCCCACGCCGATCGCCACCCACCGGCGCCAGCCGGCCCATTCACCGAGCAGCGGGCCGGCCAGCGCGGTGATCACCATCGGGGCCAGGAAGTAGATCGCCATTGCGTCGGCAAGCGGAAGCGTCAACAGCGCCAGGAAGTTGAAGATGGTCGAGCCGAACAGGAACACGCCGCGCAGCACCTGCAGCGGCAGGCTCCTCACCCGGTACATCTCGCGGTTGCGCCATCCCTGGAAGAGGATCAGCACCAGAACGACATGGACGGCGAACCGCACCCAGACGACGAAGGACGCCGACATGCCCGACAGAACGAGCCACTTCGCGCCGGCGTCGAGGAACGAGAACAGGATGCCCGAAGCGAGGATGAGCAGGATCGCCGCGACGGGCGTTGCCTGTTCTCTACGTGGGGAATCACTCGCCAAGGGACAGACGCCGTAAAATGTTAGATTGAACGGCTCTTCATCCTTGATGCGCCGGCTGATCGCAAGTGCAAAAAAGCCGCGCCTGCTATTCCTCTTCGTCCGGCTCGTCGTCGTCTGCCACGACGCCGAGGCTCTGCGACAGGTTCGCCTCGATCCGGCTCAGCATCTTGGCGAAGGCCTTTACGTCCTTCTTGTCGAGACCGCGCATCGCCTGTTTCTCGGTCTTGCGGACCGACTTCTCGATCGACCTGATCGCGTCGGCGCCGCGCTCCGTGAGGAAGATATGCGCCTGCCGGGCGTCCGAATCGGAGGCGCGCTTTTCGAGGAAGCCCTGCGTCTGCAGGCGGTTGATCGTCTTGGTGATGGTGGGCGGGCGCACGCCGAGCCGAGCCGCCAGCTGTCCCGGCGTCTGGCCGCTCTCGATGCTGAGCGCCATCATGATCTGGTCCTGCCCGGCATAGAAGCCGTGCGCGAGCAGCCGCGAGGCGAGCACCGTGCGGGCCAGCCGCGAGGTGGACTGGAGTCTGGCCATCGTGGCGCCCTTGGCAGCTTTCGCCATGTCGTCCCCTGCTCCTGGACCCGTTGCTGCCGCGGATTGTCGCGACGCGCCGGGAATGCGCAAGCCGTTTCTTTGCCGGCAACACGGCCGGTGCGCGGGAACATCTGGCAGAGCAATATTGCAGCGGAATGACAGCCGGCTGGCGGATGGGCGACACGCGCGCCTCGCTGGCGGCGGGGAGGTGCAATCGGCGTTGCGGCATCCTATATGCATTTCGACCCTTCACCTTCCTGCGAGCAGACCCATGGCAGACGCCCAGACCAGTGCCCAGATTCCCGTGACCGTGCTCACCGGCTATCTCGGGGCAGGCAAAACCACCCTCCTCAACCGCATCCTCTCCGAGAATCACGGCAAGCGGTACGCCGTTATCGTCAACGAGTTCGGCGAGATCGGCATCGACAACGACCTCATCGTCGAGATCGGACGAGGAGATCTACGAGATGAACAATGGCTGCATCTGCTGCACCGTGCGCGGCGACCTGATCCGCACCGTCGAGGGCCTGATGCGCCGTCCGGGCCGCTTCGATGCGATCCTGGTCGAGACGACCGGCCTTGCCGACCCCGTCCCGGTTGCGCAGACCTTCTTCATGGACGACGACGTCCGCGCCAAGACCAAACTCGACGCGGTGGTGGCGCTTGTTGACGCCAAGCACCTGCCGCTGCGGCTCAAGGATTCGAAGGAAGCCGAGGACCAGATCGCCTTTGCCGACGTGATCGTGCTCAACAAGACCGACCTCGTTAGCCCGGAGGAGCTGGCGAAGGTGGAAGGCCTGATCCGCGCCATCAATCCGACCGCCCGCATCCACAAGACCAGCCGCTCGGCGGTGGAGCTGTCGGCCGTGCTCGACCGGGGCGCCTTCGACCTGAAGCGCGCGATCGAGAACGACCCGCATTTCCTTGATGTCGATGATCACCATGATCATGACCATCACGACCACCACCATCATCACGACCATGGGCCGTCGGACATCCACGACGTGACGGTGAACTCGATCTCCCTGCGCGCCGGCGAGATGGACCCCAAGAAGTTCTTCCCATGGATCGAGAAGATCACCCAGGCGGAAGGGCCGAACATCCTGCGTCTCAAGGGTATCATTGCCCTGAAGGACGACCCGGACCGCTATGTCGTGCAGGGCGTGCACATGATCATCGAGGGCGACCACCAGCGCCCGTGGAAGGAGGGCGAGAAGCACGAGAGCCGGCTGGTCTTCATCGGTCGCAACCTCGACGCCGAACGCCTGAAGCGCACCTTCGAGGCCTGTCAGGCGGCCTGACGTGCCGCTGCTGACTGAACTGGAGGACGCGCGGCTCTATGCGGGCGATATGCTGCGCCTGCCGCACAGCTATGATCTCGGCCCGGGCTCCGGGCCGGTCGACCTTCTTGTGTTCGACCCGCGCGACGGGGAGGCAGGGCTCGGCCTGATCACCGCTTCGGGCTACAAGGCGGGGCTGGTGTTCTGCGTTCTTCCGAAGGACAGCACCCATTCCGGCGGCGCCGGTCTCAGCGCCAAATGGCTGATCCGCAATTGGGACCGGTGGATCACCTACACCTACCATCCCGAAACGCGGATTCCGGTTGAAAAGGCAGTCGTTCTGCGCAAGGACGCCCGCACGCTTCCCGAGGAACGCTGAACGGACATGCCCACAGTCGCCCCTTTCGATCTTTCCGGCCATTGCATCGCCGCCGCCTTCCTCGACGACATCCCGCATTTCGCGTTGGCCGACGGGACGATCCACCGCCTCGACCACGGGGCGAAGTCCGTCCAGGCGCATGACGGCCTGCTCTCTGCCTCTGTGACCTGGGACGGCAAGGCGTTGGTGACGGGCGGCGAGGATGGCAAGGTCGTGCTGACGCGCCCCGACGGCACAGCCGAGACGCTGGCCGAAGTGCCGCGCAAGTGGATCACGTCGGTCGCGACCGGCCCGCAGGGTGCCGTCGCCTATGCCACGGGCCGCACGGCCTACGTCCGCTTCGCCGACGGAAGGACGAAATCCTTCGACCATCCGCGCTCGGTGGAAGGCATCGCCTTCTCGCCCAAGGGCATGCGCATCGCAGTCGCCCGCTACAACGGCGCGACGCTGCATTTCCCCGCTACCGACGGCAAGCCGGCCGAGCTCGAATGGGCCGGCGCCCACACCGGCGTCACCTTCTCGCCCGACGGCAATTTCCTTGTCACCACCATGCAGGAGAACGCCCTGCATGGCTGGAAGCTCGCCGACGGCCGCCACATGCGCATGACCGGCTATCCCGCCAAGGTGAAGAGCTGGTCCTGGAGCGTGAAGGGCAAGTGGCTCGCCAGCTCCGGCGCGCCGGCCGCGATCGTCTGGCCCTTTTCCGCAAAGGACGGGCCGATGGGCAAGGCGCCTGTGGAGCTCGGCACACGCGGAAATATGATGGTGACGGCCGTCGCCTGCCACCCCGGCGACGAGATCGTCGCCATCGGCTATGCCGACGGCATGATCCTCGCCGGCCGCATTGCCGACCAGAAGGAAGTGGTGCTGCGGCGTGGCGGCAAGAGCGCGATCACGTCGATGGCCTGGGATACGAAGGGCACGCGCCTCGCCTTCGGCTCGGAGGAAGGCGATTGCGGCGTGGTGGATATCACGGCGTGAGCCAATCACACCTTGGTGCCAGCAGAGAAACTATCCCCGCGTCTACTTGCATTTGAAAGTTGCGGATGTCTCGCGGCCATTCATTGCAAATATCGCCCTGAACCCATCCGCCTTCGGGCTGCTCACACGCAGTGCACCAGCGGTGCCGATCTTGTAGGCTGAAGGGTTAATTGGGCGAACCGAATAGCTCTGTCCACCATAACTATATTTTGTGATCTTTCCGCCTTTTACGATCACCGTCATTCCACCGCCGGAACATGTTCCATCTGGCAACGTCGTTGCCATCGATTCCTGGCTGAAAAAAATAAGCGACAGTGTCGCCGCATAGACAAGCAGAGAATACTTCATAATTCGACCGCCTCACCCAGGAAATTCTGATTGGAAACTATCTCATCACTCAGAAGCGAAAATCAAGGAATTTTCTGAAAGCATCTGGCGTAGGATATTCACAGTCACGCAGAACCGCAGTGAAATCGGTTGCGAGATTCATGAAATAGATGAGGTGAGGCCTGAGGAAATCCATCTCGCCAACGGCAAGGCGACTGCGGCTTGGTGGATATCACCGTCTGAGCGCTATTCCACCATGCATTCGACCTTGTCGCTCGCAGTGTAGGTCTCGCCCTCGGGCGTTGCGTCGTTGACGCCGTCGAACACTGTCAGCTCGTAGCGCCCTCTCAGGCCTTCCTCGTCGCCCTTGGTCCGGATGACGATCTGGACATAGCCGTGCGGCTTGTCGCCCTCGCGTTCGCGGTAGATCACCAGATTGAGCTGGCCGTCCTCCGACCAGTACTGCGCCAGATGCGCGCCATTGAACTCCATCTGCCGCAGATCGGCCGCTACATCCTTCGATTTGATTTCGACAGAGCCGCGAAAATTGAACACCGGCGATCCCATGCCGCGCGTCATGCCGCTCTCGAACAGGAACTCGACCTTGCCGTCCTGGGCATCACAGCCGAACCCGCCGGATGCGGCCGCCCCAGATGTCAACGGGAGGAGGGACATCAGGGCGATCGTGATCCGGCGCATCGGCTTCTCCAGAGTTTCCCGGGGCACGTCCCGGGCCGCTGTTGCGCCTTTTCCGGGCGGACGGTATCAGGAGTGTGTTGTTCGGGGGACGTGTGCGTAACGTGAGCGGCAAGGGATCATCGGCGCTGGGCGGCGTGTCGCTCTCCCGCATCGACGCATTTCGCGAGCGCGAGGCGCGCGTCTATGCCAAGGCACGCCCAAGGTCGAAGAAGCGCTTTGCGGACGGCGCCGCCGGCTTCCTCGATGGCGTGCCGATGCACTGGATGCTCGACTGGCCGATGCCGTTCCCGATAGTCGTCGAGAAAGCCTCGGGCGCGACGATCACGGACGTGGACGGCATCGAGCTCGACGACTTCTGCCTTGGCGACACCGGCTCGATGTTCGGCCATTCGCCGCCCCCGGTCGCCCGCGCCATCCGCAGGCAGGCGCGGCGCGGGCTCACCTACATGCTGCCCTCCGAGGACGTGCTCGAGCTCGGCCACCTGCTGACGGCGATGTTCGGCCTGCCGCAATGGCAGATCGCCACCACCGCCTCCGACGCCAACCGCTTCGCGCTGCGCGTCGCACGTGCCGTCACCGGACGGGCGAAGATCCTCGTCTTCAACGGCTGCTACCATGGCGCAGTGGAAGAGACCTTCGTCAGGCTCGAGGACGGCAAGCCGGCCAACAAGCCCGGCCTCTCCGGCCAGTTCCGCGACCTGACCGAGGATACGAAGGTCATCGAATTCAACGATGTCGCGGCCCTCGAAGCCGCGCTCGCGCCGGGCGACGTCGCCTGTGTCATCACCGAACCGGTGCTGACCAATTCCTGCATGGTGCTGCCCGATCCGGGCTATCACGCCGAACTGCGCCGCATCACCCGCGAGACCGGCACGCTGCTCCTCATCGACGAGACGCACACCATCTCCAGCGGCCTCGGCGGCTACACCCGCGTCCACGGCCTCGATCCCGACATCTTCGTGCTCGGCAAGCCGATTGCCGGCGGCGTGCCGGCAAGCGTCTGGGGCCTGTCGGCGGGCGTCGCCGAGCGCTACAGCGACTACACCCGGAAAAAGCCCTGGGGCTATTCCGGCATCGGCACCACACTCTCGGCCAATCCGCTGCAGTTCGCCTGCATGAAGGCGACACTGACCGAGGTCATGACCGCGAAGAACTACCGCCACATGGAGAAGCTCGCCGCGCGTCTGGCCGACGGCCTGTCGGATGCGATCGCGCAGGCGAAGCTGCCATGGCACGTCGCCCGCGTCGGCGCGCGCGTCGAGTTCATCTGCGCGCCCGGTCCCTTGCGCAACGGTGCCGAAGCAGAAGCCGCACATGCGCCGCCACTGGAAGCCGCAATCCATGTCGGCCTCGTCAACCGCGGCTGCCTGATCGCACCGTTCCACAACATGATGCTGGTCTCGCCCGCGACGAAGAAGAAGCAGGTCGACCGGCTGGTGAAGGCATTCGGCGAGATTTGCCAGGAGTTGGCGGGGTGAGGGAATTGCGGGCGGCAGAGACAACGGACACCCCCCTCTGGCCTGCCGGCCATCTCCCCCTCAAGGGGGGAGATTGCCTGTCACCGCGACCTTCGCCATTCTCCATAGACCTGGAAGGAACGGTGCCGCCGAAAATGCCAATCTCCCCCTTGAGGGGGAGATGGCCGGCAGGCCAGAGGGGGGTAAACTTCTGCAGACCGGACTATCCTTGGAGGCACGCCGTCCATGACCTCCCCCCTCCGGCTCCACCCCCGCCGAAGCCCAGGCTTTCCTTGATGCCCATCCCGAGATCGAAGCCATCGACATCGTGCTGACCGATTCCAACGGCGTCGGCCGGGGCAAGATCGTCCGCCGGCATGAGCTGATGTCGCTCTACCGGGGCGGCCGGCACATGCCGATCTCGGTGCTGGGCCTCGACATCACCGGCGAGGACGTGCACGAGACCGGCCTGATCTGGGATTCTGGCGACGAGGACCTGCGCGCCTGGCCGATCCCCGGTACGCTGAAGCCGCTCCATGGCACCTCCCCTGCCCGCGCGCAGGTGCTGATGTCGATGCATCTGCTCGACGGCACGCCGATGACGTCCGACCCGCGCCATGCGCTGGCGGCACAGGTGGCGCGGCTGAACGCGATGGGGCTGAAGCCCGCCGGCGCCTTCGAACTCGAATTCTTCCTGCTCGCCAACGACCGCGACGCAGACGGCCGCGTCCGCCCTGCTTCCGCCGTGCTCGACGGCCGCCGCTCGCCCAAGACCGAGGTTTATTCGGTCGACCACCTGCACGGCATGGAGCCGCTGTTCTCCGACATCTACGCCTCGGCGAAGGCGCAGGGAATCCCGGCCGAGACCGTCATCTCCGAATATGCGCCCGGCCAGTACGAGCTGACGCTCAACTACCGCACCGACATCATGCAGGCGGCCGACGACCTGGTGATGCTGAAGCGCATCGTGCGCGCCGCCGCCCGCCGCCACGGCGTCACCGCCTGCTTCATGGCCAAGCCCATCGCCGACTATGCCGGCTCGGGCATGCACCTGCACGTCTCGATGCGCGACGAGGCGGGACAGAACGTCTTCACCGAGGCGGTCGGCGAGAAGTGGTCGCCGCGCCTGCTCCATGCGCTCGGCGGTCTGGCCGCGACGATGGCGGAATCGATGCTGGTCTTCGCCCCGCACGCCAACTCCTGGCGCCGCTTCGTCGCGCAGTCCTATGCGCCGGTCGCGCCGACCTGGGGCGTCAACAACCGCTCCGTCGCGCTGCGCGTGCCGGCCGGCGACGCGAAGAACCGCCGCATCGAGCACCGTCCCTCGGGGGTGGACGCCAACCCCTATCTCGTCGCCGCCACCGTGCTCGCCGGCATCGTGAAGGGCCTCGAGGAAAAGCTCGATCCCGGCCCGGAGGTCGAGGGCAACGGCTACCAGCAGGCCGCCGGCCACGCGCACAACATGCCGGCCGACTGGCGCGAAGCGATCATGCGGGCGAAGGCGTCGGCCTTCCTGGAGGACGCACTCGGCAAAGACATGCACCGCACCTTCACCGCGATCAAGGAAGCCGAGTATCTCCGCGTCGCCCGCACGGTGAGCGAACTCGACTACCACCTCTATCTGCACGAGGTGTGAAAAAAAACGCCGCTAAGTTGCGCTGGCGTCGCCGCGCAACGCGCCCCAGATTCGCTGACGTGCACGGAGAAGGCTGGCGATCTCCAAAAAATCGACGCGTATTAAAATTGTGAATAGCGCAGGCGCTTGTCGGAACATATCATGAACAGATGCCAGCGCCCACAGTTCGCGAAAAGCTCGCCATCCTCGCCGACGCCGCCAAATACGATGCCTCGTGCGCCTCGTCGGGCGCGGACAGGCGCGACTCGCTGAAATCGGGCGGCATCGGTTCCACCGAGGCCACCGGCATCTGCCATGCCTATGCGCCGGACGGCCGCTGCATCTCGCTGCTCAAGATCCTGCTCACCAACTTCTGCATCTACGACTGCGCCTACTGCATCAACCGCTCGTCCTCGAACGTGAAGCGTGCCCGTTTTACAATCGACGACGTCGTTACCCTCACGCTCGACTTCTACCGCCGCAACTATATCGAAGGCCTATTCCTCTCCTCCGGCGTCATCCGCTCGCCGGACGAGACCATGGCCGAGATGGTCGAGGTTGGCCGGCGGCTGAGGCTCGACCATGCCTTCGCCGGCTACATACACTTGAAGACCATTCCGGAAGCCTCGCAGGAACTCATCGAGCAGGCGGGGCTCTATGCCGACCGGCTGTCGATCAATGTCGAGCTTCCCACCGACGAGGGCGTGCAGCGCCTGGCGCCTGAGAAGCGGCCGCAAACCATCCGCCGTTCGATGGCCGGCCTGCGCGAGAAGCTGGACGCGGCGGCCGAGCCGACATTGCGCACGAAGCAAAGGCCGCGCTTCGCGCCGGGCGGGCAGTCGACGCAGATGATCGTCGGCGCCGACCCGACGCCGGACGCGACGATCCTGAAGACCAGCGCTCGGCTCTACGGCTCCTACCGTCTCCGTCGGGTGTATTACTCCGCCTTCAGCCCGATCCCCGATTCGTCCGCTGCGCTGCCGTCGATGAAGCCGCCGCTGATGCGCGAGCACCGCCTCTACCAGGCAGACTGGATGATGCGTTTCTACGGCTTCGAGGAGCGCGAGATCCTGGCCGGCCGGCCCGACGGCATGCTCGATCTCGCCATCGATCCGAAGCTCGCCTGGGCGCTGGACCACCGCGCGATCTTCCCGGTCGACGTCAACCGCGCGCCGCGGGAACTGCTGCTGCGCGTGCCGGGCCTCGGCACCAAGGCGGTCAAGCGCATCCTCGCCTCGCGCATCCACCGCCGGCTGCGGCTGGAGGACGTCGGACGCGTCTGCCAGTCGATTGCAGCGGTTCGGCCCTTCATCGTCGCCGAAGGCTGGTCGCCCGGCGGAACGATCGATTCCGAACGCCTGCGCGAGGCGGTGGCGCCGAGGGCCAGACAATTGGAGCTGTTCTGATGGGAATGGTCGAGAAGCGCCCGCTCTCCGCGCACCATGCAATCCTGCTCGCGTCCCAGACCGATTTTTCCGGCTGGCGTGAAGCGGCGCGGGCGATGGCGCTGAATGGGGTCGACCCGGCGGATATTGCGTGGTCGGTGGAGGGCGAGGACACGGGGGACCTGTTCGCCGCACCGCCGGAGTCGACGCCGCTGCCGGCAATCCCGCCGGGCGCCGAACTCCGTGTCCCCCGTCGCTTCGTCGACCTCGCCGAGGCCGTGATCTGCCATTCCGACCCGGCCCGCTTCGGCTTCCTCTACCGCATCCTCTGCCGGCTCCAGCGTGAGCCGCATCTGCTCGACGTCGCCACTGATCCCGACGTGCGAAAGCTCGAGGAGATGGACAAATCCGTCCGCCGCGATATCCACAAGATGCGCGCCTTCGTCCGTTTCCGGCGCATCGCCGACGAAACCGGCGAGCGCTTCGTCGCATGGTTTGAGCCGGCGCATTTCATCGTCGAGCGCAACGCACCCTTCTTCATGCGCCGGTTCACCGGCATGCGCTGGACGATCCTCACGCCCCATGCCACGGCCGACTGGGACGGCGAGCGGCTGGCGATCGGTCCTGGCGCCTCCAAGGCCGACGCGCCGGCCGAGGATGCAGCGGAGGAGCTGTGGCGCACCTATTTCCGCTCGATCTTCAACCCGACCCGGCTGAAGGTGAAGGCGATGACCGCCGAGATGCCGAAGAAATACTGGCGCAACCTTCCGGAGGCCTCGCTCATTCCTGACCTGATCGCTGGCGCGGAAAAGTCCGCCCGCGACATGATCGAGAGGATGCCCACCATGCCCGCCCCGCATCATGAGACGGTCCAGGCCAAACACTGGCGCAACCGGCCCGCGGAGACGCAGTCGGACGGGGCGGACGCGACGTCGATCGCCGAATTGAGGAAGGCCGCCACCGACTGCCGCCGCTGCCCGCTGTGGCGCAATGCCACGCAGACCGTGTTCGGCGAAGGCCCCGAGGACGCGCGCGTCGTCTTCGTCGGCGAGCAGCCGGGCGACCAGGAGGATATTGCGGGCAAGCCCTTCGTCGGCCCGGCCGGCCGGCTGTTCGACGCGATCATCGACGAGGCCGGCATCGATCGCGCGACGACCTACGTCACCAATGCGGTGAAGCACTTCAAGTTCGAGCCGCGCGGCAAGCGCCGCATCCATTCCAGGCCGAACGCCGGCGAGGTGCAGGCCTGCCGCTGGTGGATCGAGCGGGAGCTGAAGCTGATCAGGCCGGATCTGGTCGTGGCGCTCGGTGCGACCGCGGCGCAGTCCCTGCTCGGCAAGGCGGTGCCGATCACAAAGATGCGGGGTCAGACGGTGACGCGGGAGGACGGCCTGAAAGTATTCCTGACCGTCCACCCGTCCTACCTGTTGCGCCTGCCGGACGATGCCAAGGCGGCGGAGCGGGAGCGGTTTCTCGACGACCTCAAGCGTGTGAGAACGCTGATGGACGACACGCTGTAGATGGATGCCCGAAGGCGTTGACTCGATGCGACCTCGGCGGGCACCTTGCCGACGGCGCGAGAGGAAACCGTCGCATGAGGCTCCATCAGGACATATTCACCGAACCGGATGTCGACCCGGATACGCTCGTCAACCTCGGCCCGTTGCGGCTGCTGGCCGGCAGTTGGAAAGCGACGAAGGGTGTCGACCTCAATCCCAAGGCCGATGGGCCCGAACGCGATGTCTATATCGAGCATGTTCATATGGACCCGATCGATCCCCAGACCAACGGACCGCAGCTGTTCTATGGCCTGCGCTATCACATCCATATCAACACCGCCGACGAAGATATCACTTTCCACGATCAGGTGGGCTACTGGCTTTGGGAGCCGGCGACCGGCCTCGTCATGCAGACGATCGCGATCCCGCGCGGCCAGGTGGTTCTCGCATCCGGCCATGCAAAGCCGGACGACATGACGTTCACCGTGTCGGCCCAGCGTGGCCAGACCAATTACGGTGTGTGCTCGACGGATTTTCTGGAGGCGAACTTCCGGACCGACAGTTACAGGATTGACGTCACGATTCATGGCGAAGATCGCTGGAGCTATGCGCAGCATTCCGTTCTTCGGGTCGGCGGCCAGCCCGACCCGTTCGATCATCACGACACCAACACGCTGATGCGCACGGGCAAGCCGAAGCGGAATCCGCTTGCGGTCATCATGGCAAGGAAGGCGGAAAAGAGCCGGGCGAGCGGAACTACCTGACGAGAGCCACCCTCAGGTCGTTCACGTTCGTCCCCGTCGGCCCCGGCTGGAACAGGTCGCCGAGGGCATCGAAGGCGCCCCAGCTGTCGTTCGCGTTGAGCAGCGCCTTGGCGTCGAGGCCTCTCGCCCGCAGCCGTGCGACACTGGTCGAATCCGCGAAGGCGCCGGCGTTCTGTTCCGAACCGTCGATGCCGTCCGTGTCGGCCGCGAAGGCGTGGACGCCGTCGATCCCGTCGATGCCCAGCGCCAGCGACAGCAGGAACTCCCCGTTGCGGCCGCCGCGCCCGCCCTTTCCGCGCAGCGTCACCGTCGTCTCGCCGCCGGATAGGATCGCGACCGGCTTGTGGAAGGGCCGGTCCCTCGTCGCCACCTCGCGCGCGATCGCCGCGTGCACCTTCGCCACTTCGCGCGCCTCGCCTTCCATCGCGTCGGAGAGGATGACGGCCTCCAGCCCGGCCCGGCGCGCGACCTCGGCCGCCGCCTCCAGTGACCTGGCGGCGGATGCGATCACACGCACCTCGTTGCGGGCAAAGCGCGGATCGTCCGGCAGCGGCGCATCCGCTGCCGGCGTGTTCAGGTGTCGCACCACCGCGCCGGGCAGGTCCATGCGGTATGCCTCGACGATCGCCAGCGCGTCCGCGCGCGTCGAGGCGTCCGGCACGGTCGGGCCGGAGGAGACGAGCGAGGGCTGGTCGCCGGGAATGTCGGAGACAATCAGCGACACGACCTTCGCCGGGAAGGCGGCAGCCGCAAGCCGTCCGCCCTTGATCGCCGAGACGTGCTTGCGCACCGTGTTCATCGCCGAGATCGGCGCGCCGGAGGCGAGCAGCGCGCGGTTGACCGCGATCTCGTCTTCCAGCGTCAGCTCTCCGGCTGGACAGGGCAGCAGCGCGGAGCCGCCGCCGGAGATCAGCGCTACGACGAGGTCGTCCTCGCCGAGCCCCCTCACCGTCTCGAACAGCCGTGCGGCGCCCGCGAGCCCCGCCGCGTCCGGCACCGGATGCGCGGCTTCCAAAACCTCGATGCGCTCGCACGGCGTGGCATAGCCGTAGCGCGTGACCACCAGCCCTGACAGCGGCCCGTCCCAGGCGCGCTCGAAGGCACGCGCCATCTGCGCCGAGCCCTTGCCCGCCCCGATCACCACCGTCTGCCCCTTGGGCCTCGCCGGCAGAACGTCCCGCATGATCCGTTCCGGATCGGCCGCCGCGACCGCTGCCTCGAACATGCCGGTGAACAGGCGCTTGGCGTCGAACGCACTCATTTTGAACCTCCGAGCCACGACCGCGCCCAGCCGAGGCCGCTTTCTGTTCCGGCGGCCGGAAAATACTCGCAGCCGACGAAGCCGGCATAGCCGGACGCGTCGAGCGCGGCGAAGGCCGCCTGCCAGTCCAGCACGCCGACATCCGGCTCGTGCCGCCCCGGCCAGCCGGCCACCTGCACGTGGCGGATGCGCTCGGCGTGTTTCAGATAGAGCGAGACGAGATCGTCGCCGACGAAGCGGCGGTGGTACAGGTCATACTGAATGAACAGGTTTTCCTCGCCCGCTTCGTCGATCGCCTCGGCAGCCATGTCGAGCCCGGTCAGGAAATAGCCCGGGAAGGATTCGCGGCTGATCGGCTCGATCAGCACCTCAACGCCTGCCGTGCCGGCAAACTGCGCCGCATAGCGCAGGTTCGCGACATAGGTCCGCCACTGACGATCCTGGTCCTCGCCTTCCGCGGCAAGCCCGCTCAGCACATGCAGCTTCGAGACGCCGAGTTCGAGCGCATAGTCGATCGCAAGTGCTGCGCCGTCGCGGAACTCGTCCTCGCGCCCCGGCTGCGCTGCGAGCCCGCGGTCGCCTGCCTCCCAGTCGCCGGCCGGCATGTTGAACAGCACCGGCTGCAGGCCGGTGTCACTCAGCCGGTCGCGGATGTCGGCGACGCCGAACGCATAGGGAAACTGGAACTCGACCGCCGTGAACCCGGCCTTCGCCGCTCGCTCGAACCGGTCGAGGAACGGCGCGTCGGTGAACAGCGTCGAGAGATTTGCGGCGAGACGCGGCACGTTCAGGCCGGTCCAAGGGCAAGAGCCGCGCTATCGCTCCCCAGAAGTTCGCAGAGTGCCGCGACCACGGTGTCGTGATCGTCGCGCGACGGCAGCCCCGAGACCGCCACCGCCCCGATCACGCCAGCAGCGTGCACCCGGATCGGAAAGGCGCCGCCAGCGAATATGTAGTCCGTAGCCGGCAGGCCGTGATGCGCGGCGATGACCTGATCCTTTCCGCCCTGCTCAAGAAACAGCCGATAGCTCGGTTTCAGGAAGTGGCGCACCGCATTGATCTTACGCCGCGCCCAATCCTGGTTCGAGGCCCGTGACCCCGGCATCGCGGCATAGAACAGCGGCCGGTCCCATAGCCGGATGTCGATATTGATCGGAAGTGCGTCGCGCAGCGCGCGCTGTCGAAGCGCCATGCCGAGGTCGAACGCGGCTGCCTCGTCGAATACGGAGAAGACCAGCACACGCTCCTGCTCGATGATCTTCGCGATGTCGTCGGCTGCGGGCATGGATCCTCCTGACCTCGCATCGCGCGATTGAAGCGGCCGGTCAAGCCGCGTCGAGCGTCTCGATCGCATCGATCTCCTCGCGCAGCGACGCTGCCTCGACGGCGAGATCGTAAGAGGTCTGCATGTTCAGCCAAAAGTTCGGCGTCGTGCCGAAGAGCTTTGCGAGCCTCAGCGCCGTATCAGGCGTGACCGGCGTGCGTTCCGCGACGAGGCGTTCGATCCGCGTGCGCGGCACATGCAGCCGCTTGGCGACCGAATAGGGCTTCAATCCGAGCGGTGCCAGGAATTCCTCGCGCAGGACTTCGCCAGGATGGATGGGCGGTGTGAACGAAAGGGCCATGTCTG
Source organism: Mesorhizobium sp. J428 (assembly GCF_024699925.1). NCBI lineage: Bacteria > Pseudomonadati > Pseudomonadota > Alphaproteobacteria > Hyphomicrobiales > Phyllobacteriaceae > Mesorhizobium > Mesorhizobium sp. J428. The sequence continues at coordinate 962,342 of NZ_JAJOMX010000001.1, forward strand.
CGCTCCTAGTGATAGTCGACGATTTCGACATCGTCCGCGCCGCCGTCGTTCCATCGGAAGCAGATGCGGAACTGGTCGTTGATGCGGATCGAATGCTGGCCGGTTCGATCGCCTTTCAATGCTTCAAGCCGATTACCCGGCGGTATCTCAGATCGTCCAACACCTCGGCATTGTCGATCATGAAGAGCTTGCGGCGAGCGACCTGCAGCAGATCAGGGGGAAACCCCTTTGGCGCTCTTCCGGCAACGATCGCCTCGATCCGTTTGTCCCGAACCGACCTGATCACAATCGCCCCTCCACGAACGTATCATATCAAGATACGGAATGTTCCGCAAGAGATCGTATCATCGCAAGATACGAAGTTGGCCGTCAAACCTCCTTCGCCGCCCGCCCCGCGATATAGACCTGCTTCACGGCACGATCGTCGCCGAGCGTCTGCAGCAGAAACAGTTCCTCCGACAGCGTGCTCACCGTCTCCATGCGCAGCGCCATGCCGGGCGTGGCGCGGGCGTCCAGCACCACGAGGTCTGCGTCCGTGCCCGCCTCCAGCGTGCCGGCGCGGTCGGCGATCGACAGCGATTCCGCATTGCCGCGCGTCAGCTGCCAGAAGCTCCTGAGCGGATCGAGCTTCTCGCCGTTGAGCGCGATCACCTTGTAGGCCTCGTCCATCGTGCGCAGCATCGAATAGTTGGTGCCGCCGCCGACATCCGTCGCCGTCGCGATCCTCAGCGGCTTCGCCCGCCGCCGGTAGCGCTGGTAATCGAACAGGCCCGAGCCGAGGAACAGGTTCGAGGTCGGGCAGAACACCGCCACCGATCCGGCCTCAGACATTGCATCCGCCTCGCGCTCCGACAAATGGATGCAGTGCCCGAGCAGCGTCTTCGAACCGAGCAGCCCGTAGCGGGCATAGACGTCGGTATAGTCCTGCGTCTCCGGGTAGAGTTCCTCCGTCCAGCGGATCTCGGCATGGTTCTCGGAGAGATGCGTCTGGATGTGGCAGTCCGGATGCTCGCGCGCCAGCGCCTGCGCCATCTCCATCTGTTCGGGCGTCGAGGTGATCGCGAAGCGTGGCGTGATCGCGTAGAGCTGACGGCCCTTGCCGTGCCATTCGGCGATCAGCGCCTTGGTGTCGTCGTAGCCGGACTGCGGCGTGTCGAGCACGGCGTCGGGCGCGTGCCGGTCCATCATCACCTTGCCGGCGATGTTGAGCATGTTGCGCGAATGGCTCTCCTCGAAGAAAGCCTCCGCGCTTGCCTTGTGCACCGAGCAGTAGGCCGCGACCGTCGTCGTGCCCTGCCGCACCATCTCGTCGAGAAACAGCCGCGCGATGCGCCGGGCATGCTGCGCATCGGCAAACTTCGATTCCTCCGGAAACGTATAGGTGTTCAGCCAGTCCAGCAGCTCCGCGCCGTAAGAGGCGATGATCTGCATCTGCGGCACGTGCACATGGCCGTCGATGAAGCCGGGCAGGATCAGGTGCGGCCGGTGGTCGACGGTCTCGACTTCTAGACCCGCCTGCGCCTTCACTGCATCATAGGCCCCGCTCGCGACGATCTTCCCCTCGCGCACCAGCACCGCGCCGTCCTCGTCATAGGCATAGGCCGCATGATCGTCCGCCGCCTTGGGGGCGCGGAGGAAGGAGAGCGTGCGGCCGCGGATGAGCAGGGAGGTCTACACGCGCAACGCTCGAAATCACTTCCCCGCCCCCTCGAACCACGCCGTCAGCAGCGCACGCTCTTCCGGCGTCACTTCGGTCACATTGCCAGGCGGCATGGCGTGGCTGCGGCCAGCCTGGAGGTAGATTTCCCTGGCGTGCTCGGCGATGTCGGCGTCGTTGTCGAGGATCACGCCCTTCGGTGCGCGGTAGAGCCCGTCCCAGGCAGGCTCGGCCGTGTGGCACATCGAGCAGCGGCTGATCACGGTGTCCTTCACGGCCGGGAAATGCGCCGAGGCGATGAAGGTTTCGGCAGCAGCCGACACCTTCTTCTCGCCCGTCAGCACCGCTGGCACGGTCGACAGCCACATGATGATGATGAACAGGATGGCAGACGCCGCCCAGGTCCAGTGCGGATTGCCCTTCCGCGCATGCACCGTGTTGAAATAGTGCCGGATCAGCACGCCGATGATGAAGATGATGGAGGCGATGACCCAGTTGAACTCGGTCGCAAACGCGAGCGGGTAGTGGTTGGAGAGCATCAGGAAGATGACGGGCAGCGTCAGGTAGTTGTTGTGCAGCGACCGGGTCTTGGCGATCTTGCCGTATTTCGGATCGGGCTTGCGGCCCGCGATCAGGTCGGCCACCACGATCTTCTGGTTGGGGATGATCACCAGCGCGACGTTGGCCGACATCACCGTCGCGGTGATGGCGCCAAGATGCAGGAAGGCGGCGCGGCCGGTGAAGAGCTGCGTGTAGCCCCACGCCATCGCCACCAGGAACACGTAGAGCACCAGCATGAGCGCCGTGTCGTTGTTGCCGAGCGGCGATTTGCAGAGCTGGTCGTAGAACAGCCAGGCCAGCGCCAGCGAGGCGAGCGAGATGAGGATCGCGACCGTCGGCGACACGTCGAGCACGTTGCGGTCGATCAGGAACAGGTCGGCGCCGGCATAATAGACCACGCAGAGCATGGCGAAGCCCGACAGCCAGGTGGCGTAGCTCTCCCATTTGAACCAGGTTAGGTGCTCCGGCATCTCGGCCGGCGCGACCAGGTATTTCTGGATGTGGTAGAAGCCGCCGCCATGGACCTGCCACTCCTCGCCATGTGCGCCCGCCGGCAGGCCGGGGCGCTGGCGCAGCCCGAGGTCCAGCGCGATGAAATAGAAGGACGAGCCGATCCAGGCGATGGCGGTGATGACGTGCAGCCAGCGCACGGCGAAGGAGAGCCAGTCCCAGAAAAGCGCGAGGTCCTGCATCGATCCGCCCCGTTTCGTCAGCCGGTTCACTGTAATTGCTGCGCTGCGAAGCGAAAGGGCCGGTGCGCCCGATGACTTTCAAAAAAATCTGGATAATCGACCCGCGATTGCCTAGGAAAGATGCAAAGCGGGGCAATTCATGGCCTATCTCGACAACATCGCCGTCTTCGTCCGCGTCGTGGAACTGGAGAACCTCTCGGCCGCCGGCCGCGACATGCGCATCTCGCCCGCGGTGGCGTCGAACCGCATCAAGGAGCTGGAAAAATATCTCGGCGTGCGGCTGTTCAACCGCACCACCCGCCAGCTCACCCCCACCGAACACGGCCGCGTGTTCTACGACGGCGCCAAGCGCGTGCTCGAGGCCGTCACCGAGGCCGAGGCCGCCGTCAGCGCCCTGTCGGGCCGGCCGCGCGGTACTATCCGCGTCACCGCGCCGCTCGGCCTTGGCCGCCGGCTCATCGCCTCCGGCATTCCCGAGTTCCGCCGCCGCTATCCCGAGATCGAAGTGAGGCTGCGGCTCTCGGACCACGACGTCGACATCATGAAGGAAGGCATCGACGTCGCCTTCAAGCTGGGCACGCTGGAGGATTCGAGCCTGAAGATGCGCGGCATCATGGAGTGCGAGCGCGTTCTGGTCGCTGCCCCCTCCTATCTGGAGGAACGCGGCGAGCCCAAGGCGCCCGACGAACTGGTCGATGCCGGCCACGACTGCCTGATGCTGCGCTATCCCGGCATCCGCGAGCATTTCTGGACGCTGAAGACGGCGTCGGGCTACCGCAAGTTCGATGTGCGCGGTCCCTACGATTCCGACGACGGCGACGTGCTCACCGGTTGGGCGCTCGCCGGCCACGGCATCGTCAACAAGCCGCGCTTCGAGGTCGAGCCGTTCCTGCGCGACTGGCGGCTGAAGATCATCTTGCCTGACAATGCCCCTCCGCCGGTGCAGCTCGCCGCGGTCTATCCGCACCGCAATTTCCAGGACCAGAAGATCCGCCTGCTGCTCGACTTCATGGCCGAGCGCTGCCAGCGCCTGATCCGAGAGATCCTGAAAGGCAGCTGACACGAAAAAGGCCGCCGCGGCGGCCTTTTCCAGTTCCGTGCAAATCGCCTACCAGGGACGATACCAGCCCTCGACGACGGTCTGCTTGTCGCGATGGTTGCCGCCCATCGTCGCCGCGCCGTAGGACACGGCCGCACCAACCAGCAGCGAAGCGGCCGCCAGGAAGGCCGCCACGAGCGAGGCTCTCCTTGCCTGCTCGGCCGTCTCGCGCGCCTGGGCCTCGATCTCCCTCGCCTGCGCCACGGCCTGATCGATGCGCTGGCCGGCTTCTTCGGGCGAAATCCCGGCCCGCGCGGCGACCACCGAGGCAAGATAGTCGCGGTCGGCCGGATCGATCGTATCGCCGGTCGCGGCCGAGACGAGGATGCGGCCGACTGCCGCCCGGTCCGCATCGGACAGCGGTGCGGCATCCGGACGGCCGCGCAGGGTGCGATCGATGAGCAGGTCGGACGAATCGACGCTGTCGGCCACCGCAGCCGCGGTGTTGCCGGCCGCCGACGCCACAGCACCTGCGGTCTGCCCGGCGACATTGGCGGCGCCCATCAACCCGGAATAGGCGATCGCGCCCGCCACCAGCGTACCGAGCGCCCAGGTGACGAGGCCGTTCGAGCCGTCGCGGACGTCCGACTCATATTCGCTCGCATCGCCGATGCGCCGGCGCATGCGCCCGGTCAGATAGCCGCCGGCGAAGGAGGCGATCACCTGCACCCACAGGATCCAGAGACCGCCGACGACGGCGATCCAGAACAGCGACGCCGACTGACCTTCGCGCGCCGACGTCATCGACAGGCCGATCGCCGATCCGAAAGTGAGAAGAACCAGCGAGAGGGCGCTGGCGAGGACGACGCCGGCAAGGATCGCCGGCCAGTCGACATAGGATGTGCCGTCCGCCGGTCCTGTTTCCGAGACCACGACGGTGGCGGGGGCTTCGCTGATGGACATGTCTTGTCTCCTGTTCTCGAGTTCAGCGCAGGCCGAGTGCGGACAGGATGAACAGGATCACGACCACGAGGCCGACCAGATAGATGATGCCGTGCATGTTGGGCCCTCCAGTTGATTGCGGAGGAGTAACAATCGTGTGCTGACAAGGTTCCGCCACATTCGCGACATGCCCTGCGGCAGTCCCGCTCTCGGCCAAGGCTATGCCGCTGAGTTCCTGCTCAGCGCGGTCATGATCTCCGCGGCGGCCAGCGCGGCGATCACCGCCGGCCGCTTGTCGCGCACGCTGTCGCCGCCGATCGGGCAGACGAGGCGCGACAGGGCCGCCTCGTCGCCGCCGGCTTCCTTCAGATACCAGCTCCGGAACGTGGCGCGCTTGGTCTTCGAGCCGATCATGCCGACATAGGCCGCGTCGTCGCGCTTCAGCGCCTCGGCGACGATCAGGAAATCGAGCGCGTGGTCGTGCGTCAGCACCACGAAGGCGCTGCCGGGCCGCGCATCGCGCACCGCCTCTTCCGGCATCGGCGTCAAGAGCGTGTCGACGGCCGGCGGCATCCCGTCCAGCGCCTCGGCGCGGACGTCTGCGACAATCACCTTCACCGGCAATAGCGCGAAGGCCGCCGCGAGCGCATGGCCGACATGTCCGCCGCCGAAGAGCAAAATTCGCGGCAGCTTCGCCTCTTCGGCTTCCGCCTGCCGCAACAGCTCCGCGCGAATCCTGTCGTCCGCAACGCGGACCGACAGCTCGACCCGCCCGCCGCAGCACTGTCCGATCTCCGGCCCGAGAGGGATCGAGAGGCGCTCTCTCGTCTCCCCGCCCGCAGGGCGAAGCTGCTCGAAGGGCGGAGCGACGCCGGCCAGCATCTCCCGCGCGCGGTCGATCGCCATGAATTCGAGCTGGCCGCCGCCGATGGTCTCGAACGTCGCGTCCGGCGAGACCAGCATCCACGCCCCCTTCTCCCGCGGAGTGGAGCCCAGCGCTTCGACCACCTCGACCAGCGCGGCCTGCGGATGCGCGTCGAGGAAACGGGCGAGAGTGGCACGGGAGGCGGTCATCGGCGGAACCGGTCGAATTGCCGGAGGCCATTGCGCCCCGTCACGCCCCCCTCTGGCCTGCCGGCCATCTCCCCCTCAAGGGGGGAGACTTGCTGTCGCGACTGCTTTCGCCAACCTCCAACGTTCGGATAGGGGCGCCGACACGGAAACTGCCGATCTCCCCCTTGAGGGGGAGATGGCCGGCAGGCCAGAGGGGGGCGCGAAGGAACGCTGACATATCCGCACGATAGCGCCTCGGCGCCCTCGCTACATCCCCGCCTCGCGCCGCACCCGCTCCACCGCCATCAGCACGCGCTCCGGCGTGGCGGGCGCGTCGAGGCGGGGACAGATGCGATGATCGGCGACGCTGGCGACCGCGTCGGACAGCGCATGCAGCACCGACATGGCGAGCATGAAGGGCGGCTCGCCGACGGCCTTCGACTTGTGCACTGTCGGCTCGACATTCTCCGCCCAGTCGGCGAGCGCGACGTTGAAGATCTTCGGACGGTCCGAGGCGAGCGGGATCTTGTAGGTCGAGGGCGCATGCGTCCTGAGCCGGCCCTTCTCGTCCCACACCAGTTCCTCGGTCGTCAGCCAGCCCATGCCCTGGATGAAGCCGCCCTCGATCTGGCCGAGGTCGATCGCCCGGTTCAGTGACTTGCCGGTCTCGTGCAGGATGTCGGTGCGCTCGACGACATACTCGCCCGTCAGCGTGTCGATCGACACTTCCGAGCAGGAGGCGCCGTAGGAGAAGTAGTAGAAAGGCCGCCCCTGCCCCTTGTCGCGGTCCCAGTGGATCTTCGGCGTCTTGTAGAAGCCCGCAGCGGAAAGCTGCACCCGCGCCATATAGGCCTGCCGGATCAGGTCCGCGAAGGCGATCTCTTGGTTGCCGATCCGCACCCGGTTGGGCAGGAAAACGACCTGCTCCTTCGGCACGCCGTGCTTCTCGGCGGCGAAATCGATCAGCCGGTCCTTGATCTGCCGCGCCGCATTCTGCGCCGCCATGCCGTTGAGGTCCGTGCCCGAAGACGCTGCGGTCGCCGACGTGTTCGGCACCTTGCCGGTCGTTGTCGCGGTGATCTTCACCTGCTCGATGTCGATCTGGAACTCCTCTGCCACCACCTGAGCCACCTTGACGTAGAGCCCCTGCCCCATCTCGGTGCCGCCATGGTTCAGGTGCACCGAGCCGTCGGTGTAGACATGCACCAGCGCGCCGGCCTGGTTGTAAAAGGTCGCGGTGAACGAGATGCCGAACTTGACCGGCGTCAGCGCGATGCCGCGCTTGACGATCGGGCTGTTGGCGTTGAACGCCGCGATCTCGCGCCGCCGCCGCTCATAGTCCGAACTCGCCTCCAGCTCGCCGACGATCCGCTCGAGGATGTTGTCCTCGACCGTCTGGTGGTAGGGCGTCACGTCACGCTCGCCCACGCCGTAGAAATTGATCTTGCGGATCTCCAGCGGGTCCTTGCCCAGCGCGAACGCCACCTCGTCGATGATGCGCTCGGCGCCGACCATGCCCTGCGGTCCGCCGAAGCCGCGGAAGGCCGTGTTGGACACCGTATTGGTGTAGAGCGGCGCTGAGGTCGCCTTCACGGCCGGGTAGAAATAGGCGTTGTCGCAATGGAACAGCGCTCGGTCCGTCACCGGCCCCGACAGGTCGGAGGAGAATCCGCAGCGCGCCGCGTAGTGGAAGTCCGCGCCGAGGATGCGGCCCTCCTCATCGAAGCCCACCTCGTAGTCGATAAGAAAATCATGCCGCTTGCCGGTCGCGGTCATGTCGTCGTCGCGGTCGGGGCAGAATCTTCACCGCGCGGCCAAGCTTCTTCGCCGCCACGGCCGCGATCGCCGCGAATTGGTTGCCCTGCGTCTCCTTGCCGCCGAAGCCACCGCCCATGCGGCGGATCTCGATCGTCACCGCATGCGAGGGCACGCCCAGCACATGCGCCACCATGTGCTGCACCTCGCTCGGATGCTGCGTCGAGGAGTAGACCGTCACGTCCTGATCCTCGCCGGGCACCGCGAGCGCGATATGGCCTTCGAGATAGAAGTGCTCCTGGCCGCCGACCCTCATCTGGCCGCCGATCCGGCGTGGCGCGGCAGCGATCGCGCCCTCTGCATCGCCGCGCTCCAGCTTGAGCGGCGGCGTCACCATCTTGCCGTTCTTCCGGTCGGTCTCGCCGACATCGGTGAAGAAGGGCAGCTCTTCATACTCCACCTTCGCCAGCCGGCAGGCGCGCCGCGCCTGCTCGCGCGTCTCGGCGATCACGGCGAAGATCGGCTGGCCGTAGAACTGGACGAGGCCGTCGGCGAGCACCGGCTCGTCGTGCCGGCCGGTCGGGCTGATGTCGTTGGAGGCCGGCATGTCCTTGCCGGTCAGCACCAGCCTGACGCCCGGCGCGGTGCGCACCGCGTCGAGATCCATCGACAGAACCTTTGCATGCGTCACGGTGGAGAGCCCCAGGCAGCCGTGCAGCAGGCCGGCCGGCTCCGGCATGTCGTCGATGTAGACCGCCGTGCCGGTGACGTGCTTGTGCGCGGAATCGTGCCGCCGGTCGGTGGCGACGCCGCCGGAAATCTTCTCGGCGCGAAGGTTCGGGGCGTGATGGGTCATGCCGCGCGCTCCCGCGTAATGGTGATCCGCTTTTTCGTGCCGGTCGTCTCAAAATAGAAGCGCAGCAGCAGGTTCTTCGCCACGGTCATGCGTTGTCTCCGCTGAGGCGCGCATGTCGCTGAGCGGGGTGAAATCCTTCGGATACTCCGCCATCGCCGCCTCGACGGTCGCGACCGACCATTCCTGGCCGACAAGGGTCGCCTCGACCGCGCCCGCTCGCTTCGGCGTCGCCGCCATGCCGCCATAGGCGATGCGCGCCGACGTCACGCGCCCGCCCTCGACCTCGACATGGAACGCGCCGAGCGTCGCGGTAATGTCCTCGTCGCGACGCTTTGTGACCTTGTGCACGCCGAAATGCGCGCCGGCCTTCGGCAGCGGCACGTGCACCGCCTCGACGAACTCGCCCGCCTGCCGGTCCTGCTTGCCATAGGCGAGGAAGAAGGTTTCGAGCGGGATCGTCCGCCGCGCGCTGCCCTTGCGCAGCGTCAGCGTGGCGCCGAGTGCGATCAGCGGCGGCGGCGTATCGCCGATGGGCGAGCCGTTGGCGATGTTGCCGCCGATGGTGCCCATGTTGCGCACCTGATCACCGCCGATCCGGTCGATCAGCGGACCAAAGGCCGGAATGCGCGCCGCGAGCGCCTCGCGGGCCTCGGTATAGGTGACGCCGGCGCCGATCGTCAGCACGCCGTCCGCCTCCTCGATACCCTTCAGGTCGTCGAGATGGCCGACGAAGACGACGGGCGTAATGTCGCGCATGAACTTGGTCACCCACAGGCCGACATCGGTCGAGCCAGCGACGATCCGCGCACCCGGTTCCGCATCGAGAACCTCGGCCAGGTCGTCTGCCGAGACCGGGATGACCAGCCGGTCCTTGCCCGATCCGATCTCGACGCGCGATCCGTCGCGCATCTCCCACAGCGCGTCGCTGATCCGGCCGCGCTCGGCGGCGAGCTCGCTATCGGCGGCGACGCCGTATTCCGAGATCGCCTTCGCCGCCTTCACGATCGCGTCGTAGCCGGTGCAGCGGCAGAGATTGCCCTGCAGCGCCTTCTCGATCGCCGCCTCAGACGGCCACGGCTCGCGCATCCACAGGCCGTAGAGCGACATCACGAAGCCGGGCGTGCAGAAGCCGCATTGCGAGCCTTGGAAGTCGACCATCGCCTGCTGGACGGGATGCAGCCGGCCGTTCTGGCCCTTCAGGTGCTCCACCGTGACCACATGGCAGCCGTCGAGGCTGGCAAGAAAGCGGATACAGGCATTGACGCTCTCGTAGACCAGCCCGTCGCCGGCCAGCCGCCCCACCAACACCGTGCAGGCGCCGCAATCGCCTTCCGCACAACCTTCTTTGGTGCCGCGTAGCGACCGTCGCAGCCGCAGCCAGTCGAGCAGGGTTTCGTCGGGCCTGAGGTCTGCTATCTCGACCGTCTCGTCGTTCAGGAGGAAGCGGATCGTGGAGCGGATGGCTGGCATTGCGGATCAGCTCCCCCTGTAGGTCGAATAGCCGTAGGGCGAGATGAGCAGCGGCACGTGATAGTGCGCCTCCTCGGCCATGCCGAAACGGATCGGCACCTGGTCGAGGAACAGCGGGTCAGGCAGGTCGGTTCCCTGCGCCCGCAGATAGTCCCCGGCGAGGAACACCAGCTCGTACTGCCCGGTCTTGAAATCCTTGCCGGCCAGCAGCGGCTCGTCGCAACGTCCGTCGGCATTGGTCGTCACCGCCTTGATCTTCTTGTGCGAATTGCCGCTGACCCGGTAGAGCCAGATCTCCAGTCCGGCTGCCGGCTTGCCCGTCGCCGTGTCCAGCACGTGGGTTGTCAGCTTTCCGCCGCTGCCTTGCGCCATTCGTTCCTGCCTCTTGTCCAGGCACGGCATTCGCCGTGCCTGCGGATTGTGCGGCATTTCAAGGGAATGGATAAGCCCTGGCGCGGCGTGTGGCTACACAAAGACTTTCAAAATTTTCGAGGGGTATCGCACTGATCCCCTTTGATAGTGTTGAATGGGGAGCAGTTGAACTCCCGGCAGGACATCGATGACCGAACCAAGACGTTATGTGCGCGACATGCGCGGCTACGGGGCCAATCCGCCCGATCCGAAATGGCCCGGCGGCGCCCATGTCTGCGTCCAGTTCGTGCTGAACTACGAGGAAGGCGGCGAGAACTCGATCCTGCACGGTGACGCCGCCTCCGAGGCGTTCCTGTCCGAGATCACCGGCGCCCAGCCCTGGCCCGGCATGCGCCACTGGAACATGGAATCGATCTACGAATACGGCGCGCGCGCCGGCTTCTGGCGGCTGCATCGGATGTTCACCGCGGCCGGCATCCCGCTGACGATCTACGGCGTCGCAACAGCGCTTGCGCGTTCGCCCGACCAAGTCGCGGCCATGCAGGCGGCCGGCTGGGAGATCGCCTCGCACGGCCTGAAATGGATCGACTACCGCGACACGCCCGAAGAGGTCGAGCGCGCGCATATGGAAGAGGCGATCCGCCTGCATGCCGAGGTGACCGGCGAGCGGCCGCGCGGCTGGTACACCGGCCGCACCTCGGTCAACACCGTGCGGCTTGCCGCGGCCGAGGGCGGTTTCGACTACGTGTCGGACACGATGGACGACGACCTGCCCTACTGGCTCGACCATGACGGGCACGGCAACCCGATCCCGCCGCAGCTGATCCTGCCCTACACGCTCGACGCCAACGACATGCGCTTCGCGATCCAGGCGGGCTATGCCGAAGGTCAGCAGTTCTTCACCTACCTCAAGGACGCCTTCGACACCCATTACGCCGAAGGCCGCGCCGGCCGGCCGTCGATGATGAACATCGGCCTGCACTGCCGCCTCGTCGGGCGTCCAGGCCGCGCGGCGGCACTGCAGCGCTTCATCGACTACGTCCAGTCCCACGACAATGTCTGGATCGCGCGCCGCACCGACATCGCCCGCCACTGGCGCGAGCATCACCCTTACCAGGCGGCGGCACTTCGCCCCTCGCGCATGAGCCGCGCGGATTTCGTCGCCCGCTTCGGCTCGATCTTCGAGCACTCGCCATGGGTCGCCGAGCGCGCCTTCGAGCTGGAGCTCGGCCCGGCGCACGATTCAGCCGGCGGCCTGCACAACGCGCTCTGCCGCGCCTTCCGCTCGGCGAGCGAGGGCGAGCGGCTGGGCGTCCTCAAGGCCCATCCGGACCTCGCCGGCAAGCTCGCCGCCGCAAGGCGGCTGACGCCGGAATCGACCTCGGAACAGGCCTCCGCCGGCCTCGATGCGCTGACCGACGCAGAGCGCGAGACCTTCACGCAGCTGAACGCCGACTATGTCGCGAAGTTCGGCTTCCCCTTCATCATCGCGGTGCGCGACAACACCAGGGCTTCGATCCTCGAAGCCTTCGGCGCGCGCCTCGCCAACGACAGGGCGGGGGAATTCGCCGCAGCCTGCCGGCAGGTGGAACGCATCGCCTGGTACAGGCTGCGCGACCTGCTGCCGGCCTAGGAAGGACAATCAAGATGGCCGGACCCCAATATGTCGCCCCGCCCGGTGGCCATCCGCCGCAGACGGACCTGCTGACCGGCCGCGCGGTCTTCACCGAGGCCTATGCCTTCATCCCGCGCGGCGTGATGCGCGAGATCGTCACCTCCTACCTGCCGCACTGGCAGCGCACCATCGCCTGGATCATCGCGCGGCCGCTCTCCGGCTTCTCGGAGACCTTCACGCAGTATGTGATGGACGTCTCGCCCGGCGGCGGCAGCGACCGGCCCGAGCCGGATGCGGAAGCCGAGGGCGTCATCTTCCTGATGGACGGCGAGCTGATGGTCACCGTCGACGGCGCCGCGCACCGCATGCTCAAGGGCGGCTGGGCCTTCCTGCCGCCCGGCAGCCGCTGGACGCTGCGCAACACCGGCACCGGGCCGGCGAAATTCCACTGGATCCGCAAGATCTACGAGAAGGTGGACGGCATCGACATGCCGCCGTTGCAGTTCTCCAACGACCAGGACGTAGTGCCGCTCTCCATGCCCGGCACCGCTGGCAAATGGGCGACGACCCGCTTCGTCGACCCTGAGGATTTGCGCCATGACATGCACGTCAACATCGTCACCTTCGAGCCCGGCGCGATCATCCCCTTCATGGAGACCCACGTCATGGAGCACGGGCTCTACGTGCTGGAGGGCAAGGCGGTCTACAAGCTCAACCAGGACTGGGTGGAGGTGGAAGCCGGCGACTTCATGTGGCTGCGCGCCTTCTGCCCGCAGGCCTGCTACGCCGGCGGACCGGGGAAGTTCCGCTACCTGCTCTACAAGGACGTCAACCGGCACCCTAGGCTTGGGTTGAGGCGATAGGTGCGGACGAAGACCACCCCCCTCTGGCCTGCCGGCCATCTCCCCCTCAAGGGGGGAGATTTGCAGCTCCGGCGTATGCGCCCCCCCTGCAGCGTCGACGATTGGCAAAATCCGACGCGTCAGCCAATCTCCCCCTTGAGGGGGAGATGGCCGGCAGGCCAGAGGGGGGTCGTTCGTGAAAACCCTCACCGCCTGCCCCCTGACCCGCGAAACCTTCGCTGCCTTCGGCGACGTGCTCGACATGGACTGGCCGAACCACTATCCGATCAATGCCGGCAAGTGCGAGCGCTACCACGACCTCGCCACCGCCGAAGCTGTCGGCACCGACGCGCGTGTCATCCTGTCGATCTTCCGCGCCACGCCCTACGCGTTTCCGCTCACCCTCGACATGATGGAGCGCCACCCTTTCGGCAGCCAGGCCTTCATGCCGCTCTCGCCGCGCCCCTTCCTCGTCGTGGTCGCGCATGACGCGGACGGCACTCCCGGCACCCCGCACGCCTTCGTCACCGCGCCCGGCCAGGGCGTGAACTATCCGCGCAACCTCTGGCATGCGGTGCTGACCCCCATCGGCGCGCCGCAGGATTTCCTCGTTGTCGACCGCGCGGGGAAGGAAAAGAACCTCGAAGAGCACCATTTCGCCGAACCCTGGACGATCACCCTGCCGGAGGGCCTCGCATGACCGACACCGCCTTGATCGAACGCCTGCTCGACGTCATGGAGCACGACATCGTTCCGAAGACCGCGGCGGGCGTCGCGGCGGGCAATAAGCTGTTCGGCGCCGCGATCCTGCGCAAGGACGACCTGTCGGTGGTGATCGCCGAGACCAACAACGAGCTGGAAAACCCGCTCTGGCACGGCGAGGTCCATGCGCTGAAGCGCTTCTACGAACTGCCGAAGGCCAGCCGGCCCGAGACGAAGGACTGCGTCTTCCTCGCCACCCACGAGCCCTGCTCGCTCTGCCTCTCCGCCATCACCTGGACCGGTTTCGACAATTTCTACTATTTCTTCAGCCACGAGGATTCGCGCGACGCCTTCGCCATTCCCCACGATTTGAAGATCCTGAAGGAGGTCTTCACGCTCGACCCCGGCGGCTACAACGCCACCAATGCCTTCTGGACCGGCCGTTCGCTGCGTCGGATGATCTCGGCCCTGCCCGAGCCCGACCGCACCCGCCTCTCCGCCCGCGCCGACACACTGGTCGGGACCTATGACCGCCTGTCGGCGACCTATCAGGCGCAGAAGCAGGACAACGACATTCCGTTGAATTGAGCGGCGATTGATGTCGCATCCGAGCCTTGCCTCGCGAGGCGGGGCATAGTCGGATGCGGTCATGAAGACCGTCACTTCCTTTCCCCGCCGTGTCGTCGAATATCCCGACATCGGCATCGTCATGCCCGACGGATGCCGGCTGTCGGCGCGCATCTGGATGCCGGAGGATGCTACAGAGAACCCGGTGCCGGCGATCCTCGAGCACCTGCCCTACCGCAAGCGCGACGGCACGACCGCGCGCGACGAACTCACCCACCCGTATTTCGCCGGCCACGGCTATGCCTCGATCCGTGTCGACATGCGCGGCAACGGCGACTCCGACGGATTGATGGAGGACGAATATACCGCGCAGGAGTTGCAGGACGCCTGCGACGTTATCGCTTGGGCCGCCGCCCAGCCCTGGTGCAATGGCAAGGTCGGCATGATGGGCATCTCCTGGGGCGGCTTCAACGCGCTCCAGGTCGCGGCACTCCGCCCCCCCGCGCTCAAGGCGATCATCACCCTCTGCTCGACCGTCGACCGCTATGCCGACGACATCCACTATAAGGGCGGCTGCCTGCTCAACGAAAACCTCGGCTGGGCGGCCAACATGCTCTCTTATTCGTCGCGCCCGCCGGACCCCGCCCTCGTCGGCGCGCGGTGGCGCGAGATGTGGCTCAAGCGGCTGGAGAACATGCCCTTCCTCGCCAGGACCTGGTTCTCGCACCAGACCCGCGACGCTTACTGGAAGCACGGATCGGTCTGCGAGGACTATGCGGCGATCGAGGCGGCGGTGCTGTCGATCGGCGGCTGGCACGACGGCTATCGCAACACGATGTCGCACCTGGTCGAGAATGTCTCCGCGCCGGTGAAGGGTATCGTCGGGCCGTGGATCCACAAATACCCGCATTTCGCCGCCCCCGGGCCGGCGATCGGCTTCCTGCAGGAGGCCCTGCGCTGGTGGGACCGCTGGCTCAAGGATATCGACACCGGCGTCGAGGACGATCCGGCCATGCGGCTGTGGCTGATGGACAGCGTGCGCCCCGCCTACTGGCATCCCGAACGTCCGGGCCGCTGGATCGCGGAGAGCCAATGGCCCTCGCCCGGCATCTCGACGCGCGCGCTGCACCTTGCAGCCTCGCGGCTCGCCGACGCGCCCTCCCCGTTCTTGCGCCTCGTCGCCTCGCCGCAGGATTGCGGCCTCGCCACCGGCGAGTATTTCCCGTTCAACTTCGGCCCGGAACTGCCGGGCGACCAGCGGCCCGACGATGCGCTGTCCGCCTGCTTCGATGGCGACGTTTTGGACGAAGCGCTGGACATCGTCGGGGCGCCGTCCGTCCGCCTTGCCTTCATACCGGACCGGCCGCAGGCGAACCTCTGCGTCCGCCTCTGCGACGTGCATCCCGACGGCGCCTCGGAACTGATCAGCTACGGCCTGCTCAACCTCACGCACCGTAATTCGCACGAGTTCCCGCAACCTCTCGTTCCCGGGGAACCGACCATCGCCACGGTCGTCCTCGACCAGTGCGCCTATCGCATTCCGGCGGGCCACCATCTGCGTGTTGCGATCTCGACGGCCTACTGGCCCGCCGTCTGGCCGTCGCCGGAGGCGGCATCGGTCGAGCTGACCGCCGGAGCGCTGGCGCTTCCGGTCCGTCCCACGGCCGCAGGCGACGAGTGGCATTTCGAGGCGCCGCAGGCCGCGCCGGCATGGCAGGTCGAGGAACTTCGGCCGCCGTCCTCCGAGCGCCGCATCGAGCGCGACCTGGAAACGGGGCTGGTGATGGTCGTCGTGGCGAACGACTTCGGCGAGGTGCGCGACCTTGACCACGGCCTCGTTACCGGCTCGCGGATGTCCGAGCGCTGGACGATCCGGCCCGACGACCCGCTGTCGGCGCGGGCGGAGATCTGGTGGGAGCAAACCCTGTCACGCGGCGACTGGTCGGTCCGCACCGAAGCCCGGTCGTCGATGCGGTCGGACGCCGAGAGCTTTTATCTCGCCGCCCGCCTGGAGGCGTGGGAAGGTTCGGATCGCCTGTTCGAGCGGGATTTCGCCGACACGGTGGCACGTCGGCACCTCTAGCAATTGCCCCTGCGCGGGGCGTTTGTCCGCCTGCATTTATTTACGCCACGGAATGTCGCATACGGCCTTGCGGCGTAAAACCATTCAGCGCCAATATCGGTGTCACAAAGAGGCCTTCTAATTGGCCCTGGGGCAACACAATCCGAGTGAGGAGCTTACCATGTCCAATGAATTGGAATTCCTGAGCCGCTACGTCGTTGCAGGCCGCCTGAGCCGCCGAGACTTCCTCGGCCGAGCCGCGGCGCTCGGTGCATCCGCCGCATTTGCCAACACCCTGCTCGGCAGCGCAGCGCGCGCCCAGGGCGCCGTCAAGGGCGGCATCCTCAAGGCCGGCCTGCAGGGCGGCGAGGCAACCAACAGCCTCGACCCCGCATCCTTCCTCAGCCAGGTGCCGTTCTCCTTCGGCAAGTGCTGGGGCGAATATCTTGTCCGCCTGAACCGCGACGGCTCGCTCAAGAACCAGATCGCCGAGGAGATCGGCGCGTCCGACGACGCCAAGACCTGGACGATGAAGATCAAGCAGGGCGTCGAGTTCCACAACGGCAAGACGGTCACCGCCGAAGACGTCGCGGCCACGATCACGCGCCACGCCGATGCCAACTCGAAGTCGGGCGCGCTTGGCATCCTGACCAACATCACCGGCGTCAAGGCAAGCGGCAACGAGGTGATCGTCGAACTGGCGAGCGCCGATGCCGACTTCCCTTACCTGATGGCCGACTACCACCTCATCATCCAGCCGAACGGCGGCAAGGACAACCCGACCGAGGGCATCTCGGCCGGCCCGTACAAGGTCACCGTCAATGAGCCGGGCGTGCGCCAGGGCGGCGAGAAGTTCGCCAACTACCATGGCGGCGACGCCATGGGCCATGCCGACCAGATCGAGATCATCGTCATCAACGACGCCACCGCGCGCACCTCCGCGCTCCAGGGCGGCCAGGTGCACATGATCAACCGCGTCGAGCCCAAGATCGTCGAACTGATCAAGCGGGTGCCCGGCGTGACGATCCAGAACGTCTCCGGCCGCGGCCACTACGTGTTCATCATGCATTGCAACACGGCGCCGTTCGACAACAACGACCTGCGCCTCGCGCTGAAATACGCCATGAATCGCGAGGAAATGCTCGAGAAGATCCTGTTCGGCTATGGCTCGGTCGGCAACGATTTCCCGATCAACGCCGCCTACCCGCTCTTCACCGAGCTGGAACAGCGCACCTATGATCCGGACAAGGCCAAGTTCCACTACCAGAAGTCCGGCCATTCCGGCCCGGTCCTGCTGCGCACCTCGGATGTCGCCTTCACTGGCGCGGTCGACGCGGCCCAGCTCTACCAGCAGTCCTGCGCGGCCGCCGGCATCACGATCGAGGTGAAGCGCGAGCCGGGCGACGGTTACTGGTCGGAGGTCTGGAACAAGCAGCCCTTCTCCACTTCCTACTGGGGCGGGCGCTCGACGCAGGACCAGATGTACACCACCGCCTACTACTCGAAGGCCGACTGGAACGACACGCGCTTCTTCAACGAGAAGTTCGACCAGATGCTGCTGGCGGCGCGCAGCGAGCTCGACGAGGCCAAGCGCAAGCAGATGTATGCCGACATGGGAACGATCGTCCGCGACGAGGGCGGCCTGATCCTGCCGATGTTCAACGACTTCATCGACGCGTCGGGCGGCAAGGCGGGCGGCTTCACGCCTCATCCGGCCGGCGAGATGATGGACGGCTACGCGTTGGCCGAATGCTGGGTCGCGGCTTAAGCGGATCAGGGCCGTGAGAGGCTCTCCGATCCTGAAGCTCATCGCCCAACGCGTGGCGATGGGCGTTCTCCTCCTCTTCGCGGTGTCGGCGCTCATCTTCGCCGGCACCCAGATCCTGCCGGGTGATGTCGCCGCCTCGATCTTGGGCCAATCGGCGACGCCCACGGCGCTCGCCAACCTGCGCCAGGAGCTGGGCCTCAATGACCCGGCCTACATCCGCTATTTCCGCTGGCTGGGCGGCATCCTGACAGGTGATCTCGGCACTGCCCTGACCACCCGGCAGGATATCGCGACCACCTTGGGGCCGAGGTTGTGGAACACGCTGTTCCTTGCCTTCTGGACCGCGGTCGTCGCCATTCCTCTCGCGATCCTGCTTGGTCTGCTCGCCGTGCGCTACCGCAATGGGCCGGTCGACAAGGCCATCTCCGGTTTCGCGTTGGCATCCACCTCGCTGCCGGAGTTCTTCATCGGCTACCTGCTCATCTTCTTCTTCGCGGTGAAGCTGCAATGGTTCCCGTCGATATCCACGGTCTATGACGGCATGCCCTTCCTGGAAAAGCTGCGCGCCATCGTGCTGCCCGGCACCGCGCTGCTCCTCGTCGTCCTCGCCCACATGATGCGCATGACCCGTGCCGCGATCCTCAACGTCATGCAGTCGGCCTATGTGGAGACGGCCGAGCTGAAGGGGCTGTCGCAGCTGAACATCATCCGCAAGCACGCGTTCCCGAACGCGATTGCGCCGATCGTCAACGTGGTAATGCTCAACCTCGCCTTCCTCGTCGTCGGCGTGGTCGTGGTCGAGGTCATCTTCGTCTATCCGGGCATGGGGCAGTATCTGGTCGACCATGTGGCCAAACGCGACGTGCCGGTGGTCCAGGCCGTCGGCCTCATCTTCGCCGCCGTCTACATCTCGCTCAACATCGTCGCGGACATAGCCTCGATCCTGGCAAATCCGCGCCTGCGGCATCCGAGGTGACGGCCATGCTGAAGCGCATTCCCGTCAGCTCGCTCATCGGCCTCGTCCTGACGGCGCTGTTCCTCCTCGTCGCCGTCTTCGCGCCGTTCATCGCGCCCTATCCGACCGGCCAGATCGTCGGCGGCGTCTGGGAGCCGATGTCGTCGCAGTACTGGCTTGGCACCGACAATCTCGGCCGCGATCTCCTGTCGCGGATGATCTACGGCGCGCAGATCACCATCTTCATCTCGGTCGCCGCCACCGCCCTGTCCTTCACGATGGGCTCGGTGCTCGGTTTCGCCGCCGCCGTCATCGGCGGCTGGTTCGAGACGGTGATGTCGCGTCTCGTCGACCTCCTGATGGCGATCCCGACGCTGATCTTCGGCCTCGTCATCCTCTCCGTCCTGCCGACGACCATCCCGGTCCTGATCATGGTCATGGGGGTGCTCGACTCCACCCGCGTCTACCGGCTGTCGCGTGCGGTCGCCGCAGACATTAACGTCATGGATTTCGTCGAGGCGGCGAAACTGCGCGGTGAGGGCACGGGCTGGATCATCTTCCGCGAGATCCTGCCCAACGCACTGTCGCCGCTCGTTTCCGAGCTCGGCCTTCGCTTCATCTATGCGGTGCTCTTCCTTTCCGCGCTGTCGTTCCTGGGCCTCGGCGTCCAGCCGCCCGAGGCCGACTGGGGCGGCATGGTCAAGGAGAACAAGGAAGGCATCGTCTTCGGCATTCCGGCAGCGCTGATCCCCGCGGCGGCGATCGCCGCGCTGGCGATCTCCGTCAACCTCGTCGCCGACTGGATCCTGAACCGGACGACGAGCCTCAAGGGAGGGCGCGGCTGATGTCGAGCACCGTTCACCACGTCGACACCCCTCCACGTCCGAAGGCGGAAGACCTGCTGCTCGACATCCGCAACCTCAAGATCGAGGCGCGCGTCTATCCGCCGGGCGAGACACCGCGCGACGTGATCATCGTCGACGGCGTCTCGCTGACGTTGGCCCGCGGCAAGGTTCTCGGCCTGATCGGCGAATCCGGCGCCGGCAAATCCACGATAGGTCTGTCCGCCATGGCCTACGGTCGCGGCGGCGTGCGCATCACCGGCGGCGAGGTCATCCTCAACGGCCGCGACATCCTCAAGGGCGGCAAGGAAGGCGTGCGCAAGCTGCGCGGCGCCGAGGTCTGCTATGTCGCGCAATCGGCGGCGGCAGCATTCAACCCCGCGCACCGCCTGATGGATCAGGTGGTGGAAGCGGCGATCCTCCATGGCTCGGCGACCCGCGCCGAGGCCGAGAAGCGGGCGAAGCAGCTCTTCCGCAAGCTGAGCCTGCCCAACCCGGACACGATCGGCGACCGCTATCCGCACCAGGTCTCGGGCGGCCAGCTGCAGCGCGTCATGACTGCAATGGCACTCTGCTCGGAGCCGGACCTGATCGTCTTCGACGAGCCGACGACCGCGCTCGACGTCACGACCCAGATCGACGTGCTGGCGGCGATCAAGGACGCGATTCGCGACACCGGCGTCGCCGCGCTCTACATCACGCACGACCTCGCCGTGGTGGCGCAGGTGTCGGACGAGATCATGGTGCTGCGCCACGGCAAGCTGGTCGAATGGGGCGGCACGCGGCAGATCATCAAGGAGCCGCGGCAGGAATACACCAACGCGCTCGTCTCCGTGCACCACATCGAGCACAAGGAGAAAGCGCCGGGCACCACGCCGATCCTCTCGGTCAAGAACGTCACGGCCGCCTATTCCGGCGGCATGGCCAAGGTGCTGAAGAACGTCAGCGTCGACATCTTCCCCGGCCAGACGCTCGCCGTCGTCGGCGAATCCGGCTCCGGCAAATCGACGCTCGCCCGCGCAATCACCGGCCTCCTGCCGCCCGAGCAGGGGACGATCACCTTCGCCGGACGAACGCTGTCCAACGCGCTCAAGGACCGCACGCGCGATGACCTGCGCGAGTTGCAGATGATCTATCAGATGGCCGACGTCGCCATGAACCCGCGCCAGACCGTCGGCACAATCATCGGCCGGCCGCTCGAATTCTACTTCGGCGTGAAAGGCCGCGAGCGCGACAAGCGCGTGGCCGAGCTTCTCGACAAGATCGAAATGGGCAAGGGCTTCGTCGACCGCTATCCGGCCGAGCTTTCCGGCGGCCAGAAGCAGCGCGTCTGCATTGCGCGTGCGCTCGCCGCCAAGCCGAAGCTGATCATCTGCGACGAGGTCACCTCCGCGCTCGACCCGCTGGTGGCACACGGCATCCTGGAACTGCTGCTCGACCTGCAGAAGGAGGAGGATGTCGCCTACCTGTTCATCACTCACGACCTTGCCACGGTGAAGTCGATCGCCGATTCCATCGCCGTGATGTATCGCGGCGAGGTCGTGCGCTACGGACCAAAGAGCAAGGTGCTCACGCCCCCTTCGACGCCTACACCGACCTGCTGCTCTCCTCGGTTCCCGAGATGGAGCTCGGCTGGCTGGAGAAGGCGATCAAGGGTCGGCGGATGGAGAGCGCGGGGAACTGAGCGGTAGGCACGTTGGCGGAGCGGGTGAATTCTGATAGGTTGCGGGCCATGAACAAGCACACGACCCTGTCGCTGGACGACCACTCCGCCGAGTTTATCGAGCAGCAGATTGATGGTGGCAATTTTGCCTCGGCCAGTGAAGTCGTCGCGGCAGGCTTGAAGCTGCTGGAGGAGCGTCAGGCGAAGATCGAGGCTCTGAGGGCTGCGATCATCGAGGGGGAAGAGAGCGGTCCCTCGACGCCGTTCGATTTCGATGAGTTCATTGCCCGCAAGCGCCGCGAACGCGGTTTATGAACAACTACATTCTGTCACCGGCCGCGCAGGCCGACATCGATAGGATCTGGGATTACACTGCCGACAACTGGGGCGCCGATCGGGCCGATCGTTATGTTCGCGAGATAAGACGCGCCTGCGCTTCGATTTCGGTGGATGGCCGGGAGGGCCGGAAGATCTTCGAGATAAAGGCGAATTATCGGAAGCTGTCGGTCGGTTCGCACTTTATCATCTTCCGTCTCGTCCACGGCCAAGTGGACGTGGTCCGCGTTCTCCATCAGCGGATGGACATCGCTTCGCACCTTGAGGATTAGCTTTATCAATGCCCCTCTCCTCCAAGCTCCTCCTCATCATCATCGACGGCGTACCGGAGCGGAACTTCCGCCGCTACTTCGGCAATCTCGAAGGCTGGGTGAAGAACGGCGACGCACGCGTCTGGAGGCTGCGCAGCACGCTGCCGTCGATTTCCGGACCCTGCTATGCTTCGATCCACACCGGCGTGCCGCCGCAGGAGCATGGCATCCTGTCGAACGAGGCCCGCTTCCGCGTCTCCCAGCCCGACCTCTTCTCGGAGATCTCGAAGGCCGGCGGCAAGACGGGCGCCGTCACCCATTCCTACTGGTCGGAATTCTTCAACCGCTATCCGTTCGATTTCGTCCGCGATCTCGAATATGACGAGCCGGACAGCCCGATCACCCACGGCCGCTTCCACACGATGACCGGCTATGGCCGCGACAACCAGATGACGCCGTCGGATGTTGACCTGTTCGCGACGCTGACTATGCTCACCGAGCGCTTCGGTATCGACTACGGTATCCTGCACACCTGCACACTGGACTCGATGGGCCATCGCTTCGGCCACGATTGCGTCGAGATGGACAATGCCTGCCTGCACATGGACGGCATGCTGGCCGCCTTCCTGCCGCGCTGGCTGAGGGACGGCTACGAGGTGATCGTCACCGCCGACCACGGCCAGACCGACCGCGGCACGCATGGTGGCCACGAAGACCTGCAGCAGGACACGGCCTTCTACTATTTCGGGCAGGCCAAGGGGCCGAAGCCGGACACGCTGCTCGACCAGCTGGCGCTGGCGCCTTCCATCCTCAAGCGGCTGGGGGTGAAGATACCCGCGACGATGAAGGCGAAGCCCTTCTTCTGAGACGAGAGGACAACGGCATGGCACAGGCGACCTTTTCCGATGTCATGCTGCCGCAAGAGCCGAACCATCTCGCTCCGGATGGTTCGCAGGTTCGTGAACTCGCCCGGCTTGCCGGCGGCACGATGGCGCATTTCACCCTACCGCCCGGGGCCGTCTCCAAGGCGGTCAGGCACCGCACGGTCGAGGAGATCTGGTTCATCCTCTCCGGCCGCGGCCAGATGTGGCGGCGCAGCGGCCGCATGCACGAGATCGCCGATCTCGCGCCCGGCCTGTCGCTGACCATTCCCCTCGGCACCAGCTTCCAGTTCCGCAACGACGGCGATGCGCCGCTGACCGCGGTCGCGATCACCATGCCGCCCTGGCCCGGCGCCGACGAGGCCGAGTTCATCGACGGGATCTGGTGAGGCTCAGGCGAAGTCGTAGGGCCCGGGAAAGGTCCCGATCGGCACCACATGCGTGACGAGGCCCGCCTCCGGCCGCCAGTGGTGCAGCAGCATTGCGGGCGGCTCGACGAACGAGGCTGGCTCCGCGTCCGGCCACGGCCGCAGGGCGATGCTCGTCGTCGTGCTGGGCGCCGTCATCAAGAGCGTGCCGCCGAAGCGCACCTGCATCATGCGGTGCACATGGCCGCACAGCACGCGCTCCACGGCCGGAAACCGCCGAACGATCGCCTCCAGCCGCGCCGCATTGAAGCAGCGATACGCGTCCAGATAGGGAACGCCGGTCTGAAGCGGCGGCTGGTGCAGCATGATGATCGTCGGCCGTTCCGGGTCAGCCTGCAGCACATCGACGAGCCATGCCGCGGCAGCGTCGTCGACGTCGCCATGATGCGCGCCGGGCACCGTCACGTCGAAGCCGATGATCCGCACCGGGCCGAACCCGTCGGCGACGACGTGGAGCGGGCCTGAACGAGCCACCCATGGCCGGTCGCGGAAAGCCGCGCGAAACGCTTCCCGCTCGTCGTGATTGCCGGGGATCGCCAGCAGCGGCTTGCGGATCGTCGCCAGCAGCTCGAGCGCATGCGCATATTCGTCGCTCGATCCCGTGTCGACGAGGTCGCCACTCAGGATCACGAGGTCCGGCTCGGGCTGCAGTCCGTTGAGATGCCGGATCGCCGCCTCGAACATCGCGTTGGAATCGACCACGTCCTGATACAGCACGCCGCGCGGTTGCAGATGCGGGTCGGACAGATGGGCAATCAGCATGAGGGCGAATCCGCAAGAGACGGGACATCGGAACGATCTCCTCACCCTTCGCTGCGAAAGGAAAGCAATTTCCGGACGAGCGGGGGTTTAAAGCACCCGGACGCTTCCTATATCGATGATTATCGATTTATAAATCGGAAATTGTCGATCCTGGAAAAGTGATGGACCGCGACGCAATACTGAAGGCCCTTGCGCATCCGGCCCGCCGCGAAATGCTTGGCTGGCTGAAGGAGCCCGAGACGCACTTCCCCGACCAGAAGCACCCGCATTCGATGGGGGTATGTGCCAACCAGTTCGAGCGCTGCGGCCTGTCGCAGTCTACTGTCTCCACCCACCTGTCCACCCTCGTCTCCGCAGGCCTGCTCACGCAGAGCAAGGTGGGCCAGTGGGTCTTCTATTCCCGCAACGAGGACACGATCGCGGCCTTCCGCGCCTCCCTCACCGACCTCTGACCTCCCAGCAACAAGGACTGCCCATGCCTACCCTCTACGATCCGATCAAGCTCGGCGACATCACGCTGCCGAACCGCCTCGCCATGGCGCCGCTGACGCGCAACCGTTCGCCGAAGGCCGTGCCCGGCCCGCTCGGCGTCACCTATTACACGCAGCGCGCGTCCGCCGGCCTGCTGATCAGCGAAGGCACCGCGATCACCCAGCAGGGCCAGGGCTACGCGGACGTTCCCGGCCTCTACGGGCCGGAGCAGTTGGCCGGCTGGAAGAAGATCACCGATGCCGTCCACGCCGCCGGTGGGCACATCTTCACGCAGATCTGGCATGTCGGCCGCGTCTCGCACTCGTCCCTCCAGCCGAACGGCGGCCAGCCGGTGGCGCCCTCCGCGATCACGGCGAAGACCAAGACCTACATCATCCACGCCGATGGCAGCGGCGAGTTCGCGCCGACCTCCGAACCCCGCGCACTCGATCGTGCGGAGCTTGCCGGCATCGTCGACGACTACCGGCGCGCCGCCCGCGCGGCAGTAAAGGAGGCCGGCTTCGACGGCATCGAGATCCACGGCGCCAACGGCTACCTCATCGACCAGTTCCTGCGCTCCGGTACCAACCAGCGCACCGACGACTATGGCGGCTCGATCGAAAACCGCGCCCGCCTGCTGTTCGAGGTAGTGGACGCGATCGTCGCCGAGATCGGCGGCGCCAAGACGGCGATCCGCATCTCGCCCGTGACGCCTGCCAACGACGCCTCCGACCCCGATCCACAGCCGCTCTTCGAGCATGTCGTGCGCGGCCTCGCCGCGCGCGGCCTCGCCTATGTCCACGTCATCGAGGGCGCCACCGGCGGCGCGCGCGATTTCACCCAGGGCGACAAGCCCTTCGACTGGACAGCCCTGAAGGCCGCCTACCGCGATGCCGGCGGAACGGGCGTCTGGATGGTTAACAATGGCTACGACCGCGAGCTTGCTGAGGAAGCCGTCGCCAGCGGCCGCGCCGACATGGTGGCGTTCGGCCGGCTCTACATCGCCAATCCGGATCTCCTCGCTCGGTTCAAGGCCAGGGCTCCGCTTAACGAACCGCAGCGCGCAACCTTCTACGGCGGCGGCGCAGCAGGCTACACCGACTACCCCGCAGCCGACCTCTCGGCCGTGGCGGCCTGACCTCGCAAGGCTGGACGGCGGTCACGCCGCCGTCGAGCAATCCCTACAACGCTCACGCCCGTCTCATCAGCGCCGGCGCCTTGCCGAACCCGGCCTTGAACGCCCGACTGAAGGCCGACGCGGAGGAGAAGCCCGTCCGGGCCGCGATGTCGGCCATCGGCTCCGCCGTATCGAGCACCAATCTCCGCGCCGCGTTGAGGCGCAGCCGCAGATAATAGGCGCCCGGCGTCTCGCCGATCGAGCGCGAGAACATCAGTTCGAGCGCCCGCGTCGACAGGCCCAACCGCTTTGCGATCGCAGCGACCGTCAGCGGCCGGTCGACATGGCTCTCCATCAGCCGGATCGCCTGCGCCAGCCGCGGGTCGTAGCCGTCGAGCCGGCCGAGCGAGACCAGCGGCTGCGCGTCGGTCGCCGCCCTCGCCTGGTCGTAGATGAACACCGAGGCGACATCGAGCGCCACCGCCATGCCGAGCCGGGAGCGCACCAGATGCAGCATCAGGTCGAAGGTCGGCGAGGCGCCGCCGGTGGTGAACACCGGCCCGTCGATCACGTAGCGGTCCGGCCGCACGTCGGTGTCCGGAAAACGCGCCGCAAAGTCCTCGAAATCCTCCCAGTGGGTCGTGGCCGCCCTCCCCTCGAGCAGGCCGCCGTGCCCGAGCAGCCAGCCGCCCGCCTCGATGCCGCCCACGGCCCGCGCCGCCCGCCCAGCGCGCCGGAAGCCTGAGACCAGCGCGGCGGACGTCTCATGCCGCGTGCCGAACCCGCCGATGGCCATGAGCACGTCCACCTTGGCCTGCGGATCGAACCGGCCGGACACCGCGACCGGCAGGCCGGCGGTCGTGACCGGCGGTTCGCCGTCGGCGGAGACAAGCGTCCAGTCGAACACCGTCCGACCGGCGATCCGGTTCGCGGCGCGCAGCGGATCGACCGCCGAGGCCACGCACATGATCGAGCAGCCGGAGAACACCAGCATCGTCAGCGTGAGCGGCGACTGATCAGTCGTGAAGATCGATGGCCTTTCGCTTTTCGGCATACAGAATTCGTAAATCGTGAAGCGCCGAGGCGCAAGGCGGGGGAAGCTGCCTGCAGTCGAAGACAGGGTTTTCGTCCGGCGTCCGGACGGAACGCCACGGAGGAGATTGCCATGCCGCTCGAAATGAACCGCGAGGTCTTCATCACCTGCGCCGTCACAGGCTCGGGCGGCACGCAGGACCGCTCGCCGCACGTTCCCCGCTCGCCGAGAGAGATCGCCGACTCTGCCATCGCCGCGGCAAAGGCGGGCGCCGCGATCGTCCACTGCCATGTCCGCGATCCCGAGACCGGCAAGCCGCGCCGCGATGTGCACCTCTACCGCGAAGTCACCGAGCGCATTCGCGACGCCAATGTCGACGTGGTGCTGAACCTCACCGCCGGCATGGGCGGCGACATAGTATTCGGTAGCGTCGAGAAGCCGCTGCCGCTGAAGGAGGCCGGCACCGACATGGGCGGCGCCACCGACCGCGTCGAGCATGTCCGCCAGTGCCTGCCCGAGATCTGCACGCTCGACTGCGGCACGATGAACTTCGCCGAGGCCGACTACGTCATGACCAACACGCCCGGCATGCTGCGCGCCATGGGCGGCATGATGACGGCGATGGGCGTGAAGCCGGAGATCGAGGCCTTCGACACCGGCCATCTCTGGTTCGCGAAACAGCTCGTCGAGGAAGGCGTCCTGAAGCCGGACGCCCTGGTCCAGCTCTGCATGGGCGTGCCGTGGGGTGCACCGGACGACCTGAACACCTTCATGGCCATGGTCAACAACGTGCCGAAGACCTGGACCTTCTCCGCCTTCTCGCTCGGCCGCAACCAGATGGCCTATGCGGCGGCTGCCGTGCTCACCGGCGGCAATGTCCGCGTCGGGCTGGAGGATAATCTCTGGCTCGACAAGGGCGTGCTCGCCACCAACGCACAGCTGGTCGAAAAGGCGGTGACGGTGATCGAGAACATGGGCGCGCGCGTCATCGGCCCGGAGGAAGTGCGCAAGAAGCTCAACCTGACCAAGCGCGCGCCGGTTTCGGCGAAGGCGGCTTAGTGTTGCTGAACTTGCGCCCCCTCCACCGCCTTCGGCGGTCCCCCTCCCCGTAAACGGGGGAGGATATAGGCCGCGAACATCGCGACGGCCGATCCTCCCCTGCGGAGCGGGGAGGGGGACCACGCGAAGCGTGATGGAGGGGGCATCATGTTTGCGGGAGACATCGCATGACAATCACCAAAGCAGCCTGCATCGGCGGCGGCGTCATCGGCGCGGGTTGGGTTGCCCGCCTCGTGCTGAACGGCATCGACGTCGCGGTGTTCGACCCGGACCCCGAGGCCAAGCGCAAGGTCGACGAGGTGATGAAGGGCGCCCGCCGCGCCTACAGGCGCATGGCCACCGCCGGCCTGCCGAAGGAAGGCAAGATCACCTACGCCAGGACGATCGCCGAGGCGGTCGCCGACGCCGACTTCATCCAGGAAAGCGTGCCGGAGCGGCTCGACCTCAAGCACAGGGTCCTGGCCGAGATCGACGCGCATGCGCCCTCCTCCGCGCTGGTCGGCTCGTCCACCTCCGGCATCAAGCCGACCGACATGCAGGTGGCGATGAAGAAGCATCCGGAGCGGCTGGTCGTCGGCCATCCGTTCAACCCGGTCTACCTGCTGCCGATCGTCGAGATCGTCGGCGGCGAGCAGACCTGGCCCGAGGCGATCGAACTCGCCCGCGACTATTATGCTGGGATCGGCATGAAGCCGGTCGTCATCCGCAAGGAGATCGAGGCCTTCGTCGGCGACCGCCTGCTGGAAGCCATGTGGCGCGAGGCGCTGTGGCTGATCAAGGACGGCATCTGCACCGTCGAGGAACTGGACGACATCATGCGCTACGGCTTCGGCCTGCGCTGGGCGCAGATGGGCATGTTCCAGGTCTACCGCATCGCCGGCGGCGAGGCCGGCATGCGCCACTTCATGGCCCAGTTCGGTCCCTGCCTGTCTTGGCCCTGGACCAAGCTGATGGACGTGCCGGAGTTCAACGACGAGCTGGTCGACCTGATCGCCTCGCAGTCCGACGACCAGTCTTCGCAATGGTCGATCCGCGAGCTGGAGAAGATCCGCGACGAAAACCTGATCGGCATCATGGAGGCGCTCGCCAAGGCCGACAAGGGCAAGGGCTGGGGCGCCGGCGAGCTGCACAAGACCTATGTGAAGCAGCTCGGCAAGGGGGCCAAGGCGAAGGTGTCCAAGGCGGCGGAGAAGGCGAAAGCGACGAAGCCGAAGAAGGTCGAAGCCAAGAAAAAGAGGAAGGGCTGAGTTGTGGTTATCCAACACCCCCCTCTGGCCTGCCGGCCATCTCCCCCTCAATGGCGGAGATTAATCGCGTCGCCGAAGCTGCCAATCTCCCCCTTGAGGGGGAGATGGCCGGCAGGCCAGAGGGGGGTTCGTCGCACAAGGGACGGGAGTCACACCCATGAACTTCGGCCTCACCGACGAACAGAAGCTCATCGTCGAGACGACGCGGTCCTTCGTCGAGACCGAGCTCTATCCGCACGAGGCGGAGGTGGAGCGCACCGGCAAGCTGGAGATGGACCTGATCCGCGAGCTGCAGAAGAAGGCGATGGCCGCCGGCCTCTACGCCGCCAACATGCCGGCCGAGGTCGGTGGCGCGGGGCTCGATACGCTGTCCTGGCTGCTCTACGAGAAGGAGCTCGGCCGCGCCAACTACGCGCTACACTGGACCTGCGTCGCACGCCCCTCCAACATCCTGCTCGCCGGTACCGACGCGCAGAAGGAGAAATATCTCTATCCCTGCATCCGCGGCGAGACCTGGGACTGCCTCGCCATGACCGAGCCCGGCGCGGGCTCCGACCTGCGCGGCATGAAGGCGACCGCGCGCCAGGACGGCGACGACTGGGTGCTCAACGGAACCAAACATTTCATCAGCCACGCCGACATCGCCGGCTTCGCGATCGTCTTCATGGCCTCGGGCGAGGAAGACTCGCCGCGCGGCAAACGCAAGAAGATCACCGCCTTCTTCGTCGACAAGGGCACGCCCGGCTTCACCGTCCGCGACGGCTACCGCAACGTCTCGCACCGCGGCTACACCAATGCGATCCTCGAATTCGACGATTGCCGACTGCCCAGGGAGCAGATTTTGGGCGAGGTCCACAAGGGCTTCGAGGTGGCGAATTCCTGGCTCGGTGCCACCCGCCTGCAGGTCGCCTCCACCTGCCTCGGCCGCGCCGAACGCGCCCTGCAGCACGCCATCGAATATGCCGCGCAGCGCGAACAGTTCGGCCAGCAGATCGGCAAGTTCCAGGGCGTCTCGTTCAAGCTCGCCGACATGGCGACCGAACTGAAGGCGGCGGAGCTTCTCACCCGCGAGGCCGGCTGGAAATACGACGCCGGCACCGTCACCGACGAGGACATGGCGATGGCCAAGCTCAAGGCGACGGAGGTGCTAGCCTTCATCGCCGACGAGGCGATCCAGATCCACGGCGGCATGGGCCTGATGGACGACCTGCCGCTGGAACGCATCTGGCGCGACGCCCGCGTCGAGCGCATCTGGGAGGGCACGAGCGAGATCCAGAGGCATATCATCAGCCGTGCGCTGCTCAGGGCAGTGGGTGGATGAAGAGCTATGCAGCGCCCTGTCCTTCTCCCCTTGTGGGAGAAGGTGGCCGAACCGGAGCGTCAGCGAAGGTGAGGCCGGATAAGGGCTGCGTGGAGCGCGAGGGCGCAGGATTGATGCCAGTCGCGTCTCGCTCCAATGCGTCTCGCCCCGTCCAACACCCCTCATCCGTCTCGGCCTTCCGCCGATCCAGCTTCTCCCACAAGGGGAGAAGGACTAGACCTTGCCCTATGACCCGAATCCGCGAGACCGACCTCTATCTCCCCGTGAAGCGCCTGCTCGAAGCGCAAGGCTACACGGTCAAGGGCGAGGTCGGCGCCGTCGATGTCGTCGCGGTGCGCGAAGGCGACGAGCCGGTCATCGTCGAGTTGAAGGCCGGCTTCTCGCTCTCTCTGTTCCATCAGGCCATCGCTCGGCAGACGATCACCGATGCGGTCTACATCGCCGTGCCGCGCGGCACCGGGCGCGCCTCGATGACTGCGCTTGCCGACAACACGGCGCTCTGCCGACGGCTCGGCCTCGGCCTCGTCACGGTCCGCCTGTCCGACGGCTTCGTCGAGATCCACTGCGACCCGGCGCCCTACAGGCCGCGGCAGTCCAAGCCGCGCAAGACCCGACTGCTACGCGAATTCGCGAAGCTCGTCGGCGATCCCAACAGCGGTGGATCGACCCGCCGCAAACTTATCACCGCCTACCGCCAGGAAGCGCTCATGTGCCTGCGGATGCTGACCGAGCAGGGTCCGACCAAGGCGTCGGAGATCGCGCGGCAGACCCGCATCGCGCATGCGCGGCGGCTGATGGCCGACAACCATTACGGCTGGTTCGAGCGCGTCGAGACGGGCATCTACGCCCTCAGCCCCAAGGGCCTCACGGCGGCGGCCGACTACGCCGTCGAGATCGAAAAGCTCGTCTCCAGCCGAGTCCCTGACCCGGACGCCACGATCGCCCCATGACCCGCCTCGAACGCCTGCTCCGCCCGAAATCCATCTGCGTCGTCGGCGGCGGCGGCTTCGGCACCAATGTCGTCAGGCAGACGCTGAAGATGCGGTTCCCGGGCGAGCTCTGGGTCGTCCACCCGACCAAGGACACGGTCGAAGGTGTCACGGCCTACAAAACCATCGCCGATCTGCCCGGCGCGCCGGATGCAGTCTTCATCGGCGTCAACCGTGGCCTCACCATCGACGTCATCCGTCAGCTGCGCGCCAGGGGCGCGGGCGGCGCGGTGTGTTTCGCGGCCGGCTTCCGCGAAACCGGCGACTACGATGCCGACGGCGAGCGTCTGCAGCGCGAACTGGTCGAGGCCGCCGGCGACATGCCGGTGATCGGGCCGAACTGCTACGGCCTGATCAACTATGCCGACGGCGCGCTGCTGTGGCCCGACCAGCACGGCGGCCGCCGGCTCGCGCCAGGCGAGACGGGTGCCGCGATCATCACCCAGTCCTCCAATATCGCCTGCAATCTGACCATGCAGACCCGCGGCCTCCCGGTCGCCTATCTGATGACGGCCGGCAACCAGGCGCAGACCGGCCTGTCCGAAATGGCGCTCGGGCTGATCGAGGACACCAGGGTCTCCTGCCTCGGCCTGCACATCGAGGGCTTCGACTCGGTGGCAGGCTTCGAGCGCCTCGCCGCCCGGGCACGCGAGCTGAGGAAGCCGATCGTAGCGATGAAGGTCGGTCGCTCGGAACAGGCCCGCGCCGCCACCGTCTCGCACACCGCCTCCCTCGCTGGCTCCGACGCCGCCTCGGATGCATTCCTGCGCCGCCTCGGCATCCCCCGCGTCGACACGATCCCCTCTTTCCTCGAAACCCTGAAGCTGTTCCACGCCGTCGGTCCGCTTCACGGCAACACGCTGTCCTCGATGAGCTGCTCCGGCGGCGAGGCCTCCGTCATGGCCGACAGCGCCGAGGGGCGCCGCGTCCGCTTCCCGGCCCTGGCGCCCGAGCACAAGGCGCGCGTGGCCGAAGCACTGGGACCGCTGGTCGCCGTCGCCAATCCGCTCGACTACAACACCTACATCTGGAACAACGAGCCGGCGATGACCGCGGCCTTCTCAGCGATGGTGTCCGGCGGCTTCGACCTCAACATGCTGGTGCTCGACTTCCCGCGCACCGACCGCTGTTCGGACGCCGACTGGTGGCCGACGGTCAATGCCTTCGAGACGGCGCTGAAGGCGAACGGCGCGAAAGGCGCGATCGTCGCGTCGATGGGCGAGAACATCCCCGAAGCCCACGCCGAGGACCTGCTGCGACGCGGCATCGTGCCCATCCTCGGCATCGCCGAGTCGATGGACGCGGCCGAGGCGGCGGTGGTTGTTGGAGAGGCGTGGGCGCGGGCGGCTGCACCGCCGATAGGTTCCGCCGCATCCCCCCCTCTGCGCTGCCGGGCATCTCCCCCTCAAGGGGGGAGATTGCGCATCAGGAGAGGTCTGCCCCTAGCGCAAACGCAGATAAAAGAGACCCGTTGGCAGAACTGCCGATCTCCCCCCTTGAGGGGGAGATGCCCGGCAGGGCAGAGGGTGGTATCGCCGCCGCCACTCCCGACGAAGCCGCCGCCAAATCCCTCCTCGCCGCGGCCGGCCTGCCCGTCCCCGAGGGCATGCGCGCCACGAGCGCCGATGAGGCCGTCGCTGCCGCCGAGACGCTCGGCTATCCCGTCGCCTTGAAGGCGCTGGGCGTCGCGCACAAGTCCGAAGCCGGCGCGGTGAAACTGAACCTGCGCGACGCCGAAGCCGTGCGTGCCGCTGCCGCCGCCATGGCCGGCCTCGGCACGGGCCTCTATGTCGAGCGCATGGTCACCGGCGCCGTGGCCGAACTCATCGTCGGCGTCAACCACGACCCGATGTTCGGCCCGGTGATGACCGTCGGCAGCGGCGGCGTGCTGGTCGAGCTGCTAAAGGACTCGCGCACCCTGCTCTTGCCGTCGGGCCGTGACGAGATCGAGGCGGCGCTCCGCTCGCTCAGGCTGTTCCCGCTGCTCGACGGCTATCGCGGCCGGCCGAAGGCCGATCTTGCCGCCGCGATCGACGCGATCGCAGCCATTGCCGCTTTCGCGCTCGCAAATGTCGACGAACTGGTGGAACTCGACGTCAATCCACTCATACTATGCGAACGTGGCGCTTGGACGGCGGACGCGCTGATGGTGTTCGCCCCGATCTCAGACTTTCAGCGAGGTCGCATCCAAACCGCAACTTGAGGTATTGCCCACCGGTATTTTCCTGAAATATCCCACCCCGTCGAGCGGCTCGCCGGTCGCCCCCAGCTTGACGACGAGCATCGTGCCGGAGGAGTTCATGTCCGTTATCAAACTGCGCAGTGACGGCCCCGTGCTGGAGGTCACACTCGACCGGCCGAAGGCCAATGCCATCGACCTCGCCACCTCGCGCATGATGGGCGACACGTTCAAGGCCTTCCGCGACGATCCGGACCTGCGCGTGGCGATCGTCAAGACGGCCGGAGACAAGTTCTTCTCCGCCGGCTGGGACCTCAAGGCGGCCGCCTCCGGCGACGCGGTTGACGGCGACTACGGTGTCGGTGGCTTCGGCGGGCTGCAGGAACTGATCGACATGAACAAGCCGGTGATCGCCTGCGTCAATGGCATGGCGGTCGGCGGCGGCTTCGAACTGGCGCTGTCCTGCGACCTCATCTACGCTTCCGAGCACTCCTCCTTCGCGCTGCCCGAAATCCGCGCCGGCACGCTTGCCGACGCCGCCACCATCAAGCTGCCGAAGCGTATCCCCTATCACGTCGCCATGGACCTGCTGCTCACCGGCCGCTGGATGGACGTCCACGAGGCGCACCGCTGGGGCCTCGTCAACGAGGTGCTGCCGGCCGACCGGCTGGAAGCCCGCGTCTGGGAGGTCGCCCGCCTGCTCGCCTCCGGCCCGCCGCTCGTCTTCTCCGCCATCAAGGAGGTCGCCCGCGAGGCCGAGTCCATGGGATTCCAGGAAGCGATGAACTGGATCACCAAGCGCAAGTTCCGCACCGTCGACACGCTCTACGCCTCGGAAGACAACATGGAAGGCTTCAAGGCCTTCGCCGAGAAGCGCGATCCGGTGTGGAAGGGGAAGTAGTGGTTCACCCAGATGTAAAGGCAACCTACAGGATTTGCTTCCTCGCCCACATCGAGCTTAGTCGCATAAGGGACATGACCACGTCTTTAGCTTCCTTCGGCCCAATTTCGATCGCCGATTCTGAACGTGTCGTCGACGTCGATGTCAGAAAGCCCAGAAGGATCGACCATCTTCGGCGTCAGCTCACAGAGTGGGAACGCTGGGGATTTGTGCGTTGGTCCGAAAAGCCCGATCCGGAGCAATCACTGTGACCGACTACACCGACCTGCTCGACGCCGAGACCTGGGCCTTCGTCGAGCGGACCAACTCCTTCTATCCGCCCGACACGATCGACTACACGATCGTCGAGCAGCGCGAGATCTACGACCGGATGTGCCGCGAGTTCCATGCCGGCTATCCGGACGGGCTGGCCACCGAAACGACGGCGATCTCCACCCCGGCGCACGACATCCCCATCCGCATCTACCGCGCCGCGCGGCCCGACGCGGCTGCGATGGTGCTCTATTTCCACGGCGGCGGCTTCATGCTGGGCGGGCTGGAGAGCCATGACGACGTCTGCGCCGAACTCTGCCAGCGCACCGGCTTCGAGGTCGTCTCGGTCGACTACCGGCTTTGTCCCGAGCACATCTATCCGGCCTGTCACGAGGATGGCTACGCCGCCTTCGAGTGGGCGGCAGAGACCTATGCCGACCGCGCCATCGTACTCGCGGGCGACTCCGCCGGCGGCAACATCGCAGCGGCGATCGCCGGCCGCTACCGGCGCCATGCGCATACGCCGGCCGGCCAGTACTAATCTATCCCGGCCTCGGCGGCGACCACACGAAGGGCTCCTATGTCACCCACGCCGACGCGCCGCTCTTGTCGATCCGCGACATGGCCTTCTACCAGAAGATCCGCACCGGCGGCGCTGATGTGTCGAAGGACGCCGGCTTTGCACCGCTGCGCGACACGGACTTCTCCGGCCTGCCGCCGACCGTCTGCGTCACCGCCGAGTGCGATCCGCTCTCCTCTGACGGCCCCGCCTATCGCGACGCCATCCGCGCCGCCGGCGGCAGGGCGATCTCGATCGAGGAGAAGGGATTGGTCCACGGCTATCTGCGCGCGCGGCACACGGTCGGGCGCGCGCGAAAAAGCTTTGCGCGGATCGTCGCCGCCGTGCGAATGCTTGGCCTCGGACACTGGAACGAGGACGCCCTGACATGAAACTGCCCCTGGCCGCCGCCTTCCTCGCTCTGGCGGTCCTTCCCGCCGGGGCGGCGGAGAACCGCTGCGGCTGGCTCGTAAACCCGACGCCGGGCAATTATTGGCTGACCGACAAGGACGCGACCTGGATCCTCGCCACGCAGGGCATCGAGGCGCCGGACGAGGTGATGATGAACCTGCCGGAGTTCGACGAGCGCGAATATGTCGCTACCAACGGCAATTACGGCTATGGCTGCGCCTGCATCAGCGTCGATGTCGACACGGCGAACAACAAGGTCCTGCGCGTCTATTCCGGCAAGACCCTGCCGCTGAAACGCTGCAAGGCCGACAAGAGCCTGCCGTCGCCCTATTGAGCGGCCGGCTAGAGCAATTCCAGCAAAAGTGCGCAGCGGTTTTGCGTTCGGAATTGCGCAAAAACAAAGAGATAGAGCATTTCCGGTGAACCAGTGTTCGCCGGAAATGCTCTAGCGGAAACGGAGGCGACATGGCGAGCCAGGGCGGATCGAAGACGGTCATCTATGCCGCGCTGGCGGGCAACCTGCTGATCGCGGCGACCAAGTTCGTCGCGGCCTGGTTTACCGGCAGCTCGGCAATGCTGTCGGAAGGCGTGCACTCGCTGGTCGACACCGGCAATGGCGGGCTGCTGCTCTACGGCATGCACCGGGCCGCCCGTCCGCCGGACAGCAGCCACCCGTTCGGCCATGGCCGCGAGATCTACTTCTGGAGCTTCGTCGTCGCGCTGCTGGTCTTCGCGCTCGGCGCGGGCGTGTCCTTCTACGAGGGCGTGATCCACATCATGCATCCCGAGGAGATCAAGAACCCGCTGGTCAATTTCATCGTCCTCGGCCTGTCGATCGTCTTCGAGGGCTCGTCCTGGTATGTGGCGCTGCGCGAATTCCGCAAGACCAAGGGCAATCTCGGTTACATAGAAGCCGTCCGCAAATCCAAGGACCCCAGCGTCTTCACCGTCCTGTTCGAGGACTCGGCCGCTTTGCTCGGCCTGGTCATCGCGCTCGCGGGCGTCGCCGGCGCGCATCTGCTGCGCATGCCGGAGCTCGACGGCGCGGCCTCCATCGGCATTTCGCTCGTGCTGGCCGGCACGGCGATCTTCCTCGCCCGCGAGACCAAGGGGCTTTTGATGGGCGAGCCCGCCTCGCCTGAAATCCAGGCGCGCGTGCTCGAAATCGTCCAGGCCGATCCCGCCGTGCACAAGGCCAACGGCGTGCTGACCGTCCATATCGGTCCACACCAGATCGTCATCGGCCTCAGCGCCGATTTCGAGGACACGCTGACCACGCCCGAGATCGAGGCCTGCGTCGAGCGCATCGAGGCAAGACTGCGCGAGGCGGTGCCGGAGATCACCGGCGTCTTCGTCAAGCCGCAGACCTCCGGCGAATGGCGCCAGCGGCGCGACGAGATCCTGGCCAATGGCTGATCTGTCGCCCATCGGCGAGGAGGCGCTGCCCGCCATCCTTGCGCTCAACAACGAGCAT
The DNA here is from genome assembly GCF_024699925.1 of Mesorhizobium sp. J428. Taxonomy (NCBI): domain Bacteria; kingdom Pseudomonadati; phylum Pseudomonadota; class Alphaproteobacteria; order Hyphomicrobiales; family Phyllobacteriaceae; genus Mesorhizobium; species Mesorhizobium sp. J428. Next base: position 999,426 of record NZ_JAJOMX010000001.1, read on the forward strand.
GCGCGCGAACTCTCCTGGCTGGAGCTGCCGAAGCTCAGGCATCTCGTCGGCGAAGCCTTCCTGGCGCTGCGCGCCGGCGAAGCCGACGCCTTCCTGCTCGCCTTCGACCAGGACGCCGACTACGATTCCGTCAACTTCCTCTGGTTCAAGGCCCGCTACCCGCGCTTTGCCTATGTCGACCGCGTGGCCGTTGCCAGCCATGCCCGCGGTCGCGGCCTCGCCCGCGCCTTCTACGAGACGCTGTTCGCCAGGGCCCGCGCCGCCGGCCACACCGTCGTGGCCTGCGAGGTCAATTCCGACCCGCCCAATCCCGGCTCCGACGCATTCCATGCCGCGATGGGCTTTCGGGAGGTGGGATCGGCCGCGATCTACGGCGGCGAGCGGTCGGTGCGGTATTTCGTGCGGGAACTGTAGGGGGCCAGGGCGAGCGCACCGGCGCAACGCCGCAACGCCACAACGCCACAATCACCCCCTCACCGTCACGCTTCGCGTGCCACCTCTCCCCCTGCCCGGGGGAGAGGAGACGTCAATCGCCGAGGCGCGACGCCGACACTGCCACTCCTCGCCCCCATGAAATGGGGAGAGGTGGATCGGGCGAAGCCCGAGACGGTGAGGGGGCTTGCACCCGTCGAGTTATGCGAGAGCGCTCACACCCTCTCGATCGCGATTGCGATGCCCTGGCCAACACCGATGCACATGGTGGCGAGCGCGAGCTTGCCGCCGGTCTCGCGCAGTTCCAGCGCCGCCGTGCCGGCGATGCGCGCACCCGACATGCCGAGCGGGTGGCCGAGCGCGATCGCGCCGCCGTTCGGGTTGACGTGCTGCGCGTCCTCGGCAATGCCGAGTTCGCGCAGCACGGCGATGCCTTGGGAGGCAAAGGCTTCGTTCAGTTCGATCACGTCGAAGTCTGACGGCTTGAGCCCGAGCCGCGCGCACAGCTTCTGCGTCGCCGGTGCCGGCCCGATGCCCATGATGCGCGGCGCCACGCCCGCGGTGGCCACGCCCAGAATGCGCGCGATCGGGGTAAGGCCGTATTTCCTCGCCGCTTCGGCCGAGGCGATGATCAGCGCTGCCGCGCCGTCGTTGACGCCGGACGCATTGCCCGCCGTCACCGTGCCGCCTTCCTTCTTGAACGGCGTGCCGAGCTTGGCCAGCGCCTCGATCGTCGTGCCCGCGCGCGGATGTTCGTCCTTCGACACGATCACCGGGTCACCCTTGCGCTGCGGGATCGTGACGGACACGATCTCCTTGCCGAGCCGGCCCGAATTCTGCGCCGCCACCGCCTTGTCCTGGCTCCTCACCGCAAACGCATCCTGCGCCTCGCGCGTCACGCCGAACTCCTCGGCGACGTTCTCGCCGGTCTCCGGCATCGAATCGACGCCATACTGCTTCTTCATTAGCGGGTTGACGAAGCGCCAGCCGATCGTGGTGTCGTAGATCTCGGCATTGCGCGAGAAGGCTTCGGATGCCTTCGGCATCACGAAGGGCGCGCGGCTCATCGATTCCACGCCGCCCGCGATCATCAGCTCCGCCTCGCCGGCCTTGATGGCCCGCGCAGCGATACCGACCGCGTCCATGCCCGAGCCGCACAGCCGGTTGACCGTCGAGCCGGGGATCTCCTTCGGCAGGCCGGCGAGCAGCACCGCCATGCGCGCGACGTTGCGGTTGTCCTCGCCCGCCTGGTTGGCGCAGCCATAGATCGCATCGTCCACCGCGCCCCAGTCCACGCCCGGATTGCGCTCCACCAGCGCCTTCAGCGGCACCGCCGCCAGATCGTCCGCCCTGACCGACGACAGCGAGCCCCCAAACCGGCCGATCGGTGTCCGGATATAGTCGCAGATATAGGCGTCGGTCATGTCAGAGCTCCGGAACGTTCAGGTCTTTTACAGTGCCATCGGTCACCAGCGTCGCCCCGGTCAAGGCCCGCAGTTCGTCGAGGCTCATGCCCGGCAGCTTTTCACGAAGGTGAAATTGGCCGCCCACGATGTCGATGACGGCGAGGCTGGTGAAGACGGTCGTCACGCAGCCGACGCCCGTCAGCGGCAGGCGGCACTGCTTGAGCAGCTTCGGCTTGCCGTCCTTGGTGACATGGTCGGTGACCACCCAGACCTGCTTGGCGCCATGCACGAGGTCCATCGCGCCGCCGACGGCGGGCACCGAGCCTGGGCCCGTGCTCCAGTTGGCGAGGTCGCCGTTCTCGGCCACTTCGTAGGCGCCGAGCACGGCCACATCGAGATGGCCGCCGCGCACCATTGCGAAGGAATCGGCATGGTGAAAGAACGCCGCGCCCGGATTGAGCGTCACCGCCTTCTTGCCGGCATTGATCAGATCCCAGTCCTCCTCGCCGGCTGGCGGCGCCTCGCCGAAGTCGAGGATACCGTTCTCCGTGTGGTAGACGACTTCGCGCCCCTCAGGCTTGAACTTGGCGATCATCTCGGGGAAGCCGATGCCGAGGTTGACATAGGCGCCGTCGGGCAGGTCCTGCGCCGCGCGCCAGGCGATCTGGGCGTTGGAGAGCTTCTTCATGCCTTCGCTCCCTCGCGCAGCAGCGCCTCTTCCTGGGCGGGATGTGCCACTTCGACGATCCGGTTCACGAAGATGCCCGGCGTCACGACGTGTTCCGGATCGATGCCGCCCGGCTCCACAACGCGGCTCGCCTGCACGATAGTCGTCTTCGCCGCCATCGCCATCAGCGGCGAGAAATTGCGCGCCGCCTTGCGATAGGTGAGGTTGCCCTTGCGATCCGCCACGTCGGCCTTGATGATCGCGACGTCCGCTTTCAGCCAGCGCTCCTGCACATACATCCGCCCGTCGAACTCGGCCTGCGGCTTGCCCTCTGCGATCCGCGTGCCGTAGCTCGTCGGCGTGTAGAAAGCCGGGATGCCCGCGCCGCCGGCGCGGATGCGTTCGGCCAGCGTCCCCTGCGGCACCAGTTCCAGCCCGATCTTGCCGGCGAGATAGGCATCGGTGAACGCCTTCGGATCGGACGAGCGCGGGAACGAGCAGACCATCTTCGCGACCATGCCCGCATAGATCATCGCCGCGATGCCGACGGCGCCGTTACCGGCATTGTTGTTGATCACCGTCAGGCCGCCGGGAGAACCCGTCCGCTTGTAGCGGTCCACGAGCGCATGGATCAGCTCGACGGGAGCCCCCGCGCCCCCGAACCCGCCGATCATCACCGACATGCCGTCCTGGATGCAGTCGAGCGCATCCTCGATACTGGAATAGACCCTGCTCATCCTCGCTCCAGACTCAACCGCGCTCGCCCAACCTTGCGCTCGAAGTTCGTATTGCGAACTTTTGTTTGGTATGCGATACTTTCTACATGAGCGACCGGACCTCGTCAATCTCCCCTCACGACCGCGACCACGTTGGCTCGCTCGAAAAGGGCCTCGGTGTGATGGAGATCCTCGCCGCCCATCCCGACGGTATGACGCTGACCGAGATGGCCGAGGCGGCGGGGCTCACTCGCGCGGGCGCGCGCCGGTTCCTGCTCACTCTCGTCGCGTCCGGCTATGCACTGCAGGACGGCCGTGCGTTCCGCCTGTCGCCCCGCCTGCTGTCGGTCGCCCGCAGCTGGATCGGCGGCGCGTCGCTCTGGACCTTCGCCGAGCCCTACATGCGCGAGGTGTCCGGACGGCTCAACGAGTCCTGCTCGGCCGCCGTGCTCTCCGACCTCGATGTGGTTTATGTCGCCCGCGTCGGCTCGACCCGCATCCTCTCGGTGGCCCTGCATGTCGGCACCCGTCTGCCTGCCTGGTGCACCTCCATGGGCCGCGTGCTCGCGGCAGGGCTACCGGACGCGGAGATCGACGTCTTCGCCGCGCGCTCCGCCGCCTCCCCCTCACCTCGAAGTCGATCACAGCTCCGGACCGCCTCGCCGCCGCCGTCCGGACGGCGCGCACCGATGGCTACGCCCTCGTCGACGAGGAACTCGAGCTCGGCCTGCGCTCCATCGCCGTCCCGATCCGCGACCGCACCGGCCGCACCGTCGCCGCGATCAACGTCTCGACCCAGACGGCCCGCCATACGGTCGAGGAGATGCGCCGCGACATGCTGCCGGTCCTGCGTCAGGCGGCGGACCGGATCGAGGCCTATTTCGTGGTGCAGTAGCGCCTGTCCTTCTCCCTGTCGGAGTACGACAGGCGTGGACGGATTTCTCCCGAAAGGGCCATCAACCCCGAGCTTTGCTCGCGATTTGCAGATTCTTTATCCACCCCCTGGCCGGCATCCGCCATCATGACCGCGCGAAAGGAGGCGGCGATGGGCTGGAATGCGCGGGGCAGGAAGAAATGGGACATTCTCGACGGCATCGCCATGATGCTGCTCTCGCTGGCCCATCTCGCCGAACGCGCGGCCGGCGCATCGCACCACGCCCGCTGCACGGCGCTGTGGGGCCTTCAGCAGGCCGACGCCATTGTCAGGGATTTCGTCTCCGATGAGGCGTGGGAACTGGCGGGCGGGCACTGGACGCCTGCTGTGCCGGAAATTGACTACGGCTTCGAGCCCGACGACGCGATGGCACTCGCAAACTCGTTTCGCACCCTCGCGCTAGCGGTGCAAGCCATCGCGCAACTCCGCCACTGGTCGGATCTGCCCCCGGCTGACACCGGCAGCCGCGAAGGCCGGTCGGACCGGGCCGCTACCGAAGCCGTTCGGCGGCGCGGCGCGGCGTTCCTTCGCGTCCAGTTCTGCGACACCTCGTAAGCGCGACCGGAAGATGACGACAGTCCGATCTCTTCGCGCCCGCCCAATTCTCTCCGCGGCAACGCCCTTCTGCGCCCAAAAATTGCTGTTCCGGCGCTTACCCCCGAGCCTCGCTCTCGATCGCCTTGCGCATGCCGTCGGCCAGCATCGTCTCCAGCCGCGACTGGACCGCGCGCCGCCATTCGGGGGCGGCGGCAAGTTCATGCGGAAACAGTCCGGGCAGTGCGAGCAGACGGTCGACGATTGAGGCAGAATCGTCCTCTTGTCCGCCCAGAAGGGCGGCGATTTCCGCCTCGCGCGGGTCGCGCAGCGCATATCTCTGGCCCGTCTCGTCCATGCCCAGACAATACCGCATCCACGCAGCCACAGCGAAGGCATAGGCATCCAGCGATCCGCCGGCTCGCAGGGTGGCGATTGCAGGTTCGATCAGCCGCTGGGGCAATTTTTGCGTCCCGTCCATAGCGATCTGGGCACGTCTGGTGAGCGATGGCCGGGTTGGCGAATCGCGACAGCAGGTCCGCCTTGTAGGCTCCAAGATCGACGCCCGGCACCGGATCGAGCGTCTGCGCCGCCGCCTCCATGTGCCGCGCCACCAGCCGCGCGAGCGCTGTGTCCCGCATCACGTCGCGGACATATTGATGCCCGGCAAGGTAGCCCGAATAGGCGAGCATGGAATGTGCGCCGTTGAGCATCCTGAGCTTCATCTTCTCGTAAGGCGCCACATCCTTCGCGAAGATCGCCCCGCCCGCTTCCCATGCCGGCCGCCCGGCGACGAAATCGTCCTCGATCACCCACTGCGTGAACGGCTCGGTCTCCACCGCCGCCCGGTCCTCGAAACCCGTCAGCCTCTCGGCCTCCTTGAATGTCGCCTCGGTGCTGGCTGGCGTGATGCGGTCGACCATCGTCGACGGAAAGGTCACGTTGGCCGCAATCCATGCGGCGAGCTCGGCATCGACCGCGGCTGCGAACTCGGTGACCAGCCTCTTCAGCACCTTGCCGTTGTGGGGAAGGTTGTCGCAGCACAGCGCGGTGAACGGCGCGACGCCGCGCTCCCGCCGCAGCCGCAGCGCCTCGACGATCAGACCGACGGCACCCGCCGGCCGCCGCGGGTCGGCGAGGTCCGGCGCGACCGAGGGATGCGCGCGGTCGAGCCCGCCGGTCCTCGGATCGAAGCCATAGCCCTTCTCGGTGATGGTCAGGCTGACGATCCTTGTCTCCGGCGCCGTCAGCGCCGCCATCACGGTCTGCGGCTCCCGCGGCGCGACCAGCACCCGTCCGATCGAACCCACCACCCGCGCCGACACGCCGTCGGCCCCGCGCATCACGAGCGTATAGAGCCCATCCTGAGGATTGAGCGCGTCGGCGACGTCGGGCGAGCGGAGCGACACACCGGTAATCATCCAGTCCCCGCCCACCGCCAGCGCATCGTCGGTGTAGACCGCCTGATGCGCCTTGTGGAATGCCCCCGTGCCGAGATGCACGATGCCAGCCTTCCGCACCGCACGGTCGTAGGCGGGAACGTGGATGGAGGGGGGAAGATTGGAAGCGGCGGAGAGGCGGGTCACGAGATACCCCCCTCTGGCCTGCCGGGCGCTACGGCAGCGACCATCACCCCCTCCCCATGGCCGGATGCCCCAGCGCCGCCATCACGCCGCGCAGCTCCGCCAGCCCCTTGAGCCGGCCGATCGCCGGATAGCCGGGCTGGGCGCCGCGTGTCAGGTCGTCGAGGATCTCCTGGCCGTGGTCTGGCCGCATCGGGATTTCGGCATCCGCCCGCCCCGCCTCGCGCCGACGCTTCTCCTCCGCCAGCAGTTCCGCCACCACCGCCACCATGTCGGTCTGGCCTGCCAGATGCTCATCCTCGAAGAAGGAGCATGGCACCTCCTCCGTGTCGCGCCGCACGTTGCGCAAGTGGACGAAATGGATGCGGTCCGCCAGTGCCCGCGCCATCGCCGGCAGGTCGTTGTCCGGCCGTGCGCCGAGCGAGCCCGTGCAGAGCGTCGCGCCGTTCGCCGGAATATCCACCCCCTCCAGCACCGCGCGATAATCGGCCTCGGTCGACATGATGCGCGGCAGGCCGAGCAGCGGAAACGGAGGATCATCCGGATGACAGCAGAGACGAAGACCCAGTTCCTGCGCCACAGGCGCGACCTCCGCCAGGAAATCGATCAGGTTCTGCCTCAGCCGCTCCGGCGAGACGCCGTCATAGGTGGCGAGATGCGCCGACAGTTCCGGCAGCGACCAGCTTTCCACCGCGCCCGGCAGGCCGGCCGTGACGTTCGCGGCGAGCTCCTTCTTCCGCGCCTCGCTCATGCCGGCGAAACGCCCCTTCGCCTCTTCCACGACATGCGGCGGGAAGCTCTCCGCCGCGCCCTTGCGCTTCAAGATGTGGATGTCGAAGGCGGCGAAATCGGCAAGGTCGAACCGCATCGCCCTCCCGCCATGACCGATACGCCAAGCGAGATCGGGTACGGGTCCAGTCCAGCACCGGCATGAAGTTGTAGCAGACCACCTCGATGCCAGCGCGCGCGAGGTTGGCGAGGCTCGCCTTGTAGTGCTCGACATGCGCCTTGAAGTGACCCGTCTGGGTCTTGACCGCCTCCGACACGGGAAGGCTCTCGACCACTTCCCATTTGAGGCCGCTCATCGAGCCGTCGGGCAGGAAGGCGACCTCGCGCTGCCGCTGCTCGATCTCCTCGGCGCGCCACACCTCGCCGGTCGGCACATGATGCAGCGCCGTGACGATGCCCTCGACACCCGCCTGGCGCGCATCCTCGACGGACACCTTGTCCTTCGGTCCGAACCACCGCCAGGTCTGTCGCATCGCTCTCCTCCACTCGCGCAAACTTGTATGGTAGTTTTGCGGGAACGGGTCAAGGGAGCGCGTCTATCTCCACGCCTGCACGAGAAAAGCCCTTCAATACCCTGCCTTGATCCTCTCAAACTCGGCGACGAATCTCTGCTTGGTCTCGGGCGCGACCGGGGCAGCGAACAAGGTCTTCTTCGCCATCTCGTCGAGATCGGAGTAGCCGGCCGCGGCGACAGCGGCAGGGTCGACCTTGGCCATCCCGGCACCGTTGGCGTGACCGTAGCCCCAGGCGGTCACCATATAGTTCGACACCTCCGGCGCCATGCGGGCATTGAAGAAGTCGTAGACCTTGTCGACATCGCCTGGCGCATCCTTGAGGTGGACGTAGCCGCAGACCCAGGAGGCGATGCCTTCGGTTGTGTCGCGCTTCACCTCGACCGGCACACCATTGGCCTTCAGGAACGTCGCAGCCTCGTTCCAGCCCCAGGCCAGCGAAATTTCGCCGCTGCCCATCGCCTGGCTCAGTTCCGTCGTGTCGGTCGCATACATCCGGACGTTCTTGTGCACCTGACGCAGGAAGGCGGCGGCCGCCTGAAACTGTTCGTCGGTGATGGCCTGCACATCCTTGACGCCGGCAGCGAGCAGGCCGAGCGCGAAGGTGGCGTCGGCGTTGTCGATCAGCGCGATCTTGCCTTTGAACTTCGGGTCGGCGAAGGCTTTCAGGGAGGCGATGTCCTCGGCCTTGACCAGATCGGTGCGGTAGAGCGGCAGGGTGTTGCCCCAGTCGAACGGCAGGAACCAGGCCTTGCCGTCGGCGTCAGTCATCAGGTCCTTCATCGCCTTGAAGCCCGGCAGGATGTCGTTCCAGGCGGCGATCCGCGACGTGTCGAGCGGCTGCAGCAGCCCCGCGTCGCGCCATTTGACGATGTTGGTGCCGCAGGGATGCGAGACGTCAACCTTGAAGCCCGCGCGCAGTTTCTCGAAGGCCTCGTCCTCGTCTGCGAAGAAGGTGAAGGTCGGGCCGTCGCCGTGCTTTTCGACATAGGCCGGGTTCAGGGCCGGGTCTTCGTAGCCGGACCAGTCCAGCACGCTAAGCGCCGCGTCCTGCGCCGATGCAGCGCGCGAAAGTCCCGCCGTAGCGGCTCCCGCCATAAGCAGGGCGAAGGCAATCCGTGTCTTTCGTGCCATGATGTTCCCCGTGATGTTTTTTCTTTTCACGATTGACAGGAAACTCCGCCGCAGGTTTCTTGTCAATAGTGACAGGATTGGAGCACGATGGGACGGCCACCTAAGTTCGAAGAGCGCAGCGAGGAGATCATGCAGGCTTTCGAAGCCTGCGTGCTGCGTAAGGGCCTGCCGGCCACCACGCTCTCCGACGTGGCGGAGGAATCCGGCCTGCCGCGCAGCCTGGTGCGATATTTCATGGGCAACCGGGACGAGATGGTCGACCGGCTGATCGAGCGAATGATGAAGCTCGCACAGCAGCGCCTCGATGCAGTGCGCGACGAAGCCGGCGCCATGAGCCTGTCGCGTCTGCTGGACGCCTATTTCGGCGAGATCTTCGCCGACGCCCGCTACAACGCGCTGATGGGCGAACTCTGGTATCTCGCCCGCACCGACGCCCATATCCGCGAGCGGCTGAACGGGGTCTATGCCTATGCGCTGGATGTGCTGGCCGAGGCCTTGGCCCGCGAGATGCCGGGCGTGCCCGAGGTGGAACGCAACGCGGCCGCCTTCGGCGTGATCTCGCTCGCGCTCGGCGAGACCGCGCTCAACGATTTCGGATTGACCATGCCGGAAAGGACGTCGCTGCGCACGCAGGCAGCCGCGATCGTCGCCCGGCTCGAGGAGGGAACCAAGACATGCTGAGCCGGGCCGAATTCGCGTTGTCGATGTTCTCCGGTGCACGACAGATCGAGGTGTTCAACAACCTGCACCTGATCTTCCCGGTCTCGACCATGACGGCGGCACCAAGGCCTCGCCGCTTCCCGAAAGGTGTGCCGCTGGCGCTGCCGGAAACCTACCGTCACGACGGCACCGACCGCTCGCTCGCCGACTTCCTCGAAGAGACCGACACGGTGGCGCTGATGGTCATCGAGGACGGCCGCAAGCGATATGAGAACTACTGGCTGACGGGCGGTCCGGCGGTGAACTGGATGTCGATGTCTGTGGCCAAGAGCTTCACCTCGGCGGCACTGGGTATCGCCTGGGGCGAAGGCCTGTTCGGCAGCGTCGACGAGATCGTCTCCGATCACCTGCCCCAATTGCGCGGCTCCGCCTATGACGGTGTCTCGATCAAGGACGTGTTGCAGATGTCGTCCGGCGCGCGCTGGAACGAGGATTATTCCGATCCCGAATCCGACATGAACCGCTTCATCTCGGTCTATGCCCATGGCGGCTCGTTCGACTCCATCCCGCCCGGCATGATCCGCCACACGCCACCGGGCACCTACAACCTTTACAACAGCATGGACACCCACGTGCTGGGCATGCTGCTGAAGAAGGTGACGGGCCGGCCGATCCGCGATTATGTCGAGGAAAAGCTCTGGCACCCGCTCGGCATGGAGGACGACGCTCATTGGCTGGTGGACTCTGAGGGCATGGAGATGGCCTTCGGCGGACTGATGGCCACCGCCCGCGACTTCGCCAAACTCGGCGAGCTGTTCCGTCTCAACGGCCGCTGCGACGGGAAACAGATCGTGCCGGAAGCCTGGGTCAAAGCCTCCGTCACTCCCGACGGGCCGCACCTCATACCCGGCGACCACGGCCTGTCGGACACCGCTTTCGGCTACGGCTACCAGTGGTGGCTTATGGACGGAGAGAACGGCGAGTTCTCGGCGATCGGCGTCTACAACCAGTTCGTCTACGTCCACCCCGACCGTGATCTCGTCATCGTCAAACTCTCGGCCAGCCCGAACTACGGCCAGACCAACGACGAGACGAGCTATCGCGAATTCGAGACCGTCTCGATGTTCAGGGCGATAGCGAAAGTTCTCTAAGACGCTTGCACTCTGTTCCTGGCGATTTGTGCACAGGCTCGCAGAACCGGCTTGCGCCACGACCGTGCCCGGTGGTATCCGGCATTCATTCGACAGGGGTGCTCCGTAATGCCGGGGCTGAGATGCGGGCGACATGTCCGTGGACCCTCAAGCTGATCTGGTTAATGCCAGCGGAGCGAGGCGAGATGTTCTCAGGCGCGCAGATTTCCCTATACCCCATGTCCGACGACTTCGTCGGCATCATCCTTGGCGCGCTTCATGCGCTCGATCCCTACCGGCCCGGCTTCCGCATCGAGACCGACGACGTCTCGACCCTGATCGTCGGCCCGCCCGAACAGCTCTTTCCCGCGATGCGCGACCTCTTCGTCGCCGCGGCCCGCACCGGTACGCATTGCGTCCTCCACGCCACCATCTCGCGCGGTTGCCCCGGCGAGCCGGACGACCCGATCTGCACGCCGCTCTCCGGGGCGGGCATCCGCGGCGATCTGGCCGAACGGATCGCGCTCGCCCGCGACGCGGTCGCCGCCGCCGACCTGACCGGACAGACCGTCGCGGCGCAGTTCTCGCTCTATCCGCTCGGCGCCGTCCAGCACATGGACGAGATCTACGGCTGCATCGATTTCCTCAAGGCGTCCAGCGTCTTCGACCGGTCGAAGAACTTCTGCACTAAGCTCAAGGGCGATGCCGGCCCCCTCTTCGCCACACTCGGCGAAGCCTTCCTGCGCTTCGGCGCACCGGAAGGACATGTGGCCATGGACCTGACGGTCTCGGCCAACAGCCCGTCCAAGATATGACGGCCGTTCCCGCCGGCGGCCTGCGCCGGCACCCTTCCCCTATCCGGAGATATCGAGATGAACCAGTACGGCTGGACCTTGCGTGAAATCCTGATCGTCGCCGTGCTCGGCGCAGTGTTCGGCGTGCTCTACCTCGCCTGGGTGCAGGTCTGGCTGATCGCGCAGGCGATCTTCGGCCCGGTGACGATGGACGTTGTGATGGGCTTCTGGTTCATCGTCTCGATAATCGCCGCTGCGATCATCCGCAAGCCCGGCGCGGCGCTCCTGTCGGAACTGCTTGCCGCGCTCGTGCAGGTTCTGCTCGGCAGTCCGGCCGGCCTGCTGCTGCTCGTCACCGGCCTCGTCCAGGGCGCGGGCGCGGAGGTGGTGTTCGCCGCGACGCGCTGGAAGAACTACCGCCTGCCGGTGCTGATGGCGGCAGGTGTCGGCGCGGCGATCTTCTCCTTCATCTATACCTGGATCCGCTTCGACTACGGCGCACTGGCGCCCGGCCTGCTGGTGGTGATGTTCGTGCTGCGCTGCCTCAGCGGCGCGCTGCTCGGCGGCTTGGCCGGCCACCTCATCACCGAGGCGCTCTACAAGACCGGCGTGCTCTCCGGCCTTGCGATCGACCGCGACCGCCGGTCCGGAAATGCCTGACGATCTCGTCGCGTGGCACGGCCTGACGGTCCGCTATCCCTACCAGGAGCGCGACGCCGTCGGACCGGTCACGCTGTCGCTACGGCGCGGCGAAAGGCTGCTGCTGCTCGGCCCCTCCGGTGCCGGCAAGTCGACGCTGCTCGCCACTGTCAACGGCCTCGTGCCGGGCGCCATCCCGGCGACAGTCGCGGGCAAGGCAGAACTCGCGGGACGCGACGCAACCTCGCGCTCGCCGGCCGAATGGTCGGACACTGTCTCCTGGCTGCACCAAGACGCGGAGCAGATTCTCTGCGGCATGAGCGTCGCCGATGAGATCGCCTTCGCACTGGAGAACCGCCGCCTGCCGGAGGCCGACATCCTCAGCCGGGTCGACGAGGCGATGCAGCGCACCGGCATTCCCGTCGCCTGGCGCGACCGCCGCACCGCCACCCTGTCGGGCGGCGAACGGCAACTCGTCGCTCTGGCCGCCGCGCTGGCGCAGAATGCGCCGCTCTTCATCGCCGACGAACCGACCGCCCACCTCGCACCGGAAGCCGCCGCGCGGCTGCGAACGCTGCTGCTCGAACCGCGCGCCGACCGCGGCGTGCTGGTCGTCGACCACCGGCTCGACGGGCTGATCGGCGACATCGACCGCGTCGCCGTGCTCGATGCCGACGGTCAGTTGCTTGCAGAGGGTGAGCCGCGCCTCCTGTTCCGCACCCACGGCGCGGACCTCGCCGCCCGCGGCATCTGGCGGCCCGCGGCGTCGGAACTGGACGAAGAACTCTCCCGAGCCGGCATCGCGCTCGACATGCCGCCGCTGTCGGTCGAGGAAGCCCTGAGCGCGCTCGACGTGCTGGGCGAAATATGCCGGGAAGCCGCGGTCTCTGGCGTGCGATCCTTCGTCGCCCGTCGTTGCCCTGCTCCGTCCGCCCCACCGGATGCGGAGCCCCTCGTGCGTCTGACAGACGCATCCTGCGCGCCGCTGTTCGGCCCGATCGTGTTGCGAGGCGTTACGCTGAACATCAATGCGGGCGAGAGCGTCGCCATCCTCGGCCGCAACGGTGCGGGCAAGTCGACGCTGGGCGCGACGCTGGCAGGCCTGTCGCGGCTGCGCGGCGGCCGCTTTGACGGCCCGCCCGGCGGCATGGCCTTCCAGAATCCCGAGAGCCAACTGATGGCGGGCTCAGTGCGCGAGGAGATCGTGGAAGCACTCGGCCGGACGGTCGCGAAGGAGGAACGGCTCGCACAGGCGGAGCGCCTGCTCGTGGACTGGGGCCTCGCTGGTCTCGAGGGGCATCACCCCTTCGAGCTGTCGCAGGGCCAGAAGCGCCGCCTTGCCCTGCTCGCGCTGGTCGCCGCCGACCGCTGGCCACTGCTGGTGTTGGACGAGCCGACCGCCGGCCTCGACGCCGCGGGCGTAGGGGCGCTATCTCGCCGCCTGCAATCGCTGACGCAAGGCGGGAAAGCGCTGGTGATCGTCACTCACGACATGGATTTCGCGCTAAAGACCTGCACGCGCGCCGTGGTCATCGGCGACGGAGGCATCCTTGCCGACCGGCCGATGATCGAACTCGCCCGCGACGCCGCCCTGCTGCGGCAGGCCGGGCTGGAGGAACCGGCGGCGATGCCGGCCCTGCGCTGGCTGGAGAAACACGCCCCATGCTGAGCCGGCTCCATCCGCTGCCCAAACTCGTCGTCTGTCTCACCTGGGTCACAGCCTCGATCCTGGTCTTCGACGCCCGCTTCCAGGCCACCGCGATCCTGATCGCGGCCGCGGCGCTGGTCGTGCTGGAGCGGAAATCGCCGCTCGTCGTGGCGGCCCTGATGATCCCCTTCGCCCTGTTCGGCTTCGGCTTCCTCACCACCAGCGTGCTGTTCCGCCAGGAGAGCGACTTCGCGCTGCGCATGGCAAGCGAGACGCCCTTCGGCTCGGCAGCGTTCTCGGCCGGGATCGTGCTGTTCCTGCGCGCGGTGGCCTGCGGCATGGTGTCGGCGCTCTTCGCGCTGACCACCGACCCGGGCGGCTTCATCAAGGCGCTGATGGCGAACTGGCGGCTGTCGCCACGGATCGGCTACGCGCTGTTCTCCGCCCTCCACCTCGTGCCCGACCTTGCGGCGCAAGCGCAGCAGATCCGTCTCGCGCGCGCCATGCGCAGCGGCCGCCCACCGCGCCGCATCCCAGGCCCGTTCGAGACGGCGTCCCTCGTTGTGCCCCTGCTCGCCTACGCCATCCGCCGCGCCAGCCGCGCCGCCATCGCCATGGAGGTGCGCGGTCTCGACCGCGGGCCGCGCACGATCATCGCCGCGCCGAGGCTAGGTCAGGCGGACGGATGGTTCGTGATTGTGGCGATCTGCCTGCTCGGCGCGCTGATCATCGCGATGCGCTGAGGGTGCTCACACGTAGCGATTGACCACGTTCTCCAGCCACTCCTGCCGTCCCGACTTCGGCTGCGGCTCGATCTTCTTCTTGACCACGCGTTCCGACAGGTCCTCCAGCGTGCGCTTGCCGGCGAGGATCGCCTTGCCCTCGGCTGACTTCCAGCCGGCATAGCGCTCCTCCAGCGGGCCGGACAGCGCCTTGTCCTCGATCATCTTCGCCGCCGCCTTCAGGCCGCGCGCACAGCAGTCCATGCCGCCGATATGGGCGACGAGCAGGTCCTGCGGGTCGAGCGATTGGCGGCGCAGTTTGGCGTCGAAATTGGTGCCGCCGGTCTTGAAGCCGCCGGCCTTCAGCACCTCGTGGAAGGCGAGCGCCATCTCGGGCACGTTGTTGGGGAACTGGTCGGTGTCCCAGCCGGACTGGTAGTCGTTGCGGTTCATGTCGATCGAGCCGAAAATACCGAGGGCCGCGGCGGTAGCCAGTTCGTGCTCGAACGTGTGGCCGGCGAGGATTGCGTGGCCCTGCTCGATATTGACCTTGACCTCCTTCTCGAGCCCGAAGTCCTTGAGGAAGCCATAGACCGTGGCGACGTCGTAGTCGTACTGGTGCTTGGTCGGCTCCTGCGGTTTCGGCTCGATCAGGATCGTCCCCTTGAAGCCGATGCAGTGCTTGTAGTCGACGACCATCGACAGGAAGCGGCCGGCCTGCTCGCGTTCGCGCTTCATGTCGGTGTTGAGCAGCGTCTCATAGCCCTCGCGGCCGCCCCAGAGCACATAGTTCTCGCCCTTCAACTTCTTGGTCGCGTCGAGGCAGGCCTTCACGGTCGCCGCCGCATAGGCGAAGACGTCCGGATCGGGATTGGTCGCGGCGCCCGCCATGTAGCGGCGGTTGGAGAACAGGTTCGCTGTGCCCCAGAGCAGCTTAACGCCGGTCTCCTTCTGCTTGGTGCCGAGGAGGTCGACGATCTCCTCGAAGCGGCCGAGACTTTCCGAGAAGGTCTTGCCCTCGGGGCGGATGTCGGCGTCGTGGAAGCAATAATAGGGCACGCCCAGCAGCGTGAACATCTCGAAGGCGACGTCTGCCTTGAGCCTGGCGCCTTCCATCGTCTCGCCGAACCAGGGCCGTTCGAACGTCTGGCCGCCGAAGGGATCGCCGCCCGGCCAGGCGAAGGAATGCCAGTAGGCGACGGAGAAGCGCAGATGGTCTTCCATACGCTTGCCGGCGACCACCTCGTCGGGATTGTAGAACCGGTAGGCGAGCGGATTGGTGGAGTCCGGTCCCTCATACTTGACCGGCTTGATGTCGCCGAAGAATCCCGTGCTCACGTCGTTGCTCCCTTGATGGCAGGATAGAAATTTCTCCAGCGCTGCCAGGCATCCCCATAGGACGGGACGAGGCGAGCGTCTGGGTCGATGGTCGAGGATGTCGCCGGCGGTGTGCAGACGGCGAGCGGATCGGCGGAGGTAGCAGCGATGAGGCCGAGGCGGGCAGCGCCAAACGCCGCGCCGAAATCGCCGTCGGCAGGTATGTCGACCGCGATGCCGAGGCTGTTGGCAATGACCCCAAGCCAGTAGCGCGAGCGCGAGCCGCCGCCGATGGCGGTGACGCGCGAAAGCTCGGTGCCGGCGGCGCGCAGCGCTTCAAGATTGTCGCGCAGCGCAAAGGCTACGCCTTCGAGCACGGCCTGCGTGAGAGCCGCACGTCCGCTCTCATGGCCGAGGCCGGCGAAGGCGCCGCGTATTGCGGCGTCGTTGTGCGGGGTACGCTCGCCAGAGAGATATGGGAGGAACATGACCTTCCCCGGTCCTCTCGGCGCATCCCCGAGTTCGGCGGTCAGTTCCTGCGCGTCGCGGCCGGTGATTTCGCAGAGCCAGTTGAGCGAATCCGTCGCCGACAGGATGACGCCCATCTGGTGCCAGGTGTTCGGCAGGGCGTGGCAGAAGGTATGAATGGCACTTTCCGGGTTGGGCAGGTAAGAGGCGTTGGCCGCGAACAGCACGCCCGACGTGCCGAGCGAGACAAAGGCGCGACCTTCCGCGACAGTGCCCATGCCGATCGCCGAGGCCGCATTGTCCCCTGCCCCGCCGGCAACGATGACATTGCCGCCCATGCCCCAGCGCGCGGCGACAGAGCCGCGCAGGATGCCGCCGGGAGCGGTTCCCTCGACCAGCGACGGCATGTGCTCCTGGCCCAGATCGGTCGCTGCGAGCAGTTCCGGCGACCAGCGACGGCCGCCTGTGTCGAGCCAGGACGTTCCGGCCGAGTCCGACATTTCCGATATGTGCTCGCCGGTCAGCCAAAGCCTGAGGTAATCCTTCGGCAGGAGCACCTTGCGCACCTGTGCGAAGATCTTCGGCTCGTTCGCCTTCACCCAAGCGAGTTTCGGCGCGGTGAAACCCGGGAAGACGATGTTGCCCGAAATCTTCCGGAACCGTGGATCAGCATCGAGCGCAGCGGCTTCCCTGAAGCTGCGCGTGTCGTTCCATAGAATGCAGGGCCGCAGCACTTCGTCCCCGGCGCCGAGCAGCGTCGCGCCGTGCATCTGGCCGGACAGGCCGATGCCCTTGACCGCCGCGATCTCCTTGGAATGGCTGGCCTTCAGCGCGTGGATCGCCTCCTCGGTCGCACGCACCCAATCGGCCGGCTCCTGCTCGGACCATCCAGGATGCGGCCGCGAGACGTCGAGATGCCCGTTGGCCGAGGCGACGATTCGCTGGTCGCCGTCGATCAGCAGCGCCTTGACGCCGGACGTTCCGAGATCGAGACCGAGATACATGTTCCGCTTCCTCCCGGCCGGTCGCGCGTGCTCATGCACGTCTCTTGGGTTCCGGCCAGACGCGATCGCGTCGTCCTCTCCCATACCAGAAGCGGTGCGAATTTGAACCGATTTTTTTCGCATCCCGGATTAATTCTGGTCCGACCAGCGAAAGAACCGGTTTACACGACTCGATTTCTCAACCTAGGCTGGCTTTCGGCTTGGGGAGAATCCATCATGAGAAGAATATCGGCACTACTCGCACTCGGCATGCTCGCTGGAGCATGCACGACGAGCGACGAGGGGTATGCTCGCATTCAGAAGGCGGTACGAAATCCAGATATCGGACGAGCGGCGCACTCTGAATGCACTGAGATGACCGGTAGACAACCCCGGAAGACGCGCGAACGGGTTGCCGAGATAATGGGAGTATCGCCGGCAATGGCTCCGAGCGTTTACTGTAAGCGTGTATTCAATGGCGTAGCGTCTGGCCGCCTGACGCGTGATGACTGGAATTCGATGGCACGCGGCAATCCTTCGGAGAATCTAATCCGCGTAATCAAGGGTCGACGCTGATCGCCGCCGCCCGATCGCGGAAGATTGCCGACAGCGGGCTGTGCGGCCGTGCGATCATGCGTTCTTCCGTCAGCTTCCGCGCCGTTGCAGCATCTCCCAAGCGGATGGCGGCCTCGATCAGCGTGAGATCGATCACGTCACGCTGGGCGTGGCTGCCGCCGAAGCGGTGGGCGATGGCGCGGATCGGGCCGAGCAGTTCGGCCGCGGTCTTGTAGTCACCATCCTCGAAGGCGAGGATGCCGCGCGTCGCCGGGAGGCCGATGTCGCGGGTGAAGCCGGCATTGTCGCCGCCCGCCTCCGCCGCCGCCTCCTGCGCAGCGAGCAAGGCTCTTGCGGCATCCGTGCGTCCGGCGGCGGCGAAGGCCATCATCGCGTGCATATCGTTGAACGCGTAGTTGCCGTCGCCGGCGAACGGCGTCCAGTTGTCCGCCAGCACCTGCCAACGCTCGCCTGCTGCCACGCCGCCGAGATGCAGCCGCCATAGAAGTGCTGCCGCATCGACCATATTCAGTGCCAGCGTCGAGTAGTCGCCATAGATAGGCCCGTCATAAAGCGAGAACACCTCGTCGTGCTGGCCGAGATCGTAATGGAACAGGGCGAGGTGCCACCAGTTGTGCACCTTCATGAAGCTGTCGTCAGCGCCGTTGGCGAAGGCCGTCCTCATCCAGCCGATGCCGTCGGCCTGGCGGCATTGCATCTCCATGACATGGGCCACCGCGTGCTGGCCCCATCCGTCATGCGGTTCGAGTTCGACCGCCTTTCGGCCCGCAGCCTCTGCGGCGATGTAGTCACCCGTCTCTTCGAGACCGAAGGCATGGGCGGCAAGCAAGGCGTGATAGCCCGGCATTGCATTATCCCAATGCGGCAGCGCGCCGGCGATCCGGTCGCGCAGCATCGGCGCGTTGCCGGTGAAGAAGTCGATCTGGTGGCCGGCCTGGAGCGCCAGTGCGTCGTGCGGAAAATCGCGTGCGACCGCGGCAAGCGTCTCGCCCGCGCCGTTCCACTCGCCGCCGACGAGTCGGCCGAGTGCCGCGACATGGCCGGCCTCGCGCGCGGTGATCGGCAGGTTCCTGACGGTCGTGTAGATCTGCCGTGCCACGTCCATCGCCGCCTTGTCGGTCGACAGGGCGTAGAGCCAGGCCTTCAGCATCTGCGCCATGACGAAGCCGGGCGATTCCGAGATCGCCGCATTGGCGGAGGCCACGGGATCGCCAGTGAAGGTCTGCAGCTGGCGCAGTCCCCGCTCGTAATGTTCGAGCGACGCCTCGTCCGCGCCGGTGACGATGTTGCCCAGTCTGTCGCGCATAGTCTCTTCGCCGGTTACACGCCGCAACTATAGGCCCGCCATTGGCGCAGGTCGAGAAACGTGATTGGCGCGGCTAAAGTATCGCGGGGATTCTAGTTTCCCTGCCGTATCGCCACTGTCGCCACGCCGGCGCCGACGAGCAGCGAGCCACCCGTCCGATTGAAGATGCGGATGGCGCGCTCGCTGGCGAACACGCCGCGGGCGCGCGCCGCGACCAGTGCGTAGCCGAAGGCATTGCAGAAGGCGAGCACGAGGAAAGTCGCCTCGAAGATCGCCATCTGCGTCCAGAAGCCGGCGTGGCGGTCGAGAAACTGCGGCAGGAAGGCAACGAAGAAGGTGATGCTCTTGGGGTTGAGCGCCGTGACCAGCCAGGCATGCGCCAGCATCTTCACGGCGCTGGTCGCATCGCGCTGCGGCTCCGCCCCGAGCGTCCCGCCAGCGCGGAAGAGCTTTATCCCCAGCCAGATGAGGTAGGCCGCACCGATCCACTTGAGCATGGTGAACAGTGTCGCCGAGGCCATCAGCAACGCGCCGATGCCCAGCATCGACAGGGTCATGGCAGTGAAGTCGCCAAGCGCGACACCGACGGCCATCGGCAGCGCCGTGCGCCAGCCCTGCCCCAGCGCATAGGAGACGACGAGCAGGATGGTCGGGCCGGGGATGACCAGCAGCACCGCCGAAGCGGCGGCGAAGGCGAGCCAGGTTTCGAACGTCATGGGAATGCTCCTCGCGTTGAAAGCAAGGATAAATCCCCCGGCCGGCAAGGATGTAAAGCGGAATTGCTTGGCTCAGACGCCGCTGCCGCTATTCAGATAACTTCGCGCGATCTCGCGCATCCGTTCGCCATCGAACGGTTCGCCATGTCCGCCGAAGACCACCTTCGCGTCGACCTCGTCGATCAGCCGTCGCATCGTCGCGCGGTAGGCGGCCTTGTCGCTGCAGGGCATGTCGTCGAGAAGCTGGTCGTCATAGATCGCGTCGCCAGCGAACAGCACGCCGTTCGCCTCGTCGAACAGCGCGATGCAGGGCGAGTGGCCGGGCAGTTCGAGCACGGCGAACGACCGGTCGCCGAGGTCGACGCGGTCGCCCTCCTTGAGCGGCAGCGTCAAAGGCGCAGGCTGGAGGCGATAGTCGGTGATTTCCCATCCCGGTATGGGCAGCCGCGTCACGGGCGTCTCGCGCTCGCGATACTCCTCGGCGTAGGTCGCATGGTCCGGCATCGTCTCGTAGAGCGCGGCTTCGGCGGCAAGCCCCGCGCGGTCGGCAAACTCATGCAGAGCGCCGACATGGTCGACGTGGATATGCGTGGCGAGCGCGAGAACCGGCTTGCCCTCGGTCAGCGGCAGCACGGGCTTGAGCGGCAGAATGCCCATGCCCGCGTCGACCAGGAGGTCACGGTCGCGGCCGCGCACGAAATAGAGGTTGGCGCTGTAATAGGGATCGACATAGGGCTCAGCGATGCGGGTGACACCGTGGCCCGCGTCCGACAGGCGGTACCATTCGGCCGGCGTCACGAATAGCGTTCCTCGTTCCAGGGATCGCCGCGGTCGTGATAACCGTTGCGCTCCCAGAAGCCGGGCTTGTTGCGGTCGAGGAAATGGATGCGGTTGATCCATTTAGCGCTCTTCCAGAAATAGAGATGCGGCACCACGAGACGCACCGGCCCGCCATGGTCGCGCGTCAGCGGCTTGCCTTCCCAACTATGTGCGACGATCGCGTCTTCCGCCGCGAAGTCCTCGATCGTCAGGTTGGTCGTGTAACCGTCGCTGGAATACAGCTCCACGAAGCGCGCCTCCGCACGCGGCATGACGATGTCGAGCAGGTCTCGGGTCGACACGCCGTCCCAGCGGTTGTCATAGCGCGACCAGGTGGTCACGCAGTGGATGTCGGTGACGAAGCTCGTCTGCCGCTGCGCCTTGAACTGCGAGAAGTTCCAGCTGACCGGGTGTTCGACCGCGCCGGTCACGTCGAGCCGGAACGACTGCTCCGACACCTGCGGCGTCATGCCGAGGTCGAGGATCGGCCAGTCGCGCACGAGATGCTGGCCAGGCGGCAGGCGCTCATGCTCGGCCCTTGCGACCTTGCCGGTCAGGAACTTCCCTTCGGCCGCCCATTTGCGCTTGGTTCGGGTAAGCTTGGTCTCGTCGCTAGGTTCGGTCATCGCAGGATCTCCTGCGCCCAAGGTAATCCGACGGATATCCGACGCAAGGCCTATCGCGGAAGGGTGATCTCGCGCAGCGGGTCGACCAATCGCACACTCATCCGGCGCGTCTGCGTGACGCCGGCTGGACGTTGTTCGCGTCTTCTGCCGCGACGTAGCCCAGCCGGCGAAGGCAAGCCATGGCGAGCGCGGAATTGCTGTCGAAGATCGCCAGTCCTGCGCTATCCACCACCCGCGACATGACGGAGAGCTCGGTGCAGGCGAGGATCGCGGCTTCGATGCCGGCCTGGCGGCACGCAGCGAGCGCATTCCCGAGCGCGACGCCCGCGCCGGCGACGTCGCCCGCCTTCACGTCGGCGATCGCGCGATTGACATCCCGCTGGAAGTCGGCCGCGGAGGGCACGCAGACCTCGTATCCGGCGGCGAGCAGCCTGTCCTGATAGAAGCCGGACGACAGCGTGCCGGGCGTCGCGAGCACCGCGACGCGCCGCCCGGCGAATCCGTGTCCCATCTCCTCGACCACACTGTCGACGATGTGAACGAGATCGGCCGAGGTTTCGGCGGCGAGGCGTTCGAACCAGTGATGCGCCGTGTTGCACGGCATGGCGATGCTTTCCACGCCCAGCGAATCCAGCATCCGCACCGCGACGAGCAACTGCTTCAGCACCGCGTCCGACCCGCTAAGGATCGCCTCGGTGCGGTCGGGAAGCTGCGGGATGCTGAGTAGCACGAGCGGCAGGTGGTCGGTGTCGACGCGGGCCGGCGTAAGTTCGGTGAGCTTGCGATAGAAATCGGCCGAGGCCAGCGGGCCGAGGCCGCCGATGATACCCAGCCGAAGCTCGAGCCGCTCCGTCACGCTGGCTGCTCCGCGCCGGTCGGCTCCTCCATCGCCACCTCGTCGGCATGCGTGTCCGGCACCTCCCTCGTATGCGGCGCGATCGCTGCGGTCGTCGCCGTGACCGTGCAGACGCTGGAGAGCGTCATGAACGTGTCGGACACGGCATCGACCGCGACGAACAGCACGAAGGCGGCCTCGAAGGGCAGCTTCAGGTAGCCGCACAGGATCGACATCTGCGACAGGATCACGAGGCCGGCCATGCCGGTCGTCGTAAGCGCCAGAAGCGATGAGGACACGCCGATCAGAGCGAGATCACCGAGCGAGAGCGTGCGCCCATAGAGCTGGGCGATAAAGATCACGCCGCTGACATAGAGGAAGATCGCGCCCGTCCGCAGCAGCGCCACGTTCAGCGGCGCGAGAAGCTCGACGACGACCTGATTGAATCTGAGCCGCTCCACCAGGAGGTTGATGACCCAGGGAAGCGCTGCCACTGACGAGCGCGTCGTTATGATCACCATGAGCAGCGGCTGAAAAGCCTTGACCGTCGTCCAGTAGCCTTGCCTCGATCGCATGGCGACGATGCCGAAGGCGACAAGCATCACCGCGAGCGTGGACAACCCCATCACCAGGAGGAACCCGCCCATCAGCTTCAGCGGATCCGGCCCCATCGTCGCCGTCTGCTGCGCGATCAGGATGAACGTCGCGAAGGGGAGCGCCCAGATGAACCAATTGGTGAGGATGATGCAGGCGCGGTAGACCGCGTCGAGCACGCGCGCCAGGCTCATCGACGACTGCTGCGGCACCTGGCCGACGGCGAGGCCGAACAGGAGACAGAACAGCAGGACCTGGATCGCATCGCCCTTGGCGAGCGAGCCGAACACGTTGCTCGGCACCAGACCGAGGATGATGGACACCGGGCCGACAGTCTCTTCCACATTCGCCGGTGGCGTCAGAGGAAGCTGGAGGTCCGTCGAGACCGCCCCCTGCGAATTGATGAACTGGCCGAGCTCGATGCGCGACTGCGGATCGGAGATCTCTCCCGGTTGCAGGATCAGCGACAGCGTGCCGCTCAGCGCCACGCCCAGCACGGAGACGACGAGTACGGCCAGCGCGATGCGCGGCAGGTAGCGTACCGACTGCGGATCCTGCACCATCGAGGTGATCGAGAAGATTACCGCCGAGATGAGGAACGGCAACACCACCATCTTGAGCAGGTTGAGATAGGCGTTGGCGATCGGGCTCAGCGCATGGGCGACGTCCGGCGCATACATGCCGCACAGGATGCCGAGGCCGATCAGGGCGAGCGTGGTGAAGGGCGAGCGCAGGACGCGCTTCACCAGCGTCAGCAGGTCGAAGCGACGCCCTGCGGCGGTTTCCGTGGCCGGCATCTTCAAGCGCCCCGCGCGGCGCGATAGCGCGCGATGATGGTGTCCGTCTTCATCATCTCGTCGCCCCGCGTGAGGTCGAGGAAGAGGTCGGCGAAGGAGGCGAGATGGGCCATGTCGGGCCGCACGCCGATCGCCAGCGTGTCGGTGCGGTCGGTGAGCGTGATCGAGCGCGCGACGACCGTTAGCGAAGGATCGTCGACCATGAGCTTCTTGATCTCGAAATCGTCGCGATAGGCCATGTCGATCTCTTCGCGGCGCACGGCGTCGACCATCGCCGCCCAGTCGGCGTATTCGCGGACCTT
Source organism: Mesorhizobium sp. J428 (assembly GCF_024699925.1). Lineage (NCBI taxonomy): Bacteria > Pseudomonadati > Pseudomonadota > Alphaproteobacteria > Hyphomicrobiales > Phyllobacteriaceae > Mesorhizobium > Mesorhizobium sp. J428. The sequence goes on from NZ_JAJOMX010000001.1 coordinate 1,023,065, forward strand.
GGCATTGGGAAAGCTCGTTGTTGCGAATTCGGCAAAGGAGGAATGGGCGATCACGCCGAGGTCGCCGCGGAAATCGCGCACCACGTCATCGGCCACATGGCCGGCGGCGAGCCTCGCGAAGCGGACGCGGTTGGTGATCAGGCCGTGGTTGAGCGCGGCATAGGGCCGGGAATAGAGGATGAGGCGGCCTCGCCGCACGGTGCGGCTCAGCTTGCAGACGGCCAGATCCGCATCACCGCGCGCGATCTGCTCGACGGCCTCGTCGAACGTCGTGGCGGAGCGGTCGAAGGCAAGATCGAGATCGAGCGCATGTGCCACGGCACGGGCCATATCGACGTCGATGCCGGCGTCGGGATCGCCGGCCTTCTCGAAGAAAGGGGGAGACGCGAAACGGGGCACGGCCACCCGCAACAGGCGCTGCCCTTGCGGATGGGAAAGATCGCTCAGGAAGCCTGTCTGCTGCGCGAGGGCGGGCCGGGCGACAATAAGGGCCGCCGCTCCGCCGATCACGGCGCGGCGCGATGGCCTAATGTCCGTTCCTGCCGCCATGGCCACCCCAGAATCGGTCCTAGCTCGGTCGCGGGAATCCCGACCGGAGGTCGAGTGGCAGTATTTATAGACGACCGGTTAAGAAAATCACCTGCCGATTCAATCCGGTCTCATCTGCCCTGCCCGGCGCTGTTCGAACGAGCATCGATCGAGAGGAGGCGCGGTGGCTCGTCGCGCGCGAGCAGCAGCAGTCCGCCGGAGAGATTGGCGACCGGGCATGAATGGTTGGGCAGGATGAGCACCGGCGTGCCAATCGGCAGGCTGCGGCAGCCGAGCCGCAGAAAGGCGTGCTCCTCCGACAGCTTTTCAACCGTGAACGGCGCCTCTGCGCCTTCGATCCAGGCCTCGCCATAGCTGGACGTGCCCGACGTGCCGTGCGCGCCGCGGTCGGAGGACAGCGTCTTGGAACCGATGCCGGCGATGGCATATGTGCCGTTCGCCGAGACGATTCGGGCCGCGATGCCGAGCGCCACGTCGTCGCGCGCGGCGATGCCGAGTCGGACGGCGGTCAGGTCGAGGAAAGCATAGTTTCCGGGCCGCACCTGGTCCACGCCGTCGAAGCCGGCATTGGCGATCAGCGTTGGCGTGCTGCCGACCGACACAATCGGCACTTCGATTCCGGCTCGCCGAAGACTGTCGCGCAGCTTCGCCATCAGGTCGAGCTCCTGCCGCGCGACTGCGCGGATACCGTTGGGATCGCCCGCGCCATAGGCATGGCCGGCATGGGACAGCAGACCTGCAAAGACCAGATGCGAGGCATCATCGATCTGCCGCGCCAGTGCGTGCGCCGCCTCGCCATGCGGGTCGACGCCGCAGCGATGCAGGCCGACGTCGACCTTGACCAAGACCTTCGTCTGCCGGCCAGCATCGGCAGCGGCGCGGGCGAGCGCCGACACACCCTGCGGGCTGTCGGCGATGAAGCGCAACTCTCCTTCGCCCACCCGTTCGAGCAGGCGCCGAGCCTCCGCCGGATCGATCATCGGATAGGCGAGAGTCACCGGCCCCAGGCCGGCACGCAGGATCATCTCCGCCTCGTTGGCACGCGCGGCCGTGAACCCGGCCGCGCCTGCCTCGCGCTGCATCGCGGCGATGGCGAGGCTCTTGTGCGTCTTCACATGCGGATGCAGCGCCGCCTTGCCGTGCGTGATCTCGGCCATTCGCGCGATGTTGCCGGCGAGTGCCTCGGCATCGACCACCACCTGCGGCGTGGGGCAGGCGTCGAACCCGGGAAACCGGCGCGACAGGTCGAGCGGAAGCCCGGGCTTGGAGATGGAGGACATGGGCATGCTTTCTCAGAAGACCACCGGATGGGTCTGGCCGGTCTGGACGTTGACCAGGCCTTGCGGCGCGTAATCGCTCGGCGCGACCAGCACCCAGCGCCAAGGCGCGCAGGTGAGCGTCGCGAAGGCGAGGCGTTCGGGAAAGCCCGGAAACCAGCGCGGCTGGAAGGTCGGCTCGTACATCCAGTCCACCTTGGCGCCCTCGGCGTAGAGGTGCTGCATCTCCTCATGTAGCGCCTCAGCTGGTCGGCACGACATGAGCCCGGCGACCTCGTAGCGCACGCGCGCCACCACCTCGCCGCCACGCACCAAGGCCCAGCCGCCGTCGTTCTCGGCCAGCGCGTTGACCGCTTTCGCCATCGCCTCGTCGGAGGAGCCGACGCACCAGACGTTGTGCTTGTCGTGCGCCATCGAGCAGGCGAGCGCCGTGTCGGGCGTGCGCGGGCCGCAGCCGAGCCAGAACATCTTCGACACCGCGCCCGTGCCGGAGAAGCGGTCGACGATCGAGAACTTTGTGATGTTGCGGCTCTCGTCGCGCTGCACCAGCCCGTCCTTGACCGGCAGGTCGAAGGTCAAAAAGTCGTCGGTCCAGTGGAAGGGGCGCAGCACGGCTGCCTGCATCGTTGCGCGGCCCGGTTCAGCCGCAATGGCGAAATCAGAGGCATCGAGCTGCCTGCCGATATTGATCGTCTTCGTCGCCCACTCCGGCCAGTCGATACGCGGCACGGCCGGTAGATAGGTTTTCCCCTCCGAAACCTGCGCGCCGTCGGCCCAAACCTTGGCGATCTCGAATTCGGCGACGTCGGACAGCAGCACGATATCCGCATAGCGGCCCGGCGCGATCGAGCCGACCCAGGGCGTCAGCCGCATGTGGCGCGCCGGGTTGATCGTCACGCACTGGATCGCGATCTCCGGCGCGAGCCCGGCCTTGATCGCCAGCCGGACATTGTGGTCGGTCGCGCCAAGCTTCAGCGTATCCGAGGCAGAGCGGTCGTCGGTCGTCAGCGCGATCTGCGACCAGTCCGCCAGCCCCTTCTCCAAAAGGCCGGCGATCACCTCCGGCAGGCTGTGCGGGCGCAGTTCCATGAACAGGCCACGCGACAGCTTGTCCCAGAACTCCTCCACCGTCCACGCCTCGTGGTCGGAGGCGAGGCCTGCGGCGGCGAAGGCATTGATGGTGGGAATATCGCGGATGCCGGCCGCGTGGCCCTCGACCACGCCGCGCTGCTCGAAGGTTGCTCGTATCATGCCCCAGAGCCGGTCATAGGACGGGTTCTGCGGGTTCCAGACGGAAGGCCAGTCCATCACCTCGTCAAGGCCGGCGACCATCAGGCTCTCGCGCAGGAAATCGCGCTGCTCGTCATAGCCGAGCCAGCCGCCGCCATGCTCGTAGCCCGTGGGCGGCACGGCCGAGCCCGGCAGCGGGAAGATCTTCAGCGGCGAGCCGGCCGCGCGTGCCTTCAGCCAGAATTCGAGCGTCCTGCCACCATTGACGTTGGAGAATTCGTGGCTCGCCTCGCAGGTCCAGGTATTGCCGCGCGGCAGCACCAGCGCGGCCTCCCATTCGGGCGTGAGATGCGAGCTCTCGATGTGCTTGTGCACCTCGCCCAGCCCCGGCACGGCAGCAAGATCCGGTTCCTGCACCCGCCGGCCGACCTCGCCGGGATAGGAGCCGGCGTCGCCGACATAGGCGATGCGCCGGCCCTTGATGACGATCTCCTGGTCCGCGCGCCAGGTGCGGGTAGCGACATCGAGCAGGCGACCCACTCTCAGTGCCACGTCAGCCGGGCGCTTGCCGAGCGCCACGAGCGTCAGGTCCTGGCGGATCGCGATCTCGGTCTTCGCGTCGAGCGCGATGTCTTCGTCTGGCATCGTCATTTGATCGCGCCCTCATTCATGCGGTCCTGTCCGACATCGCCACGACCGACGAGGCAAACCGACAGGATCCGCGCCGGGTGCTCGCTGGTCGAGGAGAAGCCGTGCGAGGACGAGCCATCGAAATAGATCGAATCGCCCTGCGACAGCCTGAGGGGCGAATAGGGCTCCATCTGGAACACCACCTCACCCTCGAGCACATAGACGAATTCCTCACCGCGATGCTTCGAGCGTACCGGTGCGGTCCCGGCGGCACGGAACGGAATCTCGATGATCATCGGCTCCAGCGACTTGGCCGCGAGGTCCGTCGCCAGCGCCTCGTAGACGCCCATGTCGGTGGCATAGCGCCGGCCTTCGCTGCGCCGCGTGACGACGCGCGCGGCAGTGGCGAAGCGTTCGCTCGGCGTGCCGAGGAAGTCGACAAAGTCGATGCCCAGCCCCTCGGCCAGACGCACCAGCACGCTGTAGGCCGGCGACGAGACGTTGTTTTCGATCTTCGACAGGGCCGAGACGGACACACCCGTGCGCTTCGACACGTCGGCCAGCGTCCACTTGTTCTCGAAGCGCAGCTTGGCCAGCATCTGCCCGACCGGGTTCTCGGCCGGCCGCTCGGCGGCGGGCTTGATCTCCTCGATGGCGGCGCCGTTCTTCGTCATGCTCATTCGCCCCTCATTCCGGCAGAATCGGACCCTTGCGTTCGACGATCAGGCCATAATGGGCCGGCTCCCGATGGCGCGCAAAGTCGAAGATCGTGCGCTTGTAGAGCGCGCCCATTTCGAGGTCGCATCGCGCCGAGATCAGCTCGTCGCCGGTGGTCGTCGCCATGGCGGCGATCTGGCCCGAGGGTGCCACGATCATCGACAGGCCGATCATGTTCGACCCTTCCTCGTTGCCTGCCTTGGCCGCAGCCGCGACCCAGGTCGCGTTCTGGTAGGCGCCGGCCTGGAGTGAAAGCTGGTGGTGGAAGCCGGTCAGCTGGTCGAAGTCAAAGACGCCGGTGTGGTCGTCGGGCGTGTTGTAGCCGACGAAGACGATCTCCGCGCCCTGCAGCGCCATCACGCGGTAGGTCTCGGGCCAGCGGCGGTCGTTGCAGATGCACATGCCGGCAATGCCTCCCAGCGTGCGCCAGACGGGGAAGCCGAGATTGCCCGGCTCGAAATAACGCTTTTCGAGATGCTGCGCGTCGCGTCCCGACACCGGCTCGGCATGGCCCGGCAGGTGGATCTTGCGGTATTTGCCAACGATCGCGCCGGTCCGCTCGATGATGATCGACGTGTTGAAATACCGTCGGCGGCCATCCTCGATCGCGAGTTCCGCATAACCGATGTAGAAGCCGATGCCGAGCTCGGCCGCCGCCTCGAACAGCGGTCGCGTCTCGGGTCCCGGCATTTCGGTCTCGAAATAGGAATCGATCTCAGCCTGGTCCTCGATCAGCCAACGCGGGAAAAAGGTGGTGAAAGCGAGTTCGGGGAAGACCACGAACTCGACACCCCTGCCCTTCGCCTCGCGCAGCAGCTCGACTTGGCGCTTCACCACCCGCGGCCGCGAGTCCAATTTGGCGATCGGCCCCATCTGCGCACAGCCAACGATGACGTTGCGGTGGGTCATCTCAGATATCCTCTTCGGTCTTTGTGCAATTTCATGGCAACGCCAAAACGTTAGGTAGACATCGTTTATCTCGCAACAAATTTTTCTTCTAGAAAATTTCATTTAGATACGGAAATCGCGGCCACCGCTGGCCCAAAGGATGGCGCTTGAAGAATGAATCGCCCACGTTAGGGGGAGAAGACAAAAGTGAAACGGGGCAGAGGCATGCACAGGGTGATCTTCGACACGGATCCCGGGATCGACGATGCGATGGCGTTGCTGTTCCTGCACCATCATCCTGATGTCGAACTGGTCGGCATCACCACCGTCTTCGGCAACGGCACGATCGAGGAGACCACCCGCAACGCGCTCTACCTGAAGGAGGCCTGGGGCATCGCCGCGCCCGTGGCACGAGGCGCGGCCGCGCCGATCGATCCGGCGCGGAACCGGGGCACGCCGCCGCGCATCGTCCACGGCGACAACGCGCTCGGTAATTTCCCTTTGCCCGACCGCATCGCGGCACAGCCCGACCCGCGCCCTGCGCATCGCTTCATCGTCGACGCCGTGCGGGCCGACCCTGGCAATGTCAGCATCGTCGCAGTCGGCCGGATGACAAACCTGGCACTGGCGCTCGCCGAGGCGCCGGACATCGCGAGCAAGGTCAGGCAGGTCGTGCTGATGGGCGGCGCATTCGCGGTGCCCGGTAATGTCAGCCCCGTCGCCGAGGCCAACATCATGGGCGACCCGGAGGCGGCCGACATGGTGATGACCGCGCCGTGGAAACTGGCCGCCATCGGTCTCGACGTGACGATGAGGACGGTGATGACGCGCTCGCACCTTGCCGAGCTCGCTCGGCGCGGCGGCGAGCGCGTGGAGTTCCTGTCGAGTATCTCGCAGCACTATTTCGATTTCTATTCGCGCTTCCTGGAGGACGGCATGGCGGTCCACGACAGTTGCGCCTGCGCCTATCTCGTCGCGCCCGGGCTTTTCACGATGCGCAGCGGCCCGATCCGGGTGGTCGCATCCGGGATAGCGGACGGCCAGACGATCCAGAAGCCGGACGGACGGCGCTTTCCGCCGAACGCTTGGGACGGCAAGCCGAGCCAACTTGCCTGCATCGACATCGACGCCGAGGGCGTTCTCGATCGCATAGGCGACACCATCGTCGGTGCGCCGTCCGACCTCGCGAAAAGCAATCTGAGCTCGTCGACACCGATCTAAGAGTCATATCCACGCGCGGGAAGCGCCTCGCGGACGCCGTAGCACACCTGCTCCCAAGCGACCTTGGCGTCAGATCGCGCACATGCACGCTTCGCGGCCATGTCGATAAAAATACTTGATCGACCGAATTCCCATTTGGAATTGGACAATTCGACGGCAGTGCCCGGAAATATAGCATCTTCAATGCATGGGAATGCCAATGCCGGATCGGAAGCTCTATCTCAAATTCGTGGACAATGACGTCACGGGCATCATAACTCTTTATTGGGACAACGCCCCCGAGACCTGCAAGGCGCTTTGGGGCGCGCTGGAAAAGCCGATCCGCTGGCCCGCCACTCACGCTATGTTCTCCGGTCCGGAGATCATGATGGGCCTGCCGGAAGAGAACCGGAATTTCGACCCGACCAAGTTGCCGCCTGAGAACCAGACGGTCCTGCCGGATCCGGGCGAGTTGCTGTGGTTCTACCAGCCCAAGAACTTCTTCAAGATCGATCCGACCGAGTTCTGGGAGATCGGCCTGTTCTACGCCGCAGGCGGGCGCACCTTCGGCCCGACGGGATGGATTCCCTGCACCTACTTTGGCCGGATGACCGAGAACCTCGAAGGCATCGCCGCACAGTGCCGCCTGATCCGCACCGAGGGCGCGAAGGTCGTCGAAATCGGCCGTCTTTCCTAGATACGATAGAAGCAGAAAGGGGAACTTCATGAAATACGCAGTCAAGACAACCATCCTCGGCGTCTCCGCTCTCGCTCTTTCCGCCGGCGCGGCGGTCGCTCAGGACAAGACACTGACCATCAACTCCTTCGGCGGCGCCTATGAAGAGGCGCACAAGAAGTGCGTCATCGCGCCGTTCGAACAGGAGACCGGCGCGAAGGTCCAGATCGTCACCGCATACTCGGCCGACGCTTTCGCCCAGTTGCGCGCCCAGAAGGAGGCGCCGCAGTTCGACGTCATCAACTTCTCCGGCGGACAGGAGATCGTCGGCGCGGCGGAAGGCCTGCTCGCGCCGATCGATGCAGCTAAGCTGACCAACGCCGCCGACCTTTACGACTTTGCCAAGACCAATCTCGCCGGCGGCGAAGGCCCTGCCTATTCAATCGCGGCGATCGGCCTGGTCTACAATTCCGAGAAGGCTCCGAAGGCGCCCTCGAGCTGGAAGGACCTGCTTGATCCGGCCATCGGCGAGCACCTTGTGCTCACCGACATCTCGAACGGCTACGGCATGCTGAGCTTCCTAATGCTCAACCAGGTGGAAGGCGGCGACCTCGCCAACATCCAGCCCGGTCTTGACGCGGTGAAGAAGCTGATCGACGGCGGCGCGGTGGTCGTGTCGAAGTCGCCGGAGATCCAGCAGGAATTCGCGCAGAACGACGCCTGGGTCGCGCCCTATGCGTCGGACTATGCCTTCACGCTGCGCAAGGCCGGCCTTCCGGCCAAGTTCGTGCAAGGGGCCGAGGGCACGCCGGCCAGCTACATCACCACCAATCTGGTAGCGAACCGGCCGAACACCGACCTGGCGCTCAAGTTCATCGACATCTCGATCTCGCCGGCAGCGCAGACCTGTTTCGCCGACGCCCTGCGCTACACGCCCACCAACGCGAAGGTCGAGCTGGCCCCGGACGTGGCCGCGGACGTTGCCTACGGCGCAGACAGCGTCAAGGGTCTGATCCGGTTCGATCCCAAGGCGATCGAGGCGAATCGCGCGGCCTGGGTCGAAGCCTGGAAGAAGACGATCGCGCAGTAAGCGAACGACAAGGAGCCCGGACGGGTGAGCGACCGCACTGAAAACCTGCTGCTCATTCTGCCCGGGCTCCTGCTTCTGGCGCTGGCATTCTTCCTGCCGATCTTCCAGATGCTCGCGCTCAGCGTCTCGGGACCGGACGGCCCGACGCTGCAGCACTTCGCCCGCTTCCTGGGCGACCCCTATTATCTCGGAGTCCTGTGGCGCACCGTGCGCCTGTCGCTGGTCATCACGCTGATCTGCGCGCTCATCGGCTTTCCCCTCGCCTACATCATGGCGCGCGTCGGGCCGCGGCTCAGGCTGTGGCTGATCGTCATCGTCATCCTGCCGCTAATGACCAGCGTCGTCGTGCGCACCTTCGGCTGGATGGTTCTGCTCTCGCGCTCCGGATTGATCCCCGAACTGCTGCGCGATCTCGGCCTCGTGAAACGCAACTTTGCGCTGATGCAGACCGAAACGGCGATTGTGATCGGCATGGTGCAGGTGCTGCTGCCCTTCATGGCACTGTCGATCCTCGGCGTTATCACCCGCATTGACCCGAGGCTGGAGGAGGCGGCGCGCACCATGGGCTGCTCGTTCCTGCAAACGCTGCGGACGGTCATCCTGCCGCTGTCTCTGCCCGGTATCGTCGCCGGCTCGCTGCTCGCCTTCACCCTCTCCGCAAGCTCCTTCGTGACGCCGAGCCTGCTCGGCGGCTCGCGCATTGAGGTGCTCGCCGCGTCGATCTACGGCTCAGTGACGCAGACGCTGGACTGGCCCTTCGCGGCCGCGCAGGCCGTGATCCTGTTCGTAGGCGTGTTGCTGGTGCTGATCCCCTACATCAAGGTCACGGGGCGCGCCCATGGTTAGGGCCGTTCCCACCTGGCTGCGCGTGGCGGGGGTTGTCTTCGTCGTGCTCACCGCGCTGCTGCTTCTGGCGCCGCTCGTGGTGGTCGCCGGCGCATCGCTGAGCGCCAGCCAGTTCGTGCAGTTCCCGCCCGACGGGCTTTCGCTCGAATGGTACCGTAAGGTGCTGTCCTCGTCGGAATACCTGTCGGCCGGCTGGACCAGCCTGCAAATCGCGCTGCTGGTCACCGTGAGCGCGACGCTGATCGGCGGTGCCGCCGCGATCGCCATCCATCGGGACCAACTGCCGGGCTCGCAGGCCCTGTCTGCGCTCTTCCTGTCGCCGCTGGTGTTGCCGACCATTATCTACGCCATCGGCATGCTGATGCTGTGGAGCTCCGTCTTCGGCCCAGTGACCTTCCTGACGCTCTGGATCGGCCATACGATCGTCGCCATCCCTTACGTCGTGCGCACCACGCTGGCCGTCCTGTCGGAATCCGACCCGTTCCTCGAGGAGGCAGCGCGAACCATGGGCGCAAGGCGCCTTCAGCGCCTCTGGCTGGTGGTCGTGCCGCAATGCGCGCCAGGCCTGGCAGCCGGTGCCTTCTTCGCCTTCAACGTCTCGTTCGACGAGGCAGTGCTGTCGCTGTTCCTGCGCAAGCCTGGGCTGACGACGCTTCCGGTCCAGATCTACGGCCAGCTCGAATTCAGCCCGGACCCCTCGGTCGCGGCTGTTTCGACGATCATGATCGCAATCACCATCGTCCTGATCTTCTGTATCGACCGCCTGCTCGGCATCAAGAATTTCGCGGAGACCTGACCCTTGCCCGCGGTGAAACTCGACACGATCCGGAAATCCTTCGGCAAGGTGGCCGTGCTGCACGGCATCACGCTCGACATCGAGCCGGGCGAATTCATTAGCCTGCTGGGCGCCTCCGGCTGCGGCAAGACCACCCTGCTGCGCATCGTCGCCGGACTGGAGAGCGCCACTGCCGGCAGCGTCCATATCGACGGGCAGGACGTGACGAACCTGCCGCCGGAAGACCGCGACATCGCGATGATGTTCCAGTCCTATGCGCTGCTGCCGCATCTCTCTGTCTCCGAAAACGTCCGCTTCCCCTTGCGTATGCGCCGCATCGGTACCCGCGACGAGCAGCAGGAACGGGTGAGGAAGGCGCTGGAGACCGTCCAGTTGGGCCATCTGGCAGACCGCAGGCCGCGCCAGCTCTCTGGCGGCCAGCAGCAGCGTGTAGCGCTCGCCCGCGCCATCGTCTCCAATCCCAAGGTGCTGCTGCTCGACGAGCCGCTGTCCAACCTCGATGCGCGACTGCGCGAGGACATGCAGGTCGAGCTGATCGAGATTCACAAGCGGCTCGGCCTGACCACGCTGTTCGTCACCCACGACCAGGAAGAGGCGCTGAGCCTTTCCGACCGTATCGTGCTGCTCAACGCGGGCCGTATCGAGCAGGAGGGCGCGCCGGCCGCGATCTATGCCAGACCCGCGACCGAGTTCGCCTCCAACTTCCTCGGCTCGGCGAATGTCCTGCCGGCGACGATCGAGGCGACGGATAAGGGTCCGGTGGCGATGCTCGCCGACGGCCAGCGCCTGCCGCTCGCGCCGGATGAGCTGGCCCGTGGCAGCGTCCGGCTTGCCCTAAGACAGGAGGACATCCGTCTCGCGGCACAAGGAGACGGCCTCACGGCCGAGGTGCGCACGCGTGTCTATCTCGGCGCGCGCAGTCGCTACGTGCTGTCGCTGGCCGGCCAGCCGGTACGGGTGCTCGCCTCCAACGACACGCTCTTCGAGCCCGGCCAGCGCGTTGCGCTCGCCATCGCGCCGGACAGGATCCGGGTGATCCCCAGCTAACCCTACGGTGCCGCATGACCGGCAAGGTGCTGCGCCGGAAGAGAGTTGCTGCTAGAGCGTCGATCATGCGAACGCTCGACATGGTGACGTTTCTCGTGCTTGCCCGGAATCGGCATTTCGGCCGCACCGCGCAGGAGCTCAACACGACGCAGCCGGCGATCTCCTCGCGCCTCTCGCAGCTCGAATCCGAATATGGCTGTAAGCTCGTCCACCGCAGCGATCGCGAGTTCCGCCTTACGCCGGAGGGCGAGCGCGTGCTGGAAGTCTTCCAGCACGTCGTCGAAAGCCTGCAGGATCTCGAGACCGAGCTGAAGGCGGGCTATGTCGGCGCAGTCGCCAATGTGCGCATCGGAGCGATCGACTCGGTCGCCTCGACCTGGATGCCGCACCTGATCGAGACCCTGCGCGACATCGCGCCCAACCTGCGCATCGAGCTGACGGTCGACGGCACCAAGGATCTCGTGCACGATATGGGCAAGGGCAAGTTCGACCTGATCTTCTGCCTCGATCCGGCGATCGGCGACGGCTTCCGAAGCTTCGTCGCCTGCGTATGGCAGATGATCTGGGCCGGTGCGCCGAAGCTGGTCGACGAACATGCGACCTACAGCGTCGACGAGCTCGCCCGCATGCCGATCATCACCTTTCCGCGCGACACCCCGCCCTACCGCCAGATCGCGCCCTATTTTCAGGACGAGCGGGTTCTGGCCTCGAAGATGACCAGTTCCAATTCACTGTTCGCGATCATCAATCTCGTCATCGACGGCTTTGGCGTCGCAGCTCTTCCGACCGTTACGATCGACCGCGAGCTCAACACGGGGCTGCTCGTACCAATGAACGTGTCGAAATGGTTCCCACCGATGCCGATCGTCGCGACCTATCAGTCGTCGACTCACCAGAAGATCATCCAGCTCGTGGCCGACCAGGCGCGCGAGAGCGCCAAGGCCTTTTGCGAGCGGGCAAAAGCGGGCGCGGCCTGGACGATCTGACGGCGGCCGATCGCAGAATGCGTCATGCGACCTGGGCGCCGCCAACCCAGACGCCGGCGATGTTTGGCTTCGAGGCGGTGTAGAGGATCGTCTCCAGCAGCATCTCGTCGTCGGCCTCGACGTCCCAGAGCCGGATCGTGCCGTCTTCCGCGGCAGGGTTGATGGCGAGGGCGTCGAAATGGCAGCCGGGGACGAAACGGCCGACCGGCAGGTTGAGCGCATCGCCGCCACCCGCGGTCGCGAGATGGAACGCCTCACGCAAATCGATGCGCGCGTTTGCCATGGCCGAGCGCTCAAGCGGCGGCAGCGCCGGATCGACGCCGCTTTCCAGCATGCGCGACACCATCACGGCGGCGCGCATCGCGTCGAAGATCGAGCTGATCGGCCCGCCGGATATGTCGGTGCCAAGACCCACGCGCACGCCCTTTTCCAGCGCCGCGCGCAGCGGGAAGATCGCGCCGGCGAAATAGGCGTTGGACACCGGGCAATGCGCCACCGCCGCCTGTCGCGCGGCGAGCAGGTCCATGTCGTCGGCGGTGAGGAAGTTACTGTGCGCCAGCACGCTTCCCGCGCGGAGCAGGCCGAATCGGTCGAGGCTCGCCGCATCGGTCATCCCGTGGCGGGCAAGCACGTAGCCGTGCGCCCAGTCGCTCTCGGAGCAATGGGTCTGGACGTGGCAGCCGCACTCGCGCGCGAGCTCGCCGAGGCCTTGCAGCGCCGCGTCCGTGCAGGAGGGAATGAAGCGTGGCGTCACCACCGGGCGCACCCTGCCGTCACGATTGGCCGGATGCGACCGGATGTGATCGATCACCTCCCACGTGCCGGCGACGGCAGCCTCGGGCGACGCATCGCGATAGTAGTCCGGGCAGGATTGCGGATCGTCCATCGCCACCTTGCCGACCAGCGCGCGCTGGCCCTCTTCCAGGCAGATGTCGGCCAGGATGCGCGTCGCCTCGACATGGACGGTTGCAAAGTAGAGCGCCGTTGTCGTGCCGGTGGCGAGCAGGTCCGCTACAAGCCGCCGATAGACGCGTCGGGCAAAGGCGGCGTCGGCGTAGCGCGCCTCCAGCGGGAATGTATACTTGTGCAACCAGACTTCGAGCGGGACATCGAGCGCGCGGCCGAGCTGCGGATACTGTGGCGCGTGTACATGGAGGTCGACGAAGCCCGGAAGCAGCACCATGCCGTCGGGCAGGGTCGAAAGCACTCCGGTCTCCCCGGCCGTGGCCAGAGCCCGCTCATAATCTTCCTCGCCTGGCCGTGTGACCGTCCGGATCACCCCGTCTTCGCCGATGGCGATCAGGACCTCGTGCAAGGCATCGATATCGCCGCGTTCGGGCGCATGAAAGCCGGAGGCCAGCAGGGTGCGTCCGCGAAGGTCGAGCCCTTGCATGGCTACAGGCTGCGGTCGCGCAGCGCGAGCGCCTTCTCGCGGAACCTGGCGCGGATTTCCGCCTCGTCGATGCCCGTAAGCACACGGCCCTCCATCACGATCCGACCATCGGCGATGGTCGTGACCACGTCGTCGGCGCGCGCCGAATAGACCAATGCCGCCGCCTCGTCATAGACGGGCAGGCAGTGCAGGCGGTCGAGATCGACGATGATGACGTCGGCCTTCCGGCCGGGTGCGAGGACGCCGGTCTCGGGACGATTCATGGCAATCGCCGATCCCGCGGTCGCCATCTCCAGCAGTTCGTTCGTCTTCAGGAACTCGACATCGTTCGTCTTGTCCTTGTGGATCATGCCGGCGAACTTCATCTCCTGGAACATGTCGAGCGCGTTGTGGCTGGCGGGCCCGTCGGTCGCGAGGCCGACCGGGACACCGGCGGCGCGCAGATCGCGCAGGCGCGCCGTGCCCGAATTGAGCTTGGCGTTGCAGCACGGGCAATGCCCGATGCGCGTGCCTGTCTCGGCCATGATGGCGATATCGTCGTCGGTCAGCTGCGTGCAGTGGGCGGCGGTGACGTCAGGGCCGAGGAAGCCGAGGGAATGCACCCATTTGACCGGCGTCGTGCCATACGTGTCGGCGACGTAGGCGACTTCCTGCGGCCCTTCGGCGAGGTGGGTGTGTATCGCGACCTTCTCCGCGTCGGCCACCTCGCGCACCAGCCGGAACATCTCGGCGCCGCAGGAATAGGGCGCGTGCGGCGAGAGAGCGAGATGGACCCGATCTCCGCCCGACCGGTGGTGCTTCTTCACCAGGTCGCCGAAGGTCTCCAGCGTCTTCCACGACCAATCCGTGATAGAGGCGTAGATGCCCCGGTCGGCGAAGCCGTAGCCGAGCGTAGCGCGCAGCGGGATACGGTGAAGCGCCTCGATCTCAGGCTCTACCGCATAGGCGTCGAAATGCTCGTTGAAGGTTGTGATGCCGGCCTTGGCCATTTCCGCGAGCCCGGCGAGACTTGCCCAGTAGAGCGTATCCGCGTCGAAATTGCGCTTCAGGCGCCACATCGTCGACAGCCATTCGAAAAGCTGCACGTCTTCCAGCAGGCCGCGCAGCAGCATGTTGGAGGCAATATGCGTGTGGCTGTTGACGAAGCCCGGCATCACGACGCGGCCGTTCGCGTCGATGACCTTCTTCGCGCCATTGGTGTTCACGACATTCGCCGCGCCGACCTCCAGGATCGCATTGCCCTGGATGGTCAGAGCGCCATGCGCGATCTTGGCCGCCCCGCCCATCGGCAGGACGACCGCATTGACGATGGCGATATCCGGTCCGTCGGCGGTCATGCCGCCTGCGCCGTCGTGCCGTAGACGATACCCTTTTCCTTGAGCCAGCGGCGGTAAGCGACGGAGGAGGCGTCGGCGCGCGTCGGGATCTCCGCGCGCGGCTCGAGCGGCAGGAGCACCGGCCGCTGGTTCTCGAGGATAATGCGGTCCTGCAGGAAGATGACCTGCTGGAAGGCGACGAGTTCGCTGACGGTCGAAACCTCATCGATGAGGAACATGACCGGATGCGCGCGGCAGCGCTCGGGATCGAGCGGCTGCACGAAGAGGCAGATCACGTCCCAGCGGTTCGCCGCGTTCGGGCATGTCTTGTAGAGCATCACCGCGAAGGGGTTGGTGACCCGGCATGTATTGGGTCATGATCCCCTCGGTCGCCGAAAGCGCTGCCTGCGGCTGGAAGAACTCGCAATTCGTGGCCCAGACCTCGTCCACGTCGCGTCGAATCTCGGTCGTGTAGTGCCGCACCTCCGTGTGTGGCTCGGCGCCGAGGATATCGGTATGGACGAAGGGGAAATGCGCCATGTCGAGGAAATTCTCCACGACGCGCGGGCCGGACGCCTTGACCGAAATGGCCCCGCAGACGACCAGCCGCCGATCGGGCTCATGCGCCTCGGGGATTGACGGAATGTCGCCGGCCGGCTCGCCCAGGCTCGCCCAGAGATAGCCGTAGCCCATCTTCATGTGCACGACGGCGCCCGTGTCGGCCCGCACAACGGAGATCACCCCGTCCGCGGCGCGGGTCACCTTCAGGTCGTAGCCGAGAAGCCGGTTGGAGCTTTCGCCGACCGGAACGTCGTCCAGCGCGTCGATGCAGTACCACTGGTCGAGGGCGGCTTTTTCCGCAGGCTTCATCGTCATGACGTCGCTCCTCATTGCTCGTAGACACGGTCCATGGTCGCCGCGTGCTCGGCGAGCGCGGCTTCCACGTCGAAGGCGCGGAACAGGCCCTTGCCGATGATCTCGCGGCCGTTGATGTAGGAATAGTCCACCTTGAACGGGCCGCAAAGCACCAGCGCGGCCAGCGGATCGCGCTGCGTGCCGGACAGGCCGATCTGGTCGCGCTTCACCGCGATAAAGTCGGCGCTCATGCCGGGCGCCAGATGGCCGATGTCGTCGCGTCCGAGCAGGGCCGCGCCGCCGCGCGTCGCCATCTCCAGCGCCTCGCGCGCCGACAATGCGCTCGGCGTGCCGCCGAAGCCGCCGCGGCCGCCGGGCTTCTCGGAAAGGTAGTGGTGCGGCGCGACGCGCTGGAGCATCAGCGCCAGCCGCGCCTCCATGAACATGTTCGAGGTGTCGTTGGACGCCGAGCCGTCGACGCCGAGCCCCACCTTCACGCCCTTGTCGAGCATCTCGCGGATCTTGGCGATGCCCTGGCCGCAGCGCATGTTGGCGGACGGGCAATGCGCCACGCCCGTGCCCGTCTCGGCGAAACGGTCGATCTCGGCGCTGGTCATGAAGATCGAGTGCGCGAACCAGACGTCATTGCCGAGCCAGCCCACGGACTCAGCGAATTCCACCGGGCGCATGCCATAGATCTCGTGGCAGTATTTCTCCTCGAACAGTTCCTCGGCGAGATGGGAATGCAGGTTCACGCCGGGATGCCGGCGGGCAAGCGCCGCGGCGTTGCGCATCAGGTCGGGCGTCACGGAGAAGGGCGAGCACGGCGCCAGGATGATCCGACTCATCGAGTGGCGGGAATTGTCGTGGTATGCACCGATCAGGCGCTCGGCGTCCTTGAGGATGGCATCTTCGTTCTCGACGCAACTGTCCGGCGGCAGGCCGCCCTGGCTCTCGCCGCGGGACATCGCCCCGCGCGCTGCGTGGAAGCGCAGGCCGAGCTCGCGCGCGGCCATGATGGTCGCGTCCAGCGTGCAGTTGTTTGGCAGGATGTAGAGATGGTCCGAGCTGGTGGTGCAGCCGGAGTGGATCAGCTCGGCCATCGCGACGCGCGCCGAGACTCGGATCGCGTCGTCGTCCAGCCGCGCCCAGATCGGATAGAGCGTCTTCAGCCAGACGAGCAGCTCGTCATCCTGCACCATGACCCGGGTCAGGTTCTGGTACATGTGATGATGCGTGTTGACCATGCCCGGCATGACCACATGCCCGGAGAGATCGAGCACCTCGTCTGCGCCGCTCGCCGCGAGTTCCGCTGTGGTACCGACCGTCTCGACGACATTGTCGCGCACCAGCATCGCGCCGTCGGCGATCTCGCGGCGCTCGTCGTCGAACGTCGCGAGAAGATCGATGTTTCTGACCAGAAGTGTCGCCATCCCGATCGCCTCAGCGCACGTCGCGGAAATAGGGTTCGCCGAGCGCGGCGGGCGCCGCCATCATCCGCCGCACCTTCTGCCAGGCGAGGACCGGCACGATGATGAGCGCGATGGTGCCGAGATAGGGCAGCATGGAGAGCACAGGCGCGGCGATCGGCCAGTTGCGCGCCTGGCCGACAAAACCGAGCGAGGTGATGAGGCCGAAGAGAAGCGCTGCGAGCACCGCGTTGAGCGGCCGGTAGCCTGCGAAGATGACGAGCGCCACCGCGATCCAGCCGCGTCCGGCCACCACGCCTTCCGACCAGGAGGGCACGAAGGCGAGCGTGAGATAGGCCCCCGCGCCGGCTGCGAGCGCCGCGCCGGCAGAGACATACCAGAAGCGCATTCGCTGCACGGGTATGCCCGCTGCATCGGCGGCTGCTGGATTCTCGCCCACCGCCCGCATGTCGAGCCCGTGGCGAGTGCGGAACATCAGGTAGTGGAGCGCCAGCGGCAGGACGATGTAGATCAGGTAGACGAGGATGTTCTGTGTGAACAGCGCGCGGCCGAGGAGCGGGATGTCGCTGAGCAGCGGGATCGGGATCGGCGTGAAAGTGGCGGGCGCGGGCATGCCCGAATAGGCCTTGCCGATCGTGGCGGCGAGGCCCGTGCCCATCAGCGTCAGCGCCAATCCGCACAGCACCTGGTTGGCCCGGATGTAGACCGTAGCGGCGGCGAAGACCATGCCGGCGAGGAGACCGACGAGCAGCGCAAGGAAGAAGCCTAGCATCGGGCTCGGCACGGCGACCACGGTTGCGATGCCGGTGATCGCACCGACGGCCATCAGGCCCTCGACGCCGAGATTGACGACGCCGACGCGCTCCGCAAGCACCTCGCCGAGGGCCGCCAGCGCCAGCACGCCGCCGGCGAGGATGGAGGTCTGGATCAGGCCGGCGATCAGGTCCATCGCAAAACTCCGTCTGCTCGATCACCCATTCGCCGGCTCCGCGCGCGTGATGCGATAGTGCGCCGCCTCGTCGCCGATCGCGGTGAAGAACAGGATCAGGCCGGTGATCGCCAGGACGGTCGAGACGTTGACGCCCTGGGTCTGCAGGATGATGCCGGAATTCAGGATCACGCCCATCAGCGCCGCCCCCGCCAGCACGCCGAGCGCCGAGCCGCGCGCCAGCACTGCAACCATGATGCCGAGATAGCCGAAATTGTTGGAAATCCCGCCCTGCAGGCGGTGGACCGTTCCTGCGACCTCCAGCATCCCGGCAACACCGGCGATCGCGCCCGACAGGAGCATGACCGTGATGAGATGGCGTCGGAACGGCATGCCGGCATATTTCGCAGCACTTGGATTGGAACCGGCGATGCGGACCTCGTAGCCCCAGCGGGAATAGTTGAGCGTGGCCGCAACTATGAAGGTGAGGAGAATCGCGATCGGAAAGCCCCAGTGCACGATGCCCCAGAACTCCGGCACTTCGTGCGGCAGCTTGGCCGTCGTCGCAAGCGCGCGGCCGCTCGGATCGAGCCAGGGACCGGTCGCGACCCAATAGACAAGCAGCGTCGCGACGAAGTTGAGGAGGAGCGTCGTGATTAGCTCGCTGACATCGGCATAGGCGCGCGCAAGCGTCGGGACGAGGATCCAGATCAGACCGCCCAACGCGCCTGCAATGAACATCAGCGGCAGAAGAACGATCGTCGGCCCGGGGACGAACAGCGCGACGCCGGTCGCGGCAAAGGCGCCGGCATAGAACTGCCCCTCCGCACCGATGTTCCAGGCACCGATCTTCAGCGCCACGGCGACGGAGAGGCCGGTCAGGATCAGCGGCGTGACGAGCAGGCCGACATCCTCAAGCCCGAAGCTGTTGCCGAAGGTCGACCGCACCACCTGCATGGCAAGACCGACTGGGTTCGCGCCCGACGCGGCGAGCACGAGCCCGGCCACAACGAGCGCCAGCACAATGGCGATGGCGCGCGCGGCAAGTGCTACGGCGGGCTGGGCAGAGGGAACGCGCTGGATACGGAACGACACGCTCAGGCTCCTGCCATTTCTGCGGTGGCAAGGCGTTGCCCGCCCATCATGAGGCCGATCGCCTCGATGTTCGTCTCGGCAGTCCTGACGACGCCCATGACCTCGCCGTGGAACATGACGGCGATGCGGTCGGAGAGATTGAGAAGCTCCTCCAGTTCCTCCGAGACAAGGAGCACCCCAACACCGGCGTCGCGCAGTTCGACGAAGTAGCGCATCATGGTGTTGATCGCCCCGACGTCGAGGCCGCGGCTCGGATAGGCTGCGATGAGGATCTTCGAGGCGATGCGCATTTCCCGCCGTGCCACCAGACGCTGCTGGTTGCCGCCCGAGAGGTTGCGCACCGGCATGGAAAAGTCGGGCACCTGAACGGACGCAGCGTCTGCGATAGAGCGCGCCAGCGCGGTGGCCGCGCCGGGCCGGTAAAGACCGCCAGTCGAGACCGGCGGCTTGCCATATTCGCGGATGACGGCATTGTCGGTGACGCTGAGCGCCGGGGCGAGACCGCTGTGCAGCCGGTCCTCCGGGATGTGTCCGACGCCGAAGGCGGCGAAGTCCCCGGCACCCGCAGCGGAAAAATCCTCGCCGCCGACCAGCACCTGTCCCGAGGCGAGCTGGCGCATGCCGGTCAGCACCTGGCAAAGCTCCTTCTGCCCGTTGCCGGCGACGCCTGCGATGCCGAGGATCTCCCCGGCATGCACGTCGAGCGAGACATTGCCGAGCACGCGGTTGCCGAGCCCGTCGAAGGCCGTGACGTCGCGCAGGCTGAGCACCGGCTCCGGAGAGACCGGAGCTGCGCCGGGAGCGCGGCCGCGCAGGTCGCTGAGCACGATCTCGCGCCCCACCATCAGCTTGGCGAGCATCTTCTCGTCGCAGTCCGCGGTTCTCTCCGTGGTGACCTTGCGGCCGCCGCGCAGCACCGTGATGCGATCGGAAATTTCCAGCACCTCGTCGAGCTTGTGGCTGATGAAGATAACTGCGTTGCCCCGCGCAACGAACTCCTTCAGCGCCTTGAACAGTTCGCCGGCCTCGGCCGGCGTCAGCACCGCCGTCGGCTCGTCGAGGATCAGCACACGGGCATTGCGGGCAAGCACGCGCAGGATTTCCACCCGCTGCTGCTCCCCGGTGGACAGATCACCGATGTGCGCCCCTGGCCGGACCTCCAGATTGAGCGCCCGGCCAAGCTCGGCCGTGCGGCGCTCAAGTTCCTGGCTGGTGATCCGGCGCGGGGTCTTTTCCCAGCCGAGATGGATGTTCTCGGCGACAGTGAATGCCTTCACCAGCTTGAAGTGCTGGTGGACCATGCCGATGCCCGCGGCGATGGCGTCCATCGGCGATGCGAAGCTCCTGGCATAGCCGTCGATGATGATCTCGCCGGCATCGGGCTGGTAGATGCCGGTGAGGATGTTCATCAGCGTCGACTTGCCGGCGCCGTTCTCGCCCAGCAGGGCATGGATTTCTCCCGGCATCACGTCAAGGCCGACGTCCTGGTTGGCGACGACGCCGGGGAAATATTTGGCGATGCCCTTCAGGAGCACGATCGGAGGCGTGCCGGGCTCAAGCTCGGCACGCACGTCTGCTTCGGGCATCGCATTCATGGATATCTGGCCTGTCGAAATCAGAGACCGCTGACGCCTTCGATGGACCAATCCCAGTTGTAGAGTTCCTCCTCGGTCATGCGGTGGCCGGCGGCCACCTTCACATTGCCCTTGGCGTCCTTGATCTCGCCTTCGAATGGGCTCCAGCCGCCAAGGATCTTGTCGCGCACGGCATCGGCCTGCTTGGCGACCTCCGGCGGAACGGTCTCGCCCCAGGCGTCGCGGTCGACGCCCGCGCCCATCGCGAGCAACGTCTCGCTCGGCGTCCACTTGCCCTCGAGGCGCATCCGCACCTGATCGACATAGTATTTCTTAAAGTCGATGACGATCGAGGAGACATAGGCCTTCGGCCCGTAGCGGCGGATGTCGGTGTTCCACATCACCGCCTTGGCGCCGCGCTGTTCGGCAACCTGCAGGTAGCCCGCCTCGTCCATGATACCGAACAGGAGGTCGCAGCCATTGTCGAGCAACGCCGTGCCGGCCTGCGTGGCGGCCTGCGGGTCGAACCAGGAGTTGATGACGATCGCCTGCATGGTGGCGTTCGGGTTCACCGAGCGGGCGCCCATCAGGAACGCATTGGTTCCCGAATAGACGGACGGGACCGGGAAGGACGCCACATAGCCGAGCTTGCCGCTCTTGCTCATCAAGCCGGCGGCGACGCCTGTCACATAGGTCGGATACCAGTGCTGGAGGTAGTAAGTGCCGAGATTGGAGAGCGGATTGCGGCCGTCGCATTCGTAGAAGGCGACATCCGGCGAGCGGTTCGCCACGTCATAGAGGAAATCGCCGTAGTTGGAGGTCGCGAACACCATGTTGGCGCCCTCGGACACGAACTGGCGGAAGGTACGGGTCGCGTCGGCGGAATAGGGAATGCTCTCGACGAAGAGCGTCTTCAGCTTAGGGAACGCCTCCTGGACCGCCTTCATGCCCTGGTCGTGGCTCCAGGTCCAACCCTCGTCAGTGACGGGGCCGGTGTGGCCGAAGGCGATGACGGCGTTCTCCTCGGCGACCGCCGGCAGCGGCTCCTGGGCGCGGGCCGGGGTGATCAGGCCGGTCTTGGGAAGGATGAGCGAAGCGCCCGCGGCGGCGCCGATGTTGAGGAAGCCGCGACGTGTCAGATGCGAAAGCTTGAGCATGTTGGTTCCTTTACGTCTTGTCGTGTCAGGCTTGGGAGGTGAGTTCGCTTGCGATGAGCCCGTCGATTTCGGCTGACCAGTCGGACATCCACGTCCGCTTGGTTTCGGGCTCGAGCCAGGAGGCAGCGAGGCCGGCGAGCGCGACCTCTTTCAGCCGGACCGGCGACAAGCCGAAATTCTTGGCGATCAGCGTATATTCGCGATCGAGCGTCGTGCCGAACATCGGCGGATCGTCGGTGTGGATCGTGACGTTGAGCCCCGCATCCATCATGCGGCGGATGGCGTGGTCAGGCGATGCGAGATCGCGCCAGACGGTGGTGACGAGCGTGGTGCTGGGACAGCAGGTGAACACGACGTCGAGTTCGCGGCAGCGTTCCATCAGGGCCGGATCGTCGACGACATGGTACCCATGGTCGACCCGCCGCAGGCCGAGCAGATCGACCGTGTCGCGGACATAGTCCGCCGGGCCGTCCTCGCCCGCATGGTTGGTGACGTTGAGCCCAGCCGCCCTGGCGCGATCGACGATGCGCGAGAACATGCCGGGCGGATTGGGCCGCTCGTCATAGTCGAAACCGATGCCGATGACCTCTGCCGGACGTTCGGCGAGCACCATGTCGAGGAAGCGCTCGCCACCCTCCGCGCCGAGCGGCTTGGCATGGGCCGGAATGAGCCTGGCGACGAGACCATACTTTTCCCTGGCGCGGCGGAAGCCGTCGAGGATGCCTTCGAGCATGGTCGAATAGGCCACACCGTGGGCGAGATGGGCATGCGGGCTGAAGAACAGCTCGACATAGCGCGCGCCGCCCAGCGCGCACCGCTCGAGCGCCTCGAAGGTGATGCGCGAGAAATCGTCGACACTGCGCACCGATGCGCAGACGAGATCGTAGACCTTCAGAAAATCGAGCAGGTTGCCGTAGCTGTAGAGGTCTTCGGTCGCCTTGCCTTCGGGCAGGACCACGCCGTTCCGCGCCGCAAGCTCGGCGAAGGTCGAGGCAGACACGGCACCTTCCAGATGCAGATGCAGTTCGGCCTTAGGTATGCGGCGAATGAAACCCTCTAACGACATGGCACCCTTTGTCCCGAGCGGGAGTTGTTCGATCTCGTGAACGTTTATCCCGCCACCTGTCCTTCCATACGCAACACATGTCAGGGAAAACGGGCTTGCACAAGCCGAAATTTGATGCCTAATTAGACAAGAAATCAAGCTGCACAATAATTATGCAAAATGCCAGAAACTGGGCACTACATGGTTGAGCGAAGGGCGCAGCGATGGCTGTGACGGAAACGGTGCGGATGTCCTTCACCGGTCGCTTCGTGCCGCCCAGCTTTCTGGAGTTTATCGACCGGCGCGCGGCGCGCCTCGACCTGGACGTCTCGGTCACCAGCGCGGATACCGGCCGCGTGGCCGTCGAAATCTCGGGACAGCCGGATCTTATCGACGCGTTCGAGATGGCGTGCAGCCTCGGTCCGCTGGACTGCATCGTCCTCGACTGCGGCCGCACGATTATACAAGCAGGCAGAATGGAGAACGGGCACCGATGACCTTTCAAGGCTGGCACCCAGTAGCGCTTTCCTCGTCCATCGAGCCGGGAAGCTCCGCCGGAACCCATATCGGCGGGAAGGAATATGTGGTGTGGCGCGACAACAGCGGCGTCGCGCATGTCTGGGAGGATCGCTGCCCGCATCGCGGCATGAAGCTGTCCTTCGGCTTCGTACGTGGCGACCATATCGCCTGCCTCTATCACGGCTGGCAGTACGACACCGGCGGCCGCTGCCGCTACATCCCCGCTCACCCCGCCCTTGAAGTGCCGGCCACGATCACCGTCCCGGTCTTCGCGACGATCGAGGCCCTCGGGATGATCTGGACGAACGCGGAGCCGGAGGCCACACGCTCTGCTCCGCCGGCCGGCACCGGAGAAACCGTGCCGGTGCGCAGCCTCTACGTCGACAGCGACGTGGATCTGCTTCTCGAAGCGGTGGGCTCCAATCTCCCTTCTTCCTTCAAGGGTCAGGGCAAATCAGTCCTGACGCCCGCCGGCGAGAACCTGTGGCGCATCTCGACGGGCGACGACCACCTGCTGTTGGGGCTCCAGCGCCTCGCCGACGGCCGCGCCGCGCTGCATGTCGTGATAGAGGGGCCGGCATCGGCCTATGCCGGCGCGGGACAGGCGCATTTCCTCGGCTGGACGACCGACGTGCGCTACGCGCTGGAGCACGGGCCGGCACCGATCCCGGCCACCCGCGCGGAGGCCGTCTGATGTCCGTCCTCACCCTCTACAACTACGACCTCGACGAGAACTGCTACAAGGTTCGGGTCGCGCTCTCGATGCTC
This sequence comes from Mesorhizobium sp. J428, assembly GCF_024699925.1. NCBI lineage: Bacteria > Pseudomonadati > Pseudomonadota > Alphaproteobacteria > Hyphomicrobiales > Phyllobacteriaceae > Mesorhizobium > Mesorhizobium sp. J428. The sequence goes on from NZ_JAJOMX010000001.1 coordinate 1,047,077, forward strand.
GGCCTCGAATACAGGACAGCCGTCGTCAACGCCTTCCCCGGAAAGGAGCATCTGACGCCGCGCTTCCTGGCCATGAACCCGGCCGGAAGCCTGCCCATCCTCGAAGACGGCGATCTCACAGTGTTCGGCGCGGAAGCCATCCTGGCGCACCTCGCTGCTTCACGGGATGAGGCGCGGACATGGTTGCCCGCCGGGGGCGCGGATTTCGCCCGCGTGATGCAGTGGCTCACCTTCTCGGCGGGCGAACTCTCCGCCGCTGTCGCCGCGAGGGCGCACGCCCTGCTCGACGCGCCGGGCGACGAGGCCGCCCTTCGCGCCGGTGCGCGCAAGGCGCTGCGCGTCATGGATGATCACATGACGGCGCGCGGCTTTGCGGGCGCAGATTGGTTCGCGACGAGCGGCCCTACCGTCGCCGACATCGCGCTCTTCCCGGCCTTCGTCCTCAGTCGAGATTTTGGCGTCGACCACGATGAATATCCCGCGCTGCGGCGCTGGGCGCGGCGCTTCCGAGCCCTGCCGGGCTTCCTCACGATGCCGGGCATTCCCGACTATCATTGACAAGCGATTCGTAGGCCGCAAGGCGCGTTTCGCGCAGACCACGGAGTTCGAGATGGGTTCACTGACACGTTTTTCGATCCAGCCTCTCTCGGCCATGACTCGCCGGCTGGCGGCGGTCGCCATGGGCTCGGCCGAGCCTGATCTCGTGATCGGCGGGGCACGCGTGCTCTCGACCTATTCCGAACGCATCCTGCCCGAGCGCGAGGTCTGGATTGCCGGCGGCCGCATCGCGGCGGTCAAGCCGGCAGGCAGCCACAAGGGCTCGGCAAAACGCTATGACGCCAAAGGCGGCATCATCGCGCCCGGCCTCGTCGACCCGCACATCCATATCGAATCGAGCATGGTCACCGCCTGCGCCTACGCGGAAGCGGCACTTCTGAACGGCACCACGACGATCTTTTGCGACAGCCACGAGATCGGCAACGTCATGGACGTCGCCGGTGTGGAGGCTATGCTGGAAGACGCGCGCGAGGCGCCTCTGTCGATCTTCCTCACCGTACCGAGCACGGTTCCCGCAACCTCGCCGCAGCTCGAGACGGCCGGCGGGGACCTGACCCCGGACAAGATCGGCGCGCTGTTCGACAAATGGCCGGAGGCGGTAGCACTCGGCGAGAAGATGGACTTCGTCCAGGTCGCCATGGGCGACGAACGCAGCCATGCGATCCTGGCCGCAGCGCTGCAGCGCGGACGGCCCGTCTCCGGCCATGTTTACGGCCGCGAATTCGTTTCGGCCTATGCCGCGTCCGGCGTGACGGACACGCATGAGGCGATCGACCGCGAGATCGCCGACGACATGCTGGAAGCCGGCATCTGGCTCTTCCTGCGCGGTGGCCCGCCGACGACGCCATGGCACAGCCTGCCGCAGGCGATCAGGACGATCACCGAACTCGGTGCCTCGCACAAGCGCATCGCCGTCTGCACCGACGACCGCGATGCCGACGACCTGCTCCTGTTCGGTCTCGACTGGGTGGTGCGCGAGGCGATCAAGGCCGGCATGAGCCCGGAAAAGGCCTGGAGTATGGGCTCGCTGCACGGCGCGACCCGCTTCGGGGCGGAAGGCGAGATCGGTGGTCTGGGCGGTGGCCGCCGCGCCGACCTCGTGCTCCTCGACGACGCCATGAAGCCGGTCAACACCTGGTATGGCGGCGAACTGGTGGTCGAGGGCGGGAAGATCACGCCGCTGCTCGATCACGAACTGTCCACACGCTATCGCTATCCCGAAGCGGCCTACCACACGGTCAAGCTGCCCGAGGGATTGAAGCTGACGCCTGAGCTGCCGACGGAGCCCGTAACCGTCAACGCGATCCGGACCGAGCTGCCGGGCATTACCCTCGGCCACGAGAAGATCCGGCTCGAACCCGCCAACGACTGGCAGGGCCATTTCGACCGCCACGGACTCTGTTTCGTCACGGTGGTGGAGCGGCACGGCAAGTCGGACGGCAATGTCGCGCACGGGCTGCTCAGCAACTTCGCGCTCGGGCGCGGCGCGGTCGCCTCCTCGGTCGGCCATGACAGCCACAACATCATCATCGCCGGCGTCAACGAGGCCGACATGCAGGTCGCGCTGCGCGCGATCCAAGAGACGCAGGGCGGCGTCTGCGTCGTTGTCGACGGCAAGGTGAGCGCCATGGTCGAGTTGCCGATCGCCGGCCTCCTGTCCGACAAGCGAGTGACCGAGGTGGCCGAGGAGATGAAACTGCTGAAGAAGGAATGGGAGGCTGCCGGCTGCTCGATCCCGTATATGGGCTTCAACCTGATTCCGCTTTCGGTGATCCCCGAGATCCGCATCACCGACAAGGGACTGGTGCTGGTGCCACAGATGGAGATCGCACCGTTGTTCGAGGACGCATAGGACATGGCCGTCTTGGCGAACCGGCGCCTGCCTTTCGGGATCTTGCTCTAGTGGACCTCTTCCGCTCGGGCCTCGTCTCGCCGCGCATCCACTACTTCCAGCTCGTGGCGCGGCTCGGCTCGGTGCGCCAGACTGCGCAGGTACTGAACGTCGCGCCGTCCTCGATCAGCCGGGTCATCAAGGGTCTCGAGGACGAGATCGGAACGCCCCTCTTCGAGCGCGTGCGCCAACGCCTCAAGCTCACCAGCGCCGGCGAACTGTTGCTCTACCACGCACGGCAGAGCAACACCGAGCTGACGCGCGCCTGGTCGGAGATCAACGACCTGCGCGGGCTGAACCGCGGCGCGGTGTCGGTGACCGTCGTGGAGAGCGCGGCGCGCGGCCTGATGACCGAGGCGCTGAAGACGTTCTGGGCGCGCCATCCGCTGATCACGGTGGACATCCGCGTCGCCGGCTCGCAGCAGGCCTGTGACGCGGTGGCGGAGGGCGAATGCGACATCGCATTGGCGTTCGACGTGCGCGTACCGCGCAATGTACGGCGGATCGCCGCCACGGCCCTGCCGCTCGGCGTGATTGCCTCTCCCGAAAGCCGCTTCGCCGGCCGCAAGAACCTGAAACTGTTCGACCTTTCCGGCGAGCAGGTCATCCTGTCGGATGCGAGCCTGGCGCTCGGCCTTTCCGTGGACGATGCGATCAACCGCTCGATCATCGACCTGACGCGCCGCTCGCGGACCAATTCGATCGCCCTGATGGTCGAGCTCGCGCGCATGAACCTCGGCGTCGCGCTGCAGACGCGCATCGGGGTCGAGAACGAGCTTGCCGAAGGCAGCCTGATCTTCCTGCCGATCAACGACGCCAAGCTACCGCCGCGGCGGCTGATGCTGCTGACGCGCACCGAACGCGAGATGTCCGAGGCGGCATCCGCCTTCGCCAACCTGCTCGCCCGTGCCATCGAAGTCCTTGGCGACTGAGTTGTTGCGTTTTCCGCATCATCACAGCGCAAAATGATGCACTATCTGGAACAACTCCAGTCTGCGAAATTGCAGTCTCACGGAGACGTCACATGAAGCAGAGCGCCGTCGAAGCGGTCATCAGGGGCCTGAAGAAAGCGGGGGTCAGCATCGTCTGCTACCTGCCGGATTCGCTGTTCAAGGAACTCTATCCGGCGCTGGACGCCGACCCTGACATCCGCACCATCCGCGTGACCAATGAGGGCGAAGGCGCTGCGATCTGCGGCGGCGTCTTCCTGTCCGGCAAACGCGCGGCGCTGGTGATGGAGAACTCCGGCCTGCGCGCCTCGGTCGAACCGCTGGCGCGCATGGGGCTGGGTGCCGGCATCCCGGTGGTCATGCTGATGAGCTATCGCGGCGAACTCGGCGAGAACAATTGGTGGGCGATCCCGCACGGCATCACGATGGAGCCGGTGCTGAACGCGCTGCGCATCCCTTATCGGGTCGTGCGCGAGGAAGACCAGATCGAACAGTCGATCGTCGACGCCTACAACTGGTCCTACAACGCCTACTATCACTCGGCCATCGCGCTTGGCGGGAGCGTCGTCCGATGAAACGCTACGACTGCATGAAGCTCCTCGCCGCGCGGCTCAAGGACGAGCTGGTGATCCTGTCGCTCGGCGCATCGGTGGACGAGTGGTACAACGCCGCGCCGCATATGCGCGAGGCCAGCCTGTTCCAGCAGCAGCTCGGCTGCGTCACTCCGCAGGCCTTCGGCCTCGCCGCCGGCCTGCCGCACCGCCGCATCGTCTCGCTCGATACAGATGGTGGCATGATGTTCAACCTCGGCATTCTGGCCACGCTTGGCAACGAACAGCCGAAGAACCTGTTCGTCGTCGTCTGGGACAACGAATGCTACCAGTCGATCGGCGGCCCACCGACGCACACCGCCTTCGGACGCGTCGACATCGCCGCAATCGCACGCGGCGCGGGCGTCGAGAACGCCTACACCGCGCGCACGCTGGAAGAATTCGAAGCCCATTGCGAGGCTGGCCTCAAGGCCGACGTTCCCTATGTCGTCGTCGCCAAAGTCGCAGGCACCGTCCAGCCCGACATCAAGCGCAAGCACTCGGACGGCCGCGAGGACAAATACATCTTCGTGCGCCACGTCGAGGCAACGGAAGGGATCGTCATCATGGGGCCGAGCGAGCATAACTGACGGGCCGATGTCCTCCCAAGCCGCCAACCTCCCCGTCCGTGCCCTGAAGGCCGGCTACGACTATGTCGTGATCGGCTCCGGCTCGGGCGGCTGTGCGGTGACGCGGCGGCTGGTCGATGCCGGCGCGGACGTGCTGCTGATAGAGGCCGGGCCACCCGGCATCGGCGTCGATGCAATCGAGGACCCGGCGAAATGGGTTCCGCTCGGGCGCAGCGCCTATGACTGGGGCTACGACTATGCGCCGACGCCCCGCGTCAACGGCCGCACCATCGGCATCCCGCGCGGCAAGGTGCTGGGCGGATCGTCCGCTACCAATGCGATGATGTGGTATCGCGGCCATCCGCTCGACTACGACGCATGGGAAGAAGCCGGCGCCAAGGGGTGGAGCTTCGCCGACTGCCTGCCCTATTTCCGCCGCAGCGAGGACTGGGAAGACGGCGCGAGCGAATGGCGCGGCGCGGGCGGGCCGCTGCACATCGAACGCGCGCCCGACACCCATCCCGTCGCTCAGGCGCTGATCGACGGCGCGGCCTCGCTCGGCATCCCGGTGATCGACGATCCCAACGGTCCCGACAACGAGGGGGCTGCGCGCGCCAACTTCAACATCTCCGGCGGCAGGCGCTGGAGTTCAGCACGCGGCTATCTCCAGCCGATCTTCGACCGGTTGAACCTCACCGTGCTGACCAGGTCGCTGGCCGTCGGGCTGGTGCTCGAAAACGGCCGCTGCGTCGCGGTGCGCCACGTCATCGACGGAGCCGTTCGCGAGACCCGCGCGCACCAGAAGATCATCCTCGCGCTCGGCGCGATCGACACGCCACGCCTGCTGATGCTGTCCGGCATCGGCGATCCCGCCGAGCTGGCGCGGTTGGACATAACTGTCGCGCACCCGCTGCCGGGCGTCGGCCGGAATCTGCAGGACCATCCGCTGGCGCAGGCCTGCGTCTTCCGGGCCAAGCACCCGCTCGGACCCGTGACCGGCAATGGCGGCGGCTCGATGGTGAACTGGAAATCGCGCGCCGGCCTGCCGCAGGCGGACATCCATGCGTTTCCCGTGCAGGGCAACAGCGCGGAACCGGCCATACGCGCACGATACGACACGTCAGGCCACGTATTCTCCTTCGGCGCTGGCCTCATGCGCTCGAAGAGCGTCGGCTATCTCAAACTTCTGGAGGCCAAGCCCGGCGGCGCGCTGGAGATCCAGCCCAACTTCCTCGCCGAGCCCGAAGACGTCGACGCTATGATCACCGCGGTCGAGATGACGATCGAGATGGCCACGGCGGATGCCAATGCCGATCTCTTCGGCGGCTTCGCTGCGCCCGACAGCCGGCTGACCCGCAGCGAGACCGTGGCTTTCCTGCGCAACGCCTGCTCCACCTTCTTCCACGTCTGCGGCACCTGCCGCATGGGCGAGGACGATGAAGCCGTCGTCGACAGCCGGCTGAACGTGCACGGTCTCGAAGGGCTGATGGTCGCGGACGCCTCGGTCATGCCGGTCATACCGAGCTGCAACACCCATGCGCCCACGACCATGATCGGCGAGCGTGCGGCGGATTTCACGATGGGATTGGTATGACACTTGCGTTTCCAACCCGCATGTCGACGCAGGAGAACGGCCGATGATGACTGGAGCACTTATCCTCGCCGGCGAAGCGCTTCTGACCATGGATGCGGCAAACACGACGCTGGCGGACGGCGCCGTCTTGATCGAGGACGGCCACATCGCCGCCGTGGGCACGCTGGCTGAACTGAGCGCTGCCAGCCCCGAAGTAGCGGTCAAGAAGGTGGCCAATGCCGTCCTGATGCCGGGGCTGGTCAACGCGCACGCCCATTCCGGCTTCCTGCGCGGCACGGCTGAGCATTTGCCGGTGTGGGACTGGCTGACGCTGCACATCAACCCCATGCACCGCATGCTGCAGCCGCACGAAGCGGAGGCCGCCTCGTGGCTCTGTTATGCCGAGTCCGTTCTGGGCGGCACAACCACGGTCGTCGACATGTGGCGTTTCATGGACGGTAGCGCCAGGGCAGCAGAGGCAGTCGGCAACCGGCTGGTCGCCGTTCCATACGTCGGGGAGCATCCGGACTACGATTACTTCGACACGCTCGACATGAACGAGGCCCTGATCGAGGCCTGGCATCGCAAGGCGGACGGCAGGGTCAATGTCTGGGTCGGGCTGGAGCATCTGTTCTACGCCGACGAGGCCGGCCAGCGGCGCGCGATCGAGCTGGCGAAAAAGCACGGCACCGGCTTTCACACCCATTGCAGCGAAGCCGAGATCGAGCTGGCCGAGTTCCATAAGCGCTACGGCAAACGACCGATGTTCGCGCTGGAAGAGCTGGGGTTCTTCGAGACCCCGCGCGCTATGATCGCCCACGGCGTCTGGCTGGATTCCAGCGAAATCGACCTGATCGCGAAGTATCCGGTCTCGGTCGCGCACAATCCGGTCTCGAACATGAAACTCGCCAGCGGCATCGCCCGCGTCGGCGAAATGCTGGCCGCGGGCGTGCCCGTCGGCATCGGCACCGACGGCGAGAAGGAGAACAACAATTTCGACATGTTCGAGGAGATGAAGGTTGCCTCGCTTGTCGGCAAGCTGAAGGACCTCGACGCCGCCGCGATGGATAGCTGGGACGTGCTGAGAATGGCGACGATCACCGGCGCGAAAGCGATCGGGCTGGACCACGAGATCGGATCGATCGAGCCGGGCAAGCGCGCGGACATCATAGCCGTGCGCGCAGACACCCCGCGCATGACGCCGTTCTTTGCCGACGGACCCTACTTCAACCTCCAACACAACCTCGTCCACGCGGTGCGCGGCGGCGACGTGACGCTGACCATGGTGGACGGGAAGATCCTGGTCGAGGACGGCCAGCTGAAAACCGCCGACCTGAAGGACATCATCGCCGAAATCCATCGTGTCGCGCCCGGCCTCTTCGCCCGCAGAGCCGCGTGGCTGGCGCAGAATGCGGAAGGCACGATGCAGTGGACGAAGGCATCGTGACACGGAGACCCCGATCATGAAGACGACGGACAGGGCCGCGCTGGACGAGTGGTACGCAGTCGAGACCTCAACCGACCTGACCGCCGCGCCACTGAAGACGCGGCTGCTCGGCCAGGACATCGAGCTTCGGCGCGACGGGGAAGGCAGGCCGGTCGTGCGCGAGATCCTGGATGACGGCGCGCGCGGGCCGGCGCTGCCCGCGCAGGAGCGCTACGGCTGCGTCTGGACGACGCTCGGCCATCCCAACCGGGACATTTTCGACATCGCGGAAGCTCTGGAGACCGACCGCCGCTTCATCCCTGCGGCTGGGTGAAGATGCGTGCATCGGGCCTGCGGGTGGTCGAGAATTTCCTCGACATGGCGCATTTCCCTTTCGTCCACACCGATATTCTCGGCTCCGAGCCGCACACGGAAGTGCCGCAGTATCTGAGCGAGATCCGCCGCGATGTGGACGAGGTGTGGGCGACCAACTGCACCTTCTTCCAGCCGCGCATCGCCGCCACCGAATCGAACGGCGATTTCGTCCACCTGACCTACCGGGTCCCGACGCCCTTCGTGGTCATGCTCTACCGAGTGTGCCCGACCGCACCCGACAGGCTCGACGCCATCGCGCTCTTCATCCAGCCGATGGAGGAGGACCTCTGCCGGGCGCAGCCGGTGATGTATCTGGTGGACAAGACCTCCACCCATACGGCGCTGCTGAATTTCGAGCAGGTGATCTTCCTGCAGGACCGGATCATCGTGGAGAACCAGCGCCCGCTGCTTCTGCCGCTCGAGCCGCGCGCGGAAATCCCCACGCGGGCCGACTCCTCCTCCGTCGCCTACAGGCGCTGGCTAAAGGAGAAGGGTATCCGCTTCGGCACGACCATGGGAGCGGCATGACCACTGCGGCGCATGGAATACGCGTGCTGCGGCCGGCGACGCTCGCGGAAGCGCTGGAGATGGCGACCGAGCCCGACGCGCGCCTCTTCGCCGGCGGCACCGCGCTGCAACTCGACTGGGCAAAGGGCATCGCGCAGCCGCGCATGCTGGTCGCGCTCGACCGGATTTCCGGCCTCGGAGGCGTTTCGACGACGGCAGGAACAGTCCGCATCGGCACCCTCACCACCCTCGGCGCGCTGGAACGGGATCCCACCATCGCCTCGGCGCTGCCGCTGCTCCACGCAGCCATCCGCTCCACGGCCGGCCCGAGCGTGCGCACTCTCGCGACCATCGGCGGCAATGTCGCCGGACGAACCGGCTGCCTCCTGCCCGCGCTCCTCGCTCTCGATGCCGAGGTCATCGTGTCGGGCGGCTCCGGCGAAGTGACGCTTCCTCTCACGAACTGGCTATCGCGGCAGGCGCACGAGCCCCAAATCGTCACGGCAATCGTGGTTCCCCTCCCCGCAAGCGGAAGCCTATGGACGCATCGCAAGATCGGCCTGCGCGCCGCCTTCACTCCGGGCGTGATCAGCGTCGCAGGGAAACTCTGCTTCGCGGACGGAAGGATCACGTCGGCGCGGCTCGCGGTCGGCAGCGGCGTGGTGGAGCCGGCGCGTCTTCGTGGCGTGGAAACAAGGCTGACGGGCTCGGAGCTCGCCTGCGTCGACTGGAACGGGCTCCGCGAGAAGATCACGCAGGAGATCGTTGCACCTGATGACGCTTTCCGCTCGGCGCGCTACCGCAGGCGTGTGGCCGCGAACGCGCTTGTCCATGGCCTGGGTGGCTCTCTTCCCGACAGCGGACAGGCAAGGCCGGGGGCAGTCACCACACAAGCCGAACCGCTCAGTGGCGAGATCCGTCTCCGGCGCGACACGGCGGGGGCACGCTGGCACGTCCGGCCGGACGGACCGCCGAAGATCGCCGGCCGTCTCGAATATCTGACCGACCGGCGCGAGCCGGGTATGCTGGTGGCGCGCATCCTGCGGGCCGGCGTCCCCCATGCGCGCATCCTGTCGATCGACACTTCCAGGGCTGAGGCGCTGCCAGGCGTCGCCGCGGTTGTCACACATATCGATGTCGCCGGATCGAACGCGTTCGGGATCGTGGTGCAGGACCAGCCGGCGCTTTGCTTCGATAAGGTGCGCTACGCAGGCGACGCAGTCGCCGCCGTCGCGGCCGAGGATGCGGAGACGGCCGCGCGGGCGCTCGACCTCATCGACGTCCGATACGAGCTTCTGCCCATCGTATCCGATCCGCAGGCAGCGCTGCTTGCCGGTGCAGAACAGGTCCATCCGACAGGCAATCTGCAAAGGCGGCTGGAACTGAAGCGCGGGGACACTGCCGAGGCCTTCCGGCGCGCGGCCCATGTCGTGGAAGCGACCTACGTCACGCCGCGCCAGATGCACGGCTTCATGGAGACCGAAGGCGGCTTCGCGAAGGTGGAGGAGGACGGGACGCTGACCGTCTGCGCCGGCGGCCAGCACGGCAGCCGCGACAGAATGCAGCTCTCCCGCATTCTCGGAATGCCGGAGGAGAGGATCAGGGTCGTGACCAGCCCGACGGGAGGCGCGTTCGGCGGCAAAGACGAGCTGACCGTGCAGCCGGCCCTCGCCATCCTGGCGCTGAAGACCGGCCGGTCGGTGCGCATCCAGCTCGATCGCGCGGAGTCGGTTCTGGCCGGCACAAAGCGCAATCCGATGCGCATCCGCATGCGGACGGCCTGCGATGCCGACGGCCTGCTGGTCGCTCAGGAGGTGGACCTGCTGGCCGATGCGGGTGCCTATGCATCGCTCGGTCCGGGCGTGATGGAGACGGCGCTCGAACACGCCTGCGGCCCCTATCTGGTGCCGAACGTGCACACCGAGGGGCGTCTCGCCTACACCAACAATGGCGTCTGCGGCGCGTTTCGCGGTTTTGGCGCCAACCAGATGAGCTACGCGATCGAGTGCCAGATGGACCGGCTCGCTGCCCTGAGCGGTCTCGACCGGTTCGAGATCCGCCGGCGCAACATGCGCCGGCCGGGTTCACGCGGCTACCTCGGCCAGAAGGTCGCTCCCTCTGAGCGATTGCTCGAGATGTTGCAGGCGGCTGAGGCCGATCCGATCTGGCAGCAGCCGCGCGGGCTGTCGGACGACGGGGCAGAACTGATCGGCATCGGGATGGCGATGAACTACCAGGGCAACGGGCTGGGCACGCTGCCGCCCGATCCGGGCGGCGGCGCGCTGAGGCTTGCACCGGACGGCGCGGTCGAGGCGCTCTACGGGCTGGACGAGATGGGCCAGGGCCTGCTGACCTCCGTCAAGGGCGCGGTCGCCGCAGCGCTCGGCTGCGGGCGCGAGGACGTCCGTCCCATCATCGGCGACACCGGCCGCGCGCCGGAATCCGGTTCGACGACAGCGAGCCGCGGCACCTATGTCGCGTGGCGGGTGGCCGAAAGCACCGCGCCCGCCTTCGGCGCAGCGATCCGCACGGCCGCCGGCAAGCTGCTCGGCCGAGACGCGGACACGCTTGCGATCGCGCCGGGCGGCGTGGCCGAGCGCGGCTCGAACAGCGGCGAGATTCTCCTCACCTTCGCCGAGATCGCGCGATCGGTGCCCGAGGGGTCCCTGCCCTTCGTCGAGACAAGCTTCGAATTCCCGAAGTCGGATTACGTCGACGGAAATGCACGGCTGATCTTCGCCTTCGGCGCGACGCTGGCGCGCGTCGCGGTGAGCCGCATCACCGGTCAGGTGCACGTGCTCGACCTGCACCAGCACACGGCGGCAGGCCCGATGCTCGACCTCGCTGCCTATCTCGGCCAGATCGAGGGCGGCGGCGTGCAGGGCCTCGGCTTCACGCTGAGCGAGGACGCACTGATGCAGGACGGCCGCTTCGTCACCGCGAACCTCGACACCTACATGCTGCCCGGCATAGCCGATGTGCCCCGCACACTCGCCAGCTTCGCGCTCGAAGGGCTCGATCCGGGCGACACCTTCGGGCCACGCGGCGCCGGCGAACTCGGCATCGGCGCCGTGACGCCGGCGATCGCCAATGCCGTAGCCGACGCGACCGGCTTCTGGCCCGAGACCACCCCGTTCAATCCGGAGCGGCTGCTGGACGTTGCCGGAGCTGCGGCATGAACGTGGCTTTCCGGCTCAATGGCGAAGCACGACAGGTCTCGGCTTCAGCGGACAGGCGACTGATCGACCTGCTGCGCGACGACCTCGGCCTGACCGCCGCCAAGAAAGCCTGCGGCATCGGTCGCTGCGGCAGTTGCATGGTGTTGCTAGACGGCCAGCCGGCCAATTCCTGCCTGCTCATGCTCTGGCAGCTCGACGGCCGCGACGTCGTCACGCCGGAGGGCCTCGACGCGTTGCCCGAAGCCCGCACGGTCCGTGCCGAGCTCGCGGTGGAGAACGCCTTCCAATGCGGCTATTGTGCCCCCGGCTTCTCCATGACCCTGACGGCGCTGCTGCGTGAGAGTCCGCAGGCCGGCGAGACTGAGATCCGCGCCGCTCTCGAGGGCAACATCTGCCGCTGCACCGGCTATCATTCAATCCTCCGCGGCGCGCTCGCCGCCGCCGAGGCGCTGCGCAGGGCGCGCAGCCCGACCGGAGACAGGCAATGACCATCCTCGTCCGCACTCCTCAGCCCGGCGCGGAAGCGCACGCCTTCCTGTCGCGGGCGCGAAAACAGCACCTGATCGCCGGTGAATGGCGGGACGCCTCCGATGCGGGCCTGCTGGACACCTATGATCCCGCAACCGGCCACTTGTTGGCACAGCTTGCCCGAGGCACCGTTTCGGACGTCGACGACGCCGTCGCCGCTGCAAGGAAAGCCTTCGAAAGCGATACGTGGCGCAGTATGACCCCGTCGGCGCGCGGCAAGCTCTTGTGGCGCGTGGCCGAGCTGATCGAGCGCCATGCCGACGAGCTGTCGGAACTGGAGGTGCTGGACCAGGGCAAATCGCTGAAGACCGCGCGCTTCGGCGAAATCCCGGCGTCAGCCGAGCAGTTCCGCTACTTCGCCGGATTCGCGACGAAAATCCTCGGCACGACGATCCCCACCTCGATCGCGCACCAGCCGGCCGGCCGCAAGATCTTCGCCTACACCACGCGCGAGCCGATCGGCGTCGTCGCGGCGATCACGCCATGGAACTCGCCGCTGCTGATGGCCGCCATGAAGCTCGCCCCGGCGTTGGCCGCCGGCTGCACGGTCGTCCTGAAGCCGGCGGAGGAGACATCGCTGACCGCGTTGCGGCTCGGTGAACTGCTGATCGAGGCCGGGCTGCCCGCGGGCGTCGTCAACATCGTCACCGGCCTCGGCGAGACCGTCGGAGCCGCCCTCGCCGCGCACAAGGACGTCGACAAGGTCGCCTTCACCGGCTCGACGGAGGTCGGCAAGCTGATCGTCACCGCCGCCACCGGAAACCTGAAGAAGCTGACGCTGGAGCTCGGCGGCAAGTCTCCTGCCATCGTCCTGCCGGACGCCGAGATGGACCTTGCAATACCCGGCGTCGCGCGCGGCATCTTCGCCAATGCCGGCCAGGTCTGCGTCGCCGGCTCCCGCGTCTATGCGCATCGCTCGATCTGCGACGAGCTCACCGCAGGACTGGCGGCAGAAGCCGCGAAGCTGCGCCTCGGCCACGGCCTCGATGCCGAGACGGACCTCGGCCCGTTGATCAGCAGCCGGCAGGCTGAGCGGGTCGCGGCCTATGTCGCGGAAGGGCAGGAGGCGGGCGCCGAGGTCGTCGCGGGTGGCGTCCGCGAGCAGGCCTTCTACGCGCCGACGGTGCTGACTGGCGTAAGTGCGGGCATGCGCATGATGCGCGAGGAGATTTTCGGACCCGTGGTCGCGGTCACGCCCTTCGACGACATCGACGAGGCGCTCGCTTACGCCAACGACTCTCCCTACGGCCTGGCGTCCAGCGTCTGGACACGCGACCTGTCCGCCGCGCACCGCACCGCCGCCCGTATCCGCGCCGGCACGGTGTGGATCAACTGCCACTCCTACTTCTCGCCGGAGCTGCCCAAGGGCGGCCACAAGCAATCCGGCTGGGGCTACGAGAACGGCGCGCCGGGCCTGGAAAACTATCTCGAGACCAAGACGGTCTGCGCATTGATCTGAGGGCAGTCAGGTCACAAGTCGGTTAAGCGCGCATCGCGCTGCGCAGACAGTTCTCTCGCCGCCCACACAGCCAATGTTTGGGGCTGCCGGTCGATCGACCGGGGTGGTAGGTCTCGAAGCTCTTCGCATGGATCGCGTCGAGCCGACCCACCACCTGCACGAGAACATGGTCCGGAAACTCTTCCTTGCTGATGTTCATGACAATGTTCTTCACTTATGCAGGCAAAGGCTGGTCTTCGCCGTCGAGTCGGGAGCCAAGCGACAGTTGGTTGAGGTCCCCGACCCGACGATAAGAGAATTCGTCCAGCATGCGCCGCATCAAGCGGATGCCGTGCCCGCCGATGACCGCGCTTTCGATGGACGATGGCAACGGTTTTTCTTCGAGCAACGTCGGATCGAACGGCGCTCCGTTGTCTGCGATCCGCAGCAGGATCATGTCCGGCCGCCTGGAGCAGTCGACTGAAAGGATCGGCGAAGGCGTCTGCTCGGTAAAACCGTACATGATCACGTTCGTCAGAGCCTCTTCCAGGCTGAGCTGGAGGGCAAAGCGGGTTCGCTGCGGCCAGCCCTCGCGCTCGGAAAGCTCTTCCAGCCAGGCAGTCGCACGCCCGACTTCGTCGAGCCGGGCGGCTAAGCTAAGCGTATCCGTCCTACCCTCAAAGCCGCTGTCACGGCATGCCATTCTTTTGTGCTCCGGAGTCTCTTGTGGTCCGCCAGCCATCCCAGCGGCACCTTGTGTGCACAACGGGCAGACGATTATCACGCTTCATGATGAACGAACCATCAAGCAAGCCAGCAACTCCCCTGTACGTCGACACGAGGCACGCCGCACGGCGGCTGAGGGGCTGATCGAGGCGCGGGCCTAGATCGAAGAACTCTCCGCCGAATATGAAAACCCGAACGGCCGTACGAAGTCACCACCGAGCAGGGTGAGGCGACCAAAAACTCAGGACGCCACGCAACGTGGACTCCATTCCTGCCAGCGCTTCGGAACGCAAGTCCCCTGACCGACTGGCTGCTGGTGCCGTCCGCAGCCATGCATCTGAAGCTTGATCAGACCCGGTTTGAGGTCGCACCTAGGCTGTGACCGGCAAGCGTGACGGGGTTTACCAGCATGGAAATGCTGTTGTTACTTTCCTTGAGGGTAGGCAGTGAGTCATGCGCATTCTCGCGCGGCGGCAATCCACGATGCGCCCGCGGAGTCGTCTGACGGAGCGATGCTCAAACTGGCCTTCCTGCTTGTCGGCCCCGAGGCGTTTCGCGCGCGGTGGTATGTGCTTGCCATTCTCGGCGGCCTCTTCATGGCGCTGGCGGCATTGCTAGCCATCGACGCCGTGGATGGTGTGACCGCAGTCACGCAAGAGACGATGGGCGGAGTGTTTGTCGTCAACGGCGTACTTACCCTGCTGGGAGTGCTGGGCGGCGGGGCGGAAGGTCGCCTGCGCAACCTTGCCCTGGCCAAGGCGGCGGGGCTGATCGTGCTCGGCTGCCTGATCCTGGGATTTCCTTTCAAGACGGACATCGCGCTCGTCGTGCTGTTCAGCCTCACCTTCGCCCTCGACGGGCTGGGCCGCATCGCCACCGCCAACCTTGTGCGCTTTTCCGGCTGGAGGACGACCGTCGCGATCGGCATCGCAGAACTGCTGGTGGCCGTCCTCATACTCACCGATTGGCCGCTGCCCGACAACCGTGACATTCCCTTCTGCATTAGCCTGCTGATGGCGCTGACGGGATGGCTTCTGGTGCGCGTATCGCTGATGTTCCGCACGCTGGAGAGCGAGGCGGCGATCCTGCTCCTGCCGATATTCGGCGGGCGCGGCTGGGTACGACAATGCACCGGTGCTGATCGACACGGGCGACGTCGTGAAGGTCGAGAATCCGATGATCGTCCATGTCTGGACACCGGTGGGCTCGGCCTACGAGCCGGAGCGGCGGCTCCTCATCGACCGCTACATCGCGGCGGTGGACGGCAACGGCGTGATCTCCACCGGCCATTCGGCACTGGAGATGCTGCCGGACGTCTATATCAGCCACTATCCGGCCAATGAAGTCGAACGCTCCGGCCGCGACTTCATCCAGTCGCTGCGCGGTACCGCCGACAACGACCTGCCCGGCCGGTTTCTGCCCTCCTACGGATACGAGCAGGACTGGTGGTGCCCGGCGGATGCCCATGTGGAGTTCCGCAACTTCAACCCGCGCCGGCTGCGGGCATTCTGGATCGGCTACCGTCAGGACAGCACCTACAACCTGACCAACCGGAACTGCTCGGTCGTCGTCGCCGCAGCGCTCGACGCGGCGCTGGAAGGTGCGCTGGGAAGCCGCAATCCGTGGCTGCGCCTCGCCGGCCTGCTGATCAATCCGGATCTCTGGATCGCCACCATGATCCGCAACCGGGCTGCCTCCATGACATGGACGCCGGGCATGGTGCTCGACTATGCGCGCACCATGGCGCGGATCGTCGAGCGGCGTGAGGTGCCATGGGGGCAGCGCCTGTTGCGCTTCCTTCGGCGCATCCGCCCACCTCAAGCCTCGAACAGCAAGGCGCACACCGCGTGAGCACCCTTCTCGCACCTGAGGCGCCTGCCTCGAACCTCTTCTCCCGTGCGGCCGTGATCGCCATGGCGGCGATGTTCGGCCTGACCTACAGCCTGAGTGCCGCGCTGATCGCGCTCGACCTGTCGGCCCGTGGTCTGAGCGAAACGATGATCGGCGCCAACGCCGCCATGCACGCGGTCGGCGTGTTGGTGACGGCGATGATCCTGCCGCGGATCGTCGCCTTCTTCGGCATACGGCGTTTAGCGATCCTCGCGCTGGTCACCGCGGCTACCGTGCTCGCAGCCTTTCCGGTGGTTCCCGTGATCTGGCTCTGGTTCGTGCTCCGCCTCGCCCTCGGCATGGCATCGGAGATCCTTTTCGTGCTGTCGGAGGCCTGGACCAACAGCCTGAGCACCGAAGAGACCCGCGCGCGGGCGATGGCAGCCTATACGGCCGCCCTCTCGATCGGCTTCGCGCTCGGGCCGCTGATCCTCACTGCGGTCGGCCTCTCCGGCTATGCGCCCTATCTGGTGGGCGCGGCCATCGCCTTGGTGGCGGCGACCTTCATCGCCCTGCCGAAAGTGACGGCGCCCGCGTTTGATGGCCCCGCGGGCGGCAATCCGCTGCGCTTCATGCGCCTGGCGCCCGTCGCGATCGCCGCGACCGTACTGAATGCCGCGATCGAGACGGCGGGCCTGTCGTTCCTCGCCATCTACGCCATCAATCTCGGCTGGCCCGAAGGCGACGCGAGCAGGCTGATGTCGTGCATGATGATCGGCGCGATACTGCTGCAGCTGCCGATCGGCTGGCTGGGCGACAAGATGGACCGGACAAGGCTCGTCCTTGCCCTTGCGACCGTCGCGGCCCTTGGCGCGCTGGTCTGGCCGCTGGCGCTGAAGAGCCCGCTCGCGACCTATGTCCTGCTGTTCGTCTGGGGCGGAGCCTTCGTCGGCATCTATACGATCATGCTCACCATGGTCGGCAGCCGCTTCAAGGGGACAGAGCTGATCGGCATCTATGCCGCGATGGGCCTGATGTGGGGCTTCGGCGCCCTGATCGGCCCGCTTGCGGCCGGCCTCGCCATGGAGACATCACGCCACGGCCTCGCCTTCTTCGCCGCCACCGCCTGCGCCATCTTCGCGGGCTTCATGCTGCTGCAGCGGCGGGACCAGATATGACGGTCGAACACACGTTGGGTTGGTCGAGGTTGGCGACACTGCCTTCATAAGCCGGTCGTCAGATTGCGATCCGTGCGCATCGATGGGAAGCGCCTGTACGGCCCCGGCGTCAGGGACATGAAAGGCGGAAACCAACTCGCATTCAATGGCCTGTGTCGCCTCTCCGGTTAATCAACCGATAGGTCGGGGATTTGGATTCTCGGAGCAGGTGGACCGTCTTTTCAGCTTAGAAGCGTCCTCGTCAGCGGGTGGTCGGCGCTCGTCAGCCCGTCGACGACGCTGAAGTGATGGCGATCCGGCTCGACCACTTCCGCGGTGGTCGCGCCAAGTCCGGTCCATATATTGGCAAGCAGGGCCGACTGGCGAAGAAACTCCTGTCGCTCCCCGCCGCCGACCCAGCAGGTGATCCGCGCATCGGCCATGGGCCGCAGCAGCGCCGGACTTTCGGCCAGGGCTTCCGCCTCGTCGATGCGCAGCTTCGCGTTCATCCCCGTTCTCATGAGCGGGCGCAGATCGTGCAGGCCGGAAATGGAAACGACGTTGCGAATGCGCGCGCGAACCGCATCCGCAAGAGGCGACGGTGATGAAATCATGCGGCTGACGAGATGTCCTCCGGCCGAATGGCCCGTCAGTGCGAGCGGCCCCTCGACGAGTTCCGCCGCCTTGCCGATGGCTGCCGCCACCTCGCCGACGATGTCGGCAATTCGCGCCTCCGGGCACAGCGTGTAAGTGGGCATCGCCACGGCATAGCCGGCATCCACCGATCCGGCGGCGAGGTGTGACCAGGCGCGCTGGTCGAACGCCATCCAGTAGCCCCCGTGAACGAAAACCACGAGCCCCGCCGGCCGGCCTTTCGGCAGGAAGAGATCGAGCCGATGCCGGGTGGCGCTGCCATAGGCAATGTCCAATCTGGCGCGCCCCTCCGCAGCAAGTCGGTCACGGAACGACTGCGCAGCTTCGAACCACGCCGCGGGCCACCGCTCGCTTCCGGCGATGTTGGCCGAGTTGGCGTAAGCGTTGTCCCAATCCTGGACACGGCGTTCGAGCAAGGGCCCCTCCCTATCGGCTACATGCAATAGCAATGGCCGGACATCCCCGTCGGCGTCAACAGAGGTATCCAAAAAACTTTATGCTTGAAATAAATTCGACCCCGTGAGAGCTTCCATGGCGAGTGGAACAACTGGCGCGGACACAACGCGTGCGAAAGAGCCGCGCCTCGATCGAGGTAGAACGGCCACGCATCAACGGACGCTGCTGGTTCGCGCGGCCGTGGGCTTACGGAGAACAAATGCTCGGGCGATCTGCACACATCGACACCTTTGCGCGGGACAATCTCCCGCCCCAGGACCAATGGCCGGATTTCCTGCTCGACGGCTTCGACTATCCCGAACAGATGAACGCGGCGGTCGAGCTGACCGACCGGATGGTCGAAAAGGGTTTCGGCGACCGCACGGCTCTGATCGGCAACGGACGGCGGCGCACCTATAAGGAGCTCTCCGACTGGACAAGCCGCATCGCGCATACGCTGGTAGAGGACTATGGCGTGAAACCCGGCAACCGGGTGCTCATACGATCGGCCAACAATCCGGCGATGGTCGCCTGCTGGCTCGCTGCGACCAAGGCCGGCGCAGTGGTGGTCAACACCATGCCCCTGCTCCGCGCGGGGGAACTGGCGCAGATCGTCGACAAGGCCGAGATATCCCTGGCGCTGTGCGACACCCGCCTGATGGACGAGATGCTCGCCTGCGCGAAGGACAGCGCCTTCCTGAGGCGGGTGGTCGGTTTCGACGGCACCGCCAACCACGACGCAGAACTCGACCGCGCGGCCCTCGACAAGCCTGTAAGATTCGCTCCGGTGAGCACGGGACGCGATGACGTTGCACTTCTCGGCTTCACCTCCGGCACGACGGGCGTGCCCAAGGCCACGATGCATTTTCACCGCGACCTCCTCATCATCGCGGACGCCTATGCGAAGGAAGTGCTCAAGGTCACGCCTGAGGATATCTTCGTCGGCTCGCCGCCGCTCGCCTTCACCTTTGGCCTGGGCGGCCTGGCGATCTTCCCGCTTCGTTTCGGGGCGGCGGCAACATTGCTGGAGCAGGCGACGCCGCCGAACATGATCTCGATCATCGAGAACTACCGCGCCACCATCTCCTTTACCGCGCCTACGGCCTATAAGGCGATGCTGAAGGCAATGGATGGCGGAGCGGATCTCTCCTCGCTGCGTATCGCCGTGTCGGCCGGCGAGACCCTGCCCGGACCGGTCTTCGAGGAGTGGACCCGCAAGACGGGCAAGCCGATCCTCGACGGGATCGGCGCGACAGAAATGTTGCACATCTTCATTTCCAACCGTCTCGAAGACTGCAAGCCCGCATGCACCGGCAAGCCGGTCGGCGGCTACCAGGCGATCATCGTGGACGAGAACATGAATGAAGTGCCGCGAGGCACGATCGGAAGGCTGGCGGTGCGCGGACCGATCGGTTGCCGCTACATGGCAGACGAACGCCAGCGCGACTATGTGCGCAAGGGCTGGAATCTCACCGGCGACAGCTTCTTTCAGGACGAGGACGGCTTCTTCCATTTCGCCGCGCGCTCGGACGATATGATCGTCAGCGCCGGCTACAATATCGCCGGACCGGAGGTGGAGGCAGCACTGCTGTCGCACCCGGATGTCGCCGAATGTGCGGTCATCGGCGTCCCCGACTCCGAACGCGGCCAGATCGTGGAAGCTCATGTCGTGCCGGCCGAAGGCGTGGAACGTGACGCGCAGACGATCAAGCGGCTGCAGGATCACGTCAAGGCGACGATCGCACCCTACAAGTATCCCCGCTCCATCAAGTTTGCCGATTCCCTTCCGAAGACGCAGACCGGCAAGATCCAGCGTTTCCGTCTCGCCGCGGAAGTGTGAGCGCGAGGTTGGCAAGCCTGTTCATGATCGCCGGCCGGCACTACAAGGCTGCGATGCGCATCGCCACACTGGCCAGGAGTGAACTCTCGTCGTGAGCCGGGACAGCACTATCAAGACAATCTCGCCGGACTGGATAGACGGCGAAACAAAATGCTGGAGGCGCCGGCCGACCACGGTCAGGAATTGCGCCTGTGGCTCAGGCTGTTGACCTGCTCGACGCTGGTCGAGACCGAAATCCGACGCCGCCTGCGCGAGCAGTTCGACTGCACGCTGCCGCGTTTCGATCTCATGGCACAGCTCGAACGCGCCAAGGCCGGCATGGTGCTCGGCGAACTTTCCAAGCGCATGATGGTGTCGCCCGGCAACATGACGGCCCTGGTCGAGCGGCTCGCCGAAAGCGGGCATGTGAGCCGCACCGTCTCGCCGGCCGACAGACGCGTCCAGATCATTGCGCTGACCCCTTTCGGCCGCGCCGAGTTCAAGAAGATGGCGGCCGCGCACGGCGATTGGATCGCCGAGCTTTTTGGTGATCTGGCCGCACGGGACAGCGAAATGCTCTTCGACAGACTAGGCAAGCTCAAGAGCTCCGTCGTCGCAGCGCTGGCGCGGAACTGAACCGCATTCCGGACTGTCGGCCGTAGTCGGACCTGCCACATGTTCGAACATCCACGCATCGGTACCTGCCGCCAATTATTTTAAGCTTGAAGTTTTTTTTCGGCTGATCCATTGTGCCTGAGTGATCAAGCTGGACTTCGGTCCGGCGATGAACGCGGCGGAGGACGGCATGCGCATTGTTTGCATCGGTGGCGGACCGGCCGGGCTCTATTTCGCGCTGCTGATGAAGAAGCGGCACCCCGAGCACCACGTCACGGTGGTCGAGCGCAACCGTCCATTCGATACCTTCGGCTGGGGCGTCGTGTTTTCCGACGCGACCATGCAGTCGATGCGGCAGTGGGATCCGCAGACGGCGCAGGCGATCGAAAGCGCCTTCAACCATTGGGACGACATCGAGTTGGTGTTCAAGGGGCGCAGGATCCGCACCACCGGCCATGGCTTCGTCGGCATCGGCCGTAAGAAGATGCTGAACATCCTCCAGGAACGCTGCATCGAGCTCGGTGTCGAACTGGTGTTCGAACGCGACGTGCAGGATGACGAAGAGTTCGCGGACGCCGACCTCGTCATTTCGTCCGACGGTGTCAATTCGCGCATCCGCGCGAAATATGCCGACGTCTTCAAGCCGGACATGCTGATGCGGCCGAACCGCTACATCTGGCTCGGCACGCACAAGCGCTTCGACGCCTTCACCTTCGATTTCCGCCGCACCGAGCATGGCTGGTTCCAGGCGCACATCTATCGCTTCGACGACACGACATCGACCTTCATCGTCGAGACCACCGACGAGGTGTTCAAGGCGCATGGGATCGACAAGATGGACCAGGAACAGTCCGTCGCGTTCTGCGAGAATCTGTTCGCCGAGACGCTGGACGGCCACCGCCTGATGACGAACGCACAGCATCTGCGCGGCTCGGCCTGGCTGAATTTCGGGCGCCTGATCTGCGAGAAGTGGAGCCACTTCAACGGCAGCAGTCACGTCGTCCTTATGGGCGACAGCGCGCACACTGCCCATTTCGCGATCGGTTCCGGCACCAAGCTCGCCATCGATGATGCCATTGAGCTGACGCGGCAGTTCGATCTGGTCGGCCACGACAGAGCGAGCATTCCGGCCGTGCTGGCGGCCTATGAGGAAATTCGGCGCGTCGACGTTGCGCGCATCCAGAACGCCGCGCGAAACGCGATGGAATGGTTTGAGGTCGTCGGCACCCGTTACGCCGACACGCTCGAGCCCGAACAGTTCATGTATTCGATGCTGACGCGCTCCCAGCGCATCAGCCACGAAAACCTGCGCCTTCGCGATAGGGACTGGCTCGAAGGATACGAGCGCTGGTTCGCGGCGCGCGCCGGAGTCGACCCGGCACCGAACGGAGCCGTGCCGTCGCCGATGTTCACGCCCTTCCGGATCAGGGGCCTGACGTTGAAGAACCGCATCGTCGTCTCGCCGATGGCGATGTATTCGGCAACGGACGGCGTGCCCGATGATTTTCACCTGGTTCATCTCGGCTCCCGGGCCATGGGCGGCGCGGCACTTGTCTTTCCCGAAATGACCTGCGTGTCGCCCGACGCGCGTATCACGCCGGGCTGCCTGGGCCTGTGGAATGACACCCAGGTCGCCGCCTTCAGGCGTCTTGTGGATTTCATCCATACACAGACGCCGGCTAGGATCGGCCTGCAGCTCGGCCATGCCGGTCGCAAGGGTGCCACCAAGGTCGCCTGGGAAGGCATCGACCAGCCGCTGGAACACGGCGGCTGGCCTCTGATCTCCGCATCCGCACTGCCCTATCTGAAGACGTCCGTCGTTCCGCGCGCCATGACGCGCGACGACATGGACCGAGTGCTGGACGATTTCATCGCTGCGGCGGAACGCGCGCGCGACATCGGCTTTGACATGCTCGAACTGCACGCCGCGCATGGCTATCTTCTGTCCAGCTTCCTCTCGCCGCTTACCAATCTGCGCGACGACGAATATGGCGGCAGCCACGAGAACCGCGCCCGGTATCCGCTGGAAGTGTTCCGTGCCGTTCGTGCTGTCTGGCCGCAGGACCGGCCGATGTCCGTCCGTCTCTCCGCTCATGACTGGTACGAAGGCGGCAACACGCCGGACGACGCGGCCATCTTCGCGCAGATGTTCAAGGACGCTGGCGCCGATATGATCGACTGCTCCTCCGGCCAGGTGGTGAAGGAAGAACAGCCGGTCTACGGACGGCTGTTCCAGACGCCCTTTTCGGACAAGATCCGCAACGAGCTCCAGGTGCCCACGATCGCGGTCGGCGCCATTTCGGAGGCGGACCATGCTAATTCGATCATCGCCGCCGGCCGGGCAGATCTCTGCGCCGTCGCCCGTCCGCATCTCGCCGACCCGTTCTTCGTCATGCACGAAGCAGCCAGGATCGGATATGCCGAGCAGCCTTGGCCGAAGCAGTATCATTCGGCTCGCGCGCAATATGTGAACAATCTGGCGCGCGCTGCAGCTCCCGCCGTCGTGGGCAAACCATGACAACGCGCCACGCTCTGGTTACCGGCGCCGGCAGCGGCATCGGCAAGGCCATCGCGCTGGCGCTGGCCGCCAGGGGCCTCCGCGTCAGCCTCGCCGGCCGACGCGAGGCGCCGCTCAAAGCCGTGCAGGCAGAGATCGTTGCCGCCGGCGGCGAAGCGCTGGTCCTCGACGGCTTCGACGTGTGCAACGCGTCGCTCGTCGAGGCGGGTGTCGCCTCGGCCGTGAATCGCTTCGGCGACATTGCCGTTCTGGTCAACTGCGCGGGCGAAGCGCCTTCCGCGCCCTTTGACAAGACGGACCCCGCATTGTGGAGCCGGGTGATCGCCATCAATCTCACCGGTGTCTATCTGGTCACGCATGCAGCGATCGCCTCGGTGAGACGCGCCGGCGGGGGGCGCATCGTCAACGTGGCAAGCACGGCGGGCCTCACCGGCTATCCTTATGTCTCCGCTTATTGCGCGGCCAAGCATGGCGTCGTCGGGCTGACGCGCGCGCTGGCGCTGGAACTGGCCCGCAGCGACGTCACCGTCAATGCGGTATGCCCCGGCTTCACCGACACGCCACTGCTTGACAATGCGGTTGAGACCATCATCGGCGCGACGGGCCGCACGGCGGCAGAGGCTCGAACGAGCCTCACCCGTGCCAACCCGCAGGGACGGCTGGTCACGCCGCGGGAAGTCGCCGACGCGGTGCTCTGGCTCACGTCGGAAAACGCGACCGCGATCACCGGCCAGGCAATTGCCGTCGCGGGCGGAGAAATTCTGGGAGGATGACGGTGAGCAACCCGATGCAAGATAAGAAACGGCCTTTTCGGGGCCACCGGCCGAAGCACTTCCTGCTCGAAACCGACGGTGATGGCCGCGTCGCCACCATTACGCTAAACCGTCCAGAAAAGAAGAACCCGCTCACGTTCGAGAGCTACGAGGAACTGACCGACCTGTTCCGGGCGCTTGGCCGCGCCGACGACGTCCGGGTGGTGGTGCTGACGGGCGCGGAGAACAATTTCTCCTCTGGCGGCGACGTCTTCGACATCATCGAGCCGCTCACCAGGATGTCGATGCCTGACCTGATCGACTTCACGCGCATGACCGGCGACCTCGTGCGCCAGATGCGCGCTTGCCCGCAGCCGATCATCGCTGCCGTCGACGGAATCTGCGCCGGCGCAGGCGCCATTCTCGCCATGGCCTCGGACCATCGCATCGCCACGCCGGAGGCAAAGACTGCCTTTCTGTTCACGCGTGTCGGCCTCGCCGGCGCCGATATGGGCGCCTGCGGCATCCTTCCGCGCATCATCGGCCAGGGCCGGGCAGCTGAGCTGTTGTTCACCGGCCGCGTCATGACGGCTGCCGAAGGCCATGCCTGGGGCTTCTACAACGCGCTGCACGACCGTGCCTCCCTCCTTAGCGCGGCACAGGCATTCGCGCGCAATCTCGCCGACGGCCCGTGGTTCGCCCACGCGATGACGAAGAAGATGCTGGACCAGGAATGGGCCATGGGCATCGACCAGCTCATCGAGTCGGAGGCGCAGGCACAGGCGATCTGCATGGCCACCGGCGACTTCCGCCGCGCCTTCGAGGCTTTCGCTGCCAAGGCCAAGCCCGTTTTCGAGGGATACTAGACCATGGTGTCCTCCTCCGCACCTGCCCGCGCTCCAGCTCGCGATCATCTAGACTGGCCCTTTTTCGCTGACGACCATCGCATGCTGGCCGGCGAGCTGGACGCTTTTGTCGCCGGAGGTGGGCTGGGCGCGATCGACCATGCAAATGCTGACAGCGCGTGCAGGAGCCTGGTCACGAGGTTGGGGGACGCCGGCTTTCTGCGCCATTGCGTGCCGGCCGCTTTCGGCGGCGCGTCCGAGCCGATCGATAGCCGCTCGCTGTGCCTCATCCGCGAGACGCTTGCATTTCATGACGGTCTCGCCGACTTCGCCTTCGCCATGCAGGGGCTCGGCACCGGTGCCATCAGCCTGTCGGCCTCCGTGGATTTGAAACAGACGATCCTGCCGAAGATCGCGAGGGGTGAACTGATCTCCGCCTTCGCTCTGACCGAGCCCGAAGCCGGTTCGGATGTAGCGGCGATGAGCAGTAGCGCCCGCCGCGACGGCGACCATTATGTGCTCGACGGAGAGAAGATTTTCATCTCCAACGGCGGCATTGCCGACGTCTACACCGTCTTCGCCCGCACCGGCGACGCACCCGGAACGCGCGGCATATCGGCTTTCGTCGTCTTTGCCGACACGCCCGGCTTCGAAATTGCCGAGCGCATCGAGACCATCGCTCCCCATCCGCTCGCCCGGATCCGCTTCGACGATTGCCGCATCCCCGCTTCACACCTTCTCGGGCAGCCCGGCGAAGGCTTCAAAATCGCCATGCGCACGCTCGACATCTTTCGCCCTTCGGTCGCTGCCGCGGCGATCGGCTTTGCCCGCCGCGCCTTGGATGAAGCGGTCGCGCATGCCGGATCGCGCAGGATGTTCGGAGCAACGCTGGCGGACCTGCCCACTGCGCAGAGCACCCTCGGCGAAATGGCGACCGCCATCGACGCAGCCTCGCTGCTCACGCTGCGCACCGCCTGGCGGCGCGACGTCCAGAAGCTGCCGACCACCCGCGAAGCGGCTATGGCCAAGATGACGGCGACGGAAAACGCGCAATGGGTCATCGACCAGGCGCTGCAGATGTTCGGCGGACGCGGCGTGCGCGTCGGCGAGATTACGGAACGCCTCTACCGCGAAATCCGTGCGCTGCGCATCTATGAGGGCGCCACCGAAGTGCAGAAGCTCATCATAGGCCGCGAGCTGATGAGGGCGGCATCGGCGGGCGCTCCTGCTGAAAAGGACCGGGCATGACCGTCATCCTTCCCCGCAAGGCCGAGACGCCGAGCAGCATACATCGTGTCCTGCAACCCGAAGGCTGGAAGCAGCCGCTGGGATACGCCAACGGCATTGAAGCCCGAGGACGCACACTCTTCATCGGTGGCCAGATCGGCTGGAACGCGCGCTGCGAATTCGAGACAGACGATTTCGTGGCACAGGTGCGTCAGACCCTGCTGAATATCGTCGACGTCTTGAGAGCAGGCGGCGCTGAGCCACAGCATATCACCTCGATGACCTGGTATTTCACCGACAAGAAGGAATATGTCGACAACCTGCGCGCGATCGGCAAAGCCTATCGTGAGGTCATCGGCCGCCACTTCCCTGCCATGGCTGCCATGCAGGTCGTCGCGCTGGTCGAGGACCGCGCGAAGATCGAGATTCAGGCGACCGCGGTCGTGCCGGAGTAAGGCCGGGCAGAGGCCTTCCGGTGGTTTGTCACAGCGCGCGCGGCGCGATCCTGGCGCGTGCCGTCAGTGCAAGAGCCAGAAGCGTCATGGCATAGGGCAGGATCGAGAAGAGTTCCGTCGGCACGAAGCTCATCCCGCCTTGCGCCCGAAGGCCGAGGCTCTCGAAGAAGGAGAAGAGGAGCGCTCCCGCGAAGGCTCCGGGCACGGACCAGCGGCCGATAATGACGACGGCGAGCGCGACATAGCCGCGGCCGTTGGTGAGTCCATCATTGAACGCGCCGAGCACGCCAAGCGTGATCGCCGCGCCGGCGAGCCCCATCAAGGCACCGCCGAGCGTCAGCGCTGTATAGCGTACCAGCGCCGTGTTGACGCCTCGCATCTCCGCCCCTGCCGGATCGTCGCCAACGGCCTTCAGAACAATGCCAATGCGGGTCCTGGCCAGCACGAAAACGCCCACGGCCAGCGCGCCGAACGCCGCGTAGGTCATCAGGTTCTGCCGGAACAGGATCGGACCGATGAACGGGATATCACTCAGGAACGGCACCTTCCATGTCGGCGTCAGCGGCACGAAGATCGCCATCTGGCCGGAAGGCTGCCAGAGCTGGAAGAGATAGGAGGTGAGCCCTGCGCCAATGAGCGAGATGGCGATGCCGATGATGATCTGGTTGGCCCCGAGCCGAATGACGGAAACGGCAAGGATCGCACCATAGCAGCCGCCCACGACAGCCGCGCCCAGAAGCCCTGCCGGCCAACCCGCCATGTGCGCGAAAACGACCGCCGCGAAAGCACCGGCGGTCATTATCCCGTCGATGCCGAGATTGAGCGTCCCTGCCCGCTCGGTGATCATCTCGCCAAGAGCGGCCAGGAAGATTGGCGCGGCGAGTCGCAGCGTGCCGCCAAGCACGATCTGCCAGAAAACGATGTCGGTCCAGGTCACGGGATCACGCCATCCTTTTGCGCTGCAGGCCGATCGCGACGATCAGCAGCACCAGCCCCTGTGCCACGACCGCGATCGCCGCCGGCACGGAGGTTCCCATCTGCATCCCCTGAGCGCCGGTGGTGAGAGCCGCGAACAAAAGGGAGGCGAGCACGATACCGAGCGGCGTCAGCCCGCCCAGCACGGCAACAAGGATACCGGCGAAGCCGAGCCCGCCGTCGACGCTCGGGTAGAGCGTGTGGGCGACGCCTGCGACCTGCAGCCAGCCGGCGAGACCGGCGGTTGCCCCCGCGACGAGAAAGCTTGTCACCACAGCCCGCGGGCGCGACAGGCCGAGCCGCGCGGCGAGGCCCTCATTGCTGGCGAAAACCTTGTAGACCAGCCCGGACCTGGTGCGCGTCCACACCATCAGACCGGCGGCGAGCAGGATGACGAAAGCCGCGCCCCAGTGAAGACGCGTGCCCTCAAGCAGGCTCGGCACCAGCGAAGTCTCCGGCAAGGGAGCGCTGCGCGGTGTGGCCGTCTGCGCGCCTGCGGCGAGCGGTCCCTTGAGAAGCCAGAGCAGCGCGAAACCCGCGATGTAGTTGAGGAGCAGCGTGGAGAGGATCTCGTTGACCTGGACATAGGCGCGCAGCAGGCCGGGCAGCAGAGCATAGAGCATGCCGCCCAGCACACCCCCAATGAAGCCGACCGTCAGCAGAACGAGCGGCTCCTCTACCGGCACGGAAAAGATGAACGCCGTCGAAAGCGCTGCCCCTGCAATCAGTTGCCCCTGGCTGCCGATGGTGAACACGCCGGCCCGGAGCGCCGGCATGACGCCGAGCCCGACGATCGCCAGCGGCACGGCCGTGACGAGCGTTTCGGCCACAAGGTAACGTTCGCCGAACGCACCATGGACAAGCGCCCGCAACACGGACAGGGGGTTGGCGCCGGCTAGCCACACCAGCGCCGCAATGACGGCCGCCAGCACGGCCGCACCGATCAGGACCCGCGCAAGAGCAGCCGCCAACCCGTTCGTCATGCGCCTTGTCACTGATAGAGACCCGGTTCCGGCTGCCAGCCCGTGAGGACGTGGCGGCCGATCTCGGCCTGCTTCCAGTTAACCGGATCGTGAAGGGCGAGCACGCGGATGTTGCGCCAGTAGCGATCGAAGCCGTTGGACCGCGCGACCGAACGGGTGCCCATCAGCGTGTAGACTTCCGAAGCCGCGGCGAGCGACGCCTTGTGGGCGGCGACCTTGGCGGCATAGACCGGGATGGCGAGCCCGGTGCGATCGATCTCGCCGCGCTCATAGGCATCGAGCAGATCGGCCGCGCTCAGCATCAGCGTATAGGCGGCAACGAGATCTGCCACGAGCTCGCCGGTCGACCTCTGCGTCAGCGGATCGTCGGCGGCATTCGCCACCTTGGCCGACGGCCATGGGCGGCTCTTCGACGGCACGAAACCAGCCGCCTGGCGCAGAGCGCCAATCGCCGTGCCGATCATGATGGCGCAGAAGCCGACCTGATAGCGCAACGAGGCGTGCGGCGGCGAGAACTGTCCCGGGATCGTCGCATTCCACAGAGAATCGGTTTGCACCTGGTCGAAGGTGATCGTTCCGGAATCCGTAGCCCGCTGCCCGATTGGGTCCCAGTCGCGGTGCACGGTGACGCCCTTGGCTGTCGGCGGGATGAGATTGAGCTGCATTCCGGCCAGTGCATTCTTGGATACACCGGGTGCCTCAGGATTGAAGGCCCAGGTGGCGATGTAATCGGCTTCGGCGGCCGCGGTGGTGTAGATCTTGCGGCCGTTGACGACGAAGCCGCCATCGGGACGGGCAAGCGCCGTGGTCGTCATGGGCGCATCGACCGCGCGGCCTGACTCGGCGACCGCAAGGCCGATAATGGCTCTGTCGTCAACGATCGCGCGTGCCAGACGCGGCTTGAGGTCCTCCGGGCAATAGGTCAGAATCTCGCGCACGATCTCGTCATGCACCTTGTAGATCTGTGCGACCGAGCTGTCCGCGATGGCCAACCGCAGTTGCGCCTCCATCGACACGCGGTGGGAGATGCCAGGTCCGCCCAGCGATCTCGGCAGGATCGCGCGCAGGAATCCGCTTCGCTTGATGGCTGCGATCGACTCCGTCGGGTAGCGCCCAGTTGCGTCGTCTTCGACGGCGCGCGGCGCAATCTCGCCGTCGATCGCCTTCTGCAGGTCCTGCATAAGCGGCGCGACCTCCGCCGGCAGGATAAACGGCGGAAAGGCCGAGCCGAGAAGAGGAGAAAGCGCAGTCTCTGTCATTCTGTCATCCAGCATCAGACGGCGACGGCCTCGAAACGAGCCGGATCCATCGTCTTGTGAATATCGTGAGCGTGGCTGGGGCAGCGGCAGCAGACGAGGCCGCCTTTCAGGCCGAGCACGAGATCGGTGAAGCTCTGCGTCTTGGTTTCGACGAGCCCGCGTTCGGTGAGGCCGAGATCCGGCACACCCACCAGCCCGATGAAGGACATGATCAGGAAAGGCGCGTGCATCGTGCACCCTATGGTGCGGGTGGCGGCATCACAGGCGAGCGACTTGTCGCGCACCGTCTCCCATGGCTGGTCGCTCATGCAACCCGCGACCGGCAGAGGAACGGTCGACAGCACTTCGCCGTCGGCAACCGTGACGTATCCGCCGCCGAGCGCTTCGATCGCCCGGGTGGCGAAAGCTATGTCCGCGTCCGACGTGCCGACGATCACCAGGTTCTGGTTCTCGCAATTGGTGGTCGCGGCGATGGCGCCGCGCTTCAGGCCGAAGCCCTTGACGAAGCCTATGCCGACATTGAGCGTCGCATGATGGCGGTCGACGATGGCGACCTTGAGCACATCCCTCTCGGTATCGCAGGCGACCAATCCGTCGCGAACCTCGAGTTCGGTGTGGAAGGCGCGCTTGAAGTAGCCGTCATACATCTCCATCGCCTGCACCCAGGCGGTACCGCCCTCCGCCTTCACCGAGAAGAAGGCCTCGTCGATATCGGGATGAAGATGCATCGTGTTACGCGTGAACGCCGGCACGTCGTCGGTGTTTGCGAAAAGCGCCACGCCGTCGCGGGCGACGACCTTGCCGTCGACCAGCACGAGATGCGGACGCGGATCGGCGAGATCCTCGACCAGCTGCAGATCGGCGATCTTGTTGGGCGTCACCGAGCCGACCAGATGGTCGATCCGATAGTACGAGGCGGCGTTGAGCGTCGCCATGCGCCAGGCCTTGAGCGGCTCGACGCCGCATTCGATCGCCTTGCGCACCTGATGGTCGATATGACCCTGGCGGTCGAGATCTTCCACCAGCTTGTCGTCCGCGCAAAAGGCGATGTGGCCGAGCCCGTCCTTCAGCGCGGGAATGTCGGCGAAGACTTCGGGCGTGTTGTCGTTCATGCTGCCCGCCATGACGGTCAGCATGGCTCCAAGCCGCAGCCGTTCCACGACATCCCTCGTCTTGTGGGCGTTGTGATCGTCCGAGATGCCACCGGCGAGATAGCTCCACAGCGGCTCGTTCTCGAGCAGCGCGGTGTGGCCGGTGATGCGCTTGCCGGCCGCGATCGCAGCAACCTGCTTACGGGCGGAGGACTCATCCAGATTGAAAGGGTTGGATTCGCCCAGCGTGGCGGCGTCCGGGCGCTGCACGCGCGCGGCGATCTGCTGCGTGGTCAGGTGCGCGCCGCCGAGTTCCAGTTCGGGAGCCTGCGGCACCTTGTGCGACACCTGCCGCAGGATACGCAGCGGCGTGGTCGTCGTGCCCATGAAATCGAGCCCCTCCTCGCCCAGCACGTTGGCGATGCAGTTGGCGTCGGCGAGCACGGTCGTCGTGCCCTTCGGCACGGACAGGCGCGCCAGTTCGCCAGGCACGAGCTTGGTGTATTCGATGTGAAGGTGGACGTCGATGAAGGTCGGGGCGACGAAATAGCCGGTCGCGTCTATGACGTTGTCGCAATCGAAATGCCCGACGGGTGTGATTGCCGCGACATGGCGTCCGCTGATGACGACGTCGCGCTCGAGAATCTCGCCGATATGCAGCGCCAGCACCTTGCCGCCGCGCAGGATCAGATCCGGCTTTTCCTTGCCCGCCGCGACGAAGCGCATGCGCATCAGCTCGGCGACAGATGGCGCCCAGGCGGCCCCGGTCGCGGGATAGGTGAGCGGTTCGTCGCTCATTCTGCTGTCTCCATTGTATTCAGACCCGTCATCGCCTGACCGAGCAGGGTCATATCGACGGGTCGGGCAAGATCGAACTCCGCCGCGACGCGGCCGTTGGTGAGGACGATCATGCGATGTCCAAGCTCCAGCAGTTCGTCGAGATCCGCGGAGATGACCACGACCGCCGCTCCCTCGGCGGCCGCCTTCGCCAGCGCGGCGCGGATGGTGGCGGCCGCGGCAAGGTCCAGCCCCTGCGTGGGACCGTGCGCCACGATGACACCGGGAGCACGGGCGAGTTCGCGACCGACCAGAAGCTTCTGCTGATTGCCGCCGGAAAGACCGCCGGCGATCGCATCCGGATCGGGCGGCCGAACATCGAAATCCGCGATGATACGCTTGCCGTAGACATGTTCCGCCGATCGATCGCGCGTGCCCAGGAATCGTCGAAACGCCTTACCTTCCATCTCGAAGAGGCTCGCATTCTCGGAGATCGTCAGGTCGGAGACGATCCCGTCGGCCCGGCTTTCCGGAATGAAGGCGAGGCCAAGACGCGTCGAACGTGCAGGATCGCCGGTCACGTCGGCTCCATCGACATCCACGCGTCCGCTGTCCACGGCTCGCAGCCCCGCCAGGGCTTCTGCCAGCGCCGGCTGGCTGACGCCGGCCACGCCCGCGATCGCCAGGATTTCACCCTGCCGCACCGCCAGCGAGATGTCGTCGAGGACCAATTGGTCCTTGTCCCGGAGCGTCAGGCTGGAGACCTTCAGGCGCTGCCAGTCGCTGGTCGCCGCCAAGCGCGTCGCCCTGCCCCGATCGCGATCGCCCACCATAAGGCGCGCCACTTCATTGGCGTCGAGCCCTGCAGTCGTGCCGTCCAGGATGACCTTGCCGCCGCGCAGCACGGTGATGTCATCGGCGCCTTCCATCACCTCGGCAATGCGGTGGGTGACCAGCGCCACCGAGGTTCCGCCCGACGCCAGACGACGAATGGTCCGGATGAGACGCTCGATTTCGACCGGTCCCAGCGCCGATGTCGGCTCGTCCAGGAGCAGGATGCGCGCACCGGCGGCGACCGCGGAGACGATCTCGCCAAGCTGGCGGCCCGCCAGGCTGAGGCGTTCGATCGGAGACGTCATGTCGAGCGAGACGTCCATGTCCGCTGCCACCTTCTGAAGCTGCGAAAGCGCGCCGGCGCGGTCGAGCTTCAGCCCACGCCCGGCCAGAAGATGGTTTTCGACGATGGACAGTGTCGCCACAAAGGAAAGCGCCTGCGGCACGAAGCCTACTCCGGCCGCGATCGCCTGGCGTCTCGACCATGATCCGACCGCCGCCCCATCCAGGACGAATTCGCCGGCATCGCGCGGAAGAATGCCGGCGATGATCTTCGCCAGCGTGGATTTGCCCGCCCCGTTCTCGCCGACGACCGCGCGGATGCGCCCGCGCTCCAGATCGATCCCGGCTCCCGAAAGCGCGGAGATCGATCCGAAGCGCTTGTCCACGCCCTTGAGGCTGACGAGCATATCCGCCACGTCGCTACGCTTTTACTCGAAGAAGTTGGGCAGCGTTTTCTTGCCGCTTGCGAGATCGGCGATCAGCGCATCGACCTGGCTCTTCAGATCGGCCGGCAGGCTTTCGCCGACCTCGCGGACTTCGGTCATGACGAGACCCTTGTTGGCGATGCCGGACACGAAGAACTTCTTGCCGAATGTGCCTGCCTTGATGTCGTCGATATAGGCCCTGTAGGTCGGGTACATGTCGAGCACGACGGATGCGATGTTGACCTTCTCAGCGAAGCCGCCGGCCTCGCCCGTCACGCCGATCGTCAGCGCGCCTTCCTGGCCGGCCGCGGCGGCGACGCCGTTGCCGATGCCGTCTCCGGAGGTCCAAATGACGCCGGCACCCTGCGCGATCATGCCCCGGGTCACTTCGGCGGCCTTCTGGGCATCGTCGAAGGAGCCGGTATAGGTTTCAATGAACGTGGCCGACGCGTTGCCTTCCTTCAAGCCGGCTTTGAAGCCGTTGTGGGAAGCCTTGACGAAGGGAAGATCCGGGCCACCGACCACGCCGAACGTGGTGACGCCGGCAAGCTTGCCCGCGATGAAGCCGCCGAGATAGCCCTGCTGCCCGAAGTCGTAGGTCCAGCCATCCACATTGGCGATCAGGCGGTCGGCGAGATCCGGCCCGCCAGACGCGGCGAAATGCACCTTGGGAAAATCGGGCGCAATCTTCAGGATCGGATCGGAGAGCTCGATGCCGTGACCGATGACGAGGTCATAGCCCTGCGACGTGCTGGCGGATAACAGGCTCGGACTTCGACGGATCGGCCATCGCCTCGCGGATCTCGAACGTGATGACGCCATCCTTGGCGAGCTTCTCGGCAGCCTCGCGGGCGACCTGGTTGAACGAGCCGTCATTGGCATGGCCGGGCACAAGGAGAGCGACCTTGAGGGGATCGGCAAATGCGACGCCGGCGGAAAGGCTGGCGAACGCGACGGTGGCGGCAAGACTGATCTGACGCAGTGTTTTCATGGGGCCGGCTCCTTTGGAGACTTGGTTGCATTGTCGGTTGCGAATGTGAGCGTCACCGGATCGAGGCTGGGGCCATCGAAGCGGTTGCTGAACCTGTTCTTCTGGGCGATCGCCGCCCCTGTCGTGACCTCGAAACATGGGTCGAGGATCGGCCGCGAAATCCCGAGCATTTCGGCAGGCACGCACAGGACCGAGAAGTGGCCGTAGGGCTCCGCTTTGATGGAAGCGTGCAGTGTTCCGGCACGGCTTCTCGAGATCAGAGCGGCCGTGGAAAGCAGGCCGGCGGGCGTCGGCGGGCTGTTGCAGGTCATCCCGTTGGGGCAGACGACGTGCCGCATCGCTCCGCCGGCATCGATGGCGACCGCCTCGCGTGAACGCTCCGCCCAGGCTGGCGCGCCGCCGAGGATGGACACCACATCGCCATCGCGGCTGATGTCGATCGCCGCCACGTAGGTCGGCTCCACCTTGGAGCCGGAGAGCGTGAAGCGTTCCGGAAGGTTCATTGCCCATTGCGACAGATCGGTGTCGGCCGCTCCGGCGGGCGCACCGGCGAATGCGAGAAGGCCGATTGCAAGTGCGAAGCGCCTCACCATGTCGCGAGAGCCTCGAGCAGAGAGGCTTTCAGCCCGTCGGGAGCGAAGGAGGCGCGGATGGAGGTTTCCGCAACCGCCGTGCACGTCTCCTTGCCCCAGGCGAAGGTGTCGGCCGTGCGGGCATATTCCGCGGCGAGATCGGTGCGCAGCAAAGCGGGATCGTCGGTGTTGACGGACACCGGCACGCCAGCGCGCCGCAGAAGGTCGATCGGATGCTCGCCCAGCGTCTTGTAAAGGCCGAGCACGAGGTTGGAACTCGGGCAGATGCCGAGTGCGATCTGACGATCTGCCAGGATGTCGACAAGCTCGGAATCCTCGATCGCGCGCACGCCATGGTCGATGCGGTCCGCGCCGAGCAGGAAGATCGCGTCGCGAACCCCTTCCGGCCCGCTGGATTCGCCGGCATGGGCGGTGCGCTTGAGACCGCCGCGCCCGGCGAGCTGAAACGCCTCCGCGAATTTCTCGCCCGTGCGGCCGGACGCAGCCTCGTTGCCGTCGACGGAAAGCGCGACAACCCGCGGATGCTTCAGGCGAAGCAGTTCCTCGACCAGTTCCACCGCTTCGGCGGACGACTGCTGCCGCAGAAGCGATACACACAGACCGGCCGGCGTCAGCCCATCCGCTTCTGCGGCGCGAAACCCCTCGTCGAGCCCCTCCACCAGTCCTGACAGATCGCCCCGCCAGCTCGACCAGTGTGTGGGATTGACGATGACATCGGCGTAACCGACGCCGGAATCCGCCATCCGCCGCGAAAAAGCATAGGCCGACTTGGCGAGCTGATCCTTGGTGCGCGACAGGCCGCAGATGAAATCGAGGAATTCGAGAAAGTCCGCCAGACCTTGGAACTCCAGCAACCGGTCTTCCGGGCGGGGCAGCGGCGTGCCGTTTTCACGCGCGAGTTCCACGATCGTCTCGGTGGAGAAGCAGCCCTCGAGATGGATATGGATTTCTGCCTTCGGCAGCGATTTAAAATCCATCGACACGCGCGCTGAAGCCCTGGTTCTTCCTTGGTTCTACACAGGAGCTTCCAGCTTTTTCGCAGGTGCACAAGAGCAATTTCACGTTTCAAGCGTGCGATAGAACGCAACGCTAGCTGACATAGTCCGTCATCGAATGCGTCGACGCTATGTCGGTTAGGGCGGCGCGCAAAAGCGCGATGGCGGCCTGCGTGGCCGGTGACGGACGGCGATTCGACGGCACCGCGATGACCAGTTCCTCTTTCTCGAGCTTGCTGTCCTCGATCTTGAGAAAGACGAGGCCGCCCTGCGCGAGTTCGGTGTGCACATCAAAGATCGACAGGATCGCCATCATCTCGGAGCTGAAGAGCATCGATTTCATCATCGCAATCGAGTTGGATTTGAGGGGCGACAGGACCTCGATATGCGCCTCGCGGAAGGCGCTCTCGATGAATTCGTGGATGCGCACCGAACTGTCCGGAAGCACGAAGCCGTAACGCAGGCAATTAGCCAGCCGCAGGTTGCGTGAACCGGCCAGCGGATGGTTCGTCGCCATCACCAGACCGGGACGCAATTTGAGCCGGAAAACGATGTCGGCGGCGAAGCGCGCCGGAGGATTGAACACCAGCGCCAGATCAAGCTCCTTGGCGACGAGTTTGCGTATGAGCTCTTCGGTCGAGGCGAACTGGGTCGATACCTCCAGCCCGGAATGGGTATTGCCATAGGGACCTGATGACATCCGGCAGCACGGCGGTGCTGAAGCACTCGGTGGCCCCGATCGACACCGCCCCGCGCCTCTGTCCGGTGAGCTCGCGCAATTGCCCCTCGGCGAGCGTCTGCTCGCGCCGCCACCGCCTGATGTCGGCCAGCAGCCGCTCTCCGACAGGGGTCGGACGCACTCCTCGGGGAAGGCGCTCGAGCAAGGGCAGGCCGATCTCGGCTTCCATGTTGAGGATCTGCCTGTTGATCGCCGAGGCGGACATGTTGAGGGCTTCCGCCGCTCGGCGGAACGAACCCGCTCGCGCCACGGCGTCCAGCAGGATCGCGGAGGAAGACAGCAGTTGCATGTTCCCGACACCTACGGAGCGTTGCATCTTCTCGAACGGTAGCGCCGCGAATTGTCGCTTGTCATTCATTTTCCGATTTCGCACCCTGCTGCGATGCACATAAGGGTACGCAATCGATGAAGGACGACCGCAAGCTCCCCGAGCACGAGTATTTTCTGCGCAAGACGTTTGAGGTGGCAGAGCGCGCGCAGATGGCAGGCAACCACCCGTTCGGCGCCATTCTGGTGGCACCAGATGGCGAGGTGCTGATGGAGCAGGAGAACGCCTTCCAGCCGCTGCAGGACATGACCGGCCACGCCGAACGCGCACTGATGACGCGCGCATCACAGACCTACCGCCCGCAGTTCCTCGCAGAATGCACGATGTACACCTCCGCCGAACCCTGCGCCATGTGCTCCGGGGCCGTGTATTGGGCTGGTGTCGGAAGGGTCGTCTACGGCCTGGACGAAAGCCGGCTCAAGCAGATCACCGGCAATCACGACGAGAACCCGACGCTCGACCTTCCCTGCCGAACGGTATTCGAGGCCGGCCAGCGCGACATCGAGGTCATCGGCCCGCTGCTCGCCGACGAAGCTGCCAAACAGCACGAGACGTTCTGGCAGAAAAGCACAGGCTGAGCCACGAGGCCGGGCCTGTCACAGCGTGCCGCCGCGTTGGCGAACTCCTTATTGAGCCACTCGCCTCTCGACATTGTCGGCACCCTTGTCGCCGAACCGACTCGCCGTCCATGATCCCGGTCGGGATTCGGAATCCCCCAGCCCTCGATTGCGGCCCGAGGGCTCGTTCTTCCACACTCTGGTACGCCCGTCGGCACCTTAAACTCTTCATGAAAGCGGACCGTCAGTTCTGGGTCGCCCATCCAGAATGACCACGCTGGAGCCTGCGGATCCGGGTTTTCCAAGCTGATTCTGAGACTCTGCCATCTCGACAGTGTGCGGCTCCTTGAGCAGGCACGGTCTGCCTGATCTGCGTTTGACGGATCGTGCGATGCCGACGGGGCTTGACATCGACCCGTGTTGTATACTGTATGCTAGTGGGGCGTTGGAGGAGACCGGTTTAGCCGGCGACGCTGAAAAGTTCAGTTCGGGAGGAAATTTGATGACCATCGTCACACGTCGAGCCACGCTTGCATTTCTCGCTGTTGGCATCCTTGCCGCGCCGTCGAGCTCTCTGGCTCAGGACTATCCCGGCAAGCCAATAACCATGATCGTTCCGTGGGGTGCCGGGGGTGGTACCGACGCCACGGCCCGGCTCATATCAACCCTGTTGGAAAAGGAACTTGGCGTCCCGGTTCCAGTCGAGAACAGGACCGGGGGCTCTGGTGTCGTCGGCCATTCCGCCATCGCCCACGCCAAGCCGGACGGATACACCATCGGGGTCGCCACGCTTGAGATCGGCGGCATGCATCATCAGGGCCTGACCGAAATCGACTACAAGGCATTTACGCCGATCGGTCTCTACAATTCGGATCCAGCCGCCATATTCGTCAGGTCCGATGGACCCTATGCCGACGCCACCTCGCTGATAGAAGCCATCAAGGCTAGCGCCAATCGTGAACTTAAGGCGTCCGGCTCCGCGCAAGGCGGCGTCAACCACTTGGCCGTGGCAGGCATGCTCGATGCTCTTGGCATTCCGGTTGAGCGCGTCGCCTGGGTTCCTTCAGAAGGCGCCGCGCCCGGTCTCCAGGATCTCGCCGCCGGCGGCGTCAACTTCGCCACGGCGTCGCTGCCCGAAGGACGGGCGCTGATGGATGCGGGTCGCATAAAGCCGATCGCCGTCTTCTCCACGAAGCGGAGCGAAGACATGCCGGACCTGCCGACGTTCAACGAAGCTACTGGCGCCAGCTTCTCGCTCGGCTCGTGGCGCGGCATTGTCGCCCCCGTCGGTGTTGATGCAGCGATCGCGGAAAGGCTCCGCACTGCCATCGGCAAGGTGGTGCAGGCTCCGGAATACCCAGAGTTCATGAAAGCGCGGGGGTATGCAATGCAGTGGACCCCGGGACAAGAATTCGAAACGTTCATGGCCGATTCCGACGCGAAGATGGGAACCGCGCTCAAGGCGGTCGGTCTCGCGAAGTAGCCGGGAGAAGGACTGTCGCCGGCGCCTTCCCTCGGCGGAGGATCATCATGCGTATCCATGACGGCCTGATCGGCCTTTTCTTCATCATGCTCGGCATCTACGTGGTCTGGGAGGCGGCAAGCTTCCCGGCCATGCCGGGACAAGCGATTGGCCCGGGCACGTTCCCAACCATTTTCGGTGGCCTGTTCGTCGCAGGAGGCCTGATCGTCGGCCGTGCGGGACTGGCCGCCGGTCTCGGGCGCCTGGTCGTTCTCGACGAAGGCTGGCGCCGTCCGGAACGCGCCGCCGCTGCCGCGGTGGCGGTAATCGGAACATTGATACTGGCATTCTTCTTCACCGAGATCGGCTTTCTGCTTGGTGGCAGCCTGCTGTTGACTGCGATCTTTTGGCTGACCGGCCATCGATCCCCACTCTGGATCGTAGTGTCGATCGGCTTTGTAAGCTTGGTCTACCTCGCCATGTCCAAGCTGCTGCTTGTGCCGCTCCCTGCCGGTCCGTTGTCCTAAGGAGACACCGATGGACAATCTGATCGCCGCCCTGCCGCTCGTGTTCGATCCATTCAACCTGTCGGTCATGATGGCCTGCGCCCTCTTCGGGCTATTCATCGGCGCTGTTCCTGGCCTGTCGGCGACAATGGCGACTGCGATGCTGGTGCCGATTACATTCTACATGGATCCGGTGCCTGCGATCGGCGCGATCGTCACCATGTCGGCCATGGCCATTTTCGCGTCAGACATACCAACGGCGTTGATTCGAATTCCCGGAACGGCCGCCTCCGCCGCCTATGTGGACGACCTCTACAAACTGTCGCAAAAGGGACAGTCGGGTCTTGGCTTGGGCCTGTGCGTCATCACTTCCGCGATCGGAGGCGTATTTGGCACTCTGGTCCTGATGGTGGCCGCACCACAACTTGCCGAGGTGTCTCTCAACTTCACGTCATTCGAATATTTCTGGCTCGCGCTTCTGGGCCTCAGTGCCGCGATCATGCTCGGAACGGGCTCTATCGTGAAAAGCGTCATGGCGCTTTGCCTGGGCCTTCTCGTCTCCTCGGTCGGACTGGACACGAGTTCGGGCTATCCACGATTCACCTACGGGCAGGAGAGCCTGCTCGGCGGTGTATCCTTCATTCCGGCACTGATCGGCTTCTTCGCGGTTCCGGAAATCCTGCGCGCCATCGTGCATCGCGAGAAGCTGGAGCAGGCGAAGTCCATATCGAGGGTATCGGAGCTCTTCGAAGGGTTGGGTGCGACGCTCTGGAAGTTCCGCACCAATCTAGCGCGGGGCTCGATCATTGGCACCGTCATCGGCATCTTACCAGGCGCCGGATCCGACATTGCAGCATGGATTAGCTATGCGGTGTCGAAGAAGTTCTCACGGCATCCCGAGAAGTTTGGCAGCGGATACGAAGAAGGCCTGGTGGACGCGGGAGCTGCCAACAATTCGGCACTGAGCGGCGCCTACGTGCCCGCGATGGTCTTCGGCATTCCCGGCGATTCGATTACGGCCATCGTTATCGGGGTCCTATATGTGAAGGGCCTCAATCCAGGTCCGATGGTCTTCATCAACAACCCGGTCGAGGTCAACGCCATCTTCTTGGTCTTCATGTTGGCCAATCTCTTGATGGTCCCGCTCGGCATACTCGCCATCCTGCTGGCCACCCCGGTCCTCCGGGTTCCCAAAAGTGCACTTGCGCCGCTGATTCTCGGCTTCGCCATCGTCGGATCGTTCGCAATCGATCTGTCCATATCCTCGATCATCATCATGATCACAGTGGGCTGCTTCGCCTATCTCATGGAGGAAAACGGTATCCCGGTGGCTCCAGCGGTTTTGGGTCTGGTGATGGGCACGCTGGTAGAGCGCAACCTGATTACCTCCCTGATCAAGGGGGACAATAACCCGCTTGTCTTCTTCGAGCGGCCGATTGCCGCCGTACTGGGCATCGTGACATTGAGCCTGTGGTTCGCCCCAT
Organism: Mesorhizobium sp. J428; assembly: GCF_024699925.1. Lineage (NCBI taxonomy): Bacteria > Pseudomonadati > Pseudomonadota > Alphaproteobacteria > Hyphomicrobiales > Phyllobacteriaceae > Mesorhizobium > Mesorhizobium sp. J428. Next base: position 1,087,975 of record NZ_JAJOMX010000001.1, read on the forward strand.
TGCTGATCAAACTCTATCGGTCGCGCTGGCAGGAGGTGGCATCGTGAAGTCGATGAAAATCGATCTACCGAAATCGCTCGCTCAGATGGTTGCGACGCGCCTGCGAAAGGCGATCATCGACGGCGAGATCGGTCTCGGCGAGAACATCGCCGAGGAGAAGCTCGCCGAGAGCTTCGGCGTCAGCCGCACACCGGTTCGCGACGCGTTGATTCAACTCGAGCAGCAGGGGCTCGTGACGATCCGGCCGAAGCGGGGCAGCTTCGTATTCATGCCGACCGCAGAGGACGTCGCCATGATCTGCGAATATCGCAAGATGATCGAGGTAAAGGCGATGCAGCTTGCAGTCGCACACGATAAGGAGACACTGCTGACGCGACTAAGGCATGTCGTGAATGACATGGATCGCGCGATGCGCGACAATGACTCTGTCGGCTACGGGCAACTCGATACCGATTTCCACCAGGCATTCGTGGATTGCGCCCGCAACCGATACGTCACCGACGCCTACGCGCTGGTCTCGGGCCAGGTTGCAGCGCTGCGAACACATTTGACCCGGCCAATCGAGCGGCTGCGCGAACTATCGTTCGACGAACACAAGATGTTCGTCGACTACGTCCGCGCCGAAGACTTTTCGGCCTTCCAGTCCTTGATGGATGTGCATGTCGACCGAACGGGAGAGGTCTACATGACGGCTCTCAGCGACAGCGCGGACGAACGCATCGAACTCCACGGCTGACCGCCTCACATTCCAGGACGCCCGTATGACACCAGCAGCCAGACTGAAAGAACGCCTCAGCAACCCGGGGATCATCCTTGCGCCTGGCGCTTCGGACTCGATCACTGCGCGCTTGGTGGAGCGCGCCGGGTTCGAGGCGATCTACATGACAGGATTCGGGGCGACCGCAACTCGGCTCGGTATGCCGGACATCGGCCTGCTGACGCAGACCGAGATGACGGAGCACGCCCGCAACATGGTCCGTGCAACCACCGTTCCGGTGATCGCGGATGCGGATACTGGCTACGGCGGCCCATCCAACATTCACCGCACCGTTCGCGAATATATCCAAGCGGGGGTGGCCGCGATCCATCTTGAGGACCAGGTTGCGCCCAAGCGCTGCGGACAGATGGCCGGAATACGGCTGATGGATGCAGGCGACAATGTGCTGCGCCTCAAGGCTGCGCTGGAAGCACGCGGCAGCGACGAATTGCTGGTGATCGGCCGCACGGATGCCATGCCGGCAAGCGGGCCGGAGGAGGCGATACGGCGCGCGCATCTCTATCAGGATGCAGGCGTTGACCTCGTGTTCGTGGACGGTGTCAAAAAGATCGCCGAGGTTGAAGCGGTGGCTCGTGCTGTCCAAGGCCCCAAGATCATCTCGATTGTTGATGGCAACGAGACGACCAAACTGACGGCACGCGATCTCGAAGAGCTCGGCTTCTCGGTGGCATTCTACGCGGTTACGGCACTGTTTGCCGCGACCCGTGCGACGGCCGACGCCCTCGCCGAGCTGAAGCACACCGGAACCCCCGCCGGCACAACGCCCCGGCACAGCTATGCCGAATTCAGCGACATCGTCGGACTCGACCAGCACCAATCGCTCGACACTAGGTTTGGGGGACGGTGATGATCCCGCAAAACACCCTCAGCAACGAAGCAGCCTGCCTCGCAGCACTGGCGGGATCGTTCCCGCCCGCCGTTCTGCTGACGGGCGCCGACATTCCTGCGCGCAACCGACACGACACCAGTTATCTGCCGCCCGAGACACCGCTGGCGGTGGTGCGGCCCGGAGAACCTGCTGAGGTGGCTGAGGCAATGCGCCTGTGCGCCATGCACGGCGTCGCAGTTGTGCCGCAAGGCGGCCTGACAGGTCTCGCCGGCGGCGCGCATCCGATCGCCGGCGCAGTCGTGATCTCACTCGAGCGACTCTCGGGCATCGAAGAAATCGACGTCGCCGCGTCGACCATGACGGTGCGGGCCGTGCGCCGCTGGAAGTCGTCCAACAGGCGGCCGACGAAGCTGGTTTCTTCATCCCCCTTGATCTCGGTGCCAGAGGGTCGTGCCAGATCGGCGGAAATATCGGCACGAACGCCGGAGGCAACCGCGTGATCCGCTACGGCATGGCGCGCGAGATGGTTCTGGGGCTCGAATATGTCCTGAGCGACGGTACCCTGGTTTCCGGCCTGAACAAGATGATCAAGAACAATGCGGGTTACGATCTGAAGCAGCTTTTCATTGGTTCGGAAGGCACGCTCGGAATCGTCACGCGCGCCGTCCTGCGGATGCAGCCGAAGCCTGGATGTGTGAATGCCGCTCTTTGCGGCATGCAGTCATATGCCGACGTAGTGGCGTTGCTCGGCGCGGCGCGGCGCGGGCTTGGCCCAATGTTGTCGGCATTCGAGGTGATGTGGGCGGACTACTGGCAGGAGGCGACGGTTACGGTCGGCGTCCGGTCGCCTATCGCGAGCTCCTACCCATTCTATGTCCTGATCGAGGCACAGGGATTGGCCGAAGAGATTGACGGCCCACGTTTCCAGGCGTGGATCGAAGCGCAGTTCCAGGACGATCTCATCGCTGATGCGGCAATCTCGCAGAGCATGCGCGATGTCGCGCATTTCTGGGCGACACGCGACGCCTGCTCGGAATTCGGTAGCCGGCTCGGCGCCCATGTGGCATTCGACATCGGCTTGCCGGTCGCCAGGATGGACGATTTCGCGCAAGCCTCCCGGGCCCGCCTGGCCGGCCAAGTGCCAAACGCGCTCTCGGTGCACTATGGTCATATCGGCGATGGAAACCTGCACATCGTGGCGCTGTCGCGCGGGGCGGTTACCCAACCCATGTCGGAAATCGCTGCCATCGTCTATCAGACCGTCCGGGAATTCGGCGGAACGGTGTCGGCGGAACACGGCATCGGCTTATTGAAAAAGCCCTATCTCGGCTACACCCGCAGCGTCGAGGAGGTTGCCCTGATGCGGCGGATAAAGAAGGCGCTCGATCCGAAGGGAATTCTGAACCCCGGCAAGGTCTTCGACATCTAGGCAGGAACCCGCAGGACACTCGTCGGTATCGCCTGCCTCCGACGTCTTGCCGCGATGCTTTCCCACGCAGGTCAGACGATCGTTGAATTGTCTGCCTCGATCGAGATGCTGCTGGACAATCTCTCAAGGTCGTCAGCGATTGCTGACGCGGCCGATTTCAGAACCGGCGCGTAGCGGGCGCAGGCTTCCTGTTCGGAGGAAAAGGCCGAGGTGAAGTAGGTCAGACCAAGGCTCGCCAGGACTTTCCCCGATTTGCTGATTATCGGGACAGCGATTGTGTTGGAATTGCGCGGCTCGACGAGCGAGGAGCGCGTCGCGTAGCCGTTCGCGCGCACCTTTCGCACCAGTCGCGCCAGTTCCGCCGGATGGTGGCTGAGTGCGTTCTCCGGATCGTCGGATCGACGCAGCACATCGGTGATGAGTTCGGCGTCCTCGCCCTCGAGAAATGCGAAATAGGCCAGACCCATACCACGAGTCAAAAGGTTCAGGCGCCGGTTGACCGTGCTGTGGAACGGTGACACCGGACTGTCCGGCACTGTGCTGAAGCGGATGATCACACCGTCATAGTCCGGCAGGGCGATGGCTGTAGGCCACTTGTGCTTGCGTGTGATGGCGACCGCCCAGGCGCGGCCGGCTTCCACCACCAGGGGCCCCTTGTGGAAGCCGGAGCTGAGCGACGTGACCAGCGCGCTTACCCTGTAGCCGCCCTCCCTGGCGTCATTCTCGACATAGCCGGCGTCCTCCAGCGTTTTGAGGATTCGCACGAGGGTCGGCTTCGGCAGCTTCGTGCGCGCATGCAACTGCGCAATCGTGTTGATCGGCTGAAGGTTCAACTCCTGCAGCACGTTCATAGCTCGTTCGATGGCGCGGATGCCCACGGCTTCTTCTCCCGGCTGACCCATTCCGTTCTACGGAACGGCAGGGACTACCGGTTGAGGCGGTGTACCGTCAATCTTTATGCCCTTCGCGGCAGAGAAAAGGATGAATGACATGGCTGCGAATGATCAGGCAAAGCGAAATCGCGAGGAGGTCAGAACGCTGGTCGCGACTGTCGACGACGCACGCGCGGCCCGGCTCCTCAAGGGAGCGCTCGACCTTCATGTCCATTCCGGCCCGTCGACCATGCCGCGCCAGGTCGACCACTTAGAGGCCGCGCAGGAGGCCGCGGAAGCAGGCATGCGAGCCGTTCTCTTCAAGGATCATCACTACTCTGTGGCGCCCTTCGTCCCCCTGCTCGATCGAGTGCTCGCCCGGCCGGACTTCGCCATGTTCAGCGGGCTGGTGCTCAACAATTCCACCGGCGGGTTCAACCCCTATGTGGTCGATGCACAGCTCAAGATGGGCGCGAAGCTGATCTGGATGCCGACCGCACAGGCGGCCAATCACGTTCGCAGCGCACATCGCAAGACGCGGCTCGCCTCCAACGTACAGCTGAAGCCCTCCCCCCTGCTCAGCCCGCTCGACCCGCTCGGCAATGTGCTCGACGAGGTCAAGCAGATCCTCGATTCGATCGCCGAGTTCGATGCGATCCTGTCGTCCGGCCATCTCCATGTCTGGGAGATCTGGAAGCTCTTTGACGAGGCGCGCTCCCGCGGCGTCAAGCGGCTGCTGATCAACCACCCTAGTACGGGCTCCACTTCAGCTACGAAGACATCAGCGACCTCGCGCGCCTTGGTGCTGTGGTCGAGCAGTCGGCTGGCCTCTACATAGACTCCCGCTTCAACACCTATTCGCCGCAGGAACTGAAGGAGCACATCGAGGCCGCCGGCGTCGAACACTCCTCGATCGGCTCTGACCTTGGCCAGGTAGACAATCCAACCCCAGTCGAAGGCATGCGCCAGGCAATCAAGCTCTGCCTCGCGCTTGGTTTCAGCGACGACGACGTGCGCATGATGGTCGCCACCAATCCGGCTAGACTGGTCGGGCTCGACGGCTGAGCAACATGCGTGTGATTGAGATCGCCAAGCCGGGCGGGCCGGAGGTCCTTCGTCTCGTCGAGCGAGAGATTCCGCAACCGGGCGCAGGCGAGGTGCTCATCCGGGTCGTGGCCGCCGGCGTCAACCGGCCCGACGTCCAGCAGCGCCGTGGCCTATATCCGGCGCCGCCCGGCGCCACCGATATCCCGGGCCTCGATGTGGCCGGCATCGTTCATGCGACCGGCCCCGGGGTTGACGATCTTGAAGTCGGCAACTCCGTCTGCGCCTTGGTCAATGGCGGCGGCTATGCCGAGTTCTGCATGGTGCCTGCAGTACAGTGCATGCCGGTGCCGCGTGGCATGAGTTTCGTCCAGGCAGCGTCTCTTCCGGAGGTTTTCTTCACAGCCTGGAACAACATCGTCTGGCTCGCCCGGCTCGGGCGCGGCGAGACATTGCTTGTCCATGGCGGCACCAGCGGCGTCGGCATGGCAGCCATCCAGATCGCCCGACAGCTTTTCGATGCGCGCGTCCTCGCGACCGCCGGCAGCGAGGAGAAGCGCGCCGTGTGCCGCGACATTGGCACGGAAGCCGCCTTTGACTACAGGGGCGAATGGGATATCGGCATCCGAAAGCATCTGTCGGGATCGGGCGTCGACATCATTCTCGACGGACAGGCCGGCCCGGCAACCCAGCGCCAACTCGACCTCCTCAACGAAGACGGTCGGCTGGTCTTCATCGCCAGCCACCAGGGCGAGTTCGCGCAGATCAACATGCGCCAACTTGTTCGCCGCAGGCTGACCGTGACGGGCTCGACGCTCAGGCCGCGGCCGGCAGACTACAAGGGCCGACTCGCGCGCGAACTGGTCGCACATGTCTGGCCCTTGCTGGAAAACGGACGGATCACGACGCGCATCCATGCGGCCGTGCCCTTCGAAGATGTCCGAGCTGCGCACACAATACTCGATGAGAACATGCAGATCGGAAAGGTCGTGCTGGTGGTCGACCCCGATCTCTCCGGCAGCGTGCCTGTTCGGCGGGACGCTGCCTGACCCCGTGTGGCGCAGCCGGGCGGCGTTCCGCCCGGCCAACCTTATCATTGGCCGGGCATCGGATAATCGGCCTCATTCAAAACCCAGCCCGGCTTCAGCGAGAAATCCATCCGCGGCGGCGCGAAGATGTCGACGAGTTGGTTGACGCCCTCGCCTTCTGCGGTCGTCGTATGGATCGATGGCGGCGGGATGACGCAAATCGAAGGTGACTCGCAGAACAGGTGTTCGTCCTCGCGCCAGGCGTTCATGTTGGTCGTCCACGGCCAGCGAAGATGATGGGTGAACGAGCCGCTCAGCGCCAGCGAACATTGCTCGAAATCGTCGTGATGGTGCGGCGAGACCTTGTCGCGAGCGCGTGGGCCTATCCGCGGCGTCAGATAGTTGATCATGAAGGTCGCACAACGGTAGATGCGCCCGAAGCGCGACGGATCCTCCGGCACATCCAGCGTATACCACCTCACCCTGAAACCGCCAGGAGGCTCGGGCCAGGGCTGAAAGCTCGGCACGTTGGGATGCGTCCCGCGAAAGGACTCGGCGTTGGATGCCGCGTCGGCCATGTCCTGCGACTTTGGCGTGAACAGCCTGACCAAAGTCCCGCCTGTCAGCATGCGAATCGAACTTTTCCCTGGCGGCACGAAGGCCACCGAATACCCTGGCACGAAAGTTGTGCCGTCGGCGGTGATGATTTCCACGCGAGTCTCTGCATCCGGCACGATCACGGCATACTCGTCGGGCTGGTCTGTGCGAGCAAAGACGCCACCTTCGGCAGCTTGGCTATAGGCGACGACGAAGTTCTGGCCGCGACTGATCCAGGTCTTGCCGTTTGCGTCGTTCTGTTGCGGCGCCGTCTCGTAGAAGAGCGCCAGTTCCGACCCGAAGAAGCTCTCGTGCATTCGCACTGGCGTCGGCTGGGCACTGCTGGCCAGGGTGGATCGCGGGTCGCTACGGTCGTACATGGTTGCCTCCTTCTGGTATGTCTTGCGGCTTGCACATGGAAGCGTCAGGCCGGCTTTGGTGCCTGCTTTTTCAGACCGAGAATGTCCCGCGCCTCGCCGGCCGTGGCGATGCGGCCGCCGAGGTCACGAACCATTCGAACAGCCTTCGCAACGAGCGCCGCATTGCTTTCAGCGAGCACGCCCTTCTCGAGATAGATGTTGTCTTCAAGCCCGACGCGCACATGGCCACCGAGCAGCCAGCTCTGCGCCAGCATGGGAAATTCCCAGCGGCCTACGCCGAACGCGCTCCACGGCGCCGCAGGCGGTAGAAGCGACTTCTATGCATAAGCGTTTCCGGGGACGCGATCGCGCCGTAGCGGACGCCAAGCACGATCTGGAACAGCGTCGACGGATCCAACCTCCCCTGTTGGATGAAGTGGTTGCCCAACTGGATGTCACCGCTGTCGAACACCTCCAGCTCCGGCTTCACGCCCGCCTCGGTGATGAGTTCGGCCATGATCGCGAGATTGGCCGGTGTGTTGATGACGACCGAACTGCCCGAATACATCGTGTTCAGATCGAGGCTGCACAGCTCCGGCCGCAGCGACCTAACGTGTGCCACCCGGGGCTCGGGCCGCATCAGCGTGGTTCCCGGCGCGGCGACGCTGGGATCGGCCTCGCTCGGCACGAAGCGCTGGCCGGGCCCCGTGGTCAGGTTGATCACCATGTCCTCGTCCGCGGCGCGCAGACGCTCCACCACCTCGCGGTAGTGCGCCAGATCCATGCTCGGGCGCCCGTCCGGATGACGAACATGGATATGGACGATCGCAGCCCCGGCGCGGGCAGCACCGATGCACGCATCGGCGATCTGCTCCGGCGTGACCGGCAGATACGGTGTCTGCTCCGGCGTCGTGATATTGCCGGTGACGGCACAACTGATGATGGTCGGATTTGCCAAGGAGACGGCTTTCTCTGCGTGTGAATGCTGACGGGCGCATGCGTGGCGCCTTGCTCGCACCCGTGTCCCCGCAAGGGCAACGCCGACGCGTCGGCGTTTCGCGTCGGGAAACGGGGAAGACGCGTTCCGACCTGCGAAATGACCCCTGTTCGGGGACCATTGATACCCACGCAGCCGATAGAAGGGGCCGTTCAGTTGGAAACGCTATGATCGAAAACCGCCCCGCCTTCACGACATTCCGTGAAAGACTCGTGACCAGGAAACGGCTGCTTGGGACGTTCCTCAAGCTGCCGACGACGCAGGTGATCGAGATCCTCGGGACTCTCGGCTATGACTTCGTCATCATCGACCAGGAGCATGCCGCGCTCGACCGCAACATTACGGACCTGATGATCTTCGCCGCGCGCGCCGCCAATATCGCGCCGATCGTCCGGATACCGGAATTCACCGAATCCCTTATCCTGAGCGCACTGGATTCGGGCGCCATGGGAATCATGGTTCCACACGTGACCTCGATCGAGAAGGCACAAGCAATCGCGCGCAGCGCCCGGGCATAAGGGTGGCAGCCGTGGCTTTGCCGGGCTCACCCGCGCCGGCCGATGGGGCAGTGTGGGTGCGGTCGCCCATATGGCTGCGCAGGATTCGCAGGTGGCAGTGATCGCGATGATAGAGGATCAGGACGCCGCACCCGCGGCTGGCGACATCGCGCGGGTTGACGGTATCGACGCGCTCTTCATCGGGCGCGGCGATCTCACTGCGTCCTTTGGCGACGATCCGCAGGCAGGACCAAAGGTGGCGGAAATCAGCCGGCGCGTCGCCGCGGCGGCACGGGAAGCACACGTCCCACTGATGATGTTGCCCACCGGGCGATCCGATTTCGAGTTTGCCACGGGACTTGGGGCAACGGCTCTGGCCTTTTCCAGCGATCATGGCTTTATCCGTTCCGCAGCCGCGGCCGTCATCAAGGATTATGCCGGCTGACGCCGGGACAGATGCACAGGGAAGAGGCGCGCCGCCATGCAAGGTGGCACGAGACACCGGGCGGACCGGTGAGGCGCCGGGAGGAATGCAATCGATGGCAGCTATCGAAGTTTCCGCGCTCGCCGTGCCGCGCACGGTCTTGGTAACAGGTGGCAGCGGTGGTATCGGCCGGGCCGTGTCGGCCCGTCTGGCGAAACTGGGATCCCGGGTGGCGGTCGGCTACCACAGCCGGAGCGACGCCGCTGAGGAGGTCGTATCCAGCCTGCACGGAGACGGGCACATCGCCATCCGCATCTCGATCGAGGATCCTGCGTCGATCGCACACGCAAAGGCGTTGCTCGAGGAACGCTATGGATATCTGGACGCATTGGTGAATTCGGGTGGCGCTACGACGCCGGTTTCGGCCAACGATCTGGATGCGCTGACCGATGAGATCTTCGACCGCGCGGTTTTGCTCAATCTGCGAGGACCGTTTGCAGTGATCCGGGCAATGCGTCCACTGCTTGAACGCGGTGAGAACGCCGCCATCGTCAACATCTCGTCCATCGCGGCGCGCACCGGTGTCGGCAGCAGCCTCGCCTATCTCGCCGCGAAAGGTGGTCTCGACTCGCTTACTGTCGCGCTCGCGAAGGTGTTGGCGCCCAAGGTGCGCGTCTTTTCGGTATCGCCGGCCGGAGTGGACACGGACTTCGTACCCAACCGGACCCGCGAGCAGCTCGAACGGACGGCGGAGAAGTTTCCGCTTCGCCGAGTCACTGTCCCGGACGATGTCGCTCGGGCAGTGGCAGCGTGTATCGTCAGTCTCACGAGCTCGACCGGGATCATCGTCCCCGTAGATGAGGGACGTCACCTCTAGGGCCGTCGGTATCGGGCGAACGCGAGACCCCTGGTGGTAGGCTGACGAATTGGAAAGCGAAAGTAAGGGAGGAGAATGCCGATGACGATCATGTACCGGAAGACTGCCCGGCACCTGCCTCTCTTTGTCGGGCGCGATGCACCGCCAGCACGGGGGCTACTCCGGTGAAGGCAAATCAGGACGTTACCCTCGGGATCTTCTTCGCGGTGGTCGGTATCGTCGCCGGCGCGATCGCGCTTAGCTATCCGATTGGCACGCCGAGCCGCATGGGGCCGGGCTTCTTTCCGGTGATCATTGCCGTTCTGCTGACGCTGACCGGCGGCGCCGTCCTTCTCCGTGCCCGCCGTGCAGGCTCCCTATCCATCGAGTCGGTAACCTGGCGGCCCGTTGTCCTCGTCCCGATGATGGTGGTCCTATTCGCCGTTCTGATCGAACCTTTGGGCCTGCCGCTCGCGATCTTCGTTCTGCTTGTCGGCACGGCCGCCTCGAGCGTGCAGTTCGAAATCAGGTGGAAGGCCGCGGCGGGTGCAGCCTTGTTCTCGGCTGTCTGCGCCATCGTATTCGTCAAGGTGCTCGGTCTGCCGATCCCTCTTGCAGGCAGCTGGCTGCCGTTTTCAGGCTGATCCAACACGCCGGGAGGGCACGATGGATATTTTCGACGGACTGATGCTGGGGCTCTCGACCGCCACCACGCTCTCGAATTTCGGCTACTGCTTCTTCGGATGCTGCTCGGCACAGCGGTCGGAGTGTTGCCGGGCCTGGGCCCGATCGCGACGATTTCGATGCTGCTGCCCTTCACGTTCGGCCTCCCGGTCGACACGGCGCTGATCATGCTCGCTGGGATCTTCTACGGCTCTCAATATGGCGGCTCCACGACGGCAATCCTGATGAACCTGCCCGGTGAAGCCTCGTCCGTGGTTACCACACTCGACGGCCACGAGATGGCCAAGCAGGGCAAGGCCGGCCGCGCGCTGGCGGCCGCGGCGATCGGCAGTTTCTTCGCCGGCACGGTCGGCACGCTGTTCATCGCGGTTGCGGCTCCGCTGCTGGCCGGCCTGGCGCTGACTTTCGGGCCGGCCGAGTATTTCTCGCTGATCGTTCTTGGCCTCGTCACCTCCATGGTGCTCACCAGCGGCTCGCTGCTGACCGCCTTCGGCATGGCGCTTCTCGGCATGCTCTTCGGCATGGTCGGCACCGACATCAACTCGGGCCTCGCGCGCTACACGTTCGGATCGCCGAACCTCCTCGACGGGCTCGATTTCGTGGTGATCGCGACCGGCGTGTTCGGCCTAGGCGACGTGCTAGCCAATCTGCAGAACGAGCACGCCCGCGCCGTCGGCGTAGCGCCGGTCAGCAGGCTGTTCCCAACGCGAGAAGACTGGCGACGTATGGCGGCACCGATCCTGCGGGGCACGGGCGTCGGTGTTGTACTCGGAATCCTCCCCGGAGCCGGCGTGCTGCTGGCTTCGTTCTCCTCCTATGCACTCGAGAAGAAGATCTCTCGGACCCCCGAGCGGTTTGGCAAGGGGGCGATCGAAGGCGTGGCAGCGCCGGAGGCAGCCAACAACGCAGCGGCTCAGACCTGCTTCATCCCGATGCTGACGCTCGGCCTTCCCGGCACGGCGACGATGGCCCTGATGATCGGCGCGCTCGTCGTGCAGGGCGTCCAGCCGGGGCCGGAGATGCTGTCCCAGCAGCCGGCGCTGTTCTGGGGCCTCGTTGTGTCGATGTGGATCGGCAACCTTCTTCTGCTCCTGCTCAACCTGCCGCTTGTCGGCATGTGGGCGAAGTTGATCTCGGTCCCGTGCGCTTCCTTTTCCCGCTGATCTGCGTGTTCACCGCCATCGGCGTCTACTCGATCAACAATAACGTCTTCGACGTCTACATGATGGCCCTGTTCGGCGTGCTCGGCTTCTTCTTCCGCAAGGTCGGCGCCGAGCCTGCTCCTCTCATCCTCGCGCTGATCCTCGGGCCGATGGCGGAGGAATATCTGCGCCGCATGCTCTGCTCATCTCGCACGGCGACGCGACCGTGTTCTTCACCAGTCCGGTCAGCCTCGGCATCCTCGTGGTGACGGCTCTATTGCTGCTTTCGATCCTGTCGCCCCAGTTCAGCAAGGTGCGTGAGGAAGGACTGCAGGAAGCAGACTGAACCGACTCCGCTAAAGGACCGATTGGAGAGCCGCCATGCCAGACGATCCCACGAACCGCCTGCAGCAATTCCTCGACCGAGAGGAACTCTTCGATCTCGTCCGCCGCGAACGCTTCGCCCGCGATCAGCGACGCTTCGACGTGATGGCAGCCTGCTTCCACCCGGATGCCTACATTCGCACGAGCTGGTACGACGGCCAGGGCGGACCTGCCTATGTCGAGGCGACTCGCGCCTTCATGGCGAGAGCGGGCAACGGCAAGCATTGGGTCTTTCCCGCCTATGCTCGGATCGCCGGCGACCGGGCGACGGTCGAGAGCCCTGCCATGATCTTCAGCCGCACGACCCTCGACAGCATCGAGATCGATTTCCATGTCTTTTGTCGCTTCTACTCGCGCGCCGTGCGGGACGAGGAGGGGTGGAAACTCCTGAGCTTTCACGTCCTGTTCGAGCGCGACGTCATGAAACCGGTCAACCCCGCAGACTCTCTGCCGGTGGATTGGGCGCAGCTCGAGACGTTCCGGCCGTCCTACAAGTTCCTCACCTACGTCCAGCGCTCGCGTGGAGTAAACGTCAACCCGAACCTCCTCGGCGATGATCGCCCGGAGCAACTTGCGGAGTTCCACGCAGGCGAGGAGATCTGGCTGGCTGGTGCATAGGCGGCCACGACTACCATTCCGCGATGCGAAATGACCGCAGGGGCTGCGTACGGCACTCACCCATTGCAGGCTAGGGTCGGAATACTTGGTGGGAAGTTCCCCGGGAGGAGGAAGAACATGATCAACAGACGCGAACTGATTGTCTTCGGCGGGTCGGCCGCGGTGCTGGCTTCGACCGGATTCGCCCTTACTGCTGACTGGCCGACCAAACCGGTCACGGTCATCTCGGCCTATCCGCCCGGCGGCACGAGCGATATCATAACACGCCTTGTGGCCGACCTCCTGACGGCGAAATACGGCCAGCAGTTTGTGGTGGAGAACGTCGCCGGCGCAGCTGGCGCTCTCGCCGGAGGTAAGCTGGCTCGCTCTGCGCCGGACGGCTACACCATCCTGGTCTCCGGCAGTGCGCCTATCGCCGCCAACAAGGTTGTCCAGAAGAACCTTGCCTACGATCCGCAGGTCGATTTCACCCCGATCACCGTTGTGGCCGAGAGCTGCGCACTGCTCACCGCGAGCCCCAACGCACCTGCCAAGACGCTGACGGACCTGGTTGCTTATGCCAAGGCGAATCCCGGCAAGGTGAACATCGGCAATCCTGGCGCCGGAACGAAGGGGCATATCTGCGCAGCAATGATCGGCATGCAGGCTGGCGTCGAGATCAATCATATCCCCTACAAGGGTTCGCCGCCGCTGCTTGCCGATCTGCTGGGCGGGCATATCGACTTCGCCCTTGATGCGCCGTCCAACTATCTGCCGCACGTCAAGGACGGTAAGATCACAGGCATCGCGGTGACATCAGGCGAACGTGTGGGAGAGATGCCGGAGGTGAAGACCGTGGCCGAGCAGGGCTTCGACGGCTTCAGCCAGACGCTTTGGTTCGGCGCGGTCGGACCGAAGGACATGCCTGCCGATATCGTCGACAAGATCCGCGTGGCGATCAAGGAATGGACGGAGACGCCTGCCGCGAAAGAGAAGCTCACTTCTCTGGGTCTTACCGCAGTCGTGAATACGCCCGACGAAATGCGCGAATCCATCGAACGCGAGATCGCCGGCATCCGGCCGCTCGTCGAAGCGGGCCTGGTCCAGCCGAGCTGACCGCCGCCGATCGCGGCGGGCGATTGTCCGCCGCGATCGATCCTTCCGCATCCGGTTGCCGAAGAACGGCCGGATCAGCCATTTCCATGTGATGAAGCAACATTTCACCCTCACCATCAACGGCCGGTTGCAGGAGGTCGAGGCATCCGGCACGACGCCGCTCCTCGATGTCCTGCGCAATCACCTTGGGTTGAAGGGCTCCCGTTATGGATGCGGTCTCGAGCAGTGCGGCGCTTGCATGGTGCTTGTCGACGGCGAGGCGGTGTATTCTTGCAGCCGTGAGGCCGAGGCGTTCCAGGGACGCTCCATCATCACGGTCGAGGGATTGGGTGTGGACGGAGCCTTGCATCCGCTGCAGCAGGCCTTCCTCGACGAACAGGCCGGCCAGTGCGGCTACTGCCTCTCGGGTATGCTGATGGCAGCCAAGGCGCTGCTGGACCGCAACCCGTCTCCCAACCGGGCGGAGATCGTCGAGGCGCTGGATGCCAATCTCTGCCGATGCGGAGCACATCTGCGTATTCTGCGCGCAGTGGCCCGCGCGGCGGCGGTCCTGCGTGGGGAAGCCGACGATGGCCGCTAGCCAGAGCCTGCGCGACAATCCGACCTTCGACCGCTGGCTGCACTTTGAGCCGGACCGGACGGTGCGCATCGCCACCGGCAAGGTGGAACTCGGCCAGGGCATCCTGACCGCCTTGGCGCAGATCGCGGCTGAGGAGCTGGACCTGCGTATCGACCAGGTGCGGGTCATGTCCGGCAACAGCGTCGAGGGTCCGAGCGAGGGCTACACGGCATCAAGCTGGTCGGTCGAGCACTCCGGCAGCGCGATCCGGGCGGTGACTGCCGAGGTCAGGGCGCTTGCTCTGGCACGCGCCGCGCTCCGGCTTAATGCGGCGCCCGAAGAGTTGTCTGTGCAGGAAGGAGAGTTCATCAGGAGCGGCAGCGCAACCGGGCTGGACTACTGGCACCTCGCGCCCGAGATCGACCTGTCCGCTGAGGTCACCGGGAGTGCCGCACCGAAACCCGCTACAGAACATCGGATCGTCGGTCGGCGAATTCCACGCCTGGATCTTCCGGCGAAGCTTACTGGCTCCGGCTTCATTCAGGACATCACCATGCCTGGCATGTTGCACGCGCGCGTGCTGCGCCAGCCGGGACGCGGCGCGCGCCTGCTGGCACTCGACGAGGACGCCGTGCTGCGTGCCGCCGGCGAGAGAATAACGATTGTGCGACGGGCGGAGTTCGTCGCTTTCGTCGGCGACGACGAGACCGCGGTGCGCAAGGCGGCAGCGAAAGCGGTCGAAACAGCAATCTGGCAAGACCGGCGAGAGCTCCGATCCGAGCAGGCCACTGCCGGATGGGTGGCCGCGCAACCCTCGCACGACCGCCGCATCGGAGACCCAATGCCCGAAGAGGCGATGACACGTCTCTCGATGCGCTTTTCAAGACCCTTCCTGTCGCACGGGTCGATTGCGCCATCCTGTGCGCTGGCTCTGTGGCAGGCCGGCCATCTGTCCATCTGGTCGCATGCACAGGGTATGCACCCGCTGCGTTCGAACATCGCCGCGACGCTCGGTCTGCCAGTTGACAAGGTGGCATGCCAACATGTGCAGGGGGCCGGCTGCTATGGCCACAACGGCGCTGACGACGCTGCCCTCGATGCCGCGCTGATAGCGATGCAACTGCCGGGCCGCCCCATCCGCCTCTGTTGGAGCCGCGCCGAGGAATTCGCCTACGAGCCGTTGTCTTCCGCAATGGAGGTCAAGGTGCACGCAATGGTCGGTGCGGACGGCCGCCCCGTCGGCTGGACGACCGAGATCTGGAGTGCGGCACATGGTCAGCGACCGGGCGTCGGCGGCGCGTATCTGCTGGCTGCGGATGCACTTGAGACACCTCCGCCGGCGCGGAAGCCCTTCGACATTCCCGAGGAACGCGGCGGCGGCGCGACGCGCAATGGGATACCTCTTTACGATATCGCCGCGAAAGGTATCGACTTTCATCTTGTCCATGATGTCCCCGTCCGCACGTCTTCGCTGCGCGGTCTCGGGGCCACACTCAACGTCTTCGCGATCGAGGGCCTTATCGACGAACTGGCCGCACGCTCTGGCGAAGATCCGTTTGCATACCGCCTGTCGCTCTTGACCGATGCACGCGCGCGGAAAGTACTCGAGCGGGCCGCCGAGATGGCACAATGGTCCGATCGCGGCCCCGGAGGCGCCGGTTTCGGCCTAGGGCTCGGGCTTGCGCGCTACAAGAACAGCTCGTCCTATGCGGCAGTGGTCGCCGCCGTCGAAGTGGACGAGGCGGTGCGCGTCACCGATGTATGGTGCGCGGTCGATGCCGGTCTCGTGATCAATCCCGACGGCGTCGTGAACCAGGTCGAAGGCAATATAGTCCAGGCGATCAGTTGGGCGCTGATCGAGGAAGCGCGGTTCGCCGATGGCGATATCGCAGGCCTCGACTGGGACGCGTATCCCGTCATCCGGTTCCGCGACGTTCCGAAAATCCATGTCGATCTGGTCGAGGCGTCCGGGCATGACCCGCTCGGCGTCGGCGAATGCGCTGGCGGGCCGGCGGCGGCCGCAATCGGCAATGCCGTCGCACACGCGCTTGGCACCCGCATCCGCCATATGCCGATGTCGCGGGACCGGATCCTGGCAGCGCTGTTGGATTCATGAAGAGGAATCGGCAGCCTCTCGCACCCAATCGGTGTCGACGGACAAACATGGAAAGGCTTTACGAATGAATATGTCGGACCAAGGCTCTGCCACATACGTCGGCGAGGAACCCATGCTGTTCTACAGCCCAGGTGCCTGTTCTCTTGCCTCCCACATCGCTCTCGAGGAGAGCGGGCGTCCTTATCGCGCCGTGGAGACCCTCCTGTCGAAGAACCAGCACCAGACGCCGGAATTCCTCGCGATTAATCCGCGTGGCCGCGTGCCGGCATTGGTGGTGGACGGCAACGTGATCACCGAGAACACCGCGATCCTGACCTGGATTGCCTCTGCGTTCCCGGAAGCAGGCCTGCTGCCCGAAAACCTTGTGGAGCGCATGCGGTGTATCGCTCAGATGGCCTGGTTCTCGAACACGCCGCACATTTTCCAGCGCGCGAAATTTCGCCCCTACCGCTTCGTCGACAGGGAGGAGGTGTACGACGACATCCGTGCCAAGGCCGCCTCTAGCTACTGGGAGAGCATGCAGGAAATCGACGCGCTAATCGGCGACAACCGGTGGATGATGGGCGACGCCTACACCGTTGTCGATCCATATGCCCTCGTCTTCTACGGCTGGGGAACCAGCAACGGCCTACCGATGCAGGATCTCGTCAGCTTCACACGGCACAAGACGCAGATGCTGGAGCGACCGGCGGTGGCAACCGTGATCGAGCGGGAAAGGAATCCACACTTTCCTCGGCAGTGAACGTGATCCGAGGCCACCCGCCCGCGAGATCACGGGTTGCGTCAGGTCAGCTTCTTCGGTCGCGCGTCAGACCTCAAGCCAATCCCGGCGGGTGGCTTCGTCCGCCAGAAGCTCAGCGGGTGTTCCTTCGAAGACGATCCCGCCGTGTCCCATCACGTAGACGCGGTGCGAGATGCGCATCGCGATCACCAGCCGTTGCTCGACCAGCAGGATCGAGATGCCACGCCGGGCGATCTCCTGGAGGAGTTCGCCAATGCGTTCGACCATCTGCGGCGCCAATCCCTCGGTCGGCTCGTCGACCATGATCAGGTCCGGGTCGCCCATCAGCGTGCGGCAGATCGTCAGCATCTGCTGCTCACCGCCCGAAAGTGCTCCGCCCGGCGCATCTGCACGGTCCTTGAGCTGGGGAAACAGCCGCCATGTTTCGTCGAGGCTCCAGCGGCCGCCCTTCTGGCCGGACTTGATACCCAAGAGCAGGTTCTGCTCGACCGTCAGCGTTGGGAAGATCGCACGCTCCTCGGGCACGAAGCCGATGCCCATATGCGCAATTTCATGCGGCTTGCGGCCAGCGATCGACTTGCCTTCGAAGACGATCTCGCCCCGCGGCTCCGGGTCACCCATGATCGCCTTCAGCGTCGTGGAGCGACCGACCCCGTTGCGACCGAGAATGCTGACGATCTCGTTCTCCCCGACGTCGAGGTCGACACCCTGCAGGATATGGCTCTTGCCGTAATAAGCATGGAGGTCGCGAACCTTCAGCATCAGGCGGCCTCCGTTCCGAGATAGGCCTGCTGCACGGCAATGTTGGCTTTGATGCGGGCGGGCGTATCCGACGCGATAACCTCGCCATAGACGAGAACGGAGATCCGGTCGGCCAGGTCGAAGACGACGTGCATGTCGTGCTCGATCATCAGCAGCGTGCGGTTCTCGCTGACCTTGCGGATCAGTTTCACCACGCGTTCGGTTTCGGCATGGCTCATCCCGGCAGTCGGTTCATCAAGCAGCAGCACGTCTGCGTCGCCGGCGATGGTGAGACCGATCTCCAGCGCACGCTGCTCGCCATAGGTCAACACCCCGGCCGGGGTGCGCCATCGGTCGAGCAGGTCGATTTCAGCGAGTATCTCCTCCGTGCGGCTGTTCGCATCCTCGAGCCTGTCGACATCGCGCCAAAACGAATAGCGATAGCCGAGCGCCCAGAGGGTCGCACAACGCACGTTCTCCCACACGCTCAGGCGGGGAAAGATGTTCGTCACCTGGAAGCTGCGCGATAGGCCCCTGCGATTGATAAGCTGGGGCTCAAGACCGGCAATTTCTTCGCCGCGCAGACGGATCGAACCGGCACTCGGCCGCAGATGGCCGCTGACGAGGTGGAAAAGCGTCGACTTGCCTGCACCGTTGGGCCCGATGATCGCGTGCCGCTCGCCTTCAATCACAGTAAGATCGACGCCGCGGATGATCTCCATCTGCCCGAAGCTCTTGCGCAGACCGGAGAGCTGGAGTGCGGGTGTGGCGGCGCTCATCGCGCCCTCCCCTCGGCAAGTGCCTCGTCATAGGCGCCGCGGGCAAGTCGCGCGGCACGCAGATAGAGCCAGCCTCCGCCGACGGTCAGCACCAGCCCAGCGACCCATGGCAGTGGTGAAGTGACGTCGAACGGGATCTTGTAGAGTGTCAGGTCCGGGCCATAAGAGTCGCGTATGCTGAACTGATGGCTCGTCTCGGCGAGGATGCTAAGTCCGATCACGGCGACGGCGCCCGGCAGAAGCGCGAGCAGATAGTACGGAACGACGCGATGGAGCGTCCGGTTGGCGAGCAGCGGCTGCTGCTGAGCCAGCAGCCCGGCCAGGCCTCCCGGGACGAACATCACCATGCCGATGAACAGAAGGCCGACATAAAGGGGCCAGATCTGCGTGGCGTCGCTGAGCGCCAGTTGAAGCCAAGTTATGAGGATGGCGCCAATGATAGGGCCGGCGAAGTTCCCCATCCCGCCGATATAAGTCATCAGGATGACCGAGCCGGATTCGACAGCACCCATCTGCGATGCGTTGATGATCTCGAAATTGATCACAGACAGGCCGCCGGCGATGCCTGCGAACAAGCCGGCAAGACTGAAGGCGATGAATCGCACGCGCTGCGTGTCGTAGCCGATGAAGGCGGTGCGCTGCGGGTTGTCGCGCACGGCGTTGCAGATGCGGCCGAAGGGCGTCCGGGTGAGCGCATACATCGCTGCGATCGACACGAAGCACCAGGCGGCGATCAGGTAGTAGACCTGAAGCTGCGGTCCGAAGCTGTAGCCGAACAGGCTCATCACTTCGGTTCGGTCGGTGGTGATACCCTCCTCGCCGCCGAAGAAACGGCGCAGGATGAGTGCGCTCGACACCACTAGTTCGCCGATCCCGAGCGTGATCATCGCAAAGGCCGTGCCTGCACGTCTGGTGGCGACAGCGCCGAACAATACGCCAAAGAACAGGCCACTCAGTCCGCCGATGACAGGGAACAGCGGCAGCGGGATCGGCCAACCACCGCCGCCTGCCAAGTTGAGCAGGTGCACGGTGACATAACCGCCAAGACCGAAGAACACCGCGTGGCCGAACGACAGCAGACCGGTCTGGCCGAGCAGCATGTTGTAGGACAGCGCGAAGATGATCATCGTGCCCATCAGGCACATCGTGGACACTGCGAGCCGCGAACTGAACAGGTAGGGCAGAAGCAGCAATACGGCAGCCAGTGCGATCCAGACGATGTAGCGCATCGGGAAGCCGGTCCGGCCGACGCGCGTTCCGCCCTGGGAGAGTGTGATTTCCTCGCTCATGTGTCGCGCGTCCCCATAAGGCCGCGAGGCCGGAAGATCAGGATCAGCACCAGAAGAAGATAGGGCAGGATCGGAGCGACCTGTGCGACCGTGACCCTCCAGATGTCGCTCAACCAGTCTGCGAAGATTGCCGCCGTGCCGGTCGTGCCGAACACGTCGGCAAAGGAGATGTTGAAGGCGACGGCGAATGTCTGGACGAGCCCGATCAGCAGCGAGGCCGCCAGCGCCCCGCCCAGCGAGCCGAGCCCGCCAACGACTACCACAACGAACAGGATGGGCCCGAGCAGCCCCGCCATGTTGGACTGGGTGACGAGGATCGGCCCGGCGATGACGCCAGCGACAGCGGCCAGCCCAACGCCAACTCCGAAGACGAGCATGAAGATGCGATCGACATTGTGCCCAAGCATGCCCACCATGCCGGGGTGGCTCAGCGCCGCCTGGACGATCAGACCGATGCGGGTGTAGCGCACCACCATCAGGAGGCAGAGGAAGATCGCCACCGAGATCAGCAGGCCGAACAGCTTGAATGCCGGATAGTTGCTGGCGAACAGCGTGAAGGCCGAGAAATCGAGCGAGGGCGGCACCCGGTAGTCGGCCGGCAGCTTGCCCCAGATCATCTCGACCACTTCCTTGATGACGAAGGTCAGCCCGAACGTGAACAGAAGCTCGGCAACGTGGCCGTGCCGGTGGACGCGCCGCAGCCCGTAGCGTTCGACGGCCATGCCGATGACGCCGACGATCACCGGCGCCACGACGAGGGCCGGCCAGAAGCCGAGCCTGCGGCTGATCTCGAAGCCGAAGAACGCACCGAGCATGTAGAAGCTGGCATGGGCGAGGTTGAGCACGCCCATCATCGAGAAGATGACGGTGAGGCCGCTTGCCATCAAGAACAGCAGCATACCGTAGAGGACGCCGTTGAGCGCCGAGATGAGAATGATTTCGACCACGAGCGACCGTCCGCTGGCTTGCCGGCGCGAGACGAACGCCTCGCGCGTGAAAGAGAGGCGGCGCCGGTGAACCCCGCGCCGCCAGGGCGGTCAAACCTACGGACGCTTCATCTCGCAGGTCGTGGGAAGCAGCGTGGATTCGGTCGGAACCTCTGCCGCCATCTTCCAGCCCCAGCCGGTATGCTCCTCGTCGAACTTCTGCCCGGCATCGAGCGGTCCGAGCGTGGAAATGTAGAGCGGCTGGAAGAACTGATGGTCGTCCGCGCGAAGGAAACCCTCGGCACCAGCCGCGAAGCTATTGTGCTTCATGCCCTCGAGTTTCGGCACGAAATCGCCCGGATCCTCGGACTTCGCCTCTGTCATTGCCTGGAAGACCATGTCCATCATGTTGAACATGCGCGGATAATACACCGGAGCGTTGGCAAAGCGCTTCATCAGCGCGCCGGCTCGTTCCTCGGCCGGACCATAGCCCTGGTTGTTGATGCCTTCGTTGATCTGGAAGACGCGGTTCTCAAGATTGGCCTGCTTGATCGCCGTCGGACCGCCGGCGCCACCGGCATAGAAGGTGTACCAATTGACGTCGAGCCCCGCCTGGCCGGCAGCCTTGATCAGCAGCGCGAGATCCTGGCCCCAGTTGCCGGTGATGACCGTGTCGGCGCCGGACGCCTTGATCTTCGCGACATAGGGGGCGAAGTCGGTGATCTTGACTAGCGGATGGAACTCGTCGCCGACGATCTGCACATCGGGACGCTTCTGCGTGAGCATGCTCTTTGCAGCACCCGCGACGGCGTGTCCAAACGAGTAGTCCTGCGAAATCAGATAAACCTTCTTGACGTCCTGCTTGTCCTTGATGAAGTTCGTCAGTGCTTCCATCTTGATGGCCGCGCTCGCATCCCAGGTGAAGTGCCAGTAGCTGCACTTCTCGTTGGTGAGCACGGGGTCGATCGCCGCATAGTTCAGGTGAACGATGTTCGCACCCGGATTGCGGTCGTTGTATTTGGTGATGAAGTCCGACACGGCGACTGCCACCGAAGAGCCGTTGCCCTGGACGATGACCTTGATCCCTTCGTCGATCGCCTTTTGAACCTGCACCAGGCTGATCTGCGGATTGGTCTGGTTGTCGTAGCCGACGATCTCGACCTTCTTTCCGTTGACGCCGCCCTTGGCGTTTATTTCATCGGCGATGAAGTTGAGCTGGTTCATGCCGATCTGGCCTATGCTCGCGCCGCCGCCCGACAGCGGATCGACATAGCCGATCTTGAGCGTGTCCTGTGCCAGCGCCGACATCGCCGTAGCGCCGAGCAACGACAGCGCGAGCACTGTCGATCCGATCAGTCTTTTCATGGTCTTTCCTCCCTTGGAATATGCCGGCCAATCCGGCCTGCCCGTCTAGCCGGATCCCTATGCGGGACGGCGTCTCCTCCTCGATCCCTGCGGATTTTCCCGTCAGCCGGCCTCCTCGCCAACCAATTCGAAGACCGCCGGACCACCCTGCCCTCCTGGTCTGGGTGTCCTCGCCTCCTTGCGACGTGCGGTGGAACCGTCTGGAGCCTCTACTCCTGAAGGCTGCGCCCCGACCTCGCTGCGTCCATTTTCCTCCATTCACTCACTAGATAATTAATTTTTTGGAAGCAAGTAGTTCTTCGCTTTCAGGCTTCCTTTGATTGTCGATAAGCGGCTTCACCGCTACCGAATTGACAGGGCGGCTATTCCGCTTTGCCGGGCCGGCATCAGCGCATGCGACCTGCGCAGTCGCCAACCGCTCCAGTCACGATTGCGACGCGTCCGTCCAGGTCAGACGCGACTTCCCACGAAGCGGGGCCGACGCCGCCGATCAGGCCGGCGAAGCCTTCCGGCAGATCGCCAGAAAGCCAGCGGCCATGAAGGTCGACATGCGCTGCTTCACGGCCGCGAAATCCTCCGATCGGCAGAGGCCGCCGGAGAGCTTGTCGATGCGACCCGTACGCGCCAGGGTCAGCATCAGGGCGCCCGTCACGAAGTGGTAGCCCCAGAAGATGTCCTCATCCGCGCAACCGGGCAGCGCCCGCTTCAGGATGCCGATGAGGCGAAGCACGACCGGGTCGAAATGCTCATCCATCATCGCGGCGCCCCACTGGGGTGTGTTGGCGACCTGGGAGGCAAGCGCGGCGTAGTTCTTCCAGCCTTCGCCGCCCTCGATGTAGAGATCGAGATCCGTATCGAGGAAGGCACGTAGCGCGCCCTCCACCGTCGGATTGTCGCCCGCCGTCCTTTCATACTCCTCCAGCATGCCCATCCGCCGCTCGCTGGTGACGACGGCGCGACGCGCAAACACCCGGTCGAACAGAGCTTTCTTGTCGTCGAAGTAGTAGTTAATGAGAGTGTGATGGACGCCGATAAGCTTCGCGACGTCCTTCAGCGTAACGCCGTAAAGACCATGCTGGGAGAACAGGAGTTCTGCCGCGTCGAGGATCTGTTCGATCATCTCCGCGCGTTGTTCGGCCTTGGTGGAGGCCTTGCGGCGAACCGGTCTCATGTCACTCAAGCGGATACCCTCTTCATCGCGACGACGCGACCGACGTCGGACTCTCGATCGCCCGGACCGCATGCACGCACTCAGCCCCGTCCGTATTGCGAGCGAAGATGCAATTTGTCCACCTTGCCCGTGGCGGTGGTAGGCATCTTCGACAAGCGCATGGCCTCATCGGGTATCCGCATCCGTAAGCGGCGCCGCCACGCCGACATTCCAGTTCCATGGTACGTCGCCCGCATTGCGCCGCTGGCGCACGACTTCGTCGGCCAGCGCGAACATGCCGGGCATGAGGTCGGCTTCGACTAGCGGCGCATCGGCGAAATACATATGCCGACCGGTGATGGTGTGATCCGGCCAGGTCGGCCAGTCTTCCGATATCGGCGCGGCCGCGTTGGCAAAGGAAATCCAGTAATCACCCATAGCGCGCGAGAGCGCGGCTTCGGCCTTCGTCGCGGGTACGGCTGGCCAGAGCGGTGGCGTGTGGTCTGCAGTGCCGAAGAGATAGGGCAGTTCGCACCCGTGAAAGGCATCAAGCCCCGCTTCGCTCGCTGCCGGATAGGTGTGGTCGAACAGATAGACGAAAGCCGGAGCGCCTATACCCTTCTGCGCTTCGGCGAGCTTTAACGCGGTCCATCCGTAGAGAGCGTCGCGAATGCTCGCGAGGGCGCTCTCCCGAACATTTCCAGGGCCGTAGAGTGCAAGGAAGCGCTCCGCGAGACTGCCATATCGCCGACGGATCTCGTCCTCATGCTCCTTTCCCGTCTGTGGCAGCGTCGGGATGAGAAACGGCAACGAGCGTATTTCGCCGCCGTTGAAACCTGCGATCAGCGGTACCTTGGCCTGGTGTCCGCGCTCGAAGACGTCGACCAATTGGGCCGGCAGGAGCTGTCCGTCTATCGTGCCAAGCGGCGTGAAGCCCGCACGCAGCGCAGCGTCGGCGAGATCCCCCGCATCTATCGCCCGTAAGGCGCTGACATTCCGCGCTCCAAGAATTTCGCCGAGGCGTTCGCCCGTCACTTCGGCCGGTTCATGGCCGTCGCGACGTTCGCGGAGCGCGGGCATGGAAATCATGTAGGCGCTTTGCGCGATTGCTTTGGCGAACAGGCCGCGTGCGGCGGGAGATGCCAGCAGGTAAAGCACGCTCAGAGCTCCGGCGGATTCACCCGTCACCGTCACGTTGCCCGGATCGCCGCCCACAGCGGCGATGTTGTCCCTGACCCATGCCAGCGCCGCGATCTGGTCGAGCAGGCCGCAATTGCCGGAGACGCCGTCCGGGGATTCAGCGCTCAGGTCCGGATGCGCAAGGTAACCGAAGACGCCCAGTCTGTAGTTGATCGAAACGACCACAGCGCCACGGCGCGCCAGGGCGGCGCCGTCGTGCAGCGGATCGCTCCCGGCACCCCAGATGAAGGAGCCGCCGTGGATCCAGACCAGTACCGGCAGGTCTCGCGCTCCTTCCGGTGCCCAGATGTCGAGATACAGACAGTCCTCGCTGGTCGCGGCCAGCGGCCGATCGTAGATACTGCCGAAACGCCGGGACGGCTGGACACAGGCGGGACCGGAGTCGATCGCATCGCGAACGCCGTGCCAGGGCACAACAGGTTCAGGGCGCCGCCAGCGTCGCTGGCCGACAGGGGGCAAGGCATATGGAATGCCCTTGAAGACGCGCACTCCGTCAGCGGTTACGCCCAGCGCATCGCCACATGGAAAATGCGAGATCGGGCCGCGCATCGCGGCGTCGACTGCCTCTGGTATCGAGTGCCCTGTCAGAGTCTTCCTCCCTCCGAACATCTTGCGCCCTCACCGGCTTAAGCTTGGACGCTCTCCCTGGCAGCAACCCTCCCGACGACAGGGCAGCATCAATGGCCGCAGGACACGCACTAGTCAATACTCACTATCACGTGTGTTAATGATTTGATCTGAGTCAGTTGTGGTCAACTAATCGGCACGAGGGGACTTGGTCCGATAACGCCGTCACCCCTATGGTGCATACGAGCAGTCAATTCCCATGCCGGGTATTGCGAGACAAGTGCACTAACTGCGGCCTCGTGCCTTCGGGAGCTTCGTGGTGCCTGTAAACGCGACCACCTGGCCGCCGCCGCTTTCTTTGTCGCAGCTTTGTTCAAAGGTCAGCTCGAAGCAACCATATCCGAAAGGCGTTTGCCAAGGCAGCCGCGCGGGTCTCCAAGGTCCAGGACAACGCTCATATGATTCAGACCGGGGTACTGGCAGCAGTTCGGCGGCGCCTGCAGCGCCTGCGATCATGTCGTGGAGCGCGCGGGCCTGGTCCTTGAAGGGCGCGGTCTCGTCTCCCCCGAAGGCAATAAAACGTTGCGGCCCACCATCATGAACGGAGGCGAGCGGCGACCAAGCCGCCGCTTCCGAATGTGTCATCTGGGCTTCGTTGCGTAGAAAGCTGTCGGGAATATCCGATAGATCGTAGATGCCGCTGAGCAGCAGCATGCTTCTTATCGCCGGCACGGCCGACGGCGCATGCTCCTGCGGCCCTGTGGCCGCAAGAAAGGAGGATAGGTGAGCACCAGCTGAATGGCCGCTGACTGTCATGCGGAATGGATCCGCGCCGAACTGTCTCGCGCGCTGCTGAAGCCAAAGAACCGCTCGGCGCACCTGATCGACAAGAACGGGAAGTCGCTGGCCAGGCATAAGATCGTATTCCACGAGCGCTGCGATGCCACCCGCTGCAAGCACGGGTTCGGCGACGAAGCGATAATCCGCCTTCTCGCCGGAGCGCCAATAACCGCCATGCACGAAGACATGCAGGGGCGCATCCGCCGTTGGGTTATCCGGAAAGATCAGATCAAGCGTTTCGCGCGGAGACGTCCCATAGGCGATGTCTGTGCGCATCCGCGCGCGGGCCGACAATACACGGCTGCGCGATGCGAACTCGGCGGCGATGGCGTCGAAATCGGCGGCGAAGTCGCGGATCTTGTAGAGGTCGGTTCCAGTCACAGGCTCCTCCGAAATCCTAGAATTCGACGGCGTAGTATTTCGCTTCCATGAATTCCAGTATCCCGGTCACGCCCCCCTTCCCGGCCGAGCCCGCTCTGCTTGACGCCTCCAAACGGAGCGGCGGGATCCGACATCAGGCCGCGATTGATTCCCAGCATGCCGGTTTCTATGCCCTTGCCGACCCGCATGGCCCGCTTCAGGTCGCGCGTATAGACGTAGGCGGCGAGACCGTATTCGGTCTTGTTGGCGAGGGTGATCGCCTCCTCCTCTGTCTCGAACCGGTAAACCGGCGCAACCGGCCCGAAAATCTCCTCACGCGCGATAGCCGCATCGATCGGCACGTTTTCGAGCACTGTTGGCGGATAGAAATAGCCGGTTCCTTCCAGCGGTGCGCCGCCGGTCACGATCCGGGCGCCGAGGTCGATCGCGTTCGAGACGAGATAATCGATCTTCTGCACCGCCTTGCCGGTGATCATCGGACCGCATTGGGTCAGTGGATCGTAACCCGCCCCGATCTTCAGCATCGCCATACGTTCGGCCAGTCCCTTCACGAACGCGTCGTGAATGCCCGCCTGGACGTAGAAGCGGTTGGCCGCCGTGCAGGCTTCACCCGCATTTCGCATCTTCGCAACCATGGCGCCATCGAGCGCCGCGGCGAGGTCGGCATCATCGAAGACGACGAACGGCGCATTCCCTCCCAATTCCATCGAGCAGTTCACCACGGTCTTTGCAGCCTCGGCCAACAACGTCCGGCCGACTCCGGTCGAGCCGGTGAAGGACAGCTTGCGCACGCGCGGATCCCCGAGCATGGCATTGGTGATGGCGGCGGGGTTGGTCGTCGTCAGCACATTGATGACGCCAGCGGGAACGCCGGCCTCCGCGCCGAGACGCGCCATCGCATAGGCGGTGAGAGGCGTCTCGGATGCCGGCTTGAGGATGACCGTGCAACCCGCAGCCAGTGCCGGGCCGATCTTGCGAGTCGCCATCGCGGCGGGAAAATTCCAGGGGGTGATCAGCACCGATATGCCGATCGGTTCGTGGTCGACGAGAATGTTGTGGGAACCGGAAGGCGTGTGCCGATACTCCCCGGGAATGCGCGTCGCCTCCTCGGCATACCAGCGGAAGAACTCCGCCGCATACGCAACCTCGCCGCGCGCGTCGGGTAGAGCCTTTCCGTTTTCGAGCGAGATCAGGACCGCCAGCTCCTCGGCCCGCTCGCTCATCAGATGAAACCAGCGCCGCAGGATCTCGGAACGTTGGCGCGGTGGCGTTTGCCGCCAGCCGGAAGAAGCAGCCTCCGCGGCGTCCACCGCTCGCATCGCATCTTCTACCGACGCGTTGGGGACATGCGCCAGAACACCTCCGGTCGATGGATCGTGGACCGCGATGCCGCTTCCCGGACACCATTTGCCACCGATGAACAGACCCTGTGAATGAAGGGCGGGATCAGAATAGCCGGAAATCTGTGCGTGGAACGTCATGACAGGGTCCTTTGAGATCAGTTCAGCGCGGTGCTGTCGCCGGAGTAGGCTGCGGCCACGAGGGTGCGCATTTCGGGAAGGGTCAGCGGTCGTGGATTGTTCTGGACCAGCCGGGCGATGCCGCAACTCTGTTCCGCCACCCAGTCGATCCGCTCCTCGGCAAGGCCGAGTTCGCGCAATGTCGGGGGAATTCCGATCCGCTCGAAAAGCGCGGTCAAGGCCGGGATGACATCGTCGGCGCAGGCCACACCGATCGCCAGAGCGATCTGCGCAAGTTCGGGGCCGATCTCCCGGGCATTCCAGCGCATCACATAGGGCATGAGGCAGGCGACGCCTGCTCCGTGAGCGGTGTGCGTCAGGGCTCCGACGGGATACTGGATCGCATGCGCTGCTGCGGTTCCGGCTACACCGAACGCCAAGCCGGCCAGCGTTGCGCCCATCATCACCCTTTCCCGTGCCACCCTGTTGGAACCGTCATTGCAGGCAGTCTCAAGGCCCTGCCAAAGCAGTCCGATCGCGCGCAGCGCGAAATGATCGGAAAACTCGTTCTTGCCGACGAAGACGCGCTCCTGCGCGATACCGGGCTCCGGGGCGCGGCGGATCGCGGTGAAGGCTTCTATCGCATGAGTAAGCGCATCCGCGCCCGCGACCGCCGTCAGGCCGCGCGGACACGTCAGGGTAAGATCCGGATCGCAGATCGATGCCGTCGGTACGATGTACGGACTGGATATCCCGACCTTGAGGCTGCGCTCAGCGTCGGACAGGACCGCGACAGGCGTGACTTCCGATCCGGTGCCCGCCGTGGTCGGGATGGCGATGACCGGCATCACCCGGCCCGGCACGTTGTGTTCGCCGTAATAGTCCTGCGGGCGGCCGCCATGGGTCAGCAGTGCGGCGACGCATTTGGCCATGTCGAGACAGGAGCCACCGCCGACGCCGACAACCAGATCTGGCGCAAAGCCCCGTGCGGCTTCGGCGCTCCGGACAGCAGACTCGATCGGGACGTCCGGCAAGGTCGAACCGTCGATGCGTATGGAGAGGCCAGCTTCCTCCATCTGCTCTGTCATTTCGAGAAAATCAGCATCGGCCGCCATTCGCGAATCCGTCACGACCAGCGCCCGCCGCCCTAGTTTGCCTGCGATGCGGCTCAAGGAGTGCCGCTGGCCTGAGCCGAAGACCAGTTCCCGCGGCGCCCTGATCGTGCCGAACAGTTTCATGTGATGTTCCTCCACAAGAGTTTCAGGCGCCAGCAAGGGCCGAGAGAGCATCGGAAAGGGTAACGAGCCGATCGAGTCCGGCCGACTTAACACAGTTTCCATCCCCAAATCCTATATCAGATCGTATATGATATTCTATTTGACATCGGATACCCTATCTGCAACACATCGCGCCGTGTCAACAAGGACGTCGTCGGGAGGGGGTGACGTGGCATTCGCAGCCGAGCGGGAAAGCAGGCCGGCCAACATCAGGCCAAGCAGCATCGTCGATGGCGTCTACGACAACATCTACCATCGGCTGATGTCGCTGGAGATCGCGCCGGGCGCCCGTATCCCGATCGACGTGCTTGCACGCGACGTTGGCGTGTCACAGACCCCCGTGCGCGAGGCGTTGAGCCGACTGGAGCGTGAAGGACTGGTGCGCAAGGAGCACCTGATCGGCTACAGCGCGGCGCCGCAATGGACGCGCAGGCAGTTCGAGGACCTCTATGTGTTCCGCCTGTTGCTGGAGCCGGAAGCGGCGCGGCTGGCGGCGCTCAAGATGACGCCCGAGGCTCTGCATGGGCTGGAGAATGCGGCCGCGGACATGGGGCACGGCGAAACGCCGCTGGATCGCAACACACGTTATTCACGCTTTGCACGCGCTGACGCGCACTTCCACGACGACATCATGAGGATTGCCGGAAACGAGGTGATCCGCAGCACTCTCTTCAATCAGCATGTCCACCTGCACATCTTTCGGCGGATGTTCCACACCCGCGTGACGCAGGAGGCGCTTGAAGAGCACGAGAGCCTGCTCGCCGCATTCCGTGCGGGCAATCCGGACGCTGCTTTCAAGGCAATGCACGAACACATCGAGTGTTCGCGCGATCGACTGCTTTCGGCTTTCGAATGACCATGGTGCAAACCAGCTCTACTCCCCCGCTTCCCCGTTCTGATAACCAGGCGATGCCGGAGAGCCGGATGTCGCTTCCACCTCAAGACACAGGAGACACAGATGAGCGGCAAGAAAATCCTCATGCTGACAGGCGAATTCACCGAGGAATACGAGATCTTCGTTTTCCAGCAAGGCATGGAAGCCGTCGGTCACACCGTTCATGTTGTTTGCCCCGATAAGAAGGCCGGCGATCGCATCAAGACCTCACTGCACGATTTCGAAGGTGACCAGACCTACACTGAGAAAGTCGGTCATTATGCCGACATCAACAAGACCTTCTCCGAAGTGAAGGTCGAAGACTATGACGCCGTCTATGCAGCCGGTGGGCGTGGTCCGGAATACATTCGCACCGACAAACGCGTGCAAGCCATGGTTCGTCATTTTCATGACACCGGCAAGCCGATCTTCACCATCTGCCACGGCGTTCAGATTCTGATGGCGGTGCCCGGTGTTCTGAAGGGCCGTAAGGTTGCAGGGCTTGCAGCCTGCGAGCCAGAGGTCACGGCCGTCGGCGGGACCTATATCGACGTCAAGCCGACAGAGGCCTTTGTCGACGGAAATATGGTTTCGGCTAAGGGCTGGACCGGACTCGCCGCCTTCATGCGCGAGTGCCTCAAGGTGCTCGGCACAAAAATCTCGCACGCCTGACCTGTGCAGGCTGCAAATGGCCGGCGGGCATCGATCTTATGCACGCCGGCCGTCTCCACATGCCCATGGTGATGTCGTCAAAGAGGCTCGCTCGGTCCGAGCCGGGGTGAGCATTGGGTTTCCGCATCGGGCGCGGCGCCAATGGTGGCCTTCGTGGCCGGATGCAGCAGGTTTGCACTGTCTGCATGCGTCTGAGTTAGATCGACCGCTCTTCGGTCGAGACACATACGTTTTGAACCGCGCCGGGTTGATCGGAGGCTCCAATCCTTGAGAAGGTGGAGCCATGACAAGCAAGACAACGAACAGGTTTTCTCCCGAGGTCCGTGCCCGCGCGGTGCGGCTGGTTCTGGATCACGAAGGCGAGCACACCTCGCGGTGGGCGGCGGTGTCGTCGATCGCCGCCAAGATCGGCTGCACGGCGCAGACGTTGCATGAGTGGGTGAAGAAGGCCGAGCGCGATAGCGGCGTTCGCGCCGGTGTGCCTACGGATGTGGCGACGAAGCTCAAGGCTCTGGAACGCGAGAACCGCGAGCTTCGGCAAGCCAACGAGATCCTGCGCAAGGCGAGCGCGTATTTTGCCCAGGCGGAGCTCGACCGCCGGTTCAGGCCATGATCGCGTTCATCGACGATCATCGTGGGGCGCATGGGGTCGAGCCGATCTGCAAGGTGCTGCCGATTGCCCCGTCGACCTACCATGACCGTGTCGCCAAGCGCGTCGATCCCTCCCGGCTGTCGGTTCGGGCAAGACGGGATGCAGCCTTGAAGGATGAGGTTCGCCGCGTGTTCGAGGCTAACTTCCGCGTCTACGGCGTTCGCAAGGTCTGGCGCCAGTTGCAGCGCGAGGGCTTCGATGTTGCCCGCTGCACGGTTGCCCGCCTGATGAAGGCCATGGGTCTCGAAGGCATCATCCGCGGCAAGCCGCTCCGCACCACGGTGAGCGACAAGGCCGCACCTTGTCCGCTCGATCACGTCAATCGCCAGTTCCATGCCCCGGCACCGAACATGCTGTGGGTCTCCGACTTCACCTACGTCGCGACCTGGACCGGCTTCGTCTATGTCGCCTTTGTCATCGACACTTATGCGAGAAGGATCGTCGGCTGGCGGGTGAGCCGGACGGCGCATGCGAGCTTCGTCCTGGACGCTCTGGAACAGGCTCTCCACGATCGGCGGCCAATCCATCGCGGTGGGCTCGTGCACCATAGTGATAGAGGCAGCCAATACGTCAGCATTCGATACACCGAGCGCCTGGCGGAAGCCGGCGTCGAGCCGTCGGTCGGCAGCGTCGGCGACAGCTATGACAACGCTCTCGCCGAAACCATCAACGGTCTCTACAAGGCCGAGGTGATCCACCGACGCGGACCATGGCGCTCATTCGAGGCAGTCGAGTTCGCGACGTTGGAATGGGTGGACTGGTTCAACAATCGCCGGCTGCTGGAGCCCATCGGCAACATCCCGCCGGCGGAAGCCGAGGAACGCTACTACGCCATGCTGGTAGAACCAGCCATGGCCGCGTGACTCAAACGAAACGGCCTCCGGAAAACCCGGCGCGGTTCATTTCCCGGTTCTCTGCTAGGAATTTGCTTCGTAGACGATCCCTACGAGCTTTATTTGGGCACGGTCTGAGTCTAGTTTTTCCAGGCCTTCCAGATGGGATATGTCATGGAGCCAGCGACCACCGAACAAAGGAAGCTAAGTCGAAGTTGGGGCTCTGGTCGATGGCTCACCCAGTCAGAACCGCTCGATCGAACCATCGGAAATCTGCATATTCAGACAGTGCAAATTGTCCTTGCCGCGATCAAGCGGCAGAGGATCCCCGAAGGCGCGCGAATGCCGTCAACACGCGCTATAGCGGAAAGCCTGGGTATCAGCCGCAACACTGCAAAGCGCGCGGTCGAGATTCTGGTTGAACAAGGCGTTCTGGCCAGCCGCAACAGGTCCGGCACCTACCTTGCCTCATCCGCACATCCGGAATTTGCAGAAGATACGTCCGATGACAGTGACGATATCGTGGAGTGGCCCCGCCGTTTTACCCTCAAGCTGAATTCTGAGTCCGAGCTCCCCACGATAAGGCCAACGTACGCAAGCTTCCTATACGGGCAGTTCGACGCGTCCATATTCCCCATCGGGCGCTGGAGGGAATGCGAACGTTCGGCACTGAGTGTTTCCGAGATCCAAAACTGGGGCAAGGACGTCGTCGACGAAGACGATTCCTTGTTGATCGAACAACTTCGCTCGGAGGTTCTGCCCCGACATGGCATCCTGGCCCGACCCGAGAACATTCTGATCACGCTTGGCGGTCAGCAGGGCCGCTACCTGGTGAGCCAGCTGTTCGGAGGCGCAGAAACGATATCCGGAATCGAGCACCCTGGAATGCCCGACATGGCGAAGATGCTCGACCTTTCCAGGACCCGAGTCAGGCCACTCGCCCTCGACGAAGACGGCGTGATCCTTGGCGAACAGATGCGCGGCTGCAATACGGTCTTCCTGACCTGTGGACACCAGTGCCCGACAACGGCGGTGATGTCGCACGAGCGAAGAGCTGCGCTTCTCGATCAGGCGCACCGCGACGACTTCATCGTGGTCGAGGACACGTTCGAGACGGAGATCTTCGCCGAAGGAAAATATCCTCCCGCCATGAAATCGCTGCCCGGTTCGGAGCGGGTCATCCATATAGCCAGCCTATCGAAGCTGATAGCTCCCGGCCTGCGGATCGGCTACGTGATCGCCCACCCTTCGGTCATCGCCAAAATGCGGGCCTTGCGTCGGCTGATCCATCGGCACCCGCCCGGCAACAATCAGAGAGCCCTCGCGATCTTCATCGAGCGGGGCTACTACCGCGCCTTCCTGCGACGTGCCCAGGCCGTCATGTCGGAGCGGCAGGATGCGATGGCGACTGCGCTGCGTCGCCACTTCCCTGGTGCCGACTGGCGGCATTGCGACGGTGCGTCAACCTTCTGGATGAAGGTGCCAGATGGCGTGGGTTCCAGAGCCCTGGCAGCGAGCGCCGCCGCGCGGGGCGTGCTCGTCGAACCGGGGGGCCGATACTTTCACAAGGAAGACGGCAGGGACGATTGGGTTCGTCTGTCGGTGTCCAGCATCGTCGCGTCGCGTATAGAAGACGGGATCCGACGCTTTGCCGAAGCCCACCGTGATTGTGTGTCCCGGCTCTAGCCGTAGCTGGCGTAACGCATGTTCGCTGATCGCATATGCTCGGCCGACAGCGTTTTGACGACGCCAGCCTGGCGGGCCAGCACATACTGCATGCACAGCATCTCCAGCCGAAGTGCGGCGTTGAATGCGGCCTGCAGCGACTTTCCGTGGGAGATCATGCCGTGGTTACCAAGCAGGCACGCGGTGCGCCCTTCCAGCGCAACCACGGCGGCTTTCGCTAGCTCGGACGTCGCCCAGGGCACGTAGGGTGTGCAGCGAACGTCGTCGCCGCCAAAGGCGGCCACCATGTAGTGGAACGCCGGAAGCGGCTCGCCGGTGGCGGCCATCGCGACACAGTAGTTGGAATGCGTGTGAACCACCGCCTGAGCATGCGGGAACGCTTCGTAGATGGCAGAATGCATTGCCCACTCGCTTGAGGGTTTCCCGTCGGTTGCTCTGCCGGACAAGTCGCATTCGACGAATGCCTCGGGCGTTATCGAGGCGACCGAAGCCCCTGCCGGCGATATGAGCATGCCGTCGCCCTGGCGTGCGCTGACATTGCCGGCGGCGAGGAAAATCAGGCCGGAGCTGCCCATCGCTATATAGGTCTGGCAAAGCTCGCGACGTATCTGGTGTAGGCTGTTCATGGTGTGTCTCCTCCTTCCAGGCGAGCCTTGTTCAGGCGGCGATGTGGGCCGCCACAATGCGGGCATGCCAGCCCCGCAAAGGTCTTGTTGCTCCAGTCGTCATAACTGCCGACGATATGCTTCAGGGCAGCCCTGCCCTCTTCGGACGATGCGCGTAGATCGATGGCATGCTGTTCAGCGTCTGCAATGACGGCGGCCTCGTCGAACACCGTCACCTGACGGTCGCGCAGCAGCCATTGACCGTCCACCATCAGGTCGCGAACGGCGCGCGGGTCACCGTGGCTGACTATGCTTGCTGGCGAAATCGCCGAGGCAGCCAGTGTCACCGAGCGGAAGTCGAGGACCAGCAAATCGGCACGCGCGCCCGCGGCCAGTCTTGCCGGCCCTTGCCCGAGCGCTGCCCAGCCGTCCTGCGACGCAGCAGCCAGGGCCTCATCGGCCCGGATCCATCCACCGTGCCAGCTGCCGGGGTCCCGCCCGGAGACGAGCATCTGCCGCATGGTCTCGAACATGTCGTGGCGGCCTGCCGTGTTGGAACAATCGGTGCCCAGTCCCAGCCTGATGTTCGCGTCGAGCATCCTGCGGACAGGCATGGCGCCGGAACCGAGCATCTGGTTGCTGAGAGGATTGTGGATCGCCGTGGCGCCATGCCTGGCCAAGGTCTCGCGTGCCGTGTCGTCGAGCCAAATCGCGTGCGCGAGCGAAGTGCGGCCGTCAAGCAGTCCGAGCCGCTCGAGCTCCGACACCGCCCCACCAGGCCAACGCGCCTGCGCGAGCCGATGCTGCGGATAGGTTTCGAGTAGATGCGTGTGGCTGCCGAGATCGTGGCGCGCCGCAAGTTCGGCCCACAGTTCGAGCAGGGGCTGCGAGCACCGCTGGGGCGCGTTCGGGCCGAGCAGAGGCGTAATGCGCGCGTCGCGCGTCCACGCCAATCGCTCGGTCCTGAGACGCAGCGCATCATGGTCCGACATGGGGCCCTGCGCCTGCGCCTCAAGGGTCGTGCGATCCAGCGGCATGTCGAGGATGTCCTCGTCGCGCAGATCGGCGAAGAACGGGGCGAAACCGACGCGCAGGCCGCTCTGGCGGTGGACATGAAGGGCATCGTCCATGAACTGGGCGGGAGGGAAGTGGTCGATGTAGCCGCCGATACCCGCCCGGATCATCTCGATAGCGGTCAGTCGCAGCGCCGCACGGATCGAGGCGGCCGTGGAGCCCCGACCGTAGCATATGGCCCAGAGCGACCAGAGCTCCAGCGGATAGCTGTTCTCGGTGCCCCGGAACAGCGTTGAGGACGAATGCACATGACCATTGAAGAAGGGCGGAATCACCGCGCAGCCGGTCGCGCCGACGGTCGGAACGTCCCGCCCGCTCGCCTCTCCAGGAGCGACGATCGCCTCGATCGAACCACCGGCGAGCAGGATGTCGGCGCGTCGAAAGGCTCCGTCGGTCCAGACCGTGGCGTTGGTTATCAGGGTTCCGTCGACCGCTGTCTCGCCCACCTCAGCCGAACCGCCCGGCAAGCTCATGCGCCTGGAAGACGCCCTCTTGGGTCGCATAGGCCGTGACGAAATCAGGAGGGGTGATATCGAAGGCCGGATACCATCCCTTCGCCAGCGGCGTCGCTGTGCGCTGCCCCATGCAGTAGAGCGACTCGTCGCCATCCCGCATCTCGAGTTCTACCGCCGCGGGCTGGGGTGCCAGGCGATCCGGCTTCAGCACCATCGCGATGTACGGCACGCCGAGCGCCTTGGCGGCGGTGGCGATCTGGAATGTTCCAACCTTGTTGAACACGTGGCCCGACAACGTGACCCGATCCGCCGCGGTCATGTACCGAGAGACCATTCCGCTCGCCATGGCGTGGGCGGCCATGCCGTCAGTGATCACCGTCGCGGGCAGTCCCATCTCGGCCACCGAATGGGCGGTA
The DNA here is from genome assembly GCF_024699925.1 of Mesorhizobium sp. J428. Classification (NCBI taxonomy): domain Bacteria; kingdom Pseudomonadati; phylum Pseudomonadota; class Alphaproteobacteria; order Hyphomicrobiales; family Phyllobacteriaceae; genus Mesorhizobium; species Mesorhizobium sp. J428. The sequence continues at coordinate 1,124,267 of NZ_JAJOMX010000001.1, forward strand.
AGGCGAGCGCCCTGGAGGTATGGCCGCGTCTCCGTACAGATGACGGAGACTTTCTTGCCGCTCTCGATGCATACGGCGAGAGTATCCACCAGGCTCGTTTCTGCCCAGCAGTGGGTGAGGATCGTGTCGCCGTCCTCTATCAAGCCCGCAGCCGCAGTCCCCAGACGCCTGCTGTTCTGCAAGCGCATGTCCCACTGTCGCCGAACCAATGCATCGACGGCCTCTACGAAATCGTCGCGGCTGGCGATCTCGGGCAGGCTCGCCTTCACTGCGGCAACGATGTCGCGGATGTTGTTGTTGGTCGGCCGCGTTCTGAGCAGCCTGTCCGCCGCCGCGGTCATCACTGCCATGCGCCCGTCCGCATCGGCGCCGGCAGAGCTTTCAGCCGCCAGGGCGAGCGCGGCGCCGGCCACCTTGCCCGGGCCGGCGCTCTGCGTGACCATCTCCTCGATCGCCCTGGCGCAGGATTCGACGTCGGGACAGTCGACAAACTCGATGCTGTGAGGAAAGACCCTGCGGTCGAGGATGCGCACCAACCCAGGCTCACGCAGGACGCTATCGCGGATGATCGTTGGTATGACAGCCGTATTCATGGGGAATGCTCTCTCTGGAATGTCACGCAGACGCCGCGAGATGGGCCGCAACGAGCGGCGCCTTGCCGTGGCCGCCGCGCCGTTCGTCCCACTGCGACAGCCGCACGAGCGCCTCTGCGCCGGTCATGCAGGCCTTGGCGACTCCGCCGCTGTCCGCCCACACGCCGGTGCGTCGGTTGGCGATGACGGAGCACACCACGCCAGCACGGAAACCGAAGATGCGCGCAAACGTAAGCAGCGACGCCGCCTCCATCTCGAAGTTGAGGACGCCCAGACCTGCCATTTCCTCGAGCACGGTCTCACTGTGCTTCGACATGAAACCGTTCAAGGCCGGGCGGCCCTGTCCGGTCAGGAAGGAGCCTGCCGTGCAGCCGGTACCGATCCGAAACGAATGGCCGAGTGCGGCAGCGGAGTCCGACAGCGCGAGCGTCGCCTCGTGAGAGGCCGTCGCCGGAAATTCCGGCCGGGCGTAGAAATGGGTCGTCCCATCCAGCCTGACCGCTGCGTCGTTGATGATAAGGGACCCGGTTTCGATATCGGCATGCAACGTGCCGCAGGTGCCGACGCGTATGAAGGTGTGGACGCCCAGCCGCGCCAGATCCGTGAAAACGTTCTCCAGGGACGGCGCCCCGATCGCCGTCGACATCGCGCCGATCCGCACCCCGCGATAGACGCCCGTCGCCGCCTTGTAGCCGCGGGGCAGCGTTACGACGGTCGCGTCCTCCCATTGCGAGGCCATTATATCGACGCGGTCGGGATCGCCCGGCAGGAGCACGTAGCCGGGCAGATCGATCTCACCCAGCTGTTGGATGCGGCGCTGGTCGCCCATCGTTGCGGGCGAGTTGGTAGCGGTCGTGTTCATCAAGTCCTCCGTATGGGCATGTTGGTGCGGCGCTCAGCTGGTGCGCCAGCGAACGATGAATGTCTCGGCGATGACCACGATGGTGAACATGCAAAGCGCAAGCAGGGAGGACGTCGCAATCGCGGCGTAGAGAAGCTCGGTGCGGTAGTCGAAGGTCGTCTGAATGATCAGCACGCCAAGTCCCAATTCCGCGCCGATCCATTCCGCTACGATGGCACCGATCACACTCGCAGTCGCCGATATGCGCAGCGCCGCAAACAGGAACGGCACGGAGCGCGGCAGCCTCAGCCTGAAGAATACTTCCCGGCGCGATGCCGACATCACCCGCATCAGTTCGAATTCCGACGGAGAGACCGACTCGAAGCCGCGGATCATGTTCACCAGCATCGGGAAGAAGCAGACAATAGCCGACACCATGATCTTGGAGGTGATCCCGAGGCCAAAGATCAGGATTAGCACTGGTGCGAGCGCGATGATCGGGATGGTGTTGAAGAACACTGCGACCGGCAGGTAGATTTCGCGCACGCGGGTCCAGTGCACGAAGACGGTGGCAATGCAGATGGCGGCGAAATTGCCGATCAGAAAACCGCCCACGGCCGCCTGCATCGTCGGAACAAGGTTCTTGAAGAGGATGCCAAAGTTGGTGCCGAACGCCTTGGCCACGCCGATGGGGCCGGGCGAGATGTAGTTTGGCACGTCGAAGAGCCAGACCGCGAGCGCCCAGGCGAGTACCAGCGACGACAGGCCGAGGATAGGGCGCAGGATGGTCATCATGTCAGGCCATCCCTTCCGCTGTCTCGAGGTGCCGTCGGAGGTTCGAGGTGATATCGAAGAACCTGCTCGAGCCGCGATCGATGGCGCCGGCGGGTTTCTCGCCTTCCAGATTGATGATCCTAGACATACGACCAGGATGCGCCGCCATGACCGCGACCGACTGGCCTAGGAAAGCGGCCTCGGACAGGCTGTGCGTGACGAAGACGATGGTGGTCCCCGTCTCCTGCCAGATCTTCAGCATCTCGTCGTTTAGGCGTTCGCGCGTGATTTCGTCGAGCGCCCCGAAGGGTTCGTCCATCAGCAGGACATCGGGCCGCGTGACGAGGGCGCGCGCGATGGCTACACGCTGGCGCTGGCCACCCGACAGCTGATGGGGCAGCGCCGCTTCCCGGCCGCCGAGCCCGACCAGCTTCACGAGCTCGTTCGGATCGCGATGTGGCCTGCCAGCCGACTTCCAGTTACCGACCTGGAGCGGCAGGCGGACATTATCGATGACGCTCCGCCAAGGCAGCAGCGTCGCCTCCTGAAAGACAAACGATATCCGCCGCGCGTGGCGTGCCTCGGCGGGATTGCCGCCGAACACCTGAACCTCGCCCCGGTCAGGTGCCTGCAGATCGGCGATGACTCTCAGCAACGTCGACTTGCCGCAACCGGAAGGCCCGATCAGCACGCAGAACTGTCCTTCCGCGATGTCGATGGCAATGTCGTCGAGGGCCCGGATCGGCCCCGAGGCGGTGGTGAACGTGACCGCCACCCCCGATACCCGGATTGCCGACATCAGCCGAGCCTTGGACGAACATCGGCGGTGGCGTCGAGGATCGCGTGTGAAGAGACCTCGCTGAGCACCGGCTTTCGCACTTCGAAGGCCTTTGCTTTGTCGAACGTGTCGATCTGCATCTGCAGCTTGTCATTGTCGAACCAGCCCCAGCCATTGGCCTTGGTATCGGGCCCGAAGGCGATGCTCATGACAGTGTCGACGGTCGCGTGCTCGACCGCGCGGTCGAGGTTCGGCAGGGCGTCGCACATCAGGTCGACGGCTTCCTTTCGATTCTCGAAGGCCCAGCCCCAGCCCTTGCTGCAGGCGCGGATGAACTTCACCAGACTATCCTGCTCCGAGGCGAAGACCTCAGGCGTGGTGAGATAGGCGTTGGCATAACCGAGAGCCCCTGCAGATTCGGCGGTCATCACCACGCGATCCTCGCCGAGCACCGCAAGCGCCGTGGTATTGGTGAGGAAGCCCGTCACGGCATCGGCCTGGCCCACCAGCAGCGCGGTCATGTCTGCGCCCTGAGTGATCGTCTTGACGCTGGCCGGGTCGATGTTGTGCAGGCTCATGATGATCTGCAGTGTCAGGCGGCCATTGGGATTGAGTGCGACGGTCTTGCCGACGAGGTCCTGGGGCGTGCGGATCGGGGAGGACGGCTTCGAGATGTAGGCGTAGGGGGTACTGATATCCGCAGGCGAACAGCATGACCGGACGGCCGGCGCCATGCGCGAGAACGGTCTGTGAACTTGTCATCTGCGCCGCGGTTGCCTGGCCGGCCAGCAGCGGCGGAATTGTCTGGGCGTTGGGGCCTCCGCCGCCCAGCGTGACGTCGAGACCTTCCTCGGCGAAGTAGCCCTTGGCCTTTGCGACGATGTCGCCAATCTGGCCGTTGCCGAGCAGCCAGTCATATTGCACCAGCATGGCCTTAGTGCCGGCGGCTCGCGCCGGCCCGAAGCTGACGAAGGCGCCGGCCATCGCCGAGCCGCTCGCTATCGTTACGGCCGAAGAACGAAGAAAATCACGGCGGCTCATGCCATCGGATCGATCGAGTATTTTTCCCATTGTCATGATGTCGGTTCCCGTTGTTGCGTCTGATGCGCGTTGCCCGAAAGGCACCACCGACATGGGTTCCACGCAACCAACCAGTTATCCGCAAAGAGGGGATCCAGTTTGCGCCAAGGTGCAACCTGACGCAGCGATGTTCGAGAGCCGTCACATCGATGCATGCCCCCTTACTGCTGTCTCTGTGGGAGTCCGTTATCCGGTTTTGGGAGATACGATCCTGGGGCCCTGATCGCGGAAATCCGACAAGGTCAACGATCCCAACCGTTTCCGTTTGATGTGGCAGCCCGCTGCCGATGAACCTTGAAATTCTGTTTTAGGACGGAGACAGGGCTGACAGTGCGGCCTTGAGGGATGTCGTCGCGCCTTGGCGGAGGTCTAGGTCGGCCTCGATGTGATCGATGTGGCGCAGGACGAGCGCCTGCGCAGCGGCGGCATCCCGACGCTCCAGCGCAGCGACGATCCCGTCATGCTCGTCATGGCCGCAGCTTGAAGCGCCCGATCGCCCGTAGAGTGCGATCACCAGGGAGGAGCGTGCGATCAGTTCCTCCATGAAGCGGTGCATGATCTGGTTGCCTGCTGCGGCGGCGAGCAGGAGGTGGAACTCGCCCGACGCCTTGATCTCGGCACGCCGTGCATTCGGGCCGCGCAGATCCATGTGCCTTCGCTCGTCGGTGAGATGCGCGCGCAGCCGGGCAAGGTCACGCGGCGTCGCCCGGGCACAGGCCTCCGACGCGATGCCGGGCTCGACCAGCCGCCGGGCGGCGAAGACCTGCCGCGCCTCTTCCGGATCCGGATTGGCGACGAAGGCACCACGGTTGCGCTCGATCCGCACGAGACCTTCAAACGAGAGCATCTGCAGCGCCGAGCGCGCCATCGTGCGGCTGACATTGAACAGCGAGCCGACCTCGACCTCCGTCAATTTCATGCCGGGCGCCAGCCGCCGATCGACGATCGCGTCGCGCAGGTGATCGCGGATCGCCTGCGTGCGGTCTTCGGCCGCCTGTGGGCTGTCAGGTTCCTGGGTTGCGACGAGGGACATGGAGGTCATCAAGATATCTGTTCCCTTCTAGCGGAATCCGCGCCCAAGGGAAGATGGGAACCGCTACAATCTGATTGCAAGATCGCATACAATATTTGCATATGATTGCTCACAATCGCCTATGATTTGTGCACTGCAAAAGTCCGAGGCAGGCGCAAAACGCGCTCAAAGACACAGAATCAACCGTTTAGCGCCGGAAAGCCAATTGGCACGCATTCTGCATCGCTCTTCCCGAACGGGAGATGCGCATGAGCAAGGCCGCAACGATCGACATCGCTTCTGTTTCCAAGGTGTACGGCCAGACGACGGCCGTCCACGCGATCAGTCTCAAGGTTCCGGCCGGCAGCTATTGCTGCCTTCTCGGCCCCTCCGGCTGCGGCAAGTCGACGACGCTGAGGATGATCGCCGGCCACGAGAGCATCTCCTCGGGCGACATCCGCCTCGGCAATTCGGTCGTCACCGACCTGCCGCCAGCCAGGCGCGGCACAGCGATGATGTTCCAGTCCTATGCGCTGTTTCCGCATATCGACGTCACGGACAACGTCGCTTTCAGCCTGAAGATGAAGGGCGTCCCCAAGGACGAGCGCCGTGCCAAGGCGCTGGACATGCTGAAGCTGGTCCAGATGGAACCCTACGCGACGCGGCGCCCGGCACAGCTCTCCGGCGGCCAGCAGCAACGCGTGGCGCTGGCCCGCGCGCTGATCACCGACCCGGAAGCGCTGCTGCTCGACGAGCCGCTGTCGGCGCTTGACCCGTTCCTCAAGATCCGGATGCGCGCTGAGCTGAAGCGCCTGCAGACGACGCTTGGCATCACCTTCGTCCATGTCACGCACAGCCAGGAAGAGGCGATGGCGCTGGCCGACCTGATCGTGGTGATGAACGACGGGCGCATCGAGCAGGCAGCACATCCGCGCGAGGTGTTCGAACGGCCGGCCACCGCCTTCGTCGCCCGCTTCATGGGCGACCACAACGTGATCTCAGGCAGGGTCACCGCCGCGAGCGAGAGCGGTGTGACGGTCGCGGTGCCGAGTGGCGGCGAATTCTCCGCGACCGGCGGCCTGCGCGAGGTCGGCGAGAGCATCGACATCGCGGTGCGCACCGACAAGGTGCGGATCGGCGAGCCGGACGCCCCTGGCCTCGGCTTCACCGGCATCGTCGACAACATCGAGTACCGCGGCGCCTCGGTGAAGCTCACCGTCAGCGGCGCCGGCGTGCAGGACTTCACCGCGATCGTCAGCGACGCGGCCTTCTTCGCAGCACCGGTCAAGGTCGGCGACGCGGTGTCCCTCGCCTGGGGCCCCGAAGACTCGATCGTCCTCGGCCGGCTCGATTCCTGACGACAGAAACCGACAACATAGGGGAACTGGACATGACACAGACGACGAAAAAGCCCGCCGGCATCTCCCGCCGCTCGCTGATCAAGACCGGCGGCGCGGCCCTTGGCCTCGCGGCCGGGTCCGGCGCGATCACCGGCTTCCCGACCATCTGGGCGCAGAACCCGATCACGCTGCGCCAGTTCGGCACCGGCGTGTCGAATCTCAACGCCATTGCCGACAAGTGCAAGGAAGACCTCGGCATCACGCTGGAAATGACGGCAACCGATTCCGACGCCGCCGCTCAGCGCGCCGTGACGCAGCCCGACAGCTACGACATCGCCGACATCGAATACTGGATCCTGAAGAAGGTATTCCCGGCCGGCGTCATCCAGCCGATGGATACCAAGAAGCTGACCTACTACGACCAGATCGTGCCGCTGTTCAAAACCGGCAAGCTGACGCCGGACAGCGTCATCGCGCAGGGCACCGCGCCGCACACGGTCGGCTTCGTCGAAAAACCCGGCGACAAGACTTTCGCCGCCGCCGAGACGCAGTATTTCACGATGGTTCCGACCATCTATAACGCCGACACCCTCGGTATCCGCCCTGACCTCGTCGGCCGCGAGATCACGACCTGGGCCGACATCATGGACCCGGCCTTCAAGGGCAAGACCTCGATCCTCAACATCCCCTCGATTGGCATCATGGACGCGGCCATGATCATGGAGGCGATGGGCAACATCAAATATGCCGACAAGGGCAACATGACCAAGGAGGAGATCGACAAGACGGTCGACTTCTTGATCAAGGCCAAGCAGGACGGCCAGTTCCGCGCCTTCTGGAAGTCGTTCGACGAGAGCGTCAACCTGATGGCGTCGGGCGAGGTCGTCATCCAGTCGATGTGGTCGCCGGCCGTGGCCGCCGTCCGCTCCAAGGGCATCGCCTGCAAATACCAGCCGCTCAAGGAAGGCTACCGCTCCTGGGGCGGCGGCCTGGGCCTCGCCGCCCACCTCGAAGGTGCCAAGCTCGATGCGGCCTACGAATACATCAACTGGGCACACGTCCGGCTGGGTCGGCGGCTATCTCAACCGCCAGGGCTACTATTCGGCGGCCATGGAGACGGCGAAGAAGTTCATGTCCGACGATGAGTGGGGCTACTGGATCGAGGGCAAGCCGGCGCAGGGCGATATCAAGGACCCGACCGGCAAGGTCATGGAGAAGGCGGGCGCGGTGCGCGACGGTGGTTCCTTCGAGGAGCGCATGGGCAAGGTCGCCTGCTGGAACTCGGTCATGGACGAGGACCGCTATATGGTTCGCCGCTGGAACGAGTTTATCGCGGCCTGACGACCGATCTGCCTCCCCTGGCCATCGCCGGGGGAGGCATCCGCTGCAACCCCAATCGCGAGCAGGGTCTTCCAGATGACCGCAGCCATTGACGAGATGATCGCCGAACCTGCGGCCGCAGGCCGGAGCCGCGTCCGGGCCTCGGTCTTCGCGCGCTTTTCCGCTTATCTGCAGGCGGCGCCGCTGGCGCTCATCCTCGGCGCATTCCTGCTCCTGCCGATCCTGATGATCGCGATCGTGTCCTTCTGGGACTACGACTTTGCCGCGATGTATCCCGATTTCATCACCCTCAACTATGCCGAGACGCTCGGCTCCTGGGTGACATGGAAAACCTATCTCAACACGCTGAAATACGCGGCCATCGTCTGGGCGCTGACCATCTTCATCGGCTTCTGGGTCGCCTACTACCTCGCCTTCCACATCCGCACGACGACGATGCAGATGGTGCTCTTCCTCGTCTGCACGGTGCCGTTCCTGACCTCCAACATCATCCGGATGATCTCGTGGATCCCCGTGCTCGGCCGAAACGGCCTGGTGAACTCGGCGCTGGTCTCCTCGGGCATCGTCCCTGCCCCGATCGAATGGCTGCTCTATTCGGACTTTGCCGTCGTGCTGGCCATGGTCCATCTCTACACGCTGTTCATGGTGACGCCGATTTTCAACACGCTGATGCGCATCGACCGGTCGCTGGTCGAGGCCGCGCGCGACGCCGGCGCCACGAGCTGGCAGATCCTCACCAACGTCATCATCCCGCTCGCCAAGCCCGGCATGGCGATCGGCACCATCTTCGTCGTCACCCTGGTGATGGCCGACTTCTCGACCGTGCAGGTCATGTCCGGTGGCCAAAGCGCCTCGGTCGCCCTGATGATGAAGAACCAGATGTCGCTGCTGCAATATCCGGCCGCCGCCGCGAACGCGGTGGTGCTCTTGGTCCTCGTTCTCCTGATGGTCGCAGGCATCCTGCGCATCGTCGACATCCGCAAGGAGCTCTGAGCAATGTCGCACGAGAAGCGCACTTTCGAATTCTACGTCCTGTCGACCTTCTTCATCCTGTTCGTGCTGTTCCTCTACGGCCCGCTTTCGGCGATCCTGATCCTGTCCTTTCAGGGCCCGAACGGCGGCCTCACCTTCCCGCTGAACGGCGTGTCGCTGCACTGGTTCGCCAACCTGTTCGAGCGGCAGGCGGTTGGCGACTTCGGTGGCAGTTTCCGCCGCTCCTTCACGCTCGGTCTGATGGTGATGATCGTCACGGTCGTCGTGTCGCTGCTGGCGGGCCTTGCCTTCCGCCGCAAGTTCGTCGGCGCGACCGCGTTGTTCTACCTGTCGGTCGCCAGCCTTGTCGTGCCCTCGATCATCATCTCGCTCGGCATCGGCGTGTTGTTCCAGCAGGTCGGGATCAAGCCCTCCTGGTATGGCTCGGCCTTCGGCGCGCATCTCACCTGGACGCTGCCCTTCGGCGTGCTGATCATGTTCGCCGTCTTCAACCGTTTCTCGCCGTCCTATGAGGAGGCCGCCCGCGACCTCGGCGCCACCTCCTGGCAGACCTTCGCCCACGTGCTGCTGCCGATGATCGCGCCGAGCCTCATCGGCGTCGGCCTGTTCGGGTTCACGCTGTCTTACGACGAGTTCGCCCGTACGCTGATGACCGCAGGCACTTTCAACACGCTGCCGCTGGAAATCTACGGCATGACCACCAACGTCACGACGCCGGTCCTACGCGCTCGGCACCGTGACGACGCTCTTTTCCTTCCTGGTGATTGCGGCTACGCTCGGCATCATCGTCTGGCTCGGACGACGACGGACTCGCGGCTGATCCTGCATGCGCATTCTCGTCGTCAACCCGAACACCACCGCCTCGATGACCAAGACCATCGAGGCGGCCGCGGCCGCGGCCGCGGCCAGGGGAACCATGATCGAGGCGGCGACATCAGGCATGGGACCGGTATCGATCGAAGGCTATTACGACGAGGTCTTTGCGATGCCTGGCCTGCTCGCCGAGATCCGGCGTGGCGAGGCCGGCGGCGCGCAGGCGGCGGTGATTGCCTGCTTCGACGACACGGGGCTGGATGCCGCGCGTTCGATGGCCTCGATCCCGGTCATCGGCATCTGCGAGGCTGCACTTACGCTGGCTTCCTTTGTCGCGTCCCGCTTCACCGTAGTGACCACCAGTGAACGCTCGCGCGTGCCGGTGGAGGAACTGGTCCGCCGCTACGGCTTTGCCTCGCGCGCCAAGGTGCGCGTCGCGGGCGTGCCGGTGCTGGCGCTGGAGGACCCGACCTCGGGCGCGGTTGCGAAGCTCAAGGTGGAGATCGCCCGCGCGCTGGACGACGATCACGCCGAGGCGATCGTGCTCGGCTGCGCCGGCATGGCCGACCTCGCGGCGGCCATGCAGCGGGAATTCGGCCTGCCAGTTATCGACGGGGTCGGCGCGGCGGTGAAGCAGGCCGAGGCGCTGATCGCGCTTGGTCTGACGACCGGCAAGCGCGGCGCCTACGCCCCGCCGCTGCCCAAACGCTTCGCCGGCATGCTCGCCGATTTCGCTCCGCCGGTCACGTGATGGCCAGCGCTCCGGAAATCAAACCCCTGTCGCCGGCCGAGGTGGAGACGCTCGTCGGCTGGGCGGCAGGCGAAGGCTGGAACCCGGGTCTTGGCGATGCCGCCGCCTTCCGCATCGCCGACCCCGAAGGTTTCCTCGGCGCCTTCGTCGGCGGCGAGATGGTCGCCGGCATCGCGGCGATCGCCTACGGCGACGATTTCGGCTTCATCGGCCTCTACATCTGCCGGCCCGACCAGCGCGGAAAAGGCTACGGCAAGGCCGTGTGGGACGCGGGCATGGCGCGGCTTTCGGGCCGCACGATCGGTCTCGACGGCGTGCCGGCGCAGCAGGCAAACTATCGGAGCATGGGCTTCGAACCGGCCTACCGCACGCTGCGCTTCAGCGGCCGGGTTGCTGCATCCGCCATATCCGACACTCGCCCTGTCACACCCGATCTGTCCGCCGCGATACACGAATTCGACCGCATGTGTTTCCCGGCCGAACGGGACGATTTCCTGGCCGCCTGGCTGGGCCCGCCGCGGCTCTCGATGGCATCTGTTGCGAACGGGATCGTCCGGGGCTTCGGCGTGGCCCGCGCCTGCGGCGAGGGACACAAGATCGGCCCGCTGTTCGCGCGCGATGACGAGACCGCCGCGGCACTGCTTGCCTCACTCGCAACGACCTGCGGGAGCGAAGTTCACATCGATGTTCCCGACGCGCGATCCGGCTTCATAAATGGCCTCGTCGCCCTCGGTTTCACCTCCGGCTTCGAAACCGCGCGTATGTACAGTGGGACTTCTCCAACCTACCGGGACGATCTCGTGTTCGGCGTAACGTGTCTTGAGCTTGGATGAGGCATCGGGTGCCCGTCCCACATCGGCGCTGTCGTGTTTGATGCCGCGCACGGTAAGCCAATGTCCACTATCGAGTTGAAGACCGGTCGACTCTGATCCAGATCCGCTGCCGGTTGACGGCAAAATGGTACAGGCGCGTCGTGTTACATCACGCCTGCCTTCGACGAATCCACTGCCGTCGGAAGCCTCCGTCTTATCGACCCAGCACGTGTCGCAGCACGCGCAAAAGGTCAGCCTTGGGGTTCTCGGCCATTGCGGTTGCGCGCCAGGCGACATGATGGTCGGGCCGCACCAACAGGCAGCCATTGTCCCGGATTTCCGAGACCCTCGCCCACTCTCCGCTATGGTCTATATAGAACTGGCGCGGACCGATGACATGCGCGACGAGGTCGAGGCCGAGTTCTGCCCGAATCTCCTTTGCGGCCTCGGCCCAGGCTTCGCCGCCCAGCCCGGTCAGTATGGCAAAACGGCCATGGCCGCAGATATCGAGCGTTGAAACCTCTGCTCCGTCATCATGGCGGTAGAGCCACACATGAGGAAGCCGGGCGCCCGGCCAGGTTGTTGGCTGGTAGTGCAGATCGGCGTCGAGTTGGAAGGATGGCTCGATCTGTCCGTCTGTGACCACGGCATTCGAACTATAGCGCTGGTTCATCTCGACACCATGCGCGTCGAACTCATACTTCTTGAAGGCGATAGCCTTGCGGATCGCCTCGCGCTGCGCTTCGGCCGCCGGCGTCCCGCCGGTGCGGGCTGCAAGATTTGCCTGCATCTGTTCCGGACTGACACCCTCGGCCATCCCGAGCGCCGCAAAGATCGGCCCCGTTTCACCGATGGATTGATTGGCGCGGGTGACGATCTGCTTTGCGATCGGCGCGCGCTCCGCATTGTAGCTGTCGAGCAGGCGTTCGCCCGCCTGCTCCTTCAGCACCAGCGCCAGTTTCCAGCACAGGTTGAAAGAGTCCTGGATGGAGGTGTTGGAGCCGAGTCCGTTCGACGGCGGATGGCGATGGATTGCGTCGCCGACGCAGAACACCCGGCCATTCGAGATCGACGTGGCGTAGTAATTGTTCACTGTCCAGGTGTTGGCGGAAAGCAGCTCGATCTCCAGCTCGGGGTCGCCGACGAGCTGGCGCGCCACGCCGGTGGCGAACTCGGGTGTAACCTCGGGCTCCGGCCCGTTGATGTCGTAGCCCCAGACGATCAGCCACTCGTTCCATGGCCGCACCATGCGCACGAGCCCCATGCCGATGCCGCCGACATCGGCGCCGGGCTGCATGACCCAATAGAGAACCGACGGGCGGTGCGCGACATATTTGGACAGATCGGCCTTGAACAGGATATTCATCGAGCCGCCGACGCCCATCTTGCCTTCGAACGGCAAGCCGGCATGCTCGGCCACCAGCGATTTGCCGCCGTCCGCGCCGATCAGATATTTCGAGCGGATGGTGAATTCCTTGCCCGTCAGGCGGTCGAGGCAGGTCGTCGTGACCCCCGCTGTATCCTGCACATGCGACAGATATTCGGTCGACATGCGCGCCTGCGTGCCACGCGAACAGGCCGTCTTGAACAACAGCGGCTCCATGAAGGTCTGCGGCAGGTCGTTCATCTGCGTCGGCGACGACATCAGGTGTTCCGCCTTGGAAAGCGGATGGTTGCCCCAGGCCTTCATGCGACCGATCTCTTCGCCCGCGAGGCTCTCGCAAAAGATGTTCTCGCCCATCAGTTCCTGATGCGTCGCGAACATATAGGCTTCGTCCTCGACTTCGCGTCCGAGGTCGCGCAGCACCTCCATGGCGCGCTGGTTGGTGATATGGGCGCGCGGCGTGTTCGCCAGCCAGCGATAGCGGTTCACCGCCATGTTGGCGATGCCGTAGGTGGACAGAAGAGCCGCCGCCGCAGAACCTGCGGGGCCGGTGCCGATGATCAAAACATCGGTCGTGATATCAGCCATGAAAACTCCTCCCAGAAACTCAGATCCCAGAACTCAGGCGGGTTCCTCCCCGCATGCTTGATTCAGCCGGTGGGCGCCTCGCCCGCCCACGCTGCCTGTAACAGCGCCAAAATCGCTTCCCGCTCGATCAGGCGCGGATTCCAGTATGGGTTGGCCGTGGCCAGATCGGCGGCACGGCCAAGGTCCTCCGGCTTCATCCCAAGCTCGCGCAACGTCATCGGCGAGCCCGCGTTCTTCGCGAAGGTCCACAGCGCGAGGCCGGGCGGCCCGCCGCCGAACAGTTCCGCGACGGGCGCCAGAAGCTCCGGTACAGCCGCAGCGTTGTAGGCAATGGCGTGTGGCAGGATCACAGCATGCGTCTCCGCATGCGGCAGGTCGAAGCTCCCGCCCAGCGTGTGGCAGAGCTTGTGGTGCAGCGCCATGCCCACCTGCCCGAGCACGGTGCCGCACAGCCACGCGCCATAAAGCGTCTCTCCGCGCGTTGCCGGATCGGCAGGCGTTTCGATCACTTTTGGCAGGCTGTCGCGAAAGGCGCGCATACCCTCCACGGCCATCAAGGACGTGATGGGCGAACGGTCGCGCGCGTAAAGCCCCTCCGCCGCATGCGCCATGGCGTTCATTGCCGAGGTGACGGTCATACCGACGGGCAGGGTCGCGACAAGCTCGGCGTCGTAAATGATAATCTCGGGCTGCACCTTGGGGCTCGTCAGCGTCGTCTTCACGCCGTTTTCCGTCTGACCCAGAATGCCTGTAGCCTCCGACCCGGCATAGGTTGTCGGCACAACGATCTGCGGCAGATCTGTGCGCAGCGCTATGGCCTTGCCGAGACCGGTGGTGGAGCCGCCACCCACCGCGATGACGACATCGGCCTGCAGCTCTCGAGCGTACGCGGTGGCCTCCTCTGAAATGTCGACCGGCGTATGCATCGCCGCCTTGGTATAGCTGCCGACCGCACGGCCGGCGCAATAGGTCGAAAATTCTTCCGCCAGGGATTGCTGGTGCGGAGTAGTCAGAATCAAGGCGCGCTTGGCACCGAGCTCTTCGATTTCCGCGCCAATGGTTTTGCGCGCGCCAGCCCCGAACCGCACGCGAACGGCAGCACTGCGCGCCGTGAACTCCTCACGGAAGAACGACATCCGACTCCTCCCTTATGCTGTACACGCTATATCGAAACTGCAGGGATATTGATCGGATGATGCCAATATAATATCGCATTCCGTTATGAAACTGGACAGCGAGCATCTGGAGATACTGGCGGTCATCGTCGAAAAGGGCGGATTGACCGAAGGAGCTGATGTGCTTGGCAAGTCGCAGCCATCGGTTTCGCGCAGCATGGCGCTTCTGGAAGAGCGCGTCGGGATGCCGCTGTTTGAGCCCGGCCGGCGGCCGCTGCGACCGACCGAACTGGGCGCCAGTCTGGCGCGGCTCGGTGCGCGCATCCGCGCTGCCAATCAGGAAGCGAGCCTTCTCGTGCGTCGCTTCCGGCAGGGGCTGGCCGGGCGACTGCGCGTTGGCGGCTCGCCGATCTTCATGGACGGCGTGGTAGCAACCATGATTGCCGAATTCCAGTTTCGCCATTCGGACGTGCAGATCGACCAGTCCTACGGCTATCTCGATACGCTGGAGGTAGGCCTGCGCAATGGCGGGCTGGATGTCGCCATCCTGCCGCTGCATCCCAGTCGCATCCCGCCCGACATGGAGTTCACGCCACTGCTGTCGGGCAACAATGTGATAGCCTGTCGCGCTGCCCACCCACTGACTCGCGCACGTGCGATCACGTTGAACGACATCGCACCCTTTGCCTGGATCGCGCCACCGGCGAACAGCCCACTCTATCGCGATCTCGAACGGGCGCTGAAATCCATCGGCCAGGAAGATTTCCGGGTGAACTTTTCCGGCGGCACGCTGGCATCGATCCAGTCTGTTCTGGCGGGTTCCGACTCTCTGACTGTCCTGCCTTATTCCGTCGTCTTCCTGTCGCGCAACACGGTACCGCTGGAAGCGCTGCCGCTGAAGATAGACCACCCCGACCGCCAACTCGGATTGCTGACCGTGAAGGATCGTCAGGGTCCTCCGGCCGTGCGTCAGTTCAACACTTTCCTGCAGGCGGAATGCCAGCGGCTGCAAGCGCGCATGGATCATGAGCAGCAGGTTACCCGGCGACGCGGCTAGCAGGATGGGTGCGGCTCATTTCAGCGCAACATAGGTTTCCGCGTCCAGCGTCGCGATACGCACCGCAACATGCTGCCCGGTCGCCTTATGGACGCTATCGCGCGTCTTCTTCGCCACGGCCAGAACCGCCTCTCGTGTCCGCTCCGGCCGCGGCAGGACATGCATCTCGACATTGATGGCCGGCTGGTCCGGCAGCCCTACCACCGGGATCACGGCAAACTGGGTAGCAGCGAGATCTACCGAGAGCGCTTCGCAAAGCTGCGTCCGCAGGTCGGGCAGAATGCTCGCCAAGTCCTCCTGCACGGCGCGAAACCGGGTTTCGTCGACGAATATCTTCACATTGGGCATTGGAGCCTCAGATCGGAACCAGCACGAAGTCGAAAGGCGAGCGCCACAGCGTGTCGCCGTTCGTAACGTGCTCATAGGGCGCGATGAGTGTGTTCTTGACGCCGAACACCGCATCCGAGGAGAGGTATTCGTCGCCGCCGACGAAAGTGTGGGTGACGAGCTTCTGGTAGCCCGGCGCTGTGACGAGATAGTGCATATGCGCCGGCCGGTAAGGGTGGCGGCCGAGATGGCCGAGCATCTGGCCGACAGGGCCGTCATCGGGAATGGGATAGCTGACCGGCTTGATGCCGCGGAAGCTGTAGCGCCCGTCGGCCCCCGTGAAGAAGCGGCCACGATTGTTCCACTTCGGCTGGATGCCGGGCTGCTGCACGTCGTAGAATCCGTCCGCGTTGTCGGACCAAACGTCGACGCAGGCGCCCTCGATCGGCTTGCCGTCGAGGGCGAGCACACGGCCTTCGAACAGACAGCTTTCGCCCTTGCCGTCGAGAGTGATGTTGTCGCCCATCTGCCGGATCGGCGCATCATCGACGTGGAACGGCCCGAAGACAGTGTTCTCCGTCGCTCCCGGAGGTCGGCGGTTGTTGATTGCGTCGACGAGCATCGACATGCCCAGCACGTCGGAGAGAAGGATGAACTCCTGCCGCTCGGCTGAACAGATCTGCCCTGTGCGGGTAAGAAAGCCGATGCCGTATTCCCATTCGGCTTGTGTAAGCTGTGTCTCCTTGGCGAAGTCGTGCAGATGCCTGACCAAACTGGACATGACTTCGGCGAGGCGAGCATCTGTGTCTTTGCCCATGCGGCCGTTTACCGTGGCGATGGAATTGGCTTCGGTGAAGTAGCTCAACGTTTTTCCTTCCTCGAACATCATGAGACGGGATCGGATTTTGGCGCAGCATGGCCGAGCGGCAGCGGATCGAAGCCGATACGCTGGATGAAGCTGCCCCACAGGCCGTGGCGCGCGAACAGCATGATTGTGATGCCGATGACGCCGAGCATGATCAGATAGACCGTGCCGTAGTCGGACAGCAGCCGCTCGAGCGCGAAGAAAACCAGCACGCCGACAATAGGACCGGGCAGCGTGCCGATGCCCCCTATGACCACGATGAAGATGACGAAGGCGGTCCAGTCCAGCAGTGAGAAAGCAGCGTCCGGCGAGATTCGACCGATCTGGATGAAGATCAGCGCACCACAGATGCCGGTGCCGAAAGCCGTCAGCAGGAACACCAGCGCCTTGAGCCGCGTCGGGTCGACGCCCACCGAGCGCGCCGCGACCGGGTTGTCGCGCACCGCCTGCAGGCCGAGCCCCATGCGTGAGCGCAGGAAGGCCCAGCTCGACACCAGCAGAGCGACCACCAGCGCCAGTACCAGCCAGTAGGTCATGACGTCCACCGCGGCCGCCCTGGACAAGCCAAGCATGGCGCGCACCGAGTCAACGCCGAACATATTCTGCGCCGCGCCCTTGGGCAGCGAGGTGCCCGTGCCGCCGCCGAGTGCTTTCCACTGGCTGAAGGAAAGCCGCGCGATATCGGCGACGGCCCAGGTCCCAATGGCGAAGTAGGCGCCGTTCAACCTGAATGTGAAGAACGCCATCGGCACCGACAGCGCCATGGCGACGACGCCGCCAAGCAGCACACCGAGCAGCGGATCGAGCCCGCCGAGGATGACGGCGGCGAACATGGTGTAGGCGCCGATTCCAACGAACGCCTGCTGGCCGACCGAGACAAGCCCGGCGAAGCCGGCCAGCATGTTCCAGTTCAGCGCCAGGACCAGGAGGCACATGATCATGAACAGGTCTTGCACCATGGCCCGCGTGCCGATGACGAGTACCGCGGCCAGAAGCAGCAGGAGAGCAATCAGGCAGAGTGGCAGGAGAAGCTTCATCATGCCGGCCTCAGTCGTTCGCACGTGGAAAGAGGCCACGCGGACGCACGAGAAGCACCGCCACGAAGGCAAGGTGGCCGGCGAGGATCTGCCATTCCGGGCTGAGCGCCGCGCCGAGCGCCTGCGCGACCCCGATAACCAGCCCGCCGGCCAGCGTGCCCCAGAGGCTGCCTAGACCACCGATGATGACGGCCTCGAAGGCATAGAGCAGGCGCGCCGGCCCGATAGAGGGATCGAAGGTTGCGCGCGCGCCCAGATAGAGCGCGGCGATGGTAGCGACAACAAGCGCGATGCCGGTCGCCACCGCGAAGACTCGCTGCGGGCGGATGCCCATGAGCTGCGCCGTGACGGGGTCGTCGGAGGTGGCGCGGAAGGCGCGTCCGAGCGCAGTGCGGTAGAACAGCCAGTTCAGGCAGAGGATCACGCCGATGGCCGAGGCAAAGGTGATGACCGGCATCACGCCGACCGACACCGGCCCCAGCGCGATCGATTGCGCCTCGAGCGCGCCGACCGGCAGCTTTCGACTGTCGGCCGTGAAACCCTGCAGCAGCGCATTCTGAATGACGACGGAGAGGCCGAAGGTGACGAGCAGCGGCGGCAGTATGTCATCGCCCAGAACCCGGTTGAGCAGCGACGTCTGCAACAGCCATCCGAATGCGAACATCAGCGGCAGTGCCAGCAGCGCTGCGACAAACGGGTTCAGCCCCGTCGCCGTGCAGATGCCGAGGATCAGATAGGCGGCGAGCACGATCAGGTCGCCATGCGCAAGATTGACCAGGCGCATGATGCCGAAGACGAGGCTGAGCCCGCCCGCGAACAACGCGTAGAGTCCCCCCAGCAAAAGCCCCTGTACGAGTGTGTCGAACCAGATCATGCGTGGCTCACCCCGAAATAGGCGTCGTGGATGGCCTCGCGCGACAATTCGCTTGGATGACCGGACAGCGTGATGCGGCCCTCCATCATGCAATGCACCCGGTCCGCTACCTTCAGCGCCTGCCCGATATCCTGTTCCACAAGCATGATCGCGGTGCCGCTTTCACGGATCGTCGGGAAGGCCGCGTAGATCTCCTTGATCACTACAGGCGCCAGTCCGAGGCTCAATTCGTCGCACAGCAGGACCGACGGGTTTGACATCAGAGCGCGTCCGATCGCGACCATCTGCTGCTGCCCACCGGACAAGGCCGTGCCCGGCTGGGCGCGCCGCTCGCGCAGGATGGGGAACAACTCGAAGATCCGTTCAAGGCCCCAGAAGCCATTGCCCTTGCGGGCATGCGCGCCGATCCGCAAGTTCTCTTCCACGGACAGGCTGGGGAACAGGCGCCGGCCTTCCGGCACCATGGCGATGCCGGCGCACAGAATATCCGGCGCGGCGAGGCTGTGGATCGGTTTGCCATCCAGTTCGACGCTGCCGTCAGTCACGCGGGCAATACCGGTGATAGCCCGCATCAGCGTCGTCTTGCCGGCGCCATTCGCGCCGATGATCGCCATCGTCTGGCCGCGCTCAAGCCGAAGATCGACACCGAACAACGCCTGGAAGTCGCCGTAGTGAGCGGTAAGCCCCCGTATGTCCAGGAGTGCGCTCATGCCTCGATGCCCAGGTAGATCTCGCGTACCTCGCGCGTCGCCATTACCTCGTCGG
The DNA here is from genome assembly GCF_024699925.1 of Mesorhizobium sp. J428. Classification (NCBI taxonomy): domain Bacteria; kingdom Pseudomonadati; phylum Pseudomonadota; class Alphaproteobacteria; order Hyphomicrobiales; family Phyllobacteriaceae; genus Mesorhizobium; species Mesorhizobium sp. J428. Next base: position 1,143,407 of record NZ_JAJOMX010000001.1, read on the forward strand.
GCTGACCGATCGTCAGTATCCTTCCAAAGTTCAGCACCATCAGCCGCGTCACCACCGAGGTCAGCGCGTGCAGCACATGCTCGATCCAGATGACCGCCATGCCCTGCGCATGGATGGCACGGACCGTCCCCACCAGTTCGCCGCATTCGGCCTCCGTTAGGCCGCCAGCGATCTCGTCCAGCAGGATGACCCGCGGACGTGTCGCCATGGCGCGTGCAAGTTCCAGCCGCTTGCGGCTGAGCAGCGGCAGCCCACCTGCCGCGCGATCCGCAACATGGGCAAGCCCCGTGCGGCGCAGGATATCCATCGCAGCATGCGGCGCCTCGGCGGCGGACATGCCGCCGCCGAAACGGGCAGCGACCAAAAGGTTCTCATAGACCGACAAATGGTCGAAAGGCTGCGGGATCTGGAACGAGCGGCCGATTCCGCTGGCGCAGCGCTGCATCGGGCTCTCGCCAGTGATGTCTCGACCATCGAGAAACACCCTTCCCGAATCCGGCCGCAAATTGCCGGTGATGAGGTTGAACAGGGTCGACTTGCCCGCGCCGTTCGGACCGATGATGCCAAGCGCCTCGCCCGGCTCCAACGAGAAGCCGATCTCATCGGCGACTTTAAGCGCCCCGAAACTCTTCGATACGCCCTGCAAGGACAGGATCGTCATCAGTTCCTCCCACCGCTCTCCTCAGCGGCACGTCTGCTTCTGTCATCCTAGGCGCAAATAGGCGTGAAGTTGATCGTATCACTCAGCAACAATATCGCTTTCCGTTATGAATTCACCGACGCGGGCGGGGGCCTCAGCGGAACACATCGCGGTATTCCATGTCCATCGGCATCAGGCTGGCGACACCATCCTGCGTCTCACGCAGGCGATGCCAGCGTCGGTCGAGATAGATCAGCGATTCCAGTTCCGGCGCGTGAGTATTTTCACCTTCCGTGTTGCCTTCTAGGAGTTCGGCAATCACCACCGTTGCCCCTTCGACGGGCAGGGTTCCACTGATGCGCGCACGAAACCAGGTTGCGACATCCGTGTAGCGCGGCTCGCCGGTCGGCAGCCGGTCCCAGGCGATACCCTGTCCAAAGCGGTCGACGCCGGGCGTCGCGCCCAGCCGGGCCAATGCGAGGTCGGAATAGCGCAGCAGATGGATCAGCATGGTGCCGGCCGCCAGCACAGGCTGCGTCGAGCCTGAGCGCGATGAAAGAGAGAACGCGACCGTAGGCGGGTCGGCACTGACGGAGATCAGCGACGAGACGGTCATCGCCACCGGATTACTGCCGGGATCGGCGGTAATGACGGCGACACCGGCGGGATGGCAGCGGAACGCCTCGCGAAAGGCCGTCTGCAGCGGAGTTGTGGTCATGTCGCTCTTCCCGGCCGCCGGGGCGATCCTCACCGCCCCGGCCAGCCGGCCTCATTTCTTCTCGATCAGATCGTAGAACTGCCAGACCCGGTCACTCCAAAGGCCGCCAAGGTCGCGGCCGGCGGATGTGACGATGGACGGCGCGATGGTGAAGTGGTTGGCAGCCACCATCATGTCGCGGAATGTGCGCTGGATGACACCGGCACGCAGGCCTGCGCCGCCTGACGCGCGATAGGCGAAATTGCAGAGATCGACGCCCGCTTCGTGGATCTGCGCTTTGGCGAGATGTACGAGGCTGATATTCCGTGTGGTCATCATCTTGCCGGCCTCGGCAGTCGCCTCGATGTCGCCCCACACCTCCATGACGAAGGCGCGCGCGGCGCGGTAGGAAGCCTCAGCCCGACCGTAGTCGTACCAGAACTTCTCGCTCTCCCCGAGCATGCCGGCGCGGCCGGATTTGCTGCGCGCGAACTTGGCGATCTCGTCCAGCATGCGGCGGCCCGCGCCCATGGCCCAGCCGGTGTGGCCGATGGCGGCCAGCCCGACGATGCCGAGGCTGAACAGCTCTTTGAGGCGCTGTGGCGGCGCCGTCAGGATCGGAAACACCAGGTCCTCGGCGATGAAGACGTCTTCGGCGGAATAGTCGATCGACCCCGTGCCCTTCAGCCCGAGCACGTCCCAGTTGCCGAGTTGCTTGTGCTCGGGGATGGGTGCGTGTGCGCACATCACGATGACGTTGCCGTCGGCATCCTTGGCAGGCTTTCCTGTGCCGTCATCCAGGAAGCAGGCGGAGTGCGACCAGGTGGCGTGAGAGAAGCCGGAGCCGTAGCTCCACTTGCCGGTCAAAGTGTAACCGCCGTCGACTTTCTTCAGCATGCCGAGCGGCGCGCCCTGCCCCGAGAAGCGGTTTTCGGTCCCCGGCCCGAACAGACGCTCCACCGCCGAGTCTGGCAGGAACGCTGCCGACATGGCGCCGATACAGCAATGCACCATGGACACCCAGCCGGCCGAACCGGACCACCATGTGACCGCCTCGATCAGTTGCAGCACCTCGGTCGGCCGCATTTGGGCACCGCCAAGCTGTTCTGTGGCCAAAAGATGCGAAAAACGCAGCGGCCTGAGCAGTTCGAAACTCTCCGTCGTCAGCTCGCCAGCAGCCTCATCGGCGGCGGCATTGGCTTCCAGTCGCGGACCGATCTCGGCAATCTTCTTCAAGACTTCCTTATGATCGACCGTATTGCCCCAATAGCCGTGCTTCATGGGCTTGTTCATGGCTGTGTTCTCCATTGGACAGGTACGATTCACGCGGCGAGGAAATCGCCGATCTTCTTCAGCGTTTCGGGTTTTTCCTGCATGACGAAATGGCCCGCGTCGGACACGGTCAGCAGACGGGCATCGGGCAGCGCATCGACCCAGAGCTGCGCCTGGCTGGCCGGCAGGAGCCGGTCCTCCGTGCCCCATACGACAAGCGTCGGATTGGCGATCCGCGCCAGGAAACGGCGCAGGTTAGGATGCCCCATCCCAAAGGGGGCCAGAACGCGCGCGGCCGTCTCGCCTTCACGGGCGCGATCCGCACCGAAGGCCTCGGCAAACCCGGCGTCGGACCCATCCGGAAAATAGCGCAGTGCAACAGACACGTCGTGCGCCAGGTAGCTCGGCAGATCTTGCGGCGCGACTGCGCCCAGATTGGTTGCCGGATGCGAGGGGTCATTCAGCCCGGCCGGCGCGATCAGCACCACCTTGTCGAACTTCTCGCGGGCGAGGCCGGCAAGCTCGGTGGCCATCCAGCCGCCCATGGAGAAGCCGATCAGATGCGGCTTTTCGGTCAGATTCAGCACGTCGAGCAGGTTCAGGTAGTGCACGATAAGATCGCTCATGCCCGCAAGATGTGGCGCCGCGCCTGAAAACCCCCAGCCCGGGTGGCTTGGGCATAGCACGCGAAACCTGTCCGCCAGCCCCTCGGCAAAATCGAAGCCTTCGAGCGTCGAGATGCCGTGCAGGAAGAGTATCGGCTTGCCCTTGCCGATTGCCTTCACAACGGTTTTGACGCCGCCGATGTCGTATTCAAGAGTTTCGAACTTCATGGCCATGATGGACCCTCCTCAGGCAACCTCCGGTTGGATCAGCACCTTGCATTGCGTGGTACGCTGACGCAGTCCCTCGAAGACCTGCGGCACAAGCGAAAGGTCGATCCTGTCGGTGATGATCTGTTGCGGCGCAAAGGGGCCGCCGGACAGGGCGTCCAGCGCTACGCCGAATTCGTTCTTCTGGTGGAAGAACACCGAGAAGATCAGGTCGATCTCCTTGGAGAGCGCCACGAAGGGATCCCACTCGTCTCCCCCGATGCACAGCCCGACGCCGATGACCCTGCCCTGAAGTCGCACCGCTTCGGTAGCTGCCTGGAGCAATCCGCGCTTGCCGACGCATTCGAACACGATGTCGGGCGGGCCGCCGCAAAGGTCGGCGATATTCTGCGACAACCTCTCGTTCGACAGGGCGAAATCCGTCGCGCCAAGTGCGAGCGCCCGATCGCGCTGGTAGGTATGCCTGTCCGCCATGACCACGCGGCTTGCGCCCATGCGACGCGCCCAGAAGGCAACCAGCAGACCGATCGGGCCGGCACCGAGGACCGCAACCCTGTCCCCCGGCTGCATGCCGGAGCGCACGATGCAGTGGAGCGCTACAGAGAGCGGCTCCGCCAGCGCTGCGTCCGCTACCGATATGCCGTCCGGCACCACACGGCACTGGCGCGCTGCGACGGTGACGTATTCGGCATAGCCGCCGCCGATGAGGACCAATTCGGCGCAGCGTGCCGGATCGCCGTCGACGCAGCGGGAGCAGCGACCACAGCCGCGCATGGGCACGACGGCCACCCTGTCGCCGCGCTGCAGATCATGCACATCCTTGCCTGTGGCCACGACTTCGCCGGCGATCTCATGGCCAAGAACGAAGCCGCCGCTCACCCCGAACGGCGCGGGATCCTCAGTGATGTGCAGATCGCTGCCGCAGATGCCGCACGCGGCGGTGCGCAGCACGACCTCGTCTGCGCCCGGCGAAGGATCCGGCACGTCGCCCACGCGAAGCGGGCTGCCTGTTGCGTCGAATATGACCGCCCTCATGGCTTTGCCTCCGTCACCTGAACGAGATGGCGCCGGATTGGGAACCAGGGGGCATCCCATCGCTTGGAGATCATCCCCCAGATGCCGCCACGGGCATAAAGCGCAACGAGCACGGTCATGACCCCAAGCACGACGAAGTAGCTCGCGCCGTAGGCACCGAACCAGCGCTCGGCCACGAAGTAGATCAAAGCGCCGATCAGCACGCCTTCGATGGAGGCGATCCCGCCAACCATGACGATGAAGATCGCGATGTTCGACCACATCGGATCGAAGGCGGATGGCGGATTGATGCGCAACTGCGCCATGAAATAAACGGCGCCTGCAAGGCCGCAACCGATCGCCGACGCGACATAGATCATGAAGCGCAGGCGGCGAACATCGACGCCCTGGCTCGCCGCCGCCACCGGATTGTCACGCATGGCGATCAACGCCAGTCCGAAACGCGAACGCAGGAACCAGTAGCTGCCGCCTATCGTCACCAGGATCATCAGCGCGCAAAGAAGCGACATCGCCACGTTGCGCTCGAAGGCCGAATACTCTCGCATGACGCCGAGCGACATGCCGGAGCCGGCGTTTACGAAAGTGAGGTTCGAGGCAGCCAACCGGAAGACTTCCGCCACGACCCAGGTCCCGATGGCGAAGTAGGGCCCGTCCAGCCGGTGCAGCAGCAGATAGCAGGGCACCGCCAGGACGGCGGGCACGAGCAGCGACAGAAATATCGCGACGAACGGATTAACGCCAAAGGTTTGCGCCAGCACGAACAATGCATAACCGGCGGTGCCGACGAACGCCTGTTGGCCCACGGAGACGAGCCCCGCATATCCGGCCATCATGTTCCACATCTGAGCGACAGCGATGTAGCAGCACAATTCGACGATCATGCGGATGGTGCCGGGCTTGGCCCACCAAGGCATCAGCACCAGGCCGATAACGGCGAAAACGAACACAGCCAGAGCCAGGCGCCCCGACAGAGTTTGCCGGCGAACAAGCACCGCGGGCAGTCCGGCAGCGGATGTCGAGCTCATGGTCAACCCTTTCCCGAAAGGCCTTGTGGGCGCATGGCCAACACAAGGAGGAATACGAGATGGCCCGCCAGCACGCCGAAGCCGGGGTTGATGCGAAAGCCGATCGCTTGCGTAATCCCAAGCACCATCGAGCCGAGGAAGGCGCCCCAGATGGAGCCCATGCCGCCGATGATGACTGCCTCGAAGGCATAGATAAGCTGCGCGCCACCATCGGCAGGGGCCACGGTTGACCGCAGCGACTGGAACACGGCCGCAAAACCCAGGATGCCTACCGCGATGGCGGTGGCGAAAGCATAGACGCCCTTCGGATTGATGCCGGTCATCGCCGCCGCCTCCACATCCGCGGAAGCGGCGCGCAGCGAGCGGCCAAAGCGCGTGCGCTTCAGCATCAGATCCAAACCCCAGGTGAGGCCGGTAGCGAACACCAGGACTATGATGGGCAGAAGACCGACATAGATGCCACCGATCTCCACCGAGCGGCTTTCGAGCCCTCCGCCCGGCAACGAGCGACTGTTGGCCGACCAGATCTGCAGCATCAGGTTCTGCAGCGCCAACGACAGGCCGAACGTGGCGATCAGCGACGGCAGAGGATCGTCACCCACGACCTTGTTCAGCAGCGCCTTCTGCAAAAGCCAGCCCATCGCAACAGCTAGCGGCACGAGTGCAGCCATCACGGTGAACGGCCCCAATCCCCAGGCGCCGGCTATCGAGATACCGATCAGCGAGAGCAGGATGACCAGATCGCCATGGCTGACATTGACGATGCGCATCACGCCGAACATCAACGCCATGCCGAGCGCGTATTGCGCGTACATGCCGCCCAGCAGGACGCCTTGGATGAGCGCATCAAGCCACTGCATGACTGGCTCCGAAGTAAGCTTGGCTGATCTGCTCGCGCGTCACGTCGCGGGATCGGCCGGTCAGTGTCACGCGGCCTTCGAGCACGCAGTAGAGGCGGTCGGTCGCCGTCTGGGCGAGGCCGACATCCTGTTCAACCACGACCATCGCCGTGCCCTGGTTGCGAATTTCGGGGAGCACCGCGTAAATCTCACGGATCACCTTCGGCGCGAGTCCGAGACTGATCTCGTCGCAGAGCAGAATCCGCGGCTGGCAGAGCAGTGCGCGGCCTATGGCGACCATCTGCTGCTGACCGCCGGAAAGGCTTTGCACCGGCGTGCGGGCCTTTTCCTTCAGAATGGGAAACAGCGTGTGCAGCCGTGCCAGCGACCAGCCCCCGGTGCGGCCGAGATATTCGGCGCGATCGATGGCGACACGCAGATTGTCTTCCACCGTCATGCCGTTGAACAGGCGACGACCCTCGGGCACGATGGCGATGCCTTTCTGCACCATGCGGTCCGTGGGCGTGCCGCCGATTGGCTGGCCGTCGAGGCGCACCATGTCAGGCGCCACCGGCAACAGGCCCATTATGGCACGCAGAAAGGTAGATTTGCCCGCGCCGTTGGCACCGATCAACGCAACCGCCTCCCCCTCGCCCACCTCGGCGTCGATGCCATAGAGAGCCTGGAAATCGCCATATCGCGCCACCAGGCCGTGTGTGGAGAGAGCAGCGCTCATGTCTCGATCCCCATATAGACTCGCCGCACCTCGGGGTTCGCGATCACCGCGTCCGGTAACCCCTCGGCGATCTTCTCGCCGAAGTTCAGCACCATCAGCCGGTCTGCTACGGCCAGGAGCGCGTGAAGCACGTGCTCGATCCAGATGATGGTGATGCCGCGGTCGCGAATGCGCCGCACCAGCGCGACCAGGTCCTTCGACTCTTCGTCGGTCAGGCCGCCAGCGATCTCATCCAGAAGGAGAAGCTTTGGATCGGAGGCCAGGGCGCGGGCGAGTTCGAGCCGTTTGCGATCGAGAAGCGTAAGGGCGCCCGCCTGCCTGTTCGCCTTTTCCCAGAGTTCGCATTCGCGCAAGACGTCGGCGCAGAAGGCGTAGCTTTCCTGCTCCGATTTGCCGGCGCCAAATGTCGAAGCGACAAGCAGGTTCTCGAAAGTTGTCATGCCTGAATAGGGGCGTGGAATCTGGTAGGTGCGGCCGATGCCCATCTTGCAGCGACGGAAGGGCGGTTCGCCCTTCAGCGTCTCTCCGCCCAGGCGGATCTCGCCGCCTGAGCTCTTCAGATCGCCGCTGATCATGTTGAACAGCGTCGTCTTGCCTGCCCCGTTGGGGCCAAGGATGCCGAGCAGTTCGCCGCGATAGACATCGAAGCTTACCGCATGGAGGACCCGCACCGCGCCGAAGCTTTTCGACACGTCGCTGGCGCGAAGCAAGATTTCGCGGTTCATCCCGGGCTACACCGTTGCAAAGTTCACCAGCCGATCGCGACGATCTTCTGTTCGGGCTCGAACAGCTTGTTAACCGTGTTGTCGACGATCTTCAGGTCGTACATCCACTTCTCGCCCTTGACCCACTGCCCACCGAAGATCGGCGTCGTGGAGACGTTCTTGTGCGGTTTGCCGGCAAACTTGATCGGCCCCACGACGGTGTTGATGTCGGTCGCGGCCAGCGAAACGCGGTTGGCCTCGCGGTCGAGCGGGTCAGTCGACCGCTTCAGGACGTCGATCACCACCTCGAGGAGCGCATGGGAATAGCCCAAAGGCTGTGTCCACTGCCGCTTCTGATCCTTCTCCCACTGGTCTGCCAGATCGCGGCTGACCTGCCCGGTCAGCGTCGACGGGAACGGGAAGGCCGGCGTCCACCATACCTCGGACGACATGCCGTTGCCGAGCGGACCCATCGCTTCCACGCCACTGGGAAACAGCAGCGCAGCGGCAACGGTGACTGCCTTGGGCTTGAAGCCCTGCTGGTTGCACTGGGTGACGAAGGTCTTCAGGTCGTCCGGATAGGTGATGCCCCCGACGATCTCGCAATTGTTCTTCTTGAATTCGGCGATCTGGGCCGAGAAGTCATTGGTCCGCGGCTGGAAGTAGCCGGGGATCGTCACATCGTAGCCCGCTTTCTTGGTCGGCACCGGCAGGCCGTATTGGTCGTTGCCCCAGGTCTCGCCGTCGATGTTCTGCGGGAACAGCATGCCGACCTTCTTGTTTGTGTCGAGCCCGTTCCACAGGCCGACGAAGGTGTTCAGCGCCTCGTCGAGGCCCCAGAAGAAGTGATAGGTCCAGCTGAACTCGCCGCCGCCGCGCGGCATGATGACCGCCTGCCATGGCGCACCCGCCGAGACGCAGGGCGTTTCGTTAAGCTCCGACTGTTCCATGACCGGAAGGATCGTATCTGTCGTGGAGGCAGGAGCCATCAGATGCACCTCCTCGTTCAGGATCAGATCGCCGGCAATTTCCGCGGCCTTATTGGGGTTCGATTGAGTGTCGCGCTCCAGGATTTCGATCTCGTAGGTATTTCCGTTGGCGCAGGTCAGCTTGCCGCCGAGGAATTGCCTGATCTTCTGGACGGTGTAGCCGTCCGTCTCGCCAAACAGGCCAAGCGGCCCGGTGGCGGGTGTCAGGTAGCCAACCTTGATCTTTCCTGCGGTCTGCGCGCGCAGATAGGTCGGCATGCCGACGGTGCTCGCCACGACGCCCGCACCCAACCCGCGCAACACGGTGCGACGGCTGATGCCTGCCTTCACCAACTTATTATAGTAGGTCATCACATTTCCTCCCTTGTGTTGACCGTCCGCCCCGCGTTCCTCCCGCTTCGGGCATTCGGATGAAAATCTCACGTCATGCGATTGAGCGAACCGCCGTCGATGACGATCAGCGAGCCGGTGAAATAGGCACCAGCAGGTGACGCCAGCAGCAGCGCCAGGCCCTTGATGTCTTCGACGTCGCCGATGCGGCCGATGAGCGACTGGCTTTCGAAGGCGGCGCGGTCGGCCTTGTTGCGCAGACGGCCGCCGGCAATGTTGGTGATGAAAGGCCCCGGCAGGATCGCGTTGACACGAATGCCGTATGCGCCGAGTTCCATCGCCATGTGACGCACGAAATGGTTCACCGCTGCCTTGGCAGGCATATAGCTGGTGCCGACGATGCTCTCGCAGATTTCCGAGGCGATGGAAGAGGTTACAATGATTTCGCCGCCGCCCTTCGGCTTCATGTGCCGCACCGAATTCTTCACCGTGGTGTAGACTGAGGTGAGGTTGATCTCGATGCCACGGTCCCACTGCTCGTCGGGAATGTTCTCGATGGCGCCTTCGGGGTTGCGTTCGCCGGTCGGCGTGTTGAAGCCCGGGCCAGGGTCGATACCGGCATTGGCGAAGACGGTGTCGATACGGCCGTGCTTTGCAGCCACCGTGTCGAACGCCTCGGCCATGGCAGGGCGGTCGCCGACATCGACCACCCGCCCCCAGACATCGCCGCCGCCGGCGACCAGATCGGCTACAGTCTTCTCCAACCCGACCGGATCGAGATCGAGGATGCACACCCGCGCACCTTGCTGAGCCATGATCTCGGCATAGGCGCGGCCGATGCCGCTGGCACCGCCAGTGACGATCACCGACTTGCCGCGCACGTCGAACATTGCCTCAAGGCTTGGCATTGTTTCCTCCCAGCCAATGCTATCCGAAAGTCCGCGCACCCTTGGTGGCGGGCAGCAGCCCTCAGCCCCGGAACAGGCCCAGGCGTAATGGCGCATGTCTTCGGAAAGGCTCCAGATACCTCCCAGCAGATGGAGCCGATTGAGAAGCATAACGCTTCGTGTTCGCCTGCAAGTCAAATGCGGAAAGCACACCTTTATATATCATTCGGGCATATTTTCCGGCGATCCCAGGCACAGATTATGTGCGGCCGAGCATGCCTGCCGCACACGACATCAGGAGAGCGCCTCCATTTTGCCGCCGGTGGGAATCTCGGGCGCCGCGCCGTTCTCGACGATGACGAGGTCGTAGCCGCCCTCCTTCTTGCGCCACTGGCCTCCGGTCAGCGGTGTCTTGCAGACATTCTTCGCGGCAAAAGGCGGCACGTTCACGCCGTTCCACGCTACCTTGCCGACCACGGTCGCCATATCCGTCGCTGCGACGGCTGCCGCCACGGCGTCGCCGTCCGACGGGTCGCTGACGCGGCCCATGACATTGGCCGCGACCTCGAAAAGGGAATGAACGAAGCCGATTGGCTGCGTCCACGGGCGGCCCGATTTTGCAGTGAAATCCGCCGCCAGTTCGGCCGAGCTTTTGCCGGTCAGGCTGGACTTGAAGGGGTGCGACGGCGTCCACCACACCTCGGACGACAGATTGTGACCGGCCTCGCCGAGGGTTTCCACAGATTGCGGGAACAGCAATGCCTTCGCCACGGTCACCACCTTCGGCTTCAGGCCCTGCTGCCGCAGCTGGCTCCAGAAAGTGCCGAAGTCCGGCGGGATGAGGACACCGGTGATGATATCAGTGTTGGCAGCCTTGAAGGCATTGATCTGTGCCGAGAAATCGTCGGTGAGATTGTGGAAGCTGCCGGGGTTTGTCAGTGCGTAGCCCTGCTCCGCCAGGCCAGGGCGCAGGCCGCGGTCCGGATCGCCCCAGGCATTGCCGTCCGCGTCGTTCGGGAACAGGCCGCCCACCGCCTTGTTGGTCGAGAGCTGGTTCCACATCGCGGTGTAGACCTTGATGACGTCTTCCATGCCCCAGAAATAGTGGAAGGCATAGTCGAAGCTCTGCCAGCTCGAAGGATCGCCGGGGTTGCCCTGCTGGCCGATGAACCACGGCTGCCAGGGCGCCACGGTCGAGATGCAGGGCACGCCTTCACCCTCGCAGACACCGGCCACCGGATTGGTGGTTTCCGGCGTCGAGGCGACGAGCATCAGCTTCACCTCGTCCTTCAGGATCAGTTCCTTCGCCACCTCGGCGGCGCGGTTCGGGTTGGACTGGCTGTCCTTCACGACAACCTCGAAATTCGCGCCATGCTCCGAAGCCAGGAAGGCCGCAATGTTGTAGGCGTCGCTTTCCGCAAAGCCGGCGAGCGGGCCGGTTTGCGGCGAGACATAGCCGAGCTTGATTTTCGTACCCTGCGCGATGGCCGGCATGGCAAGGCCGGGCGCCGCGAGCGCCAGTCCCGTCGCCGCCGTTGACTGCATGAAAGTTCGTCTGGTGATCATGTTTTCCTCCCTGTTTCCGATCTGCCGGCCTTTACGGCCCTCTCTTCACGACAGGCGTTGCACGCGGCCTACCGGGCGGCCGCCATTCCGATGTTCTGTCCGCCGGCAAGGTCCGCCAGCACGCTGCGCATCATATCGATCTCGGCATCCGAAACCTCGTGTCCGCGCCCCGGAAAGAGGTCCGCCCGCAGCTTCGCCCTGCCCCGTCCAAGCTCGAGCGCCGCCTCTGCGAAAGCTGTCACGGGTATCCACGGATCGGCATCCGAACCCGTCAGATAGACGGGCAGGCCATTGCGAAGGCTGGCCGGCCGATCGTCTGACGCACGTCCCACCCGGCAGCCCGTGAAAGCGATGAGGGCATCGACGCCGGACAGTCCCGCAAAGGCATACTCAAGCGACAGGCAGGCTCCCTGCGAGAAACCGGCAAGCAATAGGGGCAGGCCCGGATACGCAGCCTTCGCTTCCTCGACGTCGGCCTCGAGCTGGTTGAGCGCGGCGCCCAGTGCAGCGCGGGTTCCCGACGTGAGCGGGTCGACCGCCTTGGCTGCGTACCATGCCCCTTTGGCCGCACGTGGCAACACGAAAGCAACGTCCGGCGCGTCGAGCCGCGCCAGAATGTGCGACTGCATTTCCTCCGGCGATTGGCCACGGCCGTGAACGATGACGCAGCTTGCTTGCGCCTTCGTCCTTGGCCCCAGATGCAGCGCGCCGGACACCATCAGGCGAACTCGGCTTCTTCCAGTCCAGCGCGCAGTTCCGCTTCGCGGTCCTTGAACCACGGCGGGAATACCAGCGTCTTGCCGATGGCGCCCGGAGGCTCGTCGCGCGCCCAACCTTCCGGCGTCGTCCAGGCGAGCTCGAACAGCGCGCCGCCCGGCGAACGGACATAGCAGGACTTGAAATAGTTCCTGTCTTTTTGCTCCGAGATGTCGGTGAAGCCGAGCCCCTCGATATGGGCCCGAAGCTTCATCTGGTTTTCCTCGTTGCCGGTGTTCAGTGCCAGGTGGTGGATGGTACCGCCTGAAAGTGTCCACGTGCCCTGAGGCGAGACACGGTCCTCGACGACCTCTACGCGCTGGATGACGCCGTTGTCGTCCGGCACGCGATAGACGGTTCCTTCATGCGTATCGGCCTCCTTCGTCAGAGGCAGCGCGATGGTCATGAAGTCGTCCATCGAGGTACGGTCGAAGCAGGCGACGAGACCACCGTAGATGCCCTTGATGCCATGCGCCTTGCCAATTCCTTGTGCCGCGTTGACGATGGGCTCACGCTTGTCGCTGTCGCTCTCCACCAGTTCGTGCGGGATGCCGCTCGGATGCGCGAAGGCGACGCGGTCTGCGCCGAAGCGCGTGATCTTCTCGGCCTTGATGCCCTTGCCGTTCAGCCTGTCTACCCAGAAGCTGGCCGCTCCCATCGGAATGGCCTGCATGATGGTACGTGACTGGTTCGTGCCGCGTCGGCCATAGACCCCGGGCTTGCGAAAGGGGAACGTGGTGATGATCGTCGAGGCGTCGCCGTTCGGTGAGCCATAGTAGAGGTGATAGACAGGGATCACCCCGTCGAACAGGACAGTCCGCTTCACGGAATGCAGGCCGAGGGTCTTCGTATAGAAATCGAAGTCCTCCTGGGCTCCGTCGGTGGACATTGTCAGATGATGATAGCCGCTGATCTGGTTCATGGTTTCCTCCGTTCGTTCAATCAGTCTCGCCGCGTGCGGCAGAGCACCAGTTCCTGTTCGAGGGATCGCCCCTGCGCGCCTCCATCGCAGGAGTCCGCGCTGAAATGGGCCAGGAGTTCGGGTTTAACCCCGAAAATCGCGTCACGTCCGATGGCAGGATCCGATATGTCGAATATATGCGTCGTCAGTGTCTCGTAGCCTTCGGCGGAGACGCGAAAGTGCAGATGCGCGGGCCGCTCCAGGGTGAGCCCGAGTGTCCTCATAAGTCGCCCGACAGGTCCGTCCGAAGGCAGCGCATAGCCGCGTGGCATCACCGTGCGAAACGCGAAGCAGCCGAGCGCATCGGGCACGAAACCTGCCGCGCAGATTGTTCTCCGGCTGACGGTCCGGTTCCTGGTTCTCGTCACTTCCCGTCGCCATTGGCCTGCCAGACCTCGACCAGCGCGCCGGCGAGCGGCTCTCCCGAAAGGCCGACCACTCGGCCCGAAACGCTGAGTGGCTCGCCCTTGCCATCACGCGAGATGTTGGCTCCGGCCGGCATTTCCGGCACGTCGGCGCGATAGAATGGACCAGCGATCGTGTTTGGCGTAGCGCCCGCCGGGCGGCGATGGTTCAGATCCTCGATGTGTGAGGACAGGCCCAGGACATCCGCCAGCAGCACCCATTCCTGGCGACGCGAATCGGCATAGTGGCCAACCTCGGTCAGAAAATCGGTCGCGGCATGGAATTCGGATGCGGTGAGGCCCAGTTCGTCGGCGAGGCGATTGAGGCTGGCGACCAAGGCACCCACCGTCTCGCTAAGGCGTGACGCAGGGCGTGTCGCAAGACGGGCGGCAAAATCCTCCGAAGCCATCTGGCCCGTCGCCGAAGTGCCGCCACGATGGAGCCTGTGCTGATTGCCGTCCATCCTCCCAAGGGCCTCCCAACCCTCGATCTTGGGATAGCATGCGGCTTGGCGGGTTAGGTTGAGATATTCGGCCAATAGTATAGCACTGTGCTATGAAGCTGAATGAACGCCACCTTATGCAGCTTGCGGCCGTGCTGGACGCGGGCGGTGTCTCTGAAGGCGCGGCAATGCTGGGCCTGACACAACCGGCGGTCAGTCGGTCGCTCGCCATGCTGGAGGCAAGGGTAGGCGAGCCGCTGTTCGTGAAGGGCCGCCGCCCGCTTCAGGCCACACCGCTGGGCATTCAGCTTGCTATACAGGGACGCAGCATCATCACCGCTTCCCGCCGCGCCTCCGACGCGGTGCAGGGCTTCGTGCGTGGCACAAAGGGGCTGGTGCGCGTGGGCGGCGTGCCCTTTTTCATGGACGCGATGATCAGCACCATGATCGGCACCTTCCAGAACCAGGAACCGGAAGTGACGATCGAGCAAAGCTACATGAATCAGCCCGAGATCGCGGCTGCTCTCGAGGCGAACCAGATTGACCTCGGCATCGTGCCCATCGGCGTCCTGAACCTTGGCAGCGGCTTCGAGTTCACCGAGATCCTGCCCGGCCGCAACATTGTTGCCTGCCGGCCCGACCACCCACTGATGCGCAAGCGCCCGCTCGAGGCGCAAGACCTGACCCGCTATCCGTGGGTGGGGCCGCTGCCGGGGTCGCCGCTGGCGTCCGACCTGCAGATGATCCTCATGTCCATCGGCATGTCCGACCTGCATATCCGCTATTCGGGCGGCTCGCTGATGAGCGTCGTGAATGTGCTGGTCGAAACGGAATCGCTGGCCGTGCTGCCTTTTTCGGTGGTGTTCGCACAGCGGCGGGAAAATCGCATCGCCGTGCTACCTTATGAGATTCCGCAGCCCAACCGCTCGCTCGGCATTTTGCGACGCGCAAACAGCGCACGCTCACCTGCGGCGGAGCGCTTTGCGGGGCACATCATCGCCGCGTTCGAAGAACTGAAGCACGTCATCCGCCGCCACGAGCGCGCCGTGGTGTGGGGCACGACCGCCAGTGAGAGGCAGCGGTGACGGGTTGGGTGTCGGTGCAGGCGCGGCGGGCTCAACGAGCGCTGGTTATCAGTAAGCGAAATTGCTCCGTCACCTCGGAATTTGCGGGACTACACCATCATATTGAGGTCGGACCGGCCTTCAACCGCAAAGGTCGAGAACTCCAAGTCGATCGCTCCGAGGTCGGGGTGGTGGAGGCGCTTGATGCCCTCGCGGGTGCCTGTGATCTCGTTGTCGTTCCACATTCACGCATAGCCTCGGAACTGGCTGGCCAGGAACAGCTCGAAGCGGGCGTCAACCTCGGTGTGGTTCGACTTCCGCAGGTGCACGACACGGTAAGGCAGGGCCTTATCTCGCCCTATATCGAGATGGCCCGCCAAAAAGGCGTCGTGGCCTATGTCGACGAAGGCGCCAACCGCTGGGCCGCGGGCCACGTGAACGATGTGGCCAGGCTCTACGTTCTGGCGCTGGATCGCGCCGAGCCTGGCGCCCGCTTCAATGCCGTAGCCGAAGAGGGCGTCGCGGCACTAGATATCGCCGAAGTTGTCGCTGCCGGCCTCGGGCTGCCCGCCGTCTCGATCCCGCAAGATGAGGCTGAAACTCATTTTGGCTGGTTCGCAATGTTCGCCTCGATGGACATCACGGCTTCCAGCACGCAGACGCGGAAAAAACTTGGCTGGGAACCGAACGGGCCCAGTCTGCTCGACGACCTCAGGGCCATGAACTATTCGATGCCCTAGGACTGAGCCTCATGTCACGCCCCGCCACGGGCCCAGCGCAACGTTCGATGACGACACGCTAGATTTGGCGTCGACCGTCCGGAGAACCATGAGTCGGTCAGGCCAGGTTCTCACTCGCAGTGTCCCAGACGGCAATCCGTAATCGTCACCCCCATGAGCAGAGAGCACAGTACACGCTTGACGTGATTGCGGCGGTATCAAACGTCGCCAGAACGGAGGCTGCAGTGACGGGACAGGCATCGACAACAACTCATTTGGCGAGCGCGATCCGACGGCGTCGCGCCGCCTTCCTGGCGGGAAGCATGCTGGCCTTCGTCTCGGCCGTCCCGGCTACGGCGCAGACCGCTGTACCCGCACGGTCAACGCAGCAATCTATCTCCGTGCCGGCGGGTAACGGGCACTCGGCGTCCGAACCGATAGATTTTGGTCCGGTGGTCGTCATTCGCGACTGAAAAGGCTGCCCAGCGAAGCCGGCCGGCCTCGACACCGGCACCATCGCACCGGAGGAGATCGCACTCCATCCTCGTCGAAATCGTCGTTGCGCGCCGGGCGTATTGAACCTTGCAATCGGGCCGGTTGTCCCCGAAGAGTTATGCGATCGATGCTGCGGCGATATTCTGCGAGCAACCGAGAAGGGTGACAGGTGACCGACCGAAAGATTCTTATTCCCAACCCCGACCATCCCATTTCGATTGTCTCCAATCCGAAGCGGGTGGTGGTTCGAGCTGGTGACATCGTCATAGCCGACACGCGCAATGCGTTGGAGCTGCGCGAGGCTTCATACCCGCCGGTCCAATATATCCCGCGCAGCGACGTTGACATGGTGCAGTTGACGAAGAGCAGTCACGCGACCTATTGCCCCTACAAAGGGGATGCTGGCTATTTCAGCATCGATCGTCTGGGCGAAGCTGGCGCGAACGCTGTCTGGACATATGAGGCGCCCTACCCTGCTGTCGCGGACATTTCGCAGCATGTGGCCTTCTATCCGGACAAGGTCTCGATCAGTATCGAACCGTAGCAGCCAGCATCAGGCCATTCGCATGCAGCCAATCTATCTCACCTATCTGAACCGGTTCGACATCGAGGCAGCAATGCTAAGCGACGCCGAGATCCTGACGGCAATCGAGGCCAGTCTCGCCATGCAGGGGCGCGGCGAAACGGTGATCGAGCCGCGCATGCATCTTGAGCCTCGCGCAGGCGTAGAGGGTCATTTCAACGTGCTGCGCGGCTGGATCGGCGGTGAGATCGATGCAGCCGGTGTCAAAGTCGTCGGCGACTTCGTAGATAATTACAAGCACGGAATGCCGTCGGAATTCGCCGTGCTCAACCTCTTCGATCCGCGCACAGGCAAGCCGACGGCCATTCTCGACGCCAGCGGCATTACCGACATGCGCACCGGCGCGGTGACCGCCATCGGCGCGAAATATCTGGCTCGCAAAGGTTCCAAGGTTCTCGGCCACATCGGTGCGCGTGGGACCGCTTACTGGAATGTGCGACTGCTCGATCATCTCTTCGATTTTGATGAGATACGCGTGCATTCGCGCCGGCCGGAAAGCCGCACCGGCTTCGCCGAGCGGCTGACGCGCGACCTCGGCAAACCTGTGATTGCCACCGACGATTGGCGCTCCTGCGTCGAGGGCGCCGACATTGTCGTCGAGGCGTCGCGGCTCAGCAAACCGGAGCCGATGCTGAAGACGGAATGGATAAAGCCCGGCGCGCTGGTCGTTCCCTATGGCACCATGAGCGCAGTGGAGCTGTCGCTCACCGACATCATGGCGAAACTGGTGGTCGACGATTGGGGCCAGTGCAAGGGTGGCAAGTTCGGCTCGCTGCGCGCCCACGTCGAAGCCGGCAAGCTGTCAGAGCAGACACTGCACGCCGAACTCGGACAGATCGTTGCCGGGGTGAAGCCTGGACGCCAGAGCGATGAGGAGACAAATCTGTTCTGGCATCGCGGCCTGTCGCTTTCGGACATCGCGCTCGGCCACGCTTTCCTTGCCAAGGCAGAGCAGCTCCGCATCGGGCATCGGTTGCGTTACGCCTGATGCGCCTCGCGCTTGGCGACCAGCCCGTAACTATCGCCGACGTCGTCACTGCGTCTGGAGGCGGCGCTGAGGTGACCGCGACGTCAGCCGCGCGCGAGCGAATGGTGCGAGCCCGTCACGTATTGGACGACTTCCTTGCGCGCGATATTCCGGTCTATGGCTTGAACACCGGCATGGGTGCGAACATCGGCCACCGTATCGAGCCGGCGCAGGCAGCTAGCATGCAACGCGCGCTTATTCTGCCTCGCGCCGCCGCGGTCGGCGAGCCGCTGCCGCTGGAAACATGCCGAGCCGTGCTGTTTTGCCGACTGGCCGGACTGGCGCAAGGAGGCGCGGGCGTTTCGCTGCCCGTCTTCGACCACCTCTGTGCCATGTTTGCAAAGGATGTCATACCTGCGATCCCGCGCCACGGCTCCATAGGCGCCAGCGATCTCGTCCAGACAATGCACCTTGCCGCCGCCGCGATCGGCGAAGGCCAAGTTTACTACGACGGCAAGGTTTTAGACGCGCGTTCGGCGCTGGCGAAGGCCGGACTGGCGATTCCGCAACTCGCTCCGAAGGATGGGCTTTCGGTCGGAAGCGCATCATCGGTAACCGTCGGGGCCGCCGCGCTTGCCGTCGATGCGCTCGACGGCCTCATCGCAACCCACACCGTTGCCGCCGCGCTGGCCTGCCAGGGATTCGGAGCCAATCCATATCTGTTTGAACACCGGGCGACGGCGGCGCGGCCGTCGGCCGGGCAGGTGCGGGCCGCCGCCCTTTTCCGCCATGTCCTGGACGGCAGCAACTTCTTCGAACGTGCCCCTCGGAAGGTGCAGGATGCCATCTCATTTCGCGGGTTGCAGCAGATCACTGGCACCGCGATCGCAGCCATCGACAATGCACGCGATGAGACAGAGGTAGAACTGAACGCCGCTGCCGACAATCCGCTGGTCTTCGGCGACACAGGCGAGATCATGCCATCCGCGAACTTTCTGACGGTCTCGCTGGCGCTTGCCTTTGACAACCTCGCAATTGCTCTCGCCCAACTGGGCACGGCCTCCGCCCAGCGTTCGATCAAGCTGATGACCGGACGGCTGTCCGGTTTGCCGAACTATCTTTCGCCTGTCGGCGGCGCATCCGCCGGATTCGTTCCGATGCAGAAGACGATCGGCGCGCTGCAGTCCGAAATCCGCCTGCGCGCGACGCCGGCGAGCCTCGATGCGCTCGTCGTTTCGGATATGGTCGAAGACATCGGCGCCAACAGCCTGCTCGCTGTCTCGAAGCTGACGGAGCAGATGGAGCCGCTGCGTTGGCTGGTGTCAATCGAAGCCATGCTGGCGGCACAGGCTGTCGACCTTAGGCGCGGCGGTGGTGAAACCGTGTCGCTGTCTGCCGCCTCGGCCGGACTTTACAAGACCGTGCGCGCGGCGACGCCTGTTCTCGAAGCCGATCGCGCGACTGGTCCCGATGTGCAGGCGGTGCATCGTCAGCTGTGGTCGCGATCCAGCGTGGCCGCGATGCGCGCCATCGCCTATGGCCGCAGCTGAAGCACGACGTCGCCAAAGGGCGTGATCTCAACCCTGATCACGCCAGGAGAGGTGATGGCCCGGCCCGGCAGATGCGCGCCTGTCAGAACCACCATTCCCGGCTCCAGGGCTTTGCCATCGCGAGCCAATGCGCTCACCAGCCAGTTCAGCGCCTCAAGCGGCTGCTGCGGGGCGGCGTTCCGCGCCTCGCCCGCAACCGTACCGTCTATGGACAGGCGTACGGCAGTGTCGGCGCTCGCGACGAATGGGACAGGGGTTCCCAACACCGCCCCCTCACTGTGAATGCGTTGCGCGACGGCCGCCGCCGCGCTCGGATCGTGGGCAAACGCGCCTCGTGCATCCATGATCTCGATCGCTGGCAACGCCTCGACGGCGTGCTCCAGATCCTTGACGCTGGTTGCCGTTTCAACTGGCGCGATGAGGCGCAGGGCGATCTCGGGCTCGATCACCAGATCGACAAATCCCGCCAGAGCCAACTCTGCGCCTGAGGCGTGAACCTGATCGGAAAAGAGAGGCGCATAGCATGACTCGCTCAGGCCATAATAATCCATCGAAGACCGGCGGTTGAAGGCGATCTTGTAGCCCACGATGCGCCGGCCCGGAGCGCCCTTGATCAGTTTGTCATTGACCTCCCGCTGCACTTCATAGGCGTGCGTCAGCCCTTTGATCTCGTCCTCACGCGGCGCGAAGGGCCGCAAGCCGACTATGTCGTCGACTATCCGCCGTGCCAGATCGCTCATGCCGGCGCGATTCCCAGATTGGCGCGCAGGGTCGCGCCTTCGTATGCGGTGCGAAACAGCCCGCGCCGCTGCAGTTCGGGAATGACCCGGTCGACGAAACTGGTCAACTCGCCAGGAAAATAGGCGGCCAGCACATTGAAGCCGTCGCACCCGCCGCCAAGGAACCAGGCTTCCATCTCGTCGGCGACGTCGCTCGCTGTTCCGACAAGTCGCCAATGGCCGCGCGCGCCGGCAAAATGCTGCGCCACCTGCCGGATGCTCAGGCCATCGCGACGCGACTGGTCTATGACCAGCTGCTGGCGGCTCTGCATTCCCTCGCCGACCTTGATGTCCGGCAGCGGCCCATCCAGCGGCAAGCCGTCGAGCGCATTGGTCGAGAGATAACTTGCAAGCAGCGCCAGCCCGACCTCGTCGGGGATCAATGCCTGCAACTCGTCGAATTTCTCCTGCGCCTCGGCGCGAGTTTCACCGACCACAGGCGAGACGCCGGGCAGTATCTTGATGGCTTCGGGACGGCGCCCCGCTCGCTCGGTCCGCGCCTTCACATCGTCATAGAACGACTTGGCGTCCTTCAGCGTCTGCGTCGCGACGAACACGACGTCCGCCGTGCGCGCGGCAAGATCGCGCCCCACATCGGACGAACCCGCCTGCACCATGACGGGCGCGCCTTGGGGCGATGCAGGAATTCCGAGGCCCTGCCGCACGGCGAAATTCTCACCCTGATGCTCCACCACCCCGAACCGTGAAGACGGCTCCCAGAGGCGGCTGACGACTTCGGCAAATTCTTTGGCGCGAACATAGCGGTCGCCATGGGCGCGCAGGCCTTGGGCGCCGAAATTCGCCGCCTCGATCTCGCTTGCAGAGGTCACCAGGTTCCAGCCGGCGCGACCGTCGCTGACGAGGTCCAGCGTGGCGAAGGCACGCGCCAAGGCATAGGGTTCGTTGTAGGATGTCGACGCTGTCGCCACCAGACCAATCGTGTGCGTGTTGGCGGCCAGCGCCGCCAGCAGGCTGATTGGCTCGAAACCGATCGACCGCGACGTCTGAGCCGCCAATTCCACCCGCGCCTCGCGTACGCCGGCGGCGTCTTCGAAGAAGATCAGATCGAAAAGTCCTCGCTCGGCAATCTGGGCAAGTTCGATCATATGTCCGACATTGACGCCCGCATCGGCGACGGCGTTTGGATGCCGCCACGCCGCGATGTGGTGACCGGTGGGCATCAGGAATGCACCGAGTTTCATCTGCCCGGCCATCGTCATGCCTCTCCCAGCAACGCCAATACCGCACGGACGCTGGCGACGGGTACCGCGTCGGCGAGATCGCTCGCATGGAGCAAGGCCGGCACGCCTGTAGGCGCGCGCATCACGTTCAGCGGACCTTTCACCGAGAAGTGTGCGCCATTGTGGCTGAGCAGGTGCATGGCCTCGTGCTTGAAGAACTGCCCAGCGGCTTTGTCGAGCGTCAACGCATCCGCGTCCCAGCTTTGCCAGAGGCCGCGCACGATGGCTTCGAACTCCTCTTCACGCTCGCCGAGGTCCTGGCCTGCCAGCCGAAACGCGCCGCTGAAAGCGGCTATGGCGTCCTCGACCTGCCCCTCTTCCACCGCCCAGCCGGCACGGCCACCGCTGATCAGATCTAGCGACGCCAACCGCCGAGCCAGATTGTAGGGCTGGTGTCCGAGGCTCGAGACTCTGCCAATCAGGCGAATGCGATGGGTCGCCGGCGCCAGCCAGCCGATCAGGATCAGCGCATCCGGCCAGGCTTCGCCGCCGCCGGCCGGAGCTATGACATCAGGCAGGACGATTGCTTCGACGCCCATCTCATCGGCGCGACGCGCAACGTCCCGCAGACCATCCAGGCTCCAATCGGAGAAGGGTCCGGTGATGGCGATAGATCGAGGAAAAGTCATTTCAGAAAGCCAGAATGGCTTCGCGTTTGATCGTTCCGATCACCGCTCCGGATTCGTTCGTCACCACGGCGGCGTCACTCTTGGCGGCCACGATGGTCGAGAGCGCGTCGCGCAGGTCGGCGTCATGGGCGATGCGGGGCAGCGACGACGACGCCTCTCCAGGCACCATGATCTCGCTGACCGCAAACAGGCTGAGACGCTTCAGTGCCCTGTCCGCACCGACGAAATCTTCTACGAAGCCGTCGATTGGCCGGGAGAGAATTGTCTCCGGCGTATCATACTGGACGATCTTGCCGTCGCGCATGATGGCGATGCGGTCGCCAAGCCGCACTGCCTCGTCAATGTCGTGCGTCACCATGACGACGGTCTTTTTCACGCGCTTGAGGATTTGCTTGAATTCGTTCTGCAGCCGTGTGCGGGCGATCGGATCGATGGCGCCGAAGGGTTCGTCCATGAGAAGGACCGGCGGGTCGGCCGCGAGGGCACGCGCGACGCCGACGCGTTGGCGCTGCCCGCCCGACAGCTGTCGCGGATAGCGTGTCAACATCGATGCGTCGAGACCGACAAGAGCCATCAACTCACGATTCCGGCTGTCGATTTTCGCGCGTTCCCAGCCGAGCAGGCGGGGAACCGAAGCAAGATTCTCCCAGATCGTCATATGAGGGAACAAGCCGACCTGCTGGATGACATAGCCGATGTGGCGGCGCAGCTGCACCGGATCCGCTGCGCGCACATCCTGACCGCTGACGGTGATTTCGCCGCTGGTCGGCTCGATCAGGCGGTTGATCATGCGCATCGTCGTCGTCTTGCCGCAGCCTGAAGGACCGACCAGCGCCACCGTCACGCCGTCGGGCACTTCGAGGTCCAGATTGTCAACCGCCGGCGTGCCGCCCTCGCCGAAGCGTTTTGTAACGCTCTTCATCGTGATCATGCGGCGCGTCTTTCTCCGAACAGCCAGCGCTCGGTGAGGCCGAGGGAGAACTCGGCCCCGAGCGCCAGCAACGCTATCGGCACGGCGCCCACCAGCAACCGTGACTGATCCATGCCGGCCACGCCGACGGCGATAAAGTCTCCAAGGCCGCCACCGCCGATGAAGGGCGCCAGCGTCGCGCCCGCCAGCACCTGCACTGTGGCAGTGCGCAAACCGGCAAACATCGCCGGCGCGGCGAGCGGAATGCGGATCTTGCGCAGGATCTGCCCGTTGCTCATGCCCATGCCGGTGGCAGCTTCGACAGCGTCCTGGTCGACATCGCGCAGGCCGATATAGGCATTGATGAGGATTGGCGGCAGCGCCAGAATGGTCAGCGCCACGATCGAGGGCCACAACCCGATGCCGAGAAGCGGCATCATGATCGCGAGGATGGCAAGGCTGGGCAGTGTGCGCAGGCCGTTGACGACATTGATCGCCGCCGCAGCCAGACCGCCGTGTCTGAGGATCACCACCGCAAGGGGCAATCCGATCGCCAGCGCGAAGGCCAGTGCGGCAAAGGACATGATCAGGTGCTGGCGCAGCGCCTGGTTGAAGTCACCGGGATTGGCGACGATCCAATTGAAAGCCTCCGCCAGCAGGTTCACGCCTGCCTCCAGCGCTGCAGCCGCCGCTCGAGCCAGGTCATCACCGTGTCGAAGAAGATGGCGATCAGCGCCGTAAGGCCGCCGCCGACGATGATCTTCTCGGGGAAGTTCTGGTCGATGCCGGCCAGGATGATCGATCCGAGCCCGCCTGCATCGATGAAGGCCGCGATCGTCGCAATGCCGATGACGGTGACCAGCGCGATCCTGACGCCCGAGACGATCAGCGGCAGGGCAAGCGGCAGTTCCACGCGGATCAGCCGCTGCCAACGACTGAACCCCATTCCGTCGGCTGCATCGAGCAGTTCGTCGGGCACATTGCGCAATCCGGTGACGACGTTTCGCAACAGGATGAGCACGCAGTACGACGAAAGGCCGGTGATTGCAGGCTTCATTCCCAGTCCCATGACCGGGATCAGGAAGGCAAAAAGCGCCAGGCTGGGGATCACGAAGATGATCCCCGCCACGGTCAGGAAGAAGGCGTAGAGCCTCGGGCGCCGCGCCGAGATGATCCCGAGGATCAACGCGACGATGCCGCCAATGAGCACCGACAGGAAGGACAGCACCAGGTGCTGTCCGGCGGCATCAAGGATCAGACCAAGGTTCTTGGGCGCCCAGATCACGCGGGTCTTTCCAGGCCGGTCAGATACCCTCGGCCTTCAGGAACTCAGCCGCAACCTCTGCCGGCTCCTTGCGGTCGCGCTCGACGGCCGCGTTCATGGTTCGCATCTTTTCGTTGGTGAGCAACGGCGCCAGCTTGTCGAGAACCTCGGCGATCTTCGGGTTGGCCTTCAGCGCATCCTGGCGCACGACGGGCACCAGATAATAGGGGGGAACAAACCCTTATCATCCTCCAGCACGGCGAGCTTGTTGTCCTCGATCTGCCAATCGGTTGCGAACCCGAACGAGACGTCGATCTGTTTGCTGGTCAAGGCGCTGTAGCGAATGCCAAGCTTCGCGAACTTCACGAACTCCTTGAACTTGATGCCGTACACCTTTTCCAGACCCGGCAAGCCGTCCTTGCGCTCGCCGAACGTGCCTTCGGCGCCAAAAGTCAGATCCTTCGAGACCGGGCCGAGATCCGTCAGCGTCTTCAGTTTGAACTCGGCGGCGCGGTCGGGAAGCATGATGATCGCATAGCCGTTGTTGATCGCGGTCGGCTTCAGCAGCGTCAGTTGAAGCTGGTCTTCATAGTGCTTTTTCACGTCGGTGTAGATCTGGTCCGGGTCGCTCGTCAGCTCTCCCTTCACCACGGCTGCAAGCGCGGTCCCGGTATATTCCGGATAAAGGTCGATCTCGCCGCTGGTCAGCGCCGTGTGGGCGATCTGGGTGGCGCCGAGATTGAGACGCTTCTGGACTTCGATTCCGGCCTTTTCCAACGCCTGGGCGTAAATCTCGGCGACGATGAACTGTTCGGTGAAGTTCTTGCTGCCGATTTTGACCGGCTCTGCGTGCGCGGCCAGAACTGAGGTGACAGCCGCCAAGCCGCTGATCGCAATGGACTTGAATAGGCGGGAAATCATAGAGGCGGCTCCGTTGTTGGGTCGAGAACTCGACTGGTCTGGCTTTCGCAATAGCGAAGAGTTGCACTAATTCGCCAGCGTCGCCATTCCAAAATCAGGGGAGCGCGCGAAAAAAACCAGACTGCTGACAGCGCTCCGAGATCTCGGTCGTGCAGTTGGTCGAGCGAACTCAGGAGACCAATCCGCACTGCTGGGGCACGCTCGACATCTCGGCTCGGCTTTCGCATAAGCCAGGCTCAGGACTCTTTCACCCCTGACGCAGAAGCGCGAACAGACTCTCCGAAAGCATCGCATTGCTGTGCCGTCCGCATTGCCGCGCTCCACCTTGAGAAGCACGGGCCCGACGTCGGCGAGTTTCAGCATCGGCATCTCGCCGACGCACAAGCCCGCACCACAAGCGACCGACAATGCGACGTGGTGCTTGAGACAGGTTCCAAAGGCGATCGACCCCCGAGAAGCCCGGGCAGTCCCGGGAGAACAGTCCCGCTGACGGAACGTTCAGGTCTCGCGAATCGGCGTCGGACCCGTCGGGGAAGCCGGTTTATCAGCCCTCGCGCTTGTAGCTGCCGTGACCGGGCTGGTAGGTCTTCTCATCGAGAAACTGCGACAGGCCCTTGGCGCGGCCGCGCTCCGGGTCGACGAAGGTCGTCTGGTCGGCCTTGGCGGTGAGATATTCCGCCGATTCCTCCCAGGTCATTTCGCGAACGGCTTGTAAGCCATCCGCGCCTGGCGCAGCACTGTCGGGTTCTTCGCCAGCAGGACCCTGCAGAGCTCCACCGTGCGCTGGCGCAACCGGTCGGCGGGCACCGACTCGTTGACCAGGCCGAGCTGCTCCGCGACCTTGCCGCCGAACTGCTCGCCGGTCATCACGTAGTAGAGCGCCTTGCGGTCGTTCATCAGCGTCGAGATCGCCTTGGACACGACGCCGCCGGGGATGACGCCCCAGTTTATCTCCGACAGGCCGAACACGGCATCGTCGGACGCGATCGCCAGGTCGCAGCAGATCAGCGGCGTGAAGGCGCCGCCGAAGCACCAGCCGTTGACCATGGCGATGGTGGGCTTTGAATAGTGCATCAGCGTGCGCCACTGCCAGGCGCGGGTGGAGCGGTAGGCGCGCATCCGTTCGATGTCGCTGACGCCGTCGGTGGCGCGGAAAAAGTCCTTCAGATCCATGCCGGCGGAAAACGCCTCACCCATGCCGGTGAGCACGATGACGCCGCAGCGGTCGTCGATTTCGAGCGCATCGAGGACCCTGTTCATCTCCTCCGCGAGGCCGACGCTCATCGCGTTGCGCTTTTCCGGGCGGTTGAGCTTCACCCAGGCGATGCCCTCCTCGAACTCGACGAGCACGTCCTTACCCCACGGTTCGGGGCGGGTTTTGGCGGTCTTGTCCTGGGTCATCGAGGTGCTCACGTCTGGCTGACAAACTTGGTGGTGAGATAGGCGTCCATGCCCTCGGTGCCGCCTTCGCTGCCGTAGCCGCTCTGCTTCACGCCGCCGAATGGCGTCTCGGGCATGTTGATGAAATTGTTGTTGAGGCCGACCATACCGGCCTCCAGCGCGTCCGCCACCATCGCCGCCGTCTTCGACGAGGTCGTGAAGGCATAGGAGGCGAGGCCGAAGGGCAGACGGTTGGCCTGCTCGATCACCTCGTCGAACGAGGAGAACGGCGAAGTGATCGCCATCGGCCCGAACGGCTCCTCGTTCATCGCGGCCGCCTCGACCGGCACGTTGGCGAGAACCGTCGGCTGGAAGAAGTAGCCGCGGTTGGCGCCGCGCTCCCCGCCGGCGACAAGCGTCGCGCCATGCCCGACAGCATCCGCCACGAGCCGCTCCATCGCCGCGATGCGGCGCGGATTGGCGAGCGGGCCCATTGCGGTGGAAGGGTCGAGCCCATCTCCGACCGTGATCGCCTTTACCGCATTCGCAAAACCGTCGACGAAGCGGTCGTGCAGGCTGTCGTGCACGTAGAACCGTGTCGGCGAAACGCAGACCTGGCCGGCATTGCGATATTTCGCGGCGACCATCGAGCGCACCGCGTGATCGAGATCGGCATCCTCGAACACGAGCACCGGCGCATGCCCGCCGAGCTCCATCGTGGCGCGCTTGACGCCGGCCTCGGCCGCCAGCTTCGCCAGATGCTGCCCGACGACGGTCGAGCCGGTGAAGGTGATCTTGCGGATCGCCGGATGCGCGATCAGCTGCTCCGACACTGCGGAGGGAACGCCGTAGACGACGTTGAGCACGCCCTTCGGCAGGCCGGCATCATCGAGCGCCTGCGCCAGCTCGAGCACAGAAGCGGGAGTCTCCTCGGAGGGCTTGATCACCATCGTGCAGCCCACCGCCAGCGCCGCCGAGATCTTGCGCGCGGGGATCACGATCGGGATGTTCCAGGGCGTGAAGGCGGCGACCGGGCCGACCGGCTCTTTGGTCACCAGCCAGCGGGCGCCGGGCATGCGCGACGGCACGATGCGGCCATAGGTGCGCCGGCCCTCGTCGGCCGTCCAGTCGAAGATGTCGGCGGCGGCGAGCACCTCCTGCCGCGCCTCCAGCATCGGCTTGCCCTGCTCCAGCACGACCCGCGTGGCGATGTGCTCGACACGCTCGCGCAGCAGGTCCGCCGCCTTGCGGACAATTTTCGCACGATCGTAGGCTGGAAGGACCTTCCACGACTTGAACGTCCGTCCGGCAGCCAAGGCCGCCGCGTCGACGTCGTCGCCGCTGGCATGCGGCAGGGAAGCGATGGCGTCCCCGGTCGCCGGATTGATCACGTCCTCGGTGACGCGGTCGCCGGCATCGAGCCATTGTCCGTCGACAAAGAGCTGAAGCGTTCCGTACCGGGCATCCTGGGCCATGATCCCTCCCGTGCGGCAAAAGTCGCCGCGTCAGTCCTTCACGAACAGCGCATCGAGCGCGACTGCGCCCTCGGCGCCGACCATCAGCGGATTGATGTCGACCTCAGCGATCGACGGGTCCGCCAGCATCAGCCGGCCGAGCTTCACCACGACGTCCGCAATCGCGCCGACGTCTCGCGCCGGCTGCCCGCGGAACGGCCCCAGCAGCGACGCCGCCTTGAGCTTGCCGAGTTCGGCGATGACGCGCTCACGGGTCGTCGTCGCCGGCAGCAGCCGGGCATCCTTCAGCGCCTCGATCCAGACGCCGCCGAGGCCGACCAGCACGACCGGCCCCCATTGCGCGTCGCGGCGGGCGCCGACCACCATCTCGAGGCCGGGCTTCGCCATCTCCTCGACCAGCACGCCGTCCAGCACGAGGCCGGGTCTGGCCGCCGAGACGCTGCCGTGCAGCCGGTCCCACGCCGCGCGAAGTGCTGCCTCGTCGGCGATGTTGACGATGACGCCACCGACGTCGCTCTTATGTGCGAGCGCGACAGCCTGCGCCTTGATGACGACGGGATAGCCGATGCGTGCGGCGGCGGCGATGGCTTCCTCGATGCTCGTCGCCATCTCGCCGCGCGGCACGGCGATGCCGAGATCGGCCAGCACGCGCTTGCCGGCATATTCTGGAACGACTCCGGAACCTGCGACCCTCGTCCGCACAGGCGGGACCGTTTTCTGCTCGCTGACCGCGGCCCGCGCGTCGGCATATGCCGAGACCGCCGCCATCGCGCGCAGCGCTCGTTCCGGCGAACGGAAGAAGGGAATGCCGCTCGCGCGCACATCCGCCATGAAGCGCTCGTCGAGCGGATAGTCGTCGCCGACGATGTTGAGGATCACCGGCTTCGTCGCCGAGGCATAGACCGGGATGATCGCGTCGGACTTGGCGATCTGCATCTTCGGCGAGCCGCCGGCATAGGACAGGAGCGCCATGCCGACGTCCGGCTGCTTCAGCAGCACCGCGGCCGAGGTGCCGTAGATGGCGGGATTGGCGAAGCCGACCGTGCCGATGTCGAACGGGTTGTCGACGTGGACATAGGGCGGCACCAGCGTCTGCATCTCCGCCTCGATCTCGGGCGACAGGGTCGCCAGTTCGAGCCCGATGCGCTCGCAGAAGTCGAAGCAGAGGCCGCGGATGGCACCGGAATTCGTCACCACGCCGGCCTTGCCCGGCTTCGGCGTCGGGAAGCGCGACAGGATGGCGAGCACGTCGAACAGCTCGTCCGTCGTGTCCACCAGCGCGATGGCCTCGTTGCGCAGGATGGTCTCCATCACCGCATGGTCGCCGGCGAGCGCGCCGGTGTGCGACTGGGCGGCGGCCCGGCCGCGGGCGCTGGAGCCGGGATGCAGCAGGACGATCGGGATGCCCTTCTCGCGCGCCCGCCGGGCCGCTGCGAGGAACAGGCCCGGATTGCGGATCTGCTCGACATAGACGCCGATCGCGGTGTTCTGGGGATCGCGGATCATCACGTCGATGAAGCGCTCCGCGCCCAGCGTCGCCTCGTTGCCGGTGGCGATGACGAGCGAGGTCTCA
The DNA here is from genome assembly GCF_024699925.1 of Mesorhizobium sp. J428. Lineage (NCBI taxonomy): Bacteria > Pseudomonadati > Pseudomonadota > Alphaproteobacteria > Hyphomicrobiales > Phyllobacteriaceae > Mesorhizobium > Mesorhizobium sp. J428. The sequence goes on from NZ_JAJOMX010000001.1 coordinate 1,173,074, forward strand.
ATGCCGCGCGCGTGCATGGCGAAGCGGATGTTGGCGGCCGTCGCGCCGCTCTGCGCCACCACGGCGACGCGGCGTCCCGCGGCCGCAGGCTGCCGGACGTCGACCGGCTCGAAGGTGAGCGGGATGCCGGCGGAATAGTTCGTGTAGCCCATGCAGTTCGGGCCGAGCAGCGCGATGCCGTTGTCGGTGCACAGCCGCGCCAGCTCGTCCTGCTGCAGCCGGCCCTCGTCTCCCGCCTCCGCGAAGCCGGACGCGAACACGATCACCGCGCCGATGCCGCGCTCCGCGCAGGCGCGCACCGAGTCGAGGATCGCGCCCTGCGGCACGATCAGCACCGCGACGTCGATGCCCTTCGGCAGGTCGCCGATCGCTTTGACGCAGGGCCGGCCGCGGATCTCGTCCTTCGAGCGGCTAACGAGGTGGATCCGGCCGGAATAGCCGAAGGCCTCGAGATTGGCGAGAACGCCGCCGCCGATCGAGGTCGGTTCCGGCTGCGCGCCGACGATCGCGACCGAGCGCGGCGTCAGCAGCCGGTCGAGGTCGATCGCCGCGTCGGACGAGACCGGCCGCGCGGCCTCAGCCACGATCATAGGTTTCGAGCCCGGGCTTGAACGACTTGTCGTCGAGGAATTGCTTCATCCCCGTGTTGCGGCCGTTCTCGGGATCGCGGAACTCGGTCTGGTCCGACTTCGCCATCAGATAGTCGCCGGCCTGATCCCAGGTCAGATCCTTGACGAAACGCGCCGCCGTCTTGGCCTGGCGCAGCACGTAGGGGTTCTTGTCCATCAGCGTCCTGGCCAGTTCGCGCGTCTTGTCCTTCAGTTCGGTCGCCGGAACCGCCTTATTCACGAGCTTCATGTCGGCCGCCTGGCGGCCGGTGAAGGTCTCTCCGGTCATGATGTAATACATCGCGTCGCGAAAGCTCATCACCTCGACCACCGCCTTGGTGACGATGCCCGCCGGGATGATGCCCCAGTTGATCTCGGACAGGCCGAACACGGCGTCCTCGGAGGCAACGGCGAGGTCCGAGCCGATCAGGAACTGGAACGCGCCGCCGAAGCACCAGCCGTTGACCATCGAAATCGTCGGCTTCGGATACTGCATCATGCGGCGCCACTGCCACGCGGCATTGGCGCGGAACAGGCGCTCGCGCTCGATCGGCGGCACCTTGTCGGTGGCACGGAAATACTCCTTCAGGTCCATGCCGGCCGAGAAGGATTCGCCCGCGCCGGTCACCACCATCACCTTGCAGCGGTCGTCGGCTTCCAGCGCGTCCATGATCGCGTTCATCTCCCAGACGATGCCGGGATTGATCGCGTTGCGCCGCGCCGGGCGGTTGAGCGTCACCCACGCGATGCCGTCTTCGAACTCGACGGTGACGTTCTCGCCCCATGCCCCATTCTGTTTCGGGGCACTGGAAGCGGCTTCGGCGGTTTGCATGGGACAACTCCGTGACTGTCGCGGCTGGATATCAGGTAGCCATATATTCGTCAACCTGACATGCCCGCTCAGCCCCGTCCCAGAAACGGCATTCCGACCGGCAGCATCGTCGTCTCGAACAGGTTCACGTCGTCCGGCAGCGTCGCCATGATCAGTGCCACGCGAGCGACATCGGCCGGGTTCATCGAGTTCGGCCGCGGCCGGTCGGTGACGCCCGGCACCAGCATGCTCTGGGTCGAGCCAGGATGCAGCATCGACACGGCGATCCCGTGCTCGCGGCCGTCGAGCGCAAGGGAACGCGTCAGCCCTTCCAGCGCGAACTTGGAAGCGGTGTAACCGGCCGTGTGCTGCCGGGGCACCTTGGCCGAGATGCTGCCGATGTTGATGATTCTACCCTTGCGCCGCGGGATCATGCTCCGCAGCGCAGCGCGGCTGCACAGGAAGACCGACGTGATGTTGATCCGCAGGATCTCGTCCCACCGCGCCAGCGTCATGTCGACCGTCGGCGTATGGTCGGCAATGCCGGCATTGTTCACCAGGATATCCGGATCGCCATAGGCCTCGCGGCAGCGGGAAAACAGCGCCTCGACCTGCGCCTCGTCGGTCACGTCGCAGGAAACGGCGAGCGCTGAACCGCCGGCCCGGGTTATCTCGCGCACAAGCTCATCCAGCTTCGCCGCGGTCCGCGCCGCCACTACCGTCTTCGCACCCGCCGCGGCATAGGCCTTCGCAATTTCCCAGCCGATGCCGGAGCTCGCTCCGGTGACGATCGCGACCTTGCCCGTGAGATCCGTTGCCATGCTGTCCGTCAGTGCCTTTGGTCCAGTGACTGGAGGAAATCGGCCAGCCCGCGCCTGTCGCTCACGCAGAGCTTGCGGTAGGCGCGTCGTCGGTAGGTGATCACGCTGCTCAGCGCGATACCGGTGGCCGCCGAGATGTCCCGCTGCGTCCTGCCGAGAAACAGCGACGCCGCGACCGCGGCCTCCCGCTCGCTCAGCGCGTGGCCGCAGTCGAGAAGCCGCCGCGCGATCTCGTGCAGGGGTGCCGGTTGGCCCTCCGCCGGGCGCTGCGCCGTCTCCAGGTGCTTGGCCAGCAGCGCCATGACGAGCGGCGCGGCGCCCTCCAGCGCCTCCACCTCGGCGGCGCCGGAATGACCGCTCGCGCGTGTCCGGTAGGCGCTGGCGAACAGCGGACGCGCGCCACCGGCATAGAGCGTCAGCCGTTCGACGATGCCGCCGCGCTCGTAGCAGGTACGCCGGTAGTCGGGGTCGGTGATGCCGTTCCAGGCCTGGCGGACGATCTGCACCGATCCGGCCGCCTGCGCCAACGCGCGCTGCGTGGCCCGGTCGCGCTGCCAGTAGTTTCGGGCATAGGCGAGCGACGCGCTTTCCGCGAAGTCAGGGATGTCGGGATGCCGCCCCGCCGAGAACAGGTAGCGCGGCGCGCCGTCCCCGACGAGTTCGAAGGCCGAACAAAGGTCCGCACCGGCCAGCCCCCGCAGCACGGCCAGGAACCGCTCCGGAAACTCCACCGCGCCGAGGGCTGCGACCGCCGCCGCCAGCGCGTCGTTAAGGGTTTGCGCGCTCATCGCAACTGCCTCCCGCTGACGTGTCCTCCCGCCGGGGGGATAGACCGCATCGCCCGACAGGCTAGCTTCGGGAACCGTCGCGCAGACGACGACCCAACGGAGGACCTGCCATGACACCCGCCCCCAAGGTGAAGGGACTTTACCACTATTCCTTTCCGTGCCGCGACGGCGAGGAGACGCGGAAATTCTACGAGGATCTGCTCGGCCTGCCGCTGGTCAACTGCATGACCGCCGACAAGGTGCCGAGCACCGGCGAGGAAAAGCCCTACGCGCACTTCTTCTTCGAGATGGGCGACGGCTCCTACATGGCCTTCTTCGATCTTGGCGAGAACGAGATGCCGCTGCCTTCGCCCAACACGCCGGCCTGGGTGATGCACTTCGCCATGGAGGTGGAGTCGGTCGAGAAGGTGATGCAGATGAAGGAGCGCCTGCAGCAGGCGGGCGTGAAGACGACCGACGTGGTCGACCACGACTTCATCAACTCGATCTACTTCTTCGACCCGAACGGCCTGCGCCTCGAGATCACGGCGCGAACCGAAGAGCCGGGCTATCTCGAGAAGGCTGCGCGCGAAGCGCACGCCCAGATGGCCGCGTGGACCGAGAAGAAGGCGAAGATGATCGCCGCCAAGAAAGGCAAGGCCGCCTGACATTTCGTATCCTCCCAAACGCCGCAGGCGCCTCGGGCGCCTGCGGCCTTTTCATGCCTCCAGAAGACCGTGCCGCCCGCTCCAGTCGGTCAGTGTGTCGAGACACAGCTTCAGTTGCTCGGGCTGGCCAAGATAGTAGTGCGTCGCGTGCGGGATCCGTAGGTATTCCTTGTCGGGCGTCGCCAGCGCCGCAGCGATCGTCGGGTTGTGCGTAGCCGGCACCGCCTCGTCGGCATTGTTCTCGATCTGTAGCACCGGCGTGCGGCGGATCAGCCGCGCGTTCATCGGCCCCTTCGCGTTCGATAGATCGTAGCTCCACTGGCTGAGCCATGAGCGCAGCGTCGTGTAGCGCGCCAGCCCCACCGGTCCGACATTCACGGTACGCGGGTCGCCCATGTAGCTCCAACCGGGTTTGCGGTCGTTCGGGTCGATCGAAGGGTCGAACCAGCGCACGTCGCACATCGTGCGGTGAACGACAAAGGCGCGCTCCTGCTCGGGTCCGCCGCGCGTCCTGAGCCGGTCCAGTGTCGCCAGGCACCAGTCCGTGATCCTGCGGTTGCGCACGACCTGCGCGGCGCGGAATCGTGCGACGAACTCCGGCGTGTAGGGCGGCTGGTGTGGACAGTCCGGCGCATAGATGTCGAACTCGGGATCGCGCCTGTCGGGGTCGAGCTCGTCGATCACCGATGGGTCGAGCCACTCAGTCAGCGTCTCCGCCCGCGACAGATGCGCGGCGATGAAGATCACCGCGTCGGCGGGCGTCAGCCCCGCCTCGACCAGATTGACCTCGTCGCCGGCCGGCGTATGCGTGACGGTCGGGTTTTCCGCCTGCGCCTGGTAAAACAGCGACAGCGAGCCGCCGCCCGACCAGCCAACGAGGACGACCTTGGCATAGCCCAGCTCGTTACGCGCGTAGTCCAGCCAACGGCCGAGATCGATCGCCACCTTCTCCATAATCAGCGCACTGTCGTTCTTCGGATAGCGGCTTGCCGCACAGAGCACGTGCAGGCCGCGGTCAGCGAGCGCGGTCGGCATCGGCAGCAAGTGCAACGTCGAGGTCGGATGCATGAACACATAGACCGTCGAGGAAGGCTGTGCCGGGCGCAGCAGCTGGCCCTCGAGGTTAATCCGGCCGGAATTGCCCGCAAAGCCATAGGTCTCAGTGAAGCGTGCCGTCTCCGGAAAGGAGATGATCAGCGGCACTCGCGCCCAGGCTTGGTCGGTCGCGGTCATGCGCTCGTTCATGGCCGCGCGGTGCGGGCGTTGCTGAGGAAGCGTAGGGTGCGCTGCCACGCGATCGCCGCCTGTGCGGCGTCGGCTGTTCCCGGCGCGCCGCGGTTGAACCCGTGCCCGGCCGGATAGAGATGAATCTCCGCCTCGGGACATTTGACGCGCACGGTCTCGACATTGCTCAGCGGGATCGAACTGTCCGTCTCGCCATAGTGCATCATCACCGGGCAAAGCGGCTTCGCGTCGGCGAACTTCGCGATCATGCCGCCGTAGTAGCAGACGGCAGCATCGAGACCGTCGCCCTGGGTCGCCGCCAGGAAAGCCAGCGATCCGCCGAGACAGAAGCCAACCAGCGACACGGCCTCCGTCTCCTGCCGCACGCGCTCGATCGCGGCGCGCGTGTCGAGCATCAGGGCGTCCCAATCCAGCGATTTCAGGTAAGCGAGAGCCGCGGTGATCTCTTCCGGTGAATAGCCGGACGCGAAGTCCCGCGCGAAGCGATCGAACAGCGCCGGCGCGATGGCCACATAGCCTTCGGCCGCGAATGCGTCGCAGACGCCGCGGATATGGCTGTTGACCCCGAATATCTCCTGCAGCACCACGATGCCGCCGATCGGTGTCCCGGCCGGAGCGGCGCGATAGGCGCCGAGTTCATGACCGTCGGCAGCACGTAGCCGCAATAGTTCTCCCATGTCGAAATCCTTCAGGCTGATTTGCGGGTGTCGGCGGGTGGGTCGGCGAAGTCGTCGCGCAGTACGTCGGACGGACAGCCGAGTTTGCGGGACACTTCCGCCGCTGCAGTATGCACGCGCCGCGCGGTCCGTCCCTGCGGATCTATGTCGATGTCGTTCTTCATTCCGAGCGCGGTGACAGCGGCGGCGATCTCGCCGGCATAGTCGAAGATCGGCGCCGAAATCGACGCAAAGCCGGCATTGAGCTGGCTGTCGGAGAAGGCAAGCTGCCGCTGTCTGATCAGCGGCAGGCTCTCCTCGGCCCGCCGCTTCAGCGTCGCGTCAACAGGGCGCTCGCGGGCCTCGACATGCTGGATTGCCGAACGCGCCTTGTAGGCGAGATAAACCCGCCCCGTCGCCGCTTGATAGAGCGGCAGGACGTAACCAACGCGTACCGACACCAGCACCTCGACGGTGGCGTCGACCTTGGCGATAATAACCGGACCGCGATTGCCCCAGACGGTGAGGAAGACCAGCAACCCCGTCGCCGACTGCAGGCTGTCGAGGGCCTCCCGAGAGACCTGCGCCACGTCGAGCTGGCGCATCGCCGCGGCGCCGAGCTGCAGCGCGTAGGGACCGAGCCCGTATCGCATCGTAACCGGATCCTGCTCGACGAGACCGGCCTGGATGAAGCTTGCCATGTAGAGATGCGCCCTGCTGGCGGGCATGTCGGCGAGCTCTGCAATCCTGCTCAGCGGCAGCTTGCCGCTGGCCGCCTCGAGCACGCGGATGAGGCGGAAGCCGACATCGATCGACTGGATGCGGCGCTGGTTGCGAATCTTCTCCATCATTCCGCGCCTACCAGGTCCCTCGAGCGGTCCGCGGAGACCGGCACGCTCGTAGCGTCGTATGTGAACAGCCATTCATAGCGCTGCCGGACCTTGGATTCCTCCCATTCGGCATTGACATAGGCTTCCGCCAGCGCCGCGTCCGAGAGGGCGGGGTTGTGGAACCGGCCGAGATTGGCCTCCGCGCCCTTGACGATCTTCGCCGTGCGCTCGTTGCGCGCCGCCTCGTAGTGGCGGAACGCGGACTCGTGGTCGTCGCCGTTGGCGGCGAGCGCCCGAGCCAGGACGAAGCCGTCCTCGATCGCCATCACCGCGCCCTGCGCCAGGAAGGGCAATGTCGGGTGGCAAGCGTCGCCCAGCAGCGTGACGCGGCCTTGCGTCCAGTGCTCCATCGGCTGACGCAGCATCAGCGCCCACTTGTAGGGCGTGTCGATAGCCTTGATCAGCGTATGCACATCCTCGTGCCAGCCGTGATAGTCGGCCAGGCATTCCTCGACCGTGCCGGCCACCGACCAGGATTCGACCTGCCAGTTCGCCCGCTCGACCACCGAGACGTAGTTCATCAACTCGCCCCGGCGCAGCAGATAATGGATGACGTGTCCGCCCGGCCCGATCCAGTTGGTGCCGATGGGACGGTGGAAGCGCTCCGGCAGCCGGTCGACAGGAATGACGCCGCGCCAGGCGACGATGCCGGTAAATCTGGGGTCATCTGCGCCGAACAGCGATTCACGGATGGCCGAATGAACGCCATCCGCGCCGATCGCGATGTCGGAGGTTGCCATCGACCCGTCCGCGAAACGCAGCGTCACGTCGCGGGAGGTCTGGTCGATGCTCGTGCACTTCATGCCGAGCCTGATCGCGTCGGGTGCGATTCGCCTTATGCCGGCGGCGAGGGCCTGGTGCAGGTCGTTGCGGTGGATCGTGATGTAGGGGAAGCCGTAACGCGCCACCGAGAGGGGACCAAGGTCGAACAGCTTCCAGGTCTTGCCGGTGTTCCACAGCCGGATCTGCTTGCCACCGGGCTCGCTGGCAACCTTCATGATGTCCTGCTCGAGTCCCAGCGCAAAAAGGACGCGGGTGCCGTTGGCACTGATCTGTACGCCCGCGCCGACTTCGCGAAGCTCGGGCGCCTGCTCGAAGACCTGGACGTCGAAACCTTGCCGCAGCAGCCCCAACGCCGCCGTCAGCCCGCCAATCCCGCCCCCGATGACAGAGATTTTCATAGCTGGATCACTCCGAATTGCCTGAAACCATGAAACGCGTCCGTATTGATGTCAAATTCGTTTTGACAGTGTATAATTCTCTTTGCTTAAATCCAACGACCGGACGGGAAAGCCGATATCGCCCGGCAAAGCCCGCAGGACCGACATCATCATTGACAATGAATGTATGGTGGCCTGATATAAGGATGCCATACGATCTGCCGAATGTGAAGCGCGTGAAGGGCGAGCCGCCCTCTTTGATATGATCAAATCGAGTTGGCCCACGGCGAACGACCCGGGAGGAGGTCTCCGCCAGTTCAGTGAGCCGATAGGTCGAGACGCCGGCGCGTCGAAGCGCTGAGCGTGCGGAGGCCCGGGAGGAGAATTGATGCTCAAGGTGAAGAGCCCGCAGGATCTTGGCGCGGGGATAGTGTTTCTGCTGATTGGACTCGCAGGCATCGTTCTCGGCCGCGATCTCGATCTCGGCAGTGCGCGGAATATGGGGCCGGGATACTTCCCCCTTCTCATCTCTGGCTTCATCGTCTTGATCGGCGCCATCGTCGCGGGGCGCTCATTCACGGTCGAAGGCCCGGCCATCGAGCGCTTGCAACTGCGCCCGATCCTGATGCTCCTCGTCGCGCTCGCCGTCTTCAGTTTTCTCATCCGAGAAATCGGCGTTGTTCTCACCTCGATCATCATGATGATCGTCGCCGCATATGCGCGGCCGAACGTAGGCATCGTCGAGACAGTTATCTTCGCCATCTGCGTCGCAACGTTCGTTGCTGTCGTCTTCGTCTTCGGCCTCAACCAGCCGATGCCGCTCTGGTGGAACGGCTAGATGGAAATGTTCGAGCATCTGGCGACAGGCTTCGTCGCCGCAGCCTCCCTGCAGAACCTTTTGTTCTGTCTGATCGGCGTGCTGCTCGGCACGCTTATCGGGGCATTGCCGGGTATCGGCCCGATACCGACGCTCGCGATCCTGCTGCCGATCACATTCGGGTTAGACCCCCTTTCGGCGCTGATCATGATGGCAGGCATCTATTACGGCGCTCGAGTACGGCGGCTCGACCACTTCCATCTTGGTCAACATGCCTGGCGAAGCCTCCTCGGTCGTTACCTGCATCGAGGGGCATCAGATGGCCAAGCGCGGCCGCGCCGGGTCGGCGCTCGCCACAGCTGCGCTCGCCTCCTTCTTCGCCGGTTGCGTCGGCACCGTCTTTCTCGCGGCTTTCGGGCCGCTTCTGTCGAAAATAGCCCAGCAATTCACTTCGCCGGATTACTTCTCCCTGATGGTGCTCGGCCTGGTGATGGCGGTGGTGTTGGCGCACGGCTCGCTCCTCAAGGCGGTGGCTATGGTGCTGATCGGTCTGCTGCTCGGTCTCGTCGGCACCGACATCAACAGCGGCCTGACCCGCTACACATTCGGCATTGGCGGCCTGTGGGAAGGCATCGACTTCCTGCCCCTCGTGCTCGGTCTGTTCGGCATTGTCGAGATCATTCGCAATCTCGAGAACCCGCCCGGCCAGCGCATGCCGATCTCGACGCGCCTGCGCGACCTGTGGCCGACCCGCTCCGAGTTCCGCTTGGCCTGGCCCGCCGCGCTTCGCGGCACCGGTCTCGGCTCAATCCTCGGCATTCTGCCCGGTGGCGGCGCCGTGCTGGCCTCTTTCGCCAGCTACACCGTCGAAAAGAAGATCACACGTCGACCGGAGCGGTTCGGCAACGGAGCGATCGAGGGGGTGGCGGGTCCGGAGGCGGCCAACAATGCCGCCGCGCAGACCTCCTTTATCCCCCTGCTCACGCTCGGCATTCCGTCCAACCCCGTCATGGCGATCATGATGGGTGCGATGATCATCCAAGGCATCCAGCCCGGCGCGGCGGTCATGACCGCTCGCCCGGAACTGTTCTGGGGCATGGTCGCATCGATGTGGATCGGCAATCTGATGCTGGTCGTCATCAACCTGCCGATGCTCGGCATCTGGGTGAAACTGCTCTCGGTCCCCTACCGGTTCCTCTACCCGGCGATCCTGCTGTTCTGCGCCGTCGGCGTCTACTCGACCAGCACCGAACCGTTCATGATGGTCCTGATGATCGTATTTTCGATCTTCGGCTACGTGCTGATGAAATTCGGCTGCGAGCCTGCACCGCTGATCCTCGGCTTCATCCTCGGCCCGCTGATGGAGACCAATCTACGGCGTTCGCTCACGCTGTCGCGAGGTGATCCGATGATCTTTCTCGATCGCCCGATTTCGGCAGGGCTGCTGATCGCCACGTTGCTGGTGATTGCGCTCATTGTCTTTCCGCAGTTCCGCAAGACCCGAGAGGTGGCTTTCCAGGAGGACTAGCTTCCGTTCGCATTCACACATGCATCACGCCGGACTCACTCAGGAGGAGAAGAGAATGTCCAATGACCAGATTATGATGACGCGCCGCAGGGCACTGGCACTCGCAGCCGGCACCGCCGCGCTGCTGGCACCCAGATTCGCCTTTGCGCAGACAGCCTATCCCAGCAAGAACATCAGCTTCATCTGTGCGTTCCCGGCCGGCAGCGGCGCCGACGTCCTCGTCCGCTTCTTCGCCGAGAAGGTCGCGGCTGTTGCCGGCCACACGGTCATCGTCGAGAACAAGCCCGGCGCCGCGGGCAGCATCGCCACCGAATTCACCGCGCGCGCCCCGGCCGATGGCCACACGATCTTCGTGCACTCGGGCAATTCGGTCGCCGGCAACATGTGGCTGATGAAAAAGCCGCCGGTCGATGCCGCCAAGGACCTGCAGACCATCGCCACGGTCAACAAGCAGGCCTTCATGATCACCGTGCGCGCCGACAGCCCCTACAAGACACTGGCGGATCTCGTCGCCGACCAGAAGGCCAAGGGCGACAACGGTTCCTATGCGGTCAACGCGACCTCGGGCCGGGTTCTGGCCGAGGAGTTCAAGCAGCTCGCCGGTCTCCAGACGCTGCCCGTCTCCTACGGAACGGCCTCGGATTCCGTCAACGACATGCTGAGCGGCCAGGTCGATTTCGGTTCTCACGATCCGGTCTTCTCGCTGGCGCAAGTGCGCGCCGGCCGCTTCCGGGTCCTGGCACTGGGCGCGGCGGAACGCCTGCAGGGCATTCCCGATATACCGACCTTCAAGGAACAGGGCTACGATATCGACCAGCTCGGCTGGTGGGGCGCCATGGTTCCGGCAGGTGTTCCGGCCGACGTCGTCACCACGATCAATGGCTGGTTCAACAAGGTCCTCGCCGAGGATGCGACGAGAGAATTCCTGATGAAGCAGGGCGGCGATCCTTACATCTCGACGCCCGAGGAGTCGCAGAAGCTGATGGAAGACACGATCACGGAGTGGAAGCGCCTCGTCGAAGTCGCCCAGATCCCGGCGCAGTAAGGCGTAGGAAGGTCAACACGCGGGCGCCGGCAGCAATGCCGGCGCCTCGGCGCTTTTTGGCCCCGACAAAGCGGTCCCCTTTTCCCGTCGACGGAAAAAACCGCCTATTCTGCGCAACGCTGCGATCGGCGTTCGCTTGATGTGGCGCACCAATCCGGTTAGTCCGGGTGGTAAAGCAAGGGGCAGACACGGCATTGTCCAGGAGCAAGACGTCAACCGGCGCCGACCGCGAAATCCTGCGGCCGCGCGCCATGTTCTTCCTCAATCAGGCGAACCATGCGGTGCGCAGCCGGCTGGACGCGGCGCTGGCCGCCATCGAGATGACGGCGATTCAGTATACGGTGCTGAGCGTCATCGGCGCCCGTCCCGGACTGTCTTCGGCCGAGCTGTCGCGGCGCTTCTTTGTCACGCCACAGACGATGAACGAGCTGATCGCCGCCCTGGAGCGCCGCGGCTTCATCGTCCGCAAGGCTGATCCCGCGAACCGCCGGATCCTGCGCATGGACGTTACCGTCGCCGGCCGCGAGATGCTGGCGAAATGCGATGCGCTTGCCGACGCGGTCGAACGGGACGTCTTCGGCGCGATGCCGGACGAGGACTATCGCAGGCTGGCCGAACTGACCCGCGATCTCGCGCATCATCTGCGCACCCGGGACGAGACCGCCGGCTGACCCTTATACGGTCAGCCCGAGCAGTTTCTCGGCATTGCCGTGATAGATCTTGTGGCGCACCTCCTCGGTGACGTCGAGCGCGTCGAGGATCCGCAACGTCTCGCGGATATACATCGGCCCGCCTTCCGGGTCGAAGGGCGCGTCCGAGGCAAACACGACGCGATCCTCGCCGAAAAACTCGATCGCATGCTCGATCGCCTTGCGTGAGCCGAACGAGGCGGTATCGGCGTAGAACTCCTTGAAATACTCCAGATGTGGCCGCTTCAGCGCTTTGAGCACGGGTTTCAGATCGCGGTCGCTGGTGCGCTTGCCCATCTGGTCCCAGCCGGGTCCGACACGGCCCTCGAAATATGGGATCATGCCGCCGGCGTGGTGGGTGATGACCTTGAGCCCGGGAAACTTGTCGAACATGCGCGAGAACACCATGCGTGCCATCGTCACCGAGGTTTCATATGGCCAGCCGAGCGTCCAGAAGATTTCGTATTCGGAGCGCGTCTCGGTCTCGTAGTCCGCGAACTCCTGCGTTCGTGCCGGATGAAGGAAGATCGGCTTGCCCGACTTCGCCATGTAGTCGAAAAACGGCTCGAACTCAGGCAGATCGACCGGCTTGCCATTGATGTTGGTGAAGATCTGCACACCGCCGGCGCCGAGATCCTCGATCGCACGACGGCTTTCTTCAACCACTGCATCCGGATTGTTCATCGGCGCCGTGGCAATGAAGGTGGGGAACCGATCCGGATATTTCTGCACCAGTTCGGCCATCGAATCCGAGCCGATCTGCGACAGCTCGAGCGCCACCTCTGGCCCCGCAAACTTCTCGAGCGGCGGCGAGGCCAGCGACAGGACCTGCTGGTAGTCCGATCCGAACATATCCATCACCTCGAAGCGACGGTCGAGATCGGTCATCATCGGCACGTCGCCCGAGCGCTTGGTCATCTGAGTCATCGTGCCGAGTTCCTTGACCAGGCGGTCGAAGAAGGGCTTCGGCCAGATGTGGTTGAAAATGTCGATCTTGCGCATGCGGTCCTCCAATATGTCAGGTCGCCTGATACTGTATCGGGTCGCGGGGACGGGTCAACTGGTGACGACGCGATTCACTCGGTCTGGCCCAGCTTGCCGGGGTTCATGATGCCGGCCGGGTCGAGCGCCGCCTTGATGGCGTTCATCACGTCCACCGCGTCGCCGTGTTCGCGGCGCAGGTAGGGGAGCTTCGAGATGCCGATGCCGTGCTCGCCGCTGAATGTGCCGCCCATCTCCATCGCCCGGGCATAGAGCCGTCCGGCAAGCCGCTCGGCCTCGGCGAGTTCCTCTGCGATCTCGGGCTTGATCAGATAGCCGACGTGGAAGTTGCCGTCGCCGACATGGCCGATGATCTTGGCGATCAGAAAAGACTGGTCGACATCTGCCCGTGCCGCGAGCACCGCCTCGGCAAGCCGCGAGATCGGCACGCAGACGTCGGTCGTGTAGGTCTTGCAGCCCGGCCGCAGCGACTGGTTGGCATAGATCGTCTCGTGCCGCGCCTTCCACAGCCGCTCGCGGTCTTCCGGGCGTGTCGACCAGGCGAAGTCCGAGCCGCCATGGTCCGCCGTGATCTCGGCGACCGTCCGCGACTGCTCCTCCACCCAGCGCGGGCTGCCGTGGAACTCGAGGAACAGCGTCGGCGCCCGCTTCAGCCCCAGCTTGGAATGCGCGTTTGCCGCATCCACCGCCACCTCGTCGAGAAATTCGATCCGCGCGACGGGAATGCCGCTCTGCATCGTGGCGACCACCGCCTCCACCGCGCCGCGCATCGTCTCGAAGGTGCAGATGGCAGAGGCGACGGTCTCGGGAATTGGCTGCAGCCGCACGGTGACCTCGGTGATCACGCCGAGCGTTCCCTCCGCGCCGACGAAGAGCTTGGTCAGGTCGTAGCCCGTGGAGGACTTCTTCACCCGCCGACCGGTGGTGATGATCTTGCCTGTGGGCGTGACCACGCGAAGCGCCAGCACATTCTCCCGCATTGTCCCGTAGCGCACCGCCGTCGTGCCGCTCGCCCGCGTCGAGGCCATTCCGCCGAGCGTCGCATCCGCGCCGGGATCGATGGGGAAGAACAGGCCCATGTCGCGCAGGTGCGCATTGAGCTGTTTGCGCGTCACGCCGGCCTCGACCACCACGTCGAAATCCTCGCCGTTGACCGTCACGATGCGGTTCATCCGGCTGACGTCGAGTGAGACGCCGCCCTTCAGCGGGATCGTGTGGCCTTCCATGGACGAGCCGGCTGCAAACGGCGTGACCGAAATGCCGTGCTCGAAACAGGCCGCCACCACGCGCTGCACCTCGTCCTCGCTCTCAGCAAACACCACCGCGTCCGGCAGTCGTGTCGGCTGGCGCGACATGTCGTGGCCATGGTGCTCGCGCACCGCGTCCGACACCGACAGCCGCTCGCCAAAATGCGGCTTGAGCCGGTCGATCACCTGCTGCAGCGAGTTCGTCATACGGTCAGGCTCCTGCCGCGGCGCGGTGGTAGCGCGAGCGCTGGATTTCCTTCGAGGTGATGAACTCGAGGAGGACCGGAACGCCTTCTTTCGTCTTCTCGATCCCGCGCAGGATCGCCGGCACGATCTCCTCCGGCGTCGTCACCCTTTCTCCGTATGCTCCCATGGCGCGCGCGAAAGCGGCGTAGTCGCCGGAAATGTCCGTCGAGCGGTATTTCTCGGTCGACACGGGCATGATCGGCAATTCCATCGCCATCGAGAAATTGTTGAGCAGGATCGACAGGATCGGAATGCGCTCGCGCACCGCAGTCTCGAAATCCATGCCGGTGAAGCCGATCGCGGCGTCGCCCCAGACGTTGATGCACAGCTTGTCCGGATGCGCGAGCTTGGCGCCCATCGCGAGCCCAAGCCCGTAACCGAGCTGGGTCGACTTGCCCCAGCCGATATAGGTCAGCGGTTCGATCGTCTTCCAGAACGGCGACAGCTGGTCGCGCGGGCTGCCGGCATCGTGCGTGATGATCGTGTTGGCGACGTCGACCGTGTGCTGCAGGTCCCACAGCACCCGGTAGGGCGATAGCGGCGCGTCGTTCGAGGTCAGCTTCGGCATCCACTCGGCGAGCCAGGCCGCCTGCACCGACCCGATCTCCGCGGCTGTCTCCGCCGCATCGCGGACGGGCGTCCCCCGCGCGTCGAGTTCGGCGATCACCGCGTCCAGCGTCAGCCCGGCATCGCCCACCAGCGCAACCCTGGCCTCGACGTCCTTGTTGATGTGGTCCGGGTCGAGCGTGGCGTGGATTATTGTCTTGGCAAGCGGCATCTGCACGCCGAACGCGGTCTCCGTGAAGGAGCAGCCGATGCCGAAGATGACATCCGACGCATCGAGGAAATGGCGCAGCGTCTTCGAGATCGCGGCGCCTCCCGCGCCGATCGACAGCGCGTGCGTCTCGGGGAAAGCGCTCTTGCCTTCGAGGCTGGTCGAGACGGGGATTGCCAGCCGCTCCGCCAGCGCCTTCAGCTGCGGCCAGGCGCGGGCGTAGTGGACGCCCTGTCCGGCATAGAGCACCGGGCACCTGGCGGCCAGCAGCAGGTCGACCGCCTCGGCCACCGCCGCCGGGTCGGGCCCGTAGCGGGTGGCGAGCACCGGCCGGTAGTCCAGCGGCTCCGGCACCTCGAGCTGCCACATGTCGTTGGGGATCTCGATCAGCACCGGCCCACCGCGCCCGTTGCGCAGCCGGCTGAAGGCGCGGCGAAACACGTTGGTCAGCTGGGCGGCCGAGGTGATCGGCTCGGTCGACTTGGTGATGCCCTTCATGGAGATCGTGGCGTTGTAGTTCGGGTCGATATGGGCGAGACGGCGCTCGTAGCCCATCGGCAGCACCAGGAGCGGTACCGATTCCGAATAGGCCTGCGCGATGCCGCCGTAGGAATTCTCCGTCCCCGGGCCGAGCTGCATGGCGAAGACGCCGATCCTGCGGCCGGACGACAGCCGCGAGATCGCGTCGGCCATGTGGATACCGGTGCGCTCCTGGCGAACGATGACCGGGCGGATGTCCGCCTCCGCCGCCCGCTCCAGCACGTGGTTGACCGGGTAGCCGCAGATGAGCTCGACGCCCTCCCGCTTGAGGATTTCCGCGATCGCTTCACCGAGCCTCATCGTGCGTCTCCTGTCCGGGCCGGCCATGTCCAGGCCGTCGGATGCCGCACCGATGCGTGGCGCGCCTCCGCGGCCGATCGCAGCCCGGACTGGCCGAGCGCGAGGGTGAATTCCTCGATCAGGCTCGCCGCCATGTGGCGCGCCCCGTCGTCGCCGATGGCAGCCAGCGCCAGCATGAAAGCGCGGGCCGAGAAGGTTGACTGCGCCCCGCAGGCGAGCGCGCGCATCATGTCGACGCCGGAGGTGACGCCGCTGTCGAGGATCACCGTCATGTCGCGCCCGACGGCGGCGGCGATCGCCGGCAGCATATCGACCGAGGCGGGCGCTGCGTCGAACTGGCGGCCGCCATGGTTGGAGACGATCACTCCGTCCATCCCGATCGCGCGCGCCCGTTCGCCGTCGGCGGGGTGCAGCAGGCCCTTGACCAGCATCGGCCCGCGCCATCTCTCCCGCAGCCGCGCCAGCACGTCCCAGGAAAAGCCGCCGCCGACATGCGCCCCAACGAAAGCGGCGGGGTCGCCGCCCTTGGCATAGGCTTCGATGTTGGCGAAGCGCGGCATGCCCCGCCTAGCCAGCGCCCGCATCCACGCCGGCGAAGCCGCAATGTCCAGTGCGTTTCGATAGCTCAGCCTGAACGGCATGACGAAGCCGTTGCGCAGGTCGCGCGGCCGCTTCGACCGAACCGGCACGTCGAGCGTCGCCACCAGCACCTTGGCGCCCACCTCCTGTGCGCGGCGGGCGAGGTCGAAGCTGATGCGGTGATCGTCTGCAGCCAGCGGATAGAGCTGGAACCAGGTCACGTCCGGCGCCCATCTGGCGACGTCCTCGATGCGCGCCGTCGCCAGCGTTCCGACGAGGTAGGGAATGTTCATCCGCTGCGCCGCCCGCGCGAACAGCTCGGTGGCCCCCGGCCACATCAGCCCGTCCATACCGATCGGCGAGATGCCGATCGGGGCGGCATAGCGGCGGCCGAACAGCTCGACCGACGGATCGACGCCCTGCGTCTCGACCCCGTAGCGCGGCACGATCTCGATGCCCCTCAGTGCCGATCGGTTGCGGGACAGGCCGCTCTCGTCGCCAGCCCCGCCCTGCAGGAATTCGAAGGCGAAACGCGGTATCCGGCGCGCCGCCCGCCTCTCCAGGTCTTCAATGGTGGGAAACCGACGCCGCAAGAGCGGCAGCCGCAGCGCCAGCCGCGCCTCGGATGCCGTCTGGCGCGCCGCGTCCACTAGTAGCTCACCACCACGTCCAGCAACGCCTGCTGGCCCGAGCGGGTCGCCGCCAATGCGCGCTGGATGGCGGCAGGCAGGTCCGCGCCGTCGTCGACGCGCTCGGCGTAGGCGCCGTGTGCGCGCGCGATCGCGGCATGATCGGGCAGCGGGTCGAGCGCGGTGATCGGCATCACGTTGGCCGCCGCCGCGCTGCCATCCGGATACATGTAGAGCGTCGAGCGCCGCACGGCGTTCCAGATGCCGTTGTTGAAGACGACAGTGAGCAGCGGCAGTTTCAGCGCCGCCGCCGTCTGATGGCAGGCCACCGGATTGGCGAACATGTAGGACCCGTCGCCGATCGTCGCGATGACCTGCTTCGACCGGTCGCCGAACTGCGCGCCGAGCGCGGCGGTCATCCCCCAGCCGAGGCCGCCGGACAGCGGCGTGCCGAAGTAGCTGTCCGGCACCTCGAACCGCATCGCGCCCGGCTCGATGCCGAGTTCGTTGAAGAAGACCGTGCTGTCGTCCGCCGCGTCGGACAGGCACCGGCTGACATAGGCCGGCGACATCGGCGAGCCGCTGCCGGTCGCCAGCCGCTTCTGCAGCGCGGCCTCCGCCTCGGCGCGCGCCGCGGCGACGCGCGCGCGGCGGGCGGCAAACTGCTCGGTCGTGGGCACGCGGTCGCGCATAGCGGCGTCGAGCGCGGCCAGGCCGGCGTTCAGCCCGCCCGCCAGCGAGATGTCGATGCGGAAGCTGCGCATCGGCAGGCGCGGGTAGAGCGGTTCGGGGCCAAGCGCGATGATGGTGCAGCCGTCGTCCGGCTGAACATGGGCGGCGATCCACGGGACCATCGCGCTAGCGACGAGGATCACGTCGGCCTCGCGCACCCAGGGGGTCGGCTCATGGCCGACATGCATCGGGTGGCTGGTCGGCAGACACTGGCGCGTCGCCCAGTATTCGACGACGGGCAGCGCGAACCGCTCCGCGAAGCCCGCCAGCGGTTCGAAGCCGGAGCCGCTCTCGCCGCTCTGGGTGATGATGACCGGGTTCTTCGCCTTCGCCAGCGCCTCCGCGGCGCGCACCAATGCGGCGGCGGCGGGCGGTCCGAACGTCGTCGGCGCCAGGTTCGGGCCTGTGGCCGGGGGTGCAATGGCCTCGGCAAGCGCCTCCCTGGGCAAGCTGACATAGACCGGACCGCGCGGCTCGCTCATGGCAATGCTGATGGCGCGGTCGATCGCCGGCCCGGCCTGATCGGCATAGCGCAGTTCGTAGTCCCACTTGACGATCTCGCGCACCATGCCGGCCTGGTCGCGCATCTCCTGGCCCCAGTGGATCGGGCTCGACCGGCTGCCGAAACGGCCGCTCTCCGTCAGCGGCGTGCGCCCCGAACACATCAGGATCGGCACGTTCTCCGACGCCGCATTGATCAGCCCCATGACGGAATTGGCCAGCCCGACATTGACATGCACCATTACCGCCGCCGGCTTGCCCGTCGCCAGATAGTAGCCGTGCGCCATGCCGACCGCGACGCCTTCGTGCGGGATCACCAGCGGCTCCGGCATAGCGATGCCGCTCTCCGGCGACCGCGCGAAGGCCTCGATGATCGAGGGGAAATCGGTGCCGCCATTGGCGAATAGGACGTCGACGCCGGCGGCCTTCATACGGCCGAGCACGGCTTCCGCAGCGAACGGGCCCTCCGGACGGGTATGCTTCATCGCGTCGGCCTCCCTGCCATCAAGCCTTCAGACGGTAACGCTGAGCGTCTTGGTGACGAGGAAGGCGTCGATCCCCTCCATGCCGACCTCGGATCCGTGACCGCTCTCCTTGACACCGCCGAATGGCGTCTCGGGCATCGAGATGTTGAACGAGTTGATGCCGACCATGCCGGCCTCGATCGCGTCGCCGAGCCGGGCGATGTTGGAGGCCGAGGAGGTGAAGGCATAGGCGGCGAGCCCATAGGGCAGGCTGTTGGCCTTTTGCACGGCGTCATCGAGCGTGCTGAACGGGTTGAGCACGGCGACTGGGCCGAACGGCTCCTCGCGCATGATCCGCGCGTCGCCCGGCACGTCCGCGAGCACGGTCGGCTCGAAGAAGCTGCCCTCGTTGCCGACACGCCGGCCGCCGGTCAGCAGCCTCGCGCCCTTGGCGACAGCATCCTGCACCAGCGCCTCGACGGCGTCGCGGCGGCGGCCATGGACGAGCGGTCCCATCTGTGTGCTCGCCTCCAGTCCGTCGCCTACCTTGATCTTGGCGGCCCGATCGGCGAAGCCCTCGCAGAAGCTCTTGTAGGACGCGTCCTGCACGTAGAACCGTGTCGGCGACACGCAGACCTGCCCGGAATTGCGGTATTTGCGCTGCACGCCCATGTCGAGCGCGGTCGTCATGTCGGCGTCGTCGAAGACCAGCACCGGCGCGTGGCCGCCGAGTTCCATCGTGGTGCGCTTCAGCCCGTCGGCGGCAAGCTTGATCAGGTGTTTGCCGACCGGGATCGAACCGGTGAACGAGATCTTGCGGATGACCGGCGACGCCAGCAGATGGCGCGAGATCGTGTCCGGCACGCCGAATACGACCGCGATCGCGCCTGCCGGCACGCCCGCATCCACCAGGCACCGCGCCACCGCGAGCGCCGAGGCCGGCGCCTCTTCGCCCGGCTTGTAGACCATGGTGCAGCCCGCGGCCAAAGCCGCCCCCATCTTGCGCGCGGCGTTGCCGATCGGGAAGTTCCAGGCGGAGAAGCCGGCGGCGGGGCCGACCGGCTCGCGCACGACGGTGAAGCGCGTGTCGTGCAGGCGGCCGGGGATGACGCGTCCGTAGCTGCGGCGGCCCTCCTCGGCGAACCACTCCATTTCCTCGGAGGCGAAATGCGTTTCGAGCCGCGCCTCGGCGAGCGGCTTGCCCATCTCGAGCGTCGCGAGGCGCGCGATCTCCTCCTGGCGCTCGCGCATCAGATCGGCGGCCTTCCTCAGGATCTTGCCACGCTCGCGCGGGTTCACGTAGCGCCACGACGCGAAGGCCCGCTCGGCCGCAGCCAGCGCCCGGTCGAGATCGGCGGCGGTCGCGTGCGGCACGACGCCTATGACGCGTCCGTTGGCAGGATTGACGATCGGCTGGGTCTCCCGCGCCGACGCCTCGATCCATTCGCCATCAATGAGGAGTTCAGGAGAAACGTAGCCGCTCGCAACGACGGCAGGGCCCCGGGACACGGCGTTCATCAGTCGTCCTCCTCGATCCGATGGCTGCGCCAACGTATCATCAGGGTCCCTGATAATTGTCAAGACCTAACCGCGATCACCGGTCGTCGGATCCCGGCTCGTCTCGCACCCCGGGAACCCCTCTGATTGAAAGATATCAGGACGCCTGATAACAACCGCTTAGGAAGGAGTAATTCATGAGCGAGCCTGAACACGACATGAGCGGCGGTGTCGAAGTCTGGCGGGGCGGCGTCAATACGTGGGAATGCGACGAGATGGGCCACATGAACACGCGCTTCTACGTCGCGCGCTGCATGGAAGGACTGTCTGTGCTCTTCGCACTCGCCGGACTGCCCGGACTTTTCGCGCACGACGCAACCGCCACAGCGCAGGTGGAGGAGATGCACATCCGCTTCCATCGCGAGGCCCAGTCGGCGACACCTCTCTACATGATCGCCGGCTTCTCTGCCTTGGGCGAATGCGATGCCGAGATCGTGGCTCTGCTGCGGCGCGACATCGATGGCGCGCTTGCGGCCACCTTTCGCATCGTGCTCAGCGCCTCCACGCCGGCCGGCGATCCGATTGCTTGGCCGACACCCTTCCCGGATCGGGCCACGGCTCTTGCGATGGAGGTGCCACCCGAGGCTCGCCCTCGAAGCGTGAACGCCGGTCCCGCACCGTCCTCTGATGCACCGTCCGCACTCGGCGCCCACAGGCGTATCGCACTCGGGTCCGTTGCAACGTCCGACTGCGATGCGTTCGGGCGTATGGTCCCCCAGAAGTTCTTGGGCGCCGTCGCCGACGGCATCCGCGGCCTGACCGCGCCCCTGCGCGAAATCGTCGCCCGGTACGCCGAGACCGTCCCGGAGCGCTTCGGCGGCGCGGTGCTCGAATCTCGCATCGTCCTCGTCGGCCGGCCTCGCGCCGGCGATTGTTTCGAGGTCCGCTCTGCCTTCACCGGCGCGGACTCGAAGACGCTGTTTCTCGAACACTGGATGGTCGACCCTGTCGGCGGTCAGGTCTGGGGCTACATGGAATCGGTGGCGATCGTGTTCGACCTCGACCGCCGCAAGATCGTCGGCATTACCGAAGTCGCGACCGCCGCGCTGAGACCCTTGATGCTGCGTTGAGCAGACGTAAGTGCTCCACGGAACTAACCCTATCCTATCCGCGCGGCCCAAATACCAGGAATGTTCCTCGTTCAGCGGAAGCGCTCGGCAAACGCGACGCTGTTGATCAAGGCCGCCAGCTCCTTGCGGGCGGCGAAGGACGTCTCCGGCGCGGTCGACAGGAAGGCCTTCACGGCCCGCACGGTCGCGGCCGAATTCTTCGCCAGCTGGGTGACGATCCGTTCCGTTTCCGCCTCCAGGGCATCGGCCCCGGTGACGACGCCGATCAGGCTGAGCTCCTTGGCCTCCGCCGCCTCCACCGCGTCGCGTGTTAGCACGAGCCGCGCCAGCGCAGCACGCGGAATGCGGTCGGCGAGCGCATTCATCACCAGCGTCGGCGCGATATCATGGTTCATCTCAGGCACCTGGAAGCGGGCTGTGTCAGCCGCCACCACGACGTCGGCGAGCGCCGCGATGGCGCAGCCTACGCCATTGGCGCGGCCGCGCACCTGAGCCACGACGGGCACAGGAATCTCCCGCAAGACCTGGTAGAAATCGAGCACGGGATCCGAGATCAGCCGCCGCAGATCGAGCGCCGTCGCCCGTGTCCCCGCCGCCGGCGTCGCCGCGCTGCGCCCGGTGCAGAAGTCCGCGCCCGCAGCCTTGACCAGCACCACACGCGTTTCGGTATCGAGCGCGCGCAAAGCTGTCGTAATCGCCTCCGCCATCGCCGGCGTCAACGCATTGCCCTGTTCGGGGCGGTTCAGCTCGATCTCGAGGACGTGGTCGTCGCGCCGGGTAATGATGACTTCGTTCGTCAATGGTCCTCTCCTTCGCTTTGTGTCCGCCCTGCCCGCGCGTCCTGGATCGCCTGCCAGATCCGCATCGGCGTCGCCGGCATCTCGACATGGCGAACACCGAGATGGGCCAGTGCGTCGAGCACGGCGTTGATTGTGACGCCCAGCGCCGGCGTGGTGCCGCCTTCGCCGCCCGGCCGGAAGCCCATCGGGTGGTTCACGGACGGCACCTCGCTTAGGTCGGTCTCGAAGCTTGGGAAGTCGCTGGCGCGCGCCAGCGCATAATCCATCATCGTGGCCGACAGCGCCTGTCCGGTGTCGTCGTCGAAGCGCGACCATTCCAGCAGCGCCTGGCCGGCCCCTTGGACGATGCCGCCATGCGTCTGGCCATGCACGATCATCGGGTTGAGCGCACGCCCGACGTCGTCAACCGAGGTATAGCGCTCGATCACCCATTCGCCGGTCTCCGGATCGATCTCGATCTCGCAAACCGCCGCCCCGTAGGGAAAGGCGAGGCCCGGCGTAACGGCATCGGCGGCGGCGCGGAACGGCCCGCGCAGCGCCTCGGGCAAGCCGCTGCCGTCCTCTCCATGGCGAGCGAGTTCGAACAGGGTCGCTACCCGGTTCGTGCCGGTCACATGAAAGAGGCCATCCGCAAATGCGATTTCTTCCAGCGGCCGCCCCGATATCGCCGCGAGCACCGACCGCGCACGCAGTATGATCACGTCCGAGGCCTGCTGGAACACGATCGAGGCGAAGCGCAGCGACCGGCCGGAATGCGAGCCGCCGCCAGCGGTCACGAAATCGGTGTCGCCGGTTCGGATGCGCACAGTCTCGGGTGGGACTCCGAGCAGGCCGCCGACCAGCTGTGAAAAGGCAGTTTCGTGGCCCTGGCCGGTGTCCTGCGTTCCAACGATGACGTCGACCGATTCAGCGCTGCCGTCGATGGCGATCTCGGCGCGCTCGTGCGGAATACCGCTGGTGCCCTCGATATAGTTGCCGAACCCGATGCCGCGGCAGCGTCCGCGCGTGCGCGCCTCTGCCCGGCGTTCCTCGAACCCGTTCCAGTCGGCAAGATCGAGAGCCCGCTGCATGACCGCTTCGTAAGCACCGTTGTCGTAGGTCACGCCGAACGGGTTCCGGTAGGGCTGGTCCCGCGCCGGGATCATATTGCGGCGGCGCAGATCGATCCGGTCGAAGCCATGTTCGCGCGCCGCCAGGTCGATCATCCGTTCGATGGCGTACATCGCCTCCGGGCGGCCGGCGCTGCGGTAGGGAATTGTCGGCGGCGTATTGGTCATCACCGCCCGCGCAACGACCGATGCGGCCGGGACGCGGTAGAGGCTGGTCATCAGCTGCGCGCCCTTATTGAGCGGCACGTATGAGACGGTGTGAGCGCCGACATTGGCCGTGTTGGTCGAGCGGAACGCGAGGAAATTTCCCTCCGCGTCCAGCGCCAGCTCCGCCTCTATTTCGAGGTCGCGACCCTGGTAGTCCGAGAGAAACGATTCGGTGCGTTCGGCGATGTGCTTCACCGGCCGCCCGATCTGCCGCGCAGCGAGCGCAAGCACGACGAACTCCGGATAGAGCGCATTGCGCGTGCCGAAATTGCCGCCGACGTTCGGCGGCGCCACGACGCGCACCAGCCCCGGGTCCGCGCCGAGCGTCGCCGCCAGTTGGTCCCGCATCATCACAACGCCGACGCCAGAGGACGCATGGAGTGTGAACTGACCGGTGGCGGGGTCATGTGCGGCGGCCGCGCCGCGCGGCTCCATGTGCGCCGGTGACGCGCTGCACGTGGCCGGTAAAGGACACCCGGTGCGGCGCTTTGGCGAAGGCGGCTTCGGTCGCCTCCAGATCTCCGATGACAGCTTCTAGAGCGAGGTTGTCGCTCACATGTGTCCAGAGTTGCGGGCCGCCGTGTCCTGCTGCCTCCGTGGCGCGAACGACCGCATCAAGTTCGTCCCACTCGACGTCGATCAGGTCGATCGCGTCCTTGGCGATGTCGACGCTTTCGGCGATCACCGCGGCGAAGGCCTCGCCGACGAAGCGCACCTTGTCGGACGGCAGCGCATGGTGTGGTGTCCGCGCCCGCTCCGACCCGTCCGTATTGGCCAGAGGAACGTCGGCACCTGCTCCGGACGAGCCGATGTTATGGGGGATCGGCACAATGCCGGCCGATGCGACGTCCTCGCCGGTCAGTACGGCCAGGACCCCGGGATGCGCCCTTGCCCCGGTGACATCCAGTTTGACGATGCGCGCATGGGCGTGCGGCGAGCGGACGAATACGGCGTAGGCGGTGTTCTCGAACGTCAGGTCGTCGGCGAAGCTGCCGGCGCCACGCACCAGGCGATCGTCTTCTGTGCGCCGGATGCCCTCGCCGATCCCCTTCATCCGATCGTCCTCCTTTGTCGCCGGCCCCAACGGCCATCACCGGGCTGAGGTCGCCTCTCCTCCTGGCAGCGCAGCCACGACCATATATCAGGGAGGCTTATATACCATCATCAGCGTATTCAATACGCGCACGCCGAAAATCGTCAGATGCGCTCCGCCGGACACCACCAGTCTCTGATCCGTCCGCGAGAGACCCCTTTCTCGGCTACAAAGACGGGTAGGTCATCGGCAGGTGGGACGTTGTCCGCCCTGAACCGCGCCGGGTTGATCGGAGGCTCCAATCCTTGAGAAGGTGGAGCCATGACAAGCAAGACAACGAACAGGTTTTCTCCCGAGGTCCGTGCCCGCGCGGTGCGGCTGGTTCTGGATCACGAAGGCGAGCACACCTCGCGGTGGGCGGCGGTGTCGTCGATCGCCGCCAAGATCGGCTGCACGGCGCAGACGTTGCATGAGTGGGTGAAGAAGGCCGAGCGCGATAGCGGCGTTCGCGCCGGTGTGCCTACGGATGTGGCGACGAAGCTCAAGGCTCTGGAACGCGAGAACCGCGAGCTTCGGCAAGCCAACGAGATCCTGCGCAAGGCGAGCGCGTATTTTGCCCAGGCGGAGCTCGACCGCCGGTTCAGGCCATGATCGCGTTCATCGACGATCATCGTGGGGCGCATGGGGTCGAGCCGATCTGCAAGGTGCTGCCGATTGCCCCGTCGACCTACCATGACCGTGTCGCCAAGCGCGTCGATCCCTCCCGGCTGTCGGTTCGGGCAAGACGGGATGCAGCCTTGAAGGATGAGGTTCGCCGCGTGTTCGAGGCTAACTTCCGCGTCTACGGCGTTCGCAAGGTCTGGCGCCAGTTGCAGCGCGAGGGCTTCGATGTTGCCCGCTGCACGGTTGCCCGCCTGATGAAGGCCATGGGTCTCGAAGGCATCATCCGCGGCAAGCCGCTCCGCACCACGGTGAGCGACAAGGCCGCACCTTGTCCGCTCGATCACGTCAATCGCCAGTTCCATGCCCCGGCACCGAACATGCTGTGGGTCTCCGACTTCACCTACGTCGCGACCTGGACCGGCTTCGTCTATGTCGCCTTTGTCATCGACACTTATGCGAGAAGGATCGTCGGCTGGCGGGTGAGCCGGACGGCGCATGCGAGCTTCGTCCTGGACGCTCTGGAACAGGCTCTCCACGATCGGCGGCCAATCCATCGCGGTGGGCTCGTGCACCATAGTGATAGAGGCAGCCAATACGTCAGCATTCGATACACCGAGCGCCTGGCGGAAGCCGGCGTCGAGCCGTCGGTCGGCAGCGTCGGCGACAGCTATGACAACGCTCTCGCCGAAACCATCAACGGTCTCTACAAGGCCGAGGTGATCCACCGACGCGGACCATGGCGCTCATTCGAGGCAGTCGAGTTCGCGACGTTGGAATGGGTGGACTGGTTCAACAATCGCCGGCTGCTGGAGCCCATCGGCAACATCCCGCCGGCGGAAGCCGAGGAACGCTACTACGCCATGCTGGTAGAACCAGCCATGGCCGCGTGACTCAAACGAAACGGCCTCCGGAAAACCCGGCGCGGTTCACCCCGAGGTAGAGGGGCATGATCGCATTGGCCCAAGCCACTTGTGCAGGAAGGCTCCTTCCGCGACTGGATCGATTTTTAGTGAATGCATGCTAACCAAATGAATTGCGATACGCTCACGATGTGAGCTGCTCTGCGTGTTTGGATCGCTCCGGGTCGGAACTTCGGGGTGGTGAGGCTGAGGGCGGGACGGCCGCCAGGAGCCTTTCATGAGCGATATCGGCGGCTTGTTGCCGATATCGCTGTGGGGTCGGACTATGTAGTCTTGACACCATTCCTCCATCTTGGCCCGGGCGTCGTCAAGACTCAGGAACCGGTGGGCGTTCAAGCACTCCGCCTGGAACTTGCCATTGAACGACTCGATGAATGCGTTATCCGTGGGCTTTCCCGGCCGAGAGAAATCGAACTCGACACCTTCACTCGGCGCTTCGGTCTTCGGCGGGCAATCGATTCACTGGATCGCTTGCTTGTCCGCCTCACCGTTCCGCAGCTGATGGCCCATCTCGTAAAGGCGATAGATCCGTTTCGGATTGACCACCCAGCCCTCGCGACGCAGCAGGACATGGACCCGCCGGTAGCCATAGCGCACCCGCATCTGGGCGATCTCCCTGATTCTGGCTTTGAGGTCGGCCTGCTCGCCGCGCTTCGACCTGTAGTGATAGAGCGACGTATCAATTCGAAACGTCGCACAAGCCCGGCGGATCGACACCTTCCAATCCGCACGGACCTCATCAACGAGCCGTCGCCGGCAGGCAGGCTTCATAGCGTTCCCCGGACAACATCCTGCAGCATGGCCTTGTCGAGCGGCAGGACGGCGACGATCTTCTCGGCTTCTGGCGGCATAGTTATGTTGTCCTCTAACTCCTTTAGGGCCGTCAGCAGGGAGAATTATAGTCGGTGAAATCCGATACCGCCCGCCGCCACCTTAGAAAGAACCCGGCCCAAAGCACTTTTTAGCCCCGCTTTTTGTAATGGCGTTCATCCACCTCGTGTGGGTGCATTGGCTCCGCCAATTACGCCTCCGCCACAACTGTACTTGGCGCGAGGTCTTACCAGACCAGCGATTCGCAAAGTCCGCGCGGATGTGGCAATCTGTTTCCGTTGCGGCAGCAGGAACATCGTCATGGATGCCAACGTGACACGCAGGTCGTCCCCGGGCGTCAAGCGCAAGGAACTGGTCGGCAAGCTCAATCAGACGTGCATGCTGGCGTTCAGGGCCGCGGCCGATACGGCCAAGATGCGCGGCAACCCCTATGTCGAGCTCGTCCACTTCATCCAGCAGCTCGTGCTGTCCGACCGTTCCGACGTGCAGATGATCCTCGCCGAGGCGGGCGTGGACGCCAGCCGGATCGCCGCCGACATCACGCGGGCGCTCGACAAGCTGCCGCGTGGTGCAACCTCGATCGAGGAGTTCTCCGACCACATCTTCCACGCCATCCAGGAGGCGTGGAACCTTGCGCAGCTCGAGTTCGGCGTCGACGAGGTGCGCAGCGCCCACATCCTGCTCGCCGGGCTGAGGACGGCGACGCTCGAAGGCCTGCTGTCGAAGATCAGCGGCGAATTCGACAAGATCGACGCCGATGCGATGATCGGTCGGCTTGACGACGTGCTCGACGGGTCTCTCGAAGGCCCCGCCGCTGCAGACGCACCGGAAGTCCAGGCTCCCAGGCGCGGGCCGGGCGCGGACTCGGCGCTGGCTAAATATGCGCAGGATCTGACGCAGAGCGCCCGCGAGAGCAAGATGGACCCGGTCGTCGGCCGCGATCCGGAGATCCGCCAGATCATCGATATCCTGATGCGCCGGCGGCAGAACAATCCGATCCTCACCGGCGAGGCGGGCGTCGGCAAGACGGCGGTCGTCGAGGGCTTTGCGATGCGCGTTGCCCGCGGAGACGTGCCGCCGGCGATGCGCAACGTCAGTGTGCGGGCGCTGGACATCGGGCTGATGCAGGCTGGCGCGAGCGTCAAGGGCGAGTTCGAGAAGCGGCTGAAGGCGGTGATCGACGAGGTGCAATCGTCGGACACACCGATCATCCTGTTCATCGACGAGGCGCATACGCTCATCGGAGCCGGCGGGGCGGCGGGCACGGGCGACGCCGCCAACCTGCTCAAGCCGGCGCTCGCGCGCGGCGAACTCCGGACCATCGCTGCAACGACCTGGGCCGAGTACAAACAGCATATAGAGAACGATCCTGCGCTGACGCGGCGTTTCCAGGTCGTCAAGGTTGACGAGCCGTCCGAAGCGACCGCCATCCTGATGCTGAGGGGCGTGGTGAGCAATCTGGAGAAGCACCACAGGGTGCAGGTTCTAGACGAGGCGCTGGTGGCCGCGGTTTCGCTGTCCCAGCGCTACATACCGGCCCGCCAGTTGCCGGACAAGGCCGTCAGCCTCCTCGACACCGCCTGTGCCCGGGTCGCGGTTTCGCAGCATGCGACGCCGGCGGAGGTCGAAGATATCGAGCGGCGGCGGCAGGCGCTGGCCGTCGAACAGGAGATCATCGAGCGCGAGGCGGCCATCGGCATCGATGTCGGCGAACGGCGCGCGCGTGTCGAGGCCGCGCTGGCGGAATCCGAGACGGCGCTGGCGGCCGCAACGGAGCGCTGGAACCGCGAGCGCGCGCTGGTGACGGAGATCCTCGACCTTCGCGCCAAGCTGCGCGGCGAAGCCGTCGCGCTGGATGACGTGACCGCGCCGCAGGATGGCGACGCGGTAGCGACCGATGAAGCAACGCAATCCGCCCCTCCGGACGACATCGCGCCGGACACGGCGGCCGACCTCGCCCGCCTGAGCGAGCTGATGGCGGAGCTCGCGGACGCGCAGGGCGAGGCGCCGCTGGTGCTGCCCTCCGTCGACCGGAACGCGATCGCCTCTGTCGTGCAGGACTGGACCGGCATACCGACCGGCCGCATGCTGTCGAGCCAGACGGAAAAGGCGTTGAGGCTCGCCGAGACCCTGTCGACGCGGGTCGTCGGCCAGGACCACGCGATGGAGATGATCGCCAGGCGCGTGCAGACCAGCCGCGCCGGGCTCGGCGCGCCGGAAAAGCCGGTCGGCGTCTTCCTGCTCTGTGGCCCCTCAGGCGTCGGCAAGACGGAGACTGCGCTTGCGCTCGCCGAGACGCTTTATGGCGGCGAGCAGAACCTGATTTCCATCAACATGTCCGAATTCCAGGAAGCGCACACTGTCTCAACGCTCAAGGGGGCGCCGCCCGGCTATGTCGGCTACGGCAAGGGCGGTATCCTGACGGAGGCGGTGCGCCGCCGCCCCTATTCGGTGATCCTGCTCGACGAGGTCGAAAAGGCCCATCCGGACGTGCACGAGATCTTCTTCCAGGTGTTCGACAAGGGCATGATGGATGACAGCGAAGGACGCCGAATCGATTTCAAGAACTCGCTGATCCTGCTTACCTCGAATGTCGGCTCAGACGTGATCATGGCGAAGACAGACAACGGTCGTCTTCGCACCGGCATCGACGATCTGGACAGCGCACTGCGGGCACCGCTGCTGAAGGTCTTTCCCGCAGCCTTTCTCGGGCGCGTAGTGACGATTCCCTACTATCCGCTGTCGGACGCGATGATCGAGTCGATCACACGCCACCAGTTCGCCAAGATCGCCCGCCGGCTGCGTGCCAATAACGATGCAGAGCTGGTCATCGGCGAAGGAGTGCTCGACCTGATCAAGGCGCGTTGCACGGAGATCGAGTCGGGCGGGCGGATGATCGATGCGATCCTGACAAATACGGTACTTCCGGAACTCAGCCGTGGCGTGCTGAACCGCTCGCTGGAAGGCAGCGCGTTCTCCAGGGTGATGATCGAAGCCTCCGATTCCGGATTCACTTATTCATTTGTTTGAAGTCGACTGTTTCCCCGGGGGTGAGATCGAGACAGACTCGCGCTGAACTCTATTTTGGATCAACTGGTTACTGGTCTATTGACCACTTTGACTGAAACGCGGTCTCCTACTTCCCTTAGGGTAGGTGCAGGAGGTATGATCGCGCAGTTGTTCTCTGATGCTGCAACTCGTCGGCAACGGAGGTTGCGTTGATCGAACTGGCTCAGTGGCTGGCTCCGTTGGACGGTGAGAACCCGTCGGGGGAAGATTTGCGCAACGATGCCCGCTTCCATGACCTCGAGCGGATCCTGGAACCACAGGTGAAGGTCGTCTACGACGACCGCAACAAGCCGACGACGCAGGTCAGCACGCCGGTCGACTGGAACACGGTACTCGCACGGGCGGCCGAGCTGCGGATACATGGACGCGACCTGCGGTTGCTGGTCGTCGTGACGCGCGCGCTTGCCAACGAGGAAGGTCTCGGTGGCCTGGCAGAAGGGCTGACGCTCATTGCCAAAAGCTTCGAAGCCTATTGGGAGAACATGCATCCCATGTTGCGCGCCGGCCCGCCGCGCGACGCCGCGCTGCGCCGCATCAACGCGCTGCTCGATCTGCAGAATGGCCAATCCGGTTTGCTCAGCGACCTCAGGCAGCGGGCCATGTTTTTCTCCCCCGGCATCGGCGGGATAACCGGGCGCGATCTGGAGCAGGCCTGTCTTGACGATCGGGCAATGCTCCAGGAAGCCGCATCCGGCCTGAATGCGGCCGAGAAAGCGATCCTGTCCAAGGCGCATGAACAGCTGATCGGCCGCGTACGAACGGCGATGGCGGCGTTTGCGGACAGGTCGGCCACGGATCTCGCGGCCCTGGTCGAGGCGGCCCGCGCGGCGCGGTCGGCGATGGACCAGCTCGATGTCGTCGTGAACGCCCGGCTCGAGACTGTCGGCCCGGCGATCCCCGAGTTGAGCCGTTTCATCGACCGGGTGCTGGCGAGTCTGGAGCGTGTGCAGCCCGCCAAGGTCAGGGCCGAGCAGACGGTGAATCAAGCGGCGGCGCCCGCGGCGGCACCCCTCCCCAACGGTCACGTCGCGGACTTTCCCTCTTCGATTTCCGCGACCGGTCTGCCCGATCGGATCACCTCTCGCGACGACGTCGTGAAGTGTCTCGACCTCGTTGTCGCGTTCTACGACCGGACGGAACCTTCGAGCCCCATTCCGCACCTGGCGCGCCGCGTCCGGCGGATGGTCCACATGGATTTCGTCGAGTTGATGGAAGATCTCGCGCCGTCGGGACTGAAGGAATTCCGGCTTCTCGCCGGCATGCAGGACAAAGACAAGAAAACCGCTCAGAAGGACGAAAGGTAGCGTACATGGCCGAAAGCAAAGCCAAAGTCATAGAGCGAAACCGCGCACCCCGCGTGCAAATCGCTTATGACGTCGAGCACTATGGAAGCCCGACGACGATTGAACTGCCCTTCGTGATGGGCGTCATGGCCGATCTGGCCGGAGCCTCCCAGACGAAAGAAGCGCAGAAGACCTTGCAGGAGCGCGGCTTCGTCGAGACGGATGCGGGGCGTTTTCCGAAATTCATGGAAGCGCTTGGGCCGCGCGTGAAGGCGCGGGTCAAGAACGTGCTCCCGCAGGCAGACGGCAATGAACGCGACGAGGAACTCGCCGTCGATCTCACCTTCAGCAGTATGGGCGACTTCGCTCCGGACCGGATCGCCGAGCAGGTGCCGCAGCTTGCCGAGATCCTCAAGATGCGGCGGCAGCTGGAAGAGCTCCTTGGCTTCATGGACGGACGCGTCGATGCGGAAAAGCGCATTGCCCAGATGCTGAACAACGAGCCGTTGCTCGCGCAGATCGCCGATCAGGCAATGAGCGAAGACAAGGGTGGAGAATAAGCCATGGCCGAGAAACAGAAGAGCACAGCCGCGGCATCCGAAGCCGAAGCCGTCGACCTGGGCGAGTTCAGCGAACTCCTCGAGAAGGACTTCAAGGTCAAGAAGGACGACAGCGAAAGGCTGCAGCAACTCGTCCGCAATCTGGCGCTTGCGGCGCAGTCGCGCTCCGAGACGACGACGATTTCATCGAATGCGATCCGTTCCATCAAGTCGCTGATCGCCGGCATCGACAAGATGCTGTCGGCCCAGATGAACGAGATCCTGCACGCGCCGGAGGTGCGCGAGATGGAAGGGACCTGGCGCGGCCTCTGGTATCTCGTCAACAACACGGAGACGGACCAGAAGCTCAAGATCCGTGTAATGAACATCTCGAAGACCGAACTGGCGGACACGCTGGAGGACTTCGAGGGCCAGATGTGGGACCAGAGCCCCATCTTCAAGAAGACCTACACGGACGAGTATTCCATGTTCGGCGGCGAGCCGTTCGGCGTCATGATCGGCGCCTATGAATTCTCGAACCATCCGCGCGATGTCGGCCTGCTTCGCAACATGTCCGGCATCTGCGCCTCGGCCCACATGCCGTTCATCGCAGCGGCGTCTCCCCGGCTCTTCAGAATGGACAGTTGGCAGGAGCTCCCAAATCCGCAGGATCTGCAGCAGATCGTCTCGAACCCGGCCTATGCGTCGTGGCAATCGCTGCGCGAAAGCGAGGACGCCCGCTACATCGGGCTGACCATGCCGCGCGTTCTCGCACGCCTTCCCTACGGCGCCGAGACCGTCCCTGTGAAAGGTTTCGCATTCGAAGAGGAAGTTCAGGGCGATCATAACAAATATGTCTGGATGAACGCGGCTTTTCCGATGGGTGTGAATATCAACAGGAGCCACAAGTTGTACGGCTGGGGCACGCAGATCAGGGGCGTCGAGAATGGCGGAACAGTCCTGAACCTGCCGGTTCACTCGTTCCCGACCGACGACGGCTCGATCGCGATGAAGTGCCCGACGGAGGTCGCGATCGACGACCGCCGCGAAGCCGAACTGGCCAAGCTGGGGCTGATGCCGATCCTGCACCGCAAGAACACCGATCTTGCAGCCTTCATCGGCGCCCATTCCCTCCAGGACGACGAGACCCGCGCCGGCCGCCTGGTCGATCCCGACGCGCAGTCGAACGAGCGGTTGAGCGCCAACCTGCCCTACCTGTTCCCCGTGTCGCGCTTCGCGCACTACCTCAAGGCGATCGCCCGCGACAAGGTTGGCTCGTTCAAGGAACGCGCCGACATGCAGATCTGGCTGACGGAGTGGATCAACCGTTACGTGCTCGCCAATCCGGCGTTTGCCGACGACAAGGCGCGGGCGAAGCGTCCTCTCGCCGCAGCCGAGGTTCAGGTCGACAGCGTCGAGGGGCGTCCCGGCTACTACAACGCCCGCTTCTATCTGCGGCCGCACTACCAGCTCGAGGGCATCAACGCATCGTTGCGCCTCGTATCCGAACTGCCTTCCGTGAAGTCGTGACTGTTCGTTTGAGAAATGGAGCGCGAAATGCCTGATACGAGAACGAAGATCGACGGATTTCTAAAGGTTCCAGACATTCCGGGCCCGAGCGAACGCGACGGCCATGAGGAAGAGATCGAGGTCTACGGCGTCGATTTTTCGATGGTCGCGCCTCACGATCCGAACTCGCTGTCCCGTCGCGGTCGTGTCGCGCTCGGCGCGGTCGAGTTCACCAAGCACTACGACAAGTCGTCGCCCTATCTGAAACAAGCACTCTATGAGAACACCAAACTCGACGAGGTGGTGTTCACCTGCCGGCGCACGATCGAGGGCGAAACCAGCGATTATCTGGTGGTGACGATGACCGACGCCTCGGTCATTTCCTACAACATGCACCACAGTCCCGACGAACCCGACGTGATCGAAGACAAGGTCGGATTCGCCTACAAGAAGATCAAGTTCGTCTACGACGACGACCACGAGACAGAGATGAATGTCGCGACCGGAGTCTGAGCGACTAGGCCGACGACCGGACAGGGGACTCGCGTCCGCGGCGGGCGGAAGCTCGGCAACGCGCGAGACCCTGCAGCCGTCGCTCTGGGATCGGCTGGTCGACGACATGCCGGGACTGGAGACGGAGATCGACGCGATGCGCCGCTCCGCAGATGCCGAGATCGGCGCCGAGCGCGTGCAGACGCTGCTCGGCGGCAGTGTGCGTGCAATCGAAGCCGCTCCCGATCTCAGCGCCGAACAAAAGCAGAAGCTGCAGCGCCTCGCCTTCCAGACGCGTCGTCGCGATGAGCTTCAGACGCTGAACGTCGTCGTGTCGAACAGGGTTCTGCGCGAGGCGGTGCGCCGCGACATAGAGGCGCTGTTCAACACCGAACGATACGAGGCCGTTCCCCTTCGATCCGAATGGGAGGCGGAGCATTTCGACGACGGCATCCTCGACCTTGCAGACTTTCCCGAGGTGCGAAGAAGCGTCGTCAACTACGGCGTGCCGCCCTTCTCCGGCCGATCGTCGCGCGATTTCGATCGCGATGAATTGGCCCGCGAGATCCGCGCGGTGCTCGCAACCTTCGAGCCGAGGCTGAAGCAGGGGGCGACCAAGGTCGACGTGACGCTCGGCGACAAGACGAGCGGCGTGAGGATCGAGATCGACGCGGTGCTGATCACAACGCCAAGCCCGGAGCGCATGCGCCTACGCACCACCATCAACCTCGAGAACGGCAAGGCTCGAACCGAATTCAGGGACGGCTGACGATGGATCGGGCTTTCCTGGAATATTACGAGGAAGAGCTGACCCACATACGCGCCCTCGCCGCGGAATTCGCCGACATGCATCCGACGATCGCGCGCAACCTATCGCTCGATACGGTGCCCTGCCCTGACCCCTATGTGGAACGACTGCTCGACGGCGTCGCGTTCCTGGCGGCGCGAACCCGGCTGAAGGTCGACGCAGAGCGCTCACGCTTCTCCCGCAGCGTGCTGGACCTGCTCTATCCGGACCTTGTCTCACCGACCCCGGCGACGGGCATGGCGGTGCTCAAGCCGGGACAGCAGGTCCACACGATGGACGCCGGGCACGTTATCGCCCGCGGCACCCGGCTCATCTCGGGATTGCTGCCCGGCATATCGACCAGAGCGACCTACTGCACGGCGCAGGACGTCCATCTCTGGCCACTGGACGTGGCATCGGTCCGCTACCTTCAGGACAAGAGTTCGATAGCGAATGCAGGCATCGCGGCGGCCAAGGGCCAAAGCGCGGAGTCCGCACTCTGTCTTACGCTGGCGCGCATCGGCAAAGGCAATCTGAGCGACCTCGCGGTCGATCAGCTTCGCTTCTGCTTCGCCGGACGCACCAAGGCGCCGCTCATCTTCGACGCCATCTTCGGCGCCTGCTCGGGCGTCGGCGCCCGGCCCGAGGCGCGCGCGGGCCAGCTGTCGCCACTTCCCATGCCCGCCATGGTGGGCATTTCGGATTCCGAAGCCCTGATGCCGCGCACCCGCTCGAGCTTCGAGGGATACCGGCTGCTGCGCGAGTATTTCATGATGCCGGAGCGCTTCCATTACGCCCGCATCGAGGGGTTGCGGCCGACTTTTCGGGTCTGTTCGGGGCGGCTGGACATCGTGTTTCTGTTCAAGCGGCCCGCGCCCGAGCTGGCGGATCTGACACCGGCCGATTTCGAACTCTTCGCCACGCCAATCATCAATCTGTTCGAGCGCGAGTGCAACATCGTCGAACTGGACGCGCGCAGAACGCGCCAGCCGGTCTATGCCGACCGCACGCGGCCGCGCGACTTCGAGATCTTCCGCATCACCCGCGTTGCGGACGCCGACCACGTCGGCCCGGAGGCGTCCATTCCCGAACTCTTCAGCCTCGGGCAGAACCGCGGCAGCGGCTGGGTTTATTCGACCGAACGGCGGCCGCGGCGAGCGACGGAGGACGAACGGCGTCAGGGCGTCACACGCGCTTCTTACGTCGGCGACGACGTGTTCCTCTCAGTGTCGCGGCGGCCGGACGGGACCAGGTCCGACCGACCGAAGCGGATCGACATCGTCGCGCTATGCACTAACCGCGACCTCCCCATTCTGGACGATACGCCGACGCTGACGCTCGACGGTGGCGACCCCGTCGAGTCTATCAGGCTGATAGGCGCCCTGCGCCAGCCGCAAAGATCGATTGCGGCGTCGCTGCCTGCCAGCGCGGAGGGCGAGTCGCGCGCGGACGAGCTGGCCTGGCGCCTGGTCTCGCAACTGTCCCTCAATTTTCTCAGCCTAGCGGCGGACGGCCGGGGCGCCGACCCGCTGCACGCGCTGATCGATCTCTATGCCGAGAGGGGCGATCCCGGCCTCGCCAGGCACGTGCGCTCGATCGCGCGCGTCTCGTCAAGGCCGGTGGTGGAACGGCTGGTGATCGAGGGGCCGATGTGTTTCGGGCGCGGGGTGGAGGTGTCGCTCGACATCGACCAGTCGGTGCTGACCGGCCACAGCGCGCTCCTGCTGTCGGCCCTGCTCTCGCGTCTCTTCGCCCGATATGCCGGCATCAACGGGTTCGTGCGGACGCGCTCGCGACTGCTGCAGAAACAGGAGGATGTGCTGTGGCCGATGTCGCCAGGCAATCGCCACCTGATCTAGGGCAGCGGAACGCGGATGAAGCCGGGCTGTCGGAGGCGTTCGACTTCTTCGAACTGCTGCGCCGCCTCGAGCAGGACGGCCGGACGTTCGGGCAGGCAGGCGGGCCGGAGCTCGAGCCGGCGCGCATCGGCCAGCAGATCCGCCTCGGTTTCGCGACCGACGACGTTGCCGGCTTCGAGGGAGCGACCGCGAACCGGCCGGCCCAGGTGACGGTCGCCAATATCGGCCTCCTCGGTCCGGAAGGGCCGATGCCCTTGCACATCACGCGCTGGGTTCTCGACCGCCTGTCGCAGCGCTGGTTCGCGGGCGCAGATGCGAGGCAGACGAGCGACACGACCTTCGTCGATTTCGTCAACATGCTGCAGCACAGGCTGATTGCGCTGTTCTACCGGGCGTGGGCGGACCAGACCCCCGCGGTCCAGGTGGAGCGCCGGGGCGGCGGACGAGTGGAGGCCATGCTGGCCGCGCTGGCGGGCATCGGCCTGCCGGGGACCCGCAATCCGGCAGATCCGGAACTCGATACGGTCAAGCTCCGCCAGGCGACGGCATTGGCGAACCAGGTCGACGGCGCCGAGCGCCTCACTCTGTTCGTCGCCGAAGCCTTCGACGTTCCGGTCGCACTCAAGGAGTTCGTCGCAGTCTGGATGCCCATCCCCAAGTCCCTCCAGACCCGCCTGGGCGGCGCTTACGCGGCGCTCGGCGCCGGGGCGACCATCGGACCGCGCACGTTCACCCGGCAGAGCCGCGTGGAGCTTCGGATCGGCCCAATGGGCATCGCCGACTACCTGTCGTTCCTGCCGGGCGGCCCGCGTCTCAAATCTCTCAAGCGGGCATTGCGGGACCTTACCGAAGACAATGTGGATGTCGATGTGCGGCTTGTCCTGGCGAAGGCGGAGATCCCTCCCCCGAAGCTCGGAGCGGCCCTGCTTGGGCGGACAACATGGCTTGCGCCCCCTCCTGAAAGGGGAGATGCTGAGGACATGCGGCTGCGGGCAGTCGTTGGATGGCGGCCGGAAATCACAGAGGTCGGCACATGAGCTTGGTGCTCACCCTTGAGCATGGACCACGCACCCAGGCCGTGCGCGAGGCAAGGCTCGAAACGGGCGAGCTGGTGATCGGACGCAGCCCCGAAGCGGATTGGCAGATCGAAGACCCGGAAATGTTCGTCTCCCGCGCCCACTGCAGGATCTCGGGAGGACCGGACGACTACGTCGTCACGGACATATCGAGCAGCGGGCTCTACATAGACGACTCGGCCAGCCCGCTCGGCTCCGGGAATTCCACGCGTCTGCGCCACGGAATGCGGCTCCGCCTGGGCGACTACGTGCTGTGGGTCGCCGTAAGGGCGGATCGCGCGGCCACGCCCGAGCAGCCGCAGCCCGTGGGCCACGTGTCGCGTCCCCCGGTCAGCCTCGACAAGGACGATTTCTTCCTGATCAAGTCGGTGGAAGAGCCGCCGCGCCCGCGTCCGGCTGAACTGCCGAGATCGTTCGAGCAGCCGAAGCCGGGACAGGACCAGCCATTCCGGGAGCGCAATTCCCAGGCCTTCGACGACCCGTTTAGCCTCGACCCCGTGTCCAGCAGGAGAGCGCCGGCCGAGACCAGGCCGCGCACGTCGATCGATCCGCTGGGCTTCGGCAATCCGCCGGTCGAGCCGCCTCGACAGCCGGATCCCTCGCCTCGGCCTGCCTTCAGCGCCGACTTCTCCTTCGGCCCCGCGCCCGTCCGCGAGGCTGTGCCGGAACCGCCGGCGCGGGCTCTCCCGCAGCAGCCAGCGGCGCCATGGGAGATCGCACCGCGGCGCCCGGCTGAACGCGCACCCGCGCCGGACGTCGCGCGCGCCGCAACGGCGGGCGAGGCCTTTCGCGGCGCGCAGCCCGACGAGTTGCGCGCGGCCTTCCTGCGCGGTCTTGGCATTGGCGACGATGCCACGGCTTCGCGCGATCCGGTTGCCGAGATGGAGAAATTCGGCCGCGAGTATCGCCTGATGCTGGACGGGCTGATGCAGCTCCTGCGCAAGCGCGCCGAGGAAAAGGGCAATGCACGCGTCGCCCAGACGGTGATCGGCTCGTCCGAGGTGAACCCGCTGAAATTCCTGCCGACGGTCGAAGACGTGCTTGCGACGATCATGGCGGAACGCAGCCCGGGCTTCCTTGGGGGCGAAGCGGCGATCGGCGACAGCGTGCGCGATCTTGCGCAACACCATGTCCGCGCCTGGCGCGGGGTCCAGGGCGCCCTGCGGCGCATGATCGACCGCTTCGATCCCGAAGCGATCGAGGAAGAACTGAAATCGAATTCGGCCCTGGGAACCCTCCTGTCCGGCGGCCGCAGCGCGAGACTGTGGGAACTCTACCGGAAGCGCCATCGCGAGATCGCCCAGAGTGCGGAGACGCGCTTCCTCGGCGAGATCGGTGCCGACTTCCGCGACGCCTATGAGGAGGAGTGAGAGATGACCAGCCGCCGCGCCGTCCTCGCCGTCCTTGGCTCCCTTGCCTCCGTGGTCTTCACCACGGGTTTCCTGTTCGCGCCGAAGCCGTCGAAGATCAACGTCAAGGTGTCGGGAGGCGCCGGCATGAATCCCGGGCCGAACGGCGGCGACCGGCCGGTCGTCGTCATGATCTACCGGCTGCGCAGCACCGGCACCTTCGACCAGGCGGACTACTTCGCGCTCGAAGCCGACGCTGCGGCGACCCTCGGAGGAGACCTGATGGGGTCCGACACGCTCGCCGTGGCGCCGGGCAAGCTGGCGTCGAAGATGATCACCGTCGAGCCCGAGGCGGCGGCGCTCGGCTTCGTCGCGTTCGTGCGCGAGCCGACCGGCCGGCAGTGGAAGGTCACGAAGGCGATGTCTCCGGGATCGAAACTGACGATCGGCATAGCATTGGGCCGCGGAGGCATGTCGGTCAGCAGCCGCAAGGACGGGCTCTTCTCATCTCAGGACAACAGGTGATGACCGACGCGAACAGAGTGCTCTGGTCCGAAGGCCTGTTCCTCAGGACGCAGCATTTCCAGCAGCAGGACCGCTTCATCGACGCGTCGATGCGCGGCGCGCTGCAGGCGGGGCGCCTCCAGACGTTCGGCTTCCGCGCCCTGACGCTCGACTCCGCCCTCCTGGAAGCGGGCCAGATTTCGATCCTCTCGGCTCGCGGCATCTTCCCGGACGGAACGCCGTTTTCCATCCCCGAGACGATGGACGCGCCGCAGCCGCTGTCGGTCACGGCAGACACGTCGGCCGGCGCCGTCCTCGTCGCCCTTCCGCTCGAACCGGCCGGCGGGGTTGCCTTCGACCCCGCTCATGCGAGCCTCAGCGGCGCGCGCTATCGCGGCAGGATCGTCACCATCAACGACGCCGTGCAGGGCGGCGCCGATCCGGAGGAGGTCGAGATCGCCCGGCCGCAGGCGCGCATTCTCGCGCCTGGCAAGTCGGTGGGCGGCTACACCACGCTGCCGATCACGGAGATCAAGGGCCTGCGCGCCGATGGCGGCGTTGCGGTGGTCGAGACCTTCCTGCCGCCCGCGCTCGTGACCGGGGCGGTGCCGTGGTATGCGCAGTTGCTGCAGGAGATCATCACCGGTCTCGATCACATCGCCGATGCGCATGGCAAGGTCGTGTTGGGCGGTCCGGGCCGCAGCGTCGAAGACCTTCTGATGCTCAACCTGGCCAACGCGGCAAGGCCGCGTCTGGCGCACATGCTGGCGCAGGAGGTCTATCATCCGGCCGACCTGTTCCAGGAACTGTCAGGGCTGGCCGGCTCGATGGCGACCTACGGTTCGAGTTCGCGCAGGCTCGGCGAACTGCCGCCTTATGACCATGTGACGCCGGCGCCTTCGTTCACGGCGCTTGCCGACACGCTCCGCTCGCTGATCCTCAGCCTCCGCTACGTCGAGCCGAAGTCGCGGGCGCTGCCGGTGATGCGGCATTCCACCAACGTCTGGAAGGTTCGCATCGACAATCCGAAGCTCCTGACGGCAAGCCGCATCGTCATCCGCGTCGGCTCGGAACTGTCTGAAGACGCCTTGCGCAAGATCTTCGTCAACCAGGCGACGGTCGGTTCGTCGGACGAGTTCGAGGGGCTGTGGAAATCCCGACTGCCCGGGATACCGCTGAAGCCCCTGCACTCCCAGCCGCGCGAGATCCCCTATGACGGCGACCGGCTGTGCCTGGAGCTCGACCAGCGCAGCGAGCACTGGGCATCGCTGCTCGACGCACCCGGCTTCGTCATCGGCGTGTCGGGCGTGCTGCCCAGCGAACCGCAGGTCGACTGCTACTCGGTGAACCGGTGATGAGCAGGGACGATCCATTCGGACTGTCGGGGGATCGCGAGAAGACACGCATCCGTCTGGTCAACGTCGCGCCGCGCCAGCCGGCGCCTGGCCAGCCGAGACGCGAGCAGCCATCCTATTCGCTCGAACCCCAGGCCGCCTCCGTCAAGAGCAGCCGGGCGCACCCAAACTCGCTCGTGGCGGCCTTCGCGTCGCTGCTCGAGTTCGCGCCCGAGCTCGAGAGCGCAGTCGCACCCGAGAACCCCGAGGCGCTGCGCACGCGCCTGCTCGGCGCTCTTGTCGCCGCGCGCGATACCGCCATCGCCTCGGGCTCGTCGCTGGAGCGGGCGGACCGGGCCGCCTGGGCGGTTGCAGCCCTTCTCGACGACCTTGCGCTGAATACACCCTGGGGCGGCGCGGGCGTCTGGCCGCGCCAGCCGCTGGTGGTCATGCTGCGCGGCGATGTCGACGCCGGCACACAGTTTTTCGACCGGCTCGAGGAGCTCGAACGCCATCCGACCCGCGACCCGGAAATGATGGAACTCATGTACCACTGCCTCGCGCTCGGATTCCGCGGCAAATACCGCGTGCCGGGGCGTGCCGGTGATCGATCGCTGAACGCCGTTCGCGTCGCGGCGGCACGCTTTCTGCGCAACAAGGATGCCGAGGACGCGCCGCTGTCGCCCAACTGGCGCGGCGTGATCGCCGGCGACGAGCCGCAGCGTTTCATCGTACCGATCTGGGTCATGGCAGCGACCGCCATCGTCGTATCGACGCTGATCTACCTCGGCCTGTCGATGGGCCTTTCAAGCCATGCCACCAAATTGACGACGCTGGTCCGCGCGCTACCGCCCGCCGACCGCACCGCCATCACGCGCGCCGTGCCCAAGGCGGAGCCGCCTCCGCCGCCACCCGCAGTGGTCGACTTCGCCCTCTTGCCCGAGTTCGAAGCGGCGGCTCCGGAGAGCCTGCGGCCCGCGCTCAAGGGTAGCGAGAGCATTTCGCTTGCGCGGCTGGTCATCCAGGCGACCGCGCCGGAACTGTTCCAGTCGTCGCGCGCCAACCTGACCGACGGATTCGAGCCGCTCATCGATTCGGTGGCGAAGGTGATCCTCGACAACGTCGACCTGATCGGCAACATCACGATCATCGGCCACACCGACAGCGTGCCGCTGCAGAGCAGCAACCCGCTATCCACCAACCAGCGCCTCTCGGAAGCGCGCGCGGCGACCATCGCCGAACTACTTGTTCAGCGGGGGGTTCCGGCGGGACGGGTGAGGTCCGAGGGACGCGCGGCGACGGATCCGGTGGCCGACAACGGAACCCGGGAAGGACGCGCGGCAAACCGGCGCGTCGAGGTTCTGGTCGAGAAGAGATTGTAAGATGTTCATCTTGCGATTCATCTGGGCCGTCATCACGTCACGCATCCTGTGGACACTCATCGGACTGACGCTGCTCTCGCTTCTGGTCTGGATTTTCGGGCCTATCGTCAGCATCGGACACAGCCAGCCTTTTGAATCCGAAACGGTACGGATCGCCATCATCGCGGGCCTGATCATCCTGTGGCTGATCTGGCTGATCATTGCCCAAAGGCGTGCGATACGCGCCAACCGGGTGTTTGTCGCCGAGATCGCGCCGACGGTTGAGGAAAAGCCGCCGAGCCCAGGCGAGGAAAGCGTGGCGGCGGTCGGCGCCAAATTCCAGGAGGTTCTGGGCGAATTGCGTCGGCGCAAGCTGGGCAACAGGAAGTTCCTGCGCGAGATGCCGTGGTACGTCATCGTCGGGCCGCCCGCGACGGGCAAGACGACGGCGCTTCGCCAGTCAGGCCTCAACTTCCCCATCGACCTGACCAACGATCTTCAAGGCGTCGGCGGCACACGCAATTGCGACTGGTTCTTCACCGAGAATGCGGTGCTGATCGACACGGCCGGACGCTACGTGGAGCAGGAAAGCCAACCCGACGTCGATTCCACCGAGTGGCTCGGCTTCCTCGATCTCCTGAAGCGGCATCGCGGCCGCAGGGCGCTGAACGGCGTCATCGTGGCGATCTCGATCGACGTTCTGTCCGAGGGCGACGAGGTGATCAAGGCGCACGGCCGCAAGATCAGGCGGCGCCTCGCCGAACTTAACGAGCGGCTGGAAATCAACCTGCCCGTCTACCTGATGCTGACGAAGGCCGACCTGATCAAGGGATTCGAGCCGTTCTTCGACGATCTCTCGACCGCGGATCGCGAGCAGGTCTGGGGCGCGACGTTTCCGCTGGATGCGCGTGTCGATGCAGCCGCCGTGGGCGAGGAGATATCGGCGCTGGCGCGCGAGCTCGAACTGCGGATGATTCCGCGGCTCGAGGGTGAAGACAAGCTCTCGCAGCGCGCGGAGATCTTCCGCTTTCCGGCGCAGGTCACAAGCCTGTCTGAACCGATACAGGTGCTCGTCGAAGCGATGGCCGGCGAGAGCAGATACGAGGAAAGCGCCTGGCTGCGCGGCATCTACCTGACATCGGCGACACAGGAAGGCGCGCCGATAGATCGGCTCACGGCGGCACTGTCGTCTTCATTCGGGCTGCCGCCGCACCGCACCATGCTGGCTCAGCGCGTCGAGCGGCGGAGCTTCTTCCTCAAGTCGCTGATGACGGACGTGATCTTCAGGGAGGCGGGGCTGGGGACGTTCGATCCGCTGGCCCAGCGCCGCCGCGCCTGGATCTGGCGCGGTGCGGCCGCCGCATGCACGCTCGCCGCGCTGGGAGCAGGTGCTGTTTTCGCATTCTCGTATTTCGACAATCGCGACGCCGTCGACGCCCAGTCCGCCCAGCTCGAGGCACTGCAGCGTCCGCTCGCCGTCGCGGCCGCGCAGCCCGCTCTCGTCGAGGCGCCGGACATGGAGTCGGCGCTTGCCGCGATGGATGCGGTTGTGGAGGCGCAGACGCCGCCGCCGGGTGCCCTGCGCGATGCTGTCGGGCCCACGGCAGCGCCCGAACTGCTGCAGGCGCAGAAGGAAGCCTACGAACACGCCCTGCGCAACGTGCTGGAACCGCGCATGGTTGCCTTGCTCGAAGCGACCATGTGGCGCCAGATCCGCGAGCCGGAGTTCATGCTCGGAGCGCTGAAGACCTACCGCATGATGACCGGCCTGTCGCAGATGGATCCCGAGTTCGCCCAATCCTGGTGGGTGGACGAGCTGCCGGAGTTCGCGCCCGCCGCCCCGTTCCCGACCGAGGACGCTGAGCAGCATCAGCTCGCCGCGATCCGCCGGATGGCCACGGACGACCAGTATGTCACGCCGGACAGCAAGCTGGTGGCGGAGGCGCTCGCGAGCGTGTGCACGATCTCGCTGCCGGTTCGCGCCTACAAGCAGCTCTTGAACGACCCGGCCGTGGCCACGCTGCCGGAATGGATTCCCGCGAACTTCGCCGGTCCGAACGGCGCCAAGATTTTCGTCCGCTCCTCCGACAAGACACTGCGCAACGGCCTGCCGGGAGCTTTCACCTATGACGGCTTCCACGAGGTTATACTCGATCGCGTCGAGGATGTGGCCGCCCAGGCCGCGCTGGACCGCGCGGTCTTCGCCGGCGGATGCTCCGAGAACGCGGAGACGTCCGTTGCCGCACTCTCCAAGGACGTGCTGAAGCTCTACTACGAAGACTACATCGCGCAGTGGGACAGTTTCCTGCGCGACGTCAAGCTGGCCCCTCTGACCGACCTCGCGACGGCGAGCGACAATTTGAAGGATCTGTCGAGCGCCGATTCCGCCCTGCGCCGGCTGGTGACGGCCGTCGTGCGCGAGACCGAGCTGACGCGATCCGACGAAGAAGAGGGAGCCACCGGTGACAACAAGGCGGTTAAGAAGGGCAGCTCGAAACTGCTCGGCAAGCTGGGCAAACTGGGCAAGCTTGCCAAGCAGGGCGTGAAGCTGCTGCCGAAGGCGGGTTCGGCCGAGGAGGTCGACCTTACCGGGACGCTCGTCGCCGACCATTTCAAAGCGCTTAAGGCCACCATTGCCGAGGTCGACGGACAGCCGCCGGCGCTTGATGCCGCGGTCGTGACCCTCACCAATCTCTCCAACATGCTGCAGACGGTCAACGCGACGCCGGACCCTGAGGAGTCGATCAAGAAGCAGGGCGGCCTCGCGGAACTGACCGGCGCAGTGGCGCGCCAGGCGCAGATTCTGCCCGATCCGATCGACGACTGGTTGAGCGGCATCGCCGGCGACACTAGCGGCCTGACC
The DNA here is from genome assembly GCF_024699925.1 of Mesorhizobium sp. J428. Lineage (NCBI taxonomy): Bacteria > Pseudomonadati > Pseudomonadota > Alphaproteobacteria > Hyphomicrobiales > Phyllobacteriaceae > Mesorhizobium > Mesorhizobium sp. J428. Next base: position 1,218,009 of record NZ_JAJOMX010000001.1, read on the forward strand.
CAAAAGGCGGTCACCTCCGAGCTCAACTCCATCTGGCGGGCGGAGATCCTGCCTTTCTGCAATGCCGCCCTCGACAATCGTTACCCCTTCGATGCGGGCAGCGCGGTCGACGTCAACGTCCGCGATTTCGCGCGCCTGTTCGGACCGGGCGGGATGATCGATGCCTTCATCAACGACCATCTCCTCGCCTATGTCGACACGACCTCGCAGCCGTGGAAGTGGCGGGCCGATTTCGGTCTCGACTCGACCGCTCTCGCCGCCTTCGAACAGGCCCGCCGCATCCGTGACGACCTGTTCGCCGGCGGCAGCGGCCCGGTAATGAGCTTCACCCTGGAGCCGATCGATCTGTCGCCGAGCGTGACGCGCGTGACGCTCGATCTCGATGGCCAAAAGCTCGTCTACTATAACAACGCGACCCGGCCGCAGGCGATGACCTGGCCGGGCAAGGACGGAACGGGCGCCATCTCGCTTAGCTTCCAGCCGATCGATGGGTCGCCCGAGGTCATCGTCAGCGAGACCGGCAGCTGGGCGTGGCTGCGCATGCTGCGGACCGCGCGTTTCACCGCGACGTCGTTGGCGGATGTCTACAACGTGCGCCTCGGCGCCGGGGGCTTCTTCGCTGACCTGCGGCTGAAGGCGTCGAGCGTCGACAACCCCTACAATCTGCAGATGTTCAAGAAATTCACCTGCCCGGTGCAGATATGACGACAGGCTTCTTCGGCAAGATTCCGGCAACGGGCGACTTCGTCAGCTGGAACCTGCCGCGCATCTTCGTCGAGCGCTGGGACCGCTGGATGTCGATAGAGCTGCGCGACCGGCCGGAGGCGGCAGAGCTCAATCCCCGGATATGGCGCTTCGCGGTCCGCGCGGACATTTTCGGCGACCAACCCTGCGCGGGCGCATGGCGGATGAGCGAGGACAGGGTCGGCCGGCGCTATCCGTTCACGATCGCGCGGATCGGCCGGCCGCCGGATATCGCCGACCCATGGTTCGACGCGATCGCCGACATGCTCGAACGGTGCGTCGAGGACGGCTGGTCGACCACCCGAATCCAGGAGAGGCTCAAGGCGCTTCCGCCCCCAAAGGAACTCATGTCGGAAGACCGGATAGCGTTCTGGACCGACGACCGGGAAGCGAACGAACTGGTCTTCGCCGACATCTACGATCTCGCCGACAATGGCCTTCCCGCCATGCGGCAGGTTCCGGCGGTCGAGGAATCCTGACCATGACAGCGTTCGCCGGGAATATGGGTGGCTCCATGGCTGATGTTCTGGTGAGTGGATAGATCCTCGATGTTCGTCAGCCAGAACACCACACCCTTTCTCGCGGAGACTTTTCCCTACGCGGACAAGCACGCCGTGAAATGGTGCGTGGCGGTCGTTCGCGCGACCTATGACGTCGATGAGGAAGGCAGCTGCACTCCGGCGACGGAACAGCTGCCCTTCGTCTTCGCCGACGCGCATTACGGCGATCCGGAGACGACCTCGATCCGGGTCGAGTCCGACTTCGTGCCGGTGAAGCCGCATTGCGAGGTGGTACTCGATGCGATGGCGGTTGCGCCCGGCGGACGTCCGGCGCAAGCGGTCGAAGTCGGCCTGTTCGGGCCGAATCTGCAGAAGCGGGCGATCGTCACCGGGCAGCGCCGATGGTTTCGCGGTGGGCTCGGCATCCAGTCCTCGAGTCCGGTTCCGTTCACGTCGATGCCGCTGGCCTGGCATCTGACCTTCGGCGGCTGGGACCGCACAGATCCCGATCCGGCCAGGCACCGCAGTGACGCGGTCAATCCGATCGGCAGCGGTTTCCTCGTCGGCCAAGGCAATGTCGATGGCACGCCGCTGCCGTCGGTCGAGGATCCGCAATCACGGCTGCGGACCTGGAACGATCGCCCCAGACCGATCGGCTTCGGCCCGGTGCCGCGTTTCGCCAAGGAGCGTGCGCGCTATGCCGGGACGTATGACAAGCATTGGATGGAGAACGTCCTGCCCTTCCTGCCGCAGGATTTCGACGACCGGCATTTCAGGCTGCGCCGCAAGACCAATGGGTCGAGAAGCTCAGCGAGGGGATGATTTTCGGGTGCGTGAACATGAACGCGTCGGGCCGGTTCAAGGTCAAGCTGCCGCCGCTCAAAGTGCCGCTGAGATTCATGTTCGACGATCACACGGAACACAAGTTCGCGCAGCCGGATACGCTCAATCTCATCCCGCATGACGGCAAGATCGTGCTGGTCGGGCGCGCGTCGGTGAAGCTGCCGCGCAAATTCGTGAGGCTGCAGCAGGTGCAGGTGGGACCGCCGCCCGAAGAGCCCAAGGCCAAGCCGCACTATGCCGGCCTTGGGGAGGCGGTGGCGGCGCTCACCAGGCTGCGAGGACGACGCCGATGACGGTCGTCAGCTGCGTCAGTCTCGTTTCGCCGGTCGGCTATAGCGCCGCCGCGACCTGCGCGGCGCTGCGGGCCGGCATCGCGGCCTTCGAGGAACTCGACTATCGCGACCGCATGGCGATGCCGATCCGGGGCGCCCGTGTCGACGCCATTGCGCCTTCAAAGCGTGGGCGCGAGCGGCTGCGCATGCTTGCAAGGCTGGTGCTGGAACATATCGAGCCCGACATCGGCGCGGCACTGCCCTGGGCGCAGATGCCGCTGATCCTGTGCACCCGCGAGAAGGAAACGCCGGGCGCGCGGCTGAACGGCATGTTTGCGGATCTGCGTTTTCCCGATGGCTCGGCGATGAACGAGCGGCGCACGGCGCATATCGCGGCCGGCCAGCCTGCCGCCTTCGCGGCGCTGATGGTTGCGCGAAAGATGCTTGCGGAGGGTACGCCGGCCTGCCTGATCCTCGCGATCGACAGCCTGATCGACGCCCGCACCATGGCCTGGCTCGACGGTGCCATGCGCCTGAAGACGAGCGAGACGACGGACGGGCTGATCCCCGGCGAAGCGGCATGTCTGGCGGTCGTCAGCCACCGTCCGCTGATGCCGCGCCATGTCGTCGTTCGCGGCCTGGGGCTCGGCGAGGAGACAGCGACCGCGATCAGCGAGGAGCCTTTCCGCGCCGACGGACTGGCAGGCGCCTTGAAGACGGCGCTCGCCGAGGCGCGCACCGAGATGCACGAGGTGGCCTTCCGCCTTAGCGACGTGGCGGGCGAATCCTATGCCTTCGAAGAACTGGTGCTGGCGCAGATTCGCAACATGCGCCAGACGCGGCCGGAACAGCCCGTGTGGCACGCCGCCGACTGTATCGGCGACACCGGGGCGGCGGCGGGACTGATCCAGCTTGCCTGGGCCGAGCAGGCCTTCAGCCGCGGCTACGCCCCCGGCGCGCTGGCCGCGCTACATGGCAGCTCGATGGCCTTCGGCGGGCGCGCCTCCGCGATCGTCTCGGCTTGAGGAGGGCGGGATGACCAGGAACGTCTTCGCCGGAAAATGGGAGATCGCCGCAGAGAACGGCATGAACAAGTCCATCGCACGCTTTCCGGACGTGTGCATGTCGCCGCCTTCGCCGCCGGCGGGACCAATCCCGATCCCTTATCCCAACACCTCGTTCTCCAACAATTTGAAGTCCGGTTCGTCCACGGTGAAAATCGGAGGCAAGGGCGCCGCGTTGGCGCAGAAGTCCTACTACAAGGAGCCGGTCCTAGGTAACGAGGCGGCGACGCGCACTTTCGGTGCAGCGGTCATCACGCATCAGATCACGGGCAAGACGTATTTTCAGTCGTGGTGCATGGACGTCAAGTTTGAGGGCAAGAATGTCTGTCGTCACATGGACATGACGACAAGCAATCATGGGAGCGATCCTCCATCCACGCCCCCTGCGCCGGCACCTGAGACACAAACCATGGCTCAGTCACAAGATCTCGTGGCTGAAGGCAAGTGCCCTTGCTGCCACGAACCTTTGCACGAGTGGCAGAAGGATGAGAATGATAAAGCATTTCCTGTAGTTACCGAGAAGACCTTTTGGGCGAACAGACGAAAAGAAATCACGAACCCCAAAGCGATCGCGGAGTTCGACAAAGTCGTGGGACCCATGCTGGACGCCAAGGACAAGTCGCGAGCGGCCGGTGATGCCGGATGTCCAAACGTGCATCCAAAGGAAGAAGGCCCGTGCGCTCTGTATTTCGACGTCCCGCGAGGAGCGATGTCCAGGTATACTAGTCCTCGAAGCTCCACGCCGGCGAAGCCATACCGGGTCATTCGGCAAGCAAAGAGCGGCAGAAACCACTTCGATGATAATGGTCTAAAAGACAAGGCGATGAAGGTTTGGACGGATGCCAACACGAAAGAGGGACAGCCGCCTCCCGATTTCAAAGGAAAGACGATGCACCACAAGACACCGATGATGGGCGGCGGATGCGCCACGGCTAACAACGTACTGCCCGACGACTACCTTAAAGCGTCGCCTAGAGAGTGTCAGAATATCGAGGCTTGGCAGAAGACTCTTGAACAAGTTACGACCAATGTCTGAATATTTAATGCTGAGGCGATAACGTGTCGATTACGTACGACGGGTTCCATTTGAAACCCCAAGCCACCGACAATGCCGGCGAACATTGGAAGACATATTTCTATATTCGTGACAAATGCAAAGTCGGAAAATTCAGCGAATTGGAAGAACTTGTTCCCCATATGAAAAGAAACTCCGGATATTTCTTCTGGAGGGCAACTACTGACCTTATTGGTTATTCCGGAAGCTGGAACCAGATATCAAGCGTATTTAAGGCATTCAACTCCAGAATAGATGATAAAGATTTCCAGTATTTTTTTGCTTCGGCGTTGGGAGCATCTTGCAATATTTCTGCTGTGCAGTTGTTGCTTCAACTTCACCGGAGTGCTGACGACGAAGAATCCCGGCATCAGATTGAAAATCACCTGTCGTTCTTGCTCGAGGAGGAAGATGGCCCGGTTTGGGACGGGGCTGACCAGCACTTGGAATTTCCAGACGAGAATGATGTCCCTTACAGGCTAGTTGTTGATCGGGAGCCATACTTCGAGATCGTTCAAAATGCTCTTGCCAATCTTGCACACACTCAGGTTTCCGGCCCGACGCCAGTGTACAACGGTGCGGTTCTCGACATCTCCTTTCTCTCAAGGAGACTGCACGAAAGCCTTCTTGCGGACGATCCGCAACTCGGCCGCATCAACCGAGAGCGGTTTGCGTTCGAAGCAGCAACCGGACGCGACACACGCGGCTTCTACAACGAGAACGGCACTCTGCTACGGCTGGCGGCGGCGGGGATTGTCGAAGATTACTTCGAGAGTGACGACTCCACCAAATTTCGACCCGGCCAGCGGTATTTCTTCGGCCATCCGATACCGCTCTAAATCTTACGCCCTCGGCTCAGGGCTTGCCACTCCTCGACCCTATCCGGGATGGCGACGATCACCACATCATCCTCGAAAAATTTCGTAAAATCCCGTCCCAGCTCCGCCGGGTCGACAGTATACAGCTTCGTATCCTCCCGCGCTTCAGGAAAGAGCTCCAGAAAGGCCGCGCTGGCGGGGACGGCGACGTGGGGCTCCTTCATCCGCTCGATCAGCCAGGGCAGGATCGAGCGATCGCCCAGCATGCCGATGCCGCGCACCGCGAGCGGCGCGGTGGCCGCCGATTTCATCAGCCCGCCCATCCAGGCGCGCACGTCCTTCTCGGGGCCGGCCTTGATCGCGGCGCGAAGGGCAATGAGCGCGTCGGCGCCGCCGGCGACAGCAGCCTTGCGCAGTTCGACCCGCGCCAGGTCGCCGGTGCCGATCTCCGCCAGCGCCCAGCCCGCCCACAGGCGCACGATGTCATCCTCCGCCTCCAGCGCCGACGCCATCTCGCGCGCGAGATCCGCCCGCTTCAGCCGGCCAGCCAGACGCAGGGCAAAGGCGCGCGTCGGTGCATCCGGGTCATTGACCAGACGCGCGAGCGACTGTCTTGGATCTACCCCGTGCTCGAGGCAGGCACCGACCGCCAGGTAACGCTTGAACGGGTCCGGCGCGACCAGCCAGTCGCGCACGAGGTGGCCGATCTTCGGCGGCTGGTGCCAGGCGAGCGCCCCGACAAGGCCACGCCGCTCGTCCACCTGTTTGGCCGCCGCGACAACCTGGTCCACGCGCGTGGCGTCGCCCTGCTCGATCGCCATCCAGCCGGCGACGAAGAACTCGCCTTTATCGGGAAAATCGTCGAGCTGTCGTTCGGCGGCCGGCCATGCCGCGGCGCCGGCGATCCGCAGGCCGTCGAGATTGACCTCGACGCGCTGTGCGATCTCGCCGATCACCGTCTCGTCGGGCGGTTCTTCTTGGCTCCAGCTGTCGCGTTGAGCCCACAAGAATGCAGCCTGCTCGACGTGCTGTCGCACCGCCTCGGCCGCGATGCGGCGGGGCGGCGCAAAGAGCTGTTCGATCGCCGATGCCATCAGCAGCGAGCCATCAGTTCAGGTTGATGGAGCCGCCGCGAATGCGCTGCGCGCCGCTGGCGTGGCTGATGATGTGACCGCCGCGGATGGTGATGCGGCCATCACTGTCCATGATGATCGTCGCCTTGCCGCAACGCAGTTCCAGCCTCTCCTCCGCGCTGATACGGACATGGTTGCCGTCTCGGACGACATGGTGGGCGGCGGCGGGACGCACGGGATCGACGATGCGTCCGACGATCAGCGGCTTTCGCGGATCGCCCCCCTCGAAGAGCAGCGCCACCTCCTGACCGATCATGTCCGACGAGAGTTCGCAGAGACTCCGCGCCGTCAACGCCGTCTCCTCCGGGCTGCCCGGAAAGACCACCAGCGGCGCCGACTCCTCGCCGAAACCGAGGAAGGCTCCGATCACCACCCCTTCGATGCGATGCAGGACGTCTTCCATGTCAGCCTCTAATTCTCGTTGATCTTCGAGCCCTTGATGATCACGTCGCTCGACGCCTTGATGTTGATCTTGCCGGAGCCTTTGACCGTGATGTCCTTGCCTTCGATGATGATCGTGCCGTCCTTTTTCATGACGATCTGCGCGCTGCCGGTCTTCAGGGTGATCGCGTCCTTGGCGGTGATCGTCATCGTCTTGCCGACGTCGATGACGCCGGTCTCACCAATGTCGATCTTGCTGCCCTTGGCGATCTTCAGGATATGGCCGCCGCCGACATCAGTCATGTCGTTGGAGCCGATCTTTGCGTTGCGGCTTGCGCCGACGTCGAAGCCCTGAGACGCAGCCACCTTGACCGACTGCGATGCGCCGATGTTGACTGTCTGGTTGGCCCCGATGTCCCAGCTGTCATCCGTGCCTATGCCATGGCTCTGGCTTATTCCGACAGTCACCGAACGCGTGGCACCGACCGTTCGCGTCTCGGCCGCACCGACGGTGACCGTCTGCATGATCGCCACCGTCTGCGTATGGTTGGCGCCGATCGTTTCGGTCGAGTTGCTGCCAATGCTAATCGTCTCGTTGGCTCCGACGGTGAGCGAACGGTTGGAACCCACCGTCTCGGTGTCGTTCGAGCCGATATTCGTGGTCTGATCGACGCCGACCTTGACCGTCTTGTTGTTGCCGACGTCCTCGTCGAGGTTGTGGCCGACGGAGTGCTTGGCGTCGTGGTCGATGCGGTCGGACTGATCGTGCTGGACGAGCTTGGTGCGGTCGTTCTTGATCAGCAGGTTGTGGTCCTTCTGGGCCTGGAAGTTGACCAGTTCGGAGCCCGCCTTGTCCTCGAACATCAGCTCGTTGTAACCGCCGCCCCCTTTCGACGAATTGGATTTCCAGCCTGACTGCGTGGCATTGCCGGGAAGCCCGTAGGGCGGCATCTGGGAGGCGTTGTAGACGCGGCCGGTGATGATCGGACGGTCGGGATCGCCCTCGACGAAATCGACGATCACTTCCTGGCCGATGCGCGGGATCTGAATGAACCCCCAGCCGCTGCCGGCCCAGGTCTGCGAGACGCGCACGAAGCACGAGCTGTTCTGGTCCTTCTTGCCTTCGCGGTCCCAGTGGAACTGCACTTTCACCCGCGCATATTTGTCGGTGTAGATCTCCTCACCGGAGGGTCCGACCACGGTCGCCGTCTGGGGGCCGCGCATGATCGGCCGCGGCGTGATCCGGGGCGGTCGGTAGACGATCGACGTGGGCGCGACGCCAAGCAGCACGGTATAGGTTTCGCCCTCAGCCGCGATGCCGGACTCGAAGCTCGGGTCGAATATCCGGTATTCGGCACTGACCACCAAATACTCGCGATTCTGGTCCTCGCGCGGATACAGGTCGAGCTTGAACGTGCATCCCGGCAACAGTCCCCGCGCGTGGCCCACGGCTGCGATGCGCTGGTGGACCGCCTGGAGCTCTTCGCGCCGGATGGCTGCGACGGCATCGCCGCGGCCGGTATCGAGATGCGCGCCCGGCTGCCGGTAGTTCTCGCCGCTTGCTTCCTTGTGCCCGAATGGCTGCGAGGATTGCGACATGAGATCCGCGCCGGGCTTCTGGAAGTCGAAGTCCGTGTGCACATAGGCCCCGGGGCGCACCGTCGAGATGAACGCCCACTCGGTGATGTATTCTTTGTCGCGGCGGCTGCCGATCGCTCCGTAGTTGAACTCCACGGTCTCGTAGTCCGGCACCGGCTTGAGCTTGCTCATGGCATCGGCAAGGATCAGCGTATGCTCGCCGTCATCGTGCTCGAAGAAGTAGAATATGCCTTCGTGTTCGAGCAGCCGCTGCACGAAGTCGAGATCGCTTTCGTCATACTGAACGCAGTACTCGCGAGGCGGATACGAGCCCTGCAGCCGCTTCTCGAATTTCGCGATCCCATATTTCGAGAAGATGTCCTCGACGATATCGATGACGCTCATATTCTGGAAAATGCGGCAGTCGGTCGTATTCGAGAGGAACCAGAGCCACGGCCTGACCACGGCTTCGTACCGCGCCAGTCCGTCCTCGATGCGGATCAGCCGAAAATCGGAGACCAGCCCGCTGAACCAGCGTTTCGGCTCGTCCTCGGCCTCGATCGAAACCGACTGGCCGAGCATCTGGAGCGGATCGACATGTGCGTCCCGGCTGATGAGCACGACCGTGTAGGCAAAGCACCGGCTGATCTCGTCGCGTCCGTCAAGGCGCGCAAAGGTGACCGTGTCACCCAGAGGCGTGCGGGCGACCGCCTTGGCGTTTGTAGGCATTCCGTCATGCTCCGGTCGCCGTCCAACGTTGCTTCTATAGCATAGGACGATGCGCGAACCCAGCATGACCGACCCGTCCGCGTATGTGCCGAATTCACACTGTCGCCGCGTCGGGGGATGCTGCTACAATTATCCGGACGCCGTGAGTTGAGCGAGGCGCACGCGATGGACATTCGTCTGACGATCGGGAATGTCGAGCGGCTGCCGGACGGTAGCCCGACAAGCTTTTCGGCACGGGACCGCAGCTTCCAGATCGGCCGCGATGGCGGCGACTGGAGCCTTCCCGACCCGCAGTTGATCATCTCGGGCCGGCACTGCGAAATCCGCTTCGAGAGGGGCGGCTTCTGGCTAAACGACCTGTCTCGCAACGGCACTTTCGTCAACGGCTCCAACCACAGACTGGACGGCGTCCACCTGCTCAGGACGGGTGATACGATTCGCATCGGTCGATACGTGATCAATGTGTCGATCGAACAGGAGCGGGAAGGCTTCGCGGGCGCGGCCGACTATCCGTCCGGGAATAGACCGCCGGCACCCCGCCTGGAAGATCCCGCAAGGAATGCGCCTTTCTTCCCCCCGCGTGAGACGCAGGCCGCCGGACATTCGAGAGGGTCCCTTCAGTTGCAGTCCGGGCGGCAACTGCTTTCCGGCAATTCGACTCCCGCGACCGATCCAGCCGGGCTTCTGCGCGAGATCGCCGTCGGCGCAGGGATCTCACCCGACACGTTCACGCAGCGCGATCCGCATGAAGTGGCCGAGGAGATCGGCGCCGACTGAGGATCGTGGTCGACGAGCTCGCCTCGATGCTGAAGGCCCGCGCGGCCGCGAAAGCGATGGCCAAGAGCAGCCAGCAGACGATGATCAGCAGCACGGGCAACAACCCGCTCAAGTTCGTCCCCGGAGCCGAGGAGATGCTGGAAAAGATGTTCGGGCGTCGCAGCCCTGGATACCTCGACGCGCGGCAGAGCCTTGCAGAAGCGTTCCGGGATCTGAAAACGCACGAGATCGCAACCTATTCGGCGATGCAGGCGGCACTTGCGCGACTTCTCGACGACATCTCGCCTCTGACCATCGAAACCCGTCTCGCATCGTCGTCCTTCACCTCGAGGAAGAGCCGTGCCTGGGACGCCTTCGTCGCCGCTTGGGAGGCCAAGGAACAGCGGCATGAAAACGGCATGCTGGACGCATTCCTCGACTATTTCAGCGAAAGCTATTCAAAGGCGGCGAAGGCGAAATAGTGCACTTTTGCCTGCCGCGAATTTGCTATCTTCGCTTTATTCTTATTATCTTCGTCCCGGTGGTTGGCCATGAGGCCTTGCTTAGCCGAACCCGAGCGGCCGATTCGATGCAGGCGTCGCGATGAGTTCGAAGGATGATCCCTTCGGCCCCGATGGGAAGACAGTCGTAAAGCCGGCTCCCGCGCCTGGCCGGCGCGCTGGCGTTGACCCGGCTCGTGCGCCCTCCCGCAATCGCAAGGCGGATCCTACTGTCCTGCTGCCGAAAGTGGAGCGGCGGCCGGCCAGGGGCGCGGCGATCCCCCGGACGATGCTTGCGCGGGACCAGCCGGAAAGGTCGTCCGCCGACGAGAGCCACGCTCCGACGCTCGACCGGCTGTTTCAGGCAAATGACCAGGTCGACTACAGAATTGCCAATCCGATGCTGGCCGGCGCGGCTCCGGGCATTTCTGCTGCTTGGCCATCTCCGCCAGATACCCGTGGAGGTGCAGCCAGACAGGCTCGCGGCCCACCTCGCGACCATGATGCAGGATTTCGACCGTAGGATCGCCCATGCGGGCGTCGGCGAGGCCGACGGACGCATCGCGCTTTACGCCCTGTGCGAAACCGTCGACGACATCGTCCAGAATCTGCCGGGATTCGGCCGGTCCGAATGGATTCCTCAGGGCATGCTGTCGCGCTTCTTCCACGCCGATGCGGCGGGTGTCGGATTCTTCGACGCCCTGAACAGGATTCTTGCGGATCCGGAAGACCAGCTCGATCTGCTCGAATTCATGCATGCCTGCCTGTCACTGGGCTTTGAAGGTCAGTATCGCCATGCGCCGGACGGCGCCGCCGGCCTCGATCGGGTGAGGCGTGACGTCTTCGAGACGCTCCGCTACTTCCGACCACCACCCGGCGACGACATCTCTCCTCAGTGGCAGGGCGTACCGATCGGCCTCGCAAAGCCGCGTGCGCGCGTCCCCCTGTGGGCCGCCGCCGCCGCGGCCTGCGCGCTTGTCGCAGGCGGGTTCTTCGAGATGCGCAACCTGGTTACCGATGCTGGCGAGGCGATGGCGGCCGCAATTCTGGATCTCGATCCGCCGCGGCCGGTTACGATCCAGCATGTGAGCCAGATGCCGGCCTTCGAGGTGGAGCCCGCGCCTGTCGCAGTGCCTGCGGCCGCTGCATTGCCGCGCCGGGATGAGCAGCTCGAGAGGGTCAGGGCAGCCCTGTCGGCGGAGATTGCCGCGGGCAAGCTGACGGTCGACGCCAGAGGCCAGTTCATTGTCGTCAAGATCAACAATCTTCAACTGTTCCCGCCTGGCCGGGCGACACTGAAGCCGGATTTCGACGCATTGGCAGGCCCGATCGCCGCGGCATTGTCCGCCGAGCCCGGCTCAATCCGGATCGTCGGACACACGGACAGCGAGAAACCGGGACGCGGCAGCGCGTTCAAATCCAATTTCGACCTGTCCGTGGCGCGCGCTAGGGCGGTCGAGAAACTGCTTTCGCCGCGGATCGCGGATGCCGGCCGTATCGAGGTCGAAGGCAAGGGCGAGGACGAGCCAATCGCCGACAACGCGACTCCTGACGGCCGCGCCAGGAATCGGCGCGTCGACTTGATGATTGCGCGCGAGGACGTCCGATGAGGCGCGCGCGGGTCTGCGGAACGCGCCGATGATATTGCTGGCCCGCCTCTTCGGCGTCGTCGCCCTGGCAGGCTTCGGGGCCGCGGTCTGGTATGCGGGACCCCTGATCAGCTTCAACGACCAGCGGATACTGGAAGGCAACGGAACTCGCCTTTCCATCATCGGCGCCGCAGTGGGACTGGTCGCGGTGTACTATGCCTTTCGCTATTTGCGCGAGCGCAATGCGCAGAAAGCGCTCGAGTCAGCGATAGCCAGCGGCAGCGAAGCTGAAAGCGATTCGCAGGTGCTCGAAGAACGGATGGCGCAAGCCATCGAGGTTCTGAAGACTTCATACGGAAGTCGAAACTTCCTCTATGAGCTGCCCTGGTATCTGATCATCGGGCCGCCCGGTGCCGGCAAGACGACCGCGCTGGTCAATTCTGGTCTGAATTTTCCGCTGGCCGGGTCGGGCGCGGCGCAGCCGGTCGCCGGCGTCGGCGGCACGCGGTACTGCGACTGGTGGTTCACCGAAGACGCCGTGCTGATCGACACGGCGGGCCGCTACACCACGCAGGACTCGGACGCGCGCAGGGACAAGTCGAGTTGGCTCGCCTTTCTTGGCAGCCTCAAGCGGCATCGTCCGACTCAGCCTTTCAACGGGGTCATCCTGGCGATCAGCCTGCACGATCTGATGACCCTGGATGGCCAGGAACTTGGCGCACATGTCACCGAGATCCGAAATCGCCTTCAGGAGATCCATGATGTTCTAAAGATCGAGTTCCCGGTCTATGTGGTGTTCACTAAGGCCGACCTCATCAGCGGCTTCATGGAGTATTTCGCGGCCTTCGACGAGGCGCGACGCAAGCAGGTCTGGGGAACCACGTTCCAGACCGACGATCGCACGCGCAATATGGTCGCCGAGGCGCCAGCCGCGTTCGATTCCCTCGTGGCGCGCCTCTCAGAGGATCTGCCCGATCGCCTGAACGACGAATCCGATCCGCGGGCGCGCATCGCGATCTTCGGCTTTCCGATCCAGTTCGCCAGCCTGAGAGACCAGGTCACGAAATTCCTGAGAGGCGTGTTCGACCCGACGCGCCACCACATCGACGCCTCCCTGCGCGGCTTCTATTTCTCCTCGGGGACACAACAAGGGACGCCGATCGACCGGCTCCTGGGTTCCATGGAGCTAAGTTTCGACGCGCCCGGACAGGCACGGATGTCCGGCACAGGCAGGAGCTTCTTCCTGCACGATCTTTTGAAGCAGGTCGTCTTTCCTGAGGCAGGCTGGGTGTCGTTGGACAGGCATGCACAGCGCCGCATCGCCCTCTCCCGCTACGCCGCACGCGCCATCATAGGACTTGTGACCGTAGCGGCGCTTGGTGCGATCGGATGGAGTTTTCTGAACAACCAGGCGCTTATCGCCTCGACTGCACGATCGGTGGACCAGTTCCGTTCCTTGGCCGCCCCTCACCTGGCCGCCGCGACGGTTGCCGACACAGAACTTGCAAACGTCATCGGGGCGCTCGATGCGATACGGGAACTTCCCGTCGGATATGGCTCGCGTGACGTGGACACGCCCGTGACCGAAACGTTCGGCCTCAGCCAGCGCGCGCGGCTGCAATCAGCGTCGGAGACGGCATACAGGCGGGCCCTCGAGCGCATGCTGAGATCGCGTCTCCTGCTCCACTTGGAACAGGTGATAGACCAGGTGAAGGGTGACGCCGGCCTGGTCTACGAGCCGCTGAAGGTCTACCTGATGCTTGGTGGAAAGGCACCGAAGGCCGACAGCGCACTCGTCATTTCCTGGTTCGTCCGCGACTGGGAACAGAACCGTTATCCCGGCTCGACGAATAGGTCGGGGCGCGAAAATCTGGAGAAACACCTGCGGGCCATGCTGGAGCTCGACGATGAGTACGAGCCGGTATATGCGCTGAACCAGCCGCTGATCGAGGCCGCGCAACGCTCCTTGGGTCAATTGACACTCGCCGAACGGGCGGGTGCAGTCGTTAGGTCGGTCTACCATTCGGCCGACCGGTTCGATTTCTCGATCGCGCAGAACGCCGGCAGCGAAGCGCGACTTGTCCTGGCCACGACCGATGGAAGCAGCCTCTCGGCCCTTCGGGGTACCCGGCATATACACGCCCGCGGGCTTCGACACGGTGTTCCTGGAAGAACTCTCGAAAGTCGCGCAGAACCTCGTCGAGGACCGGTGGGTGTTCGGGGCGGGCGGCGCCCAGGCGGACATCGATTCCGAGCTGCAGCGCGTCGGCCCCGAACTGGTGGACAGATATGCAAAGGAATATGTCGCGGCTTGGCAGGCTGTGCTGGATAAGTTGAAGCTCAGGGATATGGCGGCCGCCAAGCCGGAATACCTCGCCCTGTCGGCAGCGGCATCGCCCGACTCGCCCATCGTTCGCCTGTTCGAAGCCGCCGCGGAGGAGATGGTGCTGACAGGCGAGCGGACAGCCGATGGGGGCGACGCTACCAGCAGCCCGGGCGAACTGGCGTCGCAGACGGTGGACCGCGCGCGGGGACTGGCACGGATCGGTTTGAAGTTTGCCGCCCTGAAATCGCAAACCCGCGCCGGATCCGGCTCGGGCGCGACCACCGAGGCGAACCCCGTCGCAGCGATCGAGGCGCAGCTTCGGCCCTTCGTTGCTATGGTCAGCGGGTCGGCGGGCCAGCGACCGATCGACGTTCTGACCCAGAACTTCCGCGATATTCTTCAGAGCCTTCGGCTGGCGGATTCGATCGCCAGTCAGAACGATCGCACAAGCGCCAACCTCCGGCTGCAGATATCAAACCTGCGCGCCAATGCGTCCCGACTTCCGAGACCGATGTCGCGAATGGTCCGCGCCGCCGCCGACGAACTCGAGGGACAGTCGTTGCAGGCGTCGATCACCCAGCTTAACCAATCGCTCGGCCAATTGGCGGCGGCCTGCACCGAGGCGATCGCCGGCCGGTACCCCTTCGTCGCGGATAGTGCGGAGGACTTGCCACTGCAGGATTTCGCCAAGGTGTTTGCGCCAGGCGGTCTGATCGATTTGTTCTTTGCCCGGGAACTCTCGTCGCAAGTGGACATGAGCGGTGCTTCGTGGCGGTGGAAACAGGATGCGCGGCTTGCACGGGAATTCTCCGAGGCCTCGCTCAAGCAGTTTCAACTGGCCTCGGAGATTCGCGACACGTATTTTCCGGCGCGGCAACCGCTGCCCTCGGTTCAATTGACGGTGACGCCATTTTCTCTCCACGGCGAAGCGGACATGGCGCGGCTGGATGTCGACGGGCAGGTCGTCGAGAGCCTGCACACCGGCAGTTCTCCGGTGCAGATCACTTGGCCCGGAGATTTGCGAACCGGTTCGGCGCGGCTCAGCCTGAGTCCTGAGCTCCCCGGACGAGAGTCGGCACTCGGCTTCGATGGCCCGTGGGCACTGAAGCGGCTGCTGGATCGCGCGACAGTGTCGCAAAACGGCGCCAATCTGGAGCTTCGCTTCCTGATCGGGGGGCGCGATGTCGCGTATGTTCTCGACGCCGGAACGGCCGCAAATCCATTTGCGCTGCCCGCGCTTTCGTCATTCAGCTGTCCGCTGCCGCCATGAGGGCAGATCGGGATGCCCGGCATCTTCCCGGCTGGTCGCACATGGACGCGGAAGCTGCGCTTGGCCGGACTTCTGATTCCGGTGTTCTCTTGGGGAATGATGTGGCACACTCCTCGCCGCATCGGTGTGAAACCCCGTCGAAGAGGGGCGCCTTCGTCGGCGCTGACAGGTCGATGGACGACGTTGCCCTGCCATTCGAGAGCTACGGGCTCAGCCATCGTGGCCGCGTGCGCGAGCACAACGAAGACAATTATCTCATCCTGCCGCGCAGCGGCCTGTGGCTGGTTGCCGATGGCATGGGCGGGCATGAGGCGGGCGAATTCGCCTCGGCAACGATCGTGGAGCATCTCTCGACGATCGGGATCGCCTCGTCTGCGCCCGATCTGCGGGCGCGCTTCGAAGACCGGTTGATCGGTGCCCATGACGAGATACGTGAGACCTCCCAGCAGCATGGCGTGACGATCGGGTCCACCGTTGCCGCCCTCCTCGCCATGGACGGACGCTTCGCATGCCTCTGGTCCGGCGACAGCAGGGTCTACCTCGTGCGCCACGGAGTGATCTCGCAGATCTCGCGCGATCACACAGAGGTGCAGGAATTGCTGGACCGGGGTGTGATCAACCACACAGAAGCACAGGACTGGCCGCGCAAGAACGTCATCACGCGGGCGGTCGGTGTCGGCGAGGACATTGTCATCGATTACCAGCACGGTGAACTGCAACCGGGGGATATTTTCGTCCTCGGCACCGACGGACTGACCGCCCACGTGTCGGACGACGAAATCGAGACGGTGGTGAATTCGACCGGCGCTCAGGCGGCTTGCGAAGCGTTGCTGTCGAAGGTTCTCGAACGGGGCGCAACGGACAACGTGACCGTGGTGATCGTGCGCGTCCGGGACGAGCTGGCACGGCTCCAGACCGCAGGTCCGGTCAATCCGGACAGAGGCACGGGGACCTGACGCATGGACGACAAGACCCGCATCTCACCGGATCCTGGAGCCGCGGTTGTCGGCCCCGGAACGCAGCTGAGCGGCATCTTCGAGCTTGACGAACATATTGCCACCGGCGGCATGGGCGAAGTCTATCGGGGCCACAATATCGAGACCGGCGACAAGGTGGCGATCAAGATCGTTCTCCCCGAGTTTGCCCGCGATCCTACGATCCTGGCGCTCTTCCGCAAAGAAGCATCGATCCTCAACCATCTGTCGCATGACGCGATTGTTCGCTACCACGTCTTCACCGTGGATCCGCGCCTCGGCCGGCCGTACATGGCTATGGAGTTCGTCGACGGGGACGCGTTGTTCGACGTCATGCAGCGCGGTCCGATGTCGAAACCGGACGTCTGGCAGCTGTGCCACCGCCTGTCGCAGGGTCTCGCGGCTGTGCATGACGCGGGGGCGGTGCACCGCGACCTGTCGCCCGACAATGTGATCCTTCCCGGCGGCCGGGTCGATCGGGCCAAGATCATCGACTTCGGCATCGCGCGATCCGCACATGTCGGCGGCGAGACGCTCATCGGCGGCAAGTTCGCAGGCAAGTACAATTTCGTTTCGCCCGAGCAGTTGGGCCTGAACGGCGGCCAGGTCAGCGACAAGTCGGACATTTACAGCCTGGGGTTGGTCTTGGCGGCGGCGCTACGCGGCAAGCCTCTCGAGATGAGCGGGTCGCAACTTGAGATCATCGAGAAGCGCCGCGCGGTCCCGGATCTTGCCGAGATCGACGAGGATTTCCGTTCCATCCTCGGCGCCATGCTGCAGCCCGACCCGAAAGATCGTCCCAGCAGCGCGGAACTGGCGATGCTGATCGGCGTCGGCGCATTCAAGTCCAATGTCGCCGCAAGCGCCAGGGGCGGCGGGCACGATTCGCATCCGCCATCCGGCGACGGGTTAAAGGACAGCGACGACAAGCCCCGCTTCGTACCGCACAGGCCGCCGGCCCTATCGCCGAAGCCGCGCACTGCTCCTGCCCCTGCGCGGACGTCCGCCCAGCCGAGGCCGGCGGCGGGACGCCGAACTGGGCTGTTCGCAGCCATCGCCGCAGTCCTGGTTCTGGGCGCTGCAGGCGCATACCTCACCGGTCTGGTTTCGTTTGGAACACCGCGAGGCGAGGCCGAACCGGAAACTCCGACCGCAGTCCTGACCCCCGCGCCCGCGGATCAGGCTCCGGCTGATCCGGGCAAGCCGAGCGACGCCCTGTCGCCCGCTGCGGAGACGCCTCCTCCGGCCGCGGCCGAACCGGTGAACCCGGATCCGGATTCCGCAAAGCCGCCTTCCGTATCCGAGCCGGAAGCGCCAGCCTCGACCGAGCCGCCTGCCACTGTGGCGGACGAACCCGTGCAACCGCCTGCTGCGCCCCAGTCTGACACTGCCTCAAAGGAAGAGATTGCGGCGCTGCCAAAGACGCCGGAGCCCGTTCCGCCTCCAACTGTCGATCCGGTCAGGGCTATTGCCTGGATCAGAGACCATCAGGAAGGAAGCTGCTTCTACGCCAATGCCGCCGTCGCGGAACCTGGTGCGGTGACGATCTCGGGTCTCGGGACCGCGGCCGCTCCGCTTGATCGAATGGCGGCAGCCTTCGAGGATACGTTCAAGCTACGCCCGACGCTTCACATGCAGGTGATCGAGCCGACGCAATGTGCCGTGACCGATTTCCTCAAGGCGGCGCCCGCCGGCGACCTGAACCAACTCAGGCTAACGCTCGAGGAGGCGGCCCTGTCGAACGGATCGCCTTTGGCCGGCGCGCTTCGCACCGGAGGCGGTCCCGGCACGGTGCTCTACCTCATCGACCACAAGGGTATGGTCTTCAATCTCACCGAGAGGATCGACGCGCTGTCGCCGGAGGCGGCCTTCAGCATTCCGATCGCCCTCAGCGCGGCGGACAACGCCGCTGGACGCGTGGCGCCGCAATTGCTGGTGGCGATCACTGGTACCAGGGGTATCGACGCGGCGTCGTTCACGCGACCAACCCCGGCTGCGGAACTGTTCCCGCGAATCCGCGGCGAGATCGAAGCTAAGGGCAAGGCGCTGGCGGCAACCGCGCAGTATTTTACCCTTGGCCAGTAGGCTCGTTGGCGATGTGGTCGAGCCGTGACCTCCCGTGGCTTCCGTTGTCAACAGGCAGGATGCGCAGTCCGACCGAGACGGTCCTCCGCCGGCCCATGCGGTTCTGGATGAGGGCTTTCCTCATACTCGTTGGCTCCGCGATCCCGGCATTAATGACGGGCAGCGCGCGCGCGGAATTCACCGTCTGTAACCAGACCCTGGACGTGGTGAACCTCTCCGTGGGCCAGGATGTCGGCGGCACGTTCCAGACCGACGGCTGGTGGACGGTCGGCGCCAATCAGTGCGTCGACGTCATCCGCGAGGAACTGTCGAACCGCTACGTCTATGTCTACGCGACGGACGTCTTCGGCCACGCGATCCTTGAGGGATCGACCGGCATGTGCGTCGAGAAGCGGCGCTTCACGATCCGCGGCGTCGACGACTGCTGGCAGCGCGGCCATATCCTCGCCCGCTTCCTCGAAGTCGACACGCTCGAGCAGATTCGCTGGACGTTCTTCCTGACCGGACGCGATCCGTGAAACACCAGATCGACCCCGGCTTCAGGCAGAGGAAGCAGTCCTTCGCCGCATGGAAGCGTCAGGCGCGCCTGCGCCGGATCTATATGGGTGTCGCCGGCCTCGTTCTCTGCGCGGCCGGGGCGACCGCATATCTTGTTCGTGACAACTGGATGCCGCGTGACGATCTCGACGAAGAACTCCAGGTCACCGAGGGAATCGAGGATCTGCCGTCCGATGCTCAGGTCTACGTGCCGGCCATCGTCGACCTGCCTGGCGATCCGATGTGGATCACGCTGTCACACGACCCGACGGCGGTGGCGCGGAACAGGGTGATCGATCGGCCCGATGCCCTCGCCGAGAGCGGCGTTCCCGCAAAACTCGAAGCTCTGACCGACGAAATGCTGAGTTCGAGCGAACAGTTCATGACGACGATCCCCTCCAATCAGGAGGATTTCGCCTTCTTCCAGGCGCAGCGCTCGGGCGCGACCGTCGCGGTGCAGGAGCAGCAGGACCAGCCGGCCATACCCGCCGGTGAGATGGAGGAAGATGCCGGGACTTCGCCTGACGCCGATCTCGACGCAGGCTGGGACGACTTGCAGCAAGGCGACGGCGAAGCCCTTCCGACCTTCAAGAAGACCGAGATCGAGAACAACACGACGGTCGCAACCGTCGTCCAGGAGGCGCAGCGCTTCGAGGCAACGGAAGACACGTTCGTGCGCATCCTCGGCACCCGCACCCTCGAGAGCGTTGCGCTCGATGCGCGCTTCAGCCGGGAAGACGCCAGCCTCGCCTCGGCGGCGCTCAAGTCGGTCTTCGGCCGCGAACAACTCGAACAGGGCTTCGTGGTCGCGATGCGCGGCTACCGCCCGCGCCGAGACGCGCCGAGCCTCTCGCTGATGCAGGTCTCGGTCTACGCCAGGAACACTTACGTCGGAACGCTGGTGCGCGGGGACTCAGGCGGCTTCGAGGCGGGCGTCGATCCCTGGGTGTCCAACGACCTCTTCAACTATTCCGGGCTCCCCGACCAGGATACGCTGAAGCGCCAGTACCGCCTGCTCGATGCCATCTACTCGACGGCCGTGCGCAACAACGTGCCGCCCCGCGTCATCGGCGAGGCGATCATGCATTTGTCGCGCGGCAACGACCTCAACCTGTTCGCCGACGAGAGCGATCGGCTTGTGCTGATCTATTCGCAGGAGCCGCGCTCGAAGGACAAGATGACCGGACGGGTGCTCTATGTGGCTACATGGCAACAACAGGAACCTCGACTGCTACGTCTATCGGCAGCCGGACGGCGAGTTCACCTGTGCAACCGGCGCCGGTCAGGTCCAGTCCGTGGCCGTCGCGAGCGGCATGGCGACGCCGGTCAACGGAGTTCTCACATCGACGTTCGGGCCGCGCAAGCACCCCATCCTCAAGACGGTGCGGCTGCACAAGGGCGTCGATTGGAAGGCCCCCGTCGGGTCACCGATCTTCGCGGCCTTCGACGGGCAGGTCATCTATCGCGCCGACAGCGGCGGATACGGCAATCTGGTCAAGATCTCTCACGCCGGCGGGCGTGAAACCCGCTATGCTCATATGCAGCGCTTCGCCGACAACGTCGAAGTCGGGACCAGCATCAAGGCCGGCACCGTGATTGGCTACGTCGGCACGACCGGATTGTCGACCGGCCCTCACCTGCACTTCGAAGTCTACCAGGACGGCACAGCGATCGACCCTCTCGGCAATGTGATGGTCGCCGCCAGGTCTCAGCCCAACATTGTCGTTGCGCAGACGAGCACGTCCGACGCCGAAGCTGTGCAGATCCTCACCAATCGCATCATCCATGTCGAAAGCGGCGGCAGCGCCACAGCCAAGAATCCCAACTCCTCGGCGACCGGCCTCGGCCAGTTCATCTCGAAGACCTGGATCCGGATGATGAACACCTACCGGCCCGACCTCGCCCGCTCACTATCCACGACGGAACTGCTGGCGCTCCGGTTCGATCCGACGATCTCGCGCGAGATGGTTGCGAACTTGGCGCGGGAAGGCGAGGCCTACCTTAAACAGCGCGGGCATGCGATCACTGCCGGACGGCTCTATCTGTGTCATTTCCTCGGCATGGAAGGCGCGCATCTGGTCCTCTCGGCGGCGAAGACCGAGCCGCTGATCAACGTCATCGGCGCACAGGCAATCAACGCCAACGGTTTCCTGATGGGGAAGGATGCAGCCTACGTGATCGACTGGGCAGAGCGGAAGATGCGGGGAGCCAAGGCTACAACGCCCGTATCGTCGCCGCAGTCGCCCCCCACCGTAATCGCCGATCGACCCCTGTCGCCCGAATTCGAGAGGTTCAAGACGGCCGTCGGCGAAATCGTCAAGGCCCTGGACGACAGCATCTGACTCCGCCTACTGGCAGTCGTTCTTCGCCCACCTGCTGAGCGCAACCTTGAAGCGGGTGCCCAGCGGATGCTCGAGCCGCAGCACCGATGTATCCGCAGTGACATAGGTCTTGGCTTGTTCGCAGAGCCGCTCCTTGGTCCACTGGTGGCAGGCGCTGCAATGATTGTCCCAGACCTTCTTGTCGAGGCCCTCGACCGGACTGAAGCGCGGCTTGCCCTGTATGAGCATGGCGAAGCTCTTCCCGTCGATGGCCGGATCGCCGAACTGTACGGGGATATCGAAGAAGATGGCGCTGTCGGTGGCGAGGTCGGGGATCTTGGCTCGCAGCGCCTCGATGGCCGCCTGATCCTGAGGTGGCCCGGGCGCTGCGGTCTGCGCTGGGCCGGGCGGCGCGGGCGCTTCTTCGCCCAGGATCAGCGGAGCCTTGAGGTCGACGGCACGAAGCACGACATCGCCATCGAGCGAACTGACGACCAACGGCTTCTGTTTGCCGCCGGTCGCAGCCTCGACATCGGTGGCTGCTTTCCTGACCGCATCGGCGATCGAGATGTTCGCCGTCCCGATTGCGGCCAGCAGCGCGCCGGAGAACGGCGAGTGATCGCCGACGACCTCCTCCACGACCTGATTAGGTCCGCTGGCCGATGCGATCAGCGTGCCGCGGCCACCGGCGGGCGCCTGCACCTCCGCAAGTCCGAGCTCCGCATTCCCACCCGCATTGGACAGCCGGTCGGCAAGTGGATTGGCGAGACTCGCATCCAGGAAAACCAGCCGCGCGCCGGTCTCGCGTGACATCTGGCGCAGGATGAAATCCAGCTGGACCGCCTCGAAATCGAGCGACGTGTCGTCCTTGAGTTCGGCGTTCACCGGGATCAGATAATTGGCATCGGAGAGCTGGAGGGCGTGCCCGGCGTAGTAGAACATAGCTATGTCTGCGCCGCGAACCTGTCTTGCGAACTGGGCTATCCTCGCCTCCGTCTCGGAGGTCGTGAGATCGAGGCCGACGATGACTTCGAAGTCCAGTTCCCGCAGCTTGTTGGCGATCGACTCGGCGTCGCGGACCGGGTTCAGCAGCCTCGGCGTATGATGATAGGCGGCGTTGCCCAGCACCAGGGCAACGCGCCGCTCGGCGCTTGCGACCGACGCGGTCGCGAGACACGCCGCAACGGAAACGAGAAGCCAGCAGATCAGACGTGTCATCAAATGCTGGCAAGTCACCGGCCGCGTCCCTTCCTCAGTTGATGCGCTTGACGACCTGGAATTCGATGCGCCGGTTCAGAGCCTTGTTCTTTCCGGTGTCGTTGGGCGCCACTGGCTTGGCTTCGTCCTTCAGCACCTGAGAACTCTATTCGCACTGATCTGTGCCAGGCAATCCCTTGTTGGCTGCACTGCAGAAGGGGCTGTAGTAGCAATAGCCGTTCTGGGCGCGCCTGGCTCCCGGGGGGCAACCATCGCGAACCGGCGCAACCCGCCTCGTGACCTTAGCCGGCTCGGATGCGCGCACACGTTTCGGCTTCTCGACCTTCGGCGGTATCTTCACGATCTCCTTCCTGGCCGTTACGTCGGCGCATAGGCCTTTCTTCGAGAGCTTCTGACCGGGCGGGCAGGCGATCGCGACGCACTGGCCATCTTCTTCGACTTCTCCAGGACCGCAGGCCAATGGGCAGACACGGCCGTCCTCGCCACGCAGGCGGCCGAGCAAATCCGGTTGGGGCTCCGCCAAAACCAGCTTCAATCCCGTTCGCTGAGCGTAGTCTTTCAGACCGTCTGCGCTGCTCGCGCCCCAATCGCCATCCGCCTTGCCGTCCATGCAGCCGACACGGATTAGTTCCTGCTGCATCGATCGCGCAAGTTCGACGAGTGCGCCGTCGGGCGAGGTTTCGGAATTTCCTGCGGGCATCCCACCGTCGGTTCCCTCCGCCGTTTGGGTTGCGCCGTTGGTCGCCGCCGCGCCCATCCGCTTGATGACCTGAAACTCTATGCGCCGGTTCAGCGCCTTATTCTTCACGGTGTCGTTGGGCGCCACCGGCCTGGCCTCGCCGTATCCAGCCACCGTCAACTGAGCATTCGGAATTCCGCTGGCGACGATAGCCTCGGCGACAGCCCTGGCGCGGCGTTCGGACAGGCGCTGATTGGATTCGTCCGCGCCGTCGGAGTCGGTGTGTCCCGAAACCTCGATCTGAAGGTCGGGGCATTTGCTGACGACATCAACGACCGCGTCGAGCAAAGGCTTGCTCGCGGTGTCGAGCTGCGCGCTTGCTGTGCGGAAGTAGATGGCACCGGTGCGCGAAATGACCTCGAAGCGGTTCACGCATTCTTCCTTGCTGAACGATGCTTTCGAGGCGTCGGTCGCGACCGGTCCGACATCGGCCGTCGGCGGTGCGGCAGCCGCCACCGCCGAGGGTGCTGCCGAGCCTTCGGCATTGAACACGAAGTCGAACGAGACGGATGCCGTCGGGACGATATTGGTGACGTTGGCCGCAGTCTGCAGCTTCTCGATGTTCGGCAGCAGTCCAAAGTCCGCGACGTTCACCGCCACGGGGCTCTCCGAAGCCACGGAGACCATGTCGTTGGTAATCATCGTCACCACGACATTGGCTTCAAGGGTCTTGTCGACGCCGTGCAGATTGAGAACGAAAGGCAGCTTGGATGTCATGCGCCGCTTGGACGGCAGTTCGGCAAAGGCGGCCGGATCGACCTTCGCCGTGACCTCCGCTTTCGGGAATTTGAAGGTTTCGAAGAACAGGAAGCGCATCCGCACATTGCGCAGGTCGATGCCCGTATCGACGGAGTCGAGGTCGAAAACGACTTTCGCCTGTCCGTCCTGCGTGAGCGTCCCGGCGATGTTGCGGATGCTATTGGTTTCGACGACCGTGTTCTTCTTCACCGACTGGTAGGTCAACTTCGACGCAGCGGCGTTGAGGATCCAGTCCTGCGCATTGGCCGTACCGGCGCTTGCAGCGAAGGCCACCACGGCCGCGACGCGCAGCGCGCGAAGAACGGCGCGCGACGAGGGGTTGGAAAGAATGCGCCAGGCTTGCGGCATATTGACCTCCAACGACCAATCCGATGCCGGGTCCCACCGGCATTGCAACAGCAAGGATCGACAGGAGAATAGCTCAATCACTCATGACTGGCGAGCCTTACGTTACGACAACTGCAATTGCGATGTCGCCAGATCAATTGTCGGTTACCTCGCTCTCCTGAACTGCACCCGGTTGTTGGATCCGCGGCAGGCACTTCCGGGTTACGAGGCTCAAGACGGGAGCCGCCGACGAGCCTTTCAAAAGTGATATCGGCGGCCTGTTGCCAATCGCGCTGTGGGGTCGAACGGTGTTGTAGCCCGATGCGTCGCGCCGGTCTCGTTACCTCGGAGTGGGACGGGAAGTTCGTGAATTATCGTCTCGCGGACGACGGCGTGCTTGATGCCTTCGCCGCCATCCGATCCGTTGCGCAAAGACACTCCGCTGAGGTCGAGAGGGTCGTGCGCGGCTGGTTCGACCACCGGGACGACATGGAACCGATCTTGCGCGAGGAACTGGCGGCCCGAATGAGTGACGGCGCGGTCACCGTCATCGACGTCAACCCGCCAGACGAGTACGCGCTCGGACATCTTCCGGGAGCCATCAACGTCTCCCTTCTCAGCTTGAGGCCAGCGCGGAAGGATTCGACCCAGGCGGGAAGTTGTTGCCTATTCCCGAGGGCCTTGGTGCGTAATGTCGTTCGAAACCGTTGCCGCCCTCCGCCGCAAAGGGCTGCACGAGTGCAGGCTGCAGGACGGCCTCCCCGAGTGGAAGGCAGCGGGCCTCGCCGTTGAAGCTAGCGCTTGATCGAATGTCTGCACGGCGCCCTTCCCACCTGAAACCGACTGTCCGGATGCGGCCCACTCCGGTCATAGGCGCCCGAGACGAACGTCAGAGCCGCGCTCCTGGTCCATTTCAGAGGCAGACGAAGCGACCATGGTAACGGATCGTGGGCCATCCCGCCGATCCGCGTTCCGGTGTGCGAAATTGCTTTCTTTCCTTCCGCTTCGGCCAGCGAAGCGCGGCTATGAGGTCCGCAGAGGAGGACCCGGACATGATCGACAGCCGCCCCAGCTTTATGAGCTTCCGCGAACGGTTGCTGGCAAGGCAGCGCCTTATCGGAACGTTCCTCAAGCTGCCCACCACCCAGGTGATCGAAATCCTGGGGCCGATGGGCTACGATTTCGTGATCATCGACCAGGAACATGCGCCGCTGGATCGCGGCGTGACCGACCTGATGATCCTTGCGGCGCGTGCAGTGAACATCGCCCCGATCGTGCGCATTCCGGAATTCACCGAGGCCAACGTGCTGTCGGTCCTGGATTCGGGCGCTGTGGGCATCATGGTTCCGCATGTCGCCTCGGTCGAGAAGGCGCAGGCCATCGCCCGCAGCGCGCGCTACCGGGGCGGCAGCCGCGGCTTCGCTGGCCTGACACGCGCCGGCCAGTGGGGCATCCTCGGCATGACGGATCACATGCGGGCGCAGGATAGCCATGTCGCGGTGATCGCGATGATCGAAGACCAGGACGCCGTCGCGAAAGCCGGCGACATAGCGCGCGTCGAGGGGATCGACGCTCTCTTCGTCGGCCGGGGGGACCTGACCGCATCGTTTGGCGACGATCCGGAAGCGAGACCGAAAGTGGCCGCCATTGCGCGCGATGTCGCCGCCGCTGCACAGGACGCTGGCGTGCCGCTGATGATGCTGCCCAGCGGAAAGGCTGATTTCGACTTTGCCATCAGCCTCGGCGCAACCGCGCTCCCTTTCTCCAGCGATCATGCCTTCATTCGCTCGTCAGCGGCCGCCGTGCTGAAGGAACATCTCGGCTGAGCAGTCGCCGGGCGCGCGGGAAGCCTCGCATTCGGCACAACAGGGAAGCAGCCTCACGCAGGACGAACTACCCAACGACATGGAGGAGCGGGACGTGCAACCAACCGCCCAGGATCGGATGCAGGCCTTCATGGACCGGGAGGATCTGTTCGACCTTGTAAGACGCGAGCGTTTCGCGCGCGACCAGCGCCGGTTCGACGTGATGAGCGAGTGCTTTCACAAGGACGCCTACGTGCGCACGAGCTGGGCATGACGGGCATGGCGGGGACGCCTACGTGGAAGCCACGCGCAAGCTTATGGGCAGGACCGGCGGCGGCAAGCACTGGGTGTTCCCTGCCTTCGCACAGGTGAACCGCGATCGCGCCACGGTCGAGAGCCCGGCGATGATCTTCAGCCGCGCAACGATCGACGGGATCGAGGTCGATTTCTTCGTCTTCTGTCGCTTCTTTTCCCGGGCGGTACGCGAGGAAGGGCGGTGGAAGATCGCGACGTTCGAAGTCCTCTTCGAAAAGGATGTCATGAAGCCGGTTAACCCGGCCGATCCCCTACCGGTGGATCTTGCGCATCTGGCGACGCTGCGTCCCTCATACAAGTTCCTTGCCTATTTCCAGCAGACGCGCGGTGTCAACGTGAACCCGAACCTGCTCGGCGACGACCGCCCTGATGAACTCGATGCCTTCCACGAGGGGGAGAACCGCTGGCTTGCCGCCGGGTAGGCCGCGCGGCCGCGGCCGATAGGAGCGAAACGTGGCAAGGGACGGGCGGCGGGTTCAACCGTCGCCCGCGCCCCGTCACATATTGCAACCGGTCTTGTCCTCCGCGACGAAGGCCTGCTCGCCGGGCACCTTGCCCGTTAGATTGTAGACGTCGAATTGATCGCTGGACTCCGACGGCTTCTTCACCGAGGCGATGTTGAGGTCGTAGATGACCCGGCCGTCCTTGCGGATGCGTCCGCTGAAGTCGAGCACCGAGACCGGCATTGTCTTCATCTGCGCGACCACAGCCTTGCCGTCTGTGTGCGTGTCCATCTGGTCGACCGCCTTGAGATAGTGCTGGACAGCGGCATACATCATGAACTGGTTCTCGGACGGCACCTTCTTCATCTTTTCCTTGAACCGCTTGGTGAAAGCGCGCGTCACCTCCGACTGGTCCCAGTAGACGCTGTTGGCGGCGATCACGCCCTGTCCGATCTCCAGCCCGAGCGCCAAGGCATTCGGAATCTGGAAGGCGGGCGCAACGAACTGCATCGTCTCGTTCAGCCCAAACTCGCGCGCCTGCTTGATGGAGGTAGACATGTCGTTGCCGGAATTGACGAACGCGATCACGTTCGCGCCGAGCGACTGCGCCTGAAGCAGGTAGCTGGAGAAATCCGGACTGCCCAGAGGATGGCGAACCGCCCCCACGACGCTGCCGCCCTCGCCCGTGACGAGGTCGGTCAGCAGCGCCTGCAGCTGGTGTCCAAACGTATAGTCGGTGACAAGCAGGAACCACTTGTTTCCGCCGCGCTCCACCACGACCTTCGGCGCCGCGTTTCCGAAGGCGAAATTGTCCATGCCCCAAACGACCGTGTTCGGCGAACACTTCGAGCCATAGAGATCGGACGTGGCAGGGCCGATCGGGATGCCGACCTTGTTGGCCGTGCGCGTCAACTCCTGCGCGGCCAGTCCGACGGTCGACGTCGTGAACTCCATCGCCATGTCGACGCCGCGCTCGTCGTACCACTGCCGCAGGATGCTGAGCGCGATGTCGGGCTTGTTCTGGTGGTCGGCAAAGATCACCTCGATCGGCTTGCCCTTTGCCTTCCCGCCATAGTCCTCCACCGACATCCGCACGGCCTCGACGCCGCCTGGTCCGTCGATGTCGGCGAAGGGACCGCTCATGTCGGTCAGCACTCCGATCCTTACCGTATTTTCGTCCGCCATCGCCGGCATTGCGACAGCGACAAGAGATGCAAGCAGAAACGTCCTGAACATTTTTTCCTCCCGTTGAACTGAACTGGTTACAGCCGCAGCGCCGCCTCCCGGCCAGGCGATCAGTGGGCGTTGGCCTCGAACGCGTGCCCCGCATCGCCAAACGCGGCCCATCCTCCATCCACGGAAAGGATCGCGCCGGTGATGTAGCGGGCCTTGTCGGAGGCAAGAAACAGGATGGCGTCCGCAACGTCTTCCGGCGTGCCGAGCCGACCCATCGGAATGCGGCGCTCCAGGCGCGCCGCGTCGGCGACGCCGCGTTCGATCAGGCCCTTGACCATCGCGGTGGCGATGTAGCCGGGTGCGACCGCGTTGACGCGAATGCCCTCGCCTGCCCATTCGCTGGCAAGCGCGCGCGTGAGCGAATGCACGCCCGCCTTGGCGGCGCCGTATGCGTTCCGGCGCGGCAGACCGACGAGGCCCGAGATCGAACCGACATTGACGATCGAGCCGTGTCCTTGCGCGGACATCCTGCGATAGGCAGCGCGGGAACACAGAAAGGTGCCGTTGACGATGACCTTCGTGATGCGGTCGAAATAGTCCATGTCCTGACGGATGGAGGGCTCCTGCGAGCCTATGATCCCGGCATTGTTGACGAGCGCGTCGAGCCGACCGAAGCGGCCCGCGATCAGTTCGAAAGCCGCGTCGACCTGCGCGGCATCCGTGACGTCGCATCCGAGGCCCACATGTTCGGCGCCAAGCTCTACCGCGCGGCCGGCGACCGCGGCGGCGTCGACGTCAAGCAGACCAACGGCATAGCCGGCTGCGGCAAAGGCCTGCGCGCAGGCCCATCCGATCCCGTTGGCCGCGCCGGTAACCACCGCGACATTCCGGATGGACGCGTGGAGAGATTTCTCACGCATCGGCCGCATCCTTGGAGGCAGTCCTGCGGCGCTGCTCGAAGAATGCGCCGATCGTGCCGACAATTCCCTGCCGGAACAGAAGGACGCAGGCCATGAAGACCAGGCCGTTGATGACCATCACGGGAAATTCGCTTTCGGCGAAGAACCACTCCAGCGCAACGATCGCCGCCGCACCGACGACAGGTCCGGTCATGGTGCCGATGCCGCCGACCACTGCGGTGATCACGACTTCCGTCGATGCGAGATAGGTCGCGTCGTTGAGCGTGGCGATCTGGAACAGAAGTGCCTTCAGCGAGCCGCCGAGGCCCGCGATCGCTGCTGCAATCACCAGTATCACCAGCTTGTAGCGGTAGATGTCATAGCCAAGCGACGTCGCCCGCGCTTCGTTGTCCCGGATCGCCAGCACGATCTGGCCGAAAGGCGAGTTCACCAACCGGTAGATGACGAGCATCGCCCCGATCGTGAGCGCCAGGATGAAGTAGTACATCGCCACGCCGCTCTGGAGGTCGACAACGCCAAGCAGCGTACCGCGCGGCACATCCTGCAACCCGTCCTCGCCATGGGTGAAGGGCGCCTGCAGGAAGATGAAATAGACGAGCTGCGACAGCGCCAGCGTGATCATCGCGAACTGGATGCCGCGGCGACGTATCGCGATCAGCCCGAAGACCAGTCCGACCGCTGCGGCCGCAACGACACCAACCGCGACGGACACAAGCGGCGGCAGCTCAAGGGACTTCGCCAGGTAGCCGGTGATGTAGCCGGCCGTGCTGATGAACGCCGCATGGCCGAAAGACAGCATGCCGCCATAGCCGAACAGAAGGTTGAAGGATGCAGCCATCAGCGCCATGCACATCAGCTTCATGAGCAGGAACGGATAGAGCAGGAGCGGCGCGACAAGCGCGGCTCCTATGAGCGCGATTGCCGCAAATGCCTGCAGACGCATCCGCCTGCCGCCCCAAGATGCTGCCAGCATGGATCGTTCGAGTGTCTCGGCCATGGCGGCTACTCCTGTCTGCCGAAGAGGCCCTCGGGCCGAAAGACGAGCACTGCTGCCATGATGACGAAGACGGCCATGCCGGCGGCCTGCGGGAACGCGATCTTGGTCAGCGTTTCGGCGATGCCGAGGAGATATGATGCGGCGATGGTGCCCTTCACGGAGCCCATGCCGCCGATGACGACGATCGCGAAGACGACAACCATGATGTGCGAACCCATGAAGGGGCCGACCTGGTAGATCGGCGCGGCCAGCGTTCCGGCGACCGCGGCGAGCGCGGCGCCGAACCCGTAAGTGGCGGTGAGCAGCAGCGGGACATCGACGCCGAACGAGCGCAGCAGGCTCGGGTTCTCGTTGGCGGCGCGCAGATACGAGCCGGCGCGCGTCTTCTCGATCAGCAGCCAGGTGCCGATGCACAGGACGACGGAGGCGAGGACGACGAACAGCCGGTAGCGCGGGAAATACATGAAGCCGAGGTTCACGGCCCCGGACAGGGCTTCCGGCACGGTATAGGCGCGGCCGGCCGATCCGAACCAGTACCGAAACATCCCTTCCAGAACCAATGTCAGGCCGAGCGTGAAGAGCAGTCCGTACATGTGATCGACGTTGTACAGCCGCGAGATCATCGTTCGCTCGACCGCGGCCGAAACGAGCCCGACCACGATCGGGGAGATGAGCAGCGACGGCCAGAAGCCGATGCCGAAATAGACAAGCAGCAGGTAGGAGAGGAACGCGCCGACCATGTACTGCGCGCCATGGACGAAGTTGACGATGCGCAGGAGGCCGAAGATCACTGTCAGGCCAACGCTGAGCAGCGCATAGATCGAGCCGTTCACGAGTCCGAGAAAGATTTGGGCCATCAGTCCCGACAGGGGAATGTCGAACATTCAGACCCCCAGCGTTTCTTCGAGGAGTTCTTGGGAACTGCCGATCTCCGCCGCAGCAAGTTCGGCCGTCACCTTGCCGCCATCGACGAGGTAGAACCTGTCGGCGATACGGGAGGCGAAGTGCAGGTTCTGCTCGGCGATGAGGATCGAGATGCCCTTCTGCTTGAGCAGCCGGACCACCTCGCCGATCTTCTGCACGATGACCGGGGCGAGACCCTCGGTCGGCTCGTCGAGCAGCATCAGCCGGGCGCCGGCGTGCAGGATCCGTGCGATTGCCAGCATCTGCTGCTCGCCGCCCGAGAGCTGGCCGCCGAGGCTGGATCGACGCTCCCTGAGATTGGGGAACAGCTCGAAAAGCTCTTTGATGCTCATGCCGCCCGACGAGAGCACGGGCGGAAGGACGAGATTCTCGTAGACTGTGAGAGAGTGGTAGATGCCGCGCTCTTCCGGCACGTAGCCGAGGCCCAGGCGGGCAATGTTATGAACGCGAATGCCGATCGCGTCCTGCCCCCATATACGGATCACGCCCTCGCGTGTCGGAAGGATGCCGGTGATCGAACGCAGCAGGGTGGTCTTGCCAACGCCGTTGCGTCCGAGCAAGGCAACGGTCTCGCCTTTGCCGACCGTCAGCGAAAGGCCGTGCAAGACATGGCTTTCGCCATACCAGGCATGTAGGTCCTGAACCTCGAGCGCAAGCACGTCAGGCATCGGCGCCTCCGATATACGCTTCGCGAACCATCGGGTTGGTGCTGACCTCGGCATATGAGCCCTGGGCGATGACCTCCCCTCGCGCCAGCACGGAGATGTCGTCGCAGATGGTCGAGACGACCGACAGGTTGTGCTCGATCATGACGATGGAATGGCGGTCCGAGAGCGAGCGGATGAGCTTGCTGACGGCCGCGATGTCCTCCCGGCCCATGCCGGCCATCGGCTCGTCGAGCAGCAAAACCTTCGGTTCGAGCGCGAGCGTCGTTGCGATCTCGAGCGTTCGCTTGCGCCCGTAGGGCAACAGCCGGGCCTCCACGTCCGAATAGCGCTCGAGCTTGACGATGCGCAGAAGCGAGAAGGCCTGCTCTCTCAACTGCTTGAGGACATCGCGCGAGCGCCAGAACTGGCTGGCCAGCCCCGCCTGTCGCTGCAGGGCCACCTCGATGTTCTGAAGGACGGTCAGATTGGGAAAGACAGCCGAGATCTGGAACGAGCGGACGATACCCTTGCGCGCGATGGCGACCGGGCCGAGCGCGGTGATGTCCTCTCCCCTGTAGGCGATGGTGCCAGCGGTGGGCGACAGGAACTTCGTCAGCAGGTTGAAGACCGTCGTCTTGCCCGCGCCATTCGGCCCGATAATGCCGTGGATGTGGTGCTCTCGAACGGCGAGGCTGACATTGTTGACGGCCAGGAAGTGACCGAACCGCTTGGTAAGGCCATTTACCTGCAAGGCATGGTTCTGGCTTGCCGTCTCCACTGCGCCTCCTCCCCTGAAGCGTTGTTTCAGCGCGGCCGCGCATGTCTCCCTGCGGAGACCCCCTCCCACGCTGGCAACGTCAGACGGATGCTAGGAAGCCCCACCATGAAAGAACAATGCTGTTTTGGAGCTTCACCATAACGCCCCGATATGCTGAAACGCCCGGCAGATAGTCCGCCAGGCGCTTCGATACGGGCCGCGATCTATGGCGCTCGGTCAGTCTTCCTCGACGAAGACCTCGTCGCGTCGCCGCCGGATCTGGGGCATGAAGACGATGAGCAGAACCACCAGCGAGGTGACGAGGAGGCCGAGGCTGATCGGACGCTCGACGAACACCATCGGATCGCCGCCGGACAACAGCATCGCGCGCCGCAGATATTCCTCCAGCATCGGACCGAGAACAAAGCCGAGCAGAAGCGGGGCAGGCTCGCAGTCGAGCTTGCTCAGCCCGTAGCCGACGAAGCCGAAGAACGCCATCGCCAGCAGGTCGAAGCTGTTGTTGCCGATGCTGTAGACCCCGATCGCGGAAAAGCCGAGGATCGCCGGAAAGAGGAAGTGGTTGCGGATCGATAGCAGCTTGACCCACAGTCCGACGAGCGGCAGGTTGAGCACGACGAGCATGAGGTTGCCGACCCACATCGACGCGATCACCCCCCAGAAAAGGGCCGGTTGCTCGGCGGCCAGGTTCGGACCCGGCGCGACACCCTGCAGGATGAGTGCTCCGATCATCAGCGCCATGATCGGGTTGGACGGAATCCCGAGCGTCAGCATCGGGATGAAGGACGTCTGCGCGCCCGCATTGTTGGCAGCCTCCGGACCGGCGACGCCTGGCAAAGCCCCGTGTCCGAACTTCTCGGGCGTCTTGGAGAGCTTTTTCTCGATCGTGTAGGAAGCGAAGGACGACAGCATGGCCCCGCCGCCGGGCAGGACACCGAGGACCGATCCGAGCAGGGGTACCGCGAACGACCGGCCCGGTCCCCTCCTTGAAGTCCTCCTTCGTCGGCATCAGGCTAGTGACCTTTGCCCGCGGCGGCGGATTCTCGTGCTCGTCCTCCAGGCCGCGGAGAATCTCGGCGACGGCATAGATGCCTGCGCCAAAGGCGACGATCGGGATCCCATCCGCGAGGTCGAGCGTACCAAGCGTGAAACGCATGCTGCCGGTATAGACATCGGTGCCGACCGTCCCGAGCAGCAGCCCAAAGACGATCATCACAAGTCCTTTGAGGATCGATCCATGGGCCAGCGCAATGGATGCGATGAGACCCAGCACCATCAGCGAGAAATAGTCGGCCGGCCCGAACTTGAGCGCCATGGCGGTCAAAGGCAGGGCGAAGAGAGCGATGACGAGGGTGGCGAACGAGCCAGCGACGAAGGAACCGATCGCGGCGGCGGCGAGCGCAACGCCGGCACGTCCCTGCTGCGCCATGCGGAAGCCATCGATCGCGGTCACGGCCGAGCTGGCCTCACCCGGCAGATTGATCAGGATCGCGGTCGTGGAGCCGCCATACTGCGCGCCGTAGTAGATACCGGCGAGCATGATCAGGGCGGATTCAGGGGAAAAGCCGAACGTCACCGGCAGAAGGATGGCGATCGTGCCCATCGGGCCGATCCCGGGCAGCACGCCGATGGCGGTCCCGAGAAAACAGCCGATGAAGCAGAACAGCAGGTTCTGCGGCTCAAGCACCGTCTGGAAGCCGATCGCAAGGTGCGCGAAAATATCCATCTGTCTGCCCTCAGCCTGTGAACAGCGTGCCCCAGAAGGGGATCGGCATGTTGAGGAGATAACCGAAGATCAGGACGCAGAAGACCGTGAACCCGATCGAAAGGATCGCCGACTGCCGAAACGTCGCAAGGCGGCTCGCGAACGACACGGCGAAGATCGTGATCAGAAGGGCTGGAACCAGGCCGAGCGTTCGGATCGTCGCGGCGAAGATGACCGGCGACAGCAGGATGAGAATGATCGCGCGCGGCCGCGCCAGGCGAAGCGGTTGCCGGTCGGGGGACGGAGTGCTGAAGGCCACGCCGATCGACAGGATGGCCAGCACGATCGACAGCAGGAGCGGGAAGAAGCCCGGTCCCATGTCGTCCAGGGTGCCGAGGTTCATGTTGAGCGCGGCATGGATTCCCATCGCTGCGCCGATCGCGACGAAAATCCCCGCGAAGATGATGTTCTGCGGCACGCCCGTGCCGGAGCCGGGTCTATCAGACATGTTCCCTCCCCTTGTTGCTCTTAACCGCAGGCTCAGCCTGCGTTGGTATCGCCTGTCCTGACGACGGCGAGTATTTCGGGCGGCATGACCGTCGCCGCGACCTCGCCCTTGAACAGGGTGTTGAAGTGCTTGTGCGCGATCCACCAGCGCTGGTCTTCCCAGACCATCGTCTCCGTGACGTCACAGATGAGATTTGGCGCGGATACCGGCAGGACCGGAACGCCATCCATCGCGTAGATCGTCATGATGTAGTCGATCGTCGCGCGGTCGGCACCCGTCATGTGGACGCGCGGATTGGCGACGAGGTGCCGGGCGACGCGTTCGCCGCGGCCGCGGCGCCAGTCATAGAACGCCTTGATCTCGGCGCGGCCCGCAAGCCTCATCCGTTCGGACTCGAACACGCCATCCTGCGTGAACAGCAAATGCGCGCCGGAGCCCCAGTTGGTGTCGACGTCGCGCCAATAGTCGAGGACGAGTTCGAGGACGCGGCCTTTCTGCTCAAGCTCGCCTGGTGCGGGCGATACGCTCACGACGCCAGCTCCATCTGCCGGCCTGCGGCCTGTTCGAGGCATAGCAGCTGCTCGACGTTTTCCTTCATGCAGCGCTGGATTTCTGCCTCATCGAACCCAAGCGACAGCCAGAACCCTACCGCCTGCCGATAGCGCCCCGTCAGCGAAAGCGATCTGGGGGAAGGCCCGACGTCGAGGCCAAGGATCAGCCTGTCCGGCGCAAGTCGCCGAGCGAACCCAATGCCGGCCGCTTCTACCGAGTCCTGTTGCGGAAGGAACTCGACGAACGCGCCGGCTTCCAGGATTTCGCCAAGATCGTCGAGACCCAGCGCGTTACGCCGGAAAGGATCGCTGACCAGCAGACGCGAAACACCCGCGCGCCGCGCCGCGCAGAACAGCGGCAGGATTTCGCTGACATGAAGCGCGCCGGCATCCAGAACGCCATCTCGATCGGCGATGATGTCGAGAACTTCGAGAGCGTCGTCCCGAACGCGGCCGCGGTCGTCAAGGACCGTTATCGCGCGAGGCTTCGGGCCGCGCGAGGCCTGCCGGCGCGGCCATCGCGTCATGCGCAGATGGTTCTGCGACGAGACGGTCGGCATCGATACGATCCTGCCGCCAAGCATCAGGGCGTGTTCGGCAGCGTAGAAATTGAGCCCGCCGGAGATATTGTTGAGCGTCACGCTGCCGGAGAGCGCGATCCCGCCATCACGAAAGCTCGTCTCCATCAGGAGCGATGCGATCGGCGTCGTGCAATAGGCATCATCACGAAAGACAAGTCCGGCGAGGCCCAACGAAGATGCCTCCGCCGAGACCTCGATGTGATCCTGCCCATAGCCTGGTGAAGGATCACAACGGCAGTTCAGATCCCAGGCCCCGCGCAGCAATCTTGCCGCCGTGTCCCTGAAGTCATCCTGCGTCGGGAGTGTCATAGGCCGAACCTCTGCCGTCCCGTATTAAAGGTCTACTGGTTCGAAATGCCGTATTTCTTGATGATGTCGCGCCAGAGCGCCTCTTCCTTCACCACGACGTCATGGAAGCCTTCGGGTGTCGTGTAGGCCGTCTGCTGGCCGATCGCGCCGAACTTGGCTATCGCCTCGGGTTCCTTGAGATACTCGCCGATGGCCGCGTTCACCTTGTCCACGATCTCGCGCGGCGTGCCCTTGGGCGCCATGATGCCCGACCAGGGGGCGGCAACGAGATCGAGACCGCCCTCGCGGAAGGTGGGCACGTCCGGCAGGACTTTTGCCCGCTGCGCGGAGGCGACGGCGATGGGCTTGATGTTGCCCGCCTGCAATTGCTTCATGTACGTATCGCCGAGGAAGTCGACGGTGATGTCGACGCTGCCCGACAGCATGTCGGTGACGATGGCAGGGCTGCCCTTGTAGGGCACGACCTTCATGTCGACGCCCGCCTTTTCGGCTATCGCCAGTTCGATCATGTGGCCATAGGAGCCGATGCCGTTATTGCCCGCACTCACCTTGCCCGGGTTGGCCTTCATGTATTCGATCAGTTCCGGGAGCGTGTTGGCCGGAAAATCCTTGCGAGCCGCCAGGATGATGTCGCCGACCGAGATCTGCGCGATATGCTCGAAGTCCTCGAGCGGCTTGTAGGGCAGGTCCTTCATCGTGTTGGTGAAATTCGCCGCCGGGCCGGGATAGGCCATGATGAGCGTGTAGCCGTCGGGCGCCTGACGGGCGCCGTAACCCGTTCCGGCCGCGCCGCCCGCACCGGGACGGTTCTCGAATACGATCGTCTGCCCCAACCGCTTTTCCAGGTCGCCGGCGACCAGGCGGGCGAGGAAATCGGAACCGGCAGCGAATGGCATGACAAGCGTGATCGGCTTTGCCGTGGGCCATTCGGCAGCAAGCGCGCCCACTGCGCCGGCAGCGGCGAGACAGAGCGCTACCGTCATGGTTTTCAGGACTCTCATCTGCTTCCTCCCAAGCCGGCGCCGCCAACCGCGTGCCGGACAGTCTAGAACCTAGCGACGCTCCTGCCTCTTTTGGTCCGGGCCCCGGAGCGATTTCAAACCACGAAATAGCATGATCCGGCAGGTGCGCGGACAAATCGCAACGGTGGCCCCTTGCCGCACAACCCGAGGCGCGAAAAGGGCCAGCGTCAGCGCTCGCTTACTCGTTGGAGATATTGTGCTTCTTGATGATGTCGCGCCATTTGGCTTCCTCGTCCACCACGATCTGATGGAACTCAGCCGGCGTGGTGAAGGCAGGGCTCTGCCCGAAGGGCTTCATCTTCGCCTCGATGCCGTCGCTTTTGACGAACTCGCCGATTGCAGCGTTGATCTTGTCGACGATCTCTTTCGGCGTTCCCTTGGGCGCCATGATTCCTGCCCACGGAGACGCCGCGAAATTGATGCCCGACTCCTTGAACGTTGGGACATCCGGATAGTCCGGAGCACGCTTCTCGGACACGACCGCAAGCGGACGGATGGAGCCTGACTCGAACTGCTTGATGTATGTCTCGCCAATGTAGTCGATCGACGCATCGACGCTGCCCGAGAGCATGTCGACGACGAGCGGTCCGCTGCCCTGTACGGGATCATCTTGACGTTGATGCCGGCAAGTTCGGTCAATGCCAGCTGGATCATGTGTCCGCGTACGAGCCGATGCCGACATTGCCGAAACTAACCTTGCCGGGGTTTTCCCTGGCGTAGGCGACGAACTCATCGAACGTCTTGGCCGGGAAGTCCTTGCGAACGCTCAACCCCATATAGCCGACGCTGATCTGGGCAATGTGCTCGAAGTCTTCCAGCGGCTTGTAGGGAAGGGATTTGTACGTGTTGGTGTAGTTTGCGGCCGGTCCGGGATAGGCCGTAATCAGCGTGTAGCCATCGGCGGGCTGTCTTGCGCCATAGGCGGTTCCGGTTGCGCCACCGGCGCCCGGGCGGTTTTCGAAGACCACGGTTTGACCGAGTGTCTTCTGCATCGCATCAGCCACCATGCGCTGAAGTGCATCACCGCCCGGTGCGAAAGCATGAATGACGGTGATCGGCTTGTCGTTGGGCCATTCGGCGCGAGCCATGCCGGACATGCCCAGGAGCGGAAGCGAAAGGGCAATAAGCGTCAGAAGTCTGCGCATTGGTAAAGTCCTCCCCATTACCGATATCGATTTCGGTTGGGGGGACGATAAGCCAGAAGCCGCTCCCCTCGATGAGGAGGCTCCATTGTATTTCAACGCGTGAAATCCAAAGGGGCCACCTTGGACGACCGGATGCCCGGACGCTACCGCATGTCGACGCTGTCCGGAAGCGCGCGCAGAATCCGGTTCAGCCGGTTGGGAGCGAGACAGGTGGCAACACTGACGACTGGTAACCGCGAAGCAGCGGTAGAGGGCCTTCTGAATGGGGCAGTCGACCTGCACTGCCATAGCGGGCCGTCCGTGATGAAGCGCAAGATAGACCATCTCGAAGAAATCGCCGAGGCAGAGGCCGCGGGGCTGCGGGCTGTCCTGTTCAAGGACCACTTCTACTCCGCAACGCCGGTGCTCAACCTGATCAACAGGCACCGCAATGCGGCCTCGAACCTCACCCTTCTTTCAGGCGTGCCCCTCAACAACGCGCTCGGCGGCTTCAATCCGCACGCAGTCGCTCACGGCCTGAGCCTCGGTGCCCGGCTCGTCTGGATGCCGACTCTTTGCTCCAGCAACCACCTGCGCACCGCATTCCGTTATGACCTCTCCGGTAAGCTGGGAATGCGCCAGCCGACGGGTCTCTCCGCGTTGACGGACAGCGGCGACGTGAGGGACGACGTGAAGGAGATTCTCGACATCATCGCCGAGCATGATGCAGTGCTGAGCGGCGGCCACCTGCATATCAGCGAAATGTATCCTCTGTTCGAGGAAGCCAGGGCGCGCGGAGTAACGCGACTGATGGTTGCCCATCCGACCTTCTGGATCGAGGCCGACGTCTCCGACCTAAAGGAGCTGGGCCGCATGGGCGTATACATGGAGCACTGCGCCTGCATGCTGGTGGACTGCCCGACGCGCAAGTTCACCGGCGAGGATCTGAGGGAATATGCGGCGGCGGGCGGCATCGAGCATACGATCCTCGGCTCCGATCTCGGCCAGCCGATCAACCCGACACCCGTGGAAGGCTTCAAGGCGGTCATCGAACTCTGCCTCGACAGCGGATTCTCCGTCGAGGACACACGCAGGATGACGTCGCTCAACGCCTGTCGGCTGATGGGTATCCCGCCGGCGCTTCACTAGCTCGACGCGGCCCGCACGTGCGTCTCCAGATCTTTTCCGCCTTGAAGAGCGGTCCCTACCGCGCCGTGGCCCTCGGCAACGCCGTGTCTATGGTTGGCATCTGGATGCAGAAGGTGGCCGTGGGCTGGCTGGCGTGGGAACTGACGCATTCGCCGGCCTGGCTGGGAGCGGTCACGGCAGCCGATCTCCTGCCTGCCGTCCTGCTCAGCTCATTCTCCGGTTCCCTTGCCGACGGGCGCAACAAGGCGCGGATCGTCATGGTCGCGCAGCTTTTCGCGATGGCGCAGGCTATCGTGCTCGGCGTGCTGACATTGGCCGGAACGATCGAGATCTGGTCGCTGTTCTTCCTGACGCTGACGCTCGGCGTCGCCAACAGTATAGACCAGCCATCGCGACTTTCGCTGCTGCGCGAGATCGTGGAGCCGGAACATCTCGGTTCGGCCGTCACGCTCAATTCCCTGAGCTATCATGTGGCCCGCTTCGTCGCGCCGATCATCGCGGGCTTCCTGATCGTGCAGGTGCATACGGGAGCGACGATCCTCATCTCAGCCGGGACACTCGGCTTCTTCGCGGCATGCCTCGTACGTGTTCCCGCCCCGTCC
This sequence comes from Mesorhizobium sp. J428, assembly GCF_024699925.1. Lineage (NCBI taxonomy): Bacteria > Pseudomonadati > Pseudomonadota > Alphaproteobacteria > Hyphomicrobiales > Phyllobacteriaceae > Mesorhizobium > Mesorhizobium sp. J428. The sequence continues at coordinate 1,258,079 of NZ_JAJOMX010000001.1, forward strand.
GCGACGACAGGACAGCCGCGCCAGCGGATGCTGGCCGCGACGGGCGACGGCTACCGCTATGTCTTCTCAAACAGACCCGTGCAGCGTGCCCTGCTCACAATGGTGACATTCGGCGTCGGCGTCGGAGGCGTGAACCAGGTTCTGCCCGCGCTTGCCGATCGGCTGTTCGGACGCGGTGTCGACGGATTCGTCGATCTCGCCGCTTCCTCGGCGCTTGGAGCGATGGCAGCAACGGTACTGCTGCTCGTCTCGCCGTCAAAGGCGCTGGCGCGGGGCTGGATCGTGACATGCCTGCTCCTCGCGGCGATTTCACTGGTCACCTTCACCACGACCCAGAACTATGCGCTGGGTCTTGCGGCTCTCTTTCTTGCCTCGCTCGCCTCGACATTCGCGGGCGTCGGCACGCAAACGGTGCTCAACATCGAAAGCAGGCCGGAGATGCTCGGCCGGGTGATGGGCGTCTACAGCGCGCTGGTGCGCGGCGCGCCGGCTGCCGGCGGGATGCTCATCGGCTTTCTTGCGCCATTGATCGGCTTCGCCGGGGTCATCGGCGCCTGTGCATTCTGGGCCGGTCTCTACGGTCTCCACCTCGCGGTGTCGCGTCGGCCGTGACCGCGATGTCATATTTCATTGTCTGAAACGGCTGTGCTTCCGGCAGTGCTTCCCGCGCTGAGAAGCGTATCGTCCTCCCTGTCGGTGCTGTCGGACCGACATTTCGGTGGGAGGACCGGATATGCTGCTCGACAAGACGACATTGCCCGCGCCCGCTTCGGAGTGGCGCAATGCACCCCTGCCGCGCTGCCGGGCGAACTCTGTTCGAGGCTCGACGGAGATGGCCAACGCATCGTACGAGCCGATCAAGGCCGTGCGGCGCGCGTTTGCAGTGCTGCGCGCGCTTAATGACCTGCGGTTCGCATCGGTTGGCGATCTCCACCGCGAGACCGGGATTTCCAAGCCGACGATCGTGCGCATGCTGGAGACCCTGATCAGCGAGGGATACGTTGCTCGCGACAATCTGTTCGGGGGTTATCGCGTCACCTCGAACGTGCAGAACCTGTCATCCGGCTTCAACGGCACCTCGATCCTGATCGAAGCCGCGCGCGCTTGGACCGTGACGCTGACACGCGACATCAAATGGCCGATCAGCCTGGGCACTGCCTCCGGCAGCGAGATTTTCGTCGACTTCACGACCTCGCCGATCAGCCCTTGGTCCTACCCCTTCGCTGTCCTTCACACCCGCCTGCCGATGCTTCGTACTGCGATGGGGCGTTGCTATCTTGCCTTCTGCACCGACGACGAAAGGGCTGAACTGGCGGATCGGCTTCGCGGCGGCGCGGCAGACGAACTGGACCGCGCCCTGCGCGCCGTCGACCGCATCCGCACGAGCGGCTTCGCCTATCCCGACCCGCAGACCACATCGCGGCGCTTCCAGTTCGTCGCGGTACCGATCATCGAGGGAGGCCGCTGCGTTGCCGCCATGGGCCTCGGTTTCTACCGTCGCGCAGTTCCATCGAACCAGATCATCGAGCGCCTGGTAGCGCCGATGCGCGAGACGGCGCGGCGTATCGAACACGACATCCGCAACATCCGCGCCTGTGTCCACGACAGCGCGGCCGCAGCCTGAACAGCACGAGAGGACATATGAAACGCAAGGTCATCATAACCTGTGCCGTCACCGGTGGTTCGGAATACGGCAAGAACAGCATCTACGTGCCGAAGACACCCAGGCATATCGCCGAGGAAGCCGTCGCGGCTGCGCGCGCCGGCGCGGCCTCCGTCCATATCCATGTGCGCGATCCGGACACCGGCGCGCCGTCGATGAAGTTCGACCATTACAAGGAAGTGGTCGAGCGCATCCGCGACAGCGGCGTCGACGTATTGATCAACCTGACGACGGGCATGGGCGCACGGCACGATCCACCGGTCCAAGAGGGCGACGACACCACCATCTTCGTCAAGCCGCCTCTTGAACGCACCCAGCATGTAATCGCGCTGAAGCCCGACATATGCACGCTCGACGTCGCAACGATGAACTTCGGCTCGAATGCCGTCGTCAACACGCCGCGCCATCTCAAGGCAATGTCGCGGATGATCCAGGACGCGGGAACCAAACCCGAGCTCGAGGTCTTCGATCTGGGACAGATCGGCATCGCGCTGGGTTTGATTGCAAGCGGCGACCTGCCCAAGCCACCCTTCTTCCAGTTCTGCCTGGGGATTCCGGGCGGCGCACCCGCCACCCCCGAGGCCATGCTGATGATGCGCTCGCTGCTGCCAGCCGGCACGCTCTGGGGAGCATTCGGCATCGCGAGAGGACAGATGCCGATGGTTGCACAATCCGTGATCCTCGGCGGCCATTGCCGGGTCGGCCTCGAGGACAATCTCTTCATCGAGCAGGGCGTGCTTGCGAAAGGCAATGCACAGCTGGTCGAGCGCGCGGTGGCGATCGTCGAATCGCTCGGCGAGGCAGTCGCATCGCCGGACGAGGCGCGTGAGATCTTGTCCATCGAAACGCGTCAGGCTGCCTATGCAGCCTGAGCCTATCATCACCGGCAGCCCGACCGCGTTCAACCTGGCCGCGGAAGGCTGGGTGGCGGATACCCGCAGGACATTCCTGTCTTCGCTGACGACCGTATGGCGGCGCGAGGTCGACGGTCTTCCCTGCGTGGGGATATTTTGCGAGCCGGCCCACGACAATGGATCCGGCAAGATGCACGGAGGCATCCTGATGACGCTTGCCGATGTCGGCCTCGGCGCGGTTGTGGGCCATATGCGCAACAAGGATCGGCGGCCGGAGGATGGCCGGATCTACAGCCCGACGGCGCAGCTCGACATGCACTTCATCGACGCGGTCGAAATCGGCGACTTCGTCTACAGCCGTGCCGAACCGCTTCGGCTGACCAAATCGCTCACCTTCGTGCGCGGCACGCTTCAGGTCGGGGAGAAGATCGTCGCGTCTTCGCAAGGTGTGTTCAAGGCGCTGAGGCCGGGCTGACAGCCGGCAATTTCAATCAGCGAAAAGGCCGCCCGAGGCGGCCTCAAAGGGAACGGGGCGAGCCTATCGTCCCGGCAAGCGAGCCTGGCGAGATCCCGTCCACTAGCGGTATGCGGTTCGGGCACGCCTCAATGCATTCGGGAGGCAGACAGATGTATGCAGCAGGAGACCCGCGGGCGAGCATGGCGCCGGCCGCGCCCAGAGCGCAGGTGAGTTCCTTCAAGCAGGCGGAATATGCCCGCTTCTACGAGGAGGCGCCGCAGGAGAGCCGGGACGGCAGCCGCACATGGTATGCCAGGGGCCAGAACATGGTCGTAGCCTACACAGACGGTAGGGCCGGTCTCGAACTCTCGCGGGAAACACAGCCGGACGAATATGTCGTGCTCGTTCCGGCGCGGGGGACCCGCGTGACCGTCACCGTCGCGGGCAAGGCGACCGAGGTGCCGGGACATTCGCTTGTGGTCGTGCCCGCCGGCGCCAGCACCGTAAGGCTGGAGACGGACGGCGTCGTCGTGCGCCTGGTCACGACACGGTCGAAAGACTTGGCCGCGATGTGCAGCAATGCAGCCTCATATGACAGCCGCGATCCGAACGTGCCGGAGTTCGAGCCATGGCCAACGGCCGCGGACGGAGACAGGGTCCGGGTCTACAGTCTGGACGTGCCGGACGAGCCTGGCCGTTTCGGACGCATCTTCCGCTGCTCGACGATCATGGTGAATTACATAAAGCCATCGCCGCCGCGCGATACGTCGAAGATGTCGCCGCACCATCACGACGACTTCGAGCAGTATTCGCTCTGTCTGGAAGGCGGCTATACCCACTACCTGCGCTGGCCCTGGGTGACCGACATGGCCAACTGGCGCGCCGACGAGGCGGAGCACTGCGCCTCGCCTTCGGTTGCCGTCATCCCGCCGCCCGTGGTGCACACATCCCGCAGCATGGATCCCGGCGGCAATCTCCTCGTCGACATCTTCTGCCCCCCTCGCGCCGATTTCTCCGCGAAGGAGGGCTGGGTTCTCAACGCGAAGGACTATCCGCTGCCCGGCACGAGCCGGCCGGCCAAGGCCTGAGCGCCGACAGCAACGAAACTCCAGCAGGCAAGGTAATCAACATGGCTGAGAACACAGCACAGGCAGACGGCAGCCGCTCGGCGGAGATCGCGGACCTTCTCGTCGGCGCAGTCGATCTTCACTGTCATAGCGGCCCCGCCGCGTTCCCGCGCAGGCTCGATCACTACGAAGCGATGATGGACGCGGCCGAGGCGAAATTCGCCGGCGTTCTCTACAAGGATCACTTCTACCCAGGCATGGCGCACGCGATCCTGCTGGAGAAGCTGTTCCCGGATACCGGCGTGCGGCTCTATTCCGGCGTCGCGCTCAACAATGCGAGCGGCGGCATCAATCCGCATGCGGTCGACCATGCTGTGAAGCTGGGAGGCAAGATCGTCTGGATGCCGACCTTTGCCGCCGCGAACCACATCGAGAAGAGCGCTTCGGAGACCAAGAACTATCCGAAGAGCCCGAATCCGATGCTGCCGCCCATCCCGCTGACCGTCCTGGACGAGAACGACAGGCTGACCAGGGAGACCAACGAAGTCCTCGATGTCATCGCGGCCGGCGACATCATCCTCGCGGGCGGCCACCTGAACGTTCACGAGCAGAAGATCATGTTCGCCGAAGCCAAGCGGCGCGGCGTCAGGAAGATGCTGGTGAACCATCCGACCTACGTCATCGGCTGCAGCGACGAGGACATGCTGGAACTGGCGCGTATGGGCGTGTTCCTCGAACACTCGATCTGCATGCTGATCGATTGCAAGGGCCGCAAGCACTCGCCCGACGAGGTGGCGCACATCATCCGCCTGGTCGGCGCCGACAGCACCGTGCTCGGTTCGGACCTCGGCCTCGTCGGCATGCCGCGACCGGTGGAAGGCTATCGCGAGATCGTCGGCACGCTGCTCGACCTGCAGTTCTCGCATTCGGAAATACGCAAGCTGGTCGGCGGCAACGCGCAATCACTGCTTTGAAGCCCGCCGCGAGCCGGCCGTTTCAGCAAAGCAGAGGCGGCTGGCTCCCGGAATAGTTTTCGACATTCCGCTTCAGGAGGCGCACATTGGCCTCGATGCTGGCAACCGTTTCGCGCGCCGGGGCAACGACGACAGCATCGACATCCTCGCGTCGCACCGCCCGCTTGTAGAAACCCACCCCCAGGCAAGCGATGCATTCGCCGGCATCTCGAATCGGCAGCGCCATGAACTGGAACCGCTGCGCCTCCTCGAACATGCGCAAGGTGACGAACGGGTCCTGCAAGGCGTAGCCACGCTTCCTGATCTCGTCGAGAGCCCGCCTGAGGCGCGGCAGGTCAAGGACCGCGTTCTGGCCCGCGGTCCTGGCAAGCTGATCCAGCAGCCGCTCACGCATCGGAGCCTCGCAGAATGCCAGATAGCAGCGACCGATTGCTGTCTCGGTGATCGAGAACGGTCGATTGAGTGTCGGAAACGGAAATCCGTACGGACTGATCGGCGCGGTGGAAAAGTTCACCACCACTTTGCCGTCGACGACGGTGCCTATGCTGACCGGCCACTTGATCCGCTCCGTCAGCGCGATCGCCTGGACACGCGCGGCTTCGATGAGCAGAGGCACGCCGTTGAAGCCGCGACTGAGGGCCTGCACCTGCGACGTCGTGCGGTAGCCGCGAGAGAAGTTGTCGCGCACCGCATAGCCCTCGCTCATCAGCGTTTCGAGCGCGCGGACGATGGTCGGCTTGGGATAGCCAGTCATTCGATGAAGCTGTGCGATCGACCCGTGCTGGAGTTCGTTTAGGCAGCGCAGGACCATCAGAGCCCGCGAGACCGCCTTGACAGGCTGGTAGGACGATCCCGTCGCGTCGCTGTTGCCACGCGGCGAGTTCGCCCTGCAGCGCGGAACAGTCTCCTGTTCGCGCTGATCGAGATTGTCCACATGAGTGGATTCTTCCCTCAAGGTCATGGCTCCTCCCAACCCTTGATGGCGGCGAGCCTGCCGGCGCGCCCGGACGCAAGGCTACTACAAGTCCGATGCGAAGGCACATGCCTTCTGGACAGTCTCTCCCACGAGAGCCGCGATAGCCGGCGCCAGCCGGCCTAGCGTATCTCGCGGCACATGACGCGAGCCGGTGCGCCGTCGCTTCCGGCAATTGCAATCGCAGCGAACACAAACTCGACCCGCCTCCCCGCAAAGGCGGCATGGCCACGCAGATGTTCGCAGATCAGGATCCCGCAGGACAGAAGGGTGCGGTGAACGGGCCAGTCGAATCCCGCCTCGCGGCGATGGTAGACGAGGTCCGGCGTTGCGAAATCGCAGGCAAGAAGCTTGATCTCCCGGTCACGCAGCCACTCGGCCGCCTTCGGCGAAAGGCTGGGATGCCGCTCATACTCCGCCGTCCCGGCCAGCGCGGCCCAGCCGGTGTCGAGTGCCAGTATGTCGCCGGGTCGCAGGTGGGGGCGCGCAGCCTCCAGCCTGTCGGCGTCCAACACCTCGTCGGCTTCGGCATCGATGCGCCACACGACACCCGGGCCGCAGAGGCGGTCCAGCGGAATGTCCTCGAAAGCGGGACCGTCGAGGTAATAGTGGCGCGGCGAATCGACGTGCGTTCCGGCGTGGACCACCGTCTTCAGCATTGTGACGTTGAAGGGATGTTCAGGCATCCGCCGCAGCAACGACGTCTCAGGCACGGGAAAGATCGAGGCGCAGGGAGCACGGCTGTCCAGCGCATGGGAGAGGTCCACCCAGTTCCCCACCGGCACGATCGGATCCTGTGGCGGCAGCTTGTTCCAGCCGAGCCAGCCTCTGCCTCGTTCCACGCAGTGTTCACACATGCAGGCCCTGCCCGATGACCGTCTTTCGCGGCAAAGGATAGCGACCGTTCCGCCTGCGATCCAATTATGGTTTCTGCGCCCGGTATGTCATCGCGATATGCCGAGCGCGGGAAGTCCCGAGGCGTCAGTCTCGACTGGCGGCCTTTCGGATCGCATCGCGAAGCATCTTCGCAGTCAGCTTATCCGACAGCGACGATAGGAAATCGAGGATGAACGGGCGAATATAGGTGGTCGGCCTCAAGGCGAGCGTTGTGCGGCTCGGCGCGAACAGGCGACTTGCGTCGCGCGCGGCAAGTCCCACATCGATCTCGCGGTCGTAAGCCACATTGGTCAGGATCGACAGTCCGAGGCCCATCTTGGCGTAGGTCTTGCTGACGTCGGCATCGATCGCGCTGAGGCTGATCCGCGGTTCGAAACCCGCCCGCCTGAAGGCCTGCATGACCATCCAATGGCCGCTGTAGCGAAAATCATACGCAATCAGCGGATGCGCGGCGAGCGCCTCGTAAGTCAGGTCCGGCACCGAGAAGATCGGATGGTCCTGAAGACCGACCACGACACGCGGAATCTCGGAGAGAGATATTTTCAGCAGATCAGGATAGGGGGTGAGCGTCTCCGGCCCGATCGCGAAATCGGCCGCCCCGTCATCCACCATCTGGCAGATCGTCTCGGGATCACCCTGCTTGAGAACGAGTTCGACGGACGGATAGCGCTTAATGAAGTCGGCCACGATCTTCGGCAGGATATAGCGGGCCTGCGTGTGCGTGGTCGCTATGACCATCGTGCCCTTGTCGACGGATTCGAGATCCAGCTTCAGCGACCGCAGGGCGGCGAGATCGGAGGTTACACGCTTGGCGATTGCGAGCACATGTTCGCCCGGCTCGGTCAACCCGATGATGCGGTTGCGCGTGCGCTGGAAGATGTCGACGCCCAGCTCGCTCTCCAGCAGCTGTATCTGCCGACTTACCCCGGGCTGGGACGTGTTCAAGGCGTCGGCTGCAGCGGAGAGATGGTTCCCCTGCTTAACGATTTCAACGACATAGCGGAGCTGCTGTAGTTTCATCGCCGGTATAATCGAGATGGATGGCAGGATGTCAACTTATTCTGTGTCGGCATACTCGGGCTTGGCTATGGTCCTTGCACCGGACCGAGATCGGGGCACGGAAAGACTGTGCTGCCCGTCAGGATGGAGCGAGGAATGCATCGGAAACGAGATTACGACGTCATCGTCGTTGGTGGCGGCAATGCGGCGCTCTGCGCAGCGATCTCGGCGGCGGAGGAAGGCGCAAGTGTCGTCATACTCGAACGGGCACCGCAAGACGAACGGGGCGGCAACAGCGTCTACACCGACGGAAAATTCCGGGCCGTGTACAACGGACTGTCGGATGTACAGGCGCTTGTTCCCGACCTCACCGAAGACGAAATCGCAACAACCGATTTCGGCGCATATACCGAAGCCGACTTCTTCGACGACATGGCTCGACTGACGAAATACCGGACGGATCCGGAACTGTGCGAAATCCTCGTTCGCAGCAGCCGCGAAGCGCTTTTCTGGCTGAAGGAAAACGGCGTCCGCTTCGTGCCCAACTACGGCCGCCAGGCCTACAGGGTCGACGGGCGGTTCAAGTTCTGGGGCGGCACGACATTGTATGCACAGTCCGGCGGCCCGGGCCTTGTCGAGAGCCTCTACAATCGCGCGAAGAAACTCGGCATCGAAGTGCAATACGAGGCTCCGGTCAGGGATCTCATTCACGACGAGGCTGCCGGCGTCACCGGCGTAAAGGCGCTGCTGGACGGCGAGTTGCGGGAGATCACCGCGAGGGCCGTCGTGCTCGCATGCGGTGGCTTTGAGGCGAACGCCGAGTGGCGCGCCAAGTATCTCGGCCCGGGCTGGGACCTGGCCAAGGTGCGCGGCAGCAGGTTCAACACCGGCGATGGCCTTGCGATGGCCCTGAAGATCGGCGCGCAACCCTATGGCCACTGGTCGGGCTGCCACGCCACGGCTTGGGAACGATATGCGGCGGACTTCGGCGATCTGGCGACCACCCCGCATTACCAGCGGCACAGTTACACCTTCGGCATCGTTGTGAACGTCAAGGGCGAACGCTTCATCGATGAAGGAGCGGACTTCCGAAACTATACCTATGCCAAATACGGCCACGAAGTGCTCAAGCAGCCTGAACAGGTCGCCTGGCAGATCTACGACGGCAAGGTCCTGCACCTGCTGACCGACGAATACCGCACGCGCTCCGTCACCAAGCTGCGCTCCGATACGCTCGAAGGGCTGATCGCGCAGATGGAGGAGGTCGACCGGGACCAGATCCGCCGCACGATCGAGGAGTATAACGCTGCCGTCGACCAGGACGTGCCGTTCAACGCAAACACGCTCGACGGACGCAGCGCGCGCGGACTGAAGGTGCCCCGCAGCAACTGGGCCAACACGATCGACACAGGGCCGTTCGAAGCCTACGCCGTGACATGCGGCATCACCTTCACGTTCGGCGGCGTGCGCATCACCAAAGAAGGCCAGGTCAGCGACACGAACGGCCGCCCCATCCCCGGCCTGTTCGCCGCCGGCGAAATGGTGGGCGGGATTTTCTACTTCAATTATCCCGGAGCGAGCGGGCTCACGAGCGGCACCGTGTTCGGTCGTCTCGCAGGACGACACGCCGCGCGATTCAAGCCGGTTCGGGAAAGGGGCATGTTCGATGCGCAGAGCTACGGCGCGGCATGATCAGCATGCGAATTGGATCATACTGACTGCGGTTTGGTTATTTGTCTCCAATCCGTGCGTCGATAGGCTGTCGGAATCTGGAGGAGAGATCGCGATCGTGCCGGCAGGCCCGATCACCGCAGCCGCAGTTCGGGAGGAACCAGCATGAGGAAATTTCTATTGGCGGTCGCCGGGCTTGCGCTGCTTGCGGGCCAGGCATCCGCGTATCCTGACCGACCGGTTGAGATGGTCGTCGCCTATGCCCCGGGCGGCACGACCGACACGATCGGCCGCATCATCGCGGCCGAGTTGGCGGAGCGGCTCGGCCAGCCCGTGACAGTGGAGAACAGGCCGGGCGCGACAGGCCAGATCGGCTCGCAATATGTCGCGGCCGCCAAGCCGGACGGTCATGTCCTGCAGATCGCCGTCCAGACGACCCATGCGGTCGCACCAACCTTCTACGGCAATCTTCGCTACGACCCCATCAAGGATTTCACGGCGATCGGACAGGTCGTCGGAGCACCGCTGGTGCTCATCACCTCGCCGAAACTTGGCGTGGAGGATGTTCCGGGGCTTATCAAATACATCAAGGATCGCCCGGGCCAGGTGAGCTATGCGACAGGGGGCACCGGCGACGGCTCGCACATGGCGGCGCTTTTCTTCAACAATCTCGCGGATATCGATCCGCAGTTCATCCCGCACCAGGGCGAAGGCCCTGCGATACCGCAGGTGATCGGCGGGCACCTGCCTTACATGTTCGTTCTGGTTCCCACCGGCGCATCCTTCGTGAAGAGCGGGCAGGCCAAGGCGCTCGGCGTCACGGGCGCGCAAAGGTCGCCGACCCTGCCCGATGTGCCGACGATGGAAGAGGCCGGCCTGAAAGGCTACGCGATGGAGACATGGTGGGGCATCTTCGGTCCGGCGGGCATGCCTGACGAAGTGGTGAAGCGCCTCAAGCTGAGCTGGCAGCCATCATGTCCGATCCGGAGGTGGTCCAGCGCATCACCGGCCTGGGCTTCGAGGTGCGTTCGACGTCTCCCGAGGTTTTCACGCAGTTCGTCAAGGACGAGAACGAGCGCTGGGCGCGGATCATCAAGGAAGAGGGGCTTGAGGGCTTCGCCTCCAAGTAGGGCGTGTCTGCAGGGCCGGGACAAACGCCAGACCGTGTTCTTACCCTTCCTCACCGCGGAGGTCTCGTCATGAAGCCGTCAGTCATCGCCGGACTGCCTGTGATCATCCTTGGGCTGCTCGTCAGCGCGGTCGCCGTGACCTACCCGGTCGGCACGATCGGGCGGATGGGGCCGGGCTATCTGCCGTTGTCCTGCGGCATCCTGCTCGCGATACTCGGCGGCGCGATCGCCCTGTTCGACCATGAAGAGGTGGACCGGATCGTCGATGCGAACCTGCTGCGCCCTGCCGCGAGCGTGATCGGCGGTCTTGTCGCCTGGGCCCTCACTGTCGAATGGGCGGGATTGATCCCGGCGACGTTCCTGCTGGTCGGTATCGTCTCGTTCGCGCTCCGCCGTCCCAACTGGTTGAGCATGGCTCTCACGGCCGCCGTTCTGTCGGCGATCGGGGTCGCGGCATTCATCTACGGCCTACATGTGCGGCTTGCGGCGTTCGGAGCCTGAACGATGGATGTCGGCAACATAGTCTCGGGCTTCGCGACCGCCCTGCAACCGAACAACCTGCTGTTCTGCTTCATCGGCGTGACCCTTGGCACCTTCGTCGGCGTGCTGCCAGGCATCGGCGGGCTCGCGGCGATCTCGATGCTGCTGCCGCTGACGTTCTACATGGAGCCGACCGCGGCGATCATCATGCTTGCCGGCATATTCTACGGCGCACAATATGGCGGTTCGACCGCCTCCATCCTGATGAATCTGCCCGGCACCGCTGCGAACGCGGTGACCTGCCTCGACGGATACCCGATGTCGAAGGCCGGGCGCGCAGGCGTCGCGCTCTTTATCACCACGATCTGCTCCTTCGTAGGCGGCTCGCTGTCGATCCTTGTCCTGATGTTCCTGACCCCGGTCGTCGCAGGCATGGCGACCGCCTTCGGCGCGCCCGAATACTTTGCCGTGATGCTCTTTGCGCTGGTCGCCGGCTCCACCCTTTCCAACGGCTCGTTCCTGAAAGGTCTGGCGATGATGGTGGTGGGCATCACCTTCGGGCTGATCGGCATGGACATGCAGACCGGCTATCCGCGTCTGCAGTTCGGCTTCCAGGAGCTTTCGGACGGACTGAGCCTCGTCGCCATTGCAATGGGGCTGTTCGGCATTTCGGAAATCCTGAACAACCTGATCAACAACCAGAGCGCACCGTTCACCGTGCAGTCGGTGAAGCTGCGCTCGCTGATCCCCACGCGCGAGGACCTGCGCGTGGCCGCACTGCCCACCTTGCGCGGCGCGGGAGTTGGCGTGGTGGCGGGCATCCTGCCGGGCGCCGGCCCGACGATCGCATCCTTCATGGCCTATTCGCTCGAGAAGCGCGTGAGCCGCAATCCCGAAAAGTTCGGCAAGGGCGCGATCGAGGGCGTCGCGTCGCCGGAATCGGCCAACAACGCCGCTGTCCAGTCGGAGTTCATACCGACCCTCAGCCTAGGCATCCCGGGAGACGCAACCACCGCCGTGCTGCTCGGCGCGCTGATGATCCACGGCATCGCGCCGGGGCCGGGGCTCGTCAACAGTCACCCAGACTTGTTCTGGGGCCTGATTGCCAGCTTCTGGATCGGCAATGTGCTTCTGCTTGTCCTCAACATTCCGCTGATCGGTGTGTGGGTCTCGATCCTGCGTATTCCGTATCGGATGCTCTATCCCGCGATGCTCTTCTTCATCTGCATCGGCGTCTACTCGATCCAGAACAGCATTTTCGACGTATATGTCGCGCTCGCCTTCGGGGTGCTCGGGCTGATCCTCACCATCCTGAGGTTCCCCAGTTCTCCGCTCCTCCTCGGCTTCATCCTCGGTCCGATGGTGGAGGAGCATATGCGCAACGCGCTGCTGATCTCGCGCGGCAATCCGGTGATCTTCTTCCACAGCTGGATCAGCGCGGTCTTCATCACCGGCACCGCGATCCTCGTCATCTACGGCGTGACGCGCAAGTTGCTGGAGGGCCGGACCGGCAGCCCGGCGCCAGCGGAATGAAAAAGGCCCCCTTGGGACCCTTTCGCTTTCGGTATGCCTGTTTCAGTTCGCGAACGGATCCGCCGGCATGTTTGGCGAGAGGTCGATCACCACAGCCTTGGTTTCCGTGAACTCGTCGAGCGCTTCCATCCCGTTCTCGCGGCCGATGCCGCTCAGCTTGTAGCCGCCGTAAGGCAGCATGTAATGCACAGGCCGGAACGTGTTCACCGAGACAAGCCCGGCCTCGATCTGTGCGGCGACGCGGTGAGCGCGGCTGACGTCGCGCGTCCACAGGCCTCCCACGAGCCCATAGTCCGTCGAGTTGGCCAGCCTCACCACCTCCTCCTCGTCATCGAACGGCATGACCGCAAGCACCGGGCCGAAGACCTCCTCCCGGGCGAGGCGCGAGCTGGTATCCACATCCCGGAATACGGTCGGGCTCACATAATAGCCCTTGTCCAGTCCGCTGGGCCGGCCGCCGCCGGTCAGCAGCCGCGCGCCGCTTTCAAGACCAAGCTGAATGTAATCCCGCGTCTTCGCCAACTGCTCGGCCGAGGTGTGCGGGCCGATATGGGTCCGCTCGTCCATCGGATGCCCGACACGTATCCGCGCGGCCCGTTCCGCCAGCCCGCGGGCGAAGGCGTCATAGGCCCGACGCTGCACGAAGATGCGCGAAGCGAGCGAACAGGATTGCCCGGTCGAGCGAAAGGCGCTGTGCACAGCGACCGAGAGCGCGCGGTCGAGGTCGGCATCGTCGAAGACGATATAGGGCGACTTGCCGCCGCATTCGAACGAGCATCGCTTCAGATTGCCGGCAGCGGCCTGCATGATCTTGATCGCCGTCGAATGATGCCCCGTGAAGGATATCTTGTTGACGCCGGGATGCGCGGCGAGCGCGGCGCCGGCGACCTTGCCGTAGCCGGGAACGACATTGACCACTCCGGCCGGTATCCCTGCTTCCGCAGCCAGACGACCGATCTCCAGAATGCTGGCAGGCGTCTGCTCGGCAGGCTTGATCACGAGGGTGTTGCCGGCGGCAAGCGCAGGACCGAGTTTCCAGCAGCAAAGCAGGATCGGCGAATTCCACGGCAGGATCGCTCCGACCACACCGACCGGCTCGCGGCGGGTGTAGGCGAGCGCGTGCGGGCTGTAGGGAATCTGGTGCCCGTTGATCTTGTCCGCCGCGCCGGCAAAGAACGTCAACCAGTCGGCAGCACGCTGCATCTCGCCAAGCGTGTCGCGCAGCGGCTTGCCATTGTCACGACTCTCGATTGCGGCGAGTTCGCCGGCGTTCTGCCTGACAAGGTCCGCGAGACGATGGATCAGTGCACCACGCCTGCTGGGTTCGAGCCGTGACCAGGGACCGGACAATGCAGCGCGGGCAGCGGCGACCGCGTCATCCACATCTCTGGCGTCGGCCTCGGCGATGTGCGCCCAGACCTCCTCCGTCGCCGGGTCGATCGATTCGATCACCCGTCCGGACTTTGGCCGCACCCATTCGCCGCCGATGAACAGACGGTCGCGAATGAAAGGAGCCAGGTTCCCGGAAAGCGCGGCGGAACCGACGTCGCTCATTCCGCGGCTCCGAGGCGGGCATATTCCGGACGCACCGCGATCCGGGTCACGAAGCTGCGGAAACCGTCGCCATGCGGCACATCGCAGAGGCCGGCTGCGATCGATCGTGCGGCCGAACCGAAGAGCCAGGATGCGTTGCGTTCGAACTTGTCGAGCACATCGGCCTTGAGCAGCGGCGCTTCCGGGCTGCCCGGATGATAGGGCACATGAACGCGGTAGTGCTTGCCGGCGGCGTCTACTTCCAGGATGGCGGGGCAATGGGCCGGGTAATCGGAATCCGGATCCTCGGCGGATTCCACCAGCGCGGCGAGCTTCAGCACCTTCGGATCGCCCAGCCGCTCCGGACGGAATGTCTCGAGGCCCACGTCACCGTAGATGAGCGCCGACGCGACGCCATAAGGCAGGCTGAACCGGGCTTCGTGCGGGGTCTGCGGCCGCTTCTTCCGCTCCTTCGGTTCCGTGACCAGCGTAAGGCCAGGTTCCGCAAGCTTGCAGCCGATGCGGGTGATCTGGCTGACGCCGACGCCGTCGCGGCGGAAGTCCGCGAGGATCTGCTTCGAAGCTTCTATGAAGGCGTGCAGCAACTGACAGCAGGGATAAGGCTTGAACGCCGTCTCGGGCGTATACCAGATCTTGCCGAATCCCGACCCGCCACGCGCGAAGTCGAGCTCGCCGGTGATCGGCTTCAGATGCGCCTTGAAGAATCCCATCTCGCCTTCGAACACGCTCTCCGGTCCCGTGATTCCGGCCCGGGCGAAATCGATGGCGATCAGACCGGCATGGGCGCCCCACCCTCCGTGCAGGATCTTGGAGGTCGAGCCTGTGCGCGTCGATTCCTGGATGCCGGATGCGAAGGTGCCGGCGATGCCCAAGGCATCGACGATGCGCTCCGCCGGAAGGCGCAGGAGATTACCGATCGCGGCGACGACCCCGAACGATCCCAGGAGGGAACTTGTGTGATAGCCGCGCGCCAGGAAACGATCGCCACCCACGAAGCCAAGGCGGATCATCGCCTCGTAGCCGGCAACGGTGGCGGTCAAGACATCCTCTACGCTGGCGTTGCGCGCCTCGCCGGCGGCAAGAACGGCAGGTATGACGGTCGAGCCGGGCCGGGCCAGGGAGGGGCCGTGCTTGTCATCCATCTCAAGTGCCTGGGCCAGTGCGCCGTTGAGCAACGCGGCGAGATCCGCGCGCGCGGTCGTTGCGAGACCAAACAGCGTGGCCCCCTCCGACGCACTCCACTCCTTCGCCAGCGCCGCAGCAGCCTTGCCGCTGTCTTCGCCCGGACTTGCGCCGGCGATGCAGACGCCGATCGAGTCCACGATGTGCAGCATCGCCGCATCGCGCACCTCGGCGGGAATGGCGTCATATCGCAGACTGGCAGCAAAATCGCCAATTGTGCGGGCCAGGAATTCGCTCATATCGTCCTCGCTATGATGGGCGCGAAAAAGGCTGGCGGCGCCAGCGGTAAGGGATGACGCCGCATCTCGAGGCGGCAGTCCAAGCTCAGGCCTTGACGTCCTGCAGCGCCGGGCCAAGCAGGGCGGCCGGGTTCGCCTCGTTCTCGAGGTTGTCGACAATGGTCTCGATCCGGTCCAGCGCGGCCGTGGTGATGACCCGCCCGGCGAGATCGCGGAACTTGGCGCGCAGCGCACTGTCCGGGATCGGATTCTTGAAATGGCCCGGGCGGTAGAGAAGCGAGTGCCTGAACTCTCTGCCGTCCTTCATCGTGACGGCGACGCGCACGGCGCGCATCTCGTCCGGTCCAAGCGCATCGAGTTCGGGATCGACGGTCACGTTGATGCGGTTGGCGAGATCGATGATCTTCGGATCAGCAAGCTTGTGATCCTGGAACTGGTCGATGAAGGCATTGCCCTCGAGCAGCATCACCGCACCAACGAAGGGAAGGTTCATCTGAGCCGCGATCGTCTCCGGCGGGTCCATTGGCTTGTAAGGCCAGCCGCAGTGCACGAACACCATGTTCGTGGTGCCGACATCGACCTTTGCGACGTCTTCTCCGCGTAGATTGTGCTGTTCGCGCAGGATGCGCAGACATTCCGCGGTCGCCTGGCTCGACGCCAAGGACGAGTAGCGCTTGAAGCCGTTCTTGAGGATCTCCCAGTCGGAGCCTAGCCCCCTGGTCGCCCAGGACAGGTCGTATTCGCGCGAATAGGAGGAACAGAAGCCGCCATACTCCGCCTCAAGGACATCGCGCACGCCGGTCAGTCCTTCCCTGGCGCAATAGGCGGCTATGATGCCGTTCTGCGATGCCTTGCCGGAGTGGAAGCGCTTGGCCATGGCGCCGAACTGGGCGGCCATCAGGCCTGCCGCCTGCGATCCGGCAAGGCCGAGCGCCGATATGTATTTTTCGCTGTCGAGGTTGATCAACTTGCCGATGGCGGCCGCCGAACCGAAGGTGGACGTCAGGCCGCAGGGATGGAAGCCGGTGTGGAATGCCGATGGGCTGACGGTATTGCCGATTCGGGTGCCAAGCTCGAAGCCGGCGACCACCGCGAGGATCATCTCCCTGCCGCTGACATTCCCGAAATCCTCCGAGCAGGCCATGACCGACGGGATGACGCCCGCGCCATAGTGCGACATCGACTGGTCGTGGCAGTCGTCGAGTTCGTAGCCCTGCGCGGACGTGCCGTTGATGAACGACGCGCCAAGCACGTCGGCCTTGTGCTTCTGGCCCCATGCCGAAGCCCGTTTCGACTGCCCCAACCCGTCGACGACGCGCGTTACCGCCTGAGTCCAGGGCGTCTGCGCCCCGAAAACGCCGCAGCCGAACGAATCGAGGATGCATCGTTTTGCCATGGCGACCACCTCGGGCGGAAGCGCCTCGTATCGCAGGCCCGAAGCGAATTCCGCGAGAACGCGCGTCTCGCCGACGCCCGTAACTCCCTTGTCGACGGTCACGTTGACGTTCATGAAATGCTCCCGTTGCAATCGTGTTGACGTCCCGGCCCTGGCGCGCGGCGGCGCCGAGCCATGTTGTCGTCATCATCACTTTGCGGGGATCACAGTCCAATCATGGTTTGACGTTGCACTATGCACGGCTCGCATCCTGGGCGATCACGAAACAACCACGCGCCTAAGAGTCATCCGTTCGAGAGCCTTGGGATCGAGCGTAAGTCCGAGTCCAGGACCGGTGGGCACTCTCACCGCTCCGTCCGCGATCGACATCGCACCTTCGGCGACCAGCGGATCAGGCCCCTTCGGCCCCACTCCGAAGGCGAACTCCGCTGCCCCGAACGTCCGTCGCGCGGGGATCGTGGCGCAGAAATGCGCCGAGGCGGCGGCCTCGAACTGGGAGGCGACAGCAAGGCCGCCGCTGTTGATCTGGATGCCGTTCGCCTCGCCGATCGCCGCAATCTTGCGCGCAGGCAGCAGTCCGCCCACCTGGTACAGCTTGATGCAGAAGATATCGACCGCACGTGCCTGGGCAAGCTCGGCTGCATCCTGGATGGTGAACAGGCTTTCATCCGCCATCAACGGCACGCCGCAGGCCTTAGCCCGGATCTCGGCCAGCCCGCGCACGTCGCGCCGCAGGATGGGCTGTTCCATGTAACCGAGATCGAATTCCCTCATCGCGGCCATTGCGCTGATCGTCTCCGGGATCGTCCACCCGGTGTTCGGATCCACACCTATGACAATTCCGTCGCCCACCGCGCGACGCACCGCGGCGAAATTCTCGACGTCGCGCCGCCAGCCGCCGCGTCCGGCTGCTTTCAGGCAAAGGACCTTGATGCCGTATTCTTCAACTGCCTTGCGCGCCTCCTCGATCATGATCTCGACTTCGTCGGCGAGGCTGACGGACCATTCGAGTGCGATCTCATCCTGGCATCGGCCACCGATAAGGTCGTGGACAGGTAGTCCGAGCGCCTTTCCCAAGGCATCGTGCAAGGCGATGTCGAGTACCGCGCGCGCCGCCGGATTGCCGGCGAGGCGCGAAGTCAGCAGGTCGTCGATCGCCTCCATGTCGGAAATCCGCCTGCCGATCATCAGCGGCGCATAGACGTGCTCGATCGCGGAGACGACGCTGTGCGCGGTGTCGGCGACGAAATGGCCGGGGCTGATCGGGCGGATCTGCGCATGGCCCTGCACGCCTTCCGCATTGATGCTCACGAAGACGGGCTTTCCAAGCAGCTGCTCGGCCGGTCCTGTGTCGTAGCTTCCGCTGGAGAATATCCGCTTCACGCGCACGGGAAGCTCGGTGATGCGGATGTCGATACTGTCGATCTTCATGGCAGAGGTCTCAGGCAGCATTCGCGGAGAGCGTCGTATCGACCCGCGGCGCACCGTTCCCACGTGCAATAAGATCGGAAGCGCGCTCCGCCAGCGCGATTGTCGGCGCATTGGTATTGGACGACGGAATGGTCGGGAACACGGAGGAGTCCACGACGCGAAGGCCGGTGACGCCACGCACGCGCAGTTGCGGATCGACGACCGCATCCGCATCGACACCCATCTTGCAGGTGCCGACGATGTGCCACGTCGTTTGCGTCGTCTCCCGGATATACGCCATGATCTCCCCGTCCGTGGAAGCACTGTCCCCGGGACGCGTCTCGCGCACGATAAGCTTCCGAAGCGATGGCTGGGCTGCGATCCGGCGCACTTCCTTGATGCCCTTCAGCAGGACTTCCGCATCTTCGGCCTCCTCCAGATAGCGCGGATCGATGCGAGGATGGACGAACGGATCCGCCGAGGCGATGTGCACATAGCCGCGGGATTTGGGCTTCAGCCCCATCACGCCAACGGTGAAGCCGGAATGCGCGTCCAGTCCGTCCTGGGGCCGTCTCGCATAGCGGTCCTTCCCGGAAAACGGCTGAAGCTGCAGCTTGAGGTCCGGGGAGGTCTCGTCCGGACGGCTGCGCATGACGGTGTGCGCGGTCGCAGAACAGATCGACAGCAGTCCCTTGCCCGTCAGCATGTATTTCAATCCCTGCCGGACCTTGAACACCGGGTTCTGCAGGACATCGTTGATGGTAATCGGCTCGGAGCACTGGAACGTGAGGCGCGTATTCGGATGGTCCTGCATGTTCTCGCCGACACCGGAGAGCTCCTTCACGACCGGGATGCCATGTTCGGCCAGGACATCGCCGCGGCCGATGCCGGACAGTTCCAGAAGCTTCGGTGACTGGACGGGCCCAGCGGAAAGGATCACCTCGCGCGACGCGCCCGCGACCACCGTCTGTCCCTCGCGTCGGCATTCTATGCCCACGGCGCGACGGTCCTCCATCAGGACACGGGCGACTTCCGTGTCCGTCCAGACGACCAGATTGCGCCGGTCGAGCACCGGCCGCAGGTAGGACGCGGATGTGCTGCTTCGATACCCGCGCCGTGTCGAGTATTGCAGATAGGCGGCGCCCTCGTAGTGCCCGTCATTATAGTCGGCGACAATCGGATGCCCGGCCTCGCCGCTCGCCGCGACATATCCGTCGGCCAGCTTGTCGAAATGATCCAGGCTGGTGACCCCGATGGGGCCGTCGCGTCCCCGCAGCGCCGGGTCGCCGCCGCCAAACGTCTCCATGCGGCGGAAAGCAGGAAGCATGTCGTCCCATCCCCAGCCGGGAGCGCCCATGCCTTCCCAGGAGTCGTAGACCCAGGGATCGCCGCGAACGTAGACGTTGCCGTTGATGGAGCTCGAGCCGCCGAGCACCCGGCCGCGCGTCCACAGCTGGGTCCGATTGTTCAGCGCCTTTTGCGGCTCCGTGACGAACGGCCAGGTCACGGCGGGATCTTTCAACAGATTCACCACCATCAGCGGAACACGAAAATTGATGCTGCGATCGGGACCACCGGCCTCGACCAGCAGAACCCGGACAGAGCTGTCGGCGGAGAGCCTGTTGGCGAGCACGCAGCCGGCCGATCCCGCCCCTACGATGATGTAATCGAACCTGTTGCCGTCCCGGTCGCCAGCGTCTGCCATTTCGGAACTCCATCCCGCCGGCCGAGGCCGGCTTTCATTCGGGCAACCTCGCGGCAACGCAGCCGCTAGGTCTGCACCGCGAACGGATCGCGGTCGTCTTCGGAAAAATTGATCATCACATTCTTGCTGACGAGGAATTCGAGCATCCCTTCCTGCCCGCGCTCGCGACCGAAGCCGCTGTCCTTGACGCCGCCGAACGGCGTCTGCGCGGCGACGGCCCGATAGGTGTTGACCCAGACCATGCCCGTACGCAGCTCCCGGGCGACGCGGTGCACGCGGTTGATGTTCTGCGACCAGATGCCCGACGCCAGGCCGAAGGACGTGTCATTGGCGATCCTGACCGCTTCCTCTTCCGTGTCGAACGGAATGACCGAAAGAACGGGACCGAAGATCTCCTCGCGCGCGAGCGCCATCTGGTTGTGAACGTCTGCGAAGATCGTTGGCTTGACGAACAGGCCCTGAGACAGGCCGGCGCCGGTGGCGCGCTCGCCCCCGGCCATCAGACGCGCGCCCTGCCCCTTCGCGGACTCGATGAAATGCATCACGCGATCGAACTGCGGCTGATTGGCCACCGTCCCCATCTCCGTCGCCATGTCCGACGGATCGCCGAGCCGTATGCGCCCTGCGCGATCGACCAGCATGTCGACGATCTGGCTGTAGACGGAACGTTGGACGAGCAGGCGCGATCCGGCGATGCAGGTTTGCCCGGTAGCCGCGAAGATGCCGGCGAGAGCGCCGTTCGCCGCCTTGTTCAGATCCGCATCCTCGAAGATGATGTTGGGAGATTTTCCCCCTAGCTCGAGGATCACCGGCGTCAGATTCGCGCCGGCCGCGGCGGCGATCTTGCGTCCGACTCCGCCCGAGCCGGTGAAGCTGATCTTGCCCAGCCCGCCGCCGCCCACCAGCGCTTCTCCCGTCCGGCCGTCGCCTGTCACGACATTGACGACGCCGGCAGGGAACCCCGCTTCCTCGACCAGTCGCACGAATTTGAGCGTCGTGACCGATGCATGTTCCGACGGCTTGATGACGACGCAGTTGCCGGCCGCCAGCGCCGCAGGCAGCTTGTTGCCCAGAAGCGCCATCGGCGAGTTCCACGCTGTGATGATGCCGACGACGCCGAGCGGCTCCAGCGAGGCGTAGTCGAACATGTCCGGACGATCGAGCGGTATGACCTTGCCGAAGATCTTGTCGCAATAGCCGGCGTAGAAGCGGAACGTGCGCGCAAGGAATTTCAGCTGGCTGGTCGTCTCGCGGATGACCTTTCCATTGTCACGCGTTTCCAACGCGCCCATTTCGGGGGCGTTGGCTTCGATAATGTCGGCAAGACGGTTGAGCAACCTTGCGCGCTGCAGTCCGCTGGTCCGGCTCCATGTCCGGTCGAAACATTCGCGCGCCGCAGCGACCGCGGTGCGCACGTCGCTCGCGTCCGCCTGGGAAATCTCTGCCCAAGGCTGCTGCGTGTAGGGATTGTAGGTTGGAAAATAGGCCTTACCCGCCGGTTCGCGCCATTCTCCGGCAATGTAAATTCCGTGACGCTCCAATGCCAATGCGACTGTCTCCTCCAAGCATGCAGCGGCTGACCCTACGACCAGCTCGGCATTCAGAATAATGCTTTGATAGTGTAGCAGTATGCATATCGGGCATCCCGCAAGTATCAATTTCATTTCCAGCCAGAGTGGACATGCGGCACCCCGGAGGGAGGCGAATGCGGCACGATCTTCGAATGGGCGCGGCGGCAAGCCATTGGAAAGGCTGCCAAACAAAAAAGTCCACGGGATGGACCGAGGGGCATAGAATATGATTGCGGGTTCTGGTCACCACACAGGCGCCAGTTGCACTCCGTCATCTATGGATCCGACCAGCGAACAACGGCCATCGCCGCGACATGAATGAGCCCGCTCAGTGGTCAAGCGTTCTCAGTTTCGGAGAAGGTCCCTATCACCTAGGCAGCTATCTCCGCTAGCCGGTCCGCAATCGCCTCGGACGGCTCTGCCGGGCAGCTCCTCGTTACCATATGTTGGTGCGTCTGGGTGAACTGACTTCCTCGCCACCCTCGGTGACGGATGGTCTGCTCGCCCTAGGCCCGACGGCGCTGCATGAAATCGGCGACCACGATCTCTGCGATCTTGACGAAGCGTGGTGCGGCTCCCTCGGGGCCGACAGTGCGCCAGTTGCAGCGGGCGCCCTCGATCAATAGCGTCAGCGCGTCGACAAGCAGTTCGGCATCCGCAACGCCGGCATCGCGGCAAAGCTGGATCACGCGGGTCCGGTAGAGCTTCCTGATGTCCTTGACGAACTTCTGAGCCGGATGCTCGCTGTCCACCAACTCTGCGGCCGCATCGAGAATCTCGCAGTTGCAATGCTCCATGGTGAGGAAGTCACCCGCGCGGTGCACCCAATCGTTCAGCTGCGCCTTCGGATCGCCGGGATTCGCCGCCTCGATGTCCGCCCAGAAGGCTTCGGCCTCTGCCGCAGCTTCCTTGAGGCACACGACGATCAGATCGTCCTTCGAGCCGAAATGGCGGTAAAGCGTCATCTTGTTGCTGTCGGCCGCTTCGGCGATCGCGTCGACGCCGATGCCGTTGATGCCGTGCTTCCTGAACAGGTCGCGCGCTGCGTCGATGATGCGCTCCCGTGGCGGGGGCGGAGGTTTGACAGCAACCGTCATGATCGTTTCCTCGCTTTCGATCTTCTCGTCGGATCGCTCTTGACAATGTTACCAAGGCGTAACATCTACTGTTACTAGATAGTAACATCGTCGTCGCAAGTCAACAATGTAGGCCGTTCGGGAACACCGCGTAAACGCGTGTGTCGCGATGGCTTGCCGGTCAATCGGAATGGCAGACGCCGTCGAGCGGCCTGGGAAGGAATTTCAGCATGGTGGGGTTCTTCATCCAGCGGCCGATCTTCGCGACCGCAATCGCGATCATCATGGTGCTGGCCGGCGGCATCTCCTATTTCCTGCTGCCTGTTTCCCAATTCCCGGACATCACGCCGCCCCAGATCGTGGTCGCCGCAAACTATCCCGGCGCGAGCGCGCAGGTGGTCGCCGATACGGTGACCACGCCGCTCGAGCAGCAGCTCAACGGCGTGCCCGGCATGCTCTACATGTCGTCGACCAGTTCGAACGACGGCTCGGCCCGCATCACCATCTCGTTCCAGGTCGGCTATCCGATCGACATCGCCGCGATGGATGTGCAGAACCGGGTCTCGCAGGCTTCTCCGTCGCTGCCCGCGCTGGTCAACCAGACCGGCGTGACCGTCATCAAGCAGAACCCGAACTTCAACGTCCTGGTCAACCTCGGCTCCCCGGACAACTCCGTCGACTTCACCACGCTCAGCAACTACGCCTATCTGCAGATCCTCGATCCGATCAAGCGTCTGCCGGGCGTCGGCGACGTGCAGTTCTTCGGCGAGCGCCGCTATTCCATGCGCGTCTGGCTCGATCCCGACAAGATGGCGAGCCTCGGCGTGACGGCGGTCGACGTCCAGACCGTCATCCAGGAGCAGAACATCCAGGTCGCGGCCGGCAAGATCGGCCAGGCGCCCGCGCCGGCGGGCACAGCCTTCGAGATGCAGGTCAACGCCGTCGGCCGCCTGAGCGACCCGCAGCAGTTCGGCGACATCGTCCTTCGCGTGGATCCGAAGACAGGTGCGGCGACACGCCTGCGCGACGTGGCGCGCATAGAGCTCGGCGCCCTGCTCTACTCCTCGTCCTTCAGCCTGAACGGCCAGGACAGCGTGGTCCTGGCCATCCTGCAGGCGCCGGGCTCGAACGCGCTCGACCTGCAGAACAACGTCAGGGCCAAGATGGAGGAGCTCTCCGAGCGCTTCCCGTCCGGCATGACCTACAACATGTTCTACGACACGACGCGGTTCGTCTCCGCTGCGATGGAAGACGTCGTCAAGACGCTGGTCGAGGCGCTCGTCCTCGTCGTGCTGGTCGTCTTCATCTTCCTGCAGAGTTGGCGCGCCACCTTGATCCCAATCATCGCGATTCCGGTATCGCTGATCGCGACGCTGACGGTCATGTACCTGCTCGGCTTCTCGCTCAACATGCTCTCGCTGCTCGGCATGGTGCTGGCGATCGGGCTTGTCGTCGACGACGCGATCGTGGTCGTCGAGAACGTCGAACGACAGTTGGAGGCGGGACTACCGCCGCTCGCGGCGGCGAAGAAGGCGATGCACGAGGTCACGGGGCCGATCATTGCCACGACCGGCGTGCTGCTCGCGGTCTTCGTGCCGGTCGCCTTCATTCCCGGCGTAGCAGGCCAGCTCTACAATCAGTTCGCCCTGACGGTCGCGATTTCCTTCGCGATCTCAGCGTTCAACTCGCTGACGCTCAGCCCGGCATTGAGCGCGGTGTTCCTGCGCTATCGCGGCGAGTCCCAGTTCATCCTGTTCCGCTGGTTCAATGCCGGCTTCCACTGGATGTCGCATGCCTACGCCGGCAGCATCAGGACATTCGTCCGCTGGCGCTGGCCGCTGCTCGGCCTGTTCGCGCTCGGACTGGCCGGCACCTACACCCTGTCGCAGCGCATCCCTTCGACCTTCCTGCCGGTCGAGGACCAGGGCTACTTCTTCGTCGTGCTGCAGCTTCCCGACGGCGCGTCGGTGGAGCGCACCGCCGCGGTGGCGAAGAAGTCCGAGGAGATTCTGCGCAGCCTGCCAGGGGTTGAATCCGTCGGCTCGGTCGTCGGCTTCTCCTTCCTGAGCTTCGCCAACCAATCGAACGCCGGCGTCCAGTTCGCCGTGCTCAAGCCGTGGGACGAGAGAGGCCCAGACGAGAGCGCGACGGCTTTGCGCACGATCGCGCAGGGCAAGCTCATCCAGATACCCGATGCGCTGGTGCTGGCCTTCGACCCGCCGTCGATCCAGGGTCTCGGCACGACCGGCGGCTTCGAGTTCCAAGTGGAGGACCTGACCGGACGCGGTGCCGTGGCGCTCGACGAGGCGACGCAGGCCCTCCTGGCGGAGGCTCGCAAGCAGCCGGAGCTCAACCCCTTTGCGCTGTTCACAACCTTCAGCACCTCGACGCCGCAATATTCCTACGACCTCGACCGAAACAAGGCGAAGCTGCTTGGCCTCAGCCTGCCGGACGTCTTCTCGACATTGCAGATCTATCTCGGTTCGCTATACGTCAACGACTTCAACCTGTTCGGGCGCACATTCCGCGTCACCCTGCAGGCGGAACCGGATGCGCGCGCCTCGGCGACCGACATCTCCCGCCTCTATGTGCGCAGTTCGTCCGGCGACATGGTGCCGCTGAGCACGCTCGGCCAATTGAAGTCGATGGCGGGTCCGGAGACGATCACCCACTACAACAATTACCCGTCCGCGCTGGTGAACGGCGCGGCAGCGGAAGGGTTCAGTTCGGGCCAGGCCGTGGCCGCGATGGAACGCGCCGCCGCGACCGCCCTGCCGAGGGACTTCTCCTTCGAATGGACCGGCATCACCTATCAAGAGATCAGGGCGGGCTCGATCGCCAATCTGGTCTTCGGAATCGCCATCGTCTTCTGCTTCCTCGTGCTGGCTATGCAGTACGAAAGCTGGTCGATGCCCTTCGTGGTGCTGCTCGCGGTTCCGCTCGCCCTGCTCGGCGCACTGCTCGCGCTGTGGGTGCGCGGAATGCAGATCGACGTCTACTCGCAGATCGGCTTCGTGATGCTGATCGGCCTCGCCGCCAAGAACGCGATCCTCATCGTTGAGTTCGCCAAGCGGCGGCGCGAGGAAGGCGTGGAGATCGTCGCCGCCGCGATCGAAGCCGCGCGCCTGCGGCTGCGGCCGATCCTGATGACGGCCTTCGCCTTCATTCTCGGCGTCGTGCCGCTGATGACCGCGACCGGAGCCGGCGCGGCCAGCCGGCAATCGATCGGCACCACCGTCTTCGGCGGCATGCTGGTTGCCACCGTCCTGACCCTGGTCTTCGTGCCGATCTTCTATGTCGTTCTTGAATCCTGGCGTGAGCGCCTGTCGCCCCGCTTGCCCGCCCCACATGCAGAGCCGGCGGAATAGAATCGGAGTTTTGAAATGCGCAGTATCAAATATGGTCTCCACGGAACCGTCCTCGCGCTGGCAGTGGCCGGCGGCTATCTTCTGGCGCAGAACGGCTGGAACGTCGGCGGCACTGCCGCCGGCGCGGCACCATCTGCACCCGCACCTCAGGCAATGCCGGTGCCGGTGGTCAGCGTCGTCAGGCAGACGATCCCGATCTATCTCGACTACGCCGCCCGGACGGAAGCGATCCGCAACGTCACCCTTCAGGCAAAGGCCTCGGGCTACCTGCAGCAGCAGCTGGTGGCCGACGGCACGGACGTGGAGGCCGGCGACCTTCTCTATAAAATCGACGCGAGCGACTATCAGGCCGCGCTCGAGCAGGTGAAGGCGCAGATCAGGCGCGACGAGGCGTCTCTCGACTACCTCCGCTCGAACCTGACGCGCGGCAGCGAACTCGCGTCCAGCGGATATCTCGCCAGGGACGGCTTCGACCTGCGCCAGAGCGCCATGCGCCAGGGCGAGGCATCGCTGGCAATGTCGCGCGCCGCCGAATACACCGCCGAGCTGAATCTGCGGAATACGGAAATCCGTGCACCCTTCGCCGGGCGGCTCGGACGCAACCAGGCGCCGGTGGGAGCGCTGATCACTAGCTCAGCCGGCACCCCGCTCAACACTCTGGTCCAACTTTCGCCGATCTACGTCACCTTCAATCCGAGCGAGACCGAGCTTGCGGAGATCCAGAAGGCGTTCGCGAACGGCACCGTGGACACTGAGGTCTTCGTTCCGGGCAGCGGCCAGGAGCCCCGCAAGGGACGTCTGACGTTCATCGACAACGCCGTGGAGCGCAACACCGGAACGGTCGTGGCGCGCGCCACGATCGAAAACGCCGACTTCTCCCTCCTGCCGGGTCAATATGTCCGCATTCGCCTGCATCTCCGGGAACTGCCGAACGCCCTGATGGTGCCGCAGACAGCGCTCGGCTCGAGCCAGTTCGGCAGGTACGTCTATGTGATTGGCAAGGACAATGTCGTGGAGCAGCGGATCGTCTCGCTCGGACCTGCGAACGGCCCTCTTGTCAGTCTCACGTCGGGAGTGTCCGAAGGCGACCAAATCATTTCGGGCAATCTGCAAAAGATCTTCCCCGGCGCGCCCGTGAAGCCGATCAGCGACGGCGATCAGCAATCCTGACATGCTTAAATTGCTTTACATAACCCGATTCATGGGAGTGTTCTGAAGAGGACTTACGTCGGCACAGGCGATGTCTGCTCGCGACGAGATCACTGTCCAGACCTTGGGCGCCGCATCGATGCCGCAAGGCGCGCTCTTGCTGCCGGAGGCGAAGGGGCGGCGAGCCGGCCCAGCTTGCATCCGCGGCCAAAAGGTCGTTTTCTGTACGGATGAAATCGCACCGATCCAACGGCAGCGGTCGCCGAGTCCCCTTTGCGAGGGTTCATAAATGTCCATTCATCGCACGATCGTGCCTGCGGCTGCCGAACTAGCGGAGAACACCGCCGCACCGTTCGAACAGGCGAAAGCCATGCCGAAATCGGTCTACACCGCGGAAGATTTCGCGGCGCTGGAGCTCGAGACCATCTTCGCCGGCGAATGGCTTTGCGCCGGGCGTGCCGACGCGCTGAAAGGACCTGGCGACTATCTGACGATGGAGATCGCCGGCGAACCGATCGTCGTCCTGCGCGACCGCGACGGCAAGCTGCGTGCGATGTCGAATGTCTGCCGACACCGCATGTCGACGCTGTTGCAGGGAAGCGGGACGGTGCGCGCCATCGTCTGCCCCTACCACGCCTGGACGTACAACCTCGACGGCACGCTGCGCGGCGCGCCGGCCATGGGAAAGAACGAGACGTTCCATCGCGACGAGATCCGCCTTCCACCGGTGCGGTGCGAGGAATGGCTGGGCTGGATCATGGTGACGCTCAACCCCGACATACCGCCGCCTTCGGAGCGGTTGAAAGCCGTCGAGGACCTGGTCGGATATCTCGACATGGGCGCCTACACCGAAACTTTCCGGGAAACACATCGCTGGGACACCAACTGGAAGGTGCTCGCGGAAAACTTCATGGAAAGCTACCATCTGCCGGTCTGCCACGCCGGCACCATTGGCGGTTCGACCGATCTGAACACGATGGTCTGCCCCGAAGGCACCAATACGTTCAACTATCACACGATCCTGCGCAACGATCAGGTCAAGCTCTGCCTCGCGCATCCGGACAACACCGTGCTTACCGGCGACGAGCGGCGCACCACGTGGCTGCTTGCCATCTATCCTTCGCTGCTGATCACGCTGACGCCGGGCTATTTCTGGTACCTGAGCCTGCACCCGCATGGGCCGGGCCAGGTCGACATCATCTTCGGCGGCGGCATGTCGCCCGACTATATGGCCGATCCCGACGCGCCGAGCCAACTCGCAGCGGTCAAGAAGATGCTTGATGACGTGAACCAGGAAGACCGTGGCTGCACGGAGAAGGTCTTCAAGGGCCTCAATGCACGGCTGGCCGGGCCGGGACCGCTGTCGCATCTCGAGCGGCCCAATTTCGAGTTCGCACAATATATCTCGCGCCGCGTGAACGGGCAGGCTGGCTGATCATCTGCCGGCGTCACGCCGGAGCGCCACGCAGTCGGCCAGGAGACACAGAATCTCGAAGGCGATGTTCGCCGCCAACAGCGCGGTGCCGCCGCCGACATCGAACGGCGGTGAGACCTCCACCACGTCCGCCGCGACCAGATCGACATCCTTGAGGCCGCGCAGGATGGCATTCACCTCGCGCGGGAGAAGACCGGCGACCTCAGGCGTGCCGGTTCCCGGCGCGAAGGCCGGATCGACGCTGTCGATGTCGAAGGACAGGTAGGTCGGGCCGCTGCCTGCCACGCGGCGCGCTTCCGCGGCGACACCGTCCGGTCCGAGCGCGTCCGCCTCCTCGATCGGAATGACGCGAATTCCCTGCGACGCCGTCCATTGCTCGTCGTCGGTCGAATAGATCGAACCACGGATTCCGATCTGGACCACGCGGCGGGGGTCGAGCAGCCCTTCCTCGATGGCGCGACGGAACGGGGTTCCATGCGTGTATTTCAACCCGCCGAAATAGCTGTCCGCCATGTCCTGGTGCGCGTCGAAATGGATCATGCCGACCGGGCCGCTCCGTGCCGCGGCGCGCAGCAGCGCCAGCGAGGACAGGTGGTCGCCGCCGATGGCGAGCGGCACGGCGCCTGCCTGGACGATCCTGTCGGCGAACGCCGCGATGCTGTCCAGCGAGCGGTGGAGGTCGATGGGGTTTGTCGGCGCGTCGCCGAGATCGGCGACCTTGCACAGGTCGTAGGGCGAGCGCTTGGAGACGCCATGGACGCGCCGGATCATCCCCGACATGTCCCGCACCTGGCGTGGTCCGTGGCGCGGACCGGGACGGTTGGTCGTGCCTCCATCCCACGGCACGCCGAAGATCGCGATATCCACGAGGGCGGGATCTTCTATCACCGGCAGGCGCATGAACGTTGCCGGCCCGGCGAAGCGCGGAACGGCGATGGAATCGACTGGCGCGAATGTGCGTTCGTTCATGCGGATCTCCAGGCTGCAGAATAGCTTAACCGGGTAGCCCGGCCTTGCAACCCGTGTGATATCGCCTGGGTACTTGCCTAGTTTTTTTGCATTACCAAAAAGTGCTCAAGGATTGACAGCTCGGTCCTGATCGCATCAGTTAGACAAGATGTCGGAGGCGGCCCGGCCCCTCGCAGAACCCGATAACGGAGAAGTTCCATGCAGAAGCGTCTGTTCCTCAAAGCAGTGCTCGGGCTGGCCGTGCTGTCCGCCGCATCGCT
The DNA here is from genome assembly GCF_024699925.1 of Mesorhizobium sp. J428. NCBI lineage: Bacteria > Pseudomonadati > Pseudomonadota > Alphaproteobacteria > Hyphomicrobiales > Phyllobacteriaceae > Mesorhizobium > Mesorhizobium sp. J428. The sequence continues at coordinate 1,288,091 of NZ_JAJOMX010000001.1, forward strand.
GCCCGCGCTCGCGGAAAGCGCGCTGGACCGGGTCAAGGCCGCGGGCGTCCTGAAGGTCGGCACGGAAACGGCTTTCGCGCCTTTCGACTTCATCGATGAAGCCGGCGAGCATACCGGCCTCAACGTCGATGTTTTCGCGGAGGTGGGCAAGGAACTGCGAGTGAAGATCGAATGGGTCGAGCTGCCGTGGGACGGCGTTCTGCCCGCCCTCGAGGCTGGTCAGTTCGACATGGTCGCCGGCCCGGCCACCATCACCAAGGCGCGCCTTGAGCGCTACCGGTTCCTTTCCCCCGTCGCCGAAGCAACGGTCGCCTTCCTGAAGGGCAAAGGCGAAGCCGATATCACCAAGCCCGAGGATCTGGCGGGCAAGACGGTCGGGGCCGGCAAGGCGACCGCGCAGCTCGCCCAGGTCCAGGAATACAGCAAGACGCTGGCGACCCCGATCGAAACGCGGGAATATGTCAGTTTCAACGAGGCGTATGCCGACCTTGCCGCCGGCCGCATCGCAGCCGTCGGAAATTCGCTGCCGAACATCGCCTATGTCGCATCGAAGCAGCCCGACGTGTTCGAAGTGGTCCTGCCGCCCTTCGGCAAGAAATCCTATTTCGGCTTCATCGGCACCAAGAAGCCCGACGACCAGCCGTTGCTCGACGCGGTGCAGGCCGCCCTGGTGAAGATGAAGGGGGACGGCCGCATGGCCGAGCTTCAGAAGAAGTGGTTCGGCACCAGCTTCGACACGCCGGATGAAGTTCCGGAGCCGAACTTCTGACGACAGGATGCCAGATCCCTTTCGGCTTCCCTTGATCGCCTGGCCGCCCGTCTCGGTCGCGGGCAGATGGCACGACTCGATTTCCGAGCACGGCGCATGACGATGCGGCTATTCGAGCTGATGCTGGTGGCGGCCGGGCGCACCATCGTCATCAGCGCCATATCGATCATGCTCGGCCTGCTCATCGGGCTTTGCGTGTGCGCGGCGAAATTGTCCACCCGCCGCCTGCTGTCGGTTCCGGCCAGGATATTCATCAGCTTCTTCCGCGGCGTGCCGCTGATCGTGCAACTGCTGCTGATCTACAATCTGCTTCCCCAACTCGGGCTGTTCGTGCCGAGTGTGATCGCGGCGGTGATCGGCCTGTCGCTGTGCACCGCCTCCTACCAGGCGGAAAATTTGCGGGGTGGTTTCCTGAGCGTTCCCAAGGGGCTGGTGGAGGCGGGCGATATGCTCGGCATGACGCCGTGGCAGCAGTTCCTACGCATCCGCGCGCCAATCGCGCTGCGGCTGACGGTTCCCGCGTTGGTCAACGAGGCGATCCTGATCCTCAAGGCCTCGTCACTGATCTCCGTAGTCGGCGTCATCGAACTGACCCGAATGGCGCAGAACCTGTCTGCGTCGACCTACAACCCGCTCCTGTTCTACTCGGTCGCCGGCGGACTCTATCTCGTCATCAACTGGGCTGTGGCCGGTGGCGGCACACTCGCGGAGCGCTTCATGAAGGTCGGCCGTATATGAGCCTCGATTTCGGGCTGATGGCAGCGCAGATGCCCGCCATCCTGGCCGGATTGCGCATAACCTTGCTGATCTGGATCGCATCGACGCTGCTGGGCTTCGCGCTCGGCTTCGCGATTGCGGCCGGCCGGCGGTTCGGGCCAAGGCCCCTCGCCCTGGCACTGCGCGCCATCGTGGAAGTGTTGCGCGGCACGCCGTTCCTGGTCCAGATATTCCTGCTCTATTTCGGCGGGCCTTTCATCGGCATCAGGCTCGAGCCCATACCGGCCGGCCTGATCGGCCTCACAATCTATGCGTCCGCCTATTTCAGCGAGATTTTCCGGGCAGGATTCAACGCGGTTCCGAAAGGGCATATCGAGGCAGCCGAATGCCTGGGACTGACGCAGTCGCAGATCGTGCGGCGTATTTTCGTGCCGGAAATGACGGTGCTGGTGCTGCCGCAATGCGTGAACTGGGCGATCCTCCTGATGAAGGAGACTGCGGTCCTGTCCGTGATCGCGGTGCCGGAGATGACGGCGGTCATCAGCACGCTCGGTTCGCAGCAATATGCCTTTGTCGAGGCCCTGTTCCTGCTTGCGGTGTTCTACTGGGTGCTGGTCGAGCTTTGCGGCCGGCTCGGCCAGTATGGCGAGAAGCGCCTTTCTAAAGTACAGGTTCGCAGTATGACGTCCGCAGTCAGCATCCGCCACGTGTCGAAACGGTTCGGCGACAGCGAGGTGCTGCAGGATATCTCGCTGGAGGTCCCGCCCGGGGCCACGACATGCCTGATCGGTCCGTCCGGCTCGGGCAAGTCGACGCTGCTGCGCTGCGTCGCTTTTCTGGAGGAGGCCAGCGCGGGCACGATCCTGATCAACGGCCAGCCGCTTGGTTTCGCCGACGACGGCAACGGCCGCCGCCGGCTGAGTCCGCAAAGCATCCATCAGGTGCGCTCGCAGGTCGGCATGGTCTTCCAGCAGTTCAATCTTTGGCCGCATATGACAGCGCTGGGCAATGTTTCCGAAGCGCTTGTCACGGTGCGCGGGTTGAGGCGTTCGGAGGCGGAAGAGCGCGCCATGGCCCAGCTTCGCCATGTAGGCCTGGAAGACCGCGCGAAATACTACCCGTCCGAGCTTTCGGGCGGACAACAGCAGCGCGTCGCGATCGCCCGCGCGCTCGCCATGGAGCCCAGCATCCTCCTGTTCGACGAACCGACCTCAGCCCTGGATCCGGAACTGACCGGAGAGGTGTTGAACGTCATGCGCAAGCTTGCGGATGAAGGCATGACCATGATCGTCGTGACCCACGAGATCGGTTTTGCGGCAGGCGTCGGCAAGCTGATCGCGTTCCTCGACCATGGCCGGCTCCTGCTGCATGGCTCGCCGCAGGAGGTCTTTGGCGGTCCGCGACATCCGCGGCTGGGCAATTCCTGCAGACATATGACCGCGGAATCGCCCATCTGGGCGGAAGCGCCTAGGGCAGGCATGACGACGAGTCGATGCCTGGTTAATGCCGGCCAGAGGCTCGGTCTCCTGATCGAGTATCAGCTGTCGCTTCCCTACGCTCGCAAGCCGCCATTCTGCAATTAGCCCCGTAACGGCCGCATCAAATCATTTCCTCAGCAGGATGAGGTTGAATGGCGCCAAGGGCCATACTGGTGGATAGCTGACTGTCTGCTCTCGATGGACGGCCGGAAAGCAGACGTCTTGTCAGCTCGTGGTTCACCGATGTGTGGCTCGGGGACGCAGAGGTTTGCCGGTCGGGATGGCTAACTCGGAGGGCCAATTGCCGAGAAGAGCCGCTCCATCGAATGTTGTCTGCAGGAACTTCATGAGGGTGGCTGCAGGGTCCTTCGCCCGCCGGACCGCTTCATATGGGAGCAGGAATTCCCCCAGGTCGTGTCCCACACGGCTTCCCCCGGCGAAACCTCGATCGCGGGATATCCCTCTACCACGGGATAGGTGTAAGCGTAAAAGCTGGCTTCCGAGCTGCCGATACCACCAGGCCAGAACCCGGCCGAGGCACACTGATGATCATAGGCATCCCGGGTCACGGCGTCTGGCAAACCAGGAATATTGCCTGGATGCATAGGCGCGGCACCCCCTGAGAACCGCGTGACCGCCAGATCCATTGCGCCCCAAAACAGATGAACGGGACTGCTCTTGCCGATGAAGCCGGTGCGATAGGTCTTGTAGACGGAGTCAACGAGGACAAGAGCGCGAAAGTAGCGTGCGACCGCGTCCGCGTCGTAGGGTCTGGGGCGGGTGTCCTGGCTGAACCGGACAGGGTCAGGCACTTCGCTGGGTAGATCGCTGAAATGCGGCGTGCCGCCGAGACTTGCAACAAGATCGGCAAACCGGGCCTTGAACTCGGCGACCGTCCCCTCCTTCAGGGGAAGAACGGCGCGCTTTCCATCCGTGCTGCGACCGATCACCAGATGATCAACGAGATCGAAGTCAATCTGGATGCCCGAGCCGTCGGGGATGAGAGAGGTCGTCAGACCACGCACGTCGACGTTAAGGTCGCGTGCCAGGAGTGGTTTTGCCAAGGCGTATGGGCTAGGCGATATTTGCCCACGATCTGCAGATAGAGGTGCAGCGCCTTGCAGGTATCCTGCCAATCCAAGTAGTGAAGTTCTGGCCACTCGGTCACTGTGTCTCCGGGTCTTCGGTCGGCTTGACCGCCTTGCATTCGGAAATGGTGCAATACTCCAGTGACGCATGACGAGGCGAGAGTAAGGACGAACTATGACCGATACCAATGCCATCAATTCTTCAGTCCCACCCTCGGGTCCGGATGTGTTGAGTGCCTCGCCACTGGCGGCTGGTGGGTTCACCTGCGCCGGTGCGCCCAATGCGGCCATGTCGGCTGTTGTGACTCCTCGGTGTCCAAACATGCCCGGGCGCATGCCACAAGCCACGGCCATCCAGTGGCCCAGTCCTTTGAACCGGGGGAGGACTGGTTCTGGAACTACGAGAAAGAGGAGCCGGTTGATGGTCCGGTCCTCAAGCCGCCACACCACCGGCCGCTTGACCAGCCCGTGCCGGGGCCGGAGGGAAGCGTGCCGGCCAATTGGCGGTCCCTGTTGATCTGACCGAGCACGCTCCGCCCGCGCTTTGACCCGCCTCACGGCGCAAGGCGAAGAAACGGTGCGTAGAACCTGACGTTCGGTGGCAGGTCATCGCCTTCACGTTGTCTCAAGTGAGTTATTCCTACTGCACATCAACGGCGCGTCGGCGGAGCTCTTGGTTTTGACCTTTCGAGATCAATCACGAGCAGCGGAGCGCGAGTTGGCCACTGAGAGTGTGGAGTTGGCGCGGTAGCGCAGCCCGTCGACGAGCAGCGCCACCATGCGCCCAGCCCCCGCTGCGGCGGCTTCGTCGCGCACCGTCATGTAGAGGCTACCGATAGCGTTCAGCAGTTCATAGGCATCGACGTCAGGCCGCACCGCGCCGGCCGCCACTGCCCTATCGAGCAGCCCCTGCAGCGCCGGCACCAGCCGCTCATTGCGATGCGCCGGCAGACTCTCATAGGCCGCATCGCCCGCATACAGCGCCGCTGCGAGTCCGCGCTTGGTCGCGATGAACCCTACATAGACATCGAACCATCTCGTCAGCGCCTCGAACGGCGGATACTCGGCTGCCAGCACCGCCGCCGCATCCGCGCAGGCGTCAATCTCGCGCCGGAAGACCGCCGCGATCAGATCCGCGCGTCCCGGAAAATGCCGATAGACCGTGCCGATCCCGACCCCGGCCTTTTCCGCGATCTCCCGCACGGGAGCATCGACTCCGGACGCCGCAAACACCGCCTTGGCCGCTTGCAACAGCGCGTCGAGGCTGCGTTGGGCGTCGGCGCGCACCCGCTTTCCCGTCGGCTCTTTCACCGCGATTGCGTCGTCAGCAGTTTCGACCACAAATACCCCTTGCAATACGGAACAATGTTCCGTATGTATTCGGAACACGGTTCCGTTTCTATAAGGATTGTGCGGCACCCCTCCCGTGGCAACTATTCAATCGAAGGGAAACGGCTATGGCCGAAGAGCGCATCGCCCTCATCACCGGCGCCAATCAGGGCGTCGGCTTCCAGACCGCAAAGGAGCTGATCGCGGCCGGCAACACGGTTCTCCTCGGCTCCCGCAATGCCGAGCGTGGCGAGGAAGCCGCCAGACAGCTCGGATCAGGCGCCATCGCCATTCAGATCGACGTCACGGACGTGGCATCGATCGCGGCTGCAGCTGGGCGCATCCGCTCCGAATTCGGCCGCCTCGACCTGCTAGTCCAGAACGCCGGCATCTCGACCACGAAGAAGCGCGAGCCCGGCGAGTTCCTGCAGGATTACGCCACCAACAATACCGCCAGCACCGTATCGATCGAGGAGGTCCGTGCCATCTGGGATACCAATGTCTTCGGCGTGCTCGCGGTGCACCAGGCGATGCTGCCTTTGCTGCGGCTCTCGTCGGACGCGCGCATCGTTATCGTCTCGAGCGGTGTGGGCTCGCTGGCCAGCAATGCCGACCCGGCCTTCCCGTACCGCAAGATCTACGGTCCTGGTTATGCCGCCTCGAAGACCGCGCTGAACGGCCTGGCGCTCTCGATGATGATCGAGCTCGAGGGAACCGGCATCAAGGTCAATCTGGTCTCGCCCGCCTTTACAGCTACCGCCCTCAACAATTTCGCCGGCACCGAGACGGTCGAGGACGGCTCGCGTGAGGTGGTGCGCGTCGCGCTCCTTGGCCCCGACGGTCCGACAGGTACCTTCACCCGCTGGAACAACCAGACAATCCCATGGTGACGGGAACTCGCGGGGCGCCCGCCATGCGGTACCGCACATTTGGCCGCACCGGCATCAAGGTTAGCCCATACGTCCTCGTGTCCTGATGTTCGAAACAATGGCCAGTTCCGATCACGAGCTATCGCCGGTGCCGCGCGATACATATCCAACCCTGTTGTCGACGCCGCATCAACATGCATCGACGTCGGCCGGAGTGGCGCCTCTCGCAAACGGTCTTCACAAGCAAACGATCGGCACGGAAAAGACGGACGGCTGATCTGCGTTCGCACCAGGCCGGGGGTGTCAAGGGCAAAGGCAGATTGCCGCTTGATGTCGTCGTTTATGACACAGCGGCAGGTCATCGACCCGGAAGCCGCCGGTCTGTTTCCCCTCCCCAGCGCTGCCGAGCAGTAATGCGTCCATGCCAAGCCCTTCTATTCGCCCGCTTCGATGCTTCCATGGTCGCGAAAGCTCGCGGGTGGCGGTGCCGGCGGACTCTTGTGGAACGGCGCGCCTTTCATCCAGAGCTTGAGCGCCTGCCAATGGATGCCTACGGTCACCTTCAGCGTGCTGAAGGGGAAGCGCGCGAGACATGCCAGAAGGCTTGCATCGCTCAGCAGCCGCGCCTCGCCGCTGAAGGTGGCTGCCAGCAGCGGCGTGCCGCCTTCAGTCTCGTGGATACGCAGCCGTACCACTCTTCCCGGCGGCAGCACGCGAAAATGATAACGCGCGTCCATGCCCACAAAGGGGGAGACATGAAGGATCTTCCTGCGGGTCTGGCGGATGCCGTCCGGGCCCGTCTCGCCTTCCCGCACGGGCGCGACATAGGCGTGGCGCTCGCCAAACGTGTTGCGAACGGCATAGATCAGCGCCAGCAGCTCTCCGTCCTCGTCATAGGCGAAGTAGACAGAGATCGGATTGAACACGTAGCCGAGAAAGCGCGGATAGGCGAGCAGGAGGATACGCGAGGCCGGCCGTTTCAGGCCGGCCTGGGCCAGCAGCCGGTCGGCGAGCCGCCGCGGCGTTTCGCCCTCACGTTCGGCATGGTCGCTCTCCCTGAAAGAGAGGATGCCCGGCCGGTTGACGCGAAGCAGTCTCGATATGCGGTCGAGCTCGTCCAGCCTGTCCAGATCGACAAGCAGAGAGAACACGGAATAGGTGAAGCGGTGGCCGAACGGCTTCAGTCGCTGGTGCATGACCTTGCCGGCATAGAGCGTGCCGGCCTCCGCCGGCGGCGCGCCGTTGGCGGCCATGGTGGTGACGCGCGCGCTGTTCATGCGTCGCCCCTCATCATGCGATAAGCGGCAAGGGCGCGTTCGCGCGCGCTCGTGTGGTGGACAACAGGGTGTGGATAGGTCTCGCCGAGCGTGACGCCCGCCCTTTCCAGCATCTCGCCCGGTGCGTCCCACGGCTTATGGAGATAGCGGGCAGGCAAGCCGTCGAGCTCTGGAACCCAGCGGCGGACATAGGTTCCGTCGGGATCGAACTTCTCGCCCTGAAGCACCGGGTTGAAGATACGGAAATACGGAGCGGCATCCGCGCCGCAGCCTGCGACCCATTGCCAGTTGCCGGGGTTGCTGGCCGGGTCGGCGTCGACCAGCGTATCCCAGAACCAGCGCTCGCCCTCGCGCCAGTCGATCAGAAGATGCTTGGTCAGAAAGGAGGCGGCGATCATGCGCACGCGGTTGTGCATCGTGCCGGTGCGCCATAACTCGCGCATGCCGGCATCGACGATCGGGTAGCCGGTTTGCCCGCGCCGCCATACGTCCAGCGCCTCATCGTCAGATCGCCACGGAAAGGCGTCGAAGCCGGGCTGGAAATTCTTCTCGTGAATGTGGGGGTTGTGGAAGAGTAAATGGTAGCAGAATTCGCGCCAGCCGATCTCCTTTCTGAACTTGGCGATGTCGGCCCTCCCGGCTTCCCTACCGCGCTCTCGCAGCGCCGCGAATATCTGGTAGGGCGTGATCTCGCCATGGGCCAGGTGCGGAGACAGGCGCGACGTCGAAGGGCGTCCGGGAAAATCGCGACCGTCCGAATAATCTTCCAGGCGTCCGGAGAGGAACTCTTCAAGACGCGCCTGTGCCCCGTCCTCGCCAGGCGTCCAGCATTCCCGCAGCCCGCCTGCCCAGTCAGGCGATGTCGGAAGCGGCAGAAGATCATCAAGGCTCTCCGACGCGACCTCACCGGAAAAGCCGTCCAGTCGTTTCGGCGCGTCGACCGGATCGCGTGGCTCGGTGTCGCGGGCGAGCGCGCTCCAGAACGGAGTGAAAACCTTGTAGAAGGATCCCGATCCGGTCAAAAGGCGCGACGGCTCGTGCAGCAGATGGCCGTCGAAGCTCTCTGCTTGCAGGCCGCGTTCGCGCAGGATCTGCTTCAGCGTGGTGTCGGCCGCGATGCCACCGGGATCGTAGCGGCGATTCCACAATACCGTGTCGGTTCCAGTTTCGGCGAGAAGATCCTCCATAACGGTCCCCGTCGCGCCGCGCCGCAGCACGAGGCGCGCGCCGAGCCTCTCGAGCTTGCCTGCGACAGCGGCCAGGGAGTGGTGGAGCCACCAGCGCGAAGCGTCGCCCAACGGTCGGGTTCGCTCGCTTTCCTCATCGAGGATATAGGCGGCGAGCACCGGCTTTCCCGTGTTGACCGCGGCCGACAGCGCGCCATTGTCACCGACGCGCAGGTCGTTACGAAACAGCACCAGCGCCGGCTTTTGGGCATGGGCTTTCGCGCACTCACCGTGCCGGCGTCCAGCTCACACTGCGGCAGAGCACGCCGCCCAAAACGCAGCCGCGCGTAACGAGTCGGTTTTCGCGCAGTTGGACCGTGATCGAGTAGGTGCGGTCACGTTTGGGGTCGTAGGCGGTTCCGCGTAGCTGCGTTTTGGAGTGCGGCTCAAGCGTCATCACGAGCACGTCGCCGGCTTCCTCGCCGCCGCTGGTGTCGCCGATCCACAGGTTCGTTGCGCAGATGTCATTGCCGCACGACGCGATCCGGACTCGGGCGTTGCCGTCGTCGCGCAGCCACACGCCGCTGAGGTCCGCAGTCTGCTGGGCAGCCACGGACGAAACCGCCGCTGGCAGGAGGGCTGCGACTGTCAGGAAAAGCAGGTTCTTCATGACCGTCCATCCAATTGGATTTCCCTTATACGCGCGCAAGCCGGCGCCGGTTCACCATGGGTGATCCAATTGCCGCCCGGTTCCGTAGAAACTCGCGCAGAAGCGGCAGACATTCCGACGGAGGCGCAGCCATGAAGACAGTGATCATCGCCTATCTCGCCGCCGGCATCGCCTTCCTGATCATCGACGCGATCTGGCTGACGATCATGGCCGATGCGCTGTACCGACCGCTTCTGGGCGACAGGATCGCGCCGCAGTTTCACCTCGCGCCGGCTGTTGCTTTCTACCTGATCTATATCGGCGGCATCGTGTTTTTCGCCGTGATGCCCGCACTGGCGAGCGGCGGTCTGGCAAAGGCTATGCTGAACGGGGCGGCGTTGGGGCTGGTGGCCTACGCCACCTACGACCTGACCAACCACGCTACCTTGCGTGACTGGCCGCTCGCGGTGACACTCGCTGACATAGCTTGGGGGATGGCGGTCACGGCCGTCGGCGCGTCAACCGGATTTCTGGCTGCTACCCGATTCGGCTGATCCTTCGGCGCGTGCAAGCACGTTTGAGAAGACGAGCGCCGCGCAGGTGGTGAGCGCGGCCGCGCTGACGGCGTTGAGCCGCATCAGCGCCGCATATTCGGCTGCAGTGTAGGCGACAGCTGGCGCGCCGTAGCGTCCGTGCAGGAGCAGGAAGCAGAGGAAGGCGAGGCCGGCGATGGCAAAGGCGACGACGCGCTCGCCCGGCCGGAACAGAAGCAGCGCCAGCACCGCGCAGGGGATCAGGAAGACTTCGACGGCCGAATGCACGCCGAACAGCTTTGCGCACAGGACCGTGTTGCAGATGCCGGTAAGCGGCAGCAGCGCGCGAGCGGCAAGCGTGCTCCTGCGCGCCAGGGCGGGCACTGCAAGGAAAAACGGCGTCGAAAGGAAGGTGCCGAAGGCCGGTGCGATGTCCGTGCTCACCAGCCACCAGAGATAGAGTGGATAGAAGGGTTGGTTAGAGGCCACGAGGAGTGCGATGAAATTCGATGATGCCACCAACGGGTCAGGATGGTCCGAGTAGGCGCGCAAGGCGGCGATGAACGCGCGGGCACGCCGCATCGCCGTCACCGCACCGGCGTCGGGGTGGCAGGGCACAGAAGGTAATGGCTGACACCCCATTCTTCCCCGCCCGCATGCCCGAATAGACCCGCGGTCGCCAGGAAGAACAGCCGCCATCGCCGCAGCCACAATGCCGCCTCGCCGCCGTAGATCTCGTCGAAAATCGTCCGGATAGCCGCCCGGTTGGAGTCGAAATTGCGAAGCCAGTCGAGCGCCGTGCGCTCGTAGTGCAGGCCGCTCCAGCGCCAGTCCTGCTCGACGGCGAAGGTTTCAGAAAACTGGCGCGCGAGATCGTGGCTCGGCATCACACCACCAGTGAAGAAGTGCCGTGCGATCCAGTCGGCCCTGTCCTCGTGGTCGAAGCGATAGGCGCTGTGGCGATGGGAAAAGACGTGGATGAACATACGTCCGTCGGGCCTGATCCACGAGCGCGCGCGGCGGAACAGCGCCCGCCAATTGGAAATATGCTCGAACATCTCCACCGAAACGATGCGGTCGAAGGTGGCGTCGGGGGCAAATCCGTTCATGTCGGCGGTAACGACGGCGAGGTTTTTCAGCCCACGCCGTGCGATCTCGGCCTCGATGTGCAGCCGCTGCGGGAGCGAGTTGGACACCGCGACGATGCGCGAGGCAGGAAACCGCCCCGCCATGAACAGCGACAGCGCCCCCCAGCCGCAGCCGAGCTCCAGTATGTCCTGCCCGTCTTGAAGCGCCGCATGATTACAGGTTTCTTCAAGAGCTGCAGTCTCCGCCTCCGCCAGCGTGGTTTCGGCTTTCGGATAGAGGCAGCAGGAATATTTGCGACGCGGTCCGAGCGTCAGTTCGAAGAAAGCTGGCGGCAGTTCATAGTGCTGCTCGTTCGCGTCCTCGACATGGGTGGCGATGGGCCACTGGTCCATGGACTGCGCAAAGTCGCGCGCCGCAACGCCGCCGCCCGCAAGCATTCTGCTGGTCCGGGCGACAAGCCGCTCCACACCGAAGCGCAACGCAGCGTCCGGGAGTGGCAGACGTTCGGCGGCAGCGATGGCGGTCACGGCGAGGCTCATATGCGTATCTCCTCAGCTCTTCAGGCCTGGCCAGAAAGCGTTTACTCGCCTGCGGTAGTCTTCATAGGATTGTCCGCGCGAACGGATCATGTGCGCTTCGAGCGGGGGAATGCCGGATGCTCGCGTGAGCAGCCAGTACATGAAGGCGGGACCTGCAAGCGCCGCCCAGCCCGGCAGCCATGCGCCGGCAGGGCCGATGGCGACGACCGCGTAGCCCATCCAGCCAAGCCACTGGAAGAAATAATTCGGATGCCGCGACAGGCCCCATAAGCCGATGTCGCAGACTTTGCCGTTACTGGCGGGGTCGCGACGGAATCGTGCAAGCTGGGCGTCGGCAACTCCCTCGCCTGCCACGGCCACGACGAGCAGCGCCATTCCTGCCAGATCGGTCCATTGAAGGCCCGGCACCGGGTTGCGCGCAGCGAGGAAGACGGTCGCAGCGAGCAGAAACGCTGCGGCGGCTTGTATCTGCAGGAAGGCGAATAGCCGGGGTCGCCAGCTTTCGCCCCACTCTTCCTGAAGCGCAGCATAGCGCGGGTCCTCGCCGCCGCGGAGCGTGCGCGCTGCGATGTGGAGACCAAGCCGCAGCGACCAGACGCCGGCAACGGCGGCGACGAGAGCGCGACGCCACGGATCACCCTCCCAGCCTTCGACCGAAGCCAGCGCCACGGCCACGCCGGCCGCGCCGACACCAAACGACCAGGTCGCATCCACCCAGCCGGATTTCCCTCCGCGCGCCACGGCAAGCCAGGCCAAACCCATGGCCAGCGACAAGAGGCCGGCCACGCAGAGGAACAGCGTCGCCGGCGTCACGGTCATATCCCGAAGATCGGCTGAAGCAGCCGGCCGATGAAACTGTTGAAGCGCATTCGCCCTTCCATCGCAGCGAGGCAGATGCATTCGCCACCAGGATCGACGATGGGCTGGTGCTCGACGTCCTCGTCCACCTCGGCGAGGTCGCCCTGCCTGAACTGGCCAAGTCTGTCGGTGTAGGAACCGGAGACGATATAGGTGAACTCTGCGCCGACATGACCGTGGTCGGGCAGGGCGCGGCCCGGCCCCACCTTCAGGAGGATAAGGTTCGCGTCGGGATCGTGCGGCACACCGACCCGGCTCATGTGCATGCCGGGACCGATCCAGCGCCAGCGGCCGATTTCGCAGCCGCGAAGCGCATCCGGCAGGGGTATGCGATCGATTTCCGCCGCCTTGCGCGCGGGTCCCGGCTCAGCCACGGCCTCCTCCGCGTCGATGCGGGCAAGCGTGTCGGCAAGCATGCTGGCCGACAGTGGGGTCGGTTGGGTTTCTTCCAGAACCGTGCCGCCCAGCGCCTCGAATTCGACCACGCGAGCGCGACAGGCGGGGCAGCCGGCCAAATGTGCTTCAACGACGATCCTCGGCCCGGTGGCCAGAGTGCCGGCGGCGTAGCGCAGCAACGTCTCGTCCGTGGCGTGATGAGAAATGGTCATGTCTCGTCTTCCAGAAGGGCGCGCAGGCGGTTCATCGCCAGCCGGATCCTCGATTTCACCGTGCCGAGAGGGACTCCGAGTTCGCCGGCAATCTCGCTTTGCGATTTCTCGCTGTAGTAGGAGAGGCGTATGATGGTCTGCTGCTCGGCCGACAGGCCGGAAAGCGCCTTGCGCACGCGCCACTCGCGTTCCGCTCCCAGAAGCGCTTCCTCCATCGAGGGCGGCATGTCTTCAGGGTCGGGCGGCAGATCGGCCGGGTTGCGCTGGCGGCGCAGATGGTCGATCCGCAGGTTGCGGGCGATGGTGAACACCCATGTCGACGCACCCGCCCGCGCGGGGTCGTAATAAGAGGCCTTACGCCAGACCGACAGCATTGTCTCCTGAACCAGGTCCTCCGCAAGGCCCGACGACATGCTGCCGCGCATGAAAAAGGTCTTAAGCCGCGGGCCGAAGTGCCGGAACAAGGCGGCGAATGCCTCCCGGTCGCGGCGCGCCGCAACCATCTGCAGGAGCCTGGAAAGGTCCTCCGCCGCAGGCGGTGGCGGGATGTCTCTGCTCACCACTGCCAACCGTCTGCCTGCCGGGACCGTCCAGCCTTTATCTGCAAAGAAATGGTTCGTAGCCTCATGCATCGACCCTTCTACGCCATCTGCCGGAAGGCGGATCACAACGCGGGCAACGATTCCTTCCTTTGCCGAGATCGCCAGGTGATCCATCGCCGTTAGCGCCGCGTAGAACGTAGCGGAACTTAAGACCCAGATCGACAGTCGCCCCCGAGACGGGCCAAGGATTGCGATGCGCCATTTCCCCGTTTCCGATCGTCCGTTGAAGATCGCCGTGGTCGGGACAGGCATAGCCGGGCTTTCCGCGGCCTTGCTTCTCGACGGGCGGCACGAGATCACCGTCTTCGAGGCAGAAACGCGCGTCGGCGGGCATTGCCATTCCATCGACACAGCCTCGGGGCGCGTCGATACCGGCTTCATCGTGTACAACGATTCGACCTATCCCAACCTTTCCGCGCTGTTTTCCTATCTCGACGTGCCCACGAAGGCCTCGAACATGTCATTCGCCGTGTCGATAGACGAGGGAGAGCTCGAATACTCCGGTTCAAGCCTCGCGGGCCTGTTTGCCCAAAGGCGCAATCTCGCAAGCCCGCGCTTTTGGTCCATGCTTCGCGATCTGCTGCGTTTTTACCGCGATGCTCCCGCCGACGTGCGCGGCATCAACCCGTCGGCCAGCCTTGACAACTATCTCGACGCCGCCGGCTTCGGCGCGGCTTTCCGCGAGGATCATCTGTATCCGATGGCAGCGGCGATCTGGTCGACACCAGCGGTCGAAATCGGCAACTATCCTGCGGTTTCTTTCATTCGGTTCTGCGAAAACCACGGCCTGCTGAAATTCTTCCGGCGGCCGGTCTGGCGCACGGTTGAGGGCGGCAGCGGTGCTTATGTCGAAAAGCTCGCCGCTCCTTTTCGCCACCGCATCCGCACCGGCGCGCCGGTGAGCGCGATACGCAGGGTCAATGGCGCGGTCGAGATCTCCACGCAGGGAGCAGAGCCTGAATGGTTCGATCATGTCGTGATCGGCGCGCATGCCGACCAGGCGCTTAAGATGCTTGCCGACCCTTCGCCGGACGAAAGTGCGCTGCTGGGGGCCTTTCTCTACGGGCGCAACGAGACGGTGTTGCATTGCGACCCGTCGCTGATGCCCCTCCGCCGTGGTGTTTGGTCGAGCTGGAATTATCTCGCCCGCTCGGGCACAGAAGGGGCCGCGCGGCGTAAGCCCTGCGTGACCTACTGGATGAACAGGCTTCAGGGCATCCCCGACGCGACCCCTCTCTTCGTGACGTTGAGTCCACTCAGCGAGCCTGCGCCGGACAAGGTAAGCTTTGGCGCGGTGTCTACGAGCACCCGCTGTTCAACGCGAAGACCCTCGCAGCGCAGGACCGGCTCTGGTCGCTGCAGGGTGCGCGCAACACCTGGTACTGCGGCTCCTATTTCGGATCGGGCTTCCACGAGGATGCGATCCAGGCCGGCCTTGCGGTCGCTGAGAACCTCGGCGGCGTGAGGCGGCCATGGGTCGTCGATAGTGAGACCGACCGCATTGCCTGGCGAGCTTCAATGATGGTGGATTGATCCCAGACCCGTCACCGCGGAAAGTCATCACCGTGACGGGCAATCGTCATGACAAGTCGATCTTCGGCAGATGTCGCAAGGTCTGCTTCTTCCGCCTCCGCGAGATGGGGCGGCGACTGCACCTGATGTGTGGTGAGGTCCGCAGGGCCTCGAGGTCGATGGCCACCGCTGACGATGTCGTGCCAAACTGAAACAGCTCCTGCTGGCACGCCTCATGCTCTGTCATTAATGCCTAGACCGCGGTCCTGCCCGGCCGGGGTAGGGAGTTGCCGATGGAGGCGTCCGGGCGGGCGTCGGCAACTCCTTCCGGCTCTTTCGGAATGGCTGCCGATGCTGTTTCCGGCTGTCTTCAGTCCGGGTGATAATCTGTGACCAGCCGCGAATTCTTCGGCCTGCGCATATCATTGATAAGGGTGCGATACCCCTCCGCCGGTCCCTATGTTGCACCCGGCCGACGCGCACCGGCAGGATTATTGCCCTGAAAGCGACGTCTGCACTTCGCGTAAGATGGCAGTTTTGCCCCCCAGATCTGTCGTTGTGATCGACATCGCGCGTCCTGGAAGCGGTCGAACGGCCCTTATCTATGTTAGGCAGAAACACGCACTGGCAGCGTTTGTCGCTGGCCGCGAACGGCCGGCTGGATGCCAGTTTGCCGGGCATCACACTGGCGGCGGCATGGAAAGCAGGATCGGCATCCCCGTGCTCGATTCCACGACGATTGGCGTCTGGCCGCGTTTGGGGTCGCCGGCGTCGACATCGAAAGCGCCGGAATCTTGGACAATGTTCGGTCAGCACCGGCCGCCACATCCCGTCTCTCGCTGACATGCTTTAATCTACTGAATTTCGGCCATTGGACCACTGATCGGCGCATTGAAATCCAGATTGGCCAGATCGCAGCCGCGCTGGAAGTCACCGATGTGCCTTTCCATCCACGACCGCGCCTCGGCGGCGTTTCGGGCCCGCAGAGCCTCGAAGATCTTGCGATGCGCGAGCAGCAGGCGCGCGCCGGCGTTGAGGCGCGTGATAACGAGGTTGAAGGCGGGGTAGAAGAGTTCGCCCACCGTGTCACGGCTGAGCCGCAGCGCGCTGTTGCCGGTCGCCGCCGCCACGAGATTATGGAATTCGATGTCGAGTTCAACCAGCCGTTCAGGATCGCCAAGCGCGGCTTCGGTGCGGGCCAGATTGTCGGCGATCATCTCGAGGTCGTGCTCCGTCGCTTTCGCGGCGGCAACGGTCGCGCACACCGGCTCGATCGCGCTCATCACCTCCCAGAGCTGCTCGAACGTCGTCTCCTGCAGCAGGAAGGCGGTGCGCATGCGCTCGCCGATCTCCTTGTGGCTCGGCGAGGTGACGGTGAGCTTGTTGCGTCCCTCCTCGCGACGAATGAGGCCCAGCTGTTCCAGCAGGCGGATCGCCTCGCGGATGGTGGAGCGACTCACATTGAAGCGCTTGGCCAGCGAGAGTTCGCCCGGCAGCACGCTGCCCACCACGAGGTCGCCGGACAGAACCTGCTGTTCCAGCTCCTGGGCGATGACCCTGAAGGCCGGTGCTCCTCGGTCGCGTGCTCGCGAACTGATCTGATCCATTCCGCCTCTCAAGTCGTCTGCCCGGCCATGCTTTCCCTGTCCCGAAGCTCGCTGCGCCTGATCTTTCCCGTCAGCGTCTTCGGCAGCGATTCCACGAAGGCAATCTCCCGCGGATATTTGTAAGGAGCGGTCAGCCGCTTGCAATGCTCCTGCAGGTTCTTCACCAATTCCGCTTCGCCCTCGCGGCCGGCACGCAGCACAACGAAGGCTTTGACGATCTCGCCACGCAGCGCATCCGGCTTGCCGATAGCCGCGCATTCCGCGACATCGGGGTGGTCGAGCAGTGCATTTTCCACCTCGGTCGGGCCGATCCGATAGCCAGCGGAGTTGATGATGTCGTCGAGGCGGCCGCGATACCAGATATAGCCGTTGGCATCGCGCGCGCCGCGGTCCCCGGTGACGTACCACCGGCCTTCAGGCCCGTCGACGAAGCACCTTTCGGTGCGATCCGGCTCGCGCCAGTATCCGAGCATGAGTTGCGGATGAGGCGTGAGTAACGCTATATCGCCTTCTTCGCGATCCGGCATTATATTGCCCATCTTGTCGATGACTTCCACCCGGCTGCCGGGTGCGGGACGTCCCATCGAGCCCGGCTTCACTGTTTCGCCCGGATAGTTCAGGACGATCATCAGGCTTTCTGTCTGGCCATAGGCCTCCGAGATCGGCATTCCGGTGGCGGCAAGCCAGCGCTCCGCGATGACCGGACTGACCGCCTCGCCGGCCGAAACAGTCTGGCGCAGCGCCGAGAGATCGAAGGAGGCCACATGCTGCTCGGCAACCCGCAACAGTTCGGTCGCCGGCGCGCAGTAGACATTCACGTTATATCGCTCGAGCAGCCTGAGCCGCTCCCCCGGCTCGAACGGCCCGTCATAGAACAGCGAGCAAGCGCCGCGCGCCCATGGGCCGAAGAGTATGCTGGTTCCGGCCTTGCTCCAGCCGGTGTCCGCCGTGCACCAGATCACGTCGCCGGGTTGCAGGTCGAGCCAATAGGCCGCCGACACCCACCACGAATAGAGCGCGCGCGAAGCATGCAGGACACCCTTCGGATTGCCGGTGGATCCCGACGTATAATACATGATCGCCGGATCCTCGGCCGCCACGACGGCCGCCGCGAAGCCGTCCGGGGCCTGCGCCACCGTCTCGGCGAAGTCATCCCAGCCACTGGCCGTGCCGACGCTGATCCTGACGTCCAGAACATCGAAGAGGCCGTCGAACTTCGCCGCGTGGTCGGCACGGCAGATCGCCGCGCGCGCGCCGGAATTGCGAACCCGGTAGTCGACATCCTTGGCCGTCAGCATCTCGATGCAGGGGATCGGAATGGCGCCGAGCTTCAGCAGCGCGACGATCGAGATCTGCCATTCGGGGATACGCGGCAGCATGACGAGGACGAAGTCGCCCTTCTTAACGCCCTTCCTGCGCAGCGCGGCGGCGAGACCGTCGCTCAGCCTGGCGATGTCGGAATAGGCGTAACGGCGCTCACCGCCATTCACGTCGACCGCGATGAGCGCCGGACCGTCGGCCTCACGCGCGATCCGGTCGACGACGTCGACGCCAAAATTGAACTCGGCCGGGACCTGCCATCGGAAACCGCCGTAGAACTTATCATAAGGCTCGTGCAATCGGGCCATCTTCCTCCTCCCTCGTCTGCGCCTAGATGGCGCCGCTCGCCTTCATCGCCACGATCGCCTCGGGCGCGTAGCCGGCCCGCCCGAGCACCTCCTCGTTGTGCTCGCCGAGCCGTGGCGGCGGCGTGCGGATCTCGCAGGGCGTTCCCTGCAGCTTGATCGGGAAACCGAGCTGGGGCACCCGTCCTTCGACGGGATGGTCGACCGACAGGAGCATCTTGCGATGCGCCAGCTGAGGATGACGGAACGCCTCCCCCATATCATTGACGGCCGTCAGCGGGATATCGGCGCTCTCGCCGACCGCAGCCCATTCGTCGCGGGTCCTGGTCAGGAACAGTTCGGCCAACGCCGTCTTCTGTCGCGCTGCCTCCTCGCCCTCCGGATAATGTGTCCGCAGATCCTGTCCCAGGTCGACGAGATCGCAGAACCGCTGCCAGAAGTGCGGCTCAAGCGCTCCGAGCGCGACATAGCGCCCGTCGGCGCAGCGGTAGATGTTGTAGCAGGCAGCCTGGCCGATCCAGGCACGCTCGCCGCCACGCGGCTCGATGCCGCCGAACAAATGGTCCGCGCCGTGCAGCGCCAGCCAGGCCACCGCGCCATCGGTCATGGAAATGTCGATATACTGGCCCTTGCCATCGACGGAACGAGAATAGAGCGCCGCCAGTATGCCTGTCGAGGCCATCAGCGAACCGCCGCCGACATCGGCGACGGACAGGCCCGGGACCATCGGTCCTTCGCCGGCCTTGCCGAAGAGCTGCAGCGCGCCGGCCGTGCCGAGATAGTTGATGTCGTGCCCGGGTGCCAGCCGCAGCGGCCCGGTCTGTCCGTAGCCGGAAAGCGAACAGTAGATGAGACCCGGATTTTCGGCCTTGAGTGCCTCGTAGCCGAGGCCCAGGCGGTCCATGACGCCCGGCCGAAAGCCCTCGAGCAGGATGTCGGCGGACCCGGCCAGCCATGCGAAGGCGGCGTGCCCCTCTGGACTTTTGAGATTGAGGGTCACGCTCTTCTTGTTGCGGTTGAGCAGCAGGAAGGAGCCCGACTCCGTCCTCGCCTTGGGCTCCCAGCTGCGGTTGTAGTCGCCACCGCGCGGGTCCTCGACCTTGATCACCTCCGCGCCCATGTCGGCCATGAGCTGAGAACAGAAGGCGCCCGGCAGCAGCCGCGTCAGGTCGAGAACGGTGACGCCTTCCAGCGCGCCGCGTCGCGGTTCCGCGCTCATGCGCTGGTCCACCCGCCGTCGACGGCGATGGACTCGCCGGTGAGATAGGACGAGGCGTCGGAGACCAGGAACACCACCGCGCCGGCGATCTCGTCGGTCCTGCCGAAACGGCCCATCGGCGTGCGTCCGGTGATCTTGGCGCCGAGCACGGGATGCTCGACCAGGCCTGAGGTCAGGTCGGTCTCGACATAGGCCGGAGCGACGCAGTTGACGCGAACGCCCTTTTGCGCCCAGTCGATCGCCATCGACTTCGACAGCAGCTCGACGCCGCCCTTGGACGCGCAATAGGCGGCCGTCTTGCCCAGACCGGGTACGGCCCCCGATAGAAGTAATATTGACGATGGAGCCCCGCCCCGCGGCAAGCATCTGGCGGCCGAATTCGCGACAGGCGAGAAACACGCCCGTCAAATTGGTGCCGATGATCGTGTTCCACTCGTCGAGCGTGGTCTTTTCGGCGCCCTTGTAGATGGCGTTCACGCCGGCATTGTTGACCAGAACATGCGCGGGACCGAACCGCTCTTCCACGGTCGCGGCAAGGTGTATCACGGCCGCCTCGTCCTGCATGTCGGCGGTCAGCCAGTCGGCGCTTCCGCCGGTGGCGCGGATATCCTCCACGGCCTGTTTCAGGGTGCCCTCGGAGCGACCGGTCATGACCACCTTGCCGCCATGCGCGGCCAGCGCCTCGGCGATCGACTTGCCGATGCCGCGCCCTCCGCCGGTGACGACGCAGACGCGGCCGCCGAGATCGAACATGGTCGGCATGGCCATCTCAGCCCCTCCCGCCGGCGATGCGCCGCGCCAGCGACCAGCGGTGCACCTCCGACGGCCCGTCATAAACTCGGAAGGCGCGGACATCCCGGAAGATGCGCTCCACCACGGTGTCGCGCGTCAGCCCCAGACCGCCGAGGATTTGCACGCAGCGGTCGGCCACGCGCCAGACAGCTTCGGAGCAGATCACCTTGGCGCGCGAGCTCTCCATATTACCCTTGTGGCCCTGGTCGAGCACCCAGGCAGCGTGCCAGATGGCGAGCCGTGCGGTGTGGATGTCCATGTCGTTGTCGGCCAGCATGAAACCGATTCCCTCATGTTCGGCGAGCGTCTTACCAAAGGCTGTGCGGCGCGTCGCATAGTCGCGGGCGATGTCCTGCGCGCGCACGGCGGAGCCCAGCCAACGCATGCAATGCGTAAGGCGCGCGGGCGCGAGACGCACCTGCGCGTAGCGAAACCCTTCGCCCACCGCGCCAAGGACGTCTTCCTCCGGCACGAACAGATTGTCGAAGCGCATCACCCAGTGGCCGCCGGTGAAGGAGGAATCCATGCTGTCGAGCTGGCGCTCCAGCACAATCTCCGGCTGATCCATGTCGGCCAGGAACATGGTCGCCGCGCCCGCCCTCTCGCCGCTGGAGAGCCTGGCCATGATGATGACGAAGCGCGCGTCCTCGGCACCGGTAATCAGCCATTTGCGGCCGCTGATGCGGTAGCCGCCGGCCACCGGTTCCGCGACGGTCTGCAGCAGCGAGGGGTCGGAGCCCGCGCCCATCGGCTCCGTCATGGCGAAACAGGAGCGGCTCTCGCCGCTGGCCAGCGGACGCAGCCAGCGCTCCTTCTGACGCTGGTCGGCCACCTCCGCCATGAGGTGCATGTTGCCTTCGTCCGGTGCGGCGCAGTGCAGCGCGACCGGCCCGAGCATGGAATAGCCTGCCGCCTCGAAGGCGATCGCGCGGCCGAAGTGGCCGAGGCCCAGTCCACCGAACTCGACCGGCACGTGCGATGCAAGCAAACCCTTCGCGCGGGCGCGGGAGACCAGTTCGAGGCGGAAGTCCTCGCTCGGGCCATGGCTGCCCCAACGCGGGTCTTTTTCCAGCGGGATGATCTCGTCACGCACGAAGCCGCCGATGCGGGCCGAGAGATCCTGCAGGTCGGTGGGTATGGCGAAGTCCATTTCTTGCCTCTTTCAAATCGGGCGCAGGGTCGAGGCCGCGGCGAAGTCGACGATGTCCGCGCCGAGCGCGGCAAAGCCGGAATAGCGGGCATCGCCCGCCGCGCCGCGAAGCCAGTTGCGGTGAAGCTGTATGAAGACGATGCCGAGCTTGAGCAATGCCAGTACGCGCCAGGGTCCGAAATCGGAGACGTCGCGGCGGGACTGCGACGCGTAGGCCTGCACGACCTCGGCGCGCGTCAGGAAGCCTGGCCGCGCCGTCGGCATTTGCGCCAGTTCCCGCATGCAGTCCGGGTCGCCCGGCTCGGCCCAGTAGCTGGTGAGTGTCGCCAGGTCCATCAGCGGATCCCCGCGCGTGCCCATGTCCCAGTCGAGCACGGTGCTGATGCGGAAGTCCGCATCGAGCATGCAGTTGTCCAGCTTGAAGTCCGAATGCAGCAGGGTTGCATGAAGCGGCGTCGGTGAATTCGCGCTCAGCCAGCCGCCGACCTCCGCCACGCGCCGCGCGACCTCGCCGTCGAGCTCGAGGACCGCACCACGCTTCAACCAGCCGGCTACGTTGCGCTCGAAGAACCCTTGCGGCCTGCCGAAATCGCTGAGCCCTATCGCGGACGCATCGACCGCGTGGAGTGCGACGAGCGTCGACACCAGTTCCTGCGACAGCGCTTTCGTGCGTTGCGGCATGTCCAGCATGGCCGGGAGGCGATCTCCGCCGACGACCAGACCCTGTCGATACTCCATCAGTTGGAACGGCACTTTGATGACGGACAGATCGGTGCACAGGAAGAAACTGTCGGGGGCAGGCGCGAAGGCCTTGGAGAGCCGCGAGAGGATGCGGTGCTCGCGCACCATGTCGTGCGCGCCCGGTGGCAGTTCCCCCGCCGGGGGGGCGGCGCAGATGCGGCGGGACGGCCGTTGACCGTCACGAGATAATTGAGGTTGGAGAGTCCGCCGGAAAGCCGCGGTGCACCGGCGGACATGTCGAGTTCCAGAGCTCGGCTCGCCAGATGCCGGGCGACCGAAGCTATGTCGAGCGTGAATGGATCGTTCGGTTTTGCCACCGATCCCGCGCTGATCGTCACGCTTTTCCCCCTCCATTCTGTCAGACAGAAAATGTTTCTGTCTGACAGAAATGTCAAGCGGAGGCGACTTAATGAAGAATTATATAATGTATTTGATGGTGGGAGGACAATTTCTCTGCATATATGTCTGACATGTATGTGTCCTAAATCCCTATTGGCCTCATTTGCGACCATTTGCGGGCCAGTTCATATGCATGGCCTATGAACTGGACGGACAGTGGCATGCCCTCGGCCGAGAACCCGCACAAGACGGCACGCCGAGTGCCCGGTGATACTGAACGGCGCCGTGATCGGATGAGACTTCCGACACGGTCCGTCGTCCACCTTCTCAAGGGGCGGTGGCGCGCCGGCGGCGGTGGCGCACATGATCGCATCGAAACCGCTCATGGCCCGATCGAGCTCGGCGATCAGGCGGCCGCGCACGCGCTGCGCCTGGATGTAATCCGTGCCGGTGACAAAGCCGCCGATCGAGACGCGCTCGCAAACCGTGCGGCCATAGTCCTGCGGCCGGCACTGCAGGTCGTGCCGGTGGACGCCGTCACGGCGCCGACACGTCGCCGAAGGCTTCGAGGGCGCGCAGGAAGTCCGCCGGCTCATCGGCGAAACCGGCGACGGGCGGAGCTTCGAATGCTGCGATCACGCGCGGCAGGTCGCGTGCGAAAAGATGAGCCGCGGGGTTGGGCGGCATGATCCCGTGCCAGGCATCGATCATGCGGACGATATCTTCGCCGGTGAGCGCCGAACGGATCATTGGCGTTGGAGAGCCGCCGGGCGTGCGGGCGCCGGCATGGCCTCCGCATGAAAGGCGCCTGTTGAAGACGCATCGACGGCATAGGCCGCTTCGATCTCCTCGGCAAAATGGCACGCGACCTGCAACCGGTTCCCGCGGTCGCGCAACAGCGGCACTTCCTCGCCGCAGCGCGCCCGGGCGTGGGGACAGCGCGTGCGAAAGGTGCAGCCCGAAGGCGGGTTCACGGGGCTCGGCACGTCGCCCTCGAGCAGCGCGACATCGTCGCGCCTCACCTTCTCGTCGGGGATCGCGGCGATCAGGGCGCGCGTGTAGGGATGGTTGCGGCGGTTCCAGACCTCCTCCGCAGGTCCGACCTCGACGATGCGCCCGAGATACATCACGGCGATGCGATGAGAGATGTATCGCACGACCGAAAGATCGTGAGAAATGAAGAGATAGGCAACGTTGAGCCGCTTCTGCAGGTCGACGAACAGGTTCAGCACCTGCGCCTGCACGGAGACGTCCAGGGCCGAAACGGCTTCGTCGCACACGAGAAGGCCCGGTTCGAGGGCGAGGGCGCGCGCAATCGAGACGCGCTGGCGCTGTCCGCCCGAGAGCTCGTGCGGATGCCGCGTCAGGTGATAGTCCGACAGCCCGACCTGGGCAGCGAGTTCGGCCACCCTTGCCTTGCGCTCGGCTCTGTTGCCCATTCCATGGACCTTCAGCGGCTCCTCGATCAGGCGGCCCACAGTGAGCCGTGGATTGAGCGCGCCGCTCGGGTCCTGGAACACCATCTGCACCAGGCGCGCGCGTTCGAAGCGCTGGCGGCGGCCATCCAGAATCTGGCGCCCGCCAAGGGTGATGGAACCGGAGGTCGGCTTGCTGATGCCGACGACGCACCGGGCGAGCGTCGACTTTCCGCAACCGGATTCGCCGACCAGGCCGAGCGTCTCGCCCGCGGTGACCTCAAGCGAAATGCCGTCAACCGCCCGCAGCGGACCACGCGGCGTTTTGTGATGCACTGCGAGATCATCGGTTTGCAGCACGACCGCCATCAGTGAGCCCCTCCGACGGGATGATAGCAACGCAGCGCGCGCCCGCCGGCAAGCAAAGAGAGCGGCGGCCGTGCCGCTCTGCAGTCGGCTTGGGCATAGGCGCAGCGCGGTTCGAACTGGCAGCCGCCGGGACGGGCTTCCGGCGCCGGCACCGTTCCGCGTATGTCCGCGAGGCGCTCGGCCCCGGCATTGTGGCTTCCATGCGGGCGCGCCGCCAGAAGACCGGCCGTGTAAGGATGACGCGGATTGTCGAGAACCGCGTCGACCGGACCTTCCTCGACCACCGAACCGGCATACATCACCACGATCCGGTCGGCGACCTGGCGTACGACCCCCAAGTCATGGGTGATCAACAGCAGGCCCAGGTCCGCGTCCTGCTGGAGCCGCTTGAGGAGGCGCAGGATCTGCGCCTGAACGGTCACGTCGAGCGCGGTCGTGGGCTCGTCGGCGATCAGCAAGGCGGGATTGCAGGCGATCGCTATCGCTATGACCACGCGCTGGCGCATGCCGCCCGACAGACGGTGCGGATAGTCGTTGAAGCGGGCCGCCGCATCGGGAATGCGGACCAGTTCCAGCAGTTCTATCGCCCGCCTTTCGGCGTCGGCGCTGCTCATTTTGTTGTGGGCGCGCAAGACTTCGACGACCTGCGCACCAATCGTCATGACCGGATTCAGCGCGGTGAGCGGTTCCTGAAAGATCATCGCCATCTGGCTGCCGCGTATCTTGCGCAGACTGCGCGCATCGAGCTTGGTCAGCTCGGTGTCGCCCAGCCGGATGCCGCCGCCGGATTTCAGGTTTTGCGGCAAGAGACCCATCACGGCCAGCGCCGTGAGTGACTTGCCGCAGCCGGACTCGCCGACCAGGCCGACGGTCTCGCCGCGCTCGACAGTGAAGTTGAGCTGTTCCACCAGCGGAACGTCGGCGCCGTAGCGGATCGACAGGTCCTGTACGGCGAGCAAGGGCTCGTTCGACTTGGCCATCAACGTTCCTTCAGGCGCGGATTGAAGATGTCATTCAATGCGTCGCCAACGAGATTCAGTGCGAGCACAGTCAGCACGAGTGCTGCGGCGGGCACGGCGGTGATGTGACCAGGCGCTGCGCAGCGCCGCCCGGCCGTTGCCGAGTATGGTTCCCCAGCTCATCATGTTGGGGTCTCCCAGACCGAGGAAGGACAGGCTTGCTTCCACGATGATCGCGGTCGCCACCAGGACGGACGAAGCGACGATGATCGGCGCCAGGCAGTTCGGCAGGATCTGCGCAAAGATGATGCGCATGTCGGACATGCCGATGATGCGGCACGACTGCACGAAGTCATAGGTGCGCAGGCGCAGGAATTCCGCGCGCACGAGCCGCGCGATCATCGGCCACGAGACGATCGCGATGGCGAAAATGATGGTGGGCAGCGAGGCTCCGACGACGCCGACGATGGCGATGGCGGCCAGGAAGGAAGGGATGGTCTGCATCGCGTCGGTGATGCGCATCAGCACGTCGTCGATCCATCCGCCGTAGTAGCCGCTGATCCCGCCGAAAAGCGTGCCGATCACGATCGAGACCAGTGCCGCGGCAGCACCGACCGCGAGCGAGACACGTGAGCCGTGCAGCAGCGCGGCCGTGAGGTCGCGACCAAGCGAATCCGTGCCCAGCGGATGGGCCGGATCCGCGCCCGGCCACAGGCGCGGCGAGCCGATGATGGGCCATGGGCCGTCCGGATAGATCCAGCCCGCGACGGCCGCCATCAGCACGGCCGACAGGATGATGAGGATGCCGACGACACCGCTCGGGTGGTGCACAAATCGATAGAGGAACGATTTCCGATCGAGGGTCATGCCAGTTCCACCCGCGGATCGAGCAGCATGTATATCATGTCGATCACGAAATTCACCACGACGACGCTGAGCGAGGAGATGAACAGCACGCCGAGCAGGAGGTTTATGTCGCGCTCGAACACCGCGTCGAAGGCAGTCCGGCCCATGCCCGGCAGGCCGAAGATCGTCTCGATGAGCACGGCGCCGCCGACCAGCGAGCTGACCTGCAGCCCGGCCATCGTAACGAGCGGGAGCATGGCGTTCCGCAGCGCGTGAACATAGATGACTCGGCGTTCGGAAATGCCCTTCGCCCGGGCGGTTCGTACATAGTCGAGCTTGAGAACTTCCAGCATGGCGGCGCGGCCGATGCGGCCGTAGATCGCGATGTAGAAGGTGCACAGGGCGCCGACCGGCATCGCAAGATGCCGGATCACGTCCCAGGCGTAGGCCAGCCCGGTTGCTCTGGTCCCCACCGTCGCGAAGCCGGCGATTGGCAGCAGATTCCAGAAGACTGAGAAGAACAGGATGAAGGCAATGGCGATGACGAAGGACGGCGTGGCGTAAAATACCAGCATCAGCATCGAGAGGCCGAGATCCACCGGCTTGCCTGCGTTACGCGCGGCGATGACGCCGAGCACCGTGCCGACAGACATTGAGATCGTGACGGAGGCCACGACGAGAATGGCGGTGACCGGCAACCTCCCCAGGATGACGTCGAGGACCGGTGCGGCGTTCAGCGGCGAATAGCCCAGATCAAGTCTCGCGAGTTTCGCGATGTAGTGGAAGAGCTGGACATAGGCCGGCTGGTCGAGACCGTATTGCTGCCTGAGCAGCGCCATGGTCTCGGCCGTCATGTCGGAATTGCCCGCGAGCACGTCGACCAGGTCGCCGGGAGCCGACTTGACGAGGATGAAGCTGCCGATCACCACCAGCAGCATCACCAGGATTGCCTGGCTCAGTCGCCGCAGCACGTAGCGGAGGAGCGGACCGGTCATGAAACGGGCCAGTCCGCCGGGCCTTCGCGCCGGCGCTGCAGTGGCCGAAGCCGGATTGGTCATGCCTCTACCCAACAGCTGGCCATGTTGCCGAGAGCGCCGCCGAGCGCGTCGACAGTATAGTCCTTGACCTTGGTATTGGCGATCGTGGCGCGGGTCGTCTCGCAGATCGGCAAGGTCGGCAGATCGGCCATCGCCAACTGCTGGAACTTCTTGAACTGCTCCTTGCGCTTGACCGGGTCCAGCTCGACCTGGCTGGCTTCGAGCAGCGCATCGACCTCGGGATTCGAGTAGCCTGAACCGTTGGAGAAGGCGACGCCGGGCTTGATGTTCTTCGACCAGTAGAAGCGCTGGACGCCAATCGTCGGGTCGGCGCCCATGGCGGCGGTGTAGACGCACATGTCGAAATCGCGATCGGTCCAGCAGCGCTTGATGAAGACTGCATAGTCCTCGGTGCGGATCTTGGCGGTAATGCCGATCTGGCGAAGCTGCTCGCGGATGTATTCCGCGGTCGGGAGCGACTCCTCACCATAAGGCGTCGGATCGATGAAGACCTCGAAACGCACGCCGCTGGCGTCGCGCGGATAGCCGGCCTCGTCGAGCAGGGCTTCTGCCTTCTTCAGATCGTATGGGTAGCTCGGCACGCCGTCGGTCGTGTAGAACTCCTTCTGCTCGTGATGCAGCGGGCTGGCGCCCGGCTTGCCGAATCCGTGCCAGATGTTTTCGGTTGTCCAGTTGAGATCGATGGCATGGGCGATCGCCTGGCGCACGCGCTTGTCCTTGAAATGCTCGCGATCCAGGTTGAAATCCATCTGCTGTGACGAGGCGGACGTCTCATAGCCTTTCTGGTCCATCTCGAAGCCT
This sequence comes from Mesorhizobium sp. J428, assembly GCF_024699925.1. Taxonomy (NCBI): domain Bacteria; kingdom Pseudomonadati; phylum Pseudomonadota; class Alphaproteobacteria; order Hyphomicrobiales; family Phyllobacteriaceae; genus Mesorhizobium; species Mesorhizobium sp. J428. The sequence goes on from NZ_JAJOMX010000001.1 coordinate 1,316,095, forward strand.
GGCTCCTTGGCCAGGCGCAGAATGTCGAGTGCCGGCAGGAAGTTCAGATAGACGATGTCGCACTGGCCCGACTCCAGCATAGCGGTGCGTGTCGCCGGATCCGGGATGCTGGATGATCAGTTGGTCGAGATAGGGCTTCCCGGTGTCCCAGTAATCAGGATTGCGCTCCATGACGACATTGGCCCCACGCTCATAGCTGGTGAGCTTGAAAGCACCGGTGCCGACCGGCTTCGTGTTGGCCGGATTCTCGAGGATATTGGTGCCCTGATAGAGATGGGCCGGCAGGATCGGCGACTCGCGGCCATCGAGCGCCTTCATCATGGCCGGCGCCGGACGAGACATGACGAAGACCGCGGTCAGGTCGTCCGGTGTCTCGACGGTCTCCAGGTTCGCGAACAGCGAGCGCCCGCGACCGTGATGGACCTTGATCACCTCCATGAAGGTGAAGGCGACGTCCTTGGAGGTGAACGGCTTGCCGTCATGCCACTTGACGTCCGGGCGCAGCTTGAAGGTCGTGCGCAAGCCGTCCTCCGACGTCTCCCAACTGAGCGCCAGCGCCGGCTTCGGCTTCATGCCGTAGTCGTAGCCGCAGAGCCCGTCGAAGAACTTCGGCGACAGGAACGACTCCGGTCCGGACGTCGTGATCGCGGCATTGAGATAGGTCGGGCCGGGCCAGGCGACAGTGGTCACGGTGCCGCCCGGCTTCGGCGTCGCGGATTGAGCGAACGATTTGCCGGATACGGCGATAGCGGCGGGAAAAGCTGCGCTTGCGGCAAGACCCGCGAGGAATGCGCGACGGTTGAAGGTGAGATCAGAGAGTTTCACGGCTGTGGCTCCTTATGGGTGGCGCAAGATCTAGACGGGCGTCGACCGTGAGGGAGGTGCCGCGGATGAGCGAGTGAAAGCCGCGCGAGCTGACCTGCGCATACGGGCGAAGATGCTCCGAGTTCCCGGCCAGGCCGAGAAACTCCAGTCGAGTGTTCCCCTGGGCCATTTGGCCTCTTTTGTCTGACAAAGTTGTTCCATTGGCTGCGCTTCTCGTCAAGGGAAAAGATGGCTGGAAGCTCGAAAAATCCCGACAATCAGCCAAGTTCAGCGCGCGAATGGCAAAAGCATGCCCAACATTTCTCTGAAAAATAGTCAGACAACTTTTGAAGCGGAGAAAGCGACCTAACGTCGTCATGGCTGCCCCTCCCGTGTTCGCAGATCGAGAAGGTCGCCGAACAGCCGTGCCGCTTCGAGCACGCGACGGTCGCAGAAACGTGGACCGGTCATGGTGACGCCGATCGGCATCCCGTCCGGGCCGCTCAGACCGGGCACGTTCACGCAAGGCGTATGCAGCAGCGTCCAGATCCGGTTGAACGTGGCAGCTCCGGTATCCTCCAGCCCGATCGGCGCTATTCCCGCCACACTCGGCGTCAGGACCGCCGTATAGCTGGCCGCGAGTTCGTCAAAACGCGCGCGGCACGTAGCCGCGAGATCGTAGGCGGCGCGCAGATCGGCCCGGCTGAAACCCGAGTCGTTTCGCATGGTCGCGACCAGTTCCGGATAGAGTGCGTGTCCGAAAGCCAGGAATTCCGGCAGGAACGTGCTCCGCATCTCGCTCTGCATGACGACTTTGTGGGCGGCTGTCAGCCCGTCGAAGCTCTCCGGCAGATCCAGGAACGTCACCTCCGCGCCATGGGAATGGAACAGATCGGCGCACAGGTCGAGGGCGTCGCGCGTCGGCTGTTCGGCGAGGTGCCAGACCGGGGAGCGGCAAATCGCGATGCGCGCTCCATCGATCGACGGCAGCGCGACGGGTTCATCGTCGACAATGCGGAACACGTCGCACAACAGGGCGATGTCCTGCGCCGAGCGGCCGTACCAGCCGAGCGTGTCGATGCTGGGGGCACAGACCTTCATCCCCTCGGCGGACACGGCGTTCCAGGTCGGCTTCATGCCCCATACCCCGCAATAGGATGCCGGGCGGATGACCGAGCCGCCGGTCTGCGTGCCGATCGAAAGCGGCACCTGGAAATCCGCAACCGCAGCGGCGGAACCGCTGGACGACCCGCCGGGCGTGCGCCGCAGATCATGGGGGTTGCGGGTGCGCGCACGTCTGCCGTTGACGGCGAACTCCACCGTGTCGTTCTTGCCGAAGACGACTGCGCCGGCGGCGCGCAAGAGCGAAACGACCGCCGCGTCCATGTTCGGATGGTGCGACTGGAAATGCGGCGAGTTGTAGGTAGTCGGCAGGTCGCGCGTGAACAGGATGTCCTTGATCCCGACCGGAACGCCGTGAAGCGGACCGCGCAGCGGCTCCGCATCGCGTTCCGAGGCCTGCGCCAAAACCATCTCGGTTTCGAACACCGTCCAGGCGTGGATCTGCTCGTCGCGCAGCAGCGTGCGGTCAATGCATGCCCGCGCCAGTTCGCCTGCCGTCAGCCGACGGTCGCGGATCAGTCGGGCCGCCTCGCTGGCGGTCAGCCTTTCGGCGCCGGCGCTACCACCGCGTTCCTCGCCCTCCGGCCTTCCGACAGATACCAACTGGCTCATACGACGCTCTCGTTCCTGCATGGCGGTTCCCCGGACCGCCGCTGCGTTACGGCTCTCTAGCTTCCCCGGCCTGCCATCCAGGCCGAGCGGATTTCTTCGCCGCTTGCCGAGCGCGTGTCGGGCGTGGCCATGATGCGTCCGAGCACGGCGTCGATGGTGCGTATCTGAGCCGGCAAACCGGCGACCCACGGGCTGAGCGACAGCGACAGGATACGGCCGCCTCGCTCATCTGCCTCGGCGCGCAGGCACTGGCGCGCCATGTCGATCTGGTGCGCATAGACGGCGGAAGGCAGCGACTGCTGATAGAGAATCTTCCGATCCGACAGGTCGTAGGACAGCGGCATCTGCGTCAGCGCGCCCGCGCGGGCGGCGAAGGCGTAGGGCATGTCGTCGTTGATCCAATCGGCGATGTAGAGGCCACCGGCTTCTGCGACCAGATCGGGTGTGTTCTGCGATTGTGAGTGAGAGGGCGAGTGCCAGCCGGTCACGGCCTGCCCGGAAAGCCGGCGCAGGTCGGCGAAGGATCGCTGCACCTGCTCGCGCTCGGCCCCCTCGTCCAGTCCGCCGTAGTGGAGATGGCCCATGTCGACGCCGCTGGCCGCGATCTCCCAGCCGCGCTCCAAGATCCGGTCGAGCAGATAGGGATATCGAACCGCAACCTGGGAGTTCATTGCGATGGTCGGGCGGATGCCGTGGCGGTCGAACAGCTTCATTAGGCGATAGAAGCCGACGCGGTTGCCATAGTCGCGCTGGGTATAATCCCAGACGCTGATGCCGGGCCGGTTCATGCCGCCGGCCGGGATGAACGGCTTGACCGGCATGTCCATGGGAAAGTGCTCCAGGTGCAGCGTGACCCACACCAGCAGCTTCGTTCCGCCGGGCCAGACGACAGGCGCGCTCGTCGCCAGCCGGCGGAACGGATATCGGTCCTGGTCCATGCCAGGGCCGCGGTGCGGATAGTCGAAATAGCCCTCGACGATGCTCATGCCGCATTCCCCTTCACACCGGCGATAAAGGCGTTGGCATCGTCATAGTGATTGTCGCGATACCACTTCGCGATCTCGCGGCCGGTCGCCAGCCACACGCCGTCATGCGACGTGACATATTTCAGCGCCTCGTCCAGCAGCCAGAGACGATGCGGCTGGCCGATGAGGTAGGGATGCAGCGGCAGGCACATGACGGTGCCGCTCTCCGCCCCTTCCTCGTAGAGCTGGTCGAAATGATCCTTGATCAGCTGCAGGTAGTCCTGCGGGGAGATGTTGCGGAAGTTCAGCACCGGGACGTCGTTGACGTCCATCATGTAGGGAACGCTGACGAAACGCTTGCCCGACCTGGTCTTCACCGGCATGGGCTGATCGTCGTGGAAGAGGTCGAGCGTGTAGACGAGGCCCTCCTCGGCGAGCAGGTCCTGCGTCGTTTCCTCGTTGGAGATGGCCGGCGAGAGCCAGCCGTCGAGGCTTTGGCCAGAAATGCGCCTGATCGTGTCGCGGCTGTCGCGGATCACCTGGCGCTGCTCGTCCTCCGTCATGCCGTAGAGATAGCGCGTGTTGTAGATGCCGTGGCTGAAGAGCTCCCAGTCCAGCTCGCAGCAGCGTTCGATGATCTCGGGGAAGTGGTCGCAGAGCGCCACGTTGAGGGAGACCGAACCGCGCACGCCGTATCTGGCCATCACGTCAGCCATGCGGTCGAAGCCGACGCGGTTGCCGTAGTCGCGCATGGAATAGTTCAGAATGTCGGGCTCCGGACGATACCAGACCGTGCGGGCGGCGCTCTTCGGCGGCGCGTATTCGTAGAACTCGATGTTGGGCGCCACCCAGAACGCCAGGCGCTTGCCATCCGGCCAGACGATCTTCGGCCGTCCGAGATAGGGCGCGTAGTCGTAGCTGAAGGGTTCAGGCTGCATCGGAAGTCTCCGCCGAAGCGAGTTGAGCCAAGTCGGCGAGCAGTTTGCGGGCCGGCACGACGTCGCCGTATTTTACCGCGATGTCGTAGAGCGAGGCGTAGTGAGCCCAGTCCTCGCGATCGGCCACGCACTCTTCCGGCACGATGACGCGGTAGCCGTGCGACATGGCGTCGACCACCGTCGCGCGCACGCAGCCCGAGGTCGCGCCGCCGGTCACGATCACCGTGTCGATGCGGTTGAATGTGAGATAGGACGGCAAATGGGTTTCGAAGAAGGCCGACCCCATGCGCTTGTGCAGCATCAGGTCGTGCACGCGATCGACATCGAGCCGCGCATCGATTTCCGCCTGCGGCGAGTCATGGCCGACATTCTGCAACGCCATCGGCGACTGACTGCGCACGCCCCACCAGCCGCAGTCCGCTCCGCCCGGCAGATAGGCGACGAAGGTCCAGATCACCGGCATGCCAAGGCGACGAACCGTGCGCGACAGTTCGTTGACCAGCGGTAGCTGTTCCGGGTCCGCCTCATAGGCGGAGGCAAAGGTCGCGGTGTCGGTGTAGCGGCGCTGCAGGTCGACATTGAGCAGCGCGACGCGCTTGCCCATGCCGAAGTTCGGCAGCTTCGGCGCGCGCTGATGGTCCTTGAATATCTCTTTGGTAGTCTTGTCGGAGGTCAGCATGGTGTCGTCCTTCACGCCTTGATGAGCCGGATCGGCGCGCCGTGAGCGAGAGCGAGATCGAGCACGCGGCCACCGGCGGGCAGGCCCGCATCCGTCGACGTCAGCACGACCTCGACAATGCCGCCGCCGGCGCGGCTGCCCGCGACATTCTCCGGCGCGACGTCGATCCAGACAGGGCCGAAGTCGACACGCCGGTCGCCGGCGTTGGCGGGAGACATCCCCGCATCTTTTCCGCCGATTGCGGCGAGTGTCTTCACGACAGTGTCGCCGTCGACGCTGGAGAGGCGGATGCCCGCCATGGCGCTCGCGCCGTTGGCATGGATGGAGGGGCCCGGAACGCGATGGTTGCGCCCCTCATTGTCGGACACCACAAAAGGCAAGGCGACGTCGCCACCCGCGCCGCGTCCGAGCATCAGGAGATCAAGCCCCCATCTGTGCCCGCCTTCGACGACGTTGGACACTACGACGGGGCCGCCCACAGGCTTGCCGGCCGCCCTCATTGCAGCGCCGAGTGCCGAGGCATCCGCCACCGCGAACGACCAGTCGGCGTGGCCTTCGCCTGCTTCCAGCACCGGGCCGAGACGATGCCTGGCCATGGCCTCGGGACCGGTGAAGGCCGTGAGCAGAATGTAGGAACCGTCGGCGAGCGACACGAAGCGGAACATGGTCGAACCATGGCTGGCATTGATGTCCGCCCGCTGGAGGATGGTGAAGCCCAGCGTCGCGAAATCGCGCGCCGCCTTCTCAAGATCGTTGACCAGCAACACCACATGGTCGAATTGCAGACTCACGCCGCGCGTCCCTTTCTGCCCACGCCAATCTCATCCTCGCCACGCTCGTGCTGGACGGGCGGGCGATTGACCCTGAGCTCCGGCAGCTCGCCGGAGAACTTCTCGATCTCCACGAGACACGATTGCGCGGACGACCCCTGCCCGAGTTCCGATGTGCCGATATCGCGCGTGAGCACATTGGGATTGCTGTTGCGGTCGCTTGCGCCGTCCGGATCGTAGGTCGCCCCGGTGGGCAGAAGCGCCACGCCCCGCACGAGGCCGACGGTCAGGCGGGCAACAGCGAAGCAGGCCCCACGGTCGTTGAAGAGGCGCACCGGGTCGCCCTCCGCGATGCCGCGCGCGGCCGCGTCTTCCGGGTTGAGTTGCAGAACCTCGCGCTCGCGCACCTTGCCTGCACGGCTGTATGCGCTCCAGTCCATCTGGCCGTGCAGGCGACGGGCCGGCTGAGGCGTGAGCAGATGAATCGGATAGGTGGCCGCGAGGTCCGCGCCCAGCCACTCTTCCGGATCGAGCCATGCCGGATGACCAGGGATACGGCCCTCTGTCATCGTCGCCACGTCCTCGCTGTAGAGCTCTATGCGACCGGACGGCGTCGGCAGGCGATGCTGTTCGGGATCCTCGCGAAAATCCGCGAACATGACGTAATTATCCTTCGGGTCGGGCATCTCGAAATAGCCATCCTCCCAGAAGCGTTCGAAACTTGGCGGTTCCAGACCGCGCCGCGCCAGCCTCGCGCTGATCTGATCCCAGGCGAAGCGGACCCACTCGTCGGTCGTCCGCCCTTCGGTGAAGGTGTCCGCGCATCCCAGCCGCGTGGCGAGTTCCGCGAAGATGTCGTAGTCGTTGCGCGCCTGGCCGACCGGCGGCACGACCTGCTGCATCGCAAGGATGTAGGGATCGCGGGAGGCTCCGCCGATATCGTTGCGCTCAAGGGCCGTGGTCGCAGGAAAGACGATGTCGGCGTGGCGTGCGGTCGCCGTCCAGTAGCATTCGTTGACGATGACCGTGTCGGGCCTGCGGAAGCCCTCGCGCAGCCGGTTCAGATCCTGATGATGATGGAACGGATTGCCGCCGGCCCAGTGGATGAGCCTGATCTCCGGATAGATCCCGACCTTGCCGTCGAAACGGAAGGATCGTCCGGGGTTCAGCAAGAGGTCGGCCACCCGGGCGCAGGGGATCGAATAGCCGGCGGCGTTCTGACCTGTCGGAAGACCGTAGAGCGGCGTGTCGTAGCGCGGGTTGCCCATCCCGTTGGACGAGCCGTAGCCGAAAGCGAAGCCGCCGCCGGGCAGTCCGATCTGCCCCAGCATGGCGGAGAGCGCGATGATGGCCCAATATGGCTGCTCGCCGTGACGGGCGCGCTGCAGGCTCCAGTTCGCCGTGACGAGCACCCGCTTCCCGACCAGGCTGCGGGCCAGCGCGACGATCGCGTCGATATCGATCCCGGTGATCGTGCTGGCCCAGGCCGGCGACTTCGCCACACCATCCGTCTTGCCGGTCAGATAGGCGATCAGCACTTCCGCACCTTGGCAGTATCTCGCGAGGAAATCGCGATCGTGCGCGTTGTCCGACACCAGCACGTGCATGACGGCGAGCAGCAGCGCGGTGTCCGTGTTGGGCCTGATCGGCAGCCACTCCGCCGGGAAGCGGTCTTCGATGTCGCCCTTGTAGGGGCTGACGTTCACCACCCGCGTGCTGCGGGCGATACCATGGAGAAAAGGCTCGTAGCGATGCTGGCCGAAGCCGCCGGAATTGACTTCCCAGTTCTTCGCTGGAATGCCTCCCAATGCGAGCATGACATCGCAATGATCGCGGATCGTGTTGAACGCGGTAAGCGATGAGCCGACAGCATTGTGCACACCGACGACGCGCGGAAGAAACGCCATCGCGGCGCCATAACTGTAATTGGTGACCTGGTCGGTGAAGCCGCCGAGGGAGTTGTAGAAGCGGCGGATCAACGTTCGCGCGTGATGGATCCGCCCGGCGCTAGACCACCCGTAGGAGCCGGCGAACAGGGCGGAATTGCCGTGTTCCCGCCGGACCCTGCCGATCTCCTCGGCCGCCATATCCAGCGCTTCGTCCCATGGAATGGCGACATAATCGTCCTCTCCGCGGGCCGCGCCACCGTCATCGGCAAGCCAGCCCTTGCGCACGACGGGCCGCGCGACCCGCATGGGAGATGTCAGCATCTCGGGCCAGATCGAGTTCAGAGCCGTGGGGTGAGGGTCGTGCTCAAAAGGAGAGATGGAGACGAGCCGGCCTTCCGCCTCATGAGCCGTGAAGGCGCCCCAGTGCGCGGCCGACCGACGAGATCTCATCGGCCAAGGCCTCCATGGTCAGGATATGCACATTCGTGGGGCAAACGAATTTCCTGTCTAGCTTTAAGGCAAATTATGACATAACATTCACAGCGTCAAGTTGCATAATTTTGATAAGAATGTTATGTTCAAACGCATGAGGTCGGCGGAAAACGGTTCCGCAATGCCCTGTTTCCGCGCAAGGGGAGCGAGGATTGGCTCACTTCAACATCCGGCAGGTTGAGGCGTTTCGGGCGGTGATTACGCTCGGCAGCATGACGAAGGCCGCCGAGTTGCTCGGCATTTCCCAACCGGCCGTCAGTCGCCTGATGATGGACTTCCAGGCTGCCGTCGGGTTCCGGCTCTTCAACAGGCAGCGGGGCGGCGCCGAACCGACGGAGGACGCGCGCCGCCTGTTCGCCCAGGTCGAGAAGCTGTTCATCGGACTGGAGGAACTCAACCATCAGGTCCATGCCATCAAGAACCTGTCGAGCGGGACGATCTCCATCGCAGCCATGGGACTCTACGCCAACGGCCTGCTGCCGGAAATCATAGCCAAGTTCCGGAAATCCTATCCCGACATCGCGATCAAGCTCGACAGCCAGCCGCAGGACCGGATCGTCGAGTGGGTGTCGTCGGGCCGCGCCGATATCGGTGTCGCGACCTTGCCCATCGCCAACGCCTCCATCCCGGTGGTCGAACTGCTGCGTCGGCCTGCTCTGTGCGTCTTTCACGCGTCACATGAGTTCGCCGGGCGCAGCGAAATACATGCCAGGGACCTGGCGAGCCGGCCCTTCGTCAGCTTTCCGCGCGGAACCCCATTCCGCTTCGAGGTCGACACCCTGTTCGACCGCGAGGGCGTCGACCGCATCATGATGCTGGAGGCCAGTACGCATGAGGCCGTCTGCAACCTGGTCGCGGCGGAAACGGGCGTATCGATCGTCAGTCCCTATTCGCCGCATCTGCGGCGCAACAGCCAGCTGGCTTTCCTGCCGTTCTTTCCGGCCATCCCGATCTCGCTCGGTCTGATCGGGGACGAGGACAGGCTCTCCGTCGCCGCGCGCTGCTTCTACGATTTCGTCATCGACTACGTGAACCAGATCAAGGCGCGGCGACAGGCCGCGGACGCGGCCCGAACTCCTGACACCGCGCATCAACCCACTTGAACACCGACACGCCGTCCCACCGGAATGGAACCCTCATGAACGTTCACAGCAGTCCTAATCGCGATTTCAACGTTGTCCCTGCCGAGACGGAGGTCGTGATCGTCGGTGGCGGCATCGTCGGTGCCTGCACGGCCCTGTATCTCGCCCAGAAGAGCGTGCCTGTGGTGCTCTGCGAAAAGGGCGCCATCGGCGAAGAGCAGTCGAGCCGCAACTGGGGCTGGGTGCGCAAGATGGGTCGCGACCCTCGCGAACTGCCGCTCATGATCCATGCCATGAAATTGTGGGCCGACCTGCCCCACATCGTCGGCGATGATCTGGGATTTCGGACCCACGGCATCACCTATTTCTGCGACGAGGAAAAGGACCTGGCCAAATATGAGGGCTGGATGAAGGCGGTGGCCGATTACAATCTCGACACGCGCTATGTGTCGGCGACCGAAATCGGCAATTTCGCGCCCGGTGCCACGCGCAAATGGGCAGGTGGATTGCACACCGCCAGCGACGGCTTCGCCGAGCCGCACATTGCCACCCGCCTGATCGCACGCGGCGCGGAAAAGCTTGGTGCGCGCATCGTCGAAGGCTGCGCCGTGCGCGGCTTCGAGACGAAGGGCGGTCGCGTATCGGAGGTGGTGACGGAGAAGGGGCGCGTTCGCTGCAACTCGGTCGTGCTGGCCGGCGGCAGCTGGTCGGGCCTTTTCGCGCGCAATCAGGGTGTGAAGGTGCCGCAGTTGAAGCTTCTATCGCAGGTCATGCGTACCCGGCCGCTCGAGGGCGGTCCGGTCGGCTGCGGCTCCGGAAAAGGGTTCGGCTTCCGCAAGCGGCTCGACGGCGGCTACAATTTCTCGATGCGCTCGGCGCATCCGGTGGACATCGTGCCGGACAGTTTCCGCTACCTGAAGGACTACATTCCCGCGCTCAGGAACGAGTGGCGGGCGATGAAATTCCGCATCGGCAGGCGCTCCTTCCAGGAAACGCTGCAAGCCGGAAGCTGGAAGCTCGACCAGCGCACACCATTCGAGGCGATCCGCATCCTGCGACCGCAGCCGGCTCATGCAATTCTCGACCAGGCCATCGTCAATATCAAGAAGCTGTTCCCGGTCTTCGCAGACAAGCTGATCGTCAACGAGCGCATGGGCGCCTGGATCGATGTCTCGCCGGACGCCATTCCGACCATCTCGGGGGTGGATGCAATCCCCGGCTTCTTCGTCTCGACCGGCTATTCGGGGCACGGCTTCGGCATAGCACCGGCGGCCGGCCAGTTGATGGCGGAGCTGGTGACGGGCACAAAGACGGTGGTCGATCCCACGCCGTTCCGTCACAGCCGCTTCATCGACGGCTCGCAGATCAACCATTGGCCGATCGGGTTCTGAGACCACGGCTTCGCGGACGTGGAATGCTCCGGCATCGGCCGGAGCATGTTTCGTCAGCGATCTTCGAGGGTCAGAGCGGACGCAATCGCTCCAGGCCGGCGGCGAGATCGGCCTTCAGATCCGACACAGTTTCGAGGCCGACATGCAGCCGCAGCAACGCGCCCTTGCCGTCCCAGCGCGCCACCTGCCGCGCCTTTTCGGGGTGCATGGGCAGGATGAGGCTTTCGTAGCCGCCCCAGCTGAAGCCGATCTTGAAGTGACGCAGCCCGTCGACCAACGACCGCACCGAGGCGGGGTCGCTGTCCACCAGTTCGACGGCGAACAGGCCACAGGAGCCGCTTAGCTGGCGCTTCCAGATATCGTGGCCGGGAAAGCTCGGCAGGCCCGGATGAAGCACGCGCGCCACCTGTGGCCGGCCCTCTAGCCAGGAGGCGATGTCGATTGCGGCAGCCTCATGATGGCGTAGCCGCACCTCCAACGTGCGCAGGCCGCGAAGTCCGAGGTTGCACTCTTCCGATCCGGCGCAAGCGCCGAGGTCCTGGGTCGACCGGCGAACCGCGTCATAGGTTTCTGCATTGGCAGTCAAGACGCCCAGCATCGCATCGGAATGCCCGACGATGTATTTTGTCGCGGCGTGAATCGAGACATCGACCCCAAGCGCCAGCGGCTTCATGAAGAGCGGCGTCGCCCAGGTGGCGTCGATGGCCGTGCGGAGCCCGCGCGCCTTCGCCACGGCGACGATGGCCGCCACGTCCTGCATGTCGAACGTTCCCGAGCCGGGCGACTCCATATAGATCAGTCGCGTCTGTGGCCTGATCAGCGTCTCGATCTCGGCGCCCATCGCCGGATGGTAGAACGTGGTCTCGATGCCCAGCCGCGAGAGCATCCGGCCGCAGAAGCGGCGAACCGGGTCGTAGACGGTGTCGACCACCAGCACATGATCGCCTTTGTCCAGGAACGCGAGAAATACAGCCGAGATCGCTGCAACACCTGACGACGTCGCGATCGAGCGGTGACCGCCCTCCAATTCCGCAATGGCCTGCTCGAACGCAAACGTGGTCGGCGTGCCAACCCGGCCGTAGAAAGGCCCGTCGAAAGGCGTTCTGCTCGCCGTCTCGAATGCAGCGAGCGTGTCGAACAGGAAGGTCGAGGCACGATGAACGGGCGGATTGACCGAGCTGCCGCTGACGCCGTGCGCATGGCCCGCGGAGACCAGCAGGGTGCCAGGACCGCCGGATGTTTTCCCGCTCATACCGACACCTTGGGCAGATCGTCGCGCTGCCCCCATTCGTGCCAGGATCCGTCGTAGAGCGTGACGTCGCGCTTGCCGAGGCGCGCCAGCTGGAAGGCGAGGATCGCGGCGGTCACTCCCGACCCGCACGTCGTGATCACGGGTTTGGCAAGGTCGACGCCCGCTTCCGCGAAGAGCTCGCGCGCCCTGTCGGGCGCAACGAAGGTGAAGTCGCCGTTCTGCGGGATCATCTTGCCCCAGGGCAGGCTGATTGCCCCGGGCATGTGGCCGCCGGCCACGCCCGGATAGCCCGACGGCAGTTCGCCGGTGAAGCGTTCCCTGGTGCGGGCGTCGACCACAGCGATGTCGTTGCCTTGCGTGGCCGCGAGCACATCGTTCCAGGCGGCTACGCCCTCGACCGGCTCGGCGGCGGAGAAATCCCCCACCGGAGGCGATGCGCCGTCGCCGCTTTCGACCGGGCGGCCCTCCTGCTTCCAGCGCTTCCAGCCTCCGTTCAGGACACGGACGTTCTCATGGCCGAAGAGCTTGAACATCCACCAGACGCGTGCCGAGACATAGCTCGAATCGTAAACAACGACCAACGTGTCGCGTCCGATGCCGAGCGACCGCGCAACGGTCGTGAACCGATCGGCCGAGGGAAGCATGTTCACATAGGGAGAGTTCGCATCAGACGCCGCATCGAGGTCGAAGAAGCCGGCGCCGGGAATATGAGCCTCGCGAAAGTCCGCCAGCGCACTCTTGCCCGTCTCGGGGATGTACCACGAACAGTCGATCACCCGCACGCGCGGGTTAGAAAGGCGCTCTTCCAGCCACGATGGTTCGACAAGAAACGGATCCATTCATTCCTCCTGGAGATATCTCCCACCAATCTGCATAATTGTCAGACAGAAATCTACTCGGAAGTAATGGAAATGATCGCATTTTGTCTTGTCTTGGTGTCGAATTGCGAGGCATTCAAAACTCCCACGCGGAAGCCGTAAACTTTGTCAGACATTTTATGGCCCTTTGTCCTACCGCGTCGTCAGGGCTGATCAGACAATTAGCGAGGGAATGATAACGCAAATAGCTGCGGTCGATGCGTGCCGCGCACCGCGGCGTCAAACGCGTCACAGGTCAGGCAAGGAACCAGCGAGAGACCTAGCCGGTTGGCATCGGCTGGTAAACGTCTCGGCCAGCATTCGAAACGGTCTCTACGAAGAAGGCCGGAAGCCGCCCGAAGTCAGGTAGCAGAAACGGAGCGAGGTCGCTGTTCGTCGGCAGCTGTCGATCCAGCAGACCATTCCATCCTGTGCTTTAAAAGCCAACACGATCAGGTAGTTGCTATCCCATCGAATTGCGGTGTACCCGGCGGCCGGCATTTGATGGGGTTGAACTCCACAAGTAGGCTGCGATCTTGAATCAAGATTCGCCGCCCGGAAACACGTTGAAGTAAACATTGCCAGTTCGCAAAAGGCTGATTTTGGTGGCGCTCGTGGCTCGAACACTGGAGATGACTTCCATGAGTTTTGGGACATGCGACAAGCGTTGCGCCTCATTGAGCGGGGCTCGGGACTCAGTGCAATGGCGTTGGAGGGCTTGACGGCCGATGCCGGGACGGGGAGCGAATGGGATGGTGCCGACTGCACCTTACTGTATGGAGCTGAGCGGGGAGATAACCGCCGATAGGGTTGAACTTCAGCAACTGAATGCTCCGCAGCAAATGCGGGCGCTTCCTGGACAGTTTCACGCATTTCCGCAGCAAAGACCGCGAAACCGGGGGCCTCGGTCATTGGGAAGATGGCTAAAGCCTACGCTTTTCTGGTGGCCAAAAGGACCGCGCACGACCCGATCGCTGTTACGGTGCAGATCGTTACCAATCAGCAGATTGATAACGCTTATCAAGGCGATCGATGAGGCGAAGGGTATCCGTGTCCCTGGCCTGTCAAGGCGCCCTAAATATTGAGCACCTACAGACCCTTATCAAAGCCCGTGGTTTGGCACAGTCTGATTTTTGCTAGTTTGCGAGATCGCTCGATCTAGCTGGCGCAGCCGGCTCTCGCCTTCTTATCGAAGGCGACGTCTTGAAACGAATCTCGCAGTGGGAAGACATAGAATTTGTTGAGATCGCAAGCGAATTACGACGATATGTCCATGATCATATGCTCCCCGAGCGCGCACCACTCACGACATCTTGCTGAAGCTTGGCGCAGGCGATCCGTCTGTTCTTTTCCCTGCCCTCGTATATCGATTTTGTCGACCAGCCAGTTAAGCGTGAGAGCATTTCAGATGCCGCGAAAGCCTTGGTAGGCGACGGACATCAATACCTCCGCTTGCACGGCAACGGCGGGCTTGGAGAGACGACAGCCTTCAGCTCATAGCGTAAGCGGCGTATCCGCCCCACCTTCCGGGAATGCCAATGATTTGTGAGCCTGCCGATTCTGCATCGGAATCGGAAGTCGGCCTTGACCTTACGCTTGACCCTGAGCAGCACCCTGGGCGCTTCGAGGTGATCAACGGCGCCGGCGGTCGGCGGCGATGGTCCAAGGACGACAAGGGGCGGATCATTACAGAGACGCTGGAGCCGAACGTGGTCATCTCCGGGATGGCCCGCCGCCACGGGCTGAGCCCGCAACAAGTCTTCACATGGCGACGGAGGCTCGCAAGCTTGCGATCTCGCCGGCGCGGGACATTCCGGCCTTTGTTGCGGTGGTGGTGTCGGCAACGCGAGAGCCAGCGGCTAGCATCCAACCCGGACGCGCAGGCAGAAGGCGATCCGCGACGCCGGCGTGATCGAGCTCGAGATGCGCCAGGAAAGGAGCCAGCCGATCGTCGCCGAGCTCGAGCCCTGGTGCGCGAGAAGCTCGGCCTGATCAGCCAGAAGACCAAGCTTGCCGAAGTGATCCGTTACGCGCTCTCGCGCTGGGAGGGTCTGACCCGCATCCTCAACGACGGCCGCATCGAAATCCATTCCAACGTTGTCGAACGCTCGATCCGTCCCATCGAGCTCAACCGCAAGAATGCGCTCTTCGCCGGCTCCGACGGCGGTGCCGAGCACTGGGCCGTCATCGCCTCGCTCATCGAAACCTGCAAGCCCAACGGCGTCGAGCCGCTGGGCTATCTCACTGACGTGCTCACCAGGATCGTCAACGGCCACCCCCAGCAGCCAGATCGACCAGCTCCTGCCCTGGGCCTACATCCGCGCTCGTGACCGTGCTGACTGAAGGGTCACCGCGGGGACTCGCCGGCTGTCGCCGTCACGTTAAACAGCAGGGCTCGCCCCTTGCTGACCTGCCGACAATTCAGCGGCACGCGCTAACCGTTCTGCAATCGGCATCGTGTAGGAATGTGACTGAGGTTAGACTGGGCCAAAACGAAAGTTATCGCCGATGACCGTCTTTACGATCTTCGCCGACGAGGGCGCGGATTTCGGGCGGCGAGCCTATCTGCTCGACGGAGACTTCCGGAAAGTGTTTCCGGTCGGCTTCGAGTTCCACCCGGTTACGAATTCAGTGAGGTTGGAAGACGGAACTTGGGTAGATAAGTCGTCTGTCTATCAAGGCCTTCCGGTCGATACCGCCAACTTGCCCACAAAGATCAAGATCGGCGGGGGGAAGAAAATGCCAGCCGATCTGATGCAGCACAGCTACTTCTTCGTAAGCGACAAGCTTCGCCAAGTTATTGAAGGGCTGGAGCCCGACGTCCATCAGTTTGCTCCGGTCGAGCTAGTCTGGAAGGACGGAAAACACGCCGCTTCCTACTTCTGGTTCTATCCCTGCACCCGTATCGATTGCATGGACAGGGAGCATACGACACACGAGTTCCGCGAGAAGTCCGGGCTCTGGATGAACAGGCCTGGGGGCTCCTGCGTGGTGAGCCTCGAGCGGGTCACCGGACGTCATGTCTGGATCGATCCCCGTTTGAGCGGCCGTTATCCTTTCGTGTCAGAGGCCTTCAGGCAAGCGACGACGGATGCCGGCATCCGAGGCATAGGCTACAACACAATGAAGGCAGTGTAGGTCTGCCCTCCAGTCTCGCGGACTTCCTCACGACCGTCAACGGCCACATCCCCACTCGTGGCCTGAGAACACCGCTCTGATGTCCGCTGTCAAGGTTTGAGGCGCAGGATATCATCCGGTCCGAGGAACGGCTGCTCATTCTGATGATCGCGCATGGGTGGAGGCGGAACTGAAGGACGTCGGTGATCAAGCTCTGATGCGCGGGTTGGCTACCGCATTCCCGATTGTGCGTCCGGGGCTGTTCCTATCTTACTGCGGGCGTCGGCCAGGTTGCCGGCCACAAAGCGTCTGACGGACATTCCCCTGCCGTGGTTCCGCCTCCGCCCATGAGCGAGATGAAGCCGTCGCAGCGGTCTACGACCTGATCGCCTGCGCCTCCCTTGCAACGGCCCACATGAAGCCGGCCAGCTCTCGGGCGATTGCTGTGCAGACCACCGTTGTCTTCTTGCCCCGGCCGCTCAACATCCGATACCGGGTCGTCAGCCGGGTCTGTGCCTTCCAGGCGATCTCTCGCACCTTTGGCGATGCTTGCTCGAGACGATATAGCTTCTTCGCGCCGACCCTCGGCGGGTGTCTGTAGGTCCACGCGCTTTCGACCAGCATATGGCGGACGCGGCCGTTCCCGGCCTTGGTGATGCCGCCCCGTCTGACTGTTTCGCCTGTTGATCGTTCTCCGGGAACGAGGCCGAGATACCCCATGAGCTGACGCGGGCTCTCGAACCGCTGTACGTCGCCAACTTCGGTTGCGAATGTTACGGCGACGATCAGCTCTACGCCGCGCAACGTCTGCAGAGCCCGCACGACGGGGGCCAGCGACCAAGCCGGAACGAACTCCTCGATCACACGCTCAAGTCGCTCGACCCGCTCTTTCGAGACGCGGACCGCTTCGACCATTTCCTGAAGCGCGATCTGATGCGCAGGGTGATCGAACGGTTGCTCCTGCAGCCAGCGCAGATAGCGCATCGTCCAGCCCTTCTTGCGGGGATAGATACGCCCGTGCTTGAGCATGAAGGCGCTCACATGCTGCCGGTGGACGCGAAGCGTCTCGACTGCTGCTGCTCGGGCGCGGACAAGATCCCGCATGGCCTCGTGACCTTCATCGGGAACCCACACCGCCGTCAGTTCGCCGGCGCGCAGCAGTCGAGCCAACGCAAGAGCATCTCGGCGATTCGTCTTCACCCGATCGCCGGGCTTCCTTGGGATCAGCGACGGGGCGACCACCATGCATTCATGGCCGAGCGATCGGATCAGCCGATAGAGACCATAGCCGGTCGGTCCGGCCTCATAGCAGAAATGGACGCGATTGAACCTGCAGGCGATCCGCTGGATAACGCGGCGCATGCTCTGATCCGAGGCGTCGACCTCGCCGAAAAAGCGAACTACTCCCTCCCGGCCGGAATCCGCAATCGCCACGGCGTTCCTAAGCTTTGCGACATCGATTCCGACAAATGCTTCCCTATAATCTGCCACGGCTCGTCCTCCTGTGATGAGGATCGGCTCGGCCAGTCCAAGCAACCCTCGGACGCGCAGTGTAGGACGAGCCACCTCACCAACAGAGGCGGACATACGGTCTTACAGCCGTTACGGACGGCGACCCGTAGTTCCTCGGCCCTCTGTCGGGCCGCATGTAGCCCCACGTTGCGCACGGCACCGAGTCCGTGCCGATGGGCCTTGCCGTGTTGCATCGATCGGAAGAGCCATGACCGCGTTCCGTCCGGCGAAGCTGAAGGTACAACGAGGGCGCGACCCATTGGAGGCCGGGGCTCTTAATCGCATCGACCTCGCGGGCCAACAGGGCGCGGACGCTGGCCATGCCCCACGATGTCGCTTACCCCGCCGGCATAGTCCAGTCGGGCACATGCAGGTCCACATACGGCAACGCCCCGGCCGCAAGGCCCCAGAAATCCGGGATTCTTGCAGTCGGGGCGGCATAAAGCCGGGAAGTGTCGGGAAAATGGGGCCGTTAGGGACAGCAGCGGAACGCACTGGGATAGGTGGTGCGTCCGGGAAGTTGGTTGCGGGGGCAGGATTTGAACCTGCGGCCTTCAGGTTATGAGCCTGACGAGCTACCGGGCTGCTCCACCCCGCGTCACCATCTTCATATAGGCACTTTGCCTAGACGAAACCAGATGCCTGAATGACAAAGGCCGCTTGCGCGGCCCGGTCGCCGCCGTCGAGGCGGGCATTCGTAAGGAGAAGATTTGACAACATGCGCTTTGCAGACCTGGCAGCGACCTACTCTCCCGCGTCTTAGGACGAAAGCTACCATCAGCGCTGGAGCGTTTCACGGCCGAGTTCGGAATGGGATCGGGTGCAGCCGCTCCGCCATAACCACCAGGTCAACGAAGAGCATGTTGTTTCGAGAAGCTGTCTTTTTTGCCAACCCACAGAATGGGCATGAGTAATGAGAATGATCAAGCCAATCGAGCTATTAAGCACCGGTAAGCTTCACACATTGCTGCGCTTCCACACCCGGCCTATCAACGTGGTCGTCTTCCACGGCTCTCAGGGAATGCTCGTTTTGAGGTGGGTTTCCCGCTTAGATGCCTTCAGCGGTTATCCCGTCCGTATATAGCTACCCTGCTATGCGGCTGGCGCCACAACAGGTCCACCAGAGATACGTCCATCCCGGTCCTCTCGTACTAGGGACAGATCCTCTCAACATTCCTACACCCACGGCAGATAGGGACCGAACTGTCTCACGACGTTCTGAACCCAACTCACGTACCGCTTTAAATGGCGAACAGCCATACCCTTGGGACCTGCTCCAGCCCCAGGATGCGATGAGTCGACATCGAGGTGCCAAACAACCCCGTCGATATGGACTCTTGGGGGTCATCAGCCTGTTATCCCCGGCGTACCTTTTATCCGTTGAGCGATGGCCCTTCCACACGGGACCACCGGATCACTATGAC